>NZ_JAAALE010000004.1 GCF_009905735.1 Porphyrobacter sp. SLTP
CTTCAGGGGAGGGGGACCGCGACCCGCAGGGTCGGGGTGGAGGGGCGCGCGCGCCTTTCCGCAAGGCTCGGCATCACGGGTCACCCTCGCTCGCCCCTCCACCATACTTCGCATGGTCCCCCTCCCCGTTCCGGGCAGGATCAGATGAACCTCACCCTCGCCACCGACGACAGCGGCGGGCCGGAAATCTTCGCCTCGCTGCAAGGCGAAGGGCCGAGCCAAGGCATGCCGGTCGCCTTCGTGCGCCTCAGCCGCTGCAACCTCGCCTGCACGTGGTGCGACACGGCCTACACGTGGCGGTTCGAGGGCGATAACCGCCCGCACCGCGACGGAATCGCCTTCGAGCGCAAGGCCAATCAGGTGACGCTCTCGCCCGCGGAAACAGCAGAGCGGATCGCCGCGCTGGGGCAGAAGCGGCTCGTCATCACCGGGGGTGAGCCGCTGCTACAGGCGGGCGCGCTGGCCGAGATGCTGGCGCTGCTGCCCGATATCAGCGTCGAGATCGAAACCAACGGCACCGTCGCCCCGCCCGCGCGGCTGGATGTGCGGGTCGATCAGTACAATGTCAGCCCCAAACTGGCGCATAGCGGCAACCCGGCGGATCTGGCGCTGCTGCCCGAGCGGCTCGATGCCTGGGCGGCGGACCCGCGCGCCTTCCTGAAGTTCGTGATCGCGGCGCCTGAGAATGTGGACGAGGTTCTGGCGCTCCAGCGGCGCTACCGCTTCCGGTCTGAGCGCGTGTTCCTGATGGCGGAGGGAACGGACAGCGCGACCCAGCGCGAGCGGCAGGTGTGGTTGTCAGACCTCTGCCTCAAGCACGGATTCCGCATGAGCGACCGGCTGCATATCCACTTGTACGGGGATACACGGGGGACCTAACTTTGTCATTGCGAGGAGCCGAAGGCGACGCGGCAATCCATGATCTGCCGTCGATCCGAGGTGCACCGTACGTTCGTGGATTGCTTCGCCTCCGGCTCGCAATGACGAGGGGAAACCTTACCCCTGACTTCTCCAGCGCATCACCACGCGCTCGACCAGTTCTTCTTCGCCGCCGTCCTTGCTCCACAGTTCGACGAAGCTGGGGTCTTCGGAGGCCGGACGCTTGTGTTCCTCGAGATTGTCGAAGGTCACGCGGATCGGGATTGCCACGCCTTCGCCGCAGATGATGCATTCGCGGTTGCGCAGCGCCGGGATTGAATCGAGGAACCCGCGCGCACCTTCGGGCATGGCGGCGCGCACGAAGGCCTGGTCGCGGTCGTTGTTGAGACGCATCGAGATGATGGTGCCGCACTGCGACAGCACGCCTTCGGCCAGGTCGGAGGGACGTTGCGTGATCAGGCCGAGGCTGATGCCGTATTTGCGGCCTTCCTTGGCGATCCGGCTGAGGATCTTGCCGACGGATGATCCATCGGCGTTCTTCTCGTTGGGGACATAGCGGTGCGCTTCTTCGCACACCAGCAGCACGGGCCGGGTCTTTTCGTCGCGACTCCAGATCGCAAAGTCGAACACCAGGCGCGACAGCACCGCCACCACGGTCGAGGTGATGTCGGATGGCACGCCCGACACGTCGATGATCGAGATCGGGCGGCCGTGACCGGGCATGCGGAAGATCTTGCCGATGAAATCGACCATCGTGTCGCCCACCAGCATGCCTGAGAACATGAACTGGTAACGCGGATCGGCCTTGATTTCGTCAAGCTTGCCCTTGATCCGCATATAGGGTGCGGACGAGGTCGCCTTGTCGAGCTTGCCCATCTCGTCCTGCAGGATGTTGCCGAAATCGCTGAGCAGATAGGGGATCGGCGAATCCACCGTGATCTTGCCCATCGTCTGCGCCAGCCGGTTCTTGGACCGCGCAGCCAGCAGGCACTTGGCAAGAATATCGGCATCGACCTGGCGTTCGTTACCACTGCTCGTCAGCAGAACCTCGCAATGCTCTTCGAAGTTCATCAGCCAGTAGGGCATCTGCAAGTTCGAAACGTCGAGGATCTGCCCGGTCGTGCGGAACGCAGCGGCATATTCGCCGTGCGGGTCGATCATCACGATGTGACCCTTGGGCGCGGCCTCGCAGATGCGGTGCAGGATCAGTGCGGCGCTGGTCGATTTACCGGTCCCGGTCGATCCGAGCAGCGCAAAGTGCTTGCCGAGCATCGCGTCGATATAGAGGCCGGCGCGGATATCCTTGGTCGGGAAGACCTTGCCGATGGTGATGCTGGCGCGGCCATCGCTGGCGTAGATCTGTTCAAGATCGCGGGTGGTGGCGGGATAGATCATCGCGCCGGGGATCGGGTAGCGGGTCACACCGCGCTTGAAGCCGTTGATGCGGCCGGTCAGCTTTTCCTCGCCGCCTTCGCCGAGAAAATCGATATGGGCGATGATCCCGCCATCGGTGCGGCGGTCCTTGCGCTGGTCGCGGACGTTGGCGAGCAGCCAGGCATCGCCGACGCGGATCTTGATCTGGCTGCCGACCTGCCCGGCCAGCGCGATCGAGGGATCGGCGTCCTTCATGCAATCATTGAGCCGCTGAAGATCCAGCGCGATCTGCGAGCCCGAGCCCGAAATCTCGAGCACCACGCCGATTGGCAGTCGCGCATTGTCCTGGCTGGTGGCGTAGGCCGATGCGACCTCTTCCGTGCCCGCCGGATTGGGGCCGGTGAAGCGCTCGAAATCTTGCCTGCCGTGGTCGGTCATCCGCGCATTCCCTTGCCGCTCCCGTTGGAACAGACAGGAAATAGGGCGGACGAGGTTAAAATCGCGTCAACATTGCGTTAGCCCGCCGCAGCGCAGGCGGCGTCAGGCGCGGGCGAACAGCCGTCCGGCCAGCCAGCCCATCCCCAGCGAAAGCGCAATCGCGCCAAGGCCATAAAGGAACGACCAGCGCTGGGCCGCCGACACCACTTGGCCTTCCAGCCCCGCCTTGACCACCTCGATCCGCGCGGTCGCGCTCGCCAGCACCCGGCCGCGGGCGATGGCGAAGGTTTCGGCGGTGTAGCGTCCGGTGGTGACGTTGGAGGGCAGGTCGATGCGCGCCTGATAGAGCACCTTTTCGGCGATGCTCACCCCTCGCGGGTTCTCCTGATACAGCCCTTGCCGCCGCCGCAGTTCGACCAGACCTTGCGCAAAGCGGGCCTGCTCTTCCGGGTCGATCTGGCCGGACGGCGAAAGCTGGATGAAGTCCGTGCCAAGCTCGTAAATCGCTGCCGTGCGTTGATCGACGATCTCGCCCACCGGGCGGGACGAGGCAACCGCGAAGAAAGCGGGGGCGGAACGAAAGTCGCTCGACCCGGCATTGGCCCAGATGCCGACGATGCGTTCCTTTTCGCGAATGCGCACCGGCTCGGTCGGGCCCTTGAGGACGACGACTATGTCGTAGTCACCCGCCCGCCCTGTGGCCGACGGGTCGATCACCGCGCCGTAGAGCAGCAGCCGCGCACCGGTGAAGCCTTGCCGCACTTCGATCCGCGACTGGCTGACAGCGGGCACCAGAATAGGCTCGCGCTGTGCTGAGAGCGTCGCCCAGGCAACCGCCAGCAGGATCAGCCGCCCTGCCAACTTCACGGGGCAGCCCTCACAGCGGAACCACGGTGTAGATTTCGTCCGGCTGCACACCGAGCCCGTAGAGCATCCTGAGCGCAATCAGCAGCACCAGCGCGGCGAGTGCGAGACGCAGGTATTCGGGCTTGGCCTTCAGCGCGATCTGCGTGCCGAACTGCGCGCCCAGCACCGACCCCAGCAGCAGCAACGCGGCCAGCACGAGATCGACCGCCTTGGTCGTCAGCGCGTGGGTCATCGTCGTGACCATCGTCACGAACAGGATCTGGAACAGCGAGGTGCCGACCACGACATTGCCGCTCATGCCGAGGATGTAGAGCATCGCCGGCACCAGCAGGAACCCGCCGCCCACGCCCATTAGCATGGTGAGGATGCCGACCAGCATCCCGAGGATCGCCGGGGCCAGTGGCGAGATATATAGCCCCGAGGCATAGAACCGCCAGCGATAGGGCAGGCTGGCGACCAGCGGGTGGTGGCGGCGCTTTTTCACCTGCACGCCCGCCCTGCCGAGCAGGCCGGGGCGCAGCGAACTCACCGCCTCGCGCATCATCAGCATCCCGATCGAGCCGAGCATCAGCACATAGAGGATCGAGATCACCACATCGATCTGGCCAAGCGATTGCAGCACCCGGAACAGGCCTGCCCCGATCAGCGCGCCGACAATCCCGCCGCCGACCATCACGCCGCCCATGCGGTAATCCACGCCCTTGCGGCGCGAATGGGCGAGCACGCCCGACACGCTCGCGCCGGTCACCTGGGTCGCCGCCGAAGCCGCGGCCACCGTCGGCGGGATGCCGTAGAAGATCAGCAGAGGCGTCGTCAGAAAGCCGCCGCCGACTCCGAACAGGCCTGACAGGATGCCCGTCAGCCCGCCCAGCAGCACGATATAGAGGCCGTTGACCGAAAGATTCGCGATGGGCAGGTAAACGTCCATGCGCGGGAGGGTAGACCACCGGCGAAGGCGATGAAAGTCAGGCGAGGCGCGTTCCTGTTGGTGAGACGGCGGTTTTGCATGTTTCGGCGGCCTGATTGGCCAGCAGAGTTCAGAACCGGGTCGATAATGTCGCGGCAAGCCCGGAATCCGGCCCGGCATCGCCCCCCACCCGCTCACGCCAGTCGACCGAGAGTCGCGCGGGCACATCGCCCAGCATCACGTCCAGCCGCACAGTCGGGCCGATGTCGATCCGCTGCGCATCCTTCTGCGCACCGCCCCATGTCGCCACGCCAAGGCTGAGGTGCACCGCATTGTCGGTCAACCCGGCCACCTTGGGCAATTCGCCGGTCACGCTCGCTTGCCCGTCGGCAAAGCCGGTAGGTTCCGGGCCGCCCACCCAGCCTGCCTGCCCATAGGCTTCCAGCCGCGCGCCATAGGGCAACGGCACCAGCGTCAGCTCGCTGACAACATAGGCGGCCGGGCGCAAGGTGTCGCTGAACGCTCCGTCCGTATAGCGCACCTCACCCGCCAGCCGCAGCGGGACGCGGCCTAACGGGCGGGCCGAGGCGCCGAGCGCCAGCTCGCTTTCGCCCCTCCGCACCAGCGCGCGATAGGCGCGGGCGTAGAGCCGCGGGTCCTGCGGCGACGCGGGGGCGAGGCGATATTGCAGCACAGCACCCGCTTGGCTCGCGCCATAAATTGGTACCCGCCCCTGCGAAATCGGCGCGGCGGTCGAGCCCTGCCGCCAAAACGCCCAGGCATCGACTGACCAGCGTTCGTCCGGGGCGGGAGCGGGCACAGCGGGACGTGTCGGGACGAACGGCAGGGCAGCAGGCCAGTCGCTATCGCCGGTCGGGAGTCCGGCTCCGGCTCCGGCGATCACGGCGCTGCCCCCGACCAAATCGCGCGGGGCGGCGGGCGACGGCAAGTGATATGCTGCCGCAACCTCGCCGTCGCTGCCGCCGCCCCCGGATGTGCCAAGGCGCCAGCCCAAAGCGGCTGAGGTGATCGCCAGCGTGCCTGCTCTGAGCCGCTCTGGCGCAAGCGGGGGCAGCGGCGTGGTCGGCGGATTTTCTTTAAACAGCGGCCGATCGTGGACGGCGACAGGGGGCAGAAACGGATTCTCCCACCACACCGCCCGCGCTGCGCTCCACCCGCTGACCAGCACCACCAGCATCACCAGCGGTCCGCCCTTGGCGCGCGCCATGTGGCTCCCCCCTGTCATCACGAACTGGCCGGAATTCCCACCACTGCGGCCGGATGGGCATCATGCTCGGTCTTGTCCCACACCGCCGCGCGCCCGCGCAGCGTGCGGGCATAGGCGAAGACCGCGCGGCGTCCGGCGATGATGGTGATGACATTGGCCAGCGGCAGGCGCAGCACCGCCCGCAGCCCCTCGCCCATGCCATATTCGCGGGCGGTGAACGCGAACCGCATCGCGATCCGCCACAGGAACGCTGCGGCATTGGCGATCAGCACCGCCTTGAGCAGCGAGGTCAGCGGTGCGGGCTCTGCCACGCCGGTCACGACGATGACCCCCATCGCGCCGGTCAGCAGCACCAGCACATAGCCCACCAGCATCACCAGCGCCGTCAGCGGCCCGCGCCGGTCGCGCGCGCGCATCCAGAATTCGCTCGCCCCGCCCGCCCAGCCGACCCGGTCCCAGCCTTGCAGCGCGATACCCAGCACCCAGCGGCTCTTCTGCCGCACAACGGTGTCGAAGCGGTGCGGGAAAAAGGCGCGGGTCGCGATCAGCCGCCCGTCCCCGCCGCGCGCCCGGATGAAGCGGCAGCGCCCGCCCGCCGCAGCAATGGCAAGGCCAAGCTCGTAATCCTCGGTCAGCGAGTCGCTGGCAAAGGGCACGCCCTCGCCGTCCTCAGCACTGTGGCGCTCAACCAAGCGGTCGAGCGCGCGGCGCGAGACGGCGCAGCCCACGCCCGCGCCGGGAATGCCCGCTCCCAAGGCATCGCGCGCCACCAGCGCCTTGCCATGGGCTTCGGCGAATTCCTCGCAGTAATGGCTGCCGATCTGCCGCGCGAGCCAGCCGCGGTGATGCGGCACCAGCGGCTCGACCGGCAGTTGCACGAAGTCCGCCCCCTCGGCGATGGCTTCATCCAGCAGGCCCAGCGCGCCCGGATCGACCATATCCTCGGCATCGTGGAACACGACCCCGGTGAAGCGCTGCCCGGCGCGATCCTCATCGATCAGGAGCGCGGCGTAGAGCCGGTTGAGGCAATCGGCCTTGGTGGTCGGCCCGTCGCGCTCGACGATGACCAGCCGCAGCCGCGGGTCGCCGCGCGCCGTGGCCATGGCCGCTGCCAGCGTGGCCGGATCATTGCGGTAACACCCGACATAGAGGCGCAAGCTCGGCTGCGGCCAGGTATCCAGCAGGTGGCGGACGGTCTGGCCGATCACCGCGGCTTCCTGCCACGCGGGGATCAGCACGGCGACCGGCCCGGACAGAGGGCGATGCTGGAGCGCAGTCCGGCTGCGTTTCCGGGTCACACCCCTCCCGGTCAGGCGGAGCGAGAGCCACACGCCATCAACCGCAAGATCGTCCAGCGCGCCGATCAGGAAAAACACCCCGGCGAACAGCAACAATTCTCGCTGTAGCAGTGCCATCCACTGCCACAGACCAGGCTCGGTTATGGACAAGGCGACCCCCTCCCCAATTAGGAAGGCAACCTACCCCGCGCAGCCCTGCCACGCAACCGGATTTGCAAATTTTTGTTGGTTTATTCGGGGTTTAGACTCGACCCTCGTCCATGCCAGTGGCTTACCAGCTGCCGGTATTCGGCATGCTGACCCACGGTTCAGCCGGCGCGAGATGGCCTTCCTGAAGCAATTCGACCGAGATGCCGTCGGGCGATTTGACGAAGGCCATGTGCCCGTCACGCGGGGGGCGATGGATGATGTGGCCTGCTTCGGCGAGGCGCTGGCACGTCTCGTAGATATTGTCGACGCGGTAGGCGAGGTGGCCGAAATTGCGCCCGCCGCTGTACTCCTCGCCGCCGCTGCCGTCTTCGGGGGGCCAGTTATAGGTCAGCTCGACCTCGGCAACGCCCGCCTGCCCCGGCGCGGCGAGGAAAATCAGCGTGAAGCGCCCCGCCTCGACATCGAACCGGCGCACTTCCTCCAGCCCGATCAGCTTGAAGAAATCGACCGTGGCATCCGGATCGGTGACGCGGATCATGCTGTGAAGATATTTGACCATGGGAACTTCCATTCAAAAACGGTTCATCGACGCAGATGCACAATTCGTCGCATCAACTCATCTTGGGGAAACATGGTATGGACGATCACGAAGTGCAACCGGCAAACGCGGCCAGCGGTGTCATGCGTGAGCCTGCGACCGCGCGCTGGTTCGGCACAGCCGCGATCCTTGCGGTCGGCATGATCGCGGGCGGATATCTGCTGGGTGACGGGTTGCTGCGCGCCAAGGACGCCGAACGCGCCGTGACCGTGCGCGGGCTGGCGGAACGCAATGTCACCGCCGACCTTGCGACCTGGACGATCTCCTACTCGGCCTCCTCCACCAGCCTTGCCGAAGCGCAGGCCAAGGTGCGCGCCGATACGCAGTCGATCGAGGCGTTCTTCAAGGAATTGGGCTTTCCCGCCGACGCGCTGCAACCGACCGGCGCGAACGTGACCAGCTTCACCAATGAGGGCAGCACGACCTTCACCGTGCGCCAACGGCTCGCGCTGCGCACCGAAGACATCACCCGCGCGCAGAAGGCCGTGGCGCGGCAGTTCGACCTCGTGGGGCGCGGGGTGTTTCTCGAGGAAGGCTCGGGCATGGCCTACACCTTCACCAAACTGAACGACATCAAGCCGGAAATGGTGGCCGAAGCGACCAAGGACGCGCGCGCATCTGCCCAGCAATTCGCCGAGGATTCCAACTCCGGCGTCGGCAAGATCAAGGACGCGACCCAAGGCTATTTCGAGATCGAAGCGCGCGATGGCGAGGCGGGCGGCTGGGGTTCGGCCGACAGCCCGTACAAGAAGGTGCGGGTCGTCACGACGGTCAGCTTCACGCTCGACTAACCAGGCCACCAACGACCTGCGCGCGCCGCTGGGCGACGAATTCGCACCGTCCGTCGCGCAGGTCGGTGGTTGTGTTGCGCGGCCACGTTGCGGGGCTTATGCGCACGCTCCTGCTACGGCGGCGGCCTTGGTGCCGCCCGCCGCATTGCCCTATAGGGCTGGCAAAACCGGAACATTACCTCAGTCATGCTTCAGCGATTGCGCGATTTCTTCAGGCCCCATTCTCCGCCCAAGCTGCCGGTGGTGCCGAATGGCGCGCGCTATTATGCAATTGGTGACATTCACGGGCGGCTTGATCTCTATGAAGCGCTGATTGCCGCCATCGAGGCCGAGATCGTCGCCGCCCCGAAGCTGGACCACCGCATCATCCTGCTCGGCGATCTGATCGACCGCGGACCGGACAGCGCGGGTGTGGTGACCCGCACACAAGCGTGGCAGCAGGCCCGCAACGTCCAGGTGCTGGCGGGCAATCACGAAGAGATGTTCCTCGCCGCTTTTGAAAAGCCCGAGGCCCTGCGCCACTTCCTCAAACATGGCGGGCGCGAGACGATGCTGAGCTACGGCCTGTCGAGCAAGCAGCTTGCCACACTGGAGCTGGGCGAGATCTTCGCACGGCTGCCGAAGCTCGTGCCGCAGGCCACCCGCGACTACATCGCCGGGTTCGAAACGATGATCTGCGCCGGCGACTATGCTTTCGTTCACGCCGGCATCGATCCAGAGCGACCGCTGGGCGAACAGAAGCGCAGCGATCTCCTCTGGATTCGTGAGCGTTTTCTCAGCCACGAAGGCCCGCTCGAGAAGGTGGTGGTGCACGGCCACACCATTTTCGACCACGTGATGGATTGCGGCAATCGCATCGGCATTGATACTGGCGCTTTTCGCTCGGGTGTGCTTACAGCGCTCGTGCTTGAGGGCGATCAGCGGCGGATTTTGCAGGCCCGGACCGCGGACGACGGGACGGCGCAGGTGTTCCACGGCGACCGGGCGCGCTAGACCGCCAACCGGTGCCGAAATCTCGTAAGGGCCAGAGTTCATGAAAATTGCGATGGTAGGGTCAGGCTATGTCGGGCTCGTATCAGGGGCGTGCTTTGCCGATTTCGGGCACGACGTGGTCTGCATCGACAAGGATCAGAGCAAGATCGACCGGCTCCACGCCGGGATCATGCCGATCTACGAGCCGGGTCTCGATGCGCTGGTCGATAGCAATGTGAAGGCCGGTCGGCTGAGCTTCACCACCGATCTGGGTGAGGGCATTGCGGGCGCGGCGGCGATCTTCATCGCGGTCGGCACGCCCAGCCGCCGGGGCGATGGCCATGCCGATCTGACCTTCGTTTACGAAGTCGCCCGCGAAGTCGGCGAGAAGCTGGCGAACGACGCCGTGGTCGTCACCAAGTCGACCGTGCCGGTCGGCACCGGGGACGAGGTCGAGCGGATCATCCACGAGACCGGCACCTCTCACAAGGTCTCGGTCGTCTCCAACCCCGAGTTCCTGCGCGAAGGCGCGGCGATCGGCGATTTCAAGCGGCCTGACCGGATCGTGATCGGCGCCGAGGACGACTTCGGGCGCGAGGTCATGCGCGAGGTCTATCGCCCGCTGTTCCTCAACGAGAGCCCGATCCTGTTCACCAGCCGCCGCACCAGCGAGCTGATCAAGTACGCCGCCAACGCTTTCCTCGCGACCAAGATCACCTTCATCAACGAGATGGCGGACCTGTGCGAGAAGGTTGGCGCCAATGTGCAGGACGTCTCCCGCGGGATCGGCATGGACAAGCGCATCGGTTCCAAGTTCCTCCACGCCGGTCCCGGCTATGGCGGGTCGTGCTTCCCCAAGGATACCCTCGCCCTGCTCAAGACCGCCGAGGATTACGACAGCCCGGTGCGGATCGTCGAGGCCGTGGTCAAGGTCAACGACAGCCGCAAGCGCGCGATGGGCCGCAAGGTCGTCGACGCGCTCGGCGGGCTGGACGAAGCGCGCGGCAAGAAGGCGGCGCTGCTCGGCCTGACCTTCAAGCCGAACACGGATGATATGCGCGACAGCCCGGCGATTGCGATCGCGCAGACGCTGATGGACGCAGGGGTCGACGTCGCCGCTTACGATCCGGAAGGCATGGAGCAGGCCCGCCCGCTGCTGCCCGGCGTGGCCATGTGTGCCAATCCCTATGCCGCAATTGAAGGCGCGGATGTGGTGGTGATCGTGACCGAATGGGACGCTTTCCGCGCGCTCGATTTCAAGCGGGTGAAGGAGCTGGCGAACGCGCCGGTGCTGGTGGACTTGCGCAACATCTACAAGCCCGATGACATGGCCGCCGCCGGGTTCACTTATGTGAGCGTGGGTAGGGCGTAGCAGCTTAGGCATTGCGCCTTTAAGCCCCTTCCCTTGAGGGAAGGGGTTGGGGATGGGTGTTCGACACCCGCGGATGCCTTACCCCCTCCCCCTACCCCCTCCCCAAGGGGAGGGGAAATCTCCGCCTACCGCGGGGTCAGATCCAGCCCGTCGGCAAAACCCGCTCTTGCGCCGCAGCTGATGAACTCGCCCGCTTCCTCCGGCGTGCCGCCGAGGTTGCCACTGTAGCGAAACAGGATCCGTCGCCCCTCGACTCGGAAGAGCGAAACCTTGGCGCCCGTCTCCGCGCTGACCGCGCTCCACCAGCCGGTGGCCCGGTCAAACCGCGCCGCTTCCACCCCCAGATCGCACATATGCGCGTTGCCGCCGATGGCGCTGCCGCTGGCGGCGATGCTGCCGTCGGGATTGCCGGTCAGGGTGACGCTCTGATCGCTTGCGTCGATCAGCACCGGGATGATGCGTTCGTAGAGGGGGCCGCTGCGCATCGCTTCAGGCAGCGGCAGCAGGCGGCCGTGATAGGTCACGCTTTGGCCGGGTGCGAGGGTGATGCCGGGGCCCAGCTGGCCGCGCAGGACGGCGAGGCGCGCTTCGTAAAGATCGCTGAGGCAGGCGCGATCCTCGCAGGCGGAGCGTGATTTGAGCCAGCGGCGCTGCTCGGCCAGATCGCCCTTCCCCGCCGCCCGCAGCTCGCGCCACACCTCGGCCAATTCGAGGTCATAGCGGCGCAGGACATATTCATATTCGTCGCAGATCATCGTCTCGACCGGGGTTGCGGCCTTGGCGCAATCGAAGCTGGGGCGATCCACCTCGGCGCTGGCGGCAAGCGTGCCATCGATGATCGTGCGCGCCTCCTCGGCGCTGATCGTGGCGGTGACGGGGACGTATTCCCTGTCGGGATAGGTCGGGGTGAAATATGTCGCCAGCCGCAGCGGGCCGGTGATCCGCGCGCCGCCAAGATTGACGAGCGAGCGCGGCGAGACTGTGGTGTTGTTGAGGGTAGCGCCGAGGTTCATCCGTGCATCCCACAGGCCCAGCGCGCTGATGTCGGCGCCGGTCAGATTGGCGTCGGTCAGGTCGGGCGTGGCATTGATGCACCATTCGTCGACTGTGATCCCGCAGGCGAAGGTCGCGTCGGTGAGGTTGGCCGCTCTGAAGCGGACCTCGCCAAAATCCGCGCCCTGCCATGCGGAGACGAAGCGGATGCCGTACAGGTCTGCGCCGGTGAAATTGGTCCCGGCGAAATTCGTCCCGAGCATCGAACCCCACGACCAGTGCGCGCCGCTGGCCTTGGCGTTGGTCAGGGCGACCCGCACCAGTCTCAGCCCCGGGACGATGGTATTCTCCCAATTGGTGCCATCGAGATCGGTCGAGACCAGGCACGCATTGGCGAGTAGCGCGGCGGGTTCGCGCATGTCGGCGCCTCTGAAATTGCCGCCCCGCACGATCCGGCGGTGGCCCGCAGGCGCAGCGCGCAGCGCTTGGGCTAGGTCGGCAGGGGAGGTCATCGCGCGCGCATCGATGATCGCCCATGTCGCGCGGGCACCGGGTGCCTCGCCGGGGAGCGCGCAGGACTCAATGGCTTCAAGCTCGGCCGCGTCTTCCGGATCAGGCGCCTGAACAGCAAGCGAAAGCGCGGCGGCAAGCGTGAACATTGGCGGCAAATCCTTCCGAAGGACAGGTTACGCAAAGGGGCGCGGATAGACAAATCCCGTCGTCATGGGGCGACCTTCCCTCCCCGTTCCGCAGGAATGGGGAGGGACTTTAGGGCGCGCACCCATCGGTCGCGCAGCGACCGCAAGGCCGACCGGCCGCCCGCAGGTGCTCCGTAGCAAAGCGAAGGAAACCGCACCGAGGACGTTCGCCCGGACGGGCGAGCGAAAAACAAACACGCCCTCAAGTAGCGAAGCGGTAGGGCAACAAATCCATATCAGGGGGCCATCATAAGCCGGGTTCTGTTGCCTAAGGCGGTATCCTTGCGGACGGGCCTCAGGTGGCAGCCATTCATCTGCTCGCCGGATTGCTCCGGCGCTCTAGCAGCCAACCCGGGTCTCTCGGCGCGAAACACGCCTACCCTTCTTGCGAAAGGCGCGAGACCCCTATTCGGCCTTGCTCCGGGTGGGGTTTGCCATGCGGTTGCTGTTGCCAGCCCCCCGGTGCGCTTTTACCGCACCCTTTCACCCTTGCCTGTCCCCCGGGACGAACCCGGGGCCATCGGCGGTTTGCTCTCTGTGGCACTTTCCCTTGCGCCCCCGAAGGCGCGCCGGCGGGCGTTACCCGCCACCCTTGTTTCGTGGAGCCCGGACTTTCCTCGCGTCCCCGAAAGGACACGCGGCTGCCTCAGGCCCCCTGACGGTGCGCGCTATAGGCGGGAGCGGCGGGATTTGCAAAGCTGCCCCGCCGCTCGCCCGAGTTCACGCGGCGGGATCGCTGTCACGCCCACCGATATTGGCGAGGCTTTCGTCCGGCGCCAGCAACAGCTTCCACACCAGCGCGCCAATCGCTGCGCCCGCCAGCGGGGCGACCCAGAACAGCCACAACTGCCCGACCGCCGCCGTATCGGCGTAGAACGCCACGCTGGTCGAACGCGCCGGATTGACCGAGGTGTTGGTGACCGGAATGGAAATGAGGTGGATCAGCGTCAGCGCCAGCCCGATCGAAATCGGTGCGAAGCCGCCCGGCACCTTGGACGAGGTCGAACCGAGGATCACGACCAGGAACCCTGCCGTCAGCACCACCTCGGTCACCAAGGCAGCCAGCATCGAATATCCGCCGGGCGAAAGCTCCCCATAACCATTGGAGGCAAAGCCGCCCGCTGCAAAGCCCGGCGCGCCGCTGGCGATTACGTAGAGCATCCCCGCCGCGCAGAACGAACCGATCACCTGCGCCGCCCAGTAGGGCGCCAGTTCACTCCACGAAAAGCGTCCGCCAATCGCGAGGCCCAAGCTGACCGCCGGATTGAAATGGCCACCCGAAATGCCGCCGACCGCATAGGCCATCGTCAACACCGTCAAGCCGAAGGCGAGCGATACCCCCGCAAAGCCGATCCCCAGTTCGGGAAAGCCCGCCGCCAGCACCGCCGACCCGCAGCCGCCGAACACCAGCCAGAACGTGCCGAAAAACTCGGCTGCCAACTTCCTTGTCATCCCACTCTCCCCCGTATGGCCCGCCGGATCCCAATCCGGCCAGACGTTGAAAATCCGTGAGCTACCGGGTCCGCCCCTGATCGCGGTCGAGCAGCAATTGCCACAGGATCGCGGCGATCTCGCCATCGGGGATGCCGGTGATGTGTTCGGGCCGCCAGCGCCGTTCGAACGCCTCGACCGCTTTGGTCTGGTCGGTGATGTCGTAGCCGAAGCGCTCCAGTGCGAGGAAGAACGAGCCTTCGTTGTGGAACGGATTGCCCGCTGCCAGGCTTTGCGGGCGCGGCAGGCACAGCTTGTATTGCGCCAGCCGGTCCCACGGAAACAGCTCGCCCGGATCGACCTTGCGCATCGGCGCGACGCAGGAATGACCGACCACGTTGGCGCGGGGGATGTCGTACTGTTTGACGATCCGGCTGAGCAGCGGGATCAGCGCCTCGATCTGCGCATCGGTAAACCCGCGGTAGCCAAGACCATGCCCGGGGTGATCCAGTTCGATCCCGATACTCGCCGAATTCACGTCGGGAATGC
Organism: Porphyrobacter sp. SLTP; assembly: GCF_009905735.1. GTDB lineage: Bacteria > Pseudomonadota > Alphaproteobacteria > Sphingomonadales > Sphingomonadaceae > Erythrobacter. The sequence continues at coordinate 14,546 of NZ_JAAALE010000004.1, forward strand.
CGCGCCAGAAGCTCGCGCCCGCGTGCCAGGCGCGCTTGTCCTCCGGCACCAGACGGATCACGCCGCCTTCCTCGGTGATGAGGTAGTGGGCGCTGACCTTGGCCTCGGGGTCCGTCAGCCGCTCAAGCGCGGCGCCGACCGGCTTCATCTCGGTATAGTGCAGCACCACCATGCTGACCGGCAGGCTGCGTTCGTCAAAGTTGGGCGAGAGGCGTTCCTCGTGAACCAGTTCGTCCTCCCCCTCCATTATCGTCCCCTCAGCCGATCATGCCGTCAGGCTCGGGCAGCACCGCGCCCAGGACCAGCGCTCCGTCGCCCAGCTTGTACTGGAGGCCGCCCTCCATCTCCTCGGCCAGCACCGCGATCATGTGTGCAGCAGCAGTGCGGCTGGTGATTTCGCTCTCGGCAAGGTCGCCTTGCAGCGCGCGGCCGATGGTTTCGTCGAACGCGATCCGCTCGCCGCGCGCCCGCGCCACGATCTCGACCGCGCCGTCGCGCCGTTCCGCTCCGATATCGAGCGTCCCGCCGCGCACCAGCGCGTCCAATCCGATCTGCGCGAGGTTCAGCAGCACCTTCACCGCCGGCTTGGGCAGGCTGGGTTCCGCGATTGCCCAATTCACATCGACCCGCTTGGCATCGGACGCCAGCGCGTCGATCACCGCCTTGGCCTCATCCACCGGGATCGCCTCACCAAAGCCGCCTGCCGCGCCGAAGGCCAGCCTGAAGAACTTGAGCTTGTCGGTGCTGATCCGGGCGGATTGTTCCAGCAGCTCCATGCAGCGCGCGCGCATCTGGGGGTCCTGCTCGTCGGCGAGCAGCTCCAGCCCATTGGCGAGCGCGCCGACCGGAGAGAGCATATCGTGGCACAGACGCGAGCACAGCATCGCGGCAAGATCAGTCTGGGAAATCATGGCGCTTTCCTAGCCATCGATCATGGCAAAGGGAAGGGCGACAAACCCTTGTTCCCCGTCCATCCAGAACTTCACGTCGCGTCCGGCGATGATTGCCCACACACGGCCATCGCCCGAGGCCGAGGCGCGGTCTGTGGCGGAGGGCGCGGGCGGCCCTGCGGGATGCGAGTGGAAATAGCCAAGCACCCGCGGCCCGGTTCCACCGCGCGCGGCGCGATGCGCATCGATCAGCGCCTGCGGGTCGATTTCGAAATGGGTCTGCGGGGCAGGATGGACATTTCGGGTTTCGCGCGCCTCGGTGATGCGGGTGCCCTCCCCCAGCAACAACCCGCACGCCTCCAAGGGGTGAGCGGCGGCAGCGGCGGCGCGCATGGTGGCGAGGGCTTGGCTTGTCACTTCGACTTGCATCACGCATGGCCATACCATGTCCGGACCCGAAATCATCAATGGCACCATCTCCGCCCCCGCCCGCCTCGATAAAGCGCTGGCCGACGCCACAGGCTTGTCCCGTGCGCGGGTGCAGGGGTTGATCGAGCAGGGCCGGGTCGATGTCGCGGGCAAGACAGCGACCTCTGCCTCGACGAAAGTCGCCGCCGATACGCCGTTCCGCATCATCATTGCCGCCGCGATGCCGGCCGAAGCGCAGCCCGAGGATATTCCGCTCGTCATCGCTTATGAGGACGCGCACCTGATCGTGGTCGACAAGCCTGCGGGCATGGTCGTCCACCCGGCGGTCGGCAATATCACCGGCACGCTGGTCAACGCGCTGCTGCACCATTGCCGGGGCAACCTGTCCGGCATCAACGGCGTCGCCCGGCCCGGCATTGTTCACCGGATCGACAAGGACACCTCGGGGCTACTGGTGGTCGCCAAGTCGGACGCGGCGCATGAAGGGCTCGCCATCCAGTTCGCCGCGCACACCGTCCACCGCCGCTATATCGCGGTCTGCGCCGGGCACCCCTCGCCGTCCGAAGGCACGATCAACGCCCGCGTCGGACGGTCGGATGGCGACAGAAAGAAAATGACGGTGCTGCCCAACAATTCCTCACGCGGGAAAACGGCGATCACCCATTATACCGTGATCGAACGGCTGGATGACGCCGCGGTGATCGAATGCCGGTTGGAAACCGGGCGCACCCATCAGGTGCGTGTTCACTTTGCGTCAATCGGCCATCCGCTACTGGGAGACCCTGCCTATGGCCGTACCCCCAAATCCCTTCGCGCCGATCTGGAGCGACTCGGCTTTGCCCGGCAGGCCCTGCACGCCGCCGAGCTTGGCTTTGTCCATCCGGTGACGGGCGAATCGATCCGTTTCAGCAGCGATCTTCCGCAAGACATGTCGGAACTTATCGACCAACTGCGACATAGTAATCGATGAAACCCGCATACATCTGAGGCGTTTTCGCGTATATATAGAACCCGTGGCCCAGTTCGCGGGATGCCCATCAGGGGTCCCGTGCAAGCGGTCGACGCTAGAAAGGTTAGGTAAAACGTGACCAAGTCCCAAAGTGTCCGATCGAAGTCGTCTTCGGTCCCGGCCCTCAGCGGTGAGCAGAGCCTCAACCGCTATCTTTCGGAAATCCGCAAGTTCCCGATCCTGACCGCCGAGCAGGAATATATGCTCGCCAAGCGCTATCAGGAGCATGAGGACCCCGAAGCGGCCGCCCAGCTTGTTTCCAGCCACCTGCGGCTCGTCGCGAAGATCGCGATGGGGTACCGCGGCTATGGCCTGCCCGTGTCCGATTTGATTTCGGAAGGCAATGTGGGCCTGATGCAGGGCGTCAAGAAGTTCGAACCCGATCGCGGTTTCCGCCTCGCGACCTACGCGATGTGGTGGATCAAGGCGTCGATGCAGGAATTCATCCTGCGCTCGTGGAGCCTCGTCAAGATGGGGACCACCGCGGCGCAGAAGAAGCTGTTCTTCAACCTGCGCCGGATGAAGAAGCAGCTCGAAGCCTACGAGGATTCCGACCTGTCCCCCGAGGACGTGACCAAGATCGCGACCGATCTCGGCGTGCCGGAGCAGGAAGTCATCAACATGAACCGCCGGATGATGATGGGCGGCGATGCGTCGCTCAACGTCAGCTTGCGCGGGGATGAGGAAGGCTCGGGCCAGTGGCAGGATTGGCTGGCGGATGATCGCCCCTTGCAGGACGAAACCGTCGCCGATGCCGAAGAATCGCAGATGCGCATGGCGATGCTGTCCGAAGCGATGGAAAGCCTCAACGAGCGTGAGCGTCACATTCTGACCGAGCGCCGCTTGACCGAAAAGCCGCAGACGCTGGAAGAGCTGAGCCAGGCCTATGACGTCAGCCGCGAACGCATCCGTCAGATCGAAGTGCGCGCGTTCGAAAAGCTGCAAAAGGCCATGCAGCGGATCGCTGGCGAGCGGTTGCTGCCCGGCGTGGCGTAACTGCCCACACGTCGTGGCGACGTAGTAGGCCAGTCATTGCATGATCATCGCGCAGTCATTGCGCGGTCTTGAAGGGGCGCTGCGAGGAATCGCAGCGCCCTTTTCGCTGTCAGGCCCGCCAATGTTTAACGTGGAACATTGGCAGAACGATTACTTCGCCGGGGCCAGATCGAGCACTGCAGCGACCATCGCCCGCGTCCCCAGCACCACACTTTCGCGCGGGGCGACCTGGAACAGCGGGGAATGGTGGCCGGCAATCGGCGGACCACCGGCCTTGGCCGCGGCGATCCGCTCCGGCGTCGTCCCGCCGACCGCGAAGTAGTAACCCGGCACGCCGGTATCGGCCGCAACGAAATAGGAGAAATCCTCGGCCCCCATGTTCTTCTGCTCGAACGGGACGAAGGCCGAAGCTCCCAATTCGCGCTGCATCACCGCATTGAGGCGGCGCGCAAGCACGGCGTCGTTGATGGTGGTCGGCGTGCCAGGCAGGCGCGTCACGGTAACCGGCATATTGTCGGGCAAGCCATGCGCCTTGCCGATATTCACCGCGATCCGTTCAACCGTGGCGATCACCTGTTCGCGGGTCTCTTCGTCATTGGCGCGCACCGTCACTTGCAGCTTCGCCTCATCCGAGATGATGTTGTGCTTGGACCCGGCATGGAACGAGCCGACGGTCACCACCACCGGCTTGGTCGGCGAGATTTCGCGGCTGTCGATCGATTGCAGCGCGGTGACGACCTGCGAGGCGATATAGACCGGATCGCGCCCTAGATGCGGCGCTGCGCCGTGGGTGCCGATCCCCGGTACGCGGATGTCGAGCGAATCCGAGGATGAGTACTGGATGCCTTCGGAAGCGGAGACCTTGCCCGTCTCCAGTTCGGCGGCGACATGGAAGGCCAGCGCATAGTCAGGCTTGCCGAAGCGCTTGTACAGCCCGTCGTCCATCATCGCCTTGGCCCCGCGCACGACTTCCTCGGCGGGCTGGACGATGAACATCAGCGTGCCCTTCCACTGGCTCTTCATGGCCACCAGCCGCCGCGCGGTGCCCACCAGCGAGGTGATGTGCACATCATGCCCGCAGGCGTGCATCACCGGATATTCCTTGCCATCCTCGCCGACCTGCATCGCCTTGGAGGCATAGCGGAGGCCGGTTTTCTCCTCGACCGGCAGCCCGTCCATATCCGCGCGCAGCAGGATCAGCGGGCCATCGCCGTTCTTCAGGATGCCGACCACGCCGGTCTTGCCGACGCCTGTCGTCACCTCCAGCCCGGCCGCTTTCAGTTCCGCCGCCATTTTGGCCGCCGTGCGATTTTCAAGGAAACCCATCTCGGGATTCTGGTGGAAATCAAGGAACAGCGGGGCGAGGTAATTGTCGTACTCCGCCTCAATCGCCGCCTTGGTCGCGGGCGCTTCGGCGAGCGCGGGCCCGGCGGCAAGGACGAGCGCGATGGCGCTGGCGGCGGCGGCGTGGAACAGGCGCATGGAATTCTCCCCTAGGTGTGGACACAGGTAGCCACGGCGCGGCCCCGCCTGCAAGCGCCGATGCTTCCCTGCGCCGGATTGCTGCGCTAGAGCCTGCGCCGTGATCACGATCCTGCGCCTCATCGCCAAGGCCTTTGGCGCCTTTATCGGTCTTACGCTGGTGCTGGTGGTGGCGTTCAAGTGGATTCCGGTTCCCGTCACCGCGACCATGCTGATGGACGAGAACGGCATCACCAAGGACTGGGAAAGCCTCGACAATATCGACCGCAATCTGGTGAGCGCAGTGATCGCAGCCGAGGATTCGCGCTTCTGCGAGCATTACGGCTTCGATGCCGAGGCGATCGAGCAGGCGATGAAGGAGAACATGGAAGGCGGGCGCATCCGCGGCGGATCGACCATCAGCCAGCAGACCGCCAAGAACGTCTTTCTGTGGCAGGGCGGCGGGTTCTTCCGCAAGGGGTTGGAGGCGTGGTTCACCTTCTGGATCGAAACGATCTGGGGCAAGCGGCGGATCATGGAGGTCTATCTCAACGTCGCCGAGACCGGGATCGGCACCTATGGCGCCGAAGCGGGGACGCAGCGCTATTTCGGCCATTCCGCCGCACGCCTTTCACCGGACGAGGCGAGCCGGATGGCCGCGGCCCTCCCCAGCCCCAAGAAGCGCTCGGTCAAAAGCCCGGGAGGGTGGCTTGCGCGCCACGGTAACCGGATCGAACGCCGGATCGGGATCGTCAGGCGTGACGGGCTCGACGCCTGCGTCTATAACTGACCCGACATGCACGCGCACGCCCATCATCACCAGCACAGCAGCGGGGCGTCGGACTGCCACGGGCTGCATGATTCGCACGGCCACCACCATGCGCCGGCCGATTTCGGCAATGCGTTCCTGATCGGCATCGGGCTCAACATCGTCTTTGTCGTGATCGAAGGTGCGGCAGGCCTGATCTATGGTTCGATGGCGCTGGTGGCGGATGCTGGACACAATCTGTCCGACGTGCTGGCACTGGTGCTGGCCTGGGTCGCGAGCATCGCCGCGCGCCGGCCGCCCTCGGGCCGCTTCACCTATGGCTTCAAAAGCTCCACCATCCTCGCCGCGCTTGGCAATGCGCTGCTGCTGGCGGTGGCAATCGGGGCGATCCTGTTCGAAACCCTCCACCGGATCATGACCCCGCAAGAGCCGCAGGGCATGGCGATGATGATCGTCGCCGGGATCGGGATCGCGATCAATGCGTTGACGGCCATGCTGTTTCTGAAGGGGCAAGAGGACATCAATATCCGCGGAGCCTATCTCCACATGGCCGCCGATGCGCTGGTGTCGCTCGGCGTGGTCGTGGCGGGGCTGGCGATTGTCATCACCGGGCTGTGGTGGATCGATCCGATGGTGAGCCTTGTGATCATCGCGGTGATCGCATGGGGCACGTGGGGCCTTGCGCGTGACAGTCTGACCATGGGCCTGCTCGCCGCCCCTGCCCGGATCGATCTGGCCGAGGTCAAGCAGCACCTCGCCAGCTTTGACGGGGTGAGCGCGGTGCATGACCTCCACGTCTGGCCGATGTCGACCACCGAAGTCGCGCTGACCGCGCATCTGGTGATGCCCGGCCGCCCGGCAGCCGATTCTTTCCTTCGCGATATCGCCGCCTCGCTCGAAACGCGCTTTGGCGTGGGCCATGCGACGCTTCAGGTTGAAAGCGGTGAGAACCCCTGTGGAGGCTGCTGCTGATGGCCGCCCGTCCCCGTCCCGCCTCGGACGAAGCGCGCGAAGCGCTGCGCGATGCCATGGCGCGGCTGGCGACCGGCGATCAGGCGGCGCTGGAAGAAATCTATCGCGCCACCCGAGTGAAGCTGTTCGGCATCTGCCTGCGTATCTTGGGTGATCGAAAGGAAGCCGAGGACGCCTTGCAAGACGTCTATGTCAATCTGTGGCAGCGGGCCGACCGCTATGACCCGACCCGCGCGAGCCCGATCGCGTGGCTGGCGGCGTTTGCCCGCAACCGGGCGATTGACCGGCTGCGCACTGGCAAGGTGCGCGGCGGCGCTGTGCCGGTTGAGGAAGCGGCGCCGCTCGCCGATGAGACGCCGCTCGCCGATATGCTGATGGTCGATGCTGAACAGGCTGCGCAGATTCACAAGTGCCTGGGCGCTCTGGATGCGCGCACGCAGGGCCATATCCGCGCCGCGTTCTTTGACGGGCAGACCTATGCCCAATTGGCCGAGGCCGCTGACGTTCCGCTCGGCACTATGAAAAGCTGGATCCGCCGCGGGCTGCAACGCCTGCGCGCCTGTCTCGAAGCGAGCGAAGCAGCATGAGCGCGCCCGAAGATACCGGCCCCGAAGTGACCCGCGACGATCCGATGATCGCCGCCGAATGGGCGCTCGGCCTGCTCGAAGGCGAGGAACTGCTCGCCGCGCGCGGCAAGGCCGCGACCGATCCGCACTTCGCCTGGCGCAAGGAATGGTGGGACGATTGGTTCGCCCCGCTGACCGATGGCATGGCCGGAGCCGAGCCGAGCGATCAGGTGTGGGACGGCATCGCCGCCCGCATTGCCGCCCAGCAGGCCGCTGCCGATGCCGCAGCCGCATCGCCCGAGGCACCTGCCGTCAACGTGGTCGCGCTCGAAGCGCGGGTGCGGCGCTGGCAGTGGGTGGCGGGGATTTCGTCGATGGCGGCTGCCGTGGCGCTGGCGCTGTTCCTCACCTCGCCCTTGGGTTCGCCCGTCGCGCCGCCCGTTCAGGTCGCCGCCGCCGAACCGATGGTCGCGACCGTGCCGATTGGCGAGACCGGCCTCAGGCTGGATGTGACCTACATCCCTGAAAGCGAGAAAATGCTGGTCGCCGCGATCGGCCTGACGGCTGACGGCGTGCATGATCACGAATTGTGGCTCGTGCCCGCTGATGGCTCCGCGCTGCAATCGCTGGGCGTGGTCGCGCCGGGCGAAGTACGCAGCATGGCGTTGCCCGCCGCGGTCACGGCCAAGCTCAGCGACGGGGCGAGCCTGGTGCTCACCCGCGAGCCGATCGGCGGCAAGCCCGAGGGCGTCGACGCCGGCCCGGTGGTGGCCAAGGGCGCTTTCAGCCGCGTCTGAAGCGTTTTCGCTTCGCCGTATGCAAGCGGCAACTCATCCTCATTAGCAATAAGATCGCATCCGCCTGCCGCAAGCCTGCGTAGCTTCGTGGCAAGCGGGAGGGCTTGCAGACGTGACATTCCCTTTACGGAGATCCCCACTGTGACCCCCAAGAACACCCTGACTGCCGTGATCGCCGCCGCTCTGGCCGCCACCACCGGCTTTGCCGCACTCCCCGCCGTCGCCCATCAGCATAGCGACCATGCCAAGGCCGCGCCGAACATCGTCCAGACGGCGATGAGCACCGGCGTCCACAACACCCTCGTCGCCGCCGTCAAGGCCGCTGGCCTCGTCGAAACGCTGAGCGGCCCCGGCCCCTTCACGGTTTTCGCCCCGACCGACACCGCCTTCGCCAAGCTGCCTGAAGGCACCGTGGCCACCCTGGTGAAGCCGGAAAACAAGGGTATGCTGACCGGCATCCTCACCTACCATGCGGTTGCGGGCAAAGTGACCAGTGCCGATCTCGTCAAGCTGATCAACCAGCACGGCGGCGAAGCGACCATCAACACGCTTGCGGGCGGCGAACTGACCGCGCGCCTTTCGGGTGACAAGATCGTCATCACCGATGCTGCCGGCGGCGTGACCGCCGTGACACAGGCCGACGTCATGACGTCGAACGGCGTGGTTCACGTCACTGACGGCGTGTTCCTGCCGGGCTGATTTTAACGGACAAGCTGGCGCTGTCCCTCAAACCCCCATCCCCTCCATCCGAGGGGCAGCGCTTCTCCCGACCCCGTCCGGCCTCCCCCCGAGGCCGGGCGGGGTTTTGATTTGGGGGGATGGACGAATTCTACCCCTCCGTCAGCCGCCTGCGGCGTCTGCCACCTCCCCATTGCTGCGCAACGGGGAGAGACTTTTTGTTGACCTTACAGTGTGTTAAGTTTCTCCCCGTCCTGCAAGGATGGGGAGGTGGCAGCGGCGCAGCCGCTGACGGAGGGGTAAATGCGCAAGAGCGGCCACAACTACTCCCTCGCCCGCGCGCAACGAAAGAGCCCGAGCCTACCGGAGGGCCTGCTGTGGCGCGAATTGCGCGGCAAGATGGGAGGTGTGAAGTTCCGCCGCCAGCACCCGGTCGGGCGCTACGTGCTCGATTTCTATTGCCCGGCTGCCAAGTGCGCGTTCGAGATCGACGGGGTCGCACATGACTTGGGAGACCGGCCTGAGCGAGATGCGGCGCGGGACGCTTGGCTGTCGGCACAGGGCATCAGGGTCGTGCGGATCCCGGCGCGCGATGTGCTCAAAGATCCGGCTCAGGTGGCTGAGGCGATGGCGCTAATGTGTCAGGCGGTCATCGACGGGGAGGCTTGAAAACAAACCCTCCGTCAGCGGCTGAGGCCGCTGCCACCTCCCCATTGCTGCGCAACGGGGAGAGGCTTGATGATCCGCTGTTCCTCCCCGTCCTGCAAGGATGGGGAGGTGGTGCGCGTTGTCAGGCGCGCGACGGAGGGGTGAACCCCGTCAGCGCGACAGATTACGCCGCTTCTTCTTTCTTCTTTTCCAGGCCGATCACGCGGATCGGTTCCTTCTTGCTCGCGACCACATCGGCGTCGATCACGATCTCGGTCACGCCTTCCATATCCGGCAGGTCGAACATCGTGTCGAGCAGCAGGCCTTCGACAATCGAGCGCAGGCCGCGCGCGCCGGTCTTGCGCTTGATCGCACGCTCGGCAATCGCCTGAAGCGCGTCGGGCGTGAAGGTCAGTTCGACATCCTCAAGCTCGAACAGCTTGCGGTACTGCTTCACCAGCGCGTTCTTGGGCTCGTTGAGGATCGTCACCAGCGCCGGCACGTCGAGATCGTGCAGCGTGGCGATCACCGGCAGACGGCCGACGAATTCGGGGATCAGACCGAACTTGAGGAGATCCTCAGGCTCGGACTTTTCGAGCAGCTCGCCCACGCGGCGCTTGTCAGGATCGGCAACATGCGCGCCGAAACCGATGCTGCGCTTCTGCAAGCGATCCGCAATGATCTTGTCCAGACCGGCAAAGGCCCCGCCGCAGATGAACAGGATGTTCGTGGTGTCGACCTGCAAGAATTCCTGCTGCGGATGCTTGCGCCCGCCTTGCGGCGGAACGCTGGCGGTGGTGCCTTCCATCAGCTTGAGTAGCGCTTGCTGCACGCCTTCGCCCGAAACATCGCGGGTGATCGAGGGGTTTTCGGCCTTGCGCGTGATCTTGTCGATCTCGTCGATGTAGACGATCCCGTGCTGCGCCTTTTCGACATTGTAGTCGGAGGATTGCAGCAGCTTCAGGATGATGTTCTCGACATCTTCGCCGACATAGCCCGCTTCGGTCAGCGTGGTCGCATCGGCCATCGTGAAGGGCACGTCGAAGGTGCGTGCCAGCGTTTGCGCCAGCAGCGTCTTGCCCGAACCGGTCGGTCCGACCAGCAGGATGTTCGACTTCGCCAGCTCGACATCGCCCGACTTGCCGGAGTGCTTCAGCCGCTTGTAGTGGTTGTGCACCGCGACCGAGAGCACGCGCTTCGCGCGGTCCTGCCCGATCACGTAATCATTGAGCTGGGTGAAGATATCCATCGGCGTGGGGATCTCGCCGTCTTTCTTGCCGGCGATCCCTGCCTTGGTTTCCTCGCGGATGATGTCGTTGCACAGCTCCACGCATTCATCGCAGATGAACACGGTCGGGCCGGCGATAAGCTTGCGCACCTCGTGCTGCGACTTCCCGCAGAAGCTGCAGTAGAGGGTGCTCTTGCTATCGGATCCGCTCAATTTGGTCATTCCTGTGTCCTCGAATCCAGCCCTGCACGCTGCGCTACGCGGATGGCGGATTCGTCAAGTGTATCCATGGCACCAGATGAATCAACACATGGCGCGATATTTCGTGTTGTTACCATAGCGGCACTGCTGCCGGATGAATGGGAAAAGCGGCCTTGTAAGGCCACTGTCCCGCCCCGGTGCAGGTGGCAGGCAAAGCCTTGATGCTGGCCTTACTCAGGCGCGCCGCCCGAACCGAGCTCATCGCTGGTTTCGTCGTTTTCGGGCCGGGTCTCGAACACCTTGTCGACCAGACCAAAGGCCTTGGCTTCTTCGGCTTCGAGGAAAGTGTCGCGGTCCATCGCCTTTTCGATTTCCTCAAGGCTGCGGCCGGTGAACTTCACATAGAGGTCGTTCATGCGGCTGCGGATGCGCAGGATTTCGCGCGCCTGAATCTCGATGTCCGAAGCCATCCCGCGCGCGCCGCCCGAAGGCTGGTGGATCATGATCCGCGCATTGGGGAGCGCCACGCGCATACCCGGCTCGCCCGCGGCCAGCAGGAAGCTGCCCATGCTGGCGGCCTGGCCGATGCACACGGTCGATACGCGCGGCTTGATGTACTGCATGGTGTCGAAGATCGCGAGGCCGGCCGTCACCACGCCGCCCGGCGAGTTGATGTACATGCTGATCGGCTTCGAAGGGTTTTCGCTTTCGAGGAACAGCAGCTGCGCCACGATCAGCGAGGCCATGCCGTCTTCGACCTGACCGGTGACGAACACGATGCGTTCGCGCAGCAGGCGCGAGAAGATATCAAAGCTGCGTTCACCGCGGCTCGTCTGCTCGACGACCATCGGCACCAGCGCGCCCGTAACGGGATCGCGCGTGAACTGTCCCTGGGTGCCGTGGGTTTCGCCGGAATTGCCGAACAGATCGATCATGTCAGTGCCGTGTCCTTCGTAGGTGTCGATACGGCTATGTCGGACGCTGGGGGGCAATTTCAAGGGCGTTTACCTTGTCCCTGTGAATTGGTGTGCATTGGCGGCGTATAAGCACCGCCATCCGGGGCGTTTTGCCCCTTGCTGTTGCGCATAACCGTGGCAAACCCCTGAGCAATGAAAACAGCCCACCTCGTCCGCCCGGCCCTCGCCCTGCTGCTCGCCACCTCGGCCACCGCAGCTTTAGCCCAAACCGCAAGCCCGGCCCCGGCCAACAGCCCGCAAGACCGGGCGGCCATGAACGAACTGCTGGCGGCCGATGAGTACATTCTGCGCATCCAGGCGCTCGATGATAACGGCCCGCGCATCAATGCCGTGATCGACTATGATCCCGCCGCTTCGGTCAAGGCGCGGCAAATGCTCGGCACCGGCCCCTTGCGCGGGCGCACCGTGCTGGTGAAGGACAATGTCGAGACCGCCGAATGGCCGACGACCGCGGGCAGCCTCGCCTTGAAGGACAATGCCACGGGCCGCGATGCACCGCTCATCGCCCTGCTGCGCAAGAATGGCGGCGTGGTGCTGGGCAAGACCAACCTGTCCGAATGGGCCAATATCCGCTCCGACGGTTCGACCAGCGGGTGGAGCGCGGTCGGCGGGCTGACGCGCAACCCCTATGCCATCGACCGCAACACCTGCGGTTCCTCCAGCGGCAGCGGCGCGGCGATTGCGGCGGGCTTTGCATGGGGCGCAATCGGGACCGAGACCAATGGCTCGATCACGTGCCCTGCGGCGATCAACGGCCTCGTCGGGTTCAAGCCCAGTGTCGGGATCGTCAGCCGCACCCATGTGGTGCCGATTTCGAGCACGCAGGACACCGCCGGGCCAATGACCCGCACGGTGCTGGATGCCGCATTGCTGCTGACCGCGATTGCGGGCGAGGACAAGGCCGATCCGGTGACGCGCGAAGCCAAGCGGGTGAAGGACTACACCGCCGGGCTGGAGACCGCCTCGCTGCAAGGCGTGCGGATCGGTGTGCTGCGCAGCGCCGTGGGAAGCCGCGGGGATGTGAAGGCGCTGTTCGAAGCGGCGCTGGCCGATCTCACCCGTGCAGGCGCCGTGCTGGTCGATGTCGAATATGCCCCGCCGGGTGAGCTGTGGGCGGCCTCGCTCCCGGTGCTTCTCTATGAACTGCGGGTCGAGATGGACAAATATCTGAGCGGTCGCCCCGTTGCTGAAGGCCCGCGCAGTCTCGCCGATGTGGTCGCCTTCAATCGCGCCAACCCAGGGGCAGAGATGCGCTGGTTCGGGCAGGAGCTGTTCGAACAGGCGCTCGAAACGACTGACGCGGAAGCCTATGCCACAAACCTCGCCACGCTGCGCCGCCTGACGCGCGCCGAGGGGATCGACAAGCTGCTGGCAGATAACAGCGTCAGCTTCCTCGTCGCGCCGACCACCGGCCCGGCATGGACCACCGACCTCGTCAATGGCGACAATTTCGGCGGGGGAATCGGCGCAGGCTATCTCGCCGCGATTGCCGGCTATCCGCACCTCACGGTGCCGATGGGCGGGGTCGAGGGCCTGCCGGTGGGGATCAGCATCATGGGCGGCCAGTGGCAGGACCATGCGGTGCTGAAAGCCGGCGCGGCCTACGAAAAAGCGCGGACAGCCAAACTGCCCGCGCCCACATTCCGTCCATGGCGACCGCTCGAAGATTAGGGTGAGTCCCCGCGCAGGCGGGGACCTCGGTCGGCTTCGCGCTATGACGCCTGAGGCCCCCGCCTTCGCGGGGGCGCACTGGTAGATTACTTCTTGGCAGCAGCCTTCTTGGCCGGGGCCTTCTTCGCAGCAGGCTTTTCCTCAGCCGCAGCTTCGGCCTTCTTCGCCGGGGCTTTCTTGGCGGCAGGCTTGGCTTCCGCGTCGTCGGCCTTCTTCTTGGCAGGCGCCTTCTTGGCGGGCTTGTCTTCAGCGGCCGGAGCTTCTTCAGCCGCAGCTTCCGCCTTCTTGGCCGGAGCCTTCTCGGCCTTGCTCGAAGCAGGCTTCTTCTTCGCCGCGGCCTTCTTCGGAGCCGGTGCGGCTTCCGCGCCGTCTTCGGCTTCGATCGCCGCCTGAAGTTCCTCGACGGTCACTTCACGCTCGGTGACGTCGGCCTTGTCGAACAGGAAGTCGACGACCTTGTCCTCATACAACGGCGCGCGCAGCTGGGCAGCGGCCATCGGCTCGGACTGGATGTACTGCACGAAGCGCTCACGGTCCTCGTTGCGGTACTGCATCGCGGCCTGCTGGATCAGCATGGACATTTCCTGCTGGGTCACTTCCACGCCATTGGCCTGGCCGATTTCCGAGAGCAGCAAGCCCAGACGCACGCGGCGTTCGGCGATCGAACGGTATTCGTCCTTCTCGTCTTCGATCTGCTTGAGCGCGCCAGCGGGATCCTCGTCACGCGCGGCTTCCTGCTGGAGCTGGGCCCAGATCTGCTGGAATTCCGCTTCGACCATGGTGCCGGGGACTTCAAAGCTGTGGCCAGCGGCCAGCTGATCGAGCAGCGCGCGCTTCATCTGGGTGCGGGTCAGGCCAGCGGTCTGCTGCTCCAGCTGCGCCTTCATGATCTCGCGCAGCTTGTCCAAGCTGTCGAGACCGAGGCTCTTGGCGAATTCTTCGTCCAGCGTGGTTTCGGTTTCGACCTTCACCGCCTTCACAGTAATGTCGAAGGTGGCGTCCTTGCCCGCGAGGTGCGCGGCCTGATAATCGGCGGGGAAGGTAACGGTGATCGTCTTTTCCGCGCCGGTCTTCACGCCGACCAGCTGGTCTTCGAAGCCGGGGATGAAGGTGCCCGAACCGAGCACCAGTGCCGCGTCTTCAGCCTTGCCGCCATCGAACTCAACGCCATCGAGCTTGCCGACGAAGTCGATGATCAGCTGGTCGCCATCGGCCGCCTTCTTGGTCTTGGGCGCGTCCTTGTAGCTCTTGTTCTGCGAGGCAATGTTGCCAAGCGCTTCGTCGATCTGTGCGTCCGTCACCGGCACGACCAGCTTTTCGAGCTTCAGCCCGTCAAGGCTCGGCGCTTCGATCGCGGGCAGCACTTCGAGGCTGACGGTGATCTGGGCGTCCTTGCCCTGCTCGTAATCGTCATTGAGGCCGATTTCGGGCTGCATCGCCGGACGCAGCGCTTCGTCGCGCAGCAGCTTGTCGACCGATTCGCGGATCGTGTCGTTCACCACCTGGCCGTGCAGGGCTTCGCCATGCATCTTCTTGACGAGGTTGGCGGGCACCTTGCCCGGACGGAAGCCGGGCATCCGCACCTGCGGCGCAACCTTCTTGATCTCGGCGTCGATCTTCGCGGTGAGATCGGCGGCGGGGATCGTGATGAGATAGGCGCGCTTGAGCCCTTCGTTGACGGTCTGCTTGGTCTGCATGGTGACTGATTGAAGCCTTCTTGCCATAAATCCGGTGAGCCGGGCTGGTTCGGGGCGAATTTGGTGCGGGCGAAGGGACTCGAACCCCCACATCTTGCGATGCCAGAACCTAAATCTGGTGCGTCTACCAATTTCGCCACGCCCGCATGCCCGAACGAAGCCGCGCGGGGAAACCGACTAAGGCACCCCGCGCGTATTAGCGAGCGCCTCTATCCCGCTCCGCCGAAAAGGGCAAGCGCAACACGCTTGAAGGGAGCGGCATTGGCGATTAAGGGCGCGCGCATGACCGAAGAAACCCCTGAAATCGTCCCCGCAGCCACCGCTGGTGCAGACGTTCCGCCCGATCACCTGTCGGTCAATCCGCGCAGCCCGTTCTTCGATGCGGAAAAGCTCCAGCGCGGCGTCGGCATCCGGTTCAAGGACCGCGTGCGCACGGATATCGAGGAATACTCGATCTCCGAAGGCTGGGTGCGGGTGCAGGCCGGTAAGGCGATGGACCGCAAGGGCCAGCCGCTGACGCTGAAGCTCACCGGCCCGGTCGAAGCCTGGTTTGAAGACCTCGGCGAGAACCCCCCGGTCGCCCGCAAGGGCTGACGCGCAAGGGCGATTCTCCCTCCGGCTTGCCAAAACGGGCGTTTGCGCCCACTTGGGCGGGGTTATGCCCCTCCCCAAAAAGCCTGAAGTCGTCATCATCGGTCGCCCCAATGTGGGCAAGTCCACGCTGTTTAACCGGCTGGTGGGCAAGAAACTCGCCCTCGTCGACGATCAGCCCGGCGTCACGCGCGACCGGCGGATGGGCGATGCGGAGATCGCAGGGCTGAAGTTCACCATCGTCGACACCGCCGGGTGGGAGGACGAGGACGCGCACACCTTGCCCGGTCGGATGCGGATCCAGACCGAAGCCAGCCTCGAAGGCGCGGACGCCGCGGTGTTCGTGGTCGATGCGCGCGCGGGCCTGACTCCGCTCGACGAGGAAATCGCCCGCTACCTGCGCGAGCAGGAAGTGCCGGTGGTGGTCGTTGCCAACAAGGCCGAAGGCAAGAGCGGTGAAAGCGGCGCGATGGAAGCCTATGCGCTCGGCCTGGGCGAGCCGCTTGCCATGTCGGCAGAGCATGGCGAAGGCATCGCCGATCTGTTCGGCGGTCTTTGGCCGATCATTGGCGCCGCATCCGAGGAATGGGAAGAATTCAACGACATCACCCGCGCCGAAATCGCGGCGATGGACGAAGATGATCGCCCGACCGGGCCGCTGAAGCTTGCCATCGTGGGTCGCCCCAATGCGGGCAAATCCACGCTCATCAACCGCCTGCTCGGCGAAGACCGCCTGCTGACCGGCCCGGAAGCCGGGATCACCCGTGATTCGATTGCGATCGACTGGGATTGGACCGACCCCAAGACCGGCGAGACGCGCGAGATCCGGCTGATCGACACCGCCGGGATGCGCAAAAAGAAGAACGTCACCGAAAAGCTCGAAAAGCTCTCGGTCGCGGACGCGCGCCGGGCGGTAGATTTTGCCGAGGTCGTGGTGCTGCTGCTTGATGCGACGCAGGGCCTTGAGCATCAGGACCTGAAGATCGCCAGCCACGTGCTCGAAGAAGGCCGCGCGCTGATGATCGCGATCAACAAGTGGGACGTGGCCGAGGACGCAAGCAAACTGTTCAACGGCATCCGCGCTGCCCTGGACGATGGCCTTGCGCAGGTGCGCGGGCTTCCCTTGTTCGCTGTCTCGGCCAAGACCGGCAAGGGCCTCGACCAGATGCTCGGCGGCGCGTTCGAACTGCGTGAGGCATGGTCCAAGCGCGTTTCGACCGCAGCGCTCAACCGCTGGTTTGACGATGCGCTGGAGGCCAACCCGCCCCCGGCACCCGGCGGCAAGCGGATCAAGCTGCGTTATATCACGCAGGCTGGCACCCGCCCGCCGCGCTTCGTGATTTTCGGCTCGCGGCTCGACCTCCTGCCGACCAGCTATGAACGCTATCTGGTGAACGGTATCCGCGCCAAGCTCGGCTTTGATGCCGTGCCGGTGCGCGTCACGCTGAAGACCAACAAGAACCCCTACGCCAAGGACTAGCCGGGATGGTGCTCGACCTGCTCGCCCCAGTCGCTGCCATCGCCGCCGAGGCCCGCCTGCCCTTCGCGCTGGAGATTTTCGAGCGCACCGCCTCCACCCCGCGGGTGCAGCAGGTGGTGCAATTGAGCCTCGCGCCAGCGTTCCTGCTGTCCGGGATCGGCGCCGTGATGAATGTCATCATGAGCCGGATGATCTGGATCGCCAAGCGGATCGAGACCATCGAGGACAAGATGGAAGAACACCGCACGCCGCGACAGATGCGCGAATTCGGCTGGCTGATGCGGCGGCGCAAGCTGATGCAGGGCGCAATCCTGTTCTCCACCGCAGCGGCGGTGATGATCAGCGCAGTGATCATGCTGCTGTTCATCTCGGCCTACATCACCTCCCAGATCGGCACTGTGATTGCCTTTATGTGGGTGCTGACAATGGCCCTGCTGGTGACGGGGCTGGGGTTCTTCCTGCTGGAAACGCGCTTGGCCGCCATCGGGGCGCAGGTGCCGAAAGACTGACCAAAAGCAAAAGGGACAGAGCCGCATCCGGCCCTGCCCCTTTTTTCAGCACCCTTGCGGTTAGCCCTTAGCTGTCGCCGGCGGGCGCGCTTTGCAGCTGACAATAATTGTGCAGCCCCATCCGCTCGATCATCTCGAACTGGGTTTCGAGGAAGTCGACATGCTCTTCCTCGTTCTTGAGGATGTCCTCGAACAATCCGGCCGAGGTATGATCCTTCACGCTGCGGGCATATTCCGCCGCATCCTTAAGCAGCGGGATCGCTTCGTGTTCGAGCGCGAGATCGGCCTTGAGGACTTCCTCGACCGTCTCACCGACCTTCAGCTTGTGAATTGCCTGAAAATTGGGCAGCGCTTCAAGGAACAGGATGCGTTCGGCGAGCTTATCGGCGTGCTCCATTTCCTCGATCGATTCATGGCGTTCGTAAGCGGCGAGCTTCTTCATGCCCCAGTTGTCGAGCACGCGGTAATGCAGCCAATACTGGTTGATCGCGGTCAGCTCATTCGTGAGCGCCTGATTGAGATAGTCGATGACCTTGGGGTCGCCCTTCATGGGGATGTCCTTTGCGAAATATCAAAGCCGGGTTGCGGCGTTGCGCGCAAGATACACGCTGCCGGGACTTGTCCGCAAGGGGGCGTCAGGAAATATCTTTGCGAATCAGTCGCTTGCGAGACGTTCGCAATCGCGGTTCAGGCCGCCTCTACTGCGAATACCTCGCATGATGCCGCTGCGCGTTCAGCGTCGATAATTTCCTGCGCTTCTTCAAGGCACTGGCCGCAATTGGGTCGCTTGCCGAGGCAGGCATAAGTCGCTTCAGCGTCGCCTTCGCAAGAAAGCGCGGCCTTGCGCAGATCGGTTTCACGAATGGCATTGCAAATGCAGATGTACATGAGCGTGCGAATCTTTCCTGCGAAGCGTTTGCAGGAAGGAATCTATGCGAGTTATTCTCAATAACAAGGAATTTTTTCAGTGTCGCTGAGGGCGGCTGGTCGGCCTGCCTTTCGACAGGCCGAATCAGAGTCAAAAAGGAGCGTTGGTCACTTCCGCAACGGGAACACAGTCCTGTAGGTCAGGCACCGCCACAGCCATTCGAGCGGGCCGTAGCGGTAGCGATCAAGCCAGGGCTTCGACCACGCCAGCATCAGGACGCAGGTCAGCGCCACCACGATGTAAAGCTGCGGGCGGTTCAATTGCCCGAACAGCCCCAGCGCCCAGCCGTGGAAGACGAACATCATCACAATCGACGTGCCAAGGTAATTGGTGAAGGCCGCCCGTCCCGCCGCCCGCACCCGTTCACCCACCCAGCCCGTCGCCGACGGCGCATAGGCCACCAGCAGCGCGGCGATGCTCAGCACCATCCACAGACGTGGCAGCGGGCTCCAGCCCATGAAGGCGGCGAGCGTCCCGTAGAATGTGAAACCGCCGGCCTGCACCACCAAGCCGAGCGCCAGATGCGCCGCCACCCCGGCGATCAGCCCGATCCAGCCCCACCGAATCATCTTCCCCCGGTCAAACCCGCCTGAAAAGAACCCCATCCGGTAAAGCGCGATCCCGATCAGCATCAGCGGAATGGTCTCAAGGCAGAAGAACAGGGCATTGCTCCACGGCTCCATCCACTGTTCGGCCAAACGGTGGGCAACCAGAGCGGGATAATCCCCCGCGATGATCGCATCATTGGCCACCGCGCCATGCGCCACCGCCTCATCGATCCCGGCAATCATCTCGGCGCGCGTGTCCAGCATCTCGGGCGAGCTTGCGCCGAAGGGCGTGTCGACCACTGCCCAAGGAAAGCTCATCGCCGCGGCATAGAACACCACGCCGACCATGTAGCCTCCCAGCCCTACCCCCAACTGGGTTTTCACGTTCCACCGGAGGCAGGCCAGCACGACGAGGCCAAACAAGCCGTAATAGAACAGGATGTCGCCCGGCCAGATAAAGAAGAAGTGGATCATCCCGAAGGCCATCAAGATCACCAGCCGCCACGCCTGAAGCTTGCGCGTCGCGCCGCGCGCCCAGGCTTTCTCCATGAAGAGATACATCCCCGCGCCGAACAGCAGCGTGAACAGCCCGCGCATCTTGCCGTCGATCAGGATGAACTGCGTGATCCACATCCACCCGCCCGGATCGCCCGCATCGGTCAGGAACGCAGCTGGGTACATGTAGGCTTCAAACGGCTGGCCGAAGGCGACGATATTGGCGGCAAGGATGCCCATCACCGCAAGACCGCGGATAAAATCGAGCGTATCAATGCGTTCGGCAGCGCTGACAGGGGCGACCGAGCGCTCCTGCGTGCCGAAAATTTCCCCTGCCGCTTGCGGCGAAAGCGTCTCATTCATGGCTGATCCCCCGGCCCAAAAACAAGGGGGATAGTATCACCTCCGCAGCACTTGGGAAGCGCTGCTTGTCGGAGCCTTATGGCGGCCAGTCGGACGCTTAACCCTGACCGGCGACGACGCAGGCTTTCCCGTCACGCTTGAGCGCGGCGCAGGCGCGGGTGGCCTCAGCCTCGCTGGCAAAGCCGGTGGCGAGCAGGCGCGTGAGATTGCCGCTGGGCAGCAGTGTCTTCTTCGTGCCTGCGAGGGCCGCGTGCTTGCCAAGCTGGCTCCACAGCCGGTCGGCATTGGCCGCGACCCCGAAGGCCCCCAGCTGGACGCGCCACTTGCCCTGCTTGCGCGCGGGCGCGGGCGCTGCCGCGGCGGGCGGGTTGGACGCGGGAGCAGGCTTGGGTGTCATGGTGAAAGCAACCGGAACAGGCGTCACAGGCTTGGGCGTCGGCTGCGTGACGGCAGCAACTACGGGAGCCGGAGCGGCGGGGCGCGTTCCCAGGTCGGCAGCAGCCAGTTCGGCCGAACGCTGCGCCTTGGCCCCGGCCTCGATGTCCCGCGCGAGCGACTGGGCCTGGCTGCGCTGGCCTTGCGGAATATACTTGTCCATCTGCGCCAATGCGTCACGCGCCTGCGGCAGGCCTGAGCCATTCGCCAGCGTCATCAAAGCATAGGCGCGCACCCAGTCGCGCGGGGCGTAATCGGCGTTGAAGTGTGACAGGCCCAGCACATATTGCGCGCGCGGATCGCCGCGTTCAGCCGCTGCTTTGATCAGCGGCATCGCCTTTTCCTGCTCGCCTTCCTGGAACAGCATCAGTCCGTAATTGTCCGCCGCCTTCACATGGCCAAGACTGGCGGCCTGTTCATAGAGCTTCCGTGCGCGCGCATTGTCGATCTCGACCCCGCGGCCCAGACGATAGGCCTGCGCGAGGTTGAACAGCGCATCGGGATCGCCCGCCGCTGCCGGACCCTGCCATTCGACCACGGCGCGCGAGAAATCGCCCGCGCTCCACGCATCGACCCCGGCCTTGACGTCGGCCACGGCGGGCGCGGCCAGCAGCGCCAGCACCGCTACGCCAAGCCCGGTCGCCGCCTTGCGCGAAAACTGTGCTGCGATCATCCTTACCATTGCTGTCATGCCTCGTCGGGTATGAGAAAAATTCCGTCGCGCACAATGTAGCCGAAACAAGGTTAGCAAATGGTTGCCCGCCCCTCCCTCGGGCTGCCGCAGGGTGCAAGTCCTTGCGCCAAAGCGATTGCCGCCTTTCAGGAAGGTCGGCGATGTTAACCCTAAATTAGGGGTATCCTGCGATCCCGTGTCCATCCAGCCGTTATCAGGTGTCGCAATAGGGCGGGCCTGGACGGTTCAATCCAGGGGGACCCAGGCGTGCGTGTACTCGCTTTGGCATCGCAGAAAGGTGGATCGGGCAAGACCACCCTGTCCGGACATCTTGCCGTCCAGGCTCAGCGCGCTGGCGCTGGCCCGGTCGTATTGATCGACATCGACCCGCAGGGCTCGCTGGCCGACTGGTGGAACGAGCGTGAGGCGGAATATCCCGCTTTCGCCCAGACCACCGTGGCGCGGCTCGCCAATGACCTTGCGGTCTTGCGCCAGCAGGGCTTCAAGCTGGCGGTGATCGACACCCCGCCCGCTATCACCATGGCGATCCAGTCGGTGATTTCGGTCGCCGAACTCATCGTCGTACCGACCCGGCCCAGCCCGCATGATCTGCGCGCTGTCGGCGCAACGGTCGATCTGTGTGAGCGTGCGGGCAAGCCGCTGGTGTTTGTCGTCAATGGCGCGACCCCGAAGGCCAAGATCACCTCGGAAGCCGCCGTCGCGCTATCGCAGCACGGCACGGTTGCGCCGATCACGCTCCACCACCGCACGGACTTTGCCGCTTCGATGATCGATGGCCGCACCGTGATGGAAGTCGATCCCGAAAGCCGCTCGGCTGCCGAGATCGCGGCGCTGTGGCGCTACATCGCTGACCGGCTCGAAAAGAACTTCCGCCGCACCGTGTTTGCTCCGGCCCCCAATGGCCAGGCGCAGCAACTCGGCGGCCTGCCGCGTCCGTCTGGCGGCTTCGGTCGCCGGGTCGCACAGTAAGCGCAGCGGAGGCAACAGGCCATGTCCGAACCCGGTTTTGCCTCGCTTGGCCCGTCGCTGCTGGCCCGCAAGGGCGGCGCGAAGCCCGCGATGCGTCCGCAGGTCGCGCCGCTGGTGGCTGACGAGACGGCGATTGCCGCGCTCGCCGAAGACCAGCTTGAAGACTTGGGCTGGAACGACATGGGCGATTCGGACAGCCAAGGCGCAGGTGCGGATATCGTGCCGATCAACGCCGATGTTTCTGCCGATGATTTCGTGTCCGGCGCCTTTTCGGGCGGTGGCCCGATCGTGCGCCGTCAGCAGCGCCGCCTCGAAGAGCGCGTGCTCGCCGATGCAGTGATGACCGGCCCGGAAGATGCCGATCCCGAATATGACGAAGACGACGAGCCGGTTTACGGTGAGGCCTTCGAAGATGAGGGCGAATACGCGGACGAAGACGAAGGTGCCGATTACGCGCCCCTTGCCCCCGCGCCGCAGTCTGAGCCTGTCATTGTTGCACCGGCCCCTCGGCCGCGCGCTGTGCGCGCTGCCCGCGTGCCAGCCGCGCAGGCTGGCCGCCGGGCTGCCTTCACGCTCCGGCTTGATGCCGATCGTCACCTCAAACTGCGTCTTGCTGCCACCATGCAAGGTGTCAGCGCACAGGCGCTCGTGACCGAAGCGCTCGACCGGCTGCTAGCCGAATATGACGAGCTCGATGTCATCGCCAACCATATGAAACGCCACTGATCGTCAACTTATCAACTTGACCTGAACCAACCGGATTTACGGGGGAAATGACAATGGACCGCAGCTTCAAGACCGGCAGCCGCGCCAAGCCGTATCGGGCGCCGCGCCTCGCGCTCGCCATCACCACCGCTATCGCAGGCCTGACGCTGGCTAGCATGACCGCCAATGCCGCTCCGGGCGCGCAGGTTTCCTTCAGCAAGGCGCAGACCGCGCTGAGCAAGGGCCAGGTCAACAAGGCGATCACCTACGCCGAAGCTGCAGTCAGTGCCGATCCGCGCAATCCGGGCTATCGTGCGCTGCTGGGCGCCGCCTATCTTGAAGCGGGCCGATTCCAATCGGCTGCCACCAGCTTCGGCGACGCGCTCGACCTCGGTGACGAGAACCCGCGAACGGTCCTGAGCTTTGCGCTCGCCAAGATCGCTATGGGCGATTCGGGCGCAGCCGTCAGCGTGCTTGACGAATATGCGCAGGCGATCGATCCGACCGACCTTGGCCTGGCACTGGCGCTGGCCGGACAGCCGGAACGCGGCATGCATGTGCTGGTGAACGCAGTGCGCTCGGCCGAGCAGACCACGCCCAAGCTGCGCCAGAACCTCGCTTATACTTACGCGCTGGCGGGCAATTGGCGCGCAGCGCGGGTAATGGCGGCCGAAGACGTGCCAGCCGATCAGCTCGAAGCGCGCCTGTCGCAATGGGCATCGATGTCCGCACCCGAGATGTTCCAGCAGCGCATCGCTGCCCTGCTCGATGTGACCCCGCGCGCCGACAGTGGTCAGCCGCAGCAATTGGCTCTCGCCAACTTCCCGAGCCAGCAAATGCTGGCCGCCGCATCGGCAGAGGAAGCCGCGACAGACCTTGCGATGGCGGAACCTGCGCCGATGACAATTGCCTACGTCGCACCGACGCCGCCCCCCGTCGCGCAGCCGGCACCGGGCACCACCTTCGCGCAGGCCTTTGCCGCACCCGAACCTTCGGGCTCGGGCATCCGCTACGTGTCGAACCCGGTGGTGCAGGAACTGCCGATGCGCGCAGCACCTGCCGCATCGCGCGTTGCCGCTGCGTCGCCGCAGCGCCGCATGGCGCCGGCGGCCACACCGGCACCTGTCGCCAGCGACAAGGCCGCAGGCACGCACCTCGTCCAGCTCGGGTCCTACAGCAGCAAGCTCGAGGCCGAGCGCGGCTGGAACGTGCTGAAGGCGAAGTTCCCGCAGCTCAAGGATCACAAGCCGGTCATCACCGAAGCCGTGGTCAATGGTCGCAATTTCTGGCGCGTTGCTGCCGCTGGCTTCGGCCCGAAAAGCGCGCAATCGATGTGCGGCACGGTCAAGTCATCCGGTCGCGGCTGCTTTGCCTATGCCGCCTCGGCACCGCCCGCCGGCGGGGTAAAGCGCGACGTGCAGATGGCCTCGCGCAGCCGCTGAAATTCCCTGCCTCGGCAGGAATGAGCAAGCCTCGCTCCCGGATAGCGTCCGCGCTGTCCGGGAGTTTTCTTATGCGGACAGGCTGACTCCGCCCTTCCACAGACCCAGCACCCGCCCCTGCGCGCCTTGCCGGTCGAACGGAGTGTTATCGGCCGTCGCCTCCATCTTGCGGCGGTCGATGATCCACGGCGCGTCGGGGTCGATCAAGGCAAGGTCGGCTTCCAGACCTGCCGTAAGCGCACCGGCCGGAACACCGAGCAATCCTGCCGGATTGCGGGCGAGGCAATCAAAAGCGCGGGCCGTATCAATCACCGCGTCACGCACCAGCCCCAGCACCATCGCGAGCAGCGTCTCGGCTCCGGCCATGCCTGGCGCGGCATCGGCGAAGGGCAGGCGCTTGTCCTCCGGCCCGCGCGGATCATGGCCGCTGGCGATCACGTCCACGGTGCCGTCACCCATCGCTGCCAGTGCCGCCTGCCGATCCGCCTCGGCGCGCAAGGGAGGCGAGATGCGGGTGAAGGTGCGGAAATCGGCGGTCGCAAGGTCCGACAGCATGAAATGCGCGGGCGTAATCCCGCAGGTGACGGGCAGCCCGCGCGCCTTGGCCTCGCGCACCAGATCGAGTCCGCGTGCGGTGGTGACTTGCCGGATGTGGATCCGCGCACCCGCCAGCTCAGCCAGCGCAATATCGCGGGCAATGGCGAGCGCCTCGGCCTCGGCAGGCGCAGCGGGCAGGCCCAGCCGCGTGGCGATCTCGCCCGCGGTCGCGGCAGCCTCCCCGGTCAGTCCGCCATCCTCGGCATGGGTGACGACCACCAGATCCAGCATCGCGGCATATTGCAGCAGCCGCAGCATCACGCCGCTGTCAGCGATCCAGCGCCGCCCGGTCGCAATCCCGCGCGCGCCAGCGTCCTGCATCAGCGCGATTTCGGCGAGCTCCCGCCCCTCAAGTCCGCGCGTGGCGGCGGCGAGCGGGTGAACCCAGAGATCGGGCTTGCCGCTCTTGGCGATGAAATTGACCCGGCTCGGCAGATCGAGCGGCGGGGATTGATCGGGCATCAGCGCCGCGCGCGTGATCCCGCCGAAATGGAACGCTGGCTTGTCGACCGCAAACACGCCCAAGTCGATGATGCCGGGCGCAAGCAGCTTGCCGCGCGCGTTGACAACCTCATCGCCCTCCTCGGCCACGACATCCGCTCCGACTGCGGCGATCAGCCCGTCTGCGCAGCGCAGCGCACCCGCAACAACCCCGCCGGGGGTCACCAATTGCGCATTGGTGATGGTGAGCGGGCGCGCCTGCTTCATCCTGCCCAACCCGCAACGCCGCGCGTCTCGCGCGTCAGAATATCCAGGCATGCCATGCGGATGGCCACACCCATCTCGACCTGCCGGGTGATCAGCGAGCGGCCCTCCAGATCGGCGACCTCGCTGTCGATCTCGACCCCGCGGTTCATCGGGCCAGGGTGCATCACCAGCGCGCCCGGTGCGGCGAGCGCCAGCCGCTTGGCGGTCAGCCCGTAAAGATGGCGATATTCGCGCGGGCTGGGAATGAACTGACCGCTCATCCGTTCGGACTGGAGCCGCAGCATCATCACGACTTCCGCGCCGTCCAGCGCATCGTCGAACCGGTGGAACACTTCCACGCCCATCGCCTCGATCCCGGTCGGCATCAAGGCAGGCGGCGCACAGACGCGAACATTCGCGCCCATCGCGGTGAGGCACAGGATGTTCGAGCGCGCGACGCGGCTGTGCAGGATGTCACCGCAGATCACGATATTGAGCCCGGTAAAATCCTCGGCCCCCTCGCCCCGCTCGGCCAGCGCATGGCGCAGGGTCAGGGCGTCGAGCAGGCCTTGTGTCGGGTGTTCATGGCTGCCGTCGCCCGCGTTGAGCACCGGACAATCGACCTTGTCCGCGATCAACCCGGTCGCGCCGGACGAACCATGCCGGATCACGATCGCATCGGCGCGCATCGCGTTCAGCGTGATCGCGGTGTCGATCAGCGTCTCGCCCTTCTTCACGCTGCTGGTGGCCGCATGCATGTTGACCACGTCCGCCCCCAGCCGCTTGCCCGCGATCTCGAAGCTGAGCAGCGTGCGGGTCGAGTTTTCGAAGAAGGCGTTGATGATCGTCAGGCCTGCGAGCAGATCGGTATGCTTGGTCCGCTGACGGTTGAGCGCGACCCACTGTTCGGCCTGATCGAGCAGATAAAGGATCTCGTGCCGCTGCAACTGGCCGATGCCGGTGAGGTCGCGATGCGGAAACGCCAACCGCCCGGCCGGAAAGCGGCCCTGTGCCGGTGAAGTCTCGCGTGCATCCATCAAGTCCATGCCCCTAGTCGAGCCTCATCCGCTGCTCAACCCATCGCGTAAGGTTTCCGATAGCAGTTACCGTGCAAAGCCCCTAGATCGGCGGAACAAGCTGAAGGAACGAATGCATGAATTTTGTCGGCAAGGTCTGGAAGATCCTCGTGGGGATCAAGGACGGGCTGGTGCTCCTGTTCATGCTGCTGTTCTTTGTGGCGCTGTTTGCCATCCTCTCGGCCCGTCCCAACCCCGGTCAGGTGCGCGAAGGGGCACTCCTGATCGATCTGGACGGCATTCTGGTCGAGGAAAAATCAGTGCTCGATCCGATCGAGACCCTGCTGTCGGGCACCGCCCCGGTGGGCGAATACCGCGCCCGCGACATTGTCCGCGCGCTGGACGCTGCGGCGAGCGATGACCGCATCAAGGCCGTGGTGTTCGATCTTACCACCTTCCTCGGCGGCGGGCAGGTGCACCTCAAGGACATCGGTGAAGCGATGGACCGGGTGCGCAAGGCGGAGAAGCCGGTGCTGACCTATGCGGTTGGCTATGCCGATGATCATATGCTGCTGGCTGCCCATGCGAGCGAGGTCTGGCTCGATCCGCAGGGTCTGGCCGTTATCTCCGGGCCGGGCGGCAATCGGCTTTATTACGCGGGCCTGCTCGAAAAGCTGAGCGTCAACGCGCGGGTGTATCGCGTAGGCGCGTTCAAATCGGCGGTGGAGCCCTATTCGCGCAGTTCGATGTCGGACGAAGCGCGCCAGAACCTTGGCGGCCTGTACGGCGCGATGTGGGAGGAGTGGCAGGCAAATGTCAGCAAGGCCCGCCCCAAGCTCGCACTGGCGCGGGTGACAAGCGATCCGCTCGCCTGGATTCAGAGCTCGGGCGGCGATCTGGCGCAGGCGGCTGTTTCCGCAGGGCTGGTCGACAAGCTTGGCGACCGCGTCCAGTTCGGCGCGCGGGTGGCGGAACTGGCGGGCAAGGACCCGTGGAGCGACCTGCCCGGCACCTATGCCTCAAGCGAGCTTGGCGCCTTCCTCGCCGATGTCGGAAAAGATCGCTCCGGCAAGGCCATTGGCGTGATCACTATCGCGGGCGAGATTGTCGATGGCGAAGCCGGGCCGGGGATCGCAGGGGGCAGGCGGATCGCCGACCTGCTTGACGAGGCGCTCGACGATGATTTCGCCGCGCTGGTGGTGCGGGTCGATTCGCCGGGTGGATCGGCCACCGCGGCGGAGGAAATCCGCCGCGCGATCCAGCGCCACCGCGACCGCAAGATTCCGGTCGCCGTATCCTTCGGCAATGTCGCGGCGAGCGGCGGCTACTGGGTCGCCACGTCGAGCGACCGGATCTTTGCCGAGCCCGATACCATCACCGGCTCGATCGGCGTCTTCGCCGTGGTGCCGACCTTCGAACAGGCCGCCGCCCGGCTTGGGGTCAACGCCGATGGCTATCGCACCACGCCGCTTTCGGGCCAGCCCGACTTTATCGGCGGCTTCAGCCCAGAAATGGACACGCTGTTCCAGACCTCGATCAGCGGCACGTACAAGGACTTCATCACCCTCGTCTCCAAGGCGCGGCGCATGCCGGTCGACCGGGTCGATAGCGTCGCGCAAGGTCAGGTGTGGGACGGCGGAACCGCGCGCCAGAAGGGCCTCGTCGACGAATTCGGCGGCTTGGACGCCGCGCTCGGCTGGGCCGCGGCCAAGGCTGGTTTGAAAGACGGCGGATGGCACGCGGTCTATCTTGGCGAGCAGGACGCAAATTACGATTCGCTGATCCGGCGGCTGGTTTCCAGCCAGACCGCGCGCGCACCTGCTGTGAACAATGGCGATCTGTTCGCGATGGCAGCGGCGCGCAGCGAGAACCTCGGCGTCCGGCTGGCCCGCGATGCCGAGCGCCTGCTGGGAACGCGCGGCGTTCAGGCGTTCTGTGCCGAGTGTCCGCCAAGCGCTGCGCCCCCGCCCTCCCCCTCCAAGCGGCCTGAGGGGATGCTGGCGCTGCTGGCGTGGCTGACCGGCAGCTAAGCATCAACGAAATCGCACGTCACCTCGCCGCGAGCGCTTGCCAAGCGCGCAAGGCCCGATTAAAGGCGCCCCCCTGTCCGGGTCGTATGGCCCACCGGACGGGCGCGTAGCTCAGCGGTAGAGCACACCCTTCACACGGGTGGGGTCACAGGTTCAATCCCTGTCGCGCCCACCATCTTTTCAAAGAGTTAGAAAAGATGGTTTTCTCTTTCGACCCCTACGTCATGGTGCTGACTGCGGTTCCGTCATTCATGGGCGTGTGGATCCGGTTGCGGACGGGAAGCCTCCTGCTCCCCGTCCTGCTGCACAACTTCGTCAACTCCTTCTCGTTTCTTGTTTAGCGCTTCAGCCCGCCGGATCGTTGTTCGAGTAGATCACCGATACGATCCGCCAGCCCTGCGCCGTGCGGACTAGATGCCAGGATTCCTTGCCTTGGTTGATAGCCCGCCCGTTCAGCAGGTACGTAAAGTCGAAGGTAATCGCGGCCACATCCTCGTCGTGTGCGATGCTGATGTTGCTGAAGATTTCCTCGTGGCGATGGGGGCTGCTGACGATCCGTTCGATGAAGTCGCGGGGTGTGTTTGCCGGATCGAAGGCGGCCTTGGTGGCCTGCTCGCCCAACCGCGCAAGGCGCGCATCGCTGTTGACGCGTCGCCATGTCACAGGGCCTTCGGCGAACAGCGCCAGAAAGCCCCTCGCGTCCTTGCGGATGATCGCCTCGCCGAAGGTTGCGATTGTGGTCCGCAAATCCTTCTCCGCCTGGGCGTGGGTGTAGGCGGATTGGGGTTCGGCTTGGGCTATAGCATGGGCTGGGGCGAGGAACGGCGATGCCATCGCAGCCGCGAGTGCATAGAGGATCATGATCTATCTCCAGTGGAGGCAAGGGTAGGGTCGGGGCACTGCGGTCTTCTATTTGTTTGGTGCGCAATCACGCAGCCAGACCCGCGACTGGCTCTCATCAAAGGTATCGAATGTTCCGGTCAGCTCGACGTGGCTGTCAGGCTTCAGCGTCAGGGCGAACGCCGACTGTCCGGGGGCCAGCCGACAGCTGACTTCGGCCCGGTAACCGGTGCCAGGCGCCAGACTGGCGAGCATATTGTCGACCAGCTTGAAGTCGACGCGGTAGCCGTCGCCGACGCGGCTTACCGATGCGACCGGGCCGTATAGGGTGAAGACCCTTTCCTTGTAGCGCGGCTCGATGGAAACCGAGCTCTTCCGCGCTTCTCCGCCGATCTGCGACGAGAACCGCAACACACTCATCCTGAGCGGAGCGGCACTCGCGGCTTCGGCGGCATTGCCCTTCTTCGCCAGAGCGAGACCCGCCTTGCCTCCTTGCAGCTGCGCAAGGATTCCGCACATTTCGGCGCGCGCCGCAGCTTCCTTGACTGCCATCGCCGCGCGCAGGCGGGCTTCCATGCGCACCGTGCCCTGCCCGTTGGCCTCGCTCACGCTGATCTCGATCGGGAAGCCCCTCGCCTTGCCGGTAGTCGGCTGCTCGATCAGTATCGTCCCCGCTTCGGGTTCTGCGGCCATCACGATATAGCCCTTGGCGATCACGATGCCGCGCAGCTGGCCAATCGCACTCGCAGAGGAGAGATCGGCGACCGAGCGCTCGGCGACGAAGCGCAGTCCTGTGACCGGATTGCCGCCCTTGCGGAACGTCTCTACACACCCGGTCGGCTGGGTTTGGGCAAGCGCCATCATGCTGGCAGCCGCCAGCGCAGAAGTAAGCAACATCGCGTGTCTCCAAGTTTGAAAGGGTTTTCAGCGCTGCAAGTGCACGATGAACTTGCGGGTCGGGCTCAACACCGCGACGAAGCGGCCGTCGGCCTGTCGACGCAGGTCGTAGGTGCCGCTCGGCGTCACAAGCGCGCCGCGATCGAGCCGGTCGCCTGGCAGGACCGAGATGATCGTGAGATGGTTAGCGTTCGCCTGCGGCATCGCATCGAACCAGTCGCCCGCCGCATTGTCGAGCCCCAGCGTCCCGCGGCAAATCCCGTCGGACACGGCAAAGCTTGCGGTTCCGGTCACCGGCTTGTCGCCGAAGCTGCCGGAGTAGCGGCTCGCCCATGCAGGGCACGGTGTTTGCGGCCCACCCTGATCGACCCGGAAGGGCGCGGCCAGCATCGTCGCGGTCTCCTTGATATCCGAAACCCAGACCGCATTCGACAGAACGCTGACACTCTCGCCGCTTTCCGGATAGACCAACAGAGCACTGCGCGCGCCGATGGCGACACCGGCGTGATGCGCTATATTGTGCCCGTCGCTGTCCGTGCCGATGCGCCAACCGAAAGCGATCCGGTCCTCGCCTTCAGTCACCGGAGAACCGTCGTTCATGCTGGCAGGCGTCCACATTACCGCCCGCGCTTCGGGCGAGAGGAAGCTGTCGCGCATCACTCTTGCCCCGAACAGCGCGACGCCCGGCGCCGTGCCGCGAAAGCCGGCCCCGCCCCAGGAATAGCTGTAATCATGCGGGTCCGCCGCGCGGATTGCGCCGTCCTCGAATTCGTACGCGACGGTGTCGTGTGCCGGGTCGGGCTCAAGGTCGGGGCGCAGCGGCAGATCATAGGTGATCGTGCGCGAGACGAACGACAGAAACGGGGTGCGGGCAGCGCCTTCGATCGCGGCGCTCAGAAGGGTGTAGCCATAGGAGCTGTATTGATAATCGGTCCCTGGCGCGAACAGCAGCGAACGGTCGGCGAAGATCGCGACAGCCTCGTCCACAGTATCGAAATGGACACCGCCCCGCGCGACATCGACATCCTGATAATGCGGGATGCCTGACGTGTGCGCCGCAAGCTGCCGCAGATTGATTTGCGACGGCCAGCTGAGGCGGCGGCCGGGCAGGTAGCGCTGAACGGGCGCATCGATATCCAGCAGGTGGCGATCCTGCAGCACCATCGCTGCGGTGGCGGTCAGCAGTTTGGAAACGCTGGCGAGGCGGAAGCTGGTGTCGGTATCGACCGGCAGCTTCCGGTCAAGATCGCGATATCCGGCGCCGCCGGACCAGATGACCTCGCCGTCCCGGGTCACGGCGGCAGCCATGCCGGGAACGCCGTTGGCTTCTACCTGAGCGGCGAGGATGGCATCGGCGATTTGTTGCTGTGCGGCAGGCGCGGTGCTTGGGGTATCCGCTGAAACGGGGCTGTTGCATCCTGCTGCGGCGAGGGCGATGAGGGCGAGGTGTGTGCGGTGCTGTGTCATGCCCCGAAGGCTGCAATCCGCACCGGCGACAGGACAAGAAAAGAACGGTGAAGATTGGTGAAATGAAGGTCGAGCTCTGCAAGGTGCGCCGCGCAATCGTCGTCGAGGGCGAGGCACACCGGCTGCCTGATCTGTCGTTTCGCCTGTTCGACCTGCTGCTTGAGCAGAGCCCCGATCCGGTGTCCTTTTCCCAGATCGAAGAAGCGGTCTGGAACGCGCAGGTTACCCGGGAAACGATCAAGCAGCGGGTGACATTACTGCGCGAGAGCCTCGAACAGATCGGCATCGACGGCACCGTCATCGAGGCGGTCCGCAATCATGGCTACCGCACCATCTTGCCGAAGAGTGCCGCAGAGCCGGCGCGCGCCTCACCGTTACGCGGCAGGGCTGGCTGGGCAGCCGGCATCGTCCTGCTGATCGCAGCGGCGCTGATGCTGGCGTGGCAGATCGCCGATGTGGGCAAGCCTGCGAAGCCTGTACTGGCGGTGCTCGCAGCCGCGCCTGCGGCAGGTGTCGATCCCGGCGAAAGCGAGACCCTGCGCCGCGACATGGTGCGCACCATTTCCAAGTTCGAAGGTGTTCGTGTCATCGACCGCGTACCGACCCAAAGTGGGGAGCCTGACTACCTTGTACGGCTATCGCTGGGCAGTTCCGGGCAGGATCGCAAGCTGGCGGCGGAACTCGTCGATAGTGCCACCGGGGCTGTGTTGTTCGCTGAAGAATACGCGGTTTCGCCTGCGGATTCGGGCCGGGCGGTGATGCATTTCGCGAACAACGTCCACGGCCACCTGAGTGCGTTTGCGGCCACCGGGGGCGAGATTTCCGATGAGGGACGCACCCGCTACGCTGAAGCCTACCGGCTCTGGCGGCTTGGGGACAAGCAAAGCCTCTTCGGCGCGCGCAGGTCCCTCGATGCCTTAGCGATGGAACCCGAGACAGCTGTGATTGCGCGGTCGCTGCTCGCCCGGGTGAACGCGGATATGGTGATGCGCCACGGGGAACCTGCGGCTTTGGCACGGCAGGCCGAGCAGGACCTGCGCGCCCTTGTTGGACGACAGCCTGGCGTGGGAGACCTGCGCTACTCGCTGGCGCGGGCCCTGCTGGCCCAAGGCAAGCGCGAAGAGGCCATCGCCGAATTGCGCATCGCGCAGCGGACAATGCCCTTCCTCGACCGCGAGATCATGGCGATCGAAGGTGAGTTCAATCCGCGAAGCGCTACATCGAACGAGTGACCGAGGTAGCGTAAAGGTAAGGTCCGCTTATTGCCGAAGCGGACAGTCCATCTGACAAAGTCGAATGACCTACTCTGGGTCGGGGGCCGTCACGGCTGAGATCGGGTCGCGAGTGGCGGCTTTGCCCCGCTTCTGAAAAAATCCTGCCGTTCAGCAAGCGACCCCGGAACGGATGTTCGGTTGCGACCCGCGCCTTCCTGATAGCGGCCACTTGTTCACGGGGCGCGGGGCAGCTGAAAATGGGTCGATCCTGCCGTTCCCCAAGACCGGTCCAACGGCAGGTCAATCGCCAAAATGACGCTCATCGAATGGTCCGCTGGACAAGAACTTCACCGATAACAGGGCCGTCAGCTGGCTGTCGGCAATTCGCCAGCTCGCGATATTCTCAGCCGTTGCGCTGCCAAAGGTCAGATCTTGTAAACACGTGCGAGAACACGCCACAGTCCGGCGAGCCGGTTGCTATGACGCAACTCCTTGGCGAGGCGCATTAGAGTCTCCGGGAAACCCAACACGGGGATAGCTGCTTCGATTGCTGTTACCTCTCGTCGCGATACACCATGCCGCACCATCCCCATGCTTGCGTCGACCCAATCGGCTATGCGCGCGGCGTTCACGATGTCGGCATCCGGTCCCGCGAAAGATCGTAGCTTGTGATGCCAGTGGATGATGTTGGCAACGAGCCTAGGGTCAAGATGCGTTGCGTGCTGCGCTCGGACGCGTTCGGCCACGACCTCCGACGGCTCCAGATAAGCCAATTCGTGGTCGGTCCACAGGCCCACATCGTGGAAGACAAGCGCGAAGGCGATGTGTTCGCGTCCTCGCGGATCTTCGCCGAGGAAGTGCGACGCGTAGCTCAACACTCGGTATATGTGGTTGCGATAGGCGGCGAAGTCGCGTCCGACTGCCTCCGCAATCAATGGCAAATGCCGCTCGACTGTCGGATCGGAGAAAATTGGCTGAATCATTCAAGGAATCCTACGGCGGTGCCGGACAATCACGTTGCCGAGCCCGCCCGGTCTGGTGCCGTCAATTCGGGTGCAACAGAACAGGTCCGCTGCCGACCTTGATGCGCAGCAGTTCATAAGGCTTGCGGCGCAGATCCTGCCCGCCGTGGAAGCCGGGCTGGCGGTGCAGTTGGTTGGCGGTGAAGTAGAGGTAGCCGTCGGTCCCGATCGACAGTGTGTCGGGCCAGCTGATGCGCGGGTCGCTGACCAGCGTCGTCCAGTTGCCCCGATCGAGCACGCGGATCGCGTTGTTCTCGTAATCGCCGGCGAACACGCGGCCAGTATCGTCTTCGGCGATCCCGTCCGAGGCACCCTTGCGTCCCATGCTGCGGATCGCGCGGACGAGCTCCTGCTCCGATACCGCAGGATCGCGCAGCATGGCGGTTGGCACCTCATGCAAAGTACGGCCCGAAAGAGGCCCGTAGTAAAGCATGCTGCCATCTGCGCTCAGCCCGATCGCGTCGCTCGCGATCGCAATCGGTGTTGCCGGCCCTTGCGCGGGGCGGTTCATCAACACCGCGCCATCGACAACCGGGGTGAAGCCGGGTTCGGGATTGGTCGTCGCGTGGCCCGAAAGACGGCGGATCGCCCGCCCGCTGGCGATATCGACCACGATGATCCCGCCGATGCCCGCATTGCTGCTGTCGGTGATATAGGCCACGCCTTCCGCGCCCTGCCGCAGATCCAGCCGCACGTCGTTGAGGTAGGTCGTCGGCAGCACCACCCTGGGGGGGAGCACGATGGTCTTGACGACGCGGTTGGTGGCAAGATCGATCGCGACCAGCTTCGCGCCGCCAGCCTGGGGGGGCGCGAAGTTGGGTGCCGCGGTATCGAGCACCCAGAGCCGGTTGGCCCCGTCTGCGACCACGCTCTGCACCGAGATGAAATGCCCTGCCGGGTCAGCCGGGTCGGGGCGATTGGTTGCTGCGTCGGGGTAAGGCACCGCCTTGCCATCGACCAGTTCGGCCACCGTGAACGGCGCATTGTCGCCCCATTGCGGGAAGTTGACGAAGATGCGGCCATTGGGGGCAACGGTCACGCCGGTTGGCATCGCGCCGTCGAAAGTGGCGACCTGTTCGATTTTCAGTGCCGAGGTGGCCTGCGGTGTGGTCGCGCAGGCCGCGAGCGACAGCACGGCAGCCGTTGCGAGCATAAGTTTGATCGAGCGGTTCATGGCTTCATTTCCTTCAGGATGCGCCCGGCTTCGCGCGGTTCGGAGCGCAGATATTGCGGCGGTGCCTTGACCGAAGCGCCCAACATCGCGGCAGCGTGCCACGGCCAGCGGGGATCCCACAGCACCGTGCGTGCGATCGCAATCATATCGGCATCGCCGCGCGCCAGGATGTCCTCGGCCTGCTGCGGATCGGTGATGAGGCCGACCGCGATGACCGGCATCGTCACCGCATCCTTCACAGTTGATGCGAGCGGCACCTGATAGCCCGGCCCCACCGGAATATCCTGCCGCGGATCGAGCCCGCCGCTCGACACGTGGATCGCGGCGCACCCGCGGGCTTCGAGTTCGCGGGCGAAGGCTGCGGTTTCCTGCACCGTCCAGCCGCCCTCCACCCAGTCGGTGCCCGACACGCGGACCGTCACGGGCTTTTCGGCCGGCAAGGCCGCGCGCACCGCATCGAACACTTCGAGCGGGAAGCGCATCCGGTTTTCGAGACTGCCGCCATATTCATCCGTGCGCGTGTTCGACAGCGGCGAGAGGAATTCGTGGAGCAGATAGCCGTGCGCGGCATGGATCTGGATCGCGTCGAGGCCCAACCGGCCCGATCGCTGCGCCGCATCGGCAAAGGCGGCGATGATGCGCTCCATCCCCGCACGATCGAGCGCGGTTGGCGGGTTCTCGCCTTCCTCGAAGGCAAGGGCGCTGGGGGCGAGCGTCTGCCAGCCATTGGCATCGTCGGGCGCAAGCTGCGCTCCGCCATCCCAAGGCTTGGCGCAGCTTGCCTTGCGCCCCGCGTGGGCAAGCTGAATCACCAGCGGCATGTCAGACCAGCGGCGCACGCTTTGCAGCACCTGCCGCATCGCGTGTTCGGTATGGTCGTCGTAAAGGCCGACATCGCCATAGGTGATCCGCCCTTCCGGGCTCACCGCGGTGGCTTCGATCGTCAGCGCGCCTGCGCCCGACATCGCCAGCTGGCCCAGATGCATCTGATGCCAGTCGTTCATCGCGCCGTCTTCGGCCGAATACTGGCACATTGGCGCGATGACGATCCGGTTGGCGAGCCGCAGCCCGCCAACCTCAATCGGTTCGAACAATTTCGGCATCACCATTCACCCGTGTTGGGCATCGAGGCCCAGGGTTCGGCGGGCGCCTTGTGTTCGCCCTTTTGCAGCAATTCGATCGAGATGCCGTCGGGCGAGCGCACGAAGGCCATGTGCCCGTCGCGCGGCGGCCTGTTGATCGTGACCCCGCCCGCCTGCAGCCGAGCGCAGGTTTCGTAGATGTCGTCGACGCGGTAGGCGAGGTGACCGAAGTTGCGGCCGCCAGTGTACACCTCGGGCGCGCTGCCATCTTCGGGTGGCCAGTTATAGGTCAGCTCAACCTCGGCGGTGCCGCGCTCTCCCTCCCCGCGGTGGTCTTCGTCGGCGGCGAGGAAGATGAGGGTATAGCGCCCGCGTTCGCTCTCCATCCGCCGGGTCTCTTTCAGGCCCAGCAGTTCGAAGAACCGCACCGAGGCCTCGGGATCGCTGACGCGCAGCATGGTGTGAAGGTAGTGCATGATCAGGCCACCTTTTCCTTGAGCGCTTCCATGACAAGTTCCGCAGTGCGGACGGCCGACGCAGGATTCTGCCCCGTCACCAGATTTCCATCGCGCAGGGCAAAGGGCTGGAAGTCGGGCCCGCCTTCGTGCTTTGCGCCCAGTTCCTTCATGCGCGTTTCGAGCAGGAAGGGCACCGCTTCGTCGAGCCCGACCGCGCGCTCCTCGCTGTCGGTGAAAGCTGCCACCCGCCGACCGGCGACCAGCGGGGTGCCGTCGACCTTCTTCGCGGAAACCAGCCCCGCAGGTCCATGACAGACCGCGGCAACGATCTTGCCTTCGCGGTCGAACCGCTCGATCAGGCGCGCGAGTTCCTCGCTGCCGGGATAGTCGAACATCGTGCCGTGTCCGCCGGGCAGGAACACCGCGTCATATCCTTCGGGATCGATTGCGGTGAATGCGGGCGTGCTCGCAACCTCGGCCTTGAAGGCCTCGTCCTTGAGATAGCGTTCGACCGAGGCGTCGTTCTCGCCATCGGCGTTGACGCTGCGCTGGTCGACCGGGATCGCGCCGCCCTTGATCGAGGCGAGCGTGACCTCGGCGCCGGCGTCGCGGAAGGCGTAGTAGGGTGTGGTAAGCTCTTCGAGCCACACGCCGGTCGGTTCGGTACCGGGGGTCATGCGGTCTGCGGAGGTGGCGATCATCAGAATGCGGGTCATTGCTTTGGCTCCCTGGCGATGTTGATGGATCGGGCGAGCAGATGCGGATGCAAGCGGCAATGCCGCCGCCGCCAAGGCGAGCGTGGTCATGCCTGTCAGAAAATTGCGTCGGTCGTGCATCGCTTGGCTCCTTCGATACCGAGCAGATAGGCTGCAAGTTTCATCATGAAATCCAAGAGGAATGGCGATCAGCCATAAATTGCATTATGGAACAAAAATGTCGCTCCAACAGCTGCGCACCTTTGTCGAAGTCTACCGCCGACGCTCGTTGAGCGATGCAGCACGGGCCTTGGGAATTACCCAACCGGCCGCCTCTCAGCATATCGCCTCGCTTGAAACGCAACTCGGCCATCCCCTGTTCGACCGTCATTCGCGGGGGGTGCGCCCCACGGCCATCGCCGACGATCTGGCACTCTCGATCGGCGGCAGTCTCGATGCAGCCGAGGCCGCGCTCTCGGCGGCACGCGCCCGGTCGATCAGAGTTTCGGGAACAGTGCACATTGCCGCACCGTCCGATATGCTGGGCGAAATGATCGCGCCAAGGCTTGGACCCTTGCTCGCTGCGGGGCTTGATTTGCGGCTGCATATCGGCGGGCGTGATGCGCTTTACGCCATGCTGCTCGACGACAAGGTGCACCTCGGGTTCACAGCTTCGCAGCCCGACGATGCGCGGCTCGCCTACCAGAAAGTCGGCACCGAAGATCTGCGGGCCGTGGCGGCACCCTCTGTTGTCGAGCAGATCGGGCGTAGCCCTCTGGCGGACGCGCTCAATACGGTGCCACATCTAGCCTATGATCTTGACCGGCCGCTGGTGCGCAACTGGCTGGAGGCCAACAACATCGAAGTGAAGCGCCCGCCTGCACTGACCGCTCCCGACCTTCGGGTCCTGCGTTCAGCCATGTGCGCGGGGCTGGGTTGGACGGTGCTGCCGGGCTATCTCACCGATGCCCAGCGCGCTGCTTGCACCCTTCTCGAAATTGCGGCGCCGGTAAGCGTGCCGACCAACGCATTCTATCTCGTCTGGGCAAAATCGTCCTTGCGCCATCCACGCGTTGCCTTGGCACGCGATGCGCTGATCACCGCCCTGCACGACAAGATTTAGACCCCGAACCTGATTTGTGCTTCCAATCCTGATGCTCGTGAGGCGAGCTGGCTTGCGGTAATGACCAAGCGTCCTATATTTGAGGATAAACAATCGAAAGTGAGCCACAATCCAACGGTAAGATGGCTTGCTATTGACCATTTGTCCATTAAGTGCCATCTCCCTTCCCATAACGAGGGGAGGATACCAATGAAAAAGCTGTTCCCGGCCATCTCGGCCCTGCCGCTTGCTGCGCTGTCCAGCCAACCTGTGTTCGCACAGGAGGCTGACGAAGCCACTGAGCAAAGCGAAAACGTCATCATCGTGACCGCGCAGCTGCGCGAGGAAAACGTGCAAGAAGTGCCCATCGCGATCACAGCCCTGACTGGCGAGAACATCCGCAATGCCCGTATCGAAGACGCGCTGGACCTTCAGTTCAACGCACCGAACGTCATCCTTTCAGCCAACCGCAACCTCACGATCCGCGGGGTCGGGTCGCAGTCCTTCGGTGGTTCCAACGACACCAACATCGGCGTCCTCATCAACGGCGTATTCCTGCAGCAGGGCAGCACATTTGGCGAATTCTTCGACCTTGAACGGGTCGAAGTGCTGCGCGGCCCGCAGGGCACCCTGTTCGGTCGTAACACCACCGGCGGCCTGATCAATTTCGTCACCCGCAAGCCGACAGATGCCTTCGAAGGCTATGTGAGCGCGCAGGTCGAGAACTTTGACGGGCGTCGCATCGAAGGTGCGGTGAACGTGCCGGTTACCGAAGGCTTCGGCTTGCGGTTTGCTGGGCATTACCTGAAGCGCGACGGCTATACCCGCAACCTCGAGGATGGCTCGCGCATCGACGGCCGTGACCAGTTCACGCTGCGCGGCAGCGCACGGCTCGACACCGGCTCCGGCACGACGGTCGACTTCGTGGTCACGTACTTCGAAGAAGACAGCAACCGCGGCAACGCGGTGAAGACGCTGTGCACACCCGATCCGACTTTGGGCTGCTCGCCTGACTCGGTCACCAATGATTTCCCCGCCGTCAACTTCACGATCGACCGCTTCCTGATTCCCGGAGTTGTGCGCGCCGATACATTCAGCGCAAATCCGGCCGATCTGCGTGAAGTTCGCATCGATGTTCTGCCTGAACAGAGAGCCAAGGACCTGCTCGCCACCTTCGAGATCAATCAGGACATCGGTGACTGGCTGCGCCTGACTTCGGTCACCGGATTTCGGGACGGCAGCAATGATTCCGTCCGTGACTTCGATCAGGGCACGCGGCCCAATGCTTTCAATCCCACCGCGATTTCGCCCGCAAATGGCGCGGGCAATGGTGTTCTGACCTACTTGCTTGGTCCGGGTCAGGTGATTTCATCGCCCGATTGGCGTTCAGCCCAGTATGGTTCGGGAGAGCGCGATCAGGTCAGCCAGGAACTGCGCCTTGCATCGGACTTTTCGGGGCCGTTCAACTTCCTGCTGGGCGGATATTATCTGAAGGCCAACAGCGCAGGCGATGTCATCACCTATATGCCCGCCAACCGGACCGCCGGCTTTGTCGCGGCGGGCGTAACCACCGATGCGAGTGTTACCTCGCACGCGGTGTTCGGTGAGGTCTACATCGACATCACGCCTGAACTGAGCGTGCTGGGCGGCATCCGCTACACCAAGGATGACAAGTCCATCCGCACCGCCAGCGGCACCTTCGCGCTGGGCCCGTTCTTCGAAGGCGAGGCTTCATTCGATGCCTGGACTGGACGCGGCAGTGTCACCTGGCAGCCGTCGCCGGACAACAATCTCTATCTGACCTTCTCGCGCGGGTTCAAATCGGGCGGTTTCAATCCGGGCAATGTCGGCACGCCAACCTTTGATTCCGAATTCATCAACTCGTGGGAACTCGGTTCGAAAAACACGCTGCTTGATTCCAAGCTGACCCTCAACGGGGCTCTGTTCCAATACGATTACAGCAATCTGATCGTCGGCAACATCGTTGGCACCCTTGCCACGAACGTCAACATTCCCGAAACACGCGTGCGAGGTTTCGAGCTCGAGACGGTCTTCACGCCGCTTGAAGGGCTGCGACTGGAAGGGGCGCTGGGCCTGCTCAAGACCGATATCCGCAGCGATTTCCGGTCGTCCGATCCGTCGCGCGGGGGGGCGTTCTTCCAGATCCAAGGCAACGAATTGCCCAACGCGCCTAGCCGCACCCTCAAGCTGGCCGCGGAATACAACATTCCGGTTGCGGGAAGCTGGTCTCTCAAACCGCGTGTCGATTACTACTCGCAGACCGGCTTCTGGGCGCGGGAATTCAATGTCGCAGCGGACCGTGTGGGCAGCTGGGAACAGTTCGATCTGCAGCTGCAGGTTGCCCATGACGACCGCGATTTGGCGCTGATCTTCTTTGTGAAGAACGTCCAGAACAACGACGACATCACGTTCCTCGAAGTGAACTCCAACCTCGTCGGCAGCTTCCGCAGCGCCTTCCTGCTCGATCCTCGCGTGTATGGCGTCAACCTGCGGGCGGGCTTCTGATGGACACAACCAACAACAACACAGCCGCCGCCATGCCGCAGCTGTTCGATCTGACCGGCCATGTCGCACTTGTGACCGGAGGCAATGGGGGCCTCGGCATCGGAATGGCGCGAGGGCTCGCGAGCGCCGGGGCCAGCGTGGCGATCTGGGGACGAAATGCCGAGCGCAACCGGGCCGCGAGCGAGGCGCTCAAGGCCAATGGGGCAGACGTGGCAGACTTCGCCTGTGACGTTACCGACCCGGAACAGGTCTCAGGAGCGATGGAATTGACGATCGCTCGCTTTGGCCGGCTTGACAGCTGTTTTGCCAATGCCGGCGGGTCGGGCGTGCGAAAGCCTTTCACCCAACTCTCTCCCGGGGACTGGCAAAGCACGCTCGATCTCAACGTCAACAGTGTGGTCTACACCTTTCAGGCAGCGTCCCGGCAGTTCATCGAGCAAGGGAGCGGCGGAAGTCTTGTCGTCACATCTTCGGTCGCGGCGCTGCTGGGCGTGCCGGGGGGCGGCTATTCCGCGACGAAGGCTGCCGTCTCGGGCCTGGTGCGCTCGCTTGCGGTGGAGCTCGCCCCTGTCGGTATTCGCGCCAATTCGATCCTGCCAGGGTTCATTGCAACCGAAATGAGCCTCAACACACCCAAGGCGTTCCAGGATGCGTGCTTGCGGCGGACCCCCTCTGGCAAGCTTGGCACTGTCGACGACATGGCCGGGGCTGCGGTGTTTCTGGCTGGCCCGGCGAGCCGCTATATGACCGGTCATTCGCTGGTGATCGACGGGGGACAGTCGATCTTCCCGATGTAGGCCGCGGAGTTGGCTAACCTGCTGGTTTTCCGTCCCAAAGCGGTTTTCGGCGCGCGGCAAAATCGGTCTTGAGCGACGTCACCGATCCCAAAATCATGGAAACGGTGATGTCCTCAAGCTGCTGCCGGTCCATCCCGGTGCGCAGCAGGTAGGCTCCAGCCGAAGCCGGAAGGCCGAAGCTGATGTCGGTCGCCGCCCGGGCAACGTCGGGCGGCAGGTCGAAATGGCGCTCGATGATAGCGGCGAGAAATTCGACCGCCGTGTCCCGGCCATATTCGGTCGGATCGTGAAAATCGCTGATCGAGGGTTCCTGCTGGAGCCGCTCGATGATCAGCCCTCTCTCCTCGATATAGGTGAGGTAGACATGGGTGGTAGCGCGCACCATGCCCTCGAATGTCTCTGCGCCATTGACCGCCTCGCTCTGGAGCCGCCGCAGCCGCTTCAGTTCACGTTCGAGCAGCTCGCTCAGTAACATCTGGAGGTTGGGGAAGTAGTTGTAGACCAGCGATTTGCTCACCCCCGCCGCGCGCCCGACGGCCTCCATCGACAGCTCGGCGATCCCCTCGCGCGCAATCATGTCTGCCGCGTGATCTAGGATCAGCGAACGCCGTTCCTCCGGGGCGAGCCGGGTCCTGCGCTTGGTGGCGACAACAGTCATGGGCCAAGCCTAGCAGACTGGCCGCACCAATCCAGATGGCAACTTACTGCGGCGCCCGGTCCTTCAGCCACAGCATGTCGTCAATCGAACGTGCTGCGCCGGCGCCGATGTTCTGCTGGAAAGCGATGAGATTGCCTTCTGGATCGCGAGCATAGCGCACCCGCCAGCCGCCCAGTTCGAATGTCTTGCCGGCAAAGCGCACGCCCTCGCGTTCCAGCCGGGTAAGCGTAGCGGCAAGATCGTCGGTCTCGAAAACGATGGCATTGTAACCGATCGCGTCGATCATCTGCGCAGCTGTGCCCTTGGGCGTGCGCGGTTCGATGTAGTGCCAGAACTCCAGCTCGAAATTGCCGACGTCGAACCAGCTCGCTGCGGCAACAATGCCGTCGATATCGGCAATCTCGTCGAAGGTCTGGCGCCGGGTCGGCGGTAGTTCACGGCGCGGGCCGTGGCCGAGGACCTTGGAGTAGAACGTAACCATCTGCTCCTTGTCGCCGGTGACATTGCCGATATGCGTGGCCCAGGCAGGAAAGCGCATCCGCTTGGTGCCAAGCTCGCCATGTGCAGCAATCACCTCGGGCGTCAGCTGCTCCATCTCGATCATGATGCCGTCAGGATCGAAGCCATAGGCATAGGTTACCCCGTATCCGCCCAGATCGACAGGCCCGTCTCCGCGCGACAGCATGGCGAGGCCATTGGCCTTGAACACGTCGTATTTCGGCGCAGTCGAAGGCGACTGGAAGCAGATATGGGTATAGCCCGGCCCGATCACCGGGCGGCGCTCGGGCGGGGACTTGGCATCGGGATCGATATCGATCAGCTGCAGGAAGACGGTGGGCGTGCGCACCAGCGCGATCTCGATCTTGCCTTTGCGCCTGGTCAGCACTTCGGACGGAAACGCGGCAGCTTCGACCATCCGCCGCTCGACCAGCTCGTAAGGCACAGACCGGCTGTAGAAGGCGAGCGTGTCGTCGATGTCGCTGACGGTGATGCCGATATGATGGACGCCCTTGATCGGCCCTGCGATCACCGGGACAGGTGCGGCGGCAGCGGCACCCGGCGCAGCCGTGCCGGTGGTCGCTGCGCAGCTTGCAAGCAATACGCAGGCGAGTGCGGTGAAGGCAGGTCTTATCATCGGTCGGCTCCCTTGAGGCGATAGACCAGCAGCACATTGCCCGCGATCTCGCCGAACTTGTCGTATCCCGAGTTCACAATCACCATGTCTCCTGCCACCACCGGGCCTTGACCGTCGATCGTGCCGCCCTTGGC
This sequence comes from Porphyrobacter sp. SLTP, assembly GCF_009905735.1. Classification (GTDB taxonomy): domain Bacteria; phylum Pseudomonadota; class Alphaproteobacteria; order Sphingomonadales; family Sphingomonadaceae; genus Erythrobacter. The sequence goes on from NZ_JAAALE010000004.1 coordinate 58,225, forward strand.
CTCAACCCCGTTGACGGTCGCAAAGGCGCGGTTGGTGTCTGTCTTCCACAGCACTGCGCCATCCTTGGCGGCGTAGGCGACCAACCGCCCGTCATGCCCTCCGCCGAACACCACCCCGGGGATCAGTGTGACCGGAGCGGATAGGGCAGTGATGCAGGCAAAGGAGAATTCAGGGCAGCGCAGCTTTTCGATCCGCGACCACAGCGGGCGGCCCGTCGCAACGTCGAACGCATGGATGCCGGGGCGCGGATCGCCCTTGGCGAAACGGCTGCCGGGCGTGTCGGCAATCGGCACAAACAGCGTTGTGCCATCGCTTGCCATGCCCCAGTGAATACCGCCATTGAACCCGCCGCGCCCGACCCGCTGGCGCCACAGCACGCTTCCCCGGTCCGGATCGATCGCGAAGATCTCACCGGATTTCTGTCCGGCAAGCAGGATGTCGCGAGCGCCGGCCTTCACCAGCATAGGGGGCGCACCGAAATCGAAGTCTGGCCCATCCTCGGCCGGGCAATTGGCGCTTTGCTTTGTGCCGCACGCCGCGTTCCACGCATCCCCCGCGGTGGCCTGCATCACCCACTTGCGCCGGCCGGTGGCAAGTTCGATCGCGATGATCGCATCGCTTTGGTCATTGGCGGGGGAGGAGTAGTTTTCGCCCGTGCCGACATACAAAAGCCCGCGCGCCGGATCGACTGTGGGGGTGCCCCAAACCGGCGCGCCGCTCGGCGCGTTCTCGCCGCCCTTGTGCCTGACGGGCTTGTCGACCGAATACCAGCGCCAAACTCGGCTGCCATTAGACGCATCGAGCGCCGTCACACCGCCGCGGAACGTGCAGCACTCGTAATCCTCATTGAAGGCGCTGAGAACTTCGGTCGAGGACATCGGCACGAACAATCGACCGCCATGCAGTGCGAGGCTGCCCGTGATCGTGCCGTCAGGATGGTCGCGCACCGTTGTGGTCCAGCGCAGTTTGCCGGTTTCGGCATCAACCGCATAAACACGCGCGTCGAAGTCCCCGAAATACAGCGTCGGGCCGGCGGCGGCATCGACGTCGAGGACGGGCGCATTGCGCACTTCGGCCTTGGCATCGAACGTCCACCAGATGCACCCCGTCATCCGGTCAAGCGCATAGACCCGGCCCGATTGGCTGCCGGTGAACACCGCCTTTTCGGTTACCGCAGGTTGCGAACGGGCGCGCTGCGCTTCAGGAAAGCCGAAGGCCCAGGCAAGCTCAAGTCGCCCGACATTGGCGGGCGTGATCACAGTCTGGCGCTGATAACGCGCGTTGGACAGGCCGTTGCCCCAGCGGTTCCAGAGCGGCGCGCCAGACACCGCCAGACGACCCTCGCAGCGTTTTCCCGCCACCACTTGCGGCGGGGCATCGGTCCCGAGATGATCCGCGAGGATCGCGATTTCATAGGGATTGAGTGCAGAGCCCTGCGCCTTCATCACCCCGGTCGTGAGAGCCTGTTTGATATAGGCCGCACTGCGTTTCTCGATGGCTGCCCGAACAGGGGCGCCGCCCGTGGCATTGTCATGACAGCTGCTGCAATGGGTGAGATAAAGGCTTTCGCCGAGCTCGGCCTGCCCGCTGAGTGAGGATGCGGCATCGGGCTTGGTTTCGCTTTCCGACGGCGCGCAGCCGACGATCAGGAGACTTGCAGCCAAAGCCCCTGCAAACCTTAGTGACATTGAGCTCTCCCTCTGTTATTGACGAATATTGCAATAAAAAGGGGGTGTCAATGCGGATCATTGAGCTGGCGCGGCACTTGATTGCTGCCTTGGTCGCCGGACTGTCAACAGTGGCGGCTGCCACAGATCTCGCAGTCATTCATGCCAACCGCGTCGGCAGCCGCCCCTATACCGAAGGTTTCATCGGGAAGGGCGATGACCGCATCCACTATGTCGCGACCGGCGAGGGCCCTCCGGTAATCCTCGTCCACGGCTTTCCAAGCTTCTGGTATGTGTGGTTCGACCAGATGGAGGCCTTCAGCCCCTGCCGGAGAATGATCGCGATCGACGCGCCAGGGGCAGGCTTTTCGGGCCGTCCGGCGCGCGATGCTAACTACCGGGTGGCACGCCTCGCGCGGCAGCTTGACCGCACGATTGCGGCGCTGGCACCGGATGAAAAAGTCACGCTGGTGGGCCATGACTGGGGCGGCGCACTGGCGTGGTCCTATGCACAGTGGAAACCGCAGCGGCTTGCCCGGCTCGCCGTTTTCAGCGCGCCACCTTATGACCTGTTTCTCGACATGCTGTCCGACGATCCAGCGCAGCGGGCAGCCTCGGCTTACGTGCCGCGCCTCCAGGCACTCAACCGTGAGAGCATCGAGCGGCAGAACGTGCCGTCCACCTTGTTCGAGACCGCCTATGGCCGCGCAATTTCGGAAGGCATATTGACCGCCGAGGAAGGCGGATTGTTCCGCGGCGCACTGTCCGACCCGGCAGCGATCGACGCCGGCATCGCGTGGTATCGCGCCAATATCCCGCCCTTTGATAAGATGGCTCCCGGCAGTGGCTGGCCAAGGCGCTCTGGCCCGATCACCATGCCGGTGCTGTTGATCGAGGGTAGTGAGGACAAGACTTTCGCTCCTACCCTCGCCAAGCGGGCCCGCGCCAAGGCAGAAAACCTCGCCGCAGCAATGCTCCCGGGCGTGGGCCACTGGACCCCTTTCGAGGATCCGCAAGCTGCCAACGCCCTGCTCGGCGCGTTCCTTGGCTTGCCGGGCGGGCGCTGCCCTGGGAGCTAATCAGGCGGTGAATGCCCAGCGCTTGGCAGCTGATGTCAGAACGGGAAGTTCGCCCTGGCGATCGTGAACGACCGTAGGTGGTCGGCGGGGGACGCATTGCTTGGCGGCGATAAACGGCAGCTATTGCGTAATGTCACCCGAAAGAGGTCAGGCAGCTTTCCACCCAGCATCGGTCATGAGCGGGGCTGAGGCGCGATCCCGAAAACGGCATGTCGGCTTTGCCAACCTTCCGGAAAATTTCTGCCACTCAGCTACCGACCCCGTAGCGGTCATTCCCGGTGCCTTGCCTCATTCAATGGACAAGATAATGCTTGTCTCTGACTCGGAACGATAAAGCTGCACCGCCGAGGGCAAGCACGGAGTATCGAATGGCCTACGTTCTGGATGCAAAGCTCCTCCCCGGATCAGACCCGAGGGTCGATTGGGGAAGCGGCAATTTCCCCTCATCGAAGTTCATCGAAGCCCCCTCCGATGGCTTGCCCAAGATCGGTCCTGCCAAAGCGGGTGTTCCGGTGGATGGGTCAGACCTGCCCAAGAAGATCACATGGATCGACAAGCCTGCCTATCCGCCGGCCGACTTCGACAAATGCGGGCAATTTAACGTGTCTGAGCGGGCAAGGGCCGTCATCGAAACCGTCGAACCGGGCGTGCATCAATTCTTTCCCGTCGACTATTTCACTCGGAAGGGGGAGGCGATCGGGACGCGCTACTGGCTCTACATCTGCAACCGCCGCGATGCCATTCACCCGACACGCAGCAACATGATCTTGAACAAGTTCGGCGAGTATTGCCCTCCGTCGGATGGTGTTCGCAAGGGTTGGGAAATCCCCGATCACGTGGACGTTAACGCACCTCCCAAGTTTGTTGTGGATGGGGCGAAAATCGCGGGTGTTCACTTGTGGCGAGAGGTCCGGGCCGAAGGCTTGCCGCTCATATCCGACAGGATGCATCAAGCCATCACGGATGCCGGATTGACGGGCTACTACTCCGGCCAAGAGATCGAAGTTGTCTGAATGCGTGAGCGCCGGAGAAAGACCCGGCGATGCTTATCGTGACGGTGAAAGCTGCCCTTCCGCTATCCACCCAGTTTCGGCCATAAGCGGGGCTGATCACCGATCCCGAAAGCGGGATGGCGGCTTTGCCTCGCTTATGAAAAATTCCTGCCTTTCAGGAAGCGACCCCGAAATGGACATTGCAAACGTCGTTCCGAACCCCCTGTTATTGGCCACACGAGATCGTCTTCGCTATAGCTCTTGCGTTCAAGTCGCTGTTGCTGCGATAAAACCATAGCGGCAGCCGATTAGTCGCCATTGTCCGCTGCGGAGCTATATGGTTCGACGAATTGGCTTCTGGTCGCTGGGCATTCTGGGGGTGCTGGTTCTTGCCTCGTTGTCGAGCGTCTGGATGCTGCTGCCGCCCGAGATTTCGGTTCCGCAGCGCTCCGACCGGATGATTTCCGGGGTCGCAATCTGGAACCCCGGCGAGCCCTTGCAGCCCAATCAGACCATCTTCATCAAAGACGGGCGCATCGCCGAAATCAGGCCAAGTCGGCCCGATGACGATCCGCCGATCTGCCCGGGCTGCATCGCCATGCCGGGTCTAATCGACGCCCACGTCCACACGCCGCCGCGGCTTGCGCTCGGCAACCAGCGTCTGTTTTCGCTGCTCTACCTGAAATACGGGGTGACGAGCGTCCGCGACCTCGGCCAGACCGACGACAGCATTGCCGGTCTGCAAGCCGATCTTGCGGAAGGACAGATCGCCGGCCCGAGGATGTATCGCTGCGGCCCGGTGCTGGATGGCGAAAACCCGGGCTGGCCCAGCGCCTTATCGGTGTTCGACACCGCGCAGGCGGTCAGCACGGTCAAGCGACTCAAGGCGGAAGGGGCCAATTGCATCAAGACCTACACTGGCCTGCCCAAAGCCGCATTCGATGCGGCTGCCGCCGAAGCGCAACGCCAGGGCCTGCCGCTGGTCGGCCACACGCCGCATGCGGTGAACCTGCGCGATGTGTCCGATTTCGAGGTCCAGCACTTCACCGGCCTTCCCTATCTCCGCAAGCCGCCGCCCAAGGGCTTCGATTATCGCAGTCAGGATGTGTCGGCGATGACCGAGGCCGACATCACCGAGGTGATCGCGCTGATGAAGGCGCGCCGCATTTCTATTCTGCCGACACAGGCAAATCAGAAGGCGCGGCTGACGGCCTCCGACCGGCAACGCTTCCCCCCGACCAAGGGCCTCGGGCATCTCCCGGAGTTCTGGGAGCAGGCCTGGCCGATGATTGTCGCGCACCCTGAAACCGACGAAGCCATCGCGAATGATCTTAATGGCATTGCGGCAGAACTGGCCTTTGTGGGCAAGGCTCGCCGCGCCGGGGTCGATGTACTGGCGGGGACGGATGTGGTCATGCCCTATGTCGTGCCGGGCGAGTCCCTGCATCTCCAGCTCGCGATGTTGACCGACGCCTTTAGCAGCACCGAAGCTGCGCTCGCCGCTGCGACACAGGTCAACGGCCGCCATGTTGACCGGGGAAGGATTGGCCGGATCGCGGTTGGCAACTTCGCGGACATGCTGATCCTGCGGAAGGACCCGCGCTCCGATCTGGCGGCGGTGAAGGATTGGTCGTTCCTGATGGTCGGCGGAAGGATGTATGAGCGCGGACAGATCGAAGCGGAGGTCAAAAGTTACGACGCGCATTTCCGCGGGGCATACTACGAGAGCGTGATGAACGGGCTTGTCGGCATTCTGGCTTCCAGCTTCAGCCGCAACGAGAGCCATTAGTCCGGTGGACTGAAGCAGGCTTTATCGAAGCTCAGACTGCGGAGGCGAAGCCCCCGGGTGGCAGCAAAAAGCCGCCATTCCGTCATCCACCCACGAGTTGCCATGAGCCGGGCAGATGCGCGGACCCGAAAGCAGCGTGGCGGCTTTTGGCGGAACCAGACATTCAACTCGGCTGCCGTGAACGACCGGGTGTGGGTCGACAGCTGCCGTTGCGGGATTGACTGATTGGGCGGCCGCTTTCCGCCTCTTGCAGGCTGCAGCCTGCCGTTTACCAAGAGGCCCAATTCCAGTCAGTAGACTACGCGCAGCGATCCATCCGGCGTTAAGTCCATCGCTTCCGCGGAGCCCTGGTTCGACATTGCCGATAGGATTTCATGAGTGCGCATATCGATGGCGAAGAGCCGTTCGTACTCGCGCAAGGAAAAACAGCGCTTGCATCTGCTTGGGTTTTATGTAGCGTATAGGTCGTCGAGCAAGCCTCGATACTTCCTGACAATCGAAACGCAGACTGTAGACCCGAGCCAATGGCTCTGCTGGGTTTACGACCTGCGGCGCAAAGGCTCGGTGTCTCCTAGAGATAGCCGATGGACCTACTTGCCCAACTGCAATTCATGGCCTGGTCAGTCGTTCTGGCAAGCATTCCTGCCCGCAGACAGCGGTATCTCCCCGATAGCTGGGTTTTCCCGTCGGTTGGCCAACAGCCGACACCCTGGCTGAGCAAGCACCATTTCGTCGCATCGCCCATCGACGATCTCATCGATGAACCCACTCAAAACCTGGAGAACAGACATGCAAGTTCTAAACCGACCTTTGTCCAATGTTGCCACGATCATCTCGGCCGCAAGCTTCGCTGCTGAAAAGCACCGCGAACAGCGGCGCAAGGACGTCGATGCGACGCCTTACATCAACCACCCGCTCGATGTGGCAAACATCTTAATCGAGGCTAGGGTTGAAGACGCGGATATCCTCGCAGCGGCGACCCTGCACGATACGATCGAGGACACCAAGACCACGCCCGAAGAGCTTCGTGAGCGCTTTGGAGAGCGGGTCTGCAGTCTGGTGCTCGAGGTCACGGACGACAAGAGCCTCGACAAGCTGGAGCGCAAGCGGCTGCAGGTGCTCAAGGCGCCCGTCGCCTCCGACGAGGCCAAGCTGATCAAGCTGGCCGACAAAATCGCCAACCTGCGCGACATGCAGACGCCGCCCCTCGGTTGGAGCGATGCGCGAGTAGGGGCCTATATCCAGTTCGCCGAGATGGTGGCTCGTGGCTGTGCTGGGGTCAATGAAAGGCTCGATGCGATGTTTGCCGAAGCGGTGGAGGCGATCCGCCAGCCGCGAGCAAATCACGCCGATTTTGATTCTGACGAACCCACGGAGGAGTTGCGTTATGAAAGACTATTCAAAGAGATCTTCCTACCCTGAGAAAATCGACCCGGTGATACTGGTGTTCTCGAGCGTATTCTCACGAGTGGCTGAAACGGCCTCGGACGCCGAGGAAAGACAGTATTTCAGCGAACTTGCTATTGCTGCGGCATCTCATAGATCCCCCCTCTATCCTTGGTTGACGGCAGAGCCAGTGTTCCGCTCCGTCGAAGGCCTGCCTGTTGTGGATTTTGCCAAAGGGTTGGCGTTCGTTTGGATCGCATGTGAGGCCGGATATCCACCGCGTGATGGCGCTTGGAGCAAAAGCCCAGAGCTGTTGGACAAGGAGAGCATCTTAATGTCGCGCGATGAGTTCGCTGCCAGGTTCCCCGGCGCAGATCTGTCGCTGCTGCCCGCCGTCGAGGTAAAGATGCCTCCCAGGCTCTAAGCGCAGGATGATCGGTGAGCGTGCACCAGCACACGCGGCGGATTAGATTGCAATGCTCGCCAGCGCCTCTTCGGCATCATCGCGCACCAAATGGCCATAGTGCTTTTCGATCATCGCAACGCTTGTGCCCGATAACTGCGCTACGGTCAGGATCGGCAGGCGGGCTCGGATCAGGTCGGTGATGACGCTATGGCGAAGGGTGTATGCGGATGCGGCGCGGGGCAAGCCAGCCGCTTCCACCGCATCCTTGATCGGATGCTTCCAAGCGTCTTTGTTCCACGCCTCACCGCTCGTGCGGGCGAAAAGCGATGCGGTTGGCAGTTTGTCCGTCACCTGCGTTTCGAAAAATTCGGCAATCATCTGCGGCATCGTGAGCTGGCGCGGGTTGCCGTTCTTGTCCTTGCCAACCGTAAGCGCGCGGGTGCGCTTGTCGAAGTCACGCACCTTTAGTCCAGCAAGCGCGCCGGGGCGCAGCGGCAAGACGCACAAGGCCTTCACGAAGGGCTTTGCCTCATCGCAGGAGGCATCGATCATCTTCTTGCGCTCATCGCGGTCTAGATACAATTCACGACGCTTGTCGGCTCCCTTGAACGGGCGCAGTGCCTCTTGCCATGCCGCGTCCGTGTTGGGCGCACCCGGCTTAAGCACCATGCCCAGTGCAGCACGTAGGGGCACCATATCGCGGTTGACGGTCGACTTGGAGCGTTCCTTCATCCGCTTCCTTTCGGCTTCCTTGGTGCGCGTCACCAGCGCTGGGGCTTGCTCCAGCCGTTTGCGCCACGCCTTCAGGTGATGCCGCCGGAGCTTGTCGAGCTTCACCTTGGCGATGGGATCGGAATAGACGTGCCGCCGAAAAACCCCTTCGGCAATCGATCCCGGCTTTTGCTCGAGGTAGGCCTCGCACGCATCCTTGACGGTTTCCATTTCGCGGGCCCGCTCGCCGCCGGTTTCAACCGTTTCCGCCCACGCCTCAGCATCGGCCTTGGCCTGCTTGAACACATCATGGCCAGACAGGGTGCCATAATCGCCCAGCCGCTTGCGAGCGTTGCGGTTAGCCTCAGCGTCATAGAAGCGGGCAAACCATATGCCGCCCACCTTCTTCCGCGAGGGTCGGTAGCCGAGATAGACTCCTTGGCGCAGGCGGTGCCAGTGCGGTTCATTGCCGCTCCTCGGCTTCAGTTTGTCGCGCTCCCCGATGCGGCTGAGATCGGCCATTTTCGGCACCCTCCAAAACTTATGAAAAAATTATGAAAAACATGGGTGAACAGCATCGAACACCATAGATTGATTTTACAGGATTTCATTGTCCGAGGAAAGCCGAATTTGCCCGTTTTCCCACCCTTCACACGGGTGGGGTAACAGGTTTAATCCCTGTCGCGCCCACCATTTCCTCCCCTTTGCGGCCGAGCGGAAATGGAATGATAGTGGCGGGTCATGGCCCCCTGAACCGCCTGCTTGCGTCATTCTCCCCTCCTGCCTTGACCGGGCCGCTGTGTTCGCGGCAAGGCTTATCGCTCACGCCGATGGGCAATCATGCGAGGAACTTCATGCGCAATAGATTCTGGAGCCAGTGCCTTGTCATAATGGCGGCTCTGATAGGTGCGGGCCAGCCTGCTGCGGCGCAGTCGTTCATTGAGGGCAGCTTTGATCCAGCGATCCCCACGCTGACCGCCACGGTCGGCCATGCGCCGGGCGCCCGCATCACCTCACCGGACCAGACCTATGCCTATCTGAAGGCGCTCGCCGAGGCGGCGCCGGATCGGGCGCGGTTGGTGCAATATGCGGTGAGCTGGGAGGGTCGGCCGCTCTATTACCTCGTGCTGTCCGCGCCTGCGAACATGGCGAAACTCGACGCAATTCGGGCCGATATGGCGACAATCGCTGCGGGACGACCCGGCAACGGCACGGCGATGCCCGTGACATGGCTGGCCTACGGCGTGCACGGCAACGAGATTTCCTCGACCGATGCGGCTTTGATGACCGCCTATCACCTGCTCGCCGCTACAGATGACGCGCGTGCGGCCAAAATCATGGCCAACACCATCGTGGTGGTTGACCCGATGCAGAACCCCGATGGGCGCGCGCGGTTCGTGAACAATTTCCTCGCGTCGACCGGCATCACACCAGCGGCCGACCGGCAGGCGGCCGAGCATGACGAGCCGTGGCCTTCGGGGCGGGTCAATCACTACATGTTCGATCTCAACCGCGACTGGTTCACGCTCAGCCAGCCCGAGACCCGGGGCAAGGTTGCCGCGATCCGGCAGTGGAACCCGGTGGTCGTGGTTGACCTTCACGAAATGGGCGGGGACGAGACCTACTTCTTCTCTCCCGCCGCGCAGCCCTTCAATCCCAATCTCTCGGCCGCGCAAATCCGCAGTTACGAGCTGATCGGGCGCTACAACGCCGCCGCCTTCGATGCGCGCGGCGAGCCCTATTTCACCCGCGAGGTCTATGACCTGTTCTACCCCGGCTACGGCGACACCTGGAACGCGCATCAGGGCGCGATCGGCAGCACCTACGAACAGGGTTCGGCGCGAGGACTGGTGTTTGCGCGGCGCGACGGGACGGAGCTGACCTATGCTGACGGCATCACCAACCACTTCACCGCCAGTCTCGCCACCGCTGCCGCTGTGGCCGACAATCCTGCCCGGTTCCTCAGCGACTTTGCCGCCTATCGCAGCGGCAATGCCAGTGGCTCTGCCGGACGCGGGACCTATGTGATCGACCTGTCGAAGCGGCGCTGGAATGCCGAGCGGCTCGGACGGCGGTTGGCCGAACAGGGCATCACCGTGCTGCGGCGCGAAGGCAGTGCGAGTGTTTGCGGCAAGGCCTATCCCGCAGGCTACCTCGCCGTGCCGCAGGCCCAGCCCGCCGCGCGGCTGGTCAAGAGCCTGCTCGACCGCGACACCCCCTTGCCGCCCGATTTCCTCGCCGAACAGGAGCGCCGCCGCTCGGTCGATCTGCCGCACGAGCTGTATGACGTGACCGCATGGTCGGTCGGGCCGATGGCGGGCGTGGATGTGGCTCTGTGCAATGCGGCCGTCAGCGGCGATGCGATGAGTGCCGATGCGCCGATTGCAGCCAAGGCTGAAGGCGCTGGCAGCTTTGGCATCGCCGTGCCGTGGACCGACAGCGGCCAGGCGCGGCTGGTCGCCTTGGCGCTGCGCGAAGGGATTGACGGGCGTGTGACCGACCGCGCCTTCACCACCGCAGGCCGCGACTTTCCGCGCGGGACAGTGGTATTCCCGTCAGGCTCCAATAGCCCCGACAAGATGGCCCGTCTCGCCGAACTCGCCCGCGATGTCGGCGCGCATACGGTGGCGCTCGAAAATGGCTGGGTCGACAATGGGCCGAACCTTGGCAGCGAGCATTTCGTGCGGCTGACAATGCCGCGCGTCGCCGTGGCGTGGGACGATGGTGTCTCGCAATTAAGCGCAGGCGCCCTGCGCTATGTGCTCGAACAGCGGCTCGGCCTGCCGGTGACCCCGATCCGCACCAGCCGCTTGGGCCGTGCTGACCTGTCGGATTATGACGTGGTGCTGGTGCCCGAGGGAGATCCATCGAGCGTGCTCGGCGATGGCGGACTGCGCGCGATCCGCAGCTACGTGCAGCGCGGCGGCGTGCTGGTCGCAATCGGTGAGAGCCTCGAAACCTTCAGCAGCGGCGACAATCCTCTGCTGGCGGTCAAGCGTGAAGCGGCGCTGGGGCGTGAGCCCGCCGGCGGCGATGACGACAAGGCCGCGCTGGCCGAAGCGGTCGCGATCGGCAATGACGCCGAATATCGCGAGGCGATCAAGGACCAGCAGGCGCTCCCCGACACGCTGCCGGGGGCGCTGCTCAATGTGGTGGGTGAGCCTGACCACTTCCTCTCCGCCGGATACGACAATGGCGCGGTGGTGCTGGCGACGGGCACGCAGATCTTCACCCCACTCGACCGCGCCAATGGGATCAACGTCCTGCGCTTCGCGGCAGCAGGCAATCTGATCGCCAGCGGCTATGTGTGGGACGAGAACCGGCGGCAGTTGGCGTACAAGCCCTACCTGATGGCGCAGCCGCAAGGACGCGGATTGGTGATTGGCTTTGCCCATGATCCGTCGGCCCGTGCCTATCTCGAAGGGCTCGACCTGATGATCGCCAATGCGGTGATGGTGGCGCCGTCACGGGTGCGGTGACAGGCGGCTCTAGGCGCGGCACAGCGAATGTGTCATCCTGACCGCGATGGCGTTGTTTGAAGCCCTAGTCGTCCTTCATGTCGCCACCGGGGCGCTGGGGCTCACGGCGTTCTGGGGGCCGATCGTCACGCGCAAGGGTGCCGCCAAACACCGCAAGTGGGGCCGCGCGGCGTGTTACGGATTTCTGGGTGCGGGCGCACTTGCCATCGCGATGGCGCTGCTATCGCTCTACGGGCCCGACCATCGCCACCCCGAAGTCACCGACCGCGCGCTCTATGAAGGCCTGTTCGGGTGGATGATGCTGTATCTCGGCGTGCTCACCATCGGCTTTGTCGATTATGGCCTCGCAGTGGTGCGCCACAGCCGCGACCGGCGGGCGCTGCGTTTGTCCCGGTATCAGGCGATGATCGCCGCTGTCGTGATATCGGGGGCGTGGTGCGGGATTTATGGCTACCGGGTCGGGCATCCGCTGATGATGCTGGTCGCTTTCATCGGCATTGTCGCGATGCTGATCCAGCAGCGCTACATCTGGCGCAAGGATGACCCGCCGCGCACGACATATATCGGCGAGCATTTCCGCGCGCTGATCGGCATGGGCATTTCGGCCTATACCGCCTTCCTTTCGGTCGGGCTGATCCGGCTGATCCCCGAACAGGTGTTCAACCCGCTGATCTGGGCCGGGCCGAGCATCATCGGGGTGAGCCTGATCCTCTACTTCACCGTGAAGGGCAAACGCACGGCTACCGCCAAGAGCTCAGGACCGCGCCCACATCCGCAGTAGATTGGCGATGGTCTTGTCCAGCGTCAGCAACTCGGCCGACTGAGCGGGCAATTGCTGGCGGAGCGCGGTGCGCAGGTTTTCGAGATCGAACAGCATCTCGCGCTGCGCCGGATCGGCGACCGTGCTTTCAATCCAGCCGATGCAAACGATCCGCGTGCCCTTCGTCACCGGCTTGACCTCGTGGATGCTACCCGAGGGATAGAGCACCAGATTGCCCGCCTCGCCTTTCAGCTCCTGCGTCATACCGGCGGCGTGGATCACCAGCTCGCCGCCTTCGTATTCGCTGGGTGGCGTCAGGAACAGGGTGAAGGAAAGATCGGTGCGCAGCCGCTGCGCACCGCGGCCCATCAGCGCGTTGTCGACATGGGCGCCATACTTGCCGCCCACGCCGGTCCGGCTGATGATCACCGGCGAGAACCGGCGCGGCTGCGCGGCGGCCTTCACCACGATATTGTCGGAAACCACCTGAGACAGCTCGTCCTGCAAGGCGCGGCCCGCTGGCGAGTTCATCGCCGCCTGCTCGTTACGCTTCACCTGCCGCGCGACCGATCCGGCGGTCTCGCGCCCGTCGCGCCATTCCAGCATCGCGATCCGCTCGGCAATGGCGGCGCGGTGGTCGGCATCTTCGAGCGCGTTGATGACAAGGATCATGGGTCACGCTCTAACGACTGGGCCGCCACCCAGCAAGAAGGCCGGCGGGAAGCGAGGACACAGCTTCCCGCCGGCAGGGGCATCGAGGATGGGGGGACGCTTAGCCGCCCTTGCGGGACGTGCCTTCCTCGATCAGCGCCAGCGCCTTGGCGCTCGCGGCTTCAGGGGTCTGCTTGCCATCCTTGATCGCGTCGGCGAGCAGCATCAGTTCATTGGCGATGGTGGTGCCGGCACTGGCTTCCTGCGCGATGCGGATGCCGCCATTGGCCTCGGCCACCGCATCCCACTTCTTCCGCACGGCGTCCCAATATCCCTTGGTCTTGGCCCAATAGTTCTCGGCCGCGGCGACGTTGTAGCCATTGAAGCGCTCATAGGTGTTGAGGACATATTCCTGCACCACCGGGGCGGCCTCGCCCCCGTCCTTGGGGGTCGCCATCTTGGTGTTGTCCTGCCAGTGGATCCAGCCGGTCGGGGTCAGCTGGTGGCGGTTGATGCCCATGTAATGGTCGTAGACCGGATTGCGGATCGCATCGCGCCGGGCGAGCGGGCGGGAAGTCCAGTTGGAACGCCAGCGGCGGATGCCCTGCGTCGTCTCCCACTCGCCCCACCCGGCATAGCGCGGACTGTCATCGACCTGATACACCGTCTGCGACCAGCGCCCGGCGCGCATCTTTTCCGGCACGGCGGTCAATTCCCAAGTGTCACCGCCCGTGAAGGCGAGGATAGTTTCGGGCTGATATTGCCAGTCCTGCCGCCAGTGTTTGACGACATAGGGATTGGCGTCGTCCCCCGTCACTAGCAGGTGCTGGAGCACGATGCGGGTGCCCGTGTCCTCGATCACGCGAACGCTTTCGTAGCCGCCTGAAATCTTGCGCTCCAAGGGGGTGTAGCCTGCCATCCACGGGGTCGATTCCTGCATGTCGAAAGTCACCTTGAAGTCCCCCGCCATCGCAAGGATGGTCTTGCGATCTTCCTCGAAGGCGGCTTTGGCGGCCTCGGCGGTCTGGACAATCGGGCCATCGGCGAGCGCCGGGGCTGGGGCAGCAGCCAGCGCGAGCGCGGCGAGCCCGGATGCGAACAGGGTTTTGGTCAGTCGGTTCATGGGGTCCTCCATTCAGGTTCAGAAGCGGTAGCTGGCCGAAAGGCTGAGGTTGCGGCCCGGGCGGGTGAAAGCATCGGCAATGCGGGCGTCCGCGACGCTGAGGCCGCGCACATCGGACCACAGGGCGTAAGTCTCGTCGGTCAGATTGAAGAGGCCCGCGCGCAGCTTCAGCCGCTCGGTCACGGCGTAGAAGGCGGTGAGATCGAGGATGGTCGACGCAGCGGGCCGCACGAACAGATCGTCGCCATTGGCCGCGCGCTCCAGCTCATTGGCACCCTTGCGGGCATTGTGGGTGAGGATCAACTCGCCCCCGAACCGGCCCGAAGGCGCGCGGTAGCCCACGCCTGCGACCATGTTGAACGGGTCAATCGTGTCGAGCGGCGTGCGGCTGCCATCGGGCGCCATCACATCGCCATTGGCATAGGCCAGCGCGACCCGCGCGTTCCAGCCGCTGTCCAGCTTCACCTCGCCGCGCGCTTCCAGCCCTTCGATTTCCACGGCGTCGAAATTGACGAACTGGTAAATCGCCGGATCCTGCGGGGTGAAGCTGCCGCTTACCACCTGCTGGCTGATGAAGTTGTCGTAATCGCCCTTGAAGCCGGTCAGCTGGAGCGAAAACACCTCGCCCACATAACGCGCGCCGACCTCCCAGCTTTTGCTGGTCTCGGGTCGCAGATCGGGGTTGGGGATCGAGGTGTAACCGCCTGCGATGAATTCGAAGAAGTTGTTCACCTGGCTTGGTGTCGGCGCGAGGAAGCCTTGGGCGTAATTGCCGAACAGGATCACCTCTGGTGCGAGTTTGACGGTGACGCCCAGCTTGGGGGAGAGGCGGCTGTCGCTCTGGCCCGAAGCGGTGAAGGTCGGGAGCAGCGGATCGTCGGTCGGGTTGAGATCGTAGAAGTCGAACCGCAGCGCCGGGAACAGCGTCACCGCGCCGTCCAGCACACTGATCTCGTCGGCGACGAACAACCCGCCCAGCGTGAAATCGGTCGCCGGGAAGGCGCGGGTCGGGAATGTCTCACCCCGCCCCGGAACCGTGCCGCTGCGCAGTCCCTCCTGCCGGGTCCAGCTGACATCGCCGCCGATCGCAATCCGGTGCGCCATGCCGCCGAGGTCGAAGCCTGAGCGCACCTCACCCGCCGCACCGTAGACGCGGTTCTCGAAGGTGTTGAGCCGCTCACGATCCGGGGCGGGTGTCGCGGTGAGCGTGGTCCGCTCCTCAAACGCGAATTGCCGGTCTTCGGCGTCCTGCCAATAGGCCGAGAGGAAGGCGTATTCGATCGCGTCCTCGGGCGAACCGTCAAAGGTCCAGTCAAGCGAGGCGCGCAGCCGCTCGGTCGTGTCGCGGGCGTTAAGGGCGTCCACGGTCCACACCGGATTGGGGCCAAAGGTGAAAGCCGGGCCGACGCCGGAGAGCACCTGCGTTGCCACCGCGCTGTCAAGATATTCGCCCGTCAGGCGGATGCGATGCGGGCCATTGTCCCACACCAGCTTGGCGAGCACCGCGTCACTGCGCCCGTCCTGCGGGTTGGGCGCAGTGCGGGTGGGGCCTGTGCCGAGGGTCGTGCCCTGATTGTCGAGTTCACTGAAATCGCGGCGGGTATAGGCCACCATCGCCGACCAATTGCCGGTCTGCCCGGCCAGCGTCGCAGTCTGAGCGAATTCACTGTCGTCGCTGGAATATTGCGAGGTGACGAAGCCGCCGATGCTGGCGCCGGCGATGATGTCGACCGGGTCGGAGGTCACAAAGCTGATCGCGCCCGCCAGCCCGTCCGAACCATAGAGCGCCGAGGCCGGGCCGCGCAGGATTTCGACCTGCTTGACGAGGCTGACATCGGCCGACCCGCCGCGTCCGGCATCCTGCGGGCCGAAGCTGAAGCCCTGCGGTGTGCGGATGCCGTCGACCTGGACCAGCACCCGGTTGCCGCCAATGCCGCGGACAGTGAAACCCTCGTTGCGCGCGCGCCCCGTCGCCCCGATCGCCGCGCCGAAGCGGGCGGGCGCACGGCGGACCGAGACGCCAGGTTCGAACCGGACCAGATCCTTGATGTCGGTCGCCAGCTGGTCGGCGATTTCCTGATCGGTGATAATCGTGACGGTGGCAGGCGCTTCCTCCTGCAACACCGGCGTGCGGGTCGCGGTAACCGTGATCCGCCCGGTTTGCTGCTGCGCTTCGGCCTCGGCTTCCGCTGAGAGATCCTCCGCCGCAGCGGGAACGGCGAGCAGAGCGAGGGGGGCGGCAGACAGGGCAAGTTTGTTGAAAAGGTACACGCGAAGGGCATCCTGCTGGGGAGTGAACGAACCCCAGCCTGATGTTCTTATTGCGAATGAGAGTCAATAAGGAATGCGAATAAGAATCGTTCGCAATATATATGCATGGCTCCACGGCCGCCGCATGCCCCGCCTTTACCGCCGCAACACCCCCTCAGAAAGCAGCCGGTTCACTCCGGCCGCGACCTCGTCCGGCGACATTTCCGCCCCGCCCCAAACCACGTAGCGCAGGCCGACAAACACGTTCATCCCCATCATCGCCCAGGCCTCCAGCTCGCCCAGCCCGTCGCGGAACTCGCCGTCGGCAGCACCCGCCCGCAAACGGTCGGCGATGCGGGCTGCGATGGTTTCGTAGTGCTGTCGGTAGCTGGCAGGATCGACGAATTCCGCTTCGTCGATGATCCGATAGACCTCCTTATGCTCGGCCGCGAAGCGCAGGAACGCCGCCAGCGCCGCGCGTTCGATCTCCAGCGGCCCCATGCCTTCATGCAAGGCCGAGCGCGCGCTCGTGCGCACCTTCTCGCTCATATCGGCGACCAGGGCGCGGAACAATCCGTCCTTACTGTCGAAATATGTGTAGAAGCTCCCCAGCGCCACACCCGCCCGCCGGGTGATCGAGCTGACCGAGGCTTCGTGAAAGCCCTTCTCGCCAAACTCCTCCGCCGCAGCATCCAGCAGCTTGCGCAAGGTCCGCCGCCCGCGCTCGGTGCGCGGCGTCTTGGCGTCACCGCACGCGGCATCAGCCACCCCCGATGCGACTTTGGTCGCGCTGCTCTGAGTGTTGCTCATCAGCTACTCCCTCCACGCTTTCGGTAGGCGGCACAAGACTCGTGCACAAGTCTAAACTTGAAAGGTGGTTCAACTTTCAATATTGGTTGCAGCCACAAGAGGGCCAGGAGAGGAAACACCCCATGACCATTACGCTTTACACGCGCGCGCTGCTGCTCGCCGGGACTGCCGGACTTGCCACTTTCGCCGCGCCGCTCGCCGCGCAGGACAGCGCTGCGGATCTTGCCGCCGAAGCCGAAGCCGCAGCGGCCGAAGAAGACAACACGATCTACGTCACGGCCCGTCGCCGCGAAGAACGCCTGATCGACGTGCCGCTGTCCGTCACCGCGCTGTCTGGCGATGATCTGGTCAAGCAGGGCGTGCAGGATCTCACGCAGATTGCCCAGCAGGTGCCCAACATCACCCTCGAAGTCAGTCGCGGCACCAACACCACCCTCACCGCCTTCATCCGCGGCGTCGGCCAGCAAGACCCGGTCGCCGGGTTCGAAGCGGGCGTCGGTCTCTATGTCGATGACGTTTACCTCAACCGCCCGCAGGCCGCCGTGCTCGATATCTATGACGTCGAGCGGATCGAAGTGCTGCGCGGGCCGCAGGGCACGCTCTATGGTCGCAACACTATCGGTGGCGCGATCAAGTATGTGACGGCGGAACTGCCGGATGAGACCAGCGTGAAGATCCGCGGCACCTATGGTTCCTATGATCAGGCCGATCTGATCGTCACAGCCTCGACCCCGATCACCAGCGACCTCAAGATCGGCGCCAGCGGCGCGCGGCTTTCGCGCGGCGGCTTTGGCGACAACCTGACGCTGGGGACCGAGAACTACAACAAGGACGTCTGGGCCGCACGCGGCACCATCGAATTCGACAACGGGCCGGTGTTCGTTCGCCTGTCGGGCGATTACGTCAAGGACACCTCCGAAGCGCGTCAGGGCCACCGCTTCATCCCCAGCCTGCTGAGCAGACAGCCTGTGCTCGACAATGTGTTCGACACCCGCGCCGGGCTCAACATCGTCGATCAGGAAGTCGAAGCCTGGGGTGGCGCGCTGAACGTCGCAATCGAACTCAGCGACACGCTGACCTTCAAGTCGATCACCGGCTACCGTGAGGACAAATCGACCACCCCGATCGATTTCGACAGCCTTGCCGCCGTCGATCTCGACGTGCCGGCGATCTACAACAATGATCAGCTGAGCCAGGAATTCCAGCTGCTCTATGAAAGCGACAGTCTGTCAGGTGTCGTGGGCTTCTACTACCTGGATGCCAACGCGTTCACCGCGTTCGATGTGGCGCTGTTCACCACCCTGAACGGCTTGACCGCGCAGACGCTCGGCGATGTGAACACCAAGACCTGGTCGGTCTTCGGCGATTTCACCTATGACCTTTCGGACACGATCAGCGTCTCGGTCGGCGGGCGTTACACCAATGACAAGCGCACCAGCACGGTGCTGCGCACCAGCTTCCTTGGCGGGTTCTCGAACCTGTTTGGCGGCACCGGCACCGCCTTTGCGGTCACCAGCAACTTCAACGGCAGCGCGACCTTCAAGGACTTCAATCCGCGCGCCTCGATCAGCTGGCAGCCGAATGCCGATCACAACCTCTATTTCACCTACTCGCAGGGCTTCAAGGGCGGCGGCTTCGACCCGCGCGGCCAGACGACCGCCTGCCGCAACGCGCGCGGCGGAGCCTGCACCGCGGACGAGGTGTTCGATTTCCTCGCCTTCGATCCCGAGACAGTCGACAGCTTCGAACTGGGCTGGAAGGCCTCGCTGCTCGACAACCGCCTGAACATCAGCCTCGCGGGCTTTCTGGCGCAGTACAAGGACGTCCAGATCCCCGGCTCGGTCGGCTTCGATGGCAATGGCGACGGGGTGAACGAGAGCTTCATCGGCATCACGTCCAACGCGGCGAGCGCCGACGTCAACGGGATCGAGTTTGAAGGCAACGCGCTGGTCGGGGAAGACTTCGCGGGCGAAGGCAGCCGCTTCAGCGTCAACTGGTCGCTCGGCGTGCTCGATGCCAAGTTCAACACCTTCATCGACGCCTTCGGCCGCGATGTGGCGGATCAGCGCGTGTTCCAGAACACGCCGGACATCACAGCCCACATGGGCTTCAACATGGGCGTTCCGCTGGCTGGCGGGATGATGGATTTCATCGGGCTCGCCTCACTGCGGTCGGATGCGAGCCAGTTTGAAGTGCCCAACCCGTTCCTCGATCAGGACGGTTTCGTGCTGGTCGATGCGAGCATCATCTACACCTCGGACAGCGGGCTCTATTCCATCGGGGTCCACGGCAAGAACCTGTTCGACAAGGAGTATATCGTTGCCGGTTACAACTTCGTGGCTGGTGGGGTTGGCGGTGCGCCGTTCGTGCCTACGCTGGGCCGTGAAGGCACGCTGACCGGCTTCTACGGCGATCCGCGCCGCGTGTTCGTCACGGCGCAGATCAATTTCTGAAGGCTCTTTCCCCCGGGGGCGGCGGCCTCTGAATTGCCACCGCCGCCCCTGTCTCCATTATCGGGTTACTGCTGGACGGGAGCAGGCGGCGGGGTGGGCTTGGTGGCCTGCTCCGCCGCATTCTTGTCCATGACACGCTTGGCGACATAGCCGCCGACACCCAGCGCCACCATCGCGGGCAGGCTGACGCGCGAGATGATGAAGGGAACGGCGGTCGCCAGCACGACGCCGGTCGCCCCGCCCACGGCCGGATGCTGCTTTGCCACACGCGCGCCGATCGCGGCGCCAATCAATTTACGAATCATTGTTGCGATACCTCCTGCGCAATCAACCCTCCGAAGCGCCGGGATGTTCCATGGCGATTGCGGCTTTTCTTGCCCAGCGTGAGCGGGCATAGCGCGGCCCATGCACGATATTCGCTACATCCGAGACAATCCCGAAGCCTTCGACGCAGGCCTCGCCCGGCGCGGGTTGGCCCCGCTGGCCGCGCAGCTGATTGCGCTGGACGAAGAACGCCGCGCGGCGACCACGTCGGTCCAAGTCGCGCAATCGCGTCGCAATGAGGCCTCGAAGCTGATCGGCGCGGCGATGGCGAAGGGCGACAAGGACGCCGCCGAAGCGATCAAGGCCGAGGTTGCGGCGCTCAAGGATCAGATGCCCGCGCTGGAAGCCCGCGCCGACGAATTGGCGACCAAGCTGAAAGAGGCGCTGGAGATCATCCCCAACCTCCCCGGCGCGGACGTGCCTGACGGCGGGGGTGAGGAGGATAACCGGGTCGAGAGCGAATGGGGCACGCCCCGCAGCTTCGACTTCACGCCGCGCGAACACGCCGACATTGCGCCTGCGCTCGGCATGGATTTCGAAACCGGCACCCGGCTCTCCGGCGCGCGCTTCACCTTCCTGCGCGGCGGCATGGCAAGGCTGCACCGCGCTCTCGGCCAGTTTATGCTCGACGTGCAGACCGGCGAGCATGGCTATGCAGAGTGCAACCCGCCGGTGCTGGTGGGCGACGACGCCATGTATGGCACCGACAAGCTGCCGAAGTTTGCCGAGGATAGCTTCAACACCACCAATGGCCGCTGGCTCATCCCCACCAGCGAAGTCAGCCTCACCGCCAGCGTCATGGGCGAACTGCTCGACGAGAGCGTCCTCCCCATGCGCCTCACCGCGCTCACACTGTGCTTCCGCTCCGAAGCGGGTGCGGCGGGGCGGGACACGCGCGGGTTCATCCGCCAGCACCAGTTCGAAAAGTGCGAACTCGTCAGCATCGTGCGGCCTGAAGACTCCGACGAAGAACATCAGCGCATGACCCGCGCTGCCGAGACCATCCTCGAACGCCTCAACCTGCCCTATCGCAAGCTGCTGCTCTGCACCGGCGACATGGGCTTCGGCGCGCGCAAGACCTATGACCTCGAAGTCTGGTTGCCCGGTCAAGGCGCGTTCCGCGAGATCAGCTCCTGCTCGAACACCGGGGACTTCCAGGCGCGCCGCATGAACACCCGCTACCGCGTCGCGGGCGAGAAGCGCACCGAGTTCGTCCACACCCTCAACGGCTCCGGCCTCGCCGTCGGACGCACGCTGGTGGCGGTGATCGAGAATTACCAGAACGCCGATGGGAGCGTGACGGTGCCGGACGCATTGCTGCCTTACATGTGCGGAGTAACCCGATTGGAACCCGCCTCGTAATGCGCATCCTCCTCACCAATGACGACGGCATCCACGCCCCCGGCCTCAAGGTGCTGGAAGAAATCGCGCGCCAGTTCTCCGACGATATCTGGATCTGCGCCCCGTCCGAGGAACAGTCCGGCGCGGGCCATTCGCTCACGCTGACCCGGCCCGTGCGGCTGAACAAGCTGGACGAACGACGCTTTTCGGTGACCGGCACCCCGACCGACTCCGTGATGATGGCGCTGCGCACCGTCATGCCCGATGCCCCCGATATCATCCTGTCGGGCGTCAACCGCGGTGCCAATCTGGCGGACGACATCACCTATTCCGGCACCGTCTCCGCCGCGATCGAGGGCGCGTTGGCGGGCATCCGTTCCATCGCCTTCAGCCAGGTCTATGCCCGGGAAGGCATGGGCGATGACGTGCCCTTCGGCGCCGCGCGCGCGTGGGGCGCCAAGGTGCTCAGGCCCCTGATCGACGCACCGATGGCCGACCGCACGCTGATCAATGTCAACTTCCCGGCCCGCGCGCCCGAGGACGTCAAGGGCATCCGCGTCGTGCGCCAGGGCTTCCACGACTATTCGCGCGGCACCATCGTCGAAGGGCGCGATCCGCGCGGCTATCGCTATTTCTGGTTCGGGCTCGACCAGATCGAGCATACCATGGATCACGGCACCGACCTTGAGGCGATCGAGGATGGCTACATCGCGGTCACGCCCTTGCAGCTCGACCTGACGCATTATTCGACCATCGGCATTCTGGCCGAGCGGTTCGGCGGCTGATGGCTGAGGCGCCCAGCCGCAATCCGTTCAAGCGCAAGGCGCTGCTGGCCGATCAGTTCCGGCCGCTGCGCCGTCAGGTACGGATCCCGGTCTGGGGCGATCTCGGCATCCGCACCGGTCTGGCCTTCGGGCTGATTGCGCTGGTGGTGGCGATCCACTGGTTCGACCGCGCGGGGCTCAAGGACAATCACGACAACGTCATCAGTTTCCTCGACGTTGTCTATTTCACGATGATCAGCATCACCACCACGGGCTTCGGCGACATCGCCCCGATTTCCGACCGGGCGCGGCTGATCGAGGCGGTGATCGTCACCCCTGTCCGCATCGCGGTCCTGTTCATCTTCGTGGGCGCCGCCTACGATTTCGTCATCAAGCGCAGCTGGGAGAAGTTTCGCATGGCCCGCATCCAGGAACAGCTCACCGGCCACGTGGTGGTGCTGGGCTTCGGCGTCTCCGGCTCGCAGAGCGTCGGCGAGTTGATCGCGCGAGGGGTCGATCCGCGCTGCATCGTGGTGATCGACCCGTCCGAAGAGCGCCTGACCGAAGCGGAGAAGCTCGGCGTCAACGTCATGGCCGCCGATGCGACGCGCGACGAAACGCTGAAGGCGGTCCGCATTGCCGAAGCGCAGAGCGTGCTGGTCAGCGCCGGGCGTGACGATACCTCGATCCTGATGGTACTGACCGTGCGCCACCTCGCCCCCAAAGTGCCGATCAGCGTGGTAGTGCGCGCGGAGGACAATGAACTGCTGGCGCGGCAGGCGGGGGCGAACAATGTCATCAACCCGGTGCGCTTTACCGGCCTGCTGCTGGCCGGCAGCGTCAAGGGCGCGCATATCGCTGATTACCTCGCCGACCTCGCCAGCGTCGGCGGGCGGGTGCAGCTGGTCGAACGCGAGGTGACCGAAGCGGAATGCGGCAAATCGATCAGGGAATTGGAAAGCGGCGGCACAGGCCTGCGCGTCTACCGCAACGGCCGCGCGATCGGGTTCTGGGAAGACGAATGCCAGATGCTCCAGCCCGGCGACGTGGTGGTGGAAATCGTCCCGACCGCACCAAGCGAGGGCGGTTGATTGCCAGATGGGCAGCTTCGCCCATGTTTGAGGGAGATGCTGCTGATCTGCTAGCGACTCCGGAGCAGACTTGAGCCAAACGCCCCGGTCAACTCAGAATCGACGTTGCCCCTGCGACCAATCCCCGATGTCGCACTGACCGTTGAAGCTGGTCATTTCGCGGATCTCAATCCGTCCGGTCCGACGATCAATTGTCACCTTCGGCTTATTCATTCCGTTCAAGCGGTAGGACGCGGTTATCAGCGTCGGGGTAACAACGAGATTGGTCAGGTCCCACCACCCATTGCTACCTCCCGAGTGGATCGGTGGCACCAAATCGGGGCCCAAGTGGATTCGGCCGTGGTCCCCATAGATCTCGATCTGGACGTCTGACGAAAAGCCTTGCTGCGTGCTTTGAAGAGTCGTGCCCCATTCCCACTTATGCTTGTCGGAGTTCCAGGTGTAGTTCGGGCGGGTGGTGGCAGTCGGCTTCGATCCTCCGCCATAGCAAACGAGGACAAGCGACCCAGTGGTTGCCGCATTCTGCGAGGGCGGCGGTGCCGCGCTGCCCGCATCGCAATTTCCGGCTGGAACTGCGTCGACTGCGGCATAGCGCCCCTCGACCGTCGATACGGAGACGCAGCTTTGTTTGCGTTCGTTCCACCAGAAGGTGAACTTGATGTCGCGGACGGTCGATGCGCCAGCGATACGATAGCCTCTCGCTTCCATCTGGGTTTCGGCGCCAGCCGCGCGGGCTCCGACCAAGTCGGCAAGATCGGGTGCGCTTTGTGCCAATGCAGGAAGCGACAAGGCCATGGCCCCGGTCGCGGCGAAGAACATCACTTTGCGTGCCATGCCTCAATCCCCTCATCACGGTTGCACAAAATCTCACGATTACAGTCGATCTTCAACATTGATCTTCATCATGTCGTCGCAATGGTCTCTGCAAAGAAAGGCTGTTGCCGCGCCATTGCAAATTGCTCAGACAGGAGCAGACATGGACCTATTGAAGTGGATCAAGTCGCTCGACGACCTTTTGTTCGAGCTGATGAGCTGGCTTGTGTTCTGGCCGCTCACCCTGCTGCGGACGCTGATCGGACCGCTCAAGATGATGCGTTATGCGGACGCGCAGCTCGCCCTACCGGAGGAGGAGCAGTATTCCGAAGCCCTGAGCCCACCCGTTTTTCTGGTAGCGACCTTGCTGGTTTCGCATCTCGTTTCCGTTGCTTTGGGCCAGCCAGACGAGATCATCGAAAGCCGCAAGGGACTTGGTGCGTTGGTATCGGACGACACGACGGCCCTCGCTGTGCGGTTGGCGCTGTTTTCCGCCTTTCCCCTGATTTTCTCCGTCCTTTTGCTGCTCGTGCGCCAACGCAAGATTGATCGGATCAGCCTCCGCCTGCCGTTCTATGCTCAGTGCTATCCGGCGGCAGTCTTCGCGGCGGCAATGGCGGTCGCGGCGGAAATTGCGTTGCTGGGCATCGGTCCGTCCGGCGCCTCGGGAATCGCAACAATTGCGGCCATGCTGTGGCTCGTCATGGTGGAGGCCCGTTGGATGCGGGCGGAGCAAGGTCTCGGCTGGATCTCCGCGTGCGCCCTCGCGCTTTGCGGAGTGTTGCTGGCGGGAACGCTCGTCGTGACTGTGACGCTCGTGTTTGTGTAGGCCGTCAAGAAGTGCGGGCGATTCTGGCTCATTTGAAGGTCAAGACCCGCCATCATTAGCGGCCATCCACGGCCTCACTGACCTCATCCCCTGAACCACACGAACACACCGCCCATCGCCGCCATGCCGGTGAGGAAATGCCCCGCATCAATCAGGAACAGCGCCAAGGGCTTGCGCTGATGCAGGTAGTTGATCCCGATCGCCGGGATCATCACCCCGACCGCAAAGCCGACCGCCATCATCATCACCACAAAGGCGGAGGGATCGGTGCGGACCAGCAGGTGCCACAGCACCATCGCGATCAGCATCTCGAAGGCGAAGGTCAGCGCGAAGATCACGCCCATATTGCCGCTGCGCAGCTGCGTGTTCGAAAGCCCCGCTGCGCGCTGCCACGGCTTGGCGAAGATCACGCCGTACCACAGCGCGCCCACGGCAAAACACGCCGCCGACCCGGCCAGCACCGGCCACAGGGCAAAGTCACTCATCCTTGATCTCCTTCGCCCTCAGGCCATTCGAGTTCGAGCGTGGCATTGACGGCAGCGTCCCGCCATTCGCCCAGAAAGGCATCGAGGGCGGCGCGGATGTCGCCCAGCTTGGCAGGCACACCGGCGGGTGGCGGGACGA
Source organism: Porphyrobacter sp. SLTP (assembly GCF_009905735.1). Lineage (GTDB taxonomy): Bacteria > Pseudomonadota > Alphaproteobacteria > Sphingomonadales > Sphingomonadaceae > Erythrobacter. Next base: position 83,568 of record NZ_JAAALE010000004.1, read on the forward strand.
GCGAGGTCGCCCAGGCCGGCTCGGCCATGGCCATGATTGCCGCATCATCCGCCCCGCCGCTCCAACTGGCGGCCTCGAAACATTCGACCAGCCGCTCGGCCTGGAGGAGTTCGACAATGCCCGGATCGGGCGCGGCGGCGCGCTTGGCGCTGGCATGACCGCCCGCAAGCGCCATCGCCTGCACCGCTTCCGGTTCCATCCCGCGCGCAACCAGACCCCAGAACCCGACCTGCATCCCGAGACCGCGCTCGATGAAGAAGTGGAAGGCGTCGTGCGGATAAGGGCCCTTCTTAGCGAAGGTGAAGTTCGTGCGCGAACCATCGGTCCGCGTCACCGCGACATGATCCTGCGCCGTCCCTTTGGTGATCGCGATACGCATAGGGGGCCTGTAACCTAGTTAACGCCCCGCGTGTAGGGCGCTCGCGCGCTAGATCACGTAAGCGAATTCCTCGGCCTCGGGCGTCGGCTTGCGGCCGCGCATCTCGGCGTCGAGTTGCACCACGGTGCGGCTCGCGGTCTTGACGAACAGGCCGGGGACGATGGCGTGGACCATGCAAGCGAGCCCGCCAACCACCATGCGCCAGCCGAAGCTGAGCGCCGTGCGGGCATGCTGGCCATAGGTTTCGCCGATGGCGCGCGGATGGTCGGTGAAGAGCTTGACGATCATGACGCCCCAGATGCCCCGCTGAGCCTGCCTCCGTCAACCCTAGCGCTGGGCCCCCACACAGTGTAGGGGCGCGCCGCAATGAACACGTCCACGACAATAGCCCCCACCGTTCTGGCCGAGCAGAAGAAGATCGGCATGGTCAGCCTCGGCTGCCCCAAGGCGCTCGTCGATTCCGAGCGGATCCTCACCCGCCTGCGCGCCGATGGCTATGCCTTCGCCGAAGATTATGCCGGCGCCGACGTCGTGCTGGTCAATACCTGCGGCTTCCTCGACAGCGCCAAGGAAGAGAGCCTGGCCGCGATTGGTGAGGCGATTGCCGAAAACGGCCGCGTGATCGTGACCGGCTGCATGGGCGAGGAAGCCGACGCGATCCGCGCCGCCCATCCGCAGGTGCTCGCGATCACCGGGGCGCATCAATACGAGCAGGTGGTCGAGGCCGTCCACACCCATGCGCCGCCGTCGCAGGGCCCGTTCATCGACCTGATCCCGCAGCCGGACATCAAGCTCACCCCGCGCCATTACAGCTACCTCAAGATTTCCGAGGGCTGCAATCACTCCTGCGCCTTCTGCATCATCCCGGACCTCCGCGGCAAGCTGGCGAGCCGCCGGATCGATGCCTGCCTGCGCGAGGCGGAGAAGCTGGTCGCCGCGGGGACCAAGGAACTCCTCATCATCTCGCAGGACACCAGCGCCTACGGGGTCGATATCCGCCACGAGACCCGCCCGTGGAAAGGGCGTGATGTCCGCGCGCACATGACCGATCTGGCGCGCGAGCTCGGGGCCTTGCGCACCCCCGAAGGCCACGCGCCGTGGGTGCGGCTCCACTATGTCTACCCCTACCCTCATGTCGATCAGGTCATCCCGCTGATGGCCGAAGGGTTGCTGACGCCCTACCTCGACATCCCCTTCCAGCACGCCAGCCCCAAGGTGCTGAAGCTGATGCGCCGCCCGGCCAACGAGGCCAAGGTGCTTGAGCGGCTGAAGTCGTGGCGGGAAATCTGCCCCGATATCGCCATCCGCTCCTCCTTCGTGGTCGGTTTCCCCGGCGAGACCGAGGAGGACTTCCAGTACCTGCTCGACTGGCTGGAGGAAGCGCAGCTCGACCGCGTCGGCGCGTTCCGGTTCGAGCCGGTCGAGGGCGCGGCGGCCAATGCCCTGCCCGATCAGGTGCCCGAAGCGGTGAAGGAAGAACGCTACGCCCGGATCATGGAAGTGACCGAGCGGATCAGCGCCGCCAAGCTCACCGCCAAGATCGGCCGCACGCTTCCCGTCATCATCGACGAGATCGGTGAGCCGGACGAGGACGGCGATATCGGCGCGACCGGTCGCAGCCAGGCCGATGCCCCGGAGATCGACGGCGCGGTCTATCTGCGCAACGTGCCGGAAAGCCTTGCCCCGGGCGATATTGTCGAAGCCACTATCGAGGATGCCGACGCGCATGACCTGTTCGGGGTGATTGCGCGTTAACACCTCTCCCCCCGCCCCGTCCCCACGAGGGACGCGGTTTGGTTAACCGCTGGCGCGGATCGGGCTAACGCGGCATAATCGGCCTCATGATCCGGAACCTTGCTCTCGCCCTCGCGCTTGCCGCGCTTCCTTTTGCCGCTGCGGCGCAAACCACCGCAGGTCAGACCGGCGATGCCGCCGAAGCGGTTGCGGCCGAGGCAGCCGGCACTTTCGAGCAGGTCGATCCCGATAGCGACCTGCCTTCGGCTGACGATGCGGCGGCAGCCTATGCGGGCCTTCCGCCGCTTACGGCTGACGAAGCGCCCGAGATGGTGGCCGCGCCCGCACTCAAGCCTGAGCCTCCTCGCGGCCCGGCCGTGCGGATGATCGCCAATGAGGTCGCACAGCCGCTCCCCGCAGCAGAGCCCGCGCCTGCGCCTGCGCCTGCGCTCACGCCGGCGGCTCTCACGCGCAATGATCCCTTCGTCATCAAGTCGATCCTGCCGATCGAAGGCAGCATCCGCTATGGCGACTGGTTCTGGGACGAAAGCGCAGCGCCGCGCACCGGCAAGCTGGTCATCACCGTCGATCTCGAAGCGCGGGTCATCAGCGCCTTTCGTGACGGGCACGAAATCGGCACCGCCGTCGTGCTGGTCGGCACGCAGGCCCACCCCACCCCGCTCGGCAGTTTCCCGATCCTGACCAAGGAGAAGGACAATGTCTCGGAGAAATACAACAACGCCCCCATGCCGCACACGCTGCGCCTGACATGGGACGGGATCGCGATCCACGGCTCGCCGGTGATGAACGGCTATGCCAGCCACGGTTGCATCGGCGTGCCGGATGAATTCGCCGCCAAGCTGTTCGCCGCTGCCAAGCGCGGGGACAAGGTGATCATCACCCGCGGCAAGATGATCGGGATTGGCGACAAGGTGATGTGAGGCTCCCGTCCCTCCCCGTTGCGTGGCAATGGGGAGGTGGCAGTCGCCGCAGGCGGCTGACGGAGGGGTCATTCCCGTGCCGCTTCACCCCTCCGACCGCGCTAAAGCGCGCCCACCTCCCCATTCGCAAGCGAACGGGGAGGGACTTTCAATTCACACTTCCCCGCGCAGGCTCCGGCCGGAAGCGCCAGACGCGCATCATCACGCCGACTTTCTCGACCCGCTCCACCCCGGCCTGCGCCAGCACCCCGCCAAGCGAGGCGTTCTCTCCCGCCCAGAGCCGATCCCACGCTCGGGCGGCTTCGGCCCGTGTCGCGTGTCCACCCAGCGCGCTGATGATCTTGCAGATCGTCTCGATGGCGATGACGCGAGGGACATTGGCGCAATAGGTGTAGCCCAGCCCCCCCGGCGCGGCATCGTCGCGCATCACCATTTCGTGCCAGTCGAGCTCCGCATACCATTCGAGCGCCTGCCAGCCTTCGGCCAGATGGGCGGCGCTGGTCGCCAGCGCGACCGGATCGAGCCAATCAGCCTCGGCCAGTTGTGCGCGCAGCCGGGCGCGATCAAAGGCAAGGTTGGTGTTGGAGGGGTCCGCGGCAGGCGTGATCCCGGCGGCGGCAACCACCGCTGCCAGCTCTGCCTTGCGCCAGCTCAGCAGCGGGCGCAGCAGCGTGATCTCGCTCTCCGCGATGGTTGACCGGGCGCGCACCCCTGCCAGCCCTGCCAGCCCGCTGCCCCGGTTGAGGCGCATCAGCAAGGTCTCGGCCTGATCATCGGCGTGATGCGCCGTGGCGACCGCGCCCAGCCCCTTGTCCTCAGCCCACTTCGCCAAAGCCGCATAGCGCGCCGAGCGGGCCTGCGCCTGAAGGTTACCAGGGGCGAGCGTCACGGCCAGCTGCGTGAAGGTAATGCCGCGCTCCCCCGCGATCCGCTCGACGAGCGCGACCTCGCCCGCCGCCTCGGGCCGCAGGCCGTGATCGATGCTGCACACCGCGATCTCGCCCGGCAGGGCTGCGTGGGCGAGCAGCAGCAGTGCCAGACTGTCCGGCCCGCCCGAAACCGCGAGGCCAAGCGGGCCCGTGCGCGCATCCTCGGGCCACAGCGCCGCCAGATCGGCAGCGAAGCGCCGCGGCGCCTGGGCGCTTAGCTGCACTTCACCTTGGCGAGGCTGTTCCTGTATTCGTCAGCCAATCGACCAGTCGCGACCAGCGGATAGGTCTCACCGAATTCAGCGAGCGCGATGCAGGCCTTGCGGGTGTCATTCTTCGCGATCATCGCCTTGCCGAGGTAGAGCAGGCTGTCAGGTGCGCGGTCACCCGCCTTGTTGGCCTGATAGTTCCTGAGGAACCAGCGCGCGGCTTCATCTGGCAGATTGTCGTCGAGGAACGCGCGGCCCAGCAGGTTGCGACCAAAGCTGATGCGCGGATGGTTGGGATATTGCTCGACAAACTTGGTGAGCTGCTGGCGTGCTTCGGGGAAGAAACCGGCGCTCCACAGGCGGAAGCCGTAGGAATATTCGTCATCCCCGGCATCTGCCGTTTGCGGCTTGGTGATCGCCTGCACGGCGGCAAGGCGCGAAGCGCTTGGCGTAGCGAGGCTGGCTGCGGGCGCAGGCGTGGGCGCGGGAGCGGTCTGCACCGGCGGACGCACAATGGGGACCGTGGTGACGGCGGTGGTAGGCGTACTGGTTGGGGCAGGCTGAAACGCCGGCAGGCTCGAACCAGACGGCGGCGTCGTGGTGATCGGCATGTTGGCCGCCGTCTCCAGCGCGGCGAGCCGCAGTTCCATCTGCGAGAGCGCGTTGGCCTGCTCCTCGGAACGGGCGGTCAGCCCGCGCAGCTGCATCTCCAGCGTGTCGAGCCGCACCAGGATATCGGTCACCGCCGTGCTGGACGGGGCGGTGGGGGAAGAGGTCGTCGACGGTGCAGCAGGATCGCTATTTGGGCCGATCTGCGGTTCAAAGAAGCGACCATCGCCGCCGGGGAAGACCTTGCGCTGCAACGCACGCACTTCGGCCTCGATCTTGCGGATACGGGCGTCCGCCGTGCTGTCCTGCGCGAAGGCAGGCGCAGGCGCGGTCACCACCGTGGCGGTACCAGCGGCGATCAGCATCGCACCGGCAAGGCGCAGAGCGGGGGTTCGCAGGAGGGGGGTCATGGCGCGTCAGGCTCCCTGTCTATGGCCGCGCAACGTGACGCGGCGCACATGAACGTGTTCCGAATCCCTGCCTTGTGCGGGCTCTCAAGTCGAGAGCGGCACAGGACCTAATCAACGGGAAAAGGGTTAACCGCGCGGTGAAGGCGCCGTTTCGCCCGCTTGCCCGGTGTTGCTGGCCGCGGAAGGCGCGCTTTGCCGCATTGCCGCGACTTCTGCCGTCGCCGCTGACGGGCTCGCTGTCGCGGAGCGCTGCGGGGTGGTGCGCTGGGGCGGCGCAGGCGTGACCGTTTGCGGCAAGGCCGCGGTCTGATCCACCGGAACCGCCACGCGCGCCAGCAACGCGGCGGCGGAAACTGGAACGCCCGAGATCGTCTCGGGCCGCTCGGAAATCTTGGCAACCGCCTGCCCGCCGACTGTCACCGACAGCGCATCGGGCCGTCCGGTGTTGATACGGGGATCGGTCGCCGCTGCCGGAACAGTGACCGCTTCGCCCAGCTTGAGTGTGCGTTCGAGCAGCCGCTCCCCGCCCTCTTCATACAGTCGCACCCAGACGCCATCCTCCAGCGCGGTCAGCACGACCGGGCCGCTGGCCGCGGGGGTTGGGGATGCGGCAGGCTTGGCGGCAACCGCCGCGCCGCTGGCCGCCGGTTCGGGCGACAGCAGCGAGCCCGGCTCGGTCCCGGCGGCGAAATAGGTGTTGAAGAAAGCGAAAGCGCCAATGGCCAGCATCAGCACCGCAGCCGCCGCAGCCCATGCGAGCCCGGCCGAGGGCAAGCGCGCCGGATCGCCCGGTTCCATGTCGGACGAAGGCACCGAGCGCCGCATCGATCCATCGGCGAGCTCTGCGCGCACGGCATCGGTGATGACCGCAGGGTCCAGCCCGACCGCCTTGGCGAACGTGCGCGAAAAGCCGATGGCATAGGCGCGGCTGGGCAGGCCTTCGAAGTTTTCGTCTTCGATCGCTTCGAGGTGGCGCAGCGGGATGCGGGTTTCGGCAGCGACCTGCGAAAGGTCGAGCCGCAAGGCCTCCCGCGCCGCGCGCAAGGTCGCGCCCGGCCCGTGAAGGGGCAATTCCGGCGCATTACCGGCGCTGGTGTGGTTTTCGCTGTCCATGACCCGGGTCCGCGCCTTCTTCTCGAGGCGTTGAGTGTAAGAGTGTTGGTGAATTGTCCTTGAACGGGACTCACCCGCTCAGGGCAGTTCTGTCAAGCATCGCCATAACACGCCAGCGCGCATGGCGCACGCTTCTCCGCAAGGCGGGTGTCAATCGTACTCAATGTCGCGCGCATCTGCCCAGGCCGACAATTCTTCGCGCAGGTTCAGCGCCGGATCGGCCAGCCATCCGGTCATCGCCGCTGTCAGTTCAGCGAGATCAACCTTGCGCACCAATTCCTTGATCGGGCCGACGGCCGCAGGGGTAATCGAGAGGCGGCGATAGCCGATGCCCATCAAGGCCAGCGCCTCCAGCCTGCGCCCGCCCATTTCCCCGCACACGCCGATATCAACCCCGCTGCCGACAGCGTTCTGCATCACCCGCCGCAGGAACCGGAGGATAGAGGTGCTGAGCCAGTCATATCGCTCGGCCAACTTGGGATTGGCCCGGTCGGCGGCGAACAGGAACTGGGTGAGGTCGTTGGTGCCGATCGACAGGAAGCTCAGTTTGGGCAGCAGCAGATCGAGCACTTCGGCAAGCGCGGGCACTTCGAGCATCGCGCCGAACAGGATCCGCTCGGGCAGCAGCTTCTTCTGGGCGCGCAGGTAGTTCAGCTGTTCATCGAATACGGCCTTGGCCGCATCGAACTCCCACGGTTCGCTCACCATCGGGAACATCACATAGAGCGAGCGTCCGCCCGCCGCTTCGAGCAGCGCGCGCGCCTGGATCTTCATCAGGCCTTCGCGTTCGAGCGCAAGGCGCAGCGCGCGCCAGCCCATCGCGGGGTTTTCATCCTGCGCAGCAATCTCGGATGCGAGATAGGGCACCGACTTGTCACCGCCGATATCGACGGTGCGGAAGATCACCGGCTTGTCGCCCGCCGCATCCAGCACATCGCGGTAGAGCCGCAACTGGCGCTCGCGCTGCGGCAGGGTGGCGGAGACGAGGAACTGGAATTCGGTGCGGAACAGGCCGACGCCGTCCGCGCCGGTCATTGCCAGCGCGCTCATATCATCGCGCAGACCGGCGTTCATCATCACCTGTATGCGGGTGCCGCAGCGGGTGAAGGGCTCGACATCCCGCAGCGAGGCATAGGCCGCCTGCTTTTCGCGGCTCTTGGCGAACCGCGCCTGAAACGCGTCGGCAACCTGTGGCAGCGGGCGAACAATGGCGTTGCCCGCCGTCGCGTCGAGCAGGATTTCGTCGCCCTCACGGATCGTGGTGCGCACGCCCTTGGCCCGTCCGATCACCGGCACGTTCATCGCTCGCGCCACAATTACCACGTGCGCGGTGAGCGAGCCTTCCTCAAGGATCACACCCTTCAGCCGCCGCTTGTCATATTCAAGCAGTTCAGCCGGGCCGAGATTACGCGCGATCAGGATGGTGTCGCGCCGTAGTCCTTGCGAGGCGGCGGTGCCGACCTGCCCGGCGACAATCCGCACCAGCCGGTTCGCCAGATCCTCCAGATCGTGCATCCGGTCGGCGAGCAGCGGATCGTCAATCTCGCGCATCCGCATCCTGGTGTGCTGCTGGACACGCTCGATCGCGGCTTCGGCGGTGAGGCCGCTATCAATCGCCTCGTTGATACGCCGCGACCAGCCTTCGTCGTAGGCGAACATCTTGTAGGTTTCGAGCACCTCCTCATGCTCGCCGCCCGCGCCGAATTCGGCCTGGCTGGCGAGCGTGTCGATCTGCTCGCGCATCTTGTCGAAGGCGCGGTATACCCGCTGGCGCTCGGCCTCGGTGTCTTCGGCCATGACCTGCGTGATTTCGACGCGCGGCTGGTGATAGACCGCATGGCCTGCGCCCAAGCCTTTCACCAGCGTGAGGCCCGTCAGGGTCTGCGGCCCGGTCTGCTCCTGTGTCAGCCCGCGCGCTTCTTCCTCGTCGACCAGTTCGGCATTTGCGATCAGCTCGCTTAAGACCATCGCGGTGGTCTGGAGCGCTTCGATCTCGACCTCTTCGTAGCGGCGCGGTTCGACATGCTGGACGCACAAGACGCCCACCGCGCGGGCGCGGTAGACGATGGGGACACCGGCAAAGGAGTGGAACTTTTCCTCGCCCGTTTCGGGCCGGTACTGGAAGTCGGGATGGGCCTTGGCCTCGGCGAGGTTGAGCGTCTCGACCTTCTGCGCAATCGCGCCGGTCAGCCCTTCGCCAATCGCCATGCGGGTAACATGGACCGCGCTCTGGTTGAGGCCGCGGGTCGCGAACAGTTCCAGCATGCCTTCGCGCAAGAGGTAAATCGAGCAAACCTCGCTCGACAGGCATTCGCCGATGATCTCGACCACCTGATCAAGCTTGGCCTGCGCGTGCATGCGCGAGGCCATCACCTCGGTCAGGCGGGTCAGAATCTGGCGAGCGGCGGCTGCGGCGGTCATCACCGTGCAGGTCTATTCATTCCGCACGACAATTGCAAAAGGCCTGATCGCAGCACACTGCCCGTCAGGGGCGTCAGGTGGATAATCCGTGCCGCTCAGCAGGCGGCGATCTCTTCCTTCAGTCGCAGTTTCTGCTTCTTGAGGGCCTGGATCATCGCGGTGTCGGGCACGGGCCGGGCCATTTCGTCGCGCAACCGGGCTTCAAGGCCGGCATGCTTGCTCTGAAGGGCGTGGAGGTGTGACAACACTGCGGTCGATGCCATTATGCGTTCTCCTATCCAAGCGGGGGGATGCCCCCGGAAAGGCGACTCGGCAAACGAAGCGGCCGAGCCGCAGGTTTCATTGAAACCACAGGCAGCCTAGCTTGCAAAGCCCCCACACATCGTAAATCGGCGCAACTGCCCCTGCGCGCGATGAACCGCGCAGGCGGATCGCGCCAAAGCGGGGTGAAATCTGCACCTGCCATCTACCAAATCGCCGCAGGAACGCGTAGCGCACGCCGTGCATTGGTCGCAGGCCAACAGGCTGGCGGCGAAGTGGAAGGATCAGGGGCGAATATGACCGAGCAGGAGCTCAGGAAAAATCTTGAGTTGCTCAAGACCGAGCATCGCGACCTCGACGCCGCGATTGCCGCCTTGACCGAGGCGGCACGGGTCAGCGCATCGGCCGACATGCTCCAGATCGCCCGCCTCAAGAAGCGCAAGCTGCGGCTGAGGGACCAGATCGCCATCATCGAAGACACGCTGCTGCCGGATATTATCGCGTGATGTGACAACAAGTCCCGCCCCGTTAGGAACGAATGGGGAGAGCCGCTTCCGCCCCGATCATGGTTACCAAGACATCAATTCTGTGCCTGGCCGGGACGGAGCCAAAAATTGCTTGGAAAGTAACCATAGCGATATGGCGGTGAAGCGCGCGGCGACGTAGCTTGCGGCGCAATATGGCTCGTACCACCAATCTTTCGCGCCCGATTGTCGAGGCGCTCTACACCGAGGCGCTCGTGCTGGCGGATGACGTGCGGGCGGTGTTTGCCGCTGGCACGCGTGAACCGGTGGCAGGCGAGGACGCCTTTGTGCGGCTCGCGCTTTCGACCGAAGGCCTGAAGACCACCACCCGGATGATGCATGTTCTCGCGTGGCTGCTGAACCAGCGCGCGCTGTTTCAGGGGGAGCTCAGCGAAAATCAGGTGCGCCTGCACGGTGCGCTGCCGCCGGATCGCGGCTCGGACGAAAAGCAGTTGGCGCTTCTCGAACCGCAAACGCGCGAGCTGATCGCCGACACCGAAAAGCTGCACCAGCGCATCGCGCGGCTGGACGAGGCGTGGCGCCAGCATTTCGAAATGGCCTCGCCGGTGCGGGCCTTTCAGGACCGGATCGGGCGGGAACTGGGAAGGTTCGGCTAGAGGGTTCCTCCCCGTTCCGCAGGAATGGGGAGGTGGCACCGCGACACGGTGACGGAGGGGTCACCTCGCACCAACCTACCCCTCCGACCGAGGCCCGACGGCCTCGCCCACCTCCCCATTGCTGCGCAACAGGGAGGAGTTTGGCAAGCGATCACGCCGCCGCCAGCGCCTTCCGCCACCTCCCCAGCCGCGCATCGCGCACCTCGGCGTCCATCTGCGGCTCGAACGTCACCAGTCGCCCGCGCATCGCCTGCGCCGCTGCGCCCAGATCGGGGTACATCCCCACGCCGCACGCCGCCAGCATCGCTGCCCCCAAGGCGGTCGTTTCGACAAAGCCGGGCCGCTCGACCGTGATGCCGAGCATGTCGGCCAAGTCCTGCGCCATCCAGTCATTTGCCGCCATGCCGCCATCGATCCGCAGCGTATGCCACGGGGCGCCATCCTTGGTGAAGGCCGCGCACAGATCATGCGTCTGATGCGCCATCGCCTCCAGCGCGGCGCGCGCCAGCTCGGCCTTGCCGCTGGAGAAACTGAGCCCCGCGATCACCCCGCGTGCGTCAGCCTGCCAGTGCGGCGCGCCAAGGCCTGACAGCGCAGGCACAATCACCACCCCGCCGCTATCCGGGATCGAGCGGGCGAGCGCCTCGGTCTCCTCCGCCACCTGCACAATGCCGAGCGAATCCCGCAGCCATTGCACCAGACTCCCCGCCACGAACACCGAGCCTTCGATGGCATAGGTGCGCTGCCCTTCAAGCTGGGTCAGCACGGTTCCGAGCAGCCGGTTGGTCGAGCGCGGAATTTTGCGCCCCTGACAGGTCAGCACGAAAGCGCCGGTGCCATAGGTCGCCTTGGTCTGTCCGGGTGTAAGGCAGGCCTGCCCGATGGTCGCCGCCTGCTGATCGCCCGCGAGGCCCGTGATCGGAATGCTCCGCCCAAACAGGTCAGGCGCCGTCATCGCCAGCGGCCCGGAGCAGTCAACCACCCCGGGAAGCGCCGACAACGGCACGCCGATGAGATCGCAAAGACTGTCATCGAACTGCGCATCTTCAAGCCCCATGAGCAGCGTGCGGCTCGCGTTGGAGGCATCGGTGATATGCGCCGCCCCGCGGGTCAGCTTGAACACCAACCAGCTTTCGACCGTGCCGAAGGCCAGCGTGCCTGTGTCCGCCGCCGCGCGCACGTCCGGCACATTGTCGAGCATCCAGCGCATCTTGGTGCCGGAGAAATAGGGATCGAGCAGCAGGCCGGTGCGCTCCTGCACGCCCGCTTCATGGCCCGCCGCGCGCAGCTCAGCGCAGAAGGGCTCGGTACGGCGGTCCTGCCAGACGATGGCGTTGGTGAGCGGCTCTCCGGTGCTGCGGTCCCACGCCACCACGGTTTCGCGCTGGTTGGTGATGCCGATGGCGGCAATACTCGCCGCGCCGCCCGCCTTGGGGATGACTTCCAGCGCGCAGGCCAGCGTCTTGTCCCAGATCTCGCGCGGATCATGCTCGACCCAGCCCGATTGCGGGTAATGCTGCTCCAGCGGCGCCTGCGCCGAGGCGACCAGCACGCCGTCGCTCGCAAACAGGATCGCGCGGGTGGACGTGGTGCCTTCGTCAAGGACGAGGATGTAATCTGCCATGGGGTATTCCTCTCTCCGGCGTGACATCTGCCACGGCGCTCGCCATATGCAAGGCCATGGTCACGATCCCTCCCCAGCCCTGGCCCACCGGGCTTGCCGAAGCTGTCGAGCCGCTGGTGCTGCGCGTGCTGGCGCCCAATCCCTCGCCCTACACCTTCACCGGAACGCAGACCTATGTCGTCGGCGACCCGCGGGGGCCGGATTGCGCGGTGATCGATCCCGGCCCGAACGAGCCTGACCACATCGCCGCGATCATCGCGGCTGTCGCGGGGCGAACTATCGTCGCGATCATGTGCACCCACACCCACCGCGACCACTCGCCCGCCGCCGCGCCGCTGGCTGAGCTGACCGGCGCGCCGATTGTCGGCTGCGCACCGCTGGTGCTCCAAGTGGACGGCCCGCGCTCGGACGAAGCCTTCGATCCGACCTATGCGCCCGACCGCGTGCTGGTGGACGGCGAAGGGATGCGCGGCACCGGCTGGACGCTCACCGCCGTCGCGACGCCCGGCCATACCTCGAACCACCAGTGCTTCGCGCTGGAGGAGAGCGGCGCGCTGTTCACGGGCGATCACGTGATGGGCTGGTCAACCAGCGTCGTCATCCCGCCCGATGGCGACATGGGCGATTACATGGCGAGCCTCGAAAAGCTGATGGCGCGCGATGACGTGCGCTATCACTCGGCCCACGGCGCGGCGATCGAGAAGCCGAAGCAGCTGGTGCGCGGCATGATCGGCCACCGCCGCCAGCGTGAGAACCAGATCCTCCGCCTGCTGGGCGAGGCCGCGCGGCCGGTCAGCGGCTTTATTCCGGACATGTACAAGGGCCTCGACCCGCGCCTGATCGGAGCCGCCGAGATGAGCGTGACCGCGCATCTGATCGATCTCGAAAAGCGCGGCGCGGCGCGGCGCGACAGCGAGGTCTGGCGGCTCGCATAAAGCGCGCTTGCACCCTCGGCGATTTTGGTGTTCCTCTAAGCCGGGGCGCGACAATTGGGGGGCGGGATGGCCACTTTGGCACAACGCGGCGCGGCGGCAGAAGGCACGCGCTTTTATACCATCATGGCATTCGTCATGGCGCTGGTGATCGTGGCGGGCTTCTCGCTCAATCTGGCGATGGGGCGGTCGAGCTTTGCGCTGCCAGCCGCGTTCCATGTCCACGGCGTGATCTTCATGGGCTGGCTCGGGCTCTATCTCGCGCAGGTAGTGACCATCGCAAGCGGCAACCGCGCCTTGCACCGGCAGCTGGGCAAGCTCGCCTATGTCTTCATCCCGGCGATGGTGGCGGCAGGGGCAATGATCATCGTCGTTTCGATCCGCGGGACGGGCGGGCCGTTCTTCTTTGCGCAGAACGAGTTTTTCATCAGCAATCTGGCGGGGCTGCTGGTGTTCGGCGGCCTTGCGTGGTGGGCGCTGCGGGTGCGGCGGCACACCGGCTGGCACCGGCGGCTGATGCTGGTGGCGATGAGCGCGCTGACCGGGCCGGGACTCGGCCGGTTGCTGCCGATGCCGTTGCTGATCCCCTATGCCTGGCCGATCGCGGTTTCGGCGAGCTTTGTATTCGGCGCGGTCGCGATGCTGGTCGATTGGCGGACCAATGGCCGGGTGCATCCGGCCTATTGGTGGGGCATGGGGATCAATGTCGGCGGCTTCCTCACCTCGATGGCGCTGGCCTATTCGCCGATCGGCTATGCGATCACCGAAGCGGTGATTGCCGGCACGCCGGGGGCCGAGCGACCCATGGGCCCCTTCCTGCCGCCGGGCTTCACGATGTAGGGCGGGTGCCCAAGCTTTTCGCTCGAAAATCGGGGGCGAGCCCCTATATCGGCGGTTCCTGAGATAACGGGGATACGAGTGATGAGCCTGCTAACCCGCAACCCCACCGGCACCGACCTGTTGGCCGAGATCGACCGCCTCCGCAAGGAGAAGAACGCGGTGATCCTAGCGCATTATTACCAGACGCCGGACATTCAGGACATTGCCGACTTCGTGGGCGATAGCCTCGAATTGTCGCGCAAGGCGGCGGCAACCGATGCGGATGTGATCGCCTTCTGCGGGGTCAAGTTCATGGCCGACACCGCCAAGATCCTCTCGCCTCAAAAGACCGTAATCCTGCCCGACATGGACGCCGGATGCAGCCTTGAGGACTCGTGCCCGCCGGAGAAATTCCGCGCGTTCCGCGAAGCTCACCCCGATCACATCGCGCTGACCTACATCAATTGTTCGACCGAGGTGAAAGCGCTGTCGGATGTGATCGTGACCTCGTCCAGCGCCGAGACGATCCTTGCCCAGATCCCGCCCGAGCAGAAAATCATCTTCGGCCCGGACCGGCACCTTGGCGGCTATCTCAGCCGCAAATTCAACCGCGAGATGCTGCTGTGGCCCGGCGTCTGCATCGTCCACGAGGCGTTCAGCGAGACGGAATTGCTCAAGCTGAAAGAGCAATACCCGGGCGCGCCCATCGCCGCGCACCCCGAATGCCCGCCGACGATCATCGACCATGCGGACTATGTCGGCTCGACCAGCGGCATCCTGAGCTTCGCCAAGACCTTCCCCGGCGACACCCTGATCGTCGCGACCGAGCCGCACATCATCCACCAGATGGAAAAAGCGCTGCCGAACAAGCACTTCATCGGCGCGCCCGGCGCGGACGGGAACTGCTCGTGCAACATCTGCCCCTACATGGCGCTGAACACGATGGAGAAGCTGTACGTGGCCCTGCGCGACCTCTCGCCGCAGATCGAGATCGAGGAAGGTATTCGGTTGAAGGCGAAACGGAGCCTCGACCGGATGCTGGACATGGCGAGCGGGACTGTGGGAATGGGGGATTTGGGCAAGGTTACGTTTTCAGGCGACTGACGCTTAGGGACGCCAAATAGCGCGGACTGTTGACAGGCCGTAAAGTGGCGGAATGAACAAGCACGAAGCCTCAATCGGACTCGCTCTCGTCAGAACAAACCACCCATGGCTGACGATACTCTTCGCCTTGATCGTGAAGCTGCCATGGAGATCCGTCATCGGCCTCTTCTCTGTGGCCGCCCTTGGTGCCAGCTTTCGCTGGCATGACGGGGGATGGGTGTGGCGCTTGCTCACCTAACTTCGTCACCCCAGCGAAAGCTGGGGCCTAGGGCGGAATTATGCTAAGTCTCTGAAATGGAACGCGTTGGCTACGTCTATATAATGACGAACAGGCGATATGGCGTGCTCTACACCGGCGTAACCAGCGACCTACCCGCCCGCATCACGCAACACCGCGAAGGCAAGGGCGGCGCGTTCACATCCCGCTACAAATGCACGCGGCTCGTCTATGTGGAACACTACCCGACCATCGAAGACGCCATCGCCCGCGAAAAGGCGATCAAGTCTTGGAAGCGGATGTGGAAGATCGAGGCGATCGAGAAGCAGAACCCATCGTGGGATGACCTCTTCCTCACGCTCAACGCTTGATTGCCCTAGGCCCCAGCTTCCGCTGGGGTGACGCGGGAGGCTAGGTAGCCCTCGCCCGGCTCACCGCCAGCGCCGCCCCCACCAGCACCATCCCGACAATATCCAGCGGCGACAGCACCTCGCCGAACGCCAGCCAGCCGTAGATCGAGGCGACCGCGGGCTGAGTCAGCAGGGCGAGGCCCACCACCAGCGGCGGGAAGTATTTCAACGCGAACACCATCAGCCCCTGCCCGACCAGCTGGCTGAGGACGAACAGGCCCACAATCGGCCCCCACGCCTGCGGCCACACCGGCTCGCCCAGCGCCACGGCTATGGCCAGCAGCACCGGGCAGCCGAACAGGCTCACCCACACCAGCAGGCTCCACGATCCGAACTGCCCGCGCGCGCCTTGCAGGGTCAGCAGGTACACCGCGTACAGCAGTCCGGCGGCGACGCTGAACAGGTCGCCGATCAGGGTTTCGTTCGAAATCTCGAGACTGCGCCCCATGAGGATCGCCGCGCCTGCCAGCGCAAAGATGATCGCCAGCCACTCCAGCCGCCCCGGCAGCGTGCGCGCGACGAGGAAGCCCCAGAACAGCAGGACAATCGACCCGGCATTGCCGAACAGCGTCGCATTGCCCAGCCGTGTCATGCCGATCCCGATGTGCCAGCTGGCGAGATCGAGCGCGAAGGTCACCGCTCCCAGCGCCACCAGCGCCAGCGTTGTCGCAGGCATCCCCGTCAGCCGCTGGCCGTTTGCCCGGGCCAGCAGCACCAGAAACGGCAGCGCCAGAAACAGCCGCCAGAACCCCGCGGCCACCGGCCCGGTATCCGCCAGGCGCACGAACCACGGCCCGATCGCCAGCGCGACATTCCCGCCGAACAGCGCCAGCAGCAGCAGCCATGCCGCCGGCCGCGTCGGTTCACCGACAAGTTCTACTTGGGGGCGCTCCTCATTTTCCATGCTTGCGCCCTAGCCCTGCGCCCCCCAATTGGATAGCCAATCAAAACTGGCTCACAAGGATTACCCACATATGCACGACGCACTGTTCCAGCCGCTCCAGATGGGCGCACTCCATGCCAAGAACCGCATCCACATGGCCCCCCTCACCCGCGGGCGCGCCGCCGATCCGATGTTCACGCCGAACGAATTGATGGCGACCTATTACCGCCAGCGTGCGGGCGCGGGCATGATCCTGACCGAAGCGACCGGTATCAGCCGTGAAGGCCTAGGCTGGCCGTCGGCACCTGGCATCTGGAGCGACGAGCAGACCGAAGCGTGGAAGGCGACCACCAAGGCCGTGCACGAAGAAGGCGGCCTGATCGTCATGCAGCTTTGGCATATGGGCCGGATCGTCCACCCGGTGTTCCTCGATGGCCAGCCGCCCTTCTCGGCCAGCGCCACCACCGCGCCGGGGGAGGCGCACACGCCGACCGGCAAGCAGCCCTATGCGCAGGCGCGCGAAATGACGCATGAGGACATCAAGCGCACGATTGGCGATTACCGCCGCGCTGCGGAGAACGCCAAAAAGGCGGGCTTTGATGGGGTGCAGCTCCACAGCGCCAATGGCTACCTTGTCGACCAGTTCCTGCGCGACAAGACCAACCTGCGCACCGACGAATATGGCGGCAGCCCGGAAAACCGCACCCGCTTCATGCGCGAAGTGCTGGAAGCCCTGATCGACGTGTGGGGCGCGGATCGTGTCGGCATCCGACTCTCGCCCAATGGCGATTCGCAAGGGACCGATGACAGCAACCCGGCAGCCACCTTCGGCGCGGCAGCCAAGGTCTGCGAGGAACTCGGCCTCGCCTTCGTCGAACTGCGTGAGCCCGGGCCGGACGGCACCTTCGGCCAGACCGATGTGCCCAAGCAAAGCCCGCTGATCCGCCAGATCTACACCGGCAAGCTGATCCTCAACAGCGACTACACCGCCGAGGAAGCGGAAGCCGACGTGACCAGCGGCAAGTGCGATGCGGTGAGCTTCGGCCGCCCTTACATCTCCAATCCCGATCTCGAAAAGCGGATCGCGGTCGGCGCGCACTGGAACCCGAACAAGGATGTGCCCAAGAGCTGGTACTTCCCGATTCCCGAAGGCTACGTCGACTATCCGACGCTGGCCGAGGAACAGGCCGAAGCGGCGGAATGACACGATGCCCGGCAGCGTCCGCTTGGGCGCTGCCGGGAGCAAGGCTGTGGTGCCGGAAGCCCTCGATTGCGGACATCGGCGGATTCCAGACGCCCCGCGACAACCCTTACCGTCACCCCAGCGGAAGCTGGGGCCTAGGGCTACATGGTGCAGCACTTGCGGCTCTAGGTCCCAGCTTTCGCTGGGATGACGGCTGATCGGATTGCCGAATGGTCGCGCTATTCTTGCGGCTGATCCGGCGCCGGAGCAGCAGGGGCTGCTTCGGCCCCTTCGCTTGGCGGAGCACCGTCGATCCCCGGCACCGGGGTCACGTCGGGTTGTTCGGCGTCAATATCGCCGGTCGGGATGGCCTGTTGCGGTGCGAGAGGCGCCTGCGATTCGAGCTGTTCCAAGGGGATCATCGCATCGCTGATCGACCCGGCGAGCACCTCGCCCGAAGCCTCGCCGCGCTGCTGGGCAGACGTGGTTGCATCCTCGGTGCAGGCCGAAGCGAGGAGAGCAAGGACAAGGATCGCGGCGCGGGTCATCGGCACGTTCTTTTCGCCGCGGCGTCCAATGCGTCAAGGAAATCATCGCTGCTGGCGATCAGGGCTGCATCCCATTCCTGCGCCGACACCTGCAAACCCAGCTTCGCCAGACTGGTCACGCCATATTCGGCGATCCCGCAAGGCACGATCCCGCCGAAGTGCGACAGGTCAGGGTCGAGATTGACCGAGAACCCGTGCATCGTCACCCAACGTCGCACGCGGACGCCAATTGCGCCGATCTTGGCCTCGCGCCCGTCGATATCCTTGGTCCAGATGCCGACCCGGCCTTCGGCCCGCCAGCTGTCCACGCCGAAGCCGCCCAAGGTTGCGATGACCCAACCTTCGATCGCATGGACGAAGCAGCGCACGTCCTTGCCGCGCTTGGCGAGGTCCAGCACCAGATAGCCCACCCGTTGACCCGGCCCATGGTAGGTATAGCGCCCGCCCCGCCCGGCCGCGACCACTTCGAAACGCGGATCGACCAGCTCGGCCGGATCGGCGCTGGTGCCGGCGGTGTAGACCGGGGGGTGTTCGAGCAGCCACACCAGCTCCGCTGCCTCGCCGGCGAACACAGCCGCATTGCGCGCCTCCATCGCCGCCAGCGCAGCCGCGTAGGCGACCGGCGCGCTCTCACGGCGCCATTCAATCGGATATGCAACGCCGGGGACAGGAGCAGTGCTTGCCATGGCGCATCGGTGGGGGCATTGAGCGGCGAGATCAAGAGGCGATTGCGCATGCGCGGGCCTTGGCACTTCTTGGGATCGGAACAGCGCAGATGGCACACGGCAAACTCGATATGGGGAGGGCCTGGACGCAGGCGACAGCGCTCATGGGCCTCAACCGTGACACCATCGGCGCGATTGCGGGGCTGTTTTTCTTCCTGCCCTCGATGGCCAGCGCGCTGTTCGTGCCTGTCACCGCGATCACTCCCGGTCCTGCGGCAGGATCGGGCGGCGAGGACCCGGCAGTGGTGATGCAAGCCGCGGTCGATCAGATGACGGCACTCTACGCCGATAACTGGCCGATCCTGCTCGCTGTCTTCGCCATGCAGTTCATCGGTTCGATGAGCCTGTTTGCCCTGCTGACCGACCGCGGCAATCCGACCGTGGGCGAAGCGCTGGCGACCGGGATCAAGGGCCTTCCTAGCTATATCGCGGCGCAATTGATCACGGTGATCGGCGCCTCGCTGGCTATTGGCCTGCCGCTCGGCCTGGTGTCGGCGCTGGGCGGTGAGGCGGTGGCGGTGCTCGCGGTGTTGGCCGCGCTGGTGGCGATCATCTATCTCATGGTGAAGGTTTCGCTCGCGGCCCCGGTGATCGCCATCGAAGGCCAGCGCAATCCCTTCACCGCGCTGGTCCGGTCGTGGCAGCTGACCAAGGGCAACAGCGTGCGGATTGCCGTCTTCATTGCGCTGCTGGTGGTGGTGATCGGGATCATTTCGACGCTTGTTTCCGGGATCATCACTCTGATCCTGGCGGCGGTGGGTGGCGGAGTGGCCACAATCGGCGGGGCCGCGCTCAACGCGCTGGTCAATGCGCTGCTGACTGCGCTGTTCGTGGTGGTGACGGTGGCGATCTACCGCCAGCTGAGCGACGATTTGCCCCAGCGCGCCGCCGATGTCTTCGAATAGCGCCGCTCTGCCAAGCCGATGGCCGACACTGACCCCAAGCTGACCTCAGCCGCCCCCACGGGCGCGATCCCGCCATCGCGCATGGCGCTGCTGTTCATGGTGATGCTGGTGACTGCGGCCGGCAACACCGCGATGCAATCGGTGATGCCCTCGATCGGCACGGCGTTGCAGGTCGACGACGTGTGGATCAGCCTTGCCTATAGCTGGTCGGCGCTGCTGTGGGTGGTGTGTGCGCCGTTCTGGGCGCGGCGGTCGGATCAGCGCGGGCGCAAGGCGATGATGGCGCTGGGACTGACCGGCTTTATCGTGTCCTTCGTGCTGTGCGGCGCGGCCTTGTGGGCCGGGCTTTCGGGCGTGTTGTCGGCGGTCTGGACCCTGATCGCCTTTGCGGCGGCGCGGAGCCTGTATGGCGGGTTCGGCAGCGCTGCGCCGCCCGCGGTGCAGGCCTATGTCGCCTCACGCACCCCGCGCGCGGAGCGCACGCAGGCGCTGTCGCTTATCGCATCGAGCTTTGGCCTTGGCACGGTGATCGGCCCGGCGCTGGCGCCGCTGATGGTGGTGCCGTTCCTCGGTCTCGGGCTGACCGGGCCGTTCCTCGCCTTTGCCGCGATCGGCGTTGTCGCGCTGGTGCTGCTGCGGCTGCGCCTGCCCAATGACGAGCCGCAATATGCCGCGCGCGGGCAGGCGGTCGCCTATTCGAGCGGATCGGGCGCGCCGGTCGATCCGCAGGAGACGACCGAGCAGGAAGACGCCGCCGCAGAGCCGCCGCGCCTCAGCTGGCGCGATCCGCGCCTTAGGCCGTGGGTCTTCGCTGGGCTGATTGGCGGGCACGCACAGGCGATGGTGCTGGGGATTTCGGGCTTTCTGGTGCTCGACCGGCTGGGCCTGCGCGATACGCCAGCCGATGGCGCGGGGCCGGTGGGGCTGGTGCTGATGAGCGGCGCAATTGCCACGCTGCTCGCGCAATGGGGGCTGATTCCGCGCTTCGACCTCGGCCCGCGCGCAGCGACTTTGTGGGGGATTGCGACGGCGGCGTTGGGCACGGTCATTCTGGCGATTGCGGGGGACTTGCACCTGATCGCGCTGGGCTATGCCATCGCCTCGCTCGGCTTTGGCCTGTTCCGCCCCGGCACCACAGCGGGAACCTCGCTCGCCGTCACCCGCGCGGAGCAGGGGCAGGCGAGCGGCATCGTCGCGTCATTGGCGGGGGCGAGCTATATCTACGCGCCGGCCTTGGGCGTGTGGCTCTATGGCCATTCCGACTGGCTGGGCTTCGGGCTCATCGTCGCCCTATGCGCCATTGTGCTGGTGCACGGCTGGTTCGCTCTTCAGGCGGACCGGGAATTGACCAGGGACCGAACCTAACTCCCTCCGTTCGCCTCGAGCGCAGTCGAGAGGCCCTGAGCGCGGTATCTCCACTACGCTCGACACGAACGGCGTTTAGAGAATCTCCAGCACCACATCCTGCGGCCGACAGAGCCTTACGCCCTTCTCGGTCTCGACCAAGGGCCGTTCGATCAGGATCGGGTCGGCAACCATCGCCGCCAGAACCGTGGCGTCATCGGCCTCGGGCAACCCGCGCTCCACCGCATCGGTGCCGCGCAGGCGCAGGCCTTGCTGCGGCGTAATCCCGGCATCGCGATAGAGCTGAGCGAGCTTTTCGACTGAGGGCGGGGTCTTCAGATATTCCACCACCGTCACATCGACCCGGCTGAGGTTTTCGAGGATCGCCAAGGTCTTCCTCGACGTGCCGCAAGCCGGATTGTGCCAGATCGTCGCCTTCATTGCCGCTATCCCTGCGATTGAACCGCCCGCATTCCTAAGCGAGCCGCGACACGAATGCCACAGCTTGTTGATAATCACTCTCGCAAACTGCGAGGCCTTGCAGATGCGAGTAAGTTGCAATAGCTGGCCTGCCAGATCGTCTGAAAGGTACCCCATGATTCTCCGCGCCGCGCGCTGTGTCCTGTTCCTCGGCTGCGCCAGCATCGCCTTCCCGGCACTGGCCGATACGGCTCCGGGCGTCAGCGAAGCCGCTGCGGCGGACAGTGCCGAGGCCGACGACGCGGGAGAGCGCGGCCCCAATATCATCGTCACCGGCAATGTGCTCTATGCCGACCAGATCAACGCACTGCGCACCCCCACCCCGATCATCGACGTGCCGCAATCGCTTTCGATCACGACCGCCGATCAGATCGTGCGCCAGGGTTTCGACAGCATCGGCGACATCGTCAACTACACCCCCGGGGTCACCAATTCGCAGGGCGAAGGGCACCGCGATTCCGTGGTGTTCCGCGGCGTCCGCTCCACCGCCGACTTCTTTGTCGACGGGGTGCGTGACGATGTCGAATACTTCCGCGGGCTCTACAATCTCGAACAGGTCGAAATCCTGCGCGGCCCCAATGCGCTGCTGTTCGGCCGTGGCGGAACCGGCGGCATCCTCAACCGCGTGACCAAGAAAGGCGCGGTGGGGGAGACGTTCGGCGGTGTGCGCGCCTCGGTCGATACCTTCGGCGCCTATGACATCTGGGCTGATCTCAACCTAGCCACCAGCGACACCTCGGCGCTGCGGATCAACGCCGCCTATGAGCATCTCGATAATCACCGCGACCTGTATGACGGCGAGCAGATCAGCTTCAATCCGACCTTCCGCGCCGAACTCGGCAGCGCGACGACGATCGACCTCAGCTACGAATATCTCGATCACGAACGCTTCATCGATCGCGGCATCCCGACGGACGACAATGGCGATCCGGTGCTCGCACTGAAGCGCATCACCTTCGGCGATGCCGACAACAACTACGCGACCTTCAAGGCGCACGTGCTGCGCGGCGCGGTGCAGCACAGCTTCTCGGACAATCTGAAGGGCAACTTCTCCGCTTCGTGGGGTGACTATTCCAAGGTCTACGCCAACTACTTCCCCATCGGCTACACGCCTGCGACCAACATCGTCGCGATGGACGGCTATATCGACACCAACCAGCGCCAGAATCTGGTGCTGTCGGGCAACCTGATCGGCGAGTTTGCCACGGGCGGGATCGGCCACACGCTGATCGTCGGCGGCGAATATATCGATACCAGCAACAACAACGATCGCTTCAACGCGGTGTTCGACACAGCGGTCGCCGATGGCCGCCGCGCTGATGTCGAGTTCTTCTCGGCGATCCGTCCCTTCCCCCTGCGCGGCGGAGTCGGCACGCTGGCAAGCGGACGCACGACGCGGGTCGGGTTCACCGCACTCAATGATGATACCGAAGCGGATCTGACCGTCTTCTCGGCCTATATTCAGGACGAGGTGAAGATTGCCGATTGGCTGCGGGTCGTGCTGGGCGCGCGGTTCGACAGCTTCGAGATCACCGTGCTCGACAACCGCACCGGCGCAGTGCGCACCCGCAAGGACGAGGAAGTGACCCCGCGGGTCGGGGTGATCCTCAAGCCGCAGGACAACCTCTCGCTTTACGGGAGCTATTCGGAGACCTTCCTGCCGCGCTCGGGGGATCAGTTTGCCGATATCAATCCGCCCAATGATGCGCTTGACCCCGATACCTTCTCGAACCTTGAAGCGGGGGTGAAGTGGGACATCCGCGCGGGCCTGTCGCTGACGGCGGCGGTGTTCCAGATCGAGCAATCCTCGCCGCAGGTGGCGGACAGCAATCCCGATACGCTCGACGTGATCGACAGCAAAATTCGCGGGTTCGAGGCGCAGTTCCAGGGGCAGGTCACCCCTGGCTGGTTCCTGACCGCGGGCTATTCCTATCTCGATGGCGAACAGCAAAGCCGCACGGGCCCGACCGGGCGGCGAGTGCGCGAATTGCCTGAGCATATGTTCTCGATCTGGAACAATGTGCAGGCGACCGACCAGCTCGGCTTCGGGTTGGGCCTGACCGCGCAGGACGAGACGTTCGCGGACAATGGCAACACCGCCACCCTGCCCGCCTATGCGCGGGTCGATATGGCGGTGTTCTATGATGTGAACCCGAACCTGCGGGTGCAGCTCAACGTCGAGAACCTGCTGGACGAGCTCTATTTCCCCACAGCCCACTCGGCTGACGAGTTGACCGTCGCCCCGCCGATCAACGCGCGGCTGACGGTGTCGGCACGGTTCTGAAGGGCTATTCCGGTGCGGGCACCCGCAGCGCCGGGACAGCCTTGGCGGCGTCTTCGGGGCTTATGCCGGGGGCAGGCGCGGCGCTGATCCGCTCCTGCCGCTGCGCCACGCGGCCCGCCTGCTCGACCGCCTTGATCAGCCGCGGATAGACCCCGCAGCGGCAGATATTGGGGACCGCGGCGTCAATATCCTCGCGGGTCGGCGCCGGGTTGCGCTGGAGCAGCGCGGCAATCGCGATGACGATGCCGGGGGTGCAATACCCGCACTGGATCGCCTGCTGCGCCGCCAACGCCTGCTGTACGGGGTGCGCACGATCGCGCGACAACCCCTCGATGGTCGTGATCAAACGCCCCTCAGCCTCGGCGAGCGTGATCGCGCAAGACCGCAGCGCCACCCCATCGACCAGCACCATGCACGCGCCGGAACATTCCGGCCCGCCGCCACACGCCTTGGTGCCGGTGAGGTTCATCGCCTCCCGTAGCGCGTAGAGCAGCGGCATGCGGGGATCGAGGTCAAACTCGACCGGCCGCTCGTTGACGGTCATGCGGGACATGGGGTGGGCCTAAAGCGGGCTTACTGCCGCCAGCTATCGTCGATCTTGTCGACCCGGCGCTTCCAGGCCTCGAAATCGAACAGGCCCGCACCGCCCTGCCCGCTCATCACGGACAGATCGCGTTGGTGAACATCGACCACCTCTTGCGGGACGAGCACGGGGTTGCCCATGCTGAGCGTCGCCACCTGAATCTCACAAGCGCGCTGCAGCGCCCACATCTTCACGAACATCCCCTGGATCGTGCGGTCCATCACTACCGGGCCGTGGTTGCGCAGCATCAGGATCGAATGATTGCCGAGGTTCTGCACCAGCCGCTCGCCTTCTTCGGCGCGCACGGTGATACCCTCGAAATCGTGATAGCCGATCTGGCCCTGGAAATTGCAGGCATAGAAATTGGTCGGCAGCAGCCCGTCCTTGTGGCTCGCCACCGCCATCGTCGCCGTCGTATGGACGTGGCAGATCGCATCGGCGCGCGCGCCCAGATGCTTGTGGAAATAGCCGTGCTGGGTGAAGCCCGCCTTGTTCACCATATAGGGCGAACCGCCGACATTGTTGCCCTCGACATCAATCTTGACGAGGTTGCTGGCGGTGACTTCCGAATACAGCAGGCCGAAGGGGTTGATGAGGAAGGTATCGGCCTCTCCCGGAACCTTCAGCGAAATGTGATTGTAGATCGATTCCGACCAGCCGAGGTGATCGAAGATGCGGTAGCACGCCGCGAGGTCAAGCCGCGCCTGCCACTCTTCCTTGCTGCATTCAATTGTCGGTTTGAGCTGGGTTGCCATGGCTGATCCTCTCCGTCTGTCCTTGGCACAAGCTATCGCACGCTGAGGGAATGCTTTGCAAGCTGCGAGGGCTGCCGCTAGGCCTTGGCGACGATGAATGCGCCCGCTCTATCTTCTGCGAAACTGGTCAGCGGCAGCATTCCCGGACATCTGGTCAGTCAGACATTGCCCGCCGTCATCGGCGTGGCCGCGATCATGTCGATCGGGATCGTCGATGCCTATTTCATCGGCCAATTGGGCAGCGCGCCGCTGGCCGCGATCAGCTTCATCTTCCCGGTGGCCGTAGCCAGCACCTCGCTGGGCGTCGGCGTGATGGTCGGGATCAATTCGGTCGTCGCCCGTGCGCTGGGCGAAGGCGATTTCGAGCGTGCGGCGCGGCGGGCCAATTTCGGGATCGTGTTCGCCGTCCTGTGCGGGCTGGTGATGGGCCTCGCCCTGTGGCTGCTGATCGATCCGATCTTCACCGCGATGAACGCGCCGCCCGCGCTAATGCCGCTGATCCGCGCCTATATGACCCCCTATGCCTGCGGCTTCCCGCTGAGCCTGGCGATCATGGGCTTCAACGGCGTCCTGCGCGGACAGGGAGAGGCCAAGCGGACGAGCACCGTCAGTATCACCTATGCCGCCGCCAACTGGGTGCTCAACCCGATCCTGATCATGGGCGGGTTTGGCTTTGAGGGGTTCGGCATTGCCGGCTCGGCCTATGCGACGGTGATCGGCTGGGGCATCGGTGTGTTGACCGCGCTCGTGCTGCTGCGCGGAACGCCCTTGCCTTTGAATCTCGCCTTGCTGCGCGATTGCAGCCTGATCGACCCGGCCAAAGCGATCATCCGCGTCGGGCTGCCAGCGGCATTCTCCAATGCGATCAACCCGCTGGGCCTTGCCATTCTGACATCGCTGGTGGCGCTGGAAAGCGAAGCGGCGGTGGCGGGCTTCGGCGCGGCCGGGCGCTTGCAGAGCTTTGTGATCGTCCCGCTGCTCGGCCTGTCGGGCGCGATTGGCGCGATTGTCGGACAGAACTGGGGCGCGGGCCGCCATGACCGGGCGCGCGAGGCGGCGCTCTATGCCGCAGGCTTCTGCGTCGTGTGGGGGCTGCTGATCGCGGTGGGGATGGTGGCCGCAGGCGAAAGCTTCGCCAAGGTCTTCACCGATGATCCCGCCGTGATCGCCGAATTCGCGCTCTACCTCAAAATCGCCGCCTGGGGCTATGCCGGGTTCGGGCTGCTGATCGTCGGCAACGGGATCATGAACGCGGTCGACAAGGCGGGCTATGCGCTGGCGCAGTCGGTCGCGCGGGTGTTTCTGGTGATGCTGCCAGTGGCGCTGGTCTTGCAGCCTGCGATGGGCAGCGCAGCGATCTACACCGCAGAGCTCGCCGCCAATCTGTTCGGCGCGGTGTCCGCCGTGGTGCTGGTGCGGCATATCTTTGTCAGACATTCCGCAGCTTGGGTGCGGCGCTAGGCGCTTGTTAACCAACCTTGCCGCATAGCCCTGCCCGTAAGGGCTAAGAGGTTGCGCAACTGATGGACGATCTGCTGGCGGATTTCATCGCCGAGACTCGCGAAATGTTGGAGGCTTCCGGCGGCGAACTCGTCGCGTGGGAGGCGGATCCGGCTGACCGCGCGCGGCTCGATACCATCTTCCGCTTCGTCCATACCGTGAAGGGCAATTGCGGCTTCTTCGACTTCCCGCGCCTCGCCAGCCTCAGCCATGCCGCCGAAGATGCGCTGGCCGATTGCCGCGCCGGACGGCGTGAGCCGGATCAGCAACTGGTCACCGCTGTCCTCGCCATCATCGACCGGATTGCCCTGATGATCGACGCGATCGAAGCGGGCGACGAATTTCCCGAAGGCGGCGATGAAAGCCTGATCGCTGCGGTCGATGCGTCCCATGAAACCGCTCCCAGCGCGAGCCTGACAGAGGACAAGGAAGGGGCCAACCCACCGCTGCACGCACCGGCTGACGCGCTGCTCGGCACTGGTGAGGAGCACGCCGCACCCTATCGCCGCGCAGATGCCGCCGCCCAGCGCACCATCCGCTTGCCCGTCGAACTGCTCGACCGGGTGATGAGCGGTGTGTCCGACATGGTGCTGGCGCGCAATGATCTGGCCCACCGGCTGCGGCAGGCGGGCAACCAGCCGACGATTGATGGCCCGTTCGAGCGTCTCACCACCATCCTCTCCGATGTGCGCGATGCGATCACCCGGATGCGGATGCAGCGGATCGAGACGCTGTTCGGCGCTCTGCCCCGGCTGGTGCGCGATCTCAGCGCCGAACTCGGCAAGCAGGTCATGGTCGATCTCGACGGCGGGGATGTCGAACTCGACCGTGAGATGATCGAGACCATCCGCGATCCGCTCACCCACCTGATCCGTAACGCGGTCGACCACGGGATCGAGCAGCCGTCTGCCCGCCTCGCCCATGGCAAGCGCGAGATCGGCCTGCTCGCCATTGCCGCGCGGCAATCGGGCAACACCATCAGCATCGCGATCTCCGACGACGGGCGCGGGCTGGACGAGGACCGCATCGCCGCCAAGGCGATCGCCACCGGCCTCATCACCGCGTCAGAGCGGCAGACGATGAGCCGGGACAAGATCCTCAACCTGATCTTTGAACCCGGCTTCTCCACCGCCGAGACGGTCAGCAATGTCTCAGGCCGCGGCGTGGGCCTCGATGTGGTGCGCCAGAACCTCGAAAAGGTCGGCGGCAGCATCAAGGTCACGAGCGTTCCAGGCCAGGGCACGTTGTTCAGCCTGCAAATCCCCCTCACCCTCAGCATCATCGCCGGATTGACGGTCGACGTCGGCGGGCATCGCTTCGCCATCCCGCAAAGCTATGTCGAGGAGATCGTCCAGGCCTCGGCCCGTGCGCTCGATTTCACCCGGATGGGCGAGACCGCGTTGGTCACCTTCCGGGGCAACCGGGTGCCCTGCCTGATGCTGGGCGAGGTGCTGGGCCTCGACACCTGCGAGATTGCGGCGCGGGAGCCGACGCTGGTGATGCTGCGGCTCGCCAGCGGCGATCTGTTCGCGCTGGCGGTGGAAGGCATCCACAATCACGGCGATCTGGTGGTCAAGCCGCTCGCACCTGCGGTGATGCGCTCGGGCCTCTACGCCGGATCGACCCTGCTCGATGATGGCCAGCCGGTGCTGCTGCTCGATGTCGCCAACATCGCCAGCCAGCACAACCTGATGTCTGACACCCGGGTGCGGGCGATTGGGTCGCTGGAGGGCGAGGCGGCTGTCACCGCCGACGCGCCGCGCGCGATGCTGTTCACCGATTTTGCCGGCCGCCGCTCCGCCGTTCGCCTTGAACTGGTGCAGCGGATCGAGACGGCGCCAGCCTCTGCCATCGATCGGTCCGCCGCCCGTCCGCGGGTGGTGATCGACGGGTTGATCCTGCCGTTGATCGGCCTGCCCGAAGAAGCCCTTGGCATGCCGCGCCTGCGCCTGCTGCGCCTGTCCGACGGAGCCTGCGAACTGCTGTATGCGGTGCGCGAAGTCGAAGATGCGGTCGAGCTCAAGGACGCGCTGCACCCCGTGCCGGAAGATCCGCTGGCCGAAGCCATGACGCTGATCGGCGGCCAGCCGGTCACGCTGATCGATGCTCACGCGCTGTTCGCGCTGCATGGCGAGCCGCCGCTGGCCGCCGCCCGCCCGCGCTGCGTGCTGCCCGATGGCGAATGGGCGCGCACCATCCTCGCCCCATTGGTTGCCAGCGCCGGGTATGACATCCTGCCCGAAGGCACGACGGACGCCGCGGCGATTGGAATCGTGTTCGAAGACGTGTTCGAAGTCGCCGAAGCGCTGGGCCGCGCACTGCCAGCACGGGTGATTCGCCTGCGCGATCAGCCCGACGCGCCACCGGGCTGCGCAACGATCTACCGCTATGACCGCGAAGGCCTGCTCGCCGCGCTGGCCGAAGCCAACCGCACCGCCCGCGCCGAAGGAGAGGCTGCATGACCGGAGACCTGCTTGTCATCGCCCAGATCGCCGGTCGCCGCTGCGCGCTCTCCGCGCTCGACGTGAAATCCGTGATCGAAATCGGCACCATCACACCCATCCCGCGCGCGCCGGTCTGGATTGCGGGGATTACCGCCCTGCGCAGTCAGGCGCTGACCGTGATCGACTGCCGCCGCGCGCTCGGCTTTGGCGGCGGGACTGACGACACGGACTGGCCGACCGACCACCGCGCTGCCGTCGTGGCGGATGGGGGTCACTCCTATGCGCTGATGGTCGATTCGATTGAAGACATCACCACGGCGGCGGACGAAGCGGGGCAAGTGCCGGGCGGGTTCGGGCCGGAGTGGTCGCGCGTTGCCACAGGCATGGTCGAGACCATGGCGGGCCCCGCCTTGATGCTCGATCTGGCAGCCCTCCTGGCCGGGCCGGAGACCGCAAGACACGAAATCGAAGCCGCAGCTTAATCCTATGCTTACCAAGTGCGCCTAGTTTCAGGGTTCAAACCGCAGGAACGCCCATGAAAACATGCCTCATCGTCGATGATTCCCGGGTTATCCGCAAGGTTTCGAGGCATATCCTCGAGACGCTCGGCTTTGCCGTGGAAGAAGCCGAGAACGGCAAGCTGGCATTGGACGCCTGCGATGCGTCGATGCCCGATGTGGTTCTGCTCGATTGGAACATGCCGGTGATGACGGGGATCGAATTCCTCGTCCACCTGCGTCAGCGCCCCGGCGGTGAGCGGCCCAAGGTGGTGTTCTGCACCACAGAAAACGACGTGGCCCATATCCGCGAGGCGATTCAGGCTGGCGCAGACGAATATGTCATGAAGCCGTTTGATCACGAGACGCTCCAGATCAAGTTGCAGCTTGTCGGGTTTGCGTGAACCGCTCCTCCTTCATTCCCCGGACGCCCCCGCCAGCCCTAGCTGAGGGGAGCGATCGCCGCCCCTTCGCCCGCGCCGGTGCCGCCGCCGCGATCCGGGTGATGATCGTCGATGATTCGCTCACGGTCCGCACAATCTTCAAGCGGATGGTGGACAGCGATCCCGCGCTGATGATCGTCGGCACCGCCAGCAGCGCCGAGCGCGCTATCGCCCAGCTTGCCGCCGAGCCTGCCGATGTGGTGCTGCTCGATCTCGAAATGCCCGGCATGGGCGGACTGGACGCCCTGCCTGCGATCCTCGCCACGCCCGGCCGCCCGCAGGTCCTGGTCGTATCGTCGCTGACGATGGACGGGGCCGAACACACGCTCTCCGCCTTGCAGATGGGCGCCGCCGATACGCTGCTCAAACCGCGGCCCGGCGGCTTTACCGATGAGTACCGCGCTCAATTGCTCGGCAAGATCCGCGCGCTGGGCAGCCGCCTCGACGATAGTGACCGACTGCCCGCCCGCCTTGCCGAACCCAGCTTTGCCCGAACCGGCTATTCCCGGCGCAGCTCGCGGCCCGAGGCAATCGCGATCGGCGCTTCGACCGGCGGGATCCACGCTCTGGGCCTGATGCTGCGGCGGCTCGGTCCGGATTTCGATCTGCCGATTCTGATCACCCAGCACCTGCCCGGATCGTTCATGCCGGTCTTCGCGCGCCAGATTGAGGCTGCTTGCGGACGTGCTGCCGATATTGCCGCGGATGGCCTGATCCTGAGCCCAGGGCGGATTCTGATCGCGCCGGGCCATGGCCACATGGTGGTGCGCCGCAAGGGCGCCTCCGCCCTCACCATTCAGGTCAGCACTGCACCTGCGGCGAGCGGCTGCATGCCTTCGGTCGATCCGATGCTGACCAGTCTTGCCGAAGCCTGCGACGGCCGCGCGCTGGGCGTGATCCTGTCCGGCATGGGCCGCGACGGAGCGCTTGGGGCCAAGGACCTCGTCGATGCCGGGGGAACGATTTACGCGCAGGATGCCGATTCGAGCGCGGTGTGGGGCATGCCGGGTGCCGTCGCGCGCGCGGGGCTCGCCAGCATGATCGCACCGCCCGACCGGCTCGGCGATGCGGTGATGGCTCAAGCCGCCACACCCGCTTCCCCGGCCCTGCGGTAGGCCGCGCGCGTGATCGAAGTCAGCGAAGCCTCCCACCAGATCATCGCCGATCTGCTCGAAGCACGGACCGGGCAGCACCTGACCGAAAGCCGCCGCTGGCGCGTCAATTCGGCACTCGCGGGGATTTTCCGCGCGCACGGGATCAGCAATGTCGATCAGCTCGTGTGCCTGCTCGCCGCGCCTCCGGGTGGCCCGGAGACCCCCGACCTGTCGCAGGAAGTGGTCGAGGCGCTGCTCAACAACGAGACCTATTTCTTCCGCGACAAGCCGACCTTCGACCAGCTTCCCGGGGAAATCCTCCCCGAAATCGCCCACCGCCGACGCGATGTCCGGCGCCTTTCGATCTGGTCAGCGGGCTGTTCGACGGGGCAGGAGGTCTATTCGCTTGCGATGCTGTTCAACGAACAGGCGGAACGGTGGCAGGGCTGGACGATCGATATCCTCGGCACCGACGTGTCGCACCGCGCGATCAACGCCGCGCGCAGCGGGTGCTACAGCCAGTTCGAAGTGCAGCGTGGGCTCGGCGTCACCCAGATGCTGCGCCACTTCGACGAGACCCCGCGCGGGTGGCAAGTGCGCGAGGATGTGCGCTGCAAGGTGCGCTTTCATCAGCATAACATCCTCGGCCCCTTCCCCGGACGGATGCCGTTCGATCTGGTGCTGTGCCGCAACGTGCTGCTCTATTTCGACCGGCAGGTCCGCACGCAGGCCTTCGCCCGCCTGTCGAGCGCGGTGATGCCAGACGGGTTCCTGATGCTTGGCGCGGGCGAAACTGTGGTTGGTCAGACTGACCGCTTCGTCCCCACAGCCCGGCGCGCGAGCTTTTTCGAGCCCGTCGGCCTGCCCGCCGCACTTCAGAAGATCGCGTAAACCCGCGGCCGACGTGGTCGCGGGCTTTACCCTTCCTTAGCCGCTTCTGTTTAGCATGATCGAGTAACAGCCCGCCAGACGGCGTGCCTATCGGGAAACCTGATCGTGTTCACGGCGAAGCAACCCTTGCATCTGACCTCGGTCGGACTGGTGCTCATTCCCATCGGAGTGGCCAGCGTCATGACCGGCGCGCTGGTGCTGGCGGTCAGCTTCAGCGATCACTGGGTCATCGGATCGCATAGCAGCCTGATGGTTACCGCGATCCTGATCTACACCGCCACGCTGTTCTTCCTTGGCCGCAGCGGCATGGCCAGCGTCCGCGGCTTGGAACTGCGCGCCAACACCGACGTGCTGACCGGCCTGCCCAATCGGCACGCGCTGCATGAAGATATTCTGCACATCTCCAACGGGACCGAGGAAGTCGCACTGGCGATGATCGATCTCGACAGCTTCAAGCAGGTGAACGACCACTATGGCCACGCGGTCGGCGATCAGCTGATCGAGCTGTGCGCGCAGCTGATCCGGGACGTCTGCGGCGAGGAAGCGCGCTGCTACCGCCTTGGTGGAGACGAATTTGCTGCCGTGATGGCGGGCAAGGTGTCGGGCACCATTCTTGAGGGAATGTGCCGCACGCTGCTCGAACGGCTCGGCACCCCGGTCACGCTCGGTCACCGCCAGATCGCGGTTGGCGCGAGCATTGGCTTGACCCGCTCGACCGCCGATAATCGCGTGCCCTCATCCGAAATGCTGCGCCGCGCCGATGTGGCGATGGACATGTCCAAGCGCGGCGGGAAGATGCGCTGCACCTGGTTCAACGAAAGCTTCGACCGCCGCCGCGAACGCCTGCGCGAGATCGAGGACGAGATTCGCAGCGGCATCGCCACGGGCGAATTCAACCTCGCCTATCAGCCGCTGGTCAGCGCCGATGATGCGCGGATCGTCGCGGTCGAAGCGCTGCTGCGCTGGGATCGGGGCAATCGCCCCCCGCTCGGCCCCAATGTCTTCGTGCCGGTGGCTGAGGATTCGGGCCTGATCAACCCGCTGGGCCTTTGGGTGCTGCGTCAGGCGGTGTGCGATGCATTGCGCTGGGGCGACATCACGCTGTCCGTCAATATTTCCGCCGCCCAGCTGCGCAATGCCGAATTCCCGATCAAGCTCGGCGAAGTGCTGGAAGAAACCGGTTTTCCGCCCCACCGGCTCGAACTCGAAGTGACCGAGACCTGCCTTGTGCTCGATCCCGTTGTTGCCGAACGCACGCTGGATGTGATCCGCAGCTTCGGCGTGCGGATCGCGCTGGACGATTTCGGCACGGGCTACGCCTCGATCGGGTTCCTGCGGCGCTTCCGGTTCGAAAAGCTGAAGCTTGACCGCAGCCTTGTGGAACTTGCCGGCGTCGATGAAGGAAGCCGCGCCATGATGCTTTCCAGCATTGCACTGGCCCGCGCGCTCAACATGGGCGTCACCGCCGAAGGCGTCGAAACCGAAGAGCAGGCCGAGTTGGTTCGACTCGCCGGGTGCGATCAGATCCAAGGCTGGCTTTACTACCGCGCGCTGCCCGCCACCGAAATCGACCGGTTGATGGCCGAACAGAACCGCGCCGACACACAGGTCGCCGGGCCGGACAAAAAGGACGAACACGCGGCATGAGCGCGCTCCAGGATATTGCCCTCAACCTTGACGCCGAACAGGCCGCGCACGAGCACAGCGCGCCCGCGAGCCGGGTGGGCCGTGCGCAGCGCTGGTTCGCCACGCTTTCGATCGGCAGCAAGATCACCTTGTTCTTCAGCTGCAACCTCGCCTTCGCGCTGCTGGCCGGGCTGTTCGTCGTCGGCGGCTATGTTGAACTTGGTCAGCGCGGGGAGCGGATCCGCACGACCCACGAGGCCGCGCTCAAGGCCGAACGGCTGCTGGTCCAGCTGACCGAGGGCCAGCGCCATGCCGAATTGCTGGTCGCCGATGGCGATCGCGCCCGCGCCCGCGCGGCACGCGAAGCCTTTGAACAGGCCGCCGCGAGCGTTGCTGCGCTGACCGAACGGGCCGATGCCGCCGGCATCGACGCGGATGACCGGCTCGCCCTGATCCGCGAAGGGGTGGCCGATTTGGGCGGTCAGGTCGCCGCATTTGATGGCGAAACCGCCGATGCCACCGCCCGCCGGAGCCAAGCCGCCGAGATTGCCGCCACCAGCAGCACCGTGC
This sequence comes from Porphyrobacter sp. SLTP, assembly GCF_009905735.1. Classification (GTDB taxonomy): domain Bacteria; phylum Pseudomonadota; class Alphaproteobacteria; order Sphingomonadales; family Sphingomonadaceae; genus Erythrobacter. The sequence continues at coordinate 117,576 of NZ_JAAALE010000004.1, forward strand.
TCGAAGCCGCGCGGGCGATGACCGTGACGCTCGGCGAAGAAGCCGACTCCATGGCCGATAACGGCGCGGCGCTGATTTCGCGCCTGTTGGTGATGTGGATCGTGCTCGCCACCATCCTCACGCTGATCACTCTGTTTGCTCAGCGCTATTTCAACCGTACCGTGGGGGCGACGCTGAATGCGATTGCCCAGCAGATGAGCCGGATCGCTGCCGGGGAGCGCGATGTCACGATCAGCGGCAAAGACCGGCAGGACGAAATCGGCGAGATGGCGCGCGCCACCGAAGTGTTCCACCGCGCCGGGATCAGGCTCGAACGCCTCAGCCGCGAACGCGCCGAACGCGCCAAGGCCGAGCTGGACGAACAGGCCCGTCAGCAGGTGCTGCGTGAGGAAGCGCGGCTTGAGCGGGAACGGGTGCTGCAAGGCATCGCGGACCAGTTCGAACGCACGGTGGGAGAAGTCGTGACAGGGGTCGTCACCGCTTCCAGCCAGTTGCAATCGACCGCCACTCTGATGGCGACCACCGCTGAAGACGCCAGCGCCCGGACCGGCGAAGCATCCTCCGCCATGCAGGAAGCGAACCTTGGCGCCACGGCAGCAGCGGCGGCCAGCGATGAATTCGCCATGTCGATCGGCGAGATCAGCCGTCAGGCCGCCTCGTCGGCCGAACTTGCCCGCGAGGCGAGCGTCTCGGCGCGGCGGGCAGACAGCACCATCGGCGCGCTTTCCGCGTCCGCGCAGGAAGTCGGCCAGATTGTCGAACTGATCCAGACCATTGCCCAGCGCACCAATCTGCTTGCCCTGAATGCCAGCATCGAAGCCGCGCGCGGCGGCGAAGCGGGCCGGGGGTTCGCGGTGGTCGCGAGTGAGGTCAAGGAACTCGCCAATCAGACCAGCCGCGCCACCGAAAAGGTCGCCGATCAAATCCGCGCGATGCAATCCACCACCGGCGCCAGCGTCAGTGCGCTGCGCGACATCGCTGCCCAGATCGAAAGTCTCGAAACCACAGCGGTGTCCATCGCCAGCGCGGTCGATCAACAATCGGTCGCCGGCCATGATCTGGCCCGCAGCATCGATCTCGCCGCGCGCGGGACAGAGAAGGTTGCCGGCCACGTCGAAAACGTTCGTGCCCTGTCGCTGTCAACCGGGGCTGCAGCAAGCCAGGTGCTTTCCAGCGCCACCAGCCTCGAATCGCAGGCCGCGACCCTGAGAACGCAGGTCCAGAGCTTCCTTTCGCGAGTACGCGCGGGCTAACCGCCAATAAATCCACGCGACTCAAGCATTTGGAAAGGATTTTCCTTCACAATTGCTTGAAACAGGACCCCGGGGAATTGCGGCATGAACATGATGAGCTTGCAGGAGCGACGCGAGGAACAGGCTGTTCCCGACTTCGTGCGCCAGATCAGAATGGAAGAGAACTTCGACCATAGCGACGAGGCTGCGGCCGCACATCCCACCGCGCCACGCGCGACGATGCTGGAGCGGATCGATTGGTTCCGCGACCTCTCGCTTTCGGGCAAGATCAACGCGATCTTCGGCACCTTCCTTGCCACCGGCGTGCTCATGGTGCTGGTGCTGGGTGCAGGCCTCGGCGAACTCTGGAACCGCTACAATGCTTCAGCGCGGGTGCAGGAAACGCTCGTCGCCGCAGGGCAGCTGCAATCGACCGCAGGCGAACTGCGCTATCACTCGGTGCGGGTGCTGTATGACCGCAACCCCGATCTTCGCGAACAGCAGCGCAAAGGCGAAAGCGCCCTCTTGTCGCAAGTGACGGCGATCGAAGCTGCGCTCGCGAAGGACGCCCCCGAACTCGCTCCGCGCGTGGTAACGCTGCGTGAAGAACTCAGCCAGTTCGAAAGCACCTTCGACAGCGCCAGCGAAGCCGTGCGCGGCGGGGCGGATACCAACGCCGCAGCCGAGAAAGTCTCTGCCCAAGGCAGCGCTCTGATGGGCGCCAGCGCGCGCCTTTCCGCCGACCTGGCGGCCCTCGGCGAGACCCAAAAGACCACCGGCATCGGCTACTTCTTCAACATGATCCTGATCCTCGGGGCGCTGGCTCTGGTTGGCGGCGTGGTGTTGCTGCTCGGGCTTGCCTATCTGTCGCGCGATTTCTCGCGCAAGATCGTCGAGATTGCAGGCGGCATGAACCAGTTGGCAGCGGGCGACCGGCATTTCACCATCGAAGGCGCCGAGCGCAAGGATGAGGTCGGCCAGATGGTCCGCGCGCTCGATCTGTTCAAGCGCGCGAACAAGTGGATGGAAGACCGCGCGCGTGAACGCTCGGAACGTGCAGAGCAGGAATTGCAGCTGCAACAGGAACGCGAACGCGAACGGCTCGAGGGCGAAGCGCGCAAGGCCGCGCTGCTGGATGAAGTCGCGCGCCAGTTCGAACGCACCGTCGGCGAAGTCGTGAATGGGGTCGCCGCCGCATCGAGCCAGCTCCACACCACAGCGAGCCGCATGGCCTCCAGCGCCGAGGAAGCCAGCCGCCGCACCGGCGAGGTCGCCCTGTCGATGGAAGAAGCGAACGCAGGCGCCACAGCCGCTGCGGCTGCGAGCGACGAATTCGCCCTGTCGATCAGCGAGATCAGCCGTCAGGCCGCGTCGTCGAGCGAACTCGCACGGCTCGCGACGGTTGCGACCGGTGAAGCGGATGAGACGATTTCGGCACTCGCTGCCTCGGCGGATGAAGTCGGCCAGATCGTCGAACTGATCCAGACCATCGCCCAGCGCACCAACCTGCTCGCCCTCAACGCCTCCATCGAAGCGGCGCGCGGCGGCGAGGCTGGACGCGGGTTCGCGGTGGTGGCGAGCGAGGTCAAGGAATTGGCGATGCAAACCACCCGTGCGACCGAAAAGGTCGCCGACCAGATCCGCGCGATGCAATCCACCACCGGCGCCAGCGTCAAGGCGCTGCGAGCGATTGCTGGACAGGTGAAGGATCTGGAATCCACCGCCGTCTCCATCGCCACCGCAGTCGATCAGCAGTCCGTCGCCGGGCGCGATCTGGCGCAGAGCATTGATCTGGCCGCACGCGGAACCGAGAAGGTCTCCGGCCATATCGAGGATGTGCGTCAGCTGTCGCTCTCAACCGGCGCGGCCGCCTCGCAGGTGCTGCTAAGCGCCAACGAGCTGGAGGCGCAGGCCTCGCATCTGGGCGAACAGGTTCGCGGCTTCCTGCGCACGGTGCGGATGGGGTGATCCCGTCGTCGCGGCAACGTGTTCCGCGGCGAAAGGGCTGATCCAACGGGTGTCGCCGGCCGTGCGGGAATATTGGCAATCCTGATCAGCATTTTTCTGACGGCTTGACGTCGACGGCAGGCGTAGAGTCGAGCACGACCTGACGGTCAGCGTGAGCATGTCGGGCCACAGGTCCCGCACTTGGCGGCCTTGTGGGTCCCAGCGGGGCGTGCAATAGGCGCCGCCCTCCTGATTCATGCTCAAATCGAAAGGCTCGGCCCCGTGACTGGTATTGCGCCGACAGCGCTCGGCCTCGACTTCGGCACAACGAATACCGTTGTTGCGCTCAGCGGCGGCGGAGACGAGTCGCAACTGATTGCCTTTGAGGGTGAGGAGGCGACGGGCGAGATTTTTCGGTCGGCGCTATGCTTCTGGGAAGAAGGCAGCGGGCCGAACAGCATTGCCAGCGAGGCCGGTCCGTGGGCAATCGCCGAGTTTCTTCAGTCGCCCCTCGACAGCCGCTTCGTGCAATCGTTCAAGACGGTTGCCGCAAGTGCACTATTCGAGCGCGCGCAAATCTTCGGACGGTCGTTCCGGTTCGAAGATTTCGGGCAGTTGTTTCTGCAAAAGCTCCGCGATCATGCCGGCGGCCAGCTATCAAGCTTGCCGCCGCGCATCGTCGTCGGCCGGCCTGTCGAATATGCCGGCGCGCGGCCTGATTCAGCCTTGGCGCGGCAGCGCTATGATCTGATGTTTGCGCAATGGGGCTCGCAGCTCCATTATGTTTACGAGCCATTGGGTGCCGCATTCAGCTTTGCCTCACGGCTTGATCGTCCAACGACCTTGCTCGTCGCTGACTTCGGGGGCGGCACGACCGACTTTTCCGTGGTTCGCGTGGCAGAGCCGGGCAGCAGGCGGCGCTGTCAGCCCTTGGCCTCGTCCGGCGTCGGCATCGCGGGAGATCTCTTCGACAAGAGGATCGTCGACCATCTCGTCCTGCCGCTGCTTGGCAAGCGCGGGATGTATCGGTCCTTCGACAAGATCCTCGAAATACCAGGCGGCTATTTCAACGACTTTGCCGATTGGTCCCGGCTTGCACTGATGCGCAACAAGCGCACGCTGGAGGAGCTTCGCAAGCTGCAACGCAACGCGATCGATCCCGCCCCGATCGGGCGCATGATCGCACTCATTGAGCATGAACAGGGCTTTCCGCTCTACGAAGCCGTCGGCCGGACCAAGCGCGCGCTATCGAGCGGTGACGAAGCGCAGTTCACATTTTCTGGCGGCGGCGTTGCAATCAATGCGGTCGTCAGCCGGCGAGAATTTGAGCAGTGGATCGCAGAGGATTTGCGCCGGATCGAAGCCGCAATGGATGCCGCGCTGGCGAAGGCCGGACTCGAGCCTGCCGCCATCGACCGCGTTTTCCTCACCGGCGGGTCGTCACTCATCCCAGCTATCCGCGCCCTGTTTGAACGGCGGTTCAGTGCCGAGCAGATTGCGACCGGCGGGGAGCTGACCTCCATTGCGCATGGTCTTGCGCTGATTGGCAATGATCCCAATCCTGCCGAGTGGAGCGTGTGACGATTTTGCTCCCGGAGGTCTTCTCGCGCGCAGCGATCGGGTCACTTACGGACATTGCGGAAGGTTTGCGCACGCTCCGCCAATCGGCATAGTGCGGCCCCAATGACCGAAATCTATTTGATCCGCCACGGGGAAACGGAATGGAATGTTCAGGGCCGTTTCCAGGGAAAGCTGGATTCAGCCCTGACTGCGACTGGCGTCAGGCAAGCCGAGGCGATCGGCAGACGCCTCGCCGGGTTGGAGCTCTCAATCGATGCGTTCGTCTCCAGTCCGCTGGGAAGAACGCGCCAGACCGCAGCCATCATTGCTGAAAGCGCGAATCTGCCTGCCGCTGAGTGTGATGATCGTCTTGCCGAGGTGTCCTTGGGTTCATGGGATGGTTTGACTGACATCGATATCGACGCACAATGGCCGGGGTTGCTGGATGGCGCGACACCCTTCGACTGGTTTTTCAGGTCACCTGACGGGGAGAGCTACGACGCTGCTTTCCTGAGAGCCGAAAGCTGGTTGCGCGAACGACAGGGTGTGATGATCGCCGTATCTCACGGGCTGGTCAGCCGGATCATCAGAGGCGCATACAGCGGGATGCCCAGAGCAGAAGCATTGTGCTTGCCAGTGCCTCAGGACGTTATCTGGCGACTGTCCAACGGCCGGATTGAGCCAATATCCCTCGGCTGAACATCGGCGCATTTGGGCATGCCCTTCCCGAACGGGCCATATCCCATCAGCCTTTGCATTCGCCTGTGCGTTCGCTGGTCAGGCTCATTTCCATATTGGCCTTGCCGCCGGGCAGCTTGTCGTCGGTGATCTCGCCCGCCATGAGCATTGTCACCTTGTCGGCGGTGTACGTTCCGGTCATCGCCATTTTTGGCGCGCCGAAGCCGCCGCCGGTGCCTTTGCACACCATCGTGCCCGACATGGTGCCGCCGCCCTGCTTGAAATCTTCCATCGTGCAGTCGCCCTGCTGCATCGAGTTGGACATCGAGCGCACCCCGGCCTTGGCCTCGGCCTCGCTCATGCAAGCCTCAGTGGTCTGGCTCTGACCGAGCATGGTCTTGGCACGCTCTGCGACTTCGGGGGGCGCGCCGGGGATTTCGAACTTGCTCATGGCCATCGTGCTTTTCCAGTTGCCCGGATTGAGTTCTCCGTCGGCCTGCCCGCAGGCGGCGAGGAGCGCGATCAGGGGGAAGGTGGCAAGCAGCTGTTTCATAGAGATTTCCTTGGAAATGAGCGGGCTTCAGTCCAGACAGCCGCAGGGGATGTATCCGGGGGTGAAATTCACCGAAAGCCCGCCGGGCGCATAGGTGCCGCCGCCGGCATAGGCTTCGGTCACGGTGTGACGGTGTGCGGCGCAATACTTCGCGCCGCGCGACATGATCGTCACGTCCGTCGCGCGTTCGATGGGCACGCTGGTCAATTCATTGACGGTGATTTTCCATTCGCGCCCCACCGCGACCGCTTTGACCGGAGTGAGATCGGGCCAGTCCCAATAGCGCTTGGCTTCGCTCAGCGCGCGGGCCTCGGTTGCCGCGGTTCCCGCCCCGCCGCGCCCTGCGCCGCAGACGGCGGTGTTGCCCGCTTTGAAGATGCCGGGCGGAACGCGCAGTGTGAAACTGCCCTTGGCGACGACGTCCGCTTTCAGCTTGGTCTGAGCCTCGGTGTTTGTCTGGGGGATCACCTCCATCGTCACCGTGTGCGTCCCCGGGTTCAGCACACCCGCCATTGTGGCGCGCGAGAGCAGTTCGAGGAAGGCGTCGGTTCCGGGCGTCAGCTGTGCGTTGCCGGGATTGACGAATTGTCCGCGCCAGGTGGTCCAGGTCTCGTGATCCTTGCGATTGCCCCAAGGGAAGATGTCGGTGTCGAACGTCTGCCCGCCCACCGTAAAGCGGGCGATGTAGTGGACGCCGTCGGCATAGACCTCGCGCGCGCCCATGCTGTTGGCGGCGGCGATAGCGTTGACGGCGGACTTTTCGGTGAAGACGCGGAAGAACATCGGTTCGCCCAACGTAAAGTCAGTTGCGATGTCGCTTTCGGTGATTGCGCTGATGCCGAGATCGCGGCGGGTGAACACGATCTGGCTCTGATGGGCGGCGTGAACGGCATTGTGGACGCCCTGATCGGGAATGCTGCCACTGCTTTGCAAGGACGAGGCCGGTGCCGGGCCGACGGCGGGCTGCGGGAGCGGGCGGCGCGTGGGCCGTTCCCGCGTGGGGGCCGCGGGTTTGCCGATCACGTCACGCAACCGCTTGAACGGATCCTGCCCAGCAGCTTCCGTCCCAGCCAGCGCCGTGCATCCCAATGTTAAAGCGGCGATCCAGACTTTGCGCATGATGCCCTCCCCTTGCGGCTTTGACGCTCCCATGGTGCGGCGATGACGCCGTGCGGGCCATCCCCTCATCTGGCGGGGATGCGATTGAGGTCGGGCAAGGCGATAGTGCCACCGGAGAGTGGACAAGGCCCCGACCGCAAGGCACCACGAGCAACACCATGGCGCAAGGCACACAGCATCCCGCCCCCGAGGCACCGCCGCGCCCGGCCCGCGTCATCATCGTCGAGGATGACGAGCGGCTGCGGAGCTATGCCAAAGGGGCGCTGGCGGCGGCTCGGGATATCGCCGTTGTCGGCGATGCAGGCACGCTGGCCGATGGCCTGCCGCTGGTCGATCTGATGCCCGATCTGGCGCTGCTCGATCTGGGCCTGCCCGATGGCAACGGGATCACTGTGATTGAGGCGATCCGCACCAAGGTGCCGGCCTGCCGGGTGCTGGTCTTCACCGTGTTCGAGGACCGGGCAAGTGTGCTCGGCACGCTGAAGGCCGGGGCGGATGGCTATATCCTCAAGGATACGAGCGCCGACATGGTGCTCGCTCATGTCCGGGCGACGCTGGCGGGCGAGACCCCGATCAGCGCGCGCGCCGCGAGCCACTTGCTGAGCCTTGTGCGCGATGAGCCTGTCGCAGAAACTGCCGGGCCCGATGCACCGCACCTCTCCCCGCGTGAACGCGAACTGCTGGAATATCTCGCGCGCGGGTTAAGCCGCAAGGAAGCGGCGCGGGTGATGAACCTCTCGCCTTACACGGTCGCCGAATATGTGCAGGGCATCTACCGCAAGCTGCACGTCAGATCGCGCGGCGAGGCGGTGTTCGAGGCGATCCAGGCCAAATTGATCCGCATCGACCGCGAGTAAGCGCGGCCGGATCATCCCCTCCTCTGAGGGGATATGATCCTTCTCGTGATAGGTCGAAAGCAACATGGGAAATCAGCATCTTGAGAGGTGTGCCCATGTGCCGCATCCGCCACACATCGGACATTTGACGTGCGCCTTGCCGCCCTGTTTTTTGGTCCGATGCTGTTGGTCATGGCTGGCCCAGCCAGCGCCGGTGACAAGATGCCGGACTATCTGCGTGAGCTCGATCGTCCGGTGAATGCGGGTGACTGGACGTTGCAGTGCAACGCCTCGCTGGTCTGCCAGATCATCGGCGTGGTCACCCCGCCGCGTAATCATGTGGGCGTGCGCACGGTGGTGATGATCGACCGCGGGGTTGCCCGCGATGCGCGACCGCGCCTGCGCATGGCGTTCCTCGATTCGACCGGCGCCCTCGCCGTGCCGCCGCCGGAGGATCACTGGCGGTTGATCCCGCGCGGACGGCTGCGGCGCGAAGTGGCCTTGCCGCTCGGCTTCGGTGAGCGCGAAGCCGACGGCGCCTACCGCGCCTCGCCCGAGGCTGCTGCCGCCATCATTGCCGCGCTGCGCCGTTGGCCGGGGGCTGCGGTGCACAACGGGGAGAGGGTGATCGCCCGGATCCCGCGTGGCAATCTGGACCGGCTGATGCGGCGGATGGACCGTCTGCAACACCCTGCCCGCCCGCGCCTGACCGATGCCGAGCGTACGGAGTGGCTCAAGGAATATCACTACACCGTGCTACGCGCCAAGACTGCCGAGCCGGGCGCGGTTCCCGACGCAGTCGAGCACGCCTGCGCCGACCGCGCGCTGCCCAACCGGCCTTTCGTTTATCGCATTGGCCCGCAGCACAGGCTGTGGATCGCCGAATGTCCCGAAGGCAATCACATCTTCATGCACCCCGATGGCGCCGATCCGATCCACTTCAAACTGCGCAATGCGGCAGGAGAAATCCGCCGCCATGATTATGCCGGGTTCGGCGGAGACTCGCTCCTGGCGGTGCAACTCCCGCGCAAGGGGCGGATCGATTGCGGCCATTGGGCCAAGTTCGGCTTTTCGGGACAGGCGTTCGAGATGATCCTCCACCGCCGCTATGACCGCTGCCGCCTGGTGCCTTACGATTTCTGGCCCAAGGTCTGGTATCCGACCAGTTGGCGCTATGCCGATGCACCCCCTCAGATGGAGGGAATGCGCCCCTCTCGGCCGAGGGAGTAAGTCCACCCTGATCACCGTCTGACAGGGGGACGTCATATGAATGCCATTGCCCGGCCGTGGATTGGCCTCGTCTTCAAATGCTGCGCGGCGCTCGCGCTGATTGTCGCCTTCGTGTTATTCATGCGGATGCAGGAGGATCAGTCCTTCATCGACCGCTACCGCGCCGAAGGCACGGTGTCGCGCGCAGTGATTATCGGGATGGAGCGGGATACGCTGACCACCACCACCCGCAAGGGCCGCTCGCGCAGCACCGACATTCAGGTGCTGACCGTGCGGTTCAACCCCAAGTCCGGCCTCAAATATGCCGACTATACCGGACAGGCCGACATTCCCTCGGCTCCGCCGCCGACAGGCAATCCGATGGCGGATTCGGAATTCAGCGACGTAATCTGGGTGTCCAACGCCGCTTTCGAAGCAACCAAGGTGGGGGACAGCTTTGTGGTGGTGGACACGCCTTACAGCGGCGACGGGCCTGAACTGTTTGATGACATCCGCGATTTCGATCCGTCCAGCTATTACCCCGGCATCGCCCTGTCGCTGATAGCGATGCTGGTATTTGCCGTGATTGGCTGGCGGATCAGCCGCGCCTCGGCCGTTCGAGGCGCGGCGGAGGTGTTCCCGCTCCCTGTACCGGGCGCAGGTGGATGAGCGGCGCGGACTACGCCCTACCGGTGCGCAACCGGGGCAAGCCGGGCGAGTTGACGCTGATGATCGGTCTGGCGCTGTTCCTGATCGCGCCTTTCGTGCTGGTGATCATCCACACCGAAGCCGACGAGCTCGCCCTGCTCAAAGCCAATGGCGTGGTCGCTGAAGGGGAGATCATTTCCCACGACAGACGCGAAAACGGCAGCACCAGCCGCAAGGGGCGGGACCGCTCGACCACCTCCTACCTCCTCGAAGTGCGCTTTGATGTCATGGCACGCACCTCCTATGCCGATTGGGCCAAAGGGGCGGAACTGGCCCGCTCGCGCTTTCCGGCGCTGTCGACAACGACCTTCGAGGTTTCTCAGCCCGAACTGGCGGCCAGCCCGGTCGGTTCGCGCCAGACGGTCACTTTCCTGCCGCGTGATCCGAGCACAATGAAGCTGGTCTCGACTGTCGAGGCACAGACCTCTGCGGTCTATTTCGTCCAGTATTATGCCGCGATGGCGGCGATGATGCTGGCTGGTGCATGGCTGATGCGGCGCGGCTGGCGGCAACGCATGGCGGGCCGTGGTTAGCGCTTTGGCCCGCGCTTCTGTCTGCGTCGTGCTTGCGCTGGCCGCGTTTGGTGGCAGCGCGCGCGCGGAGGATTCGCCGCCCGGCCAGTGGACAGCGCCCGAAGTAAACGAGTTCTCCGACTGGTCGGTGGCCTGCGACAACGCCCGGGACTGCACTGCGCTGAGCGTATCGCGCGAATATGTCGCACGCGTAACCGCCCATGATCCCGGCGATTATGCGATGCCCAAGCTATGGGTGAAGCGTCGGGCAGGGCCGCGCGAGCCGGCGCGGGTGTTCGTCGACACCACGGTATGGGGTGAGGCGGGCGTAGGCCCCGGCCCTGCCACCCTGCATGTCTATTACGACTGCGACGGCGACTGCACCGGACGCGCCTATCGCCTGATCCCGATCGAGCGAGGGCGCTACGAACTCGCCCCCGCCGAGGTCGCCGCCTTCATGGCGGAAAGCGTCGCCAGCCGCCGCGCTGCAACCCGCTTTGCCGACGGGACCATGCACGGGATCATCTCGACCAGCGGGCTGACAGCCGCGATGCGCTACATCGACGAAAGACAGCAGCGCCGCGGCACGGTGACCGCGATCTTCGCCAAGGGGCCAAGGCCAGCGCGCACCGTTCCGCCCGAACCTTCGCGCCCCCGCCTTACCGTCGTACGCGGTGAGGAATCGGCGCTCGACATGCCGGTCGGAATCGCGGTCGGCGTGCTTGCGTCCCGCGCCCAATTGTGTCCCGTGGCAGATCTCGCCGCCCGTGATCCGCTATATGCCCGTTACCGGCTTGCGACCGGCCAGTTTCTGATCGCGGTCGGCTGTTCGGACAATCGTCACGCGCCGCGCCGTTTGTGGTTGATCGAGACGCCCGGACAGGGCTTTGCGCCCTTCCTGCTGCCGCGCCCCGAACAAGGCCGTCCGGCAGAAATGCCGATCTTGCCCAACAGCGATTTCGATCCGGACAGCGGCCTGCTCACCGCCTATTCTGACGGGAAATGCGGATGGCGGCGGCGTTGGGCGTGGACGGGCCGGGTGTTCGACATGGTCGACGCGGTTGAAATGCCGAGCTGTTACGGAATACCCTTGCATCAATGGCTCCAGACCTACCGGGCCATACCGGGTTAGAGCAAAACCGCATCGCAGGTGCCGGGGGGCAAGGACTGGCACAGGCGGGCGCAGGATATTCGGGGGGGGAATTGGCGGGTGGCAATCTGGCTGAACCGGGCAAAGGCGGGCTTCGCGCTGCTGGCGGTGCTCGCTGCGTTCTGGGGGGCGTTGTATCTGGGGGAGCGCGCGGTGCGCCCGGACGGCATGGCGCCGCCGCCGATGCTGGACTACGTGCCGGCCGATGCCGCAGGCGATCCCGTCCCCGGCGCAATGCACAAGCAGGCCGCCTTTCAACCCAACCCGATCTACCGCGCGCCGGTCGGCGAGGAAGGCCCGCGGGTCGTATTCCTCATCCCCTTCACCCCGCCGCCGGGGCAGGACGACCTGGCCTTCTTCATCGGCGCAACGCCGGGCCTGCAGGAGATCAAGCTCAACGGCACCGTGATCCAGCCCAACATCCCGCTCGACACGCTGCGCGGCGCGGCCGATGGGACCGCGCACTATTACCCGATCCCGACGGCTCTGCTGCGTGCGGGCGAGAACCGCGTCACGGTTCTGATCGAGACCCAGAGCAGCATCCACGCGCTAGCCCCGTTCCACATCGGCCCAGCGGTCGAAGCGGCGCGTGCGGCAGGTGCGGTTGACATCATCACCAGAATTACCCCCACCATCGCCATTTCGGTGCTGGTCTTCGCGACCCTGCTTTGCCTCGTCACGAATTGGCCCGCCGAAGACCGCGCACGCATCCGCAGCCTGATGGGGCTGATGGGGGTATGGGCCGCGCGCACCTATTTCATCAGCTTTCAGACGCCGTTCGAGGTGCCCTTCCTGATCACCGCCTTCCTTTACTACCTGCTCGGCTTTTCAGTGGTGATCGCCTTCGCGCGCCATCTGCTGGCGGGCGAAACGGGGACGGAGCGCTGGCAGCACTGGCTCGGCTGGCTGTGGGCGGCGTTGCTGCTCTATCTGACGGTCGTGACGGCGGCGGGCTTTATGGTGGGGCCGGCCATCATGCCGTGGTTCGAATATCTGGCGATGGGCAATGCCGGGATGCTCCTGGTGCTCGCGCTCGGCGGGCTGGCGGTGCTCGCCTGGGGCGTCGCCGTGCGACGCGACGGGCGCTGGCTGGAGCGGATCGCGCTGATGTTCTGCCTTCTCGCCCTGTCGGTCGATGCGGCCGACACCGTGTTCGACCTTGCCCTGCCCTTCGCCGAGAAACTTGCGCTGACTTTCTATGCCGCCGCGCCCGCAGGGCTGCTGCTTGGCCTCGGGGTGGTCGCATCAATTGCGCGCGAAGCGAGTGAGGCGCGGCGCACCGTGGTGCGCTCCAATGAAATCCTCGCCGCCCAGCTGACCGAACAAACCGCCAAGCTCGAACGCAGCTATGATGCGCAAAAGCAGATGCTCCAGCGCGAGGTCATGTTGGTCGAGCGCCAGCGCATCGTGCGCGACATGCATGATGGGATCGGGGGGCAGCTGCTGGGGCTGATGATGCAGGTGAGGAGCGGCGGGGCCAGCCCGGTCGAGGTCGAGCAGGGCTTGCAGGCGAGTATTGCCGACTTGCGGCTGATCGTCGATTCGATGGATTCCGCGGAAGATGGCCTCGCGAAAACCCTGCGATCTTTCGAGCATCGGGTGCGCCCCCAGATCGAAGCAGCCGGCATCGCGCTCGATTTCGTGTCGGAGGTGGACGAGGCGATCGATCTCGGTCCGCGCCCGACCTTGCAGGTGCTGCGGATCTTGCAGGAAGCGGTGACCAATGCGCTGCGCCATTCAGGCGCGCGGCGGATCGCGGTCAGAGGCAGCGCATCAGCGCTGGGGCCGATCCGGATCGTCATCGAGGACGACGGCAACGGCCTTCCCGAAGGCTATCGTCGGGGCCGCGGGCTCACCAGCATGGAGACCCGCGCCCGCAACCTTGGGGGTGTGTTGGCCATCGACAGCGGGCCGGATGGCACACGCCTGACGCTAGAAGTGCCTGTGGTCGATACCGACGCGGCAGACTGACTTGGCCGAACCCCGTGGCTGGACGTGATTGCTCCGGCAATCCTGAGCCCCGCCGCGTTTCGGGGGGACTGCAGGCCATATCGACAAGTCGTCAGGTCTGCGGAGCCCGTCGTCAGACTGGCAACTGCACAAATAGCGCGACGATGCAGCAGGCCCGCTGACTGCGTAACCGTTTGGTTGATTAAGTTGAGGGCACTCAGCGCCTTAACGGGAAGGTTGGCGTCGATCTGATCTTGTTCGATCAGCTGGCGTTTATCTTCCGTCTCGCACTCCCCAAACAAAAAAAGCCGCAGACCCTAGGGCCAGCGGCGGATGTATGTTTAGAGTGGTTGCGGGAGTTGGATTTGAACCAACGACCTTCAGGTTATGAGCCTGACAGAACGCTCTTCCGGAAGCTATTGATTGTTCGGGCAAACTTGGACTAAACCGTTGATCTACAGGCACTTCGATAGTGCCAATTGCAGCAGCAGGAGGACACTGAATGCCAACTACATCTCGTTCGAGCACGGACACAGTGCGGACACGAGCGATCCGTGAGAGGCTGTCGGATAGGCTGGTACGCGAAATAGTTGCCCCTGATGTTGGGAACAGGGTTCTCTACGACGCCGACCTTCGCGGCTTCGGTGTGCGGATCACAGCCAGCGGAGCACGTGCATTCGTCCTCAACTATCGGGCCAAGGGACGTGAGCGGCGGATTACTATCGGTCAGTATCCTACGTGGACAGTGCTTGCTGCCCGCAAGCAAGCCGAACAACTGCGTCGCCAGATTGATCTCGGACAGGATCCCCTCGACGAGCGTATCGCAGAGCGGTCCGCACCAACCGTTCGTGAGCTATTCGACCGCTATGCTTCTGAACACCTGCCGACCAAGGCTCCACGCTCTGCGGCAGATGATCGCTCTATGTGGCAAAAGGATATCCTTCCGGTTCTCGGCCCCAAAAAGGTTGCCGAGATTAGTCCACGCGATTGTGACGAGTTGCACCGAGCCATTTCAACGACCCGTCCTACGCGCGCCAACCGCGTTATTGAGGTACTCCGCAAGGCGCTGAACCTCGCAATCCGCTGGGGCTGGATCGAGCGTAACCCCGCGTCGGGAGCTCGGCGCAATCCCGAGCCGAAGCGAACTCGGTACTTGTCCAAAGTCGAGGTTGTTCGCTTGATGGCAGCGCTTGAAGAACATCCGGAGCGATCCTCGGCCGATGCGCTGCTTTTTATGATGCTAACTGGCTGTCGGCGAGGTGAAGCGCTGAACGCGACTTGGGGGCAATTCGACCTTGAGCGGCGTGTCTGGACGAAAGCCAGCGCGGAAACAAAGCAGCGCCGTGAACACCGGGTTCCCTATTCCCAAGCAGTCGCGGACATTCTCGACAGGAGGCGCGCCGAGACTGTAGGGACCTCCATATTTCCCGGAAGTCTCGGCGCGCCGTTGTGCGATGTGCGACGGACATGGAAAGCTGCCTGCGAAAAGGCTGGTCTTAGTGGAGTTCGCATCCACGACCTACGGCACACCTTTGCCAGCCTGTTGGCATCCTCCGGGCAATCTCTCCTCGTGGTGGGCGAGCTCCTTGGCCATTCAACGCCTCAGACGACAAAGCGGTACGCCAATTTGTACGATGACTCGCTGCGTGCAGCCGCTGAGAGCGTGTCGATTGCCCTTCGATGAGCAGACTCAAAGGCGCGAGGTGCCAAACGTAGCCATAGGAAGACATTTTAGGCCAACTTGCACAATCTGCTTGAACTTCTGGTTTTACGGAGCATTCTGCTTCTGCGGGATGCCCATCCCTAGAGAATTTCGAGAGCCAAAAGAGGGATGCGGTAGGGATAGGTCATACCATTAGGCACGTTTCCGTGATGCCCCGAAGAGATTGGGCACGGCGTTGAGATCTTAGACCACCCAAAGCAAGTCGGTCCATAGAGGCACCACCACGAAAGAGTTGAGGGCAACAGTCCCGCACCCTTCTCACATATGGGTGCCCTCTAAAGCTGTACGCAGCCAAGGCACCTTTAGCTTTGGAGCCCTCTCGATGGACAATCGTCCGAATTTCGATGAATATCTGACACCTGCTGAAGCTGCAAAGCTACTCAGGCGGAGCCCTCGTACTCTTGCGCGGAAGCGTGCGGAAGGCACTGGTCCCGCTTACCATCAAGAGGCCGGGAGAGTGCTCTACCCTCGCAGCGGCCTGTATTGCTGGCTGGCTCAGCACATCAAAACTCCCCCAAGGAACGGATCTTGAGCGGTCGCACTCCCCAGCAAGCCGAAGGTCCTGCTCGAGGTTCTATGCACGAGGCAGAAACTCGCAGCGAGTGCATCGAGCGAGGAGTTTCTGCATCAAAGGTCGGCGCTAGGCTCCCCTACTCTAATAGGGGGGTCTACCCTAATAGGGGGGTCTACCCTTCAAATGAGAATGCCGGAAGTGTTGCCGCTGAATCGAAATTTGATGCGTACTGTGCTTCGGTTTATGATGAGCCCCGCTGGCTAATCGACCAACTGCTGCATGAGTTGACTGACGCGGGCGAGAAGCCAACTTGCGAAAGCGGTCCTCCTGTTCGCTTCTATGAGGAAAATGCGGTTCTGCTGGATGAGTTCGGCAAGCGCCTTTGCTCAGTTCGCTGGGGAGGCGCTAACGGCACTCCTTTCGTAGAGTGCAAAGGTGCGGTCTCGCCTCTTATTTCGTCGCTGCTCCGTCGTGAATTCGACCATCGCCCCGCCCGACTAGATGTGGCGATTGACCGCTCTGCGCCGAAGCTGTTCCAACGCCACGTCCGAATTACGCGCAAGCTAGCTAGAACTTATGGTTTGAAATGGGAGCCAAAAGGCGACTGGATCACCCCAGATGCGGGGCGCACCATCGTGCTTGGTTCTCGGTCATCCCAAGTAGTCCTCCGCGTGTACGAGAAGGGTCTTGAGCTCGCGGCAAAGCAAGGACTCGAACTGACGGAGGAGCTACGCTGCCTTGTTCGCGCAGAAGTTGAATTCAAACCGCAAAATCGCACAGCGAGAAAGCAAGCAATCACGATCAGGCCCGATGAACTCTGGGGAGTGACAGAGTGGCTCGTCGAGTTCTCGAGCAAGGCATTCGAGATCCAAGCCAAGAAGATCAAGGTCACAGAGCGCAGAGAGGCGGATTATCAAAGGGCCCTTCGATTCATGGCGCAGCAGTATCGAGCTCACCTTTTGCGCTTGCTGGACGATGTCGGTGGCGATGCGGAGGCATTTGGTGACTGCATTTTGGAACGCGCTGGCCTGCCTCTGAAAACATAGTGCGCACAGTAAGAAACCAACATACCAATGCGCCCTCGATATTGCGTTTTGTTGAAGGAAGAACGTCCGATTTCAGGCGCGCGGCGTGCTGCCGGGAATGACTGGAAGTGGGTGGATAGGCGAATGGTGGCTCTTGCGGATTTCTCTGCTTGTTGCACTTCTGATCTGATTACCCACGGATTTGGTATGGTGGACGTGCAAACGGCTATGAGTGCACGAAGCTCCCACTCGCTTTCCCGCAAGCGCAAAGTGACATATTCTCTTGCCGATGACAGTTGACGCATCTGACCCTGCTGCCCGCCTCCAGCATTTTGCAACGAGGCTGCTTCGGATCGCCCGAACCACACATAAGGGTCATGCACTCACCAGCTCGCAATACTCATTGATGGCGCTGCTCTACGAGCATCCGGATACCAGCATAGTTGAATTGGCAAAGCGCGAGGGCGTGGCTCATCCGACCATCAGCAGGATTGTCGCCGGGCTGGCGCGATCCGGTCTTGTCGAGCGTAAGCCGCATTCCAGAGACAAACGGGTCAGTGTAGTGCGGCTTAGCACCGCTGGAGAACAGCTCTACATCGAGGTAGCCCAGCGCCGCGTGATGCTGTTCCGCTTGATTATCGCGCAGCTCAAACCTGAAACCGTCGACGAACTTCTCGCTGTTGCGGAGCGATTTGCAACCGGAGTTGAAAACGATCTTCGCAGCAGTTAGACGTTATCCGTAGCTATGGTACGGATATCGATTGGCCCATGACTGAACGTTCGAGGTGGAAGCCGGTAGGCAAATCTGTCGCTGCCTTGGCGGGTGGAGCGCTTGCAGCTGCACTGGCCTATGGCCTTTCGGGTTATGTCGACGCGCGCTCCGATTCCGCCGAACTGGGTGAGAGAGCAAACATGCTAATTGCCAATGGCAGGGGCGGTGCAGGCTTGGGGCCAGGGCGAATTGAACAACTTCTCATGGTCGAGGACCCAGCCTTTGAGGGGCATTCGGGTGTCGATTTCTCAAGCGCAGGTGCAGGGCTGACTACGCTCAGCCAGTCGGTCGCGAAACGAGCGGGATTTGACCGCTTCGAACCGGGCTTCATGAAGATCCGCTTGATCGGCTATGCTATCGGCCTTGAGCACAGCCTGACCAAGGCGCAGATCATCGCACTCTGGCTGGATTGGGTCGGGATGGGCCGTGGACCCGACGGTTGGATGATCGGTTTCTACACCGCGAGCGAACGGATATATGGCAAGCCTCCATCGGAGCTTACGGACAGAGAGTTCTTTTCCTTAGTCGCAGTGCCAATTGCTCCGAGAAAGTTTAATCTGCAACGGCGAAATCAAGCGCTTGCGGAACGCACAGTGCGGATTGAACGCCTCGTGCAAGGTCGCTGCCGCCCAACGGGACTGAACGATGTCTGGCTGGCAGGTTGCGCGCTTCAATGAGAGGAGCAACGGCCCGGTGGAACTGCGGCGCGGCGCATTCCCCTGTTGCTTTGCTATGGTCGGTCAGCATCTTGCTGGCTTGGCTGACAACAGCACTGCTGCTCGATCAACCCGTCTGGCATCCGCAGCATTCAAGAGACCTCATACAGTTTGGAGCGGAAAGAGGCGCCTACTTTGAGGTCATTGATTCCTGGAAGCTCATTGCTTCTCAGTGGTTGCATGTGAAGCCGGCGCACATGCTGTTCAACGTCTTGGTCATTGCCGTCGTTGGCAGCGCGGTCGAGCAAGCCTTTGGTTGGCGGATGATGCTTTGCGTGGGAATTGGTGGTGGCGCACTCGCGCAGCTTGCAACACTAATTTTACAACCCCAGACCTACATTTCCGGGGCTTCGCAGGCGTATCTCGCCCTCTGTGGCTTTGCGATGCTGCTGGTCGGGCGGATGTCGGTAGCATGGTGGGTGGCTGTGGCCGGAATTGCTGCGTCAATCATACTCGATGTGTTCGTCAGCGCACATGGCGGTGTAAAAGTAGGTCACGTCGTCGCCCTTGCGACAGGCTTCTTTGCCGGGGCCTGCACGTTCATTGGTAAAATGCAAAATTCGGTTGTTGAACGGTGATTTGCCCGGCTGTGGTTGTGGCACAGGTCGCCCATGTCCACCTTCCTCAAAAATGAGGTCGGCTGCATGGCCAATAGCCATTGAAAGACAGAATTGGGGTCGTTTGCTGAAAGGCAACTTTCGGCACAAGCGAGGCCATAGCTGCCCGGCTGGTTTCAGGTTCATGCGTATTCGCGGCTGATGACTGCTAGTGGGTGGATTTCTGAATGGCGGATCTTGCCGCCACGGGAGGGGCCTGTCGGCCGCCGGCTGGGGCTCGACAATTCCGGTTTCAATCCATCGGACTAATGGCTCTCCTCGCGGCCAAAGGCTGAAGCCAGAGTACGGGCGAGCCCGTTCATCACGGTCTCGTAATAGGCTCCGCGGAAATGCTGGTCGTGGCGCTCGACCGCAGCCTCGATTTGCGCGCGCGGATACATTCGTCCGCCGACCATCACGAACTGCCAGCTTCGCACTGTTGCCAGATCGCGACGCGCGCCCTTGGGCAGGATCAGCAGATCGGCAAAGTTACCAACCGCGATCCGGCCAACCTTGCCCCGATCGACATGGCGGCCATTGACCCCGGTCGCAGCGGCAAGCGCAGCTTCGTCGCCGCCGAATGCCTCGGACAGCATCGCCAGTTGGAGATGCAGGGACTCGCCCGGCACGACATAGGGCATGACGACATCCGTTCCCGCCAGCACATCAATACCTGCCAACTGGGCCTTGCCGACAAAGGCGATTTCTGCCGCAATGCCATCAAGGTCGGCTGCGACGGCTTCGGCGGTTTCCGGGTGCGCGACGATCATCGGCCAGGCCTGCTCCCAGAACGCCGGGAGATGCCGGAGGCCCTCGGTCGGAGGGAACCGCTGCCGGTCTGATGCAGTCAACCGGGCTTTCTGGTTCGCCTGTGTCGGCAGAATCGAAATGCGGTTGGCCTTCATCAGCGCGATGACTTCGGCAATGTCGCTTCCGGTCATCGCGGACACATCCTGACTGCGATAATCGGCATTCTCGGGGGGTGGTTTGTGGAGATAGGGAATGCCGTTGAAGTGCTGGACCTCGAAGTCGGACACATCACGCAGGTTCACAGCATGCGGCGTGTGGCCGAGCAGCGGCAAGCCCTGCCGCTTCGCTTCGGCAGCAGCCGCGACAAATGCGGCTTTGGGTAACCCCGTGTAGGTCTTGATGCAGCTGGCGCCGCCTGCCTTGAGGGTTTTCACAGCACTGATCGCTTGCGGTCCGTCAACGATCCGCAAGGCGCTTGGCCAGCTTGGCCGCTCGCCATCGAGCACCGGTCCGCAGTGATACATCCGTGGGCCCGCAATGCGCCCGGCCAAAATGTCGGCTTGCAGATCGGCGATGCTGTCATCGGTCTGGCCAAGGTCACGAACGCTCGTCACGCCATATTTGAGGTAGAGCAGCGAAAACAGTCGCTGGTTGCCGATCGCAAGCTTTGGCGGTGTGTGGACATGGGCGTCGATCAGGCCGGGCATGGCGATACAGCCCGGGCAGATCGGCGGATCATCGTCTGGTCGACTTGGTCTGATTTCGGTGATGAGGCCGTCTTTGACGATGATAGTCTGATCGGGCTGCAAGGGCTCGCCGGGATTCCAGATCGTGACCATCGCAATCATCTGGTTGGAACGAGGCGGCACCGGAACATCGGGCGGCAACAGCATCCAAACGCCCAGCAGTAAGGCAAGGGTGAGCGCCCCAAGGATGCCCAGCGACCAGAAGCCAATCCGTCGAACCATGTAACTCCGCTGCGGGAAACGGCGATTTCTTGCCGGCTCTGAAAGGTTTATCGCAGCACCAACGACTTAAGCGCAAGAGCTATCGCTATGGCCGCTTCGGGGTCGATTGCTGAATGTCTGCATTTCGGGGAACGAGCGCAGTAGCTGCCAAGCAAGCCGCCTAACGCCAAGGTCGTATCCCAATGTGCGGAAAATGGGTGTTCAACTAAGGCGATCTTTCAAGCTGCGCCAGATCCAGTCGGCGGAACCGCGGAGTCCCACAGGCGATAAGAACCGCGGACATCACACGGACACGCGCGGCTCTGAGGTTGAAAGAATTTCGCATAAGCGCTTGAAAAGATTGGTTGCGGGAGTTGGATTTGAACCAACGACCTTCAGGTTATGAGCCTGACGAGCTACCGGGCTGCTCCATCCCGCGATACCGATCTTGGTGGCCCTGCGAAACCTGGGTTTCGCGGCCTTCCCGTCTGCCAAGGGCATCAGGGAGGGCGCTATTGATGCATATGCACCAAAGACGCCAATAGGGCCGCCCTTGCGGGTCAGCCCTGTTGACTTGTGAATGGGTTATACCCGCTCCCACTGGCCTCAATGCCTGGCGACGACCTACTCTTCCAACGCTTGAGCGTTAGTACCATCGGCGCTGTCTGGTTTCACGGCCGAGTTCGAGATGGGATCGGGTGGGTCACAGACGCTATGGCCACCAAGCAATGGGGCCAGTGGATGCGGGTTTTTAAATCGATGCACACTCACTTGGGTGAGTGGTAAAGGGCGTATCTGGCCGGAGACATTCTCCACCAACGTGCGCCACCAGAAGGCAGGGCTGTCGTTGACAGTGCGAATTCTCAAGCATGATATGAACTATTAGGACCGGTTAGCTCCATACATTACTGTACTTCCACACCCGGCCTATCAACGTGATGGTCTATCACGGTTCAAAGATACCTAATCTCAAGGGAGGCTTCCCGCTTAGATGCTTTCAGCGGTTATCCCGTCCATACATAGCTACCCTGCGGCACTCTTGGCAGAATGACAGGTACACCAGAGGTATGTTCACCCCGGTCCTCTCGTACTAGGGGCAACTCCTTTCAAGTATCGACGCCCACGGCAGATAGGGACCAAACTGTCTCGCGACGTTCTGAACCCAGCTCACGTACCACTTTAATTGGCGAACAGCCAAACCCTTGGGACCTGCTCCAGCCCCAGGATGTGATGAGCCGACATCGAGGTGCCAAACGATTCCGTCGATATGAGCTCTTGGGAATCATCAGCCTGTTATCCCCGGCGTACCTTTTATCCGTTGAGCGATGGCCCTTCCACGAGGGACCACCGGATCACTATGACCGACTTTCGTCTCTGCTCGACTCGTCAGTCTCGCAGTCAGGCAGGCTTATGCCATTGCACTCTAACAGACGGTTTCCAACCGTCCTGAGCCTACCATCGCGCGCCTCCGTTACTCTTTAGGAGGCGACCGCCCCAGTCAAACTACCCGCCACAGAGGGTCCCTACGCCGGATAACGGCGCGAGGTTAGATATCAGAAAACAGCAGGGTGGTATTTCACCTATGGCTCCATGTCAGCTGGCGCCGACACTTCAAAGCCTCCCACCTATGCTACACAACTCTTTCCTAATACCACTCTGAAGCTGCAGTAAAGGTGCACGGGGTCTTTCCGTCTAACCGCGGGTACTCCGCATCTTCACGGAGAATTCAATTTCGCTGAGCATATCCTGGAGACAGTGGGGAAGTCGTTACGCCATTCGTGCAGGTCGGAACTTACCCGACAAGGAATTTCGCTACCTTAGGACCGTTATAGTTACGGCCGCCGTTTACTGGGGCTTCAATTCGGAGCTTGCACTCCTCCTCTTAACCTTCCAGCACCGGGCAGGCGTCAGACCCTATACGTCGTCTTGAAGCCGACTTAGCAGAGTCCTGTGTTTTTGATAAACAGTCGCTACCCCCTGGCCTGTGCCCCCCACCAAAAGTTGCCTTAAGATGGGGCCTCCTTCTTCCGAAGGTACGGAGGCAATTTGCCGAGTTCCTTCAGGATACTTCTCTCAAGCGCCTTGGTATACTCTACCTGACCACCTGTGTCGGTTTCGGGTACGGTCTATACGGTGGGGCTATTTCCTGGAACCTCTTCACTGCCCCTACCAATCCAATAAGGAGGAACAATTTACGAGATCCGTCACACACCACCAGGCCCACGAATATTAACGTGGTTCCCATCGACTACCCCCTTCGGGCTCGTCTTAGGGGCCGGCTCACCCTACGCTGATTAGCATTGCGTAGGAACCCTTGGTCTTTCGGCGACAGGGTATCTCACCCTGTTAGTCGCTACTCATGTCAGCATTCGCACTTCCGATACGTCCAGCGTCGGTTACCCTTCGCCTTCACTCGCTTACGGAACGCTCCGCTACCGCTGCAGTAAACTGCAACCCTAAGCTTCGGTGCATATCTTTAGCCCCGTTACATCTTCGCCGCAGGAACCCTTATTTAGACCAGTGAGCTGTTACGCTTTCTTTAAAGGATGGCTGCTTCTAAGCCAACCTCCTGGTTGTTTTGGGATTCCCACATGCTTTCCCACTTAGATATGACTTGGGGACCTTAGCTGTAGGTTAGGGCTGTTTCCCTTTTGACGACGGACCTTAGCACCCGCCGTCTGTCTGCCAGACAAGACTCGATGGTATTCGGAGTTTGGTTAGGTTTGGTACCGCTCGCGCAGCCCTAGCCCATCCAGTGCTCTACCCCCATCGGCATACATCTGACGCTCTACCTCAATAGATTTCGCGGAGAACCAGCTATTTCCCGGCTTGATTGGCCTTTCACCCCTAAACACAAGTCATCCGATAATTTTTCAACATTAAACGGTTCGGTCCTCCAGTGCGTGTTACCGCACCTTCAACCTGCTCATGCCTAGATCGCCGGGTTTCGGGTCTAATCCAACATACTCAGTCGCCCTATTCAGACTCGCTTTCGCTTCGCCTACACCTAACGGCTTAAGCTCGCATGCTAGATTAAGTCACTGACCCATTATGCAAGAGGTACGCTGTCACCCCCTATGGGGCTCCAACTGCTTGTAAGCATTCGGTTTCAGGTACTGTTTCACTCCCCTAATCGGGGTGCTTTTCACCTTTCCCTCACGGTACTGTGTTCGCTATCGGTCATGTACGAGTATTTAGGCTTGGAGGGTGGTCCCCCCATGTTCAGACAGGATTTCACGTGTCCCGCCCTACTCTAGTCCTTCATCATCACTTTCGCATACGGGGCTGTCACCCGCTACGGCCACACTTTCCAGAGTGTTCTGCTAGTTGAAATGAAGGCACTGGCCTGGTCCCGGTTCGCTCGCCACTACTACGGGAATCTCTGTTGATGTCTTTTCCTCCGGGTACTGAGATGTTTCAGTTCCCCGGGTTCGCTTCACCAAGCCTATTTTATTCAGCTCGGTGATACCTTATCCACCTCGCCCGGCTGGCCCGAAAGCCAACTGGAAGAAATGGTGAAGGTGGGTTTCCCCATTCGGAAATCGCCGGATCAAAGTTTGCTCACAACTCCCCGACGCTTATCGCAGCGTGCCACGTCCTTCTTCGCCTGTACATGCCAAGGCATCCACCAAATGCTCTTACCTCACGCTTGAGAATCCACACTATCAACGACAGGCCTGCATAGAGCCTGGCGTCTTGCGATAGTGAGGAGAATTATCTCAGCCAGATAATCAATTTGATTAATGTGATGATATTCGCCGCCCAGCCACAAACCCAAAGGTCTGCACCAGCACGACGATACCGCCACGGCATCGATTTAAAAACCCATTCACAATGTCAAAGAGCGGTAATCCCATGCAAAACATGGCGATCACCTAACCCGCCGAAGCGGGATCAGTTTTCGTTTCATCTATCGGATATGTTGAGCGCGCTGGCATAAAGCCGCGCCGCATCATGTGTACCTGGTGGAGCCTATCGGGATCGAACCGATGACCCCCTGCTTGCAAAGCAGGTGCTCTCCCAGCTGAGCTAAGGCCCCTTACAGGTAATGGTGGGCCTGAGTGGATTCGAACCACTGACCTCACCCTTATCAGGGGTGCGCTCTAACCAACTGAGCTACAGGCCCACACCACCGCATCCGGCCGCCATTCCCGAAGGAACAGGCTGCCGCGTGGGCGTGAGCCGGCTCAGGCACACAGCTTACAGGCACAGAAGTGCTGCAAGCTGTATCCGATTGATGAAAGGACATGAGGACGACGGCAATGTTCTTTGGAAGCCACGAAGCTCTTCCAGAGGCTAGCCCCGGCGCTTTCGTGAATATCCTTAGAAAGGAGGTGATCCAGCCGCAGGTTCCCCTACGGCTACCTTGTTACGACTTCACCCCAGTCGCTGAACCCACCGTGGTCAGCTGCCTCCTTGCGGTTAGCGCACTGCCTTCGGGTGAATCCAACTCCCATGGTGTGACGGGCGGTGTGTACAAGGCCTGGGAACGTATTCACCGCGGCATGCTGATCCGCGATTACTAGCGATTCCGCCTTCATGCCCTCGAGTTGCAGAGGACAATCCGAACTGAGACATCTTTTGGAGATTAGCGCATCCTTGCGGAATAGCTGCCCACTGTAGATGCCATTGTAGCACGTGTGTAGCCCAGCCTGTAAGGGCCATGAGGACTTGACGTCATCCCCACCTTCCTCCGGCTTATCACCGGCAGTTTCCTTAAAGTGCCCAACTTAATGATGGCAACTAAGGACGAGGGTTGCGCTCGTTGCGGGACTTAACCCAACATCTCACGACACGAGCTGACGACAGCCATGCAGCACCTGTCACTAGGTCCCCGAAGGGAAGAAATCTGTCTCCAGAAGTCGTCCTAGGATGTCAAAGGCTGGTAAGGTTCTGCGCGTTGCTTCGAATTAAACCACATGCTCCACCGCTTGTGCAGGCCCCCGTCAATTCCTTTGAGTTTTAATCTTGCGACCGTACTCCCCAGGCGGATAACTTAATGCGTTAGCTGCGCCACCCAAGCTCTATGAGCCCGGACAGCTAGTTATCATCGTTTACGGCGTGGACTACCAGGGTATCTAATCCTGTTTGCTCCCCACGCTTTCGCACCTCAGCGTCAATACTTGTCCAGCGAGTCGCCTTCGCCACTGGTGTTCTTCCGAATATCTACGAATTTCACCTCTACACTCGGAATTCCACTCGCCTCTCCAAGATTCTAGCTTCCCAGTTTCAAGGGCAGTTCCGGGGTTGAGCCCCGGGATTTCACCCCTGACTTAAAAAGCCGCCTACGTGCGCTTTACGCCCAGTAATTCCGAACAACGCTAGCTCCCTCCGTATTACCGCGGCTGCTGGCACGGAGTTAGCCGGAGCTTATTCTCCCGATACTGTCATTATCATCTCGGGTAAAAGAGCTTTACAACCCTAAGGCCTTCATCACTCACGCGGCATTGCTGGATCAGGCTTTCGCCCATTGTCCAATATTCCCCACTGCTGCCTCCCGTAGGAGTCTGGGCCGTGTCTCAGTCCCAGTGTGGCTGATCATCCTCTCAGACCAGCTAAAGATCGTCGCCTTGGTAGGCCTTTACCCCACCAACTAGCTAATCTTACGCGGGCCCATCTAATGGCGATAAATCTTTGGTCCGAAGACATTATCCGGTATTAGCAGTAATTTCTCACTGTTATTCCGAACCAAAAGGCAGGTTCCCACGCGTTACGCACCCGTGCGCCACTAACCCCGAAGGGTTCGTTCGACTTGCATGTGTTAGGCATGCCGCCAGCGTTCGTTCTGAGCCAGGATCAAACTCTCAAGTTGTGTCACACACTAAACTAGCATGGGGAAAACCCCACCCTCCAGTCTAGCATGAGCTGCAAGGAGCCAATACCTGCACTGTCAAACGTAATGGATACGAATGAACATGCTTACCATCCGCGCAGACGTGGTGTCTGCGACGAATGTGGCATCGGCTTAAATTAACCGGTTACCGGAGCCTTGAGTTCCCCGGACCGGGCGCCGTCGCCCACATGTCCCTTCATCAAAAACCAACAATGTCAAAGAGCCACCAGACAGTAATAGCGGACAGCGCTTGGTTCCCCGATTTACACCGGGGGACCGGCTATCCGTTTATGTTGGCGACCGGTCGTTGCGGTGGCGGTGGAAGCCGTCAGCGCCGCGTCGGTGGAGCCCATCTATGAGGGGTTCGTGATTCGGTCAACGGCTTTTTGCAATTTTATTTCACTGGCACGCAAGAACCGCAGAATTCCGCCATTTTTTCCCATCATTCACCCCCCCATAGGGCCTTTGTGCCGGGGTGAATCGCCTGTTTGACGGCCCGAATCCGGGTGAATCGGGGGTCTGAATCGGGTTTTGAGCCTCATTCTGGAGGACAGATCCTCTGTTTCCCCCGGTCTGCCCGAGATTCCCGACCCAACAGACCCGATTCACTACGCCACCATGATTCGTCCCCTCGCCTTCGCGCTGTTGGGATGTCTCCTCAGCGGTGCTAGAATGGCCGGCGCCGGACAGGGCCGTCAGTATCCTGCCGCATGGGGAGATAGCCTATATGTCCGCTCGCACCCTTATGGCCGCAGCCGTTCTCGCCACCAGCGCACCCGCAATGGCAGAGACCCCGACTGCCGGCCCGACGATTCCCACGCCGGTCAGCGCAGCAATCGATCCTGCCGCGGAAGTCCTTACGTTTGAGACAGAGCGCCACAGCCGCCTGACTCTCCCTGTATTGGTTGAAGGCACCGGGCCGTTCGCCTTCATGATCGACACCGGCAGCCAGGCGACCGCCGTCACCCACGAGATCCGCACCACGGCCAATCTCGCGCCTGCGGGCACAGCGGTGCTGGTCGGGATGGCGAGCCGGCGGGAGGTGGAACTCGCCAGTGTCAGACGGATCGAGTTTGGCACCAACAGCTATACCAACTTCTCTGCCCCCGTGCTCTCACGTGAGAATGTCGGGGCGGACGGGATCATCGGGCTGGACGCGCTTCAGGACTTCCGCGTCCTGATCGATTTCCGCAAGCAGACCATCGCGGTCGAAGATGCCAGCGTGAAGGAGAAGCGCGGCGGGTTCGAAATCGTGGTGCGGGCGCGGAGCCGCCTCGGTCAGCTGCTGATCACCGACGCGACCGTTGAAGGCGTCAAGGTGACGGTCATCATTGATACCGGCGCGCAGGCGAGCCTTGGCAATATGGCGCTGCGCGACAAGATCCGGGCCAAGCGCGCGCAGGAGGTCATCACAACCGACGTCAATGGAGTCGATATCGTCGGCGAGCTGGCGATCGTGCGCTCGCTCAACATTGAAGGCCTCGCGCTGACCGATGTACCGCTGACCTTTGCTGATACCCCGGCCTTTGATGCACTGGGACTGCGCGATCAGCCGGTGCTCTCGATCGGGATGCAGCATCTCGCGCTGTTCGACCGGGTGGCGATCGACTTTGGCCGCCAGCGCATTCTGTTCGATGTCCCCGCCGATGTTGCCCGGGCGCTGCGGCAGGCCAAGCAATCGGCGAACTATCGCCCGCGCTACTAGAGTCATGCTCGCCTTGCGGTAAGGCAGCAGCACGCCCACATCAGGGCCCATGCCGCCTGAAACCTCCGCTCCCGCCGATCCTGCCGACGCCAATAAGAAGACTCGCGCGCGCGACGTCGAAAGCTGGGCGACGCTCAAGCGATTCCTGCCCTATCTCTGGCCCAAGGATAATCCTGGCCTCAGAATGCGGATTGCGGTTTCGATGGTGCTGGTGCTGGCGGCCAAGGGCGTCACGCTCGCCCTGCCCTTTGCCTATAAGGGTGCGGTCGATGCCATGTCAGCCTCAGGCGCGGACGCGGCGAGCGACGGTGCCACCGTTGCCCTCGCGCTGGTGGCCGCCTATGCGCTGGGGCGCTTCACCTCGGTCGCCTTCGACAATCTGCGCAACATCGCCTTCGAGCGGGTCGGCCAGATCGCCACTCTCCATCTGGCCGAGGACGTGTTCCACCGCCTCCACCGCCTGTCCCTGCGCTTCCACCTGGCGCGGCGCACGGGCGAGGTCACCAAGATCATCGAGCGCGGGACCAAGAGCATCGACCAAATGCTGTATTTCCTGCTGTTCAACATCGCCCCCACCATCGTCGAGCTGATCGCGGTCGGGATCATCTTCTATATCAATTTCGGCATCGAGCTGGTCTTGGCCACAGCCGTCACTGTGGTCGCCTATGTCTGGGTGACGCGCGCAATCACCGAATGGCGCACCAAGCTGCGGCGCGAGATGAACGAGCTCGACGGCAAGGCCCTGTACCGCGCCGTCGATTCGCTGCTGAACTACGAGACGGTGAAATATTTCGGCGCCGAAAAGCGCGAGGAAGCGCGCTACAGTCAAGCCGCGCGCGCCTATGCCGAAGCGGCGGTGAAGTCCGAAAACTCGGTCGGGCTGCTCAATATGGCGCAATCGGTCATCACCAATGCGCTGGTGGGCGCGGCGATGGCCTATACCGTGTGGGGCTGGAGCACCGGCGCCATGACCGTGGGTGATCTGGTGCTGGTTAATTCGCTGCTGATCCAGCTGTTCCGCCCGCTCGATGTGCTGGGCTGGGTGTACCGCACGATCCGGCAGGGCCTGATCGACATGGCCGAGATGTTCCGCCTGATCGACACCGATATCGAGGTGAAAGATAAGCCGGGCGCGCCTGCGCTGATCATCCGCACGCCGACGGTCGCCTTCGACAATGTTACCTTCGGCTATGATCCGGGTCGCACGATCCTCAACGGCTTGAGCTTTGAAGTGCCAGCCGGCAGCACCACCGCGATTGTCGGGCCTTCGGGCGCGGGCAAGAGCACGATTGGGCGTCTGCTGTTCCGCTTCTATGACCCGCTGTCCGGCCGCATTCTGGTGGGGGGCGAGGATATCGCCAGCGTCACGCAGGAAAGCGTGCGCGCGGCGATCGGGATCGTCCCGCAGGATTCGGTGCTGTTCAACGAGAACCTCGCCTATAACATCGCTTATGGTGCGGAAGGCGCGGATCAGGCGATGGTGGAGCAGGCCGCCCGCGATGCAGCGCTCTCCCCGCTGATCGAGCGCCTGCCCGACCGGTTCGAGACGATGGTGGGTGAACGCGGCCTCAAGCTTTCGGGCGGGGAAAAGCAGCGCGTCGCCATTGCCCGCACGTTGGTGAAGAACCCGCCGATCCTGTTGCTCGACGAAGCGACGAGCGCGCTCGACACCCGGACCGAACAGGAAATCCTTGGCACACTGCGGCGGATTGCGCAGGGCCGCACCACGATCGCGATTGCCCACCGGCTGTCGACCATTGCAGATGCTGACAATATTCTGGTGCTGGACCACGGACGGCTGGTGGAGAGCGGCGATCACGTCGGTCTGCTCAAGCGCGGCGGGCTTTATGCGGAAATGTGGTCGCGCCAGGCTGCGGAGCGGCGCGAGGAAGATGTCGAAGTCGATGCCGAGGCAGCCGAGTAGCGGGGCAGGATTGCTAGCACGCTAGGGCGGCGTTACCTCTGCTCCATCACCCCCGCCCTTGCGCGGGGTGCCCATGGAGAGAGACCTAACAACATGCGTCACGCTCGTCTGATTGCCCTGCTGCTCGGCAGCGCCGCCCTCACCCCCGCCGCTGCGCAGGATACCGCTGCACCACCCGCCGAGGTGCCGACCGTGCCGGTGCCCGCTGCGCTCACCGCTGAGGAGATGCCGCCGATCCCGCTCGAACTGGCGGCCCACGTCCGCCCCTATCTCGAATCGCGTGGCGCCGGTTTCGCGGGGTGGGACCCGAAAACCCGCGCGGTGCTGATCACCACCCGCTTCGCCAATGTCAGCCAGCTGCACCGGATCGCGATGCCGATGGGCGCGCGCACGCAGATTAGCTTTGAAGCCGAGCCGGTGTCGGGCTCTTATGCCCCGACCAAGGGCGACGTGATCCTCGTCACTAAGGATCGCGGCGGGGACGAGTATTATCAGCTCCACACCCTCAAAGATGGCCGCCTCACGCTGCTGACCGACGGCAAGAGCCGCAACCAGCCGAACGCCTGGAGCAAGGATGGCGAATTGATCGGTTTCAGCTCGACCCGTCGCAACGGGATGGATTCTGACCTTTATGTGATGAACCCGCGCGATCCCGCCTCGGCCCGGCTGGTGCATGAAAGCAAGGGCGGCGGCTGGGCGATCATCGCCTTTTCGCCCGACAAGAGCTTTGCCTATGTCGCTGATTACAACTCGGTGCAGGATGTCGATATCTACCGGCTCGATCTCGCCAGCGGCGCGATGACACCGATTGGCGACCCGAAGGCGGAGATTGCCTTCAGCGGCATGGAGATCGCGCCCGACGGCACGTTGTGGGTGACAAGCGATGCCGGCTCCGATTTCCAGCGTCTCGGCCGCCTCGATCCGGCGTCGGGCAAGTTCACGCCAGTCTCCAAGGAGCAATGGGACGTCGACAGCTTCGACGTCTCCGATGACGGCAAGACCATCGTCTATGAGGTCAACGAGGCTGGGTCGGACCGGATGCGCATCCTTGACGTCGCAAGCGGCAAGGTAACCGAGGTCGATGTTCTGCCCGCAGGCCAGATCGGCGGCTTGGAAATCGCGCCGTGGGGCGAGATCGGCTTTTCCTTCTCCAGTGCCAAGAGCGCGGCGGATGTGTGCTCGCTGGACCCCAAAACGATGCAGCTGACCCGCTGGACCACAAGCGAGACGGGCGGGCTTGATCCGTCCGTCAATGTCGAACCCCGCATCGTGACGACCAAGAGCTTTGACGGGCTTGAGGTCACCGGCCTGCTCTATCTCCCCGATCCGGCCAAGTTTCCGGGCAAGCGCCCGTTGATCGTCGATGTCCATGGCGGCCCGGAAGGGCAGAGCAAGACGGGCTTTGCCGGGGCGGGCAACTACATGCTCAACGAAATGGGCATCGGGGTCTTCTTGCCCAACGTGCGCGGCTCGACCGGGTTCGGAAAGACCTTCGTCAGCCTCGACAATGGCCCGTTCAAGCGCGAGGATTCGGTCAAGGACATGGCCGCGCTGATTGACGCCGTCCGTGCCGATCCCGCGGTCGATCCGACCAAGGTCGGTGTCAGCGGCGGGTCTTACGGCGGGTATATGTGCTATGCCGCAGCGGTGCAGCTGAAGGACAAGCTCGCAGCGACTCAGTGCACCGTGGCGATCAGCAACTTCGTCAGCTTCCTCGAAAACACCAACCCGTACCGTCAGGACCTGCGCCGGGTGGAGTACGGCGACGAGCGCGATCCGGTGCAACGCGCCAAGCTCACCGAAATCAGCCCGCTGACCCGCGTGAACGAGATCACGAAGCCGATGTTCGTCATCACCGGCGCCAATGATCCGCGCGTACCCAAGTCCGAGGCCGATCAGATGGTCGCCGCGATCCGCGCCAATGGCGGCGAGGTGTGGCATCTGGTGGCGGCAGACGAAGGCCACGGTTTCCGCAAGAAAGCCAATTCGGACTACGCCTTTCTGGCCGAACTGGTGTTCTGGAAGAAGCACCTGCTGGGCGAGTGATCAGCCGGATTGCGAGAGGCGCTGGAGAAGAGCCAGCGCCTCCTCGCGCCGCTCCCACGGCACGAACAGGTGATCGTGGTGGAAGCCTGCGACGACATTGCAGGCGATCCCGGCTGCCGCCAACGCGCCGGACACCGCCGCTGTCAGCCCCACGCCGTCCAGCGCGGAATGCACCATCAGAGTGATCCGGGCGAAGGCGCCGTCTGCATCAGCGATAATCGCCGTCAGCCCCTCGTCCTCGCGGATCAGGGCAAAGGCATCGGCTGGCGTATCGCCCGCGACCAGAGCGAAATCCCCCCGGCGCGCGTCCAGCACCGGCGCCATGCCCGCCAGCATCCCCGCAAGGTCGCTGACCGGCCCTGAACGCATCAAAGGATATACTTGCTGAGGTCGGTGTTGCCCGCCAGCCCTTCGAGCCGCTGCTTCACATAGGCCGCGTCGATCGTGATCGTCTGGCCGGTGAGGTCCTCCGCCTCGAAGCTGATTTCCTCCAGCAGCCGCTCCATCACCGTCTGCAACCGCCGCGCGCCGATATTCTCGACAGTCGCGTTCACCTGCGCCGCGATGCGGGCAATCTCACTGATCGCGTCATCCGCGAAATCGAGTGTCACCTGCTCGGTCCCCAGCAGCGCCTTGTATTGCGCAACCAGATTGGCGCGGGTTTCGCTGAGGATGCGGACGAAATCCGCCTCGGTCAGCGCGCGCAGCTCCACCCGGATCGGCAGGCGACCCTGCAATTCGGGCAGCATGTCCGAAGGCTTGGCAACGTGGAACGCGCCGCTCGCGATGAACAGCACATGGTCGGTCTTCATCGGGCCATATTTGGTGGCAACCGTGGTGCCTTCGATCAAGGGGAGCAGATCGCGCTGTACGCCTTCACGCGACACCGAGCCGCCGCGCACATCGCTGACTGCGATCTTGTCGATCTCGTCGAGGAACACGATCCCATTGGTCTCGGCATTCAGCAACGCCGCGCGGGCAACATCGTCCTGATCGAGCCGCTTATCCGCTTCCTCGTCCACCAGCCGGTCCCACGCTTCGGGCACGCGCAGCTTCTGGCGGCGGGTGGGTTTGCGGCCCAACGCCTTGCCCATCATGTCGCTGAGGTCGATCATCCCCATCTGGCCGCTCATATTGCCCATGTCGAACGGGGCGGCAGGGGTATCGCGCACTTCAATTTCGACCTCGACATCATTCATCGCGTTCTGGACGATCCGCTGGCGGAAACTGGCGCGGGTCGCTTCGGAGGCATTATCGCCGACCAGCGCGTTCAACAGCCGGTCCATCGCGGCTTCCGACGCGGCTTCGCGCACCTTCTCGCGGCGGCGTTCCTTTTCGAGCCGGATCGCTTCTTCGACGAGGTCGCGGGCAATCTGTTCGACATCGCGCCCGACATAGCCGACTTCGGTGAACTTGGTCGCCTCGACCTTGATGAACGGTGCTTCGGCCAGCTTCGCCAACCGGCGGCTGATCTCGGTCTTGCCGCAGCCCGTCGGGCCGATCATCAGGATGTTCTTGGGCGTCACCTCGTCGCGCAGATCCGCGCCGAGCCGCTGGCGGCGCCAGCGATTGCGCAGCGCGACGGCAACCGCGCGCTTGGCCTCGGACTGTCCGATGATGTGTTCGTCGAGCGCGGCGACAATCGCCTTGGGGGTGAGATTTTCGATCATAATCCTGTTCGTCATTCCGGCGGAGGCCGGAACCCAGATTCCGGCGTTGCGATGCTGGGCCCCGGCCTGCGTCGGGGTGACGGATGTGGGCTAAACGGTCTCGACCGTCAGGTTGCCATTGGTGAAGACGCAGATGTCAGCCGCAACGGCCATGGCCTTGCGCGCGATGGTTTCGGCATCGGCCTCGTAATCGGCGATTGCCCGTGCGGCGGCGAGGGCGAAATTACCGCCCGATCCGATCGCGGCGATATCGCCCACCGGCTCCAGCACATCGCCGTTGCCGGTCAGTACCAGCAGCGTGTCGTGGTCGGCCACGATCATCAACGCCTCAAGGTTGCGCAGATACTTGTCGGTGCGCCAATCCTTGGCCAGCTCCACGCTCGCGCGCATGAGCTGACCGGAATACTGCTCAAGCTTCTTTTCCAGCCGCTCGAACAAGGTGAAGGCATCCGCCGTCGCTCCGGCGAAGCCCGCGATCACGGAGCCGTCTCCGATCCGGCGCACCTTGCGGGCATTGGGCTTCATCACCGTGTTGCCCATCGAGACCTGGCCGTCTCCGGCGATGACGGTCTTGCCGTCACGCCGCACGCCGATGATGGTGGTTCCGTGCCATTGGACGAGGCCATGGCTGGCATTATCGCTTGTCATGTCGGGGAATATGGCGCGCCTTCTCGCAGGATCAAGCGCGCAAGTGCCAACCGATTACGGGCCGCCCGGCCCGCCGCCACCCGGCAGACCGCCGCCGCCGACCTGACCGATATTGCCGAACAGGTCTTCAAGGAAGCCGCGCTCCCGGCCGAGGGTGGGGGTCTTGTTGCCGTTGGGATCGAGGAACACGACCTGATCGACACCGCTGCGCTTGACGCCGGTCACCTTGCCCGCCGCGTCAAACGTGACGGCCAGAACCGAATGCTCACGGATGCGCGGACGGTTGAACGGGCGCTGGCCGGTGATGCTGGAAACATAATACCAGGTCGGCGTACCATACTGACTGGTAAAGGTCGGCCTCCCAAGCGTGCCTTCCACCGATTGCTGATTGTCGATCTGCGGCTGGATCGCGCCCGTCAGAACCGGATCGACGATGTAGCCGCGCGATTCTCGGATGGCCGTGCACGCGGGCAGCGTCGCCGCTACGCCGGCCAGCAGCAACACGCTGCGGAGCCTGCGCCAGCTCAAATTCATTGCGCTCGCCTTATTCATCTGAGCCAAACCGTCTCAATCCCGTCCTGCACTCGCGCATAATCGCGCACTTGTCCCTTGGGCGACGTGCTTTAAGGGGCTAGGCGCAAGCTTGCAACGCACCATATGGCAAAGCGGTGGCGTGCTCGCGTTGAACGGCAGTTGAACGCATCCGCGCTTCGTGCGTTGCCGTAGGAAGCGAAGGGGCCGCGCGGCCCCACGCCTGCATTGGAACACCCGCGCAAAAGGCCAAGCATCCCATGTCTTTCCTCTCCCGCCTGCTCGGCACCGCTCCTGACCCGCGCGAAAACGTGCGGCCGCTGTGGCATCGCGTGATCGAGCTGGCGCGCGATTCCGCCTATTATGCCGAGTGCGGCGTGGCAGATTCGATCGCGGGCCGCTTCGACATGATCACCGCTGTGCTCAGCGCCGTGATGGTGCGGGTCGAAGCCTCGGATCTCAGGGCCGAAAGCGCGCTGCTGGCCGAGTTGTTCGTGGAAGACATGGACGGGCAATTGCGCGAATTCGGCGTGAATGACGTTGTCGTGGGCAAGCGCATCGGCAAGCTGATGAGCGTGCTGGGCGGCAGGCTCGGGGCCTATCGCAGCGCGTTGAACGCGGGCGATCTGGACAAGCTGACCGCTGCGATCCAGCGCAATGTCACCTTTGCCGAAGGCGCCGACGAGGCGGCCAGCGCCCGCGCCGTGGCCGAGCGGGTGATGAAGCTGTTCGAGCGGCTCGGGCGGTTCTCCGATGCCGAAATGCTGAAAGCGAGCGCGATCTGGTGAGCGCGCCTTTGCCTCCCTCCGAACTCACCCGCATGATCAAGGTCCGCCCTCTGCCGGGTGGGCCAGTGGTGATCGAAGCGACCCCGGAAGAACGCGCCGCGCTCGCCGCGCGGTTCGGGCTGGGCGCGGTTGAAAGCCTGCGGGCTGAGATGCGTTTGGAGCAGAAGCCTCGGGCGATCCGGGTCACCGGGCGTTTGCAGGCGGCGATCATGCAGCCCTGTGCGATTTCGACCGAGCTTTTCCCTGTCACCATTGATGAGCCGGTCGACCTCAGGTTTGTCGAGGACAATGCTCGTCCTGCGGCTGAGGGGGACGAAATCGAGCTTGAAGCGGATGATTGCGACGAGATCGAATACTCGGGCGATATGTTCGATCTGGGCGAAGCGGTCGCGCAGACGCTGGGCCTCGCCATCGATCCTTACGCCGAAGGGCCGAACGCCGAAGCGGTGCGGGCTGCGGCCGGGATCGTGAAAGAAGGCGAACAGGACGGGCCGCTGGCGGCGATGCTGGCGGGACTGAGGCGCGACTGATCGCCAGAGTTTCAGCTGCAACAGCGGGCGAAAATGGGCTTGGCTAGCGTCCGGCTTTGGGCTTTCCGCTGCTGAAGGGGAATGTCTGGGATTGGGTGGTCCGCCGCCTTAGCCCTCTCCCCTTGCGGGAGAGGGTTGGGAGAGGGGTCCGGAGCAAAGCTCCGGCCTTTACCCCCTCTCAACTGCGACTAGGCAGCAAGCTGCCAATTCTTCGTATCTCTCCCGCAAGGGGAGAGAGAAAACTGGCCGCAAGGTAGCGCTAGCCAAACGGCAGCCCTCCTCTCCAAGCAAGCCGTTCCTGCGGTTGACCACGATACCCGATCAGAACGGAATGTCGTCGTCCAGATCGTCGTAGCCGCCACCGCCGCCGCCCGAAGGACCGCCGCCGAAGCCGCCGCCCGATCCGCCGCTGCTGCCGCTGCCCTGATCCCAGCCGCCACCGCCGCCAGCATTGCCGCCGCCATAGCTGCCACCGCCCGACCGGCCACCGCCGCCGCCCATGCCGCCGCCACCGCTGCCCTGCGGACCATCAAGCATGGTCAGCGTGCCACCAAGGCCCTGGATCACGATTTCGGTGCTGTAGCGGTCCTGACCGTTCTGGTCCTGCCACTTGCGGGTCTGGAGCTTGCCTTCAACGAAGACCTTGCTGCCCTTCTTGAGGTAGCGCTCCACCACGCTGACGAGGCCTTCGGAAAAGATCGCGACGGTGTGCCACTCGGTCTTTTCCTTGCGCTCCCCCGTGGCCTTGTCCTTCCACTGTTCCGACGTCGCAATCCGCAGGTTGGCGACCTTGCCGCCATTCTGGAAGCTGCGGATTTCAGGGTCAGCGCCCAGATTGCCGATCAGCATGACCTTGTTGAGCGAACCCGCCATCGAAATACCCTTCCCATCAATGTCTTGATCCCGCCAGCGCAAGATGCGCCGCGAATCCGAGTCAGGCAATAGGCAAAGGCAGCCGCCAGCGCGACTATGGCTTACGGATAATCACCAGTTCGGATGGGTTTAACGCGCCGGATAGCGCAAACGCCCCAGAAACCGCGTCAGGCTCGGCAGTTCGCGGTCCTTGCCGAGGAACTGCGCCTTCACCTTCTCGAACTTCATCACCCCGTCGATCCGGCGTTCGAGGAAGGCGTGGGTATCGGTCTTCCCATCACTGTCATCGTTCACGAACACAGCGAGCGTCGCCGAGTAGATCCCCGCGAGGATCGCGCGCTTGGTGTAGTGGTTGTAATCGGTCGCGGTATCGCCCGCGAGCCGCCACATGATGTCGGCCGAGCGCCAGCCCAGCCGCAGCGCGCGGCGCGCGTTCTGCGGCTGCGCCATCACGGCGAGGGCGCGGCGCACGGCTTCATCAATATGCGCGACCGCTTCCAGCCGGAAGGCGACCAGCGTGCGGATGCGTTCGCGGATCTTCAGCGTGGCGAGGCGTTCCTGCGGCCATTCGGCCTCCATCGCCTGATCGACGCTGGTGATCCACGCTTCGACCATGTCCATCGGTTTGCTGCCGGGGAAAGCGAGCTTCGCCACATCGACATCGCACCCTGCCATCTCGGCCGCGGCGACCAAGGCGGTCTCGTTCCACCCATCAAAAATCGCGGACGCCGCAATGTCGGGCGCCAGCGCAACGCGCAGCTCGTCGAGCGTAAGGTCGGCAAAATCCACTGTCTGGGTCATGTCAGAAGGAAGGCCCGTAATTCTTTTTGGTTCCCGACTCGGCGCGCTTCGCATCGGCATTGGCGAATTCCTGCTTGAGCAGCGAGTTGCCGCTCATCAGTTCCATGTAGTCCCGCGCCGAGCGACCCGAATTGTCGTTGTGATCGGGGTCTGCACCCTTTTCCAGCAGCAGCCGCACCATCGCGACATTGCGCGCATGGACCGCCGAGATAAGCGGCGTCTCACCCGTCTGGTCGGAGACATTGACGCTCGCCCCGCCCTTGATCAGCGCCTCAACCCCGTCGGTGAAGCTGAGCGAGGTCGCCAGCTGGAGCGGGGTGATGCCCTTCTTGTTGCGGATGTTCGGATCAGCGCCACGTTGCAGCAGGAACCGGACCCACAAGACGTCGCTGCGGGCTACCACGATATGCAGCCCGGTATCGCCGCTGGTGATATCGCGGGCGTTGACGATCTGGGTGCCCGGCTTGCTGAGCATGTCGGTCGCCTCGTCACCCTTGCGATCCTTGACCGCTTCGAGGAACTTGTACCCCTCCGACTGGAACTGCGCCGCAGCCGGCACGGTAACAGCTGCGGCCAGCAGCAGCAGGATAGCACTGGCAATCCCGCGGCGAGGCCCTAATTTGCGCAAAACATCGAAGGCCACGGTTTGATCCTTTCGCATTACCTGTCACACATCTCGTGTGTGCCCGGGCGCGGGGCAGACCCGTTGGCCTGTCATCGGCGCCCATCGCAAGCGACCAGTTAGCAGAGCATGAACCAGATCAACAAGCCTTCCCCCATCCTTGCTCTGCTGATTGCGGGCGCGCTGTCGCTTGCCGGGTGCGGCGCCGCCGCCCCAGCCGAGGAGCCACCGCTGGCCGGCGCTGCCATCGGCGGCGATTTCGCGCTCTCCAACAGTGCAGGCCAGACCGTGCGCTGGACCGATTTTGCGGGCAAATACCGCATCGTTTATTTCGGCTATGCCTTCTGCCCCGATGTCTGCCCCACCGATATGCAGCGTATCGCGCAGGGGCTGAAGGCGCTGAAGGGCAAGGACCCAGCCAAGGCGGCGATGATCACGCCGCTCTTCATCACCATCGATCCCGAGCGTGACACGAAAAAGGTGGTCGGCGAATTTACCGCCGCTTTCTCACCGGACATCATCGGCCTGACCGGCACACCCGAACAGATCGCTGCCGCTGCCAAGGCGTTCAAGGTTTACTATGCGAAAGGTGAGCCGGTCGCAGGCGGCGGCTATCTCGTCGATCACACCAACATCACCTACCTGTTCGGCCCCAATGGCGAGCCGCTAGCCACTCTGCCGACCGACAAGGGCGCCGATGCCATTGCGGCGGAACTGGACCGATGGGTGAAGTGAGAGATCGCTTCTGGGAGCTGCCGCTGGGCGAGCTGACCCGGCCCGAATGGGAGGCGCTGTGCGATGGCTGCGGACGCTGCTGCCTGCACAAGATCGAAGACGAAGACACCGGCGAAATCCTCGACACCAATATCGCCTGCCGGTTGCTCGACTCCCAAACCGCGCAGTGCAGCGACTATCGCAACCGCAAGGCCTTCGTCCCCGATTGCCTGCGGCTGACTTTGCGGATCGTGGAGCAAGTAAGCTGGCTGCCCTCCACCTGCGCCTACCGCCTGCGCGCCGATGATCGGCCGCTGCCGGGCTGGCACTATCTCCTTTCCGGAGACCGTGACGCGGTGCGCCGCGCCGGGGTTTCGGTGGTTGGCCGGGTGGTGAGCGAGGTGGATGCCGGGCCGCTTGAGCATCACATCACCGAATGGCCCACCCCGCGCCACTGGCCTGCCCGCGACGAGGAGGCGGGGGTATGATCGACTGGCTGCGCGGCGCTTCGACCGAACGGACGCTCGATCCCGCGATCGACCTTGGCGGCCAGCGCCTGCCGATCGTGCTGAAGCGGCTGCACAATGCGCGGCGGCTGACTTTGCGGCTCGCGCCCGATGGCAGCGAGGTGCGCATCAGCCTGCCCGCCTGGGCGCAGGCGCGCGAGGCGATTGCCTTTGCCCATTCGCGCAAGGGGTGGCTGGCGGACCAGCTCGCCAAACTGCCCGCCCGCACCGCGCCTGAGCCGGGCGGCGAGGTGCGCTATCGCGGCGCTTCACTGAAAGTGGCGTGGGACGCCCGCGCGCCGCGGCGTCCGGCGGTGGACGGGGATGCGCTGCGGATCGGCGGACCGGAAACAGGGCTGGAACTGCGCATCCGCCGCTGGCTGGAGGCCGAAGCCCTGCGCCTCGCCGAAGCGGATATGCACGATTACTGCGCCGCCGCCGGGCTCGATCCGGTGCCGATGGGCCTCACCCGCGCCCAGCGCCGCTGGGGCTCATGCTCGGACAAAAGCCGTATCCGCATCAATTGGCGGTTGGTGCAGGCACCCGATTTCGTCCGCCGCTCGGTCGTCGCACATGAGGTCGCGCATCTCGTACACTTCGACCACAGCCCCGCCTTCCACGCGCTGCTGGCCCGCATCTTCGAAGGCGAGATCGCCAGCGCCGACCGCTGGCTAAAGGAACACGGGCGCGGGCTTTACGCCAGCTTCGGCTGACGCGAACCATTTGGCGTTCGCGCCCGCTGCCCCTATATTGCGCGCCATGTTCTCCAAGTCCTTCTCCAAGTCGCGCTTCAATCCCGTCTCCGGCTTTGCGGATTTCTGGAACGAGATCCGGCGCCCGCAGCCCTATCGTCTGCCGATACTGGCGCTGTCGGTCCTGCCGGTCGCCGGGATGTTCTATTGGGGCATGAACAGCACGGTCTATGGCGAGCCGGAACGGCCCAAGGTGACGTATATCACCACGCTCGACCCGGCCCGCACAGATGCCGAAATCATCGCCGAGAACCTCGCCAATCAGGAAGTGAGAGACCTGCGTGCCGCCGAGGAAGCGCGGATCGCCGAGGCCAAGCGCAACATGTACAAGGCGCTCGGCGCTGCCGCGGGCATGGATGTCGAGGAAATCGAGCGCAAGGCTGAGGCCGAACGGGCCGCCGCCGCGTCCCCGACGCCTGCGCCCAGCCCTGCCCGCGAAAGCGCAGCCCAATAGCCGCGAGCCTGCTCCCGAGCGATCACGACTGGATGGCCGCCACCGCGCGGCTGGCTGCTCGCGCGCGGCCGCTCGCGCGTCCCAATCCTGGTGTGGCCGCTTTGGTGGTGCAACACGGCCGTGTCATCGCGCGGGGCTGGACTCAGGCGGGCGGACGCCCTCATGCCGAGGCGACGGCATTGGCGGCCCTTGGCGCCGCTGCGCTCGCCGAAGCGACGCTCTACGTCACGCTTGAACCTTGCGCGCATCAATCGGCGCGCGGGCCGTCCTGTGCGGACCTGATTGTTGCCGCGAAGCCTGCGCGCGTGGTGATCGGTCAGCGCGACCCCGACCCGCGCACCTCTGGCGCAGGCATAGCGCGGTTGCAGGCGGCGGGGATCGAAACCCGGCTGCTCAGCGACCCGGCCTCCGCCGCCAGCCTCACCGGGTTCCTTACTCGTCAGCGCGCCGGTCGCCCCTGGGTGACGCTGAAGTTGGCGATGTCGCTTGATGGCTGCATCGCGCTGGCGGACGGGACGAGCCAGTGGATCACCGGTGAGACCGCCCGCGCCCACGTCCACGCCCAGCGCGCGCGACATGATGCGATTCTGGTCGGCGGCGGGACATGGCGGGCCGACGCGCCGCGGCTTGATGTGCGCCTGCCGGGCCTTGATGCCCGCTCGCCCCAACGGGTGGTACTGACCCGCGGGGCCGCGCCTGACGGTGTGGCGGTGATCCCTTCGCCCGAAGCCATTGCAGGGCTTCCCGGTGTGCTTCACCTCTATGTCGAAGGCGGGGCCGAGACGGCGGCGGCTTTCCTCGCCGCCGATCTCGTCGATGAATTGCACCTCTACACCGCCCCGATCCTGATCGGCGATGGCCGCCGCAGCCTTGGCGCGCTGGGGCTGGCGAGTCTCGCCGACGCCCATGGCTGCTGGCAACTGCACGACCGCCGCCAGCTTGGCAGCGACCAATTCACCGCCTATCTGCGGTCACGAAACTCATAAGGACACCAGCATGTTCACCGGCATCGTCACCGCCATTGGCACCATCGCCGCCGCCGAACAGCGCGGCGACCTGCGGCTCAAGATCACCGCCCCGCTCGATCCCGCGCGGATCGATATCGGCGCGTCGATCGCCTGTTCGGGTGTGTGCCTGACCGTGGTGGAACGCGGCGGCACGGCGGGCGATGCCTGGTTCGATGTCGACCTGTCGGGCGAGAGCGTCAGCCGCACCGTGCCGGGCATGTGGAACGCGGGCGCGCTCCTCAACCTCGAACCCTCGCTCCGGCTCGGGGACGAGCTCGGCGGCCATATCGTGACCGGCCATGTCGATTCGGTTGGCGAGGTGGTGAAGGTCTCACAGGACGGGGGCAGCTGGCGGATCGCGATCCGCGCGCGGGCGGATATGTCGCCCTTCATTGCGGAAAAAGGCTCGATCACGGTCAACGGCGTGTCGCTGACCGTCAACGACGTGCGCGACCGCCCTGATGGCACCTGCGATTTCCTGCTCAACATCATCCCGCACACCGCTGCGGTGACGACGCTCGGTACGCTGGCCGAAGGCGACAAGGTCAATCTCGAGATCGATGTGCTGGCGCGCTACCTCAAGCGGATGCAGAGCCTCGCCGCAGCGCGGTAAGCAGTGGGCGGGAATCAGCCCGGATTGGCCGCAGCGAGCCGGACAAATGGTGCGCGCAGAGTATCAGGGCTGGCCGCCTCAAGCGCGCCTTCGGCCACATCCTGCGCCGACCAGAACTGCGATGGCGCCGTATCGTCGAGCATCGCCCAGTTAGGAAACAACCGCTCGCCCATAGCTTCGGACAGCAGAAGCCGCACATCGAAATGGCGATCATCCGCCTCGATCTGCGCATAAAGCGCGTCGATCGCCTCATCCGGCCCCTCGATCAGCTGGAGATAGAGATCATGCCGGCAGACCAGCGCCCCGGTGATCCCGAGGCGCGGATTGTTACGCCGCGCGGCTGACAGAATGCCAGCCAGCATGGCAGTATCGAAGCCGAACGGCTGCGAGCGATAGATCAGGCGCTTTGCGATGAGGGGCTCCCGGGTCAATGCGTTGCGCGGCAAGCTACGCGAAAGCCGGCGCGGGGACTAGGGGAGTATTGGGAGGAAAGCAGGGACTGCGACCGCCCCCACCTTCGTCATCCCAGCGAAAGCTGGCACCTCTGGCGGCAAGCACCGTACTTCGTAGCCCTAGGCACCAGCTTCCGCTGGGGTGA
The DNA here is from genome assembly GCF_009905735.1 of Porphyrobacter sp. SLTP. Taxonomy (GTDB): domain Bacteria; phylum Pseudomonadota; class Alphaproteobacteria; order Sphingomonadales; family Sphingomonadaceae; genus Erythrobacter. Next base: position 160,688 of record NZ_JAAALE010000004.1, read on the forward strand.
CGGGAACTGCAATATGCAGAGCTATCAACCGGCCAGCGGGTCCTGTGCGAAACTCTCCCGCGTGATGACATAGGTCAGATGCGGGATCACCTCGCCCCCCGCCATGATCCGCTCCTCGCGGCGGTCGGTCAGGCGGGCGCCGATCTTTTCCAGTGCGCGGCGCGAGCGGGTGTTGCTCTCGCCGACGAGGAAGCGGCATTCGGCCACGCTCCCCAGCGCGTGGGCCAGCATCAGTCGCTTCATCTCATGGTTGTGCGTCCCGCCCCAGACCGCCCTCGCCAGAAACGTCCACCCGATCTCGACCGAGCCGCCATCCGCTTCGTCCAGGCCCTGATAGCGCGAGGAACCGATCACCGCGCCGCTTGCCGTATCAATCGCGATCAGCGCGCCCTTGTTGGCCAAGGCATCATCGAAGAACGCCCGGAACACCGGTTTCTGCCAACGATCATGCGCCGGGTGCTGCTCCCAGATCAGCGGGTCGGATGCGACCGCGAACAGCGCGTCCCAATCATCGGCGCGCAAGGGCCGCAGCCGGACATGCTCGCCTTCGAGCACCGGCTGACGGTCAAGCACGCAGGCGCCCTCAGCCCGCCACCGCCGCCAGCGCGGCGATGAATTTAGGCAGGTTGCCCGGGGTCAGACCGGCAATGTTGATCCGGCCTGATGCGGCCATGTAAATACCGTGCTCCTCGCGAAGCTGCGCGACCTCTTCCTTGGTGACCGGCAGCATCGAGAACAGGCCGTTCTGGTGCGCCAGCGGCGTCAAGTCGATCCGTCCGGCCGTGCCCGCCTTGGCGAGCGCATCGCGCACGCCGCGCATCCGGGCGCGCATGTCGTCCAGCTCGGCCAGCCATTGCGCGGTCATGTCAGGATCGCGCAGGATGATCCGCACCGCAGCGCCGCCGTGATCGGGCGGCATCGACCAGCCCGCACGGGCCAGCGCATTGGCGTTGGAGAATGCGGTGTCGAGCGCGCCCTGCTCCTTGGCCAGCACGTAGAACGCACCCACACGGTCACGATACTGGCCGAAGTTCTTGTCGCAGCTGTAGGCGATGAAGGCTTCCGGCACGGCAGCGAGCACGGCGCGCATCCCGGCGGCATCTTCCTCCATCCCGTGGCCGAGGCCCTGATAGGCCGAATCGATGATCGGGAAGGTGCCGCTGGCAGCGAAGGCTTCGGCGATCGCGGCCCACTGTTCGGCAGTGTAATCGATACCGGTCGGGTTGTGGCAGCAGGCGTGCAGCAGAACCGCCTCATCTGAACCCGCGCCGTTGATCGCGGCGAGCACCGCATCGAGGTTCGCCGTGCCGTCGGGGTTGGCGTGATCGAAGGGCGCCAGCTCCATGCCGAGATCAGCGAGGATCTGCGCGTGATTGGGCCAGCTTGGCACGCCCATGTGAACGCGCTTCACGCCCGCCTTCAGCGCCAGAGCCAGAGCGAGGCGCACGGCACCGGTGCCGCCCGGGGTCTGCATCCCGCTGATGCGCCCGCCCATCGTCGGGTCAGCGCCGAAGATATAGGGCATCAGCGCATTGACGAAGCCCATGTCGCCTTCGGGGCCGAGATAGGACTTGGAATCCTGCGTATCGACCAACACCTGCTCTGCCGCCTTGATCGCGGCAAACACCGGCGTCGCGCCGGATTCGGTGCGGTACACACCGACGCCAAGGTCAATCTTGTCCTCACGCGGGTCGGCAGCGTGGAGGCGGATCAGGGCGAGAAGGGCGTCGGGCGCCTGGGGGCTGAGTCGGTCAAGCATCATGCTGCGCGCAATGGCGCGCAACACGCATCATCGCAATCAGAAAGGCGACCACTTCTGTTCCTTGGAGAACTTCATGTAGCCCGCATTGACCCCGAGCCGCAGGCCTGCACCCACGCGAATGGGGATCAGCACGACATCACCGCGCCGCAGGTAGCTGGCGTTGAGGCCACCGACGAAATAGGCCTGCCCCTCACCCGCCGGGAAGCGCTTGTAGAGGTCTTCGGTGTCATACAGGTTGTAGACCAGCACGAAGGTATTGGCGGCGTTGGCACCGACATCAAAGCCAATCGAAGGCCCGGTCCAATAGACCTGCTGCGTGCCTTCGATCTTGTGGTGGAGCGTGCCCGAGCCATAGCGTGCGCCGACAATGAACGCCCCGCCCGCCTCGCGCCCGACGATATAGCCATTGGGCTCGCCCTGCTTTTGCAGCAGATCCTCGATCAGCTTGGCGAGGCCCTCCGCGCCCTTGCCGAACACGCCTTCCGCTGCGCCGATCAGGTCATCTTCGCCGTAGGTCTCACCTGTGGCCTGCGCGGCGGTGGTGACAGGGGCCACGCCCTGATCAGGCAAAGGCGCCGTCGCATCGGCGGGCGCAGCGGCATAAGTGCCGAACTCGTTGTCGAACGCTGGATCGGCCGGAGCGGAATTGACCGGTGCCGATTGCGCGTCCGGCGCGGCCAGATCGCCATCGATCCCGCCCGCACTTGTGCCATTCTGTGCGCTGTAGGCAGCATCCGGGTCAAAAGTCTCGAGGTCCTGCGCGGCTGCCGGTGCCGTCAACGCCAGCGCAGCCATGGCGCCGAGCGCCAACCCCGCGATCCGGCGACCAAGCTCTGGAAAACGGGCGGTCATCATCCTCATCATGCAGCCTTTCGCAGCGACGTGTCAGCCCCGGATTATTGCGCATTGAGCAGAATCGCTTCCCGCGCATGACGCAACCGCTCGTCGCCGGAGCGAATCGGATTTGCGACGAGCCGTTAACCACTGCGCGGCAAAGCCTGAACGCGCGCCGAACCAGCCCTCCACTCCCCGCGGCAGCAGCCCGCGCAAGGCGGCGGCGGGCTTTTTTGTCCAAGCCACCTTGCCGCTGCCCGTCATGCTGACTATAGGCCCGCTTTCGCAGCCTCGCAGCTGTCCGGAGACGTGGGTGAGTGGCTGAAACCAGTTCCCTGCTAAGGAACCGTACTCTATCCGGGTACCGAGGGTTCGAATCCCTCCGTCTCCGCCAATTCCCGCTTAACGCACAGGTAAACCTAACTTAGGCTTCCTGCCTATCTCTTGTGAGCCCCACTGGTACTCAAGGTGGTACACCTGAAGGGGTTTGATCGCCCTAACGGTGATGGGATACGGCCTCCATTTCCAATCCGGCAGACCGTGCGACGCAAGACCGATCGTCACAGGATAGCAGGGCGCTCCAAAGTAGCGCATCCAGCAAAGCGAAACGATCATCCACCAACACTGAACCAGTTAGCAGGACCAAGGCGATAACCGTTTGATCCGCGCCGTTCCTGATGAGTCCGGCCTCTAGGTGGAGCTCACAGGCTTCCTCGTCGATGTGGGGCGTCAGGTTGACCGGCCAGTCGAGTTGACGCACCTTGCGCACCAGCAACGCCAAAAACCGCGGAAATGCGTGGCCCAACCTTGCATCCATGCAGACACCACCGGACGCTCAATGCCAAAAAAAAGCGTCAACAAGCTGGCGTCGAAAACATGACCAGAAATGTCGTCCATCCGCGGCAGGTACGCAATCAATTCCGCTTGCGGGGGCGGCTGGTGAAGCTGCGGTTCACAATGCCCACCTCTCAGAATTGAAAGGTCGCATTGAGCGAGGCGTAGCGCGTCCAATTGCCTAGCGGGGCATTCGGAGCCTCGCGCAAGAACCTACCCTTCGCGAGCAGCACCACATCGGCCTCCAGCCGGATCTTCGGCGTGAGGCTGTAGCGCAGCCTTGCATCGAGCTGGTGGCCGGCAAAGTTGCCTGACCGCCCGCTCGCGTCGCGCACGCCTGTGGAGGAGAATGCATCCTCGCGCGCCGCCAGCCAGAAGGGGCGGTAGCTGACCATCAAGTCGGTCCTGGCGCTCGGCAAGGCCTCCAGCCGGACGCCGGGGCTGATGAAGTTGGACCGCAGGATCGCGTTGTAGAGCGCACCGGGAGCCAGGTCCGCGCGGCGCATGCCGAGGATGGGATCGAAACGGCCATAGCTTCCGCCCCGGCTATCGCCGCTGGCGTGGTCATATTCGAGCGCAAAGCGGGGCTTCCATCCGCCCGCGAAGGTGTAGCCTAAGTCACCGTGGACGAACCACGCACGCACATCCTGCGTTGGCGCATTGGCGGCAAGGCCGGTGGAGGTTGTACCGCGCTGGACGATACCCTCCACCTCAAAGTCCCAAGTCGAAGGCTTGGGATCGCGGATCAGCCGGGCCGATACCGTGCCGAGCGAGCGGTCGCGGGTCGCGCGGCCGGGGGCGTCCCGCTCTCCGAAATGGATGAAGCCGACTTCGGCCATCGCGCCGACTACGGTGTTGGTGCGCGTCACCAGCCCGCCCCACAGCACCGTGTCGAAACTTTCGCGGTCAAGCGCGGCGTCGTTATCGAGCAGGCTGTCGAGATCGTTGGGAAAGCGCTGCTGGGGCAGAATATAGACCAGCGTCGCCTTCCATCCGCCCGGGACAGCAACATCGGCCCGCATCCCGGTGGAGCTGTTGGTGGTATTACGATAATCGTCCGCTGCCACCAACCGCCGCGAGCCGAGCGCCAGCAGGAAACGACCCGCCTGAAAGTCGATCTTGCTCCCCTTGCCAAGGGCGCCTGGGAGTGTGACGCCGATATAGGCCTGCGCGGGTTCGAGGGTGTTCACCTCCCCGGTCGAGATCGGCGTGCCACGATTGCCATTGTATGCGCGGCTGTCCCACAATTCGGCAACGACATGCACGTCAGGGGTGATGTGATAATCGGCCGTCAGGATGGTCCGAAAGCTGAACAGATCATCACTGCTGTTGAACCCGGTGCGCGCCTGCCCGTCGATGGTCTCGAACCGCGCTCTGTGCGATCCACTGAGTTCGAGAGCCTCATCTTTGGGCAGGCGCGGTGGCGGGTCTTCGGCGCAAACAGGAGCAGAGACGCAGAGCGCAGCGCCAAGGGCGGCAGGAGCGCCGCAGATGAGCCCAAAGTTTCCAGAAATCACGTCCGGTCTACCTCGCACAGTTCAAGGCCGCGAAAACGCGGCCTGACGAGGCAACGCTTGAGCGCACAGGACGCTTGGACGGGAGGCTGCTTGAACCCGTAGGAGTAACATAGCGTGCCGCAAGGTGATGTCGAGACACGATCATTTCAGGGGTTTGCGGCAAGTCTGAAGCCGAGGTGTGAGGCGGTCTCCTGCCGTGCCTGCGCATGGCGCGCGGCGGGGCGGTAACGGGCGCAGTAATTGGGGGCACACAGGAATGACCCGCCCTTGATAACGCGCAGATCTTCCCCGGCTGATGGGGCTGAGGCGGCGATCAGGGCGCTGGAAGCGGGGCCCGGCGAATGGCCCGGGCGGTAGCTCGTTACCGTCCACTCCCAGACATTGCCGATCAGGTCATGCGCCCCCAGAGCGTTGGCCCGGTAGCACCCGACCGGCGCAGGACCCGCATGGCCGTCGCTAGCCAGATCGCTGATGGGGAACGGTCCCTGCCATGTGTTGGCGAAATCCGGAGCGGGCTGTTCACCGTCTCCGGGGCTACCATCTTTGCCGCCTTGGGCTGCATATTCGAATTCCTCCTCGGTCGGCAGGCGCGCGCCCTTCCATCTGGCATAGGCCTCGGCATCATCGAGCGAGACGTGGACGACCGGGTAATGTTCGCGCCCCGCGATAGAGCTCTCGGGTCCTTCAGGATGCCGCCAGTCCGCGCCGCCCACCACCCGCCACCACTGTGCGGGCGAGACGGGGATGTCGCCCGCGCGCGGCGGTGCAAAGACGATCGAATCCCCCCGCAGCTCAGCCGTGGTGACATGGCCCGTTGCGGCGACAAAGGCGGCAAATTCGCCATTGGTGACCTCGTGGCGGGCGAAGCGGAACGCAGCGAGCGGCACGGCGATGGCCGGGCGCTCGTCCGCATAGCCGCGATCATCGCCGATCAAGGCGGTTCCCCCGGGAACGGCGATGAAGCCCGCTGAGCCTCCGGCACAGTGTCGCGGCGTGGGCGGAGAGTTTGCTCCGCCCACGCTTGCCATTGTCCATGCCGCCCATGAGGCGCAAGCGGCCGTGACGATGCCACCGAACCAGAAAACTCTCATGGCCGGTAACGCGCCTCCGTCGGGATCACGACGTTGTTAGCTGTGGCATAGGCGTCCCAAAGTCGTGTCAGCTCGGCGAGTTTGGCGGGGTTGATAGCGGCAAGGTCGCGCGTCTCGCCGGGGTCTGCGGCGAGGTTGAAAAGGTGCCAGCGCCCGTCGCCAATGTCAGTGATCTTCCATTCGCCCTGCCGGAGGGCGCGCGAGCCGAACAGTTCGGTGCCGAGCACATCCTCCGGTCGGCGCACCTGCGATGCCTCGCCGCGCAGCCAGGAGGCCCAGCTTATCCCGGTGATCGGCCGTACCGGCGCAAGAGCAGACGGTGTGCTGCCCGTTTCGGTCACTCCCGCAAGTTCGAGCACCGTGGGGGTAATGTCACTGACATGGACCAGGGTGTCGGCGATTTGCCCACCGCGCGCCGAGGCGGGCCAATGCACGAAGGAAGGCACGCGGCTGCCGCCTTCAGTTGCGTATCCTTTGACCAGCCAGCGCGGCGCACTTGCGGCCTGCGCCCAGCCGGGGCCGTAGAGCACGTAGGAACTGGCTGCGCCGCGATTGACAAGGCTGTTGTCCGCGCGGGCCAGAACCGGGCCGAGCAGCGGTTTGGCACTGCCTTCGGGGTCGAGCCCCTCTGCGCCATTGTCCGCGAGGAACACGATCACGGTGTTATCGAGCTCGCCGGTGCGCTCCAGCTCCGCGATAACCCGGCCCACCGCCTGGTCGAGCCGATCGACCATCGCGGCATAGATCTCCATATCGCGCGCGGCAGCAGCGCGGGCTTCGGGCGAGAGGCTGTCCCAAGCACCGCCTGGGAGCCTTGGCGCATTGGCGGCCGTGCCGCGCGGGACCAGCCCGAGCGCTTCTTGTCGCGCGGTGCGCTGTTGGCGCAGCACGTCAAACCCGGCATCATAGTGCCCCTTGTAGCGGGCGATGTCAGCGGCAGGGGCTTGCAGCGGCCAATGCGGCGCGGTGAAGGCGAGCACGGCGAAGAAGGGTGATGGCTCATCGGTAGAGGACGCGCGCAGCTGACCGACCAGTCGGTCGGCAAAGGCATCCGAGGAATAGAAGCCCGCGGGCAGGCTGGCGAGCGGTTTGCCGTTCTCGCTGTAATTGGGCTTGCCGGTCAGCGGGTTGACCACGTCGGTGCCGAAGTGGTTGTGCGCGCCGGGACGCAGCGCGAAGCTATAACGGAACCCGCGCGCAAATGGGTCCTGATCGTCAGTCAGCCCGAGGTGCCACTTGCCCGAATAGAGCGTGCGATACCCTTGGGGAGCAAGCCGTTCGGCCACCGTCGCCACATCCCGGCGCAGATAGCCTTCGTAGCCCGGCAGCCCGCGCTGGTTGGGTGCTTGCAGTTCGGCCATTGTGCCGAGGCCAGCGACGTGGTGGTCGCTCCCCGTCAGCAACATCGCGCGGTTCGGCGAACAGGTCGGCGCGGTGTGAAAATCAGTGAGGCGCACGCCGTTCAATGCCAGACGATCAAGATTGGGCGTCGGGATCTCGCCCCCGAACGCGCCGAGATCGGAATAGCCCAGATCATCTGCGACAATGATAAGGAAATTGGGCCGAGAGGGCTTTGCGGGCTCCTTCCCCGCACCCACCACCGGCATGGCGCCGAGCACAAGAACGATCAGGCGGAACAGCAGTCTGCGCATGGGAGAACCTTTCGAGGGTAATGGGCCGCGCCGCAGGGGAGAGGCAGAGAGGAGGCGGCGCGGCCCAAGCCTGAGGCAGAGACGGGATCAGGTCCCCATCACAGCCTGAGGAAGAGAGTTACAAAAGCAGACGTCAGGCGTTCTGAAGCCCCTGCGTCGTCTCGCTGCGGATCGTCTGGCTGGCCTTGCCGTCGATCCCCACCGGCACATCGCCCTGGATCGTCACCCGGCGCAGCGTCCGGCGCTGGAGGCCGAAGTCGGCGATCGCGCGATGTTGGGTGGCGCGGTTATCCCAGAAGGCGACATCGCCTGCCTGCCAGCGCCAGCGCACGACGTTTTCAGGCCGGGTGATGTGATCCTGGAAGATGTCGAACAAGCGGCGCGAGTCCGGCTGATTGAGCCCAACGAAGCGCTTGAAGAAGTGCCCCAGAACCAAGCTGCGCTGGCCCGAGACCGGGTGGACGCGCACGAGCGGATGCTCAGTTTCATAGACGGTCGAGGTGAAGACGTTCTTGTATTGCTCGATCCGGTCCTTGTCCTTGTCCTCGCTGCCGCTGAAGACGGCGGCGTAATCGTAGTCATTGGAGTGGACCGCGCGCAGATTGTTGGCGAGCTGGCGCAGCGGTTCGGGCAGGGTCTCGTAGGCCAATTCGGTGTTGGCCCACAGCGTATCGCCGCCCGCTTCGGGGATGGTGATCGCGCGCAAGATCGAACCCTTGGGATAGGCATCCACGAAGGTCACATCGGTGTGCCAGCTCGAAGCGGCATGGCCGTCCTTGCTGTCGAGTTCGAGCAGATAGCGCGAATCCTGCGCCACCGGCACCGTGGGGTGCGCGACCGGATCGCCGAACAGCGCGCCGAACTCTTCCTGATCCTCGTTTGTGAGGTGATGCTGGCCGCGGAAGAACACGACCTTGTGCTTCACGACAGCGGCGTCAATCGCCTGGACGATGGCGGGGTCGAGGTCACCCGAAAGCAGCACATCCTCGATTACCGCCCCGATGCGGCCGGCAATGGGCGTGATGTTGAGCAACGAGGATGGGTCGGCAGCGTTGGGATAGGTGGGAACGATGGTAGCCATGATGGTTCTCCTGTGAATGTGTATTGGGCAGGCGGGGTTATTCGGCAGGCGCAGGTGCGGTGAACCGCTCGCTGAGCCGGCTGCGAATTTCGGTGTGGGCGCGCTCGTCGAGCGGGAAGCCGTGGATCAGCGCGGCGGAAACCGCGTGGGCGAAGGCCGGGCCGAGCGCGAAGATGAGGTGGAGGTAGCCGAGCGCCACAGGGCTATTGGCCGCCTTGGGATCGAACCCGAGCCAGGCGAGCAGCGGCAGGGTGATGCCGACCGCGAAGGCGCCCGCAGCTTTCCCCGAAAGGCTGAAGACCGAATAGTAGAGCCCGGTGCGCTCCTCGCCGGTCTCCAGCTTCTGCTTGTCGGCGACGTCGGCGACGATGGCGCGGAGCATCAGGTTGCCTGAGCCTTGCGCAAGGCCCTGCAGTAGGGTCAATGCCAGCAGCAGACCGAAGGTGTCGGGCGTCACCAGCAACAGGCCGAGGTTGACCGCGACCTGCACCAGCTCGCCCGCCACCGCAGTGCGGTGCTTGCCGAGCTTCAAGCCGATGCGCAGCCAGATCGGCCCCGCCAGCACGCCGAACACGAACTGAAACAGGAACAGCCCCGCCGCCCAGTCAGGCCGACCCATATAAAAGGTGACGAAGAAGACGATCAGCGAGCTGCGGATCGCTTGCGCAAGGCTAACCGCAAAGTCCGAGGCCAGCACTCGTAGCAGCAGCGCATTGTCGAAGATCGCGCTGAGTGTGTCGCGCAAATCGAAGCGTTCGGGGGCCTCAATGGGCTGGTCTTCGGGAAAAGCAGTGAGGGTGAGGATCAGGCCGGGCAGAATCGTTGCGAGGATCAGCCCGCCCATCAGGCTCATCTGCAAGCGGCCATCGCCCGGGCGCAGTTGGTCGGCGATGGCGGGCAGGATCAGCACGGTGAGTAGCGCGATGGCGGTGATGACCGTCTGATAGGTCGCGATGCGGGTGCGCTGGTGATACTGGCCTGAGACCTCGCCCGACCACGCGAGGAACGGGATCTGCACCCCCGTCCAACCGATGTAGAAGACGAATAGCGTGACCGCGAGATAGGCAGGGCTGACGCTGGCGGGCGGGAAGAATAGGAACACTGTGGCGATGGCGAAGATCACCCCACTGATGGCAATCCACGGGCGGCGGCGGCCGAATCGCGTGCGGGTGCGGTCCGAGAGCGCGCCGATGATCGGGTCGTTGATCGCATCCCATAGCCGCCCGAGCAGGAAGATCAGGCCGATGGTGGTGAGCGACAGGCCGAAATCGCGCGCGAAGATCGGCGGCAGGTAGACCGCGATCGGCAGCCCCGCGCCTGCCAGCGGCAGGGCCATCGCGGAGAAACGGGTAAGCCGCCACGGGGTCAGCGCTGCACTCGGCGCGCCGCCGGTGAGGTGGTGATCCTGGAGGAAGACGGGCTGGTTCATGGCGCGCCCCCTCACAGACTGGTGCGCAAGGTTGCGCCGACAGTGCGCGGCGCTCCGAGGATCGCGGTAACGAGGCCGAAAGCGCCCGGGCCGAGCGTCTCGTAATAGTCGGTGCCGATAAGGTTGCGCGCCCAGAATGACAGGTCCCACCGTCCGTCCTCGCGCCGTAGGCCGATACGCGCATTGACCAGCCCGTAGCCCGGCACCTCGGAGAAGCGCGAATTGGTGACAGCGGTGAAGATCGCCGAACGGTGCGAGTAATCCGCGCGGGTGTAGAGCTCGACCGGCGCGCCGCCCCATTCGCCGAGCGGCGCGGCATAATCGGCCGCCAGCGAGTATGTGAACTTCGGCACGCCAGCGAGCACCTCGCCCGTCAGATCCTGGATCTGCCCGGTGTTGGCCCGCTCGGGTGCCTGCGGGGCGTTGGGGAAGCTGACGTAATAGGCATCGGTGTAAGCCGCCGAAGCGGTCAGCTTCAGGCTGTCGGTCGGCGCGGCGATCACGTCCGCCTCGATCCCGCGCGAACGCACCTTGGGCGCGTTGGCGATGTACTGGCGGAACACCGTGGGATTGAGCGGGTCCTGATCGGTAATCGCGGTCTGGTAGTCCGTGATGTCGGTCCAGAAGCCCGCGAGGTTCGCCGTCAATCGCCGGTCGAGCAGGCTCGCCTTAAGACCGACTTCGTAGGAGGTCACATCTTCAGGGCGCACCTCGGGATCGACCCCGTTGGGCAGCGCGGTCAAATTGAGGCCCGGCGACTTGCGCCCCCAGCTGAACGAGCCATAGGCCAGCACATCGTCGGCAACGTTGTAGGACACCGCCAGCAGACCCGACAGGTTGTTGTCGGTGAACTTCGTCGCGTAGCTTATCTCGGGGCCGAAATTGTTGCGGATGTTGCGCACCGGGGTCTGCAAGGCTGTCGGCAGACTGGCGATCGGAACGCCGCCGGTCTGGCGCTGGTCGTAGCTGCCTTCCTTGCGCTCGTTGGTGTAACGCAGGCCCGCGGTGACTTGCAGCGCGTCGGTCACCTTCCACACGCTCTGGCCGAACAGCGCAAAGCTCTTGGTCTCCGGCGCCGAGATGCCTTCATAGGCAAAGCCGTTGAGCGCGGCGGTGGACACAGCGGCGGGCACGGCGGGCACGAACCATTTGGGCGCGGCGCTGCCAAAGTCGAAGTTGGTCGTCCCTCGGTTGGTCTGCCAGTAGTAGTAGGCCCCCAGCGAATAACTGAGCGGGCGATCATCCTGCGAGGCGAGGCGCAGCTCCTGACTGAACTGGCGCAACCGGTTGACCACCTGCGCGCGGGTGATCACCGGCAGGCTGGTGCTGTCGCCATCATTGGCCGGGTCCCAGTCCCACCAGCGGTAGGCCGAGATGGAGGTCAATTTGGCGCTGCCGAGGTCCCATGTGAGGGTGCCCTGAACGCCGTAGCTTTCCATGTCCGACTGGTAGGGGGAATCGGAGTCCCCCAGCCTCGCAAAGGGATCGACCACCGACAGCGGGCGGCCTGCGCGCGTGGTGCGGTCAATGATATTGTTGGGGATCGCCGCGCCATTGTCGAAGGTGGTGAAGACATCGGCGACCACGTTGAGCACGAAGTCCTGCCGCTGCTTGGCATAATCGCCGATCAGCAGCAGCGAGAGGTTGGAGGCGGGCTCCACCAGCAATTGCCCGCGCACCGTGACGTTTTCGAGATCCTGCGCCTCCTCGCCGTTGAAGCGGTTGATGAGGAAGCCGTCGCGATTGCTCTGCGCAAAGCTCAGGCGGAAAGCGGCCAGATCCTCGACCAGCGCGCCGCTGACGGAGCCTCGCACCTGGTGGTAGCCATAGTCGCCGAAAGTGACGTCGCCGACAAAGCTCGGATCGTAAGTCGGGCGGCGGGTACGGATGTTGATCGCGCCCGCCGTGGTGTTACGCCCGAACAGCGTGCCCTGCGGCCCGCGCAGCACCTCGATTTGTTCGATGTCGATCAGGTCGAACTGCGCCTGCCCCGGGCGTGCATAGAATACGTCGTCGATGTAGAAGCCGACACCGGGATCGAGCCCGTCATTGGTCAGCGCGATATTCGCGCCCAGCCCGCGGATGTTGATGTTGGTGTTGCGCGGATTGAAGCTTACCACCTTGAGGCTGGGGACGAGCTGCTGGAAATCGCCGAGCTGGCTGATGTTCGCGTCTTCGATAGTGCTCGCGTCGATGACAGAGATGGCGACCGGAATGGTCTGCACGTCCTCGTCACGGCGGCGCACGCCGGTGACGACGATGGCGTTGCCGGCCTCGGCCTCGGCTGCCTCGACGGCGGTGTCAGCGCCAACATCAAAGGATGCGTCGGAAGGTGTGGTCTCGGTAGCATGCGCGGCCGACGTGAAGGCCAGCCCCGCAGCGGCCGAGGTGAGAAGCAACGCCTTGCGTGAGCGGAAGGGGAAATGTGTCATGGGTCGAAAATCAGCCTTGGCGGGCCCGCAGCAGGCACAGGTCTCCCACGCCTCAGGCCATGATGGCGCAGCGGAAGGGGCCCAGCGCGGGCGAAGGAATTGTCGCGGATGAAAGACAGGCAAGACCGGACTACGCGCGCCCTGGCGAAGGCACGGCAGCAACGTGATGTCAGATCAGATCACACGCCGCCGCATCGCGGGGCGCGCATCCAGTCGTAGCTGTCAGAGTCTACAGGGGGTGGTTCGCATCGTATTACCTCATCAAAGAATGGAGGAACACGAAGCCTGGCGCTGCCGCCCCAGCATCGCGCGCTTTAGCTTTTGGTGACGCGGAGCAAGCTGCTTCCTGATCAAATGCCGCGGGCCCTTAAGTGGGCCAGACTTACTGGGGGACACCCTCCAGCGCTATATCAACTAATTCAGTTGAGATAAGGCGTCAACCGTGTTCGGAGGTGATCCGACGCAAGAAAATCTCACTTCGCTTGATAGCTGGCCTTTGGCCTAGCGCCGCTCGATGGGAGCACGGCACGAAAAGGGTAAGCGGAGTGTCCAATCAGGTTCGCCCGCGAACGGCATGAATCGTCTCGGAGGGCGCTTTCTGATTTGCGAGCATCGGGAAACCACCATCGTAGAGGCAGCTTCAGGGAATGCCGGTCATTCGCCATGCGGTTTGGGAACGACCGCAAAGTCCCACAAGCCCACGGCAATAGGAGCGCGCCGCGCGCAAAGATGGGCCGGACGGTGTCGCTCAATTTGGCAAGTTGGCCGCAGAGGTTCGCCCACGCAGCCATCATCCTCCGCCGTTTCTCAAACAAATCGGGTGCGGAAGTAGGCGACCTCGGTTTTGGTGCCAGTCACGTGAGAGAGAGCCGTTTCGCAGCTTTCCCAAGCGAAGTTCCTGCGCTCGGCAACCTACCCGCGAAATGAGCTTCGGAGCCCGTGGACCGAAATCCTGGCGTCTGACTTCATCCGGCGGAGCAGCATAGACTTGGCCATATTGGACATGCGTCCGCCCTTGAAATCCTCACGCTTGAAGCAGAATGCTTGGCCAGATTACGCGGGAAAAGCTCCAAAACCTCCGGCGCTCCGCCAATCAATATCGTGGGCGATCCGATCCGTGCCATTTCGCATAGGCGATCCGCGCGGGGATATGCAGCTCGACCACGGTGCCAAAGCCGCTGGCGCTCTCCACCACCAGCTTGCCGCCGATCGCCTCGATCCGCTCCTTCATCCCGAGCAGGCCAAAATGGCCGGGTGTTCCGCCTTCAGCGATAATCTTCTGGTGCATGCCGATTCCATTGTCGCGGACATAGGCGACAAAGGTCCAGCGACCAAAGCGGAGCCCCACCTCGATCCGGCTGGCCTGCGAATGGGCGACCGCATTGCTCAGAGCCTCCCCCAGCACTGCCAGCAGATCGTCGATAACTGCGGACGCGATCGGCCGCGGTGTGCGGGCGAGCGCGATCGGCGCGATCCTATCTTGCGGGAAGATCTCGTTGCCCACCAGCCGCGTGAGCTCCTCGGTGAAATCATGGGCGCGCTGGCGGCGCAGACCGGTGACCCGCTCGCGGCCTTCAACCAGCACCTCCTCCGCTCGCTCAAGGGCGGGCTGGAGAATCGCCTGGGCTTCGGCATCATCGCCAAACCGATCGGCGACCGCCTGAAAGCGCAGGATCAGGCCCTGTACACCCTGTATCATGGTGTCGTGCAGCTCGCGCGCGATCCGCTCACGTTCGCCCGTGCGCACCAGCATACGAACCCGCATCTGGCTGCTGACCTGCTGCAAACGGATCGCATATATAAGATACAGCAGTCCGCACACCGCGAGCACCGTGAGGCAGCGGAACCACCACGTCTGATAAAAGGCATAGGCGATGGTGAAGGCGAGCACGGCCGGTTTGCGGCTGACGACCCCGTCCTCGTTCACAGCCAGCAGTTCGAAGCGATAATCGCCCGGATCGAGGCCCGAAAAACTGGCAGAGCGGCGGTGCCCGGCGTCGACCCAGTCATTGGTGTGACCGATCAGGCGGTAGCGGAACCGGACCCGATCAGGAACGGCGAGACTGGTGGCGGTGTATTCGATCGTGAATGCCGTTACATGCGCCGCCAAGGCGAGTCCGGGCCGCGCGGCGACGCGCTCCTGCCCAAAGGCAATGGCCCGGATGATCTGATCGGGCGGACGGGTGTCCACTGTCAGCCCGGCGGGATCGATATATTCGACCGTGTCCCGCGTGGCGAACCAGAGGCGGCCATCTTTACCGGCGACGATTTGGGTGCCCGACGATTTCTGGGCGAAGCTGGTGAGGCCATCGCGGAAGTCGAACAGGCGGTAGGGCACATCCGAGCCGGGGTGTGCCAGCGCGCGTTCGAGATCAGCGGTCTTCAGCCGCACCACACCAAGATCGCCAATCGTCCAGCTCTCTCCGGTTGGCGTTTGAACGAGGCCATTGATCGAACTCGCCCAAGGGTAGCGGCCTGAGGTCAGTGTCGGGCTGCCCGGCAGAAGCGGGGCGGCAAGGCCGGCCGCACCACTTGTGTAAAGCGTGCGCGCGCCGGGAAGCAGCCCTTCGACGCCGTCGCTTGCCACGCCGTTGTCGGTCAGCACCACGAAGGGCGTAGCAACGTTGCCGTCCAGCGCCGTCCCGCGCAAATGGATCGCGGCTCGCCCGTCAGCCATGATCGCGACATTGCCGGGAATATTCACTTTGCCAGCGATGCCCGGCCATGCGCGAACCTGTCCGGCTTCAAGCACGAACAACCCATTTTGCAGCGCGGGGAGCCACAGCCGGCCCTGCGCATCCTCGCCGCAGGAATTGGCTGCAAAGCTTGTCGGCAGGGGGAAGGTCGCAGCCACCCGGCCGCCCTGCCAGCGCAGCGCCTTGCCGCGCAGCACGATCCAGATGCCCCCGCCTTGGGCCTTGCAGATCGCCTCGATCAGCACGGGCGAAGCAAGGATCGGCTGCGGGTCTGCGCGCGGGCTGACGGCGAAGACGGTCTTGTCGTTAGCGATATAGACGGTTCCGGCCTGATCGACTGCCAGCATGTGGTTGGTCGCAGGGCCCGCCGGCACGCCGCGTGCGGCACGGATCGGCACGCGGCGGACCATGTTGAGCCCCATCTCGCCACCGATCCAGATATTGCCCTCGCGATCCTCGAATACTGCGCGCACCGGATCGGAGAGGAGACCGTTGCGGCTGGTCAAGTGGGCCATGGTGCGACGCGCACCGGCGGGCGTATTGATGCGGAACACGCCGTCGCTCCAGGTGGCTATCCACAGGTCACCATGACGGTCGAACAGGGTCCGGATGCCAAAGGGTATGGGAAAGGCAGGGCCGTTCGCGATCACCCGACCATGCCGTGCGATGGCGCGGGTCCGCTCCTTTTCAGTCAGCCAGATCGTGCCATCGAGTGCTTCGGCCAGGGTGGCGCGCGGCTCAGTCGCGATCCCGGTCGGCGTGAAGCGATCCGTACCCGGCGCTTTGCGATAGACCGCATCATCCACCGTCAGCCAGAACGTCCCGTCGCGCGCAAACAGGGGGTGCCATGCCTGCTTTTCGGGGAGGCCGGAGATCGTGTCGAACTCGGTCCAGCGCCCCTTGTACCAGCGCGCAAGTGAGCGACTGCTGCGCCCGCCACGTGTCACCCAGATAGCTCCGTCGGGCCCTTCGGTAATGTCATTCACCTCGCGCGAGGAGCCCGGCATGCCCGCCGAGGACAGCTTTCCCCCGCGCCAGACCAGCATGCCTTTGCGGCGGGCAAGACCGATCCACAGCGTGCCATCGCGTGCGGCAAGCAACCGGGCGACCACGATCCGCGCGGGATCGGTCGGTCGCGGCCCGATCCGCTCGAAGGTCAGTCCGTCGAAGCGATGTAGCCCGTCCACCCCGCCCACCCACAGGAACCCGTCGCGGGTCTGTGTGATCGCGTTGATGCGGCTGGGCGAACCTTCCTCAAGCGACCAGTGGTGCAGCTTGTAGCCTTCGATCGGCATGATCGCGTCGCTCTGGGATGTGCCCGGTGCAGCGCCCGATGGCAGGGCGACTAGCCCCAGCAGCAGTCCCGCACAGGCTGCGCGCGCGACACGGCGCAGGACCCTCCTAAAGCTCAATGATGCCCCGCTTGGCCGCGGTCGTCACTGCGAGGGTGCGGTCATTGACCTGAAGTTTGGCGAAGATACTCTTGATGTTCGATTTCACGGTCTCTTCGCCCACCCCGAGCTTCCACGCGATCTGCTTGTTGGGATGGCCGCCGGCGATGAGTTGCAGCACTTCGATCTCGCGCGGGGATAGCGGATCCTGAATAGCGTGAAGCGCGATCTCCTGCGCGATGTTGGGATGCAGGTGGCGCTGCCCGCGATAGACGGCCCGGATCGCGCCAAGCAGTTCGCGGCGCAAACTGCTTTTGAGCAGGAAACCCGCCGCCCCGGCGCGTAACGCCGCAAGCGCCTTGGCATCGCCCGAATAAGTCGTGAGCACGAGAATTCGCGCATCGGGATAATCGGCGCGGATCGCCTCGGTCGCCTCGACCCCGCCCATGTCCGGCATCTGCAAATCCATCAGCACGACATCGGGACGCAGCGCGCCAAACTGAGCGATCGCCTCACGTCCGCCCGTAGCTTCGCCAGCGATGGCCATGTCGGTCTGAAGCGCAATGATCGCCGCGACCCCTTCGCGCAGGATGGGGTGATCGTCGACGATCAGAACCCGGATCGGGCCGGGAGAGGTGCCAGACATCAGGTTTGAGCTCCCTTCCTTGGAATTACGCCGCCATACGGATCGGATATCACGTTTGCGGGGGATGCGAGATACCCGAAAGCGGGCGCGGGCGTCCCCCCGTCCGGGTGTATCCCCCCGCGACTTCGAGCGCCATTCTCATGACGCAAGGAGGACGCGAGCATGAACGCTGAAACGGATGGTCTTGATCGCCGCCAGTTCATTGCTGCGGGGACATCTGCAGTCGCTTTCGCAGCGATACCACCGCTCGCCGCCGCACCACCAAACTCGGCATCAGGAGAACGCAGGATGGGTACGATCACCACCAAGGACGGCACCGTAATCTTCTTCAAGGACTGGGGACCCAAGGACGCGCAGCCGATCGTCTTCCACCATGGCTGGCCGCTCAGCGCCGACGACTGGGACAACCAGATGATGTTCTTCCTGATGGAAGGCTTCCGGGTGATCGCCCACGACCGCCGCGGGCATGGCCGGTCCAGCCAGACCGATACCGGCAACGAGATGGACACCTATGCCGCCGATGTTGCCGCACTGACCGATCACCTCGACCTGAAAGGCGCGGTCCATATCGGCCATTCGACCGGCGGGGGCGAGGTGACGCGCTATGTCGCGCGCGCCAAGCCGGGGCGCGTCAGCAAAGCGGTGCTGATCGGCGCCGTGCCGCCGATCATGCTAAACACCCCGACCTATCCCGGCGGCCTGCCGATGGAGGTCTTCGACGGCTTCCGCGCGGCGCATGTCGCGAACCGAGCGCAGTTCTTCCGCGACATTCCCGAAGGCCCGTTTTACGGCTTCAACCGCCCCGGCGCGAAGGTCAGCCAGGGGTTGATCGACAACTGGTTCCGACAGGGGATGATGGGCGGAACCAAGGCGCATTACGACTGCATCAAGGCCTTTTCCGAGACCGACTTCACCGAGGATCTGAGGGCGATCACCGTGCCCGTGTTGATCCAGCATGGCGACGATGACCAGATCGTGCCGATTGCCCACGCCGCCGAGCTTGCAATCAAGCTTTTAAGCAAGGGCACGCTCAAGGTCTATCCCGGCCTGCCGCACGGCATGGCCTCGACCCATCCCGAGATCATCAACCCCGATATCCTCGCCTTCATCCGGAGCTGAGGCGATGACCTTCACCAGCCGCATCGACCTGTCCGAGCATGTCCGCAAGCACGCCAGCGTCCTGCTGCAAGCGCGCCTGTCAGACGCGCTCGACCTGGAGGCGCAGGCCAAGCAGGCGCATTGGAACGTCAAGGGGCCGCATTTCCTGCAACTGCACCAATTGTTCGACGCTGTGCATGATACGGTCGAGCAGTTTGTCGACCTGCTGGCCGAACGCATCACCACGCTCGGCCACATCGCCGACGGGCGCGTGAGCACCACCGCTCAGGCGACGACGCTCTATGGCTATCCGCTCGAAGCGGCAGGCGGCGAAGCGCATTTGAAGGCTCTGGCGGGCAGTCTGGCGGTGTTCGGCAAGGCCGCGCGCGCAGCGATTGATGCGGCCAACGCCATTGGCGACGCCGACACCGCCGACCTGTTCACCCAAGTTTCGCGCGAGACCGACAAGCAGCTCTGGCTGCTCGAAGCGCACCTTCAGGTTCACTGACCTTACCCCACAGGAGCAACTCGATGACCTTCCGTGCCGCAAAGCTGATCAATCCCGACGATACGCTGTTCATCTTCATTGATCACCAGCCGCAAATGGCCTTCGGGGTGACCAGCATTGATCGCCAGACGCTGAAGAACAACACCGTCGCGCTCGCCAAGGCGGCCAAGCTGTTTGGCGTGCCGATCATCCTCACCGCGGTCGAAACTGAGTCCTTCTCGGGCTACATTTGGCCCGAATTGCTCGATGTTGTGCAGCAGAAGCCGATCGAACGGACGTCGATGAATTCGTGGGATTCGGCCGAGCTGGTCACAGCTGTTAAGGCCAGCGGTCGCAAAAAGCTCGTCATCGCCGCGCTCTGGACCGAGGCCTGCCTGCTGTTCCCGGCGCTGAGCGCGCTGGAAGAAGGGTTCGAGGTCTACATGGTGACCGATGCGTCGGGCGGCACTTCGCTCGAAGCGCACGAAGCGGCGATCCGGCGCATGGAACAGGCCGGCGGGCAATCGCTGACCATGATCACCGCAATCCTCGAACTGCAACGCGACTGGGCGAACCGCGCGACCTACGATGGCCTCATGGACATCGTGCGCGAGCACTGCGGGGCTTACGGCATGGGCGTCGATTACGCCTACACCATGGTCCACAAGGCCCCACAACGCGGCGGTTTTGCGCATGAGGCACCGCATCCGGCGGGGCACTGATCGCCCCAATCCCCAGCCCCGTCCTGGAGCCTCCTGCCCATGAAGCCCTATCTCTTCGCGATGGCCATCGGTCTCATGGTCGGCGCCATCTACAGCCTGCTCGGCACACGATCGCCAGCTCCCCCCGCGATCGCACTGCTGGGACTGCTCGGCATGTTGCTGGGCGAACAGGCCGTTCCGCTGGCGAAGCGGGTGCTGCGTGGGCAGGAGGTCGCTTTGTTCTGGAAGACCGAATGCGCCGAGCGGGTCACGGGATTGCCCCGTCCCGAAGACGATACGCCATGACCGCCTCGCGCCGCGAAGCAATCGCCGCCGCTCTCGGCGCATCGGCGGCTTCGCTGCTCCCCGGCGCGTTGCTGGCCCGAACCAAGGCAGGCCTACCCATGCACTGCGACATCATCATCGTGAATGCGCGCATTACCACGCTCGACCGGGAGAACCCGGTGGCAGAGGCAGTAGCGATCCGCGATGGCTGCTTCCTCGCGGTCGGCTCCGAAGCGGAGGTGCGCGCAGCCGCACCCGAGGCGACTGTGATCGATGCTGGCGGGCGCCGCCTGATCCCCGGCCTCATCGACAGTCACATGCACATCATCCGTGGCGGCTTGAACTTCAACATGGAACTGCGCTGGGACGGGGTCCCGACGCTCGCCGATGCCATGGCGATGCTGAAGCGCCAGGTGGACCGCACTCCGGCCCCGCAATGGGTGCGCGTGGTCGGCGGATTTACCGAGCACCAGTTTGCAGAAAAGCGCCTCCCGACCCTCGCCGAGATCAACGCGATTGCGCCTGACACGCCGGTTTTCATCCTCCACCTTTATGACCGCGCGCTGCTCAACGCGGCAGCGTTGCGGGTGGTGGGCTATGGCAAGGACACGCCCGATCCGCCCGGCGGCCAGATCATGCGCGACGGTGCAGGCAACCCCACCGGGCTGCTGCTCGCCCATCCCAACGCGACGATCCTCTATTCCACCCTCGCCAAGGGGCCCAAACTGCCCGAAGAGTACCAGATCAACTCCACCTGCCACTTCATGCGCGAAGTGAACGCGCTTGGGGTCACCAGCGTGATCGATGCAGGCGGGGGTTTCCAGAACTATCCCGACGATTACCGAGTGATCGAAAAGCTGCACAGCGACGGCCAGCTTACCGTCCGCATCAGCTACAACCTGTTCACCCAGAAGCCGAAAGAGGAGCTGGCCGACTTTGCCGGATGGGCCAGGCAGGTCACTCCCGGGCAGGGAGACGACACCTACCGCCACAATGGTGCGGGCGAAATGTTGGTCTACTCCGCCGCCGATTTCGAGGATTTCCGCGTCGCGCGGCCCGATATGCCACCAAGCATGGAGGGCGATCTGGAACCAGTGATCCGCCTGCTCGCCGAACACCGCTGGCCGTGGCGGATGCACGCGACCTATGACGAGACGATCACCCGTGCGCTCGACGTGTTCGAGACGGTCGACCGCGACATTCCGCTCAGCGGCATCAACTGGTTCTTCGACCACGCCGAGACCATCAGCGACCGCAACATTGATCGTATCGCTGCTCTCGGCGGCGGGATCGCGGTGCAGCACCGCATGGCCTTTCAGGGTGAATATTTCGTCGAACGTTACGGCGCCCGCGCCGCTGAGCGCACCCCCCCGATTGCGCGGATGATTGCAGCGGGCCTGCCGGTGGGCGCTGGCACCGATGCGACGCGGGTGGCGAGTTACAACCCCTGGGTTTCGCTGGCGTGGCTGGTGACCGGCCAGACCGTCGGCGGCCTGTCGCTTTATCCCGGGAGCAATCGCGTCAGCCGGGAGAAGGCCCTCAGGATGTGGACGCACGAAAACACATGGTTTTCGAGCGAGGTCGGCAAAAAGGGCCAGATCAGGACCGGGCAGTTGGCGGATTGCGCGCTGCTGTCCGACGACTTTTTTACGGTTCCCGAGGCTGAGATCGCGCAGATCCGTTCGGTCCTGACGCTGCTGGGAGGGGCGGTGGTGCATGGCGAGGGTGACTTCGCGCCGCTCGCACCCGATCTGCCCCCGGCGATGCCGGATTGGTCTCCTGTCCGGGTGTTCGGCGGTCATTACCGTGAGCAGTCCCATGCCGCTGCTCTCGCCACTGCCTGTGGCTGCGCCTCGGCTTGCGGCGTGCATGGCCACGATCACGCTGCGGCGCTTGGTGCGGACATCCCGGCGGGCGATGTGCAGGGCTTCTGGGGCGCGCTCGGGTGCGGGTGCTGGGCGGTCTGAGCGATGCCTGACATGCCGCTCAAGACGCCGACCCCTCTCGTCCGGCTCCTGCTGGTGCTCTCGGCCACAACCGGGATGGTCGATGCGGCCAGCATCCTCGGCATGGAGAAGGTGTTTACCGCCAACATGACCGGCAATGTCGTGTTCGCCGCTTTCGCCGCCGTCGGAGCCGAGGGCTTTCATGCGACCTATTACATCGCTGCCCTCGGGGCGTTCATGTCCGGTGCGCTGATCGCCGGTCGCATCTGGCGCTTGAGCGGGACGGGACGGCTCAGCCGCTGGCTGGTGATCGCGGCCACGGTCGAGAGCACAATGCTGGTGATCGCGGGGAGCCTTGCGATTCTGTTCGACCGCGCCGGGGGCGTCACGACAGCGGGCCTGACTTTGCTGATCGCGCTGACGGCGGGCGCGATGGGCTTTCGCAATGCCGTGGTACGACAGTTGAAGGTGCCCGACCTCACTACCACGGTGCTGACGCTGACGATCACCGGGCTCGCATCGGATTCGCGCCTTGCCGGGGGAGACGGGACGAATCAACGCACCCGGGTCGCGGCAGTAGGGATGATCTTCGCAGGCGCTGCCGTAGGCGCGGCACTTGTTCTTGTGTGCGGTCTCGGCCCGGCACTGCTTCTTTCCGGAGCGATCGTGCTCATGGCCACGCTGGTCTTTGCCCGGCACCCGCAGATGGCCGAGCTCGAAAAGGGATGAGACCGCGCCGGCTGCGCGCGCGGCCGACCGGTTGGCTTGGTGCAGTTCTGGCTCTGGGCTGGCCGCTGGGGCCCGCCGCGGCGCAGATAAGCGAACCTCTCTCTGCGCAGCCCCGCGCTGCCCCATCGGCAAGTGTCAGAGGTGAGGCGCGGGTGCGGTATGAGGGCTATACAGGCACCGAGTGGGGCGAGGCGCCCGATGATGGCTATCTCTGGCTACGGCTGATGCCCTTGGCCAAGTTTGAGAGCGAGGCGGCGCAAGTCGTCATTCAGCCGATCCTCGGCTATGCCGTTGGGGTGGCTGGCGGCCCCGGCCCGGTTGATCGCACCGGGATCGACCTGCTGCAAGGCTATGCCGAGTTCAGCCACGCGCTGGACCGGGACACTCGCATTGCGGCGCGCGCTGGACGCATGCTGCTCGCCCTGGGATCGCAGCGGCTGGTCAGCACCCGTTACGGCCCCAACATCCCGCAACCCTTTGACGGCGTCACACTGCACGCGACGCGCGGCGCAGCGCGCGTTGACTTGGTCGACGCGCGTGCGGTCGCCATCGGGCCAGGCAATTTCGACGATCGCGCAGGCGGGGAACGCCGCCTGCGCAGCGTGTATTTCACTGCTGAGGCGGCGCAGGAGATCGGCTTCGATCTCTACTGGATCGGCTTTCATGACCCTGCCGCGAGGTTGGTCGAGGGGTTTGGGGCGGAGGCCCGCGATACCTTCGGCCTGCGCTTGTTCGGTGCGCGCGGGCGGGTGTCGTGGAACTGGGAGACAATGCTCCAGCGCGGCCACTTGGCTGGCCGCAGCATCCGCGCATGGTCACAGGCGACCGAGACCCTGGTTGCCTTTCCTGATGCGGCCTTGGCGCCGCAGCTGCGGCTTCGCGCCAATATCGCCAGCGGTGACCGCGCCGGAACAGGCGAGCGGCTGGAGTCCTTCAACGCCTTGTTCCCGAGGGGCCGCTACTTTGGCGAACTCACTCCGCTTGGCCCGCGCAACATCATCAACGTCAATCCCGGCATCGTCCTCAGCCCTGCGCCCGGAATGCAGGCGGAGATCAATTTTGCCGCCTTCTGGCGCGAATCGCGAGTTGACGGGATCTATGATCTGGCCGGGCGCGCGTTGCGCCGTGGCGGGACAAGCGGAGCACGGCACATCGGCAATCTGATCGAGGCCAGCCTTGCCTATGAGCTTGGTTCCGGCGTGTCACTCGGCGCGTCGCTCGGCACTTTCACAGCCGGACGGTTCCTGCGGGACACCGGGCGGGGAGACACCATTCTCATGCTTGCCGCGGAGGCCACTTGGCGGTTCTGAGCCATGCCATGTTCGCATGCCGCAGACGCGCGCGGATGATGCTGACGCCCACGTAGCGGAGCAAGCCAGACAAGGACATCGCGCATGATTCAAACCATCGACATCGCGCGATCGCATCTCAAGGCTGAACGTGCCTCATTGAGTAATAAAACCTTAGATTTTGCTGGAAACGTCGGTAGGAATGCGTTTGGCTGACTCATTGTCGACGAGTGGTTCTGAGTGCTTGGCGAAGGCAGCGGCTACGATAGGTTTTTTGGGGGGAATATGATCACATCGAATGGCGGGGGCGCTTTTGGCGCGGTGAGCATTTCCGAAGGCCAATCGTTGGTCACGCAAGTGGCGGCGAGCGGCACCCCCGGCGTCACCATCACCTATGCGATCACCGGCGGAGCTGATGCAGGCCGATTCGCGATCAACCCTGTGACCGGTCAGCTGAGCTTCGTGGCGGCTCCGGACTTCGAGACGCCAGACGACAGTGATGGTGATAATCTCTACGAGGTGATCGTCAGCGCCAGCGATGGCAGCTTCACCGATAGCCAGACCCTGAACGTGAGCGTGGCTGACCGCGGCGTTGCAGCCAGACTGATTGCGCCCGATGGCTTTGCGGGCGGGGTTGGCGGGACCACCGCGGTGTTCCTGACCTCGGGTTTTCAGGACATCACGATCATCGATGCGCCGGGCACAGTTACGCTGAGCGGCGCGCCGGGCGGGGATGATATCATCCGCTTTGCAGGCGAGGCGAGCGGCTACACCATCACCCGTGTCGGCTCGCGCGTCGAGATTGCCGATGGAGATACGCGGGTCAGCATTCCGGTGAGCCCCACCGGCATCAACGTCGTGTTTGCCGATGGGCCGCGCACGCTCGTAATCGCAGGCAACGAGGTGCGGATCGGCGGTCAAGTGGCGACCAACACTGCCGCGGCGATCACGGCCCCGGCCGAAGCGGGACCGTTGCCTGACCTTGCGGATACCGATGCGCGCGGGCGGCTGATCGTCGCCGAAGGCTCGCCGGTCATCGTCGATGGCAACGTCGATGTGTTCGGCACCAGCTTCGATGCCGAGACCCTTACCATTAAAGGCGGGGACGTTGCGATCCGCGGCGGCTTTACCGGCGGCAATGACACCATCGGGTTCGATCAGCCGGCGAGTGCCTACACGGCGGTCCGGGTCGGCAGCATTGTCATCATCGAAGGCGGTGATACCCGCGTCAGCATCCCGATCAGCCCGGGCGGCGTGAACCTGCTGTTCGGTAGCGACCAACGCCTGCTCCGCCTCGATACCGATACGGGCCAGATCGTGCTTGGTGACTTTGTAATCACCAACACGCCCCAGCAGTTGGGCGCGTCTGACACCAACCCGGTCATCGACCTGGCCGATCTGGATGGCAGCAATGGCTTTGTCATCCCCGGGCTCGAGGCGGACGACCTTGCTGGCCGCTCCGTGTCCTCGGGCGGCGATATCAACGGCGATGGGTTCGATGACCTGATTATCGGCGCCTACGGCGCTGACCCTGACGGCAAGAGCTTTGCGGGCACCAGCTATGTCGTGTTCGGCAAGGCTGGCGGCTTTGGCACGCGCTTTGACCTTGCCAGCCTGGATGGCAGCAATGGCTTTGCGCTTCCCGGGATCGATGCGTTCGACAATAGCGGCTTCTCTGTAGCATCAGCCGGCGACCTCAATGGCGATGGCTTGGCTGATCTGATCATTGGTGCACCCGGCGGTGATCCCAGTGGCTCGGCCTCTGGCGAGAGCTATGTGGTTTTCGGCCGAACTGGCGGCTTTGGGGCAAGTCTTGATCTTGCCAGCCTCAATGGCGCTACCGGGTTCCGGATCGAAGGGACAGGCAACGGCGATGAGAGCGGCTTTGCCGTCTCTGCGGCGGGTGATGTCAATGGCGATGGGTTTGATGATCTCCTGATCGGCGCCTACCGCGCGGATGCCGATGGCAAGCTTGTCGCGGGCGAGAGCTATGTCGTCTTCGGTAAGGCGAGCGGCTTTGGAGCAAGCCTTGATCTTGCCAACCTCAATGGCGCCAACGGATTCCGGGTCGACGGGATCAATGCAGGCGATCAGAGCGGATTTTCGGTATCGGCGGCGGGCGATGTCAACGGCGATGGCCTTGATGACCTCGTCATCGGTGCGCCAGAGGCGAGCAGCGGCGCAGGCGCTGCCTATGTTCTGTTCGGCCTGACCACTGGGTTTGGTTCCAGCATCGACCTTGCCAGCCTCAATGGCACCAATGGCTTTGCCCTCACCGGGATCGCTGCAGGCGATAATGCCGGCTTTGCCGTCTCTTCGGTGGGCGATCTCAATGGCGACGGCTTCGATGATCTCGTCGTCGGCGCGATCTTTGCCGATGGCACTGCTGGCGCAAGCTATGTGGTGTTCGGTTCAGGCGCCGGATTTGCGCCGAGCATTGATCTGGCCAGCCTCAATGGCACCAATGGTTTCCGGATTGGCGGCGTTGATACCGGCGACCAGGCCGGTTTTGCGGTCTCCTCCGCCGGGGACCTGAATGGCGACGGGTTTGACGATCTGGTCGTCGGCGCGCGCTATGGCGATCCTGCCGTCACCAATGCAGGCGAGGCCTATGTGGTGCTCGGCAAGGCTGGTGGGTTCGGCACGAACCTTGACCTTGCCGGGCTTGACGGCAGCAATGGGTTCCGGATCGATGGCATTGCTCTGCGTGATCAGGCGGGCTTTGATGTCGCCTCCGCAGGCGACCTCGACGGCGACGGGTTCGATGATCTGATCATCGGTGCGCCGTTCGCCGATGTCGGAAGCACCGCGGATGCCGGACAGAGCTATGTGATCTTCGGCGGCAATACCGGAACCGAAGTTACGGCCTCGGTTCGCAAGGCTGGCACTGTCGGCACCGATCTTTTCACAGGCAAGGCCGGGAGCGACAGTTTCACCAAAATCGGCGCAGGCGATGTGGTGCGCGGCGGAGCAGGCGATGACCGGATCGGTGTCAAGGCAACCAGCTTTGCCGATATCCGCGGCGGCCATGGCTTCGATACGCTCGGCCTCGACGGCGCTGGCCTGACGCTTGATCTCACAACCAGGCCTGGCCCCAAGCTGGACTCGATCGAAGCGATTGATCTGACCGGCACCGGCAATAACCGTCTGATC
This sequence comes from Porphyrobacter sp. SLTP, assembly GCF_009905735.1. Classification (GTDB taxonomy): domain Bacteria; phylum Pseudomonadota; class Alphaproteobacteria; order Sphingomonadales; family Sphingomonadaceae; genus Erythrobacter. The sequence goes on from NZ_JAAALE010000004.1 coordinate 187,741, forward strand.
GTGGACGCGCAGAGCATTGCCCGGCTCAGCGATGCACGCAGCGATGGCAAGACGACCCTCATCGTCATGGGCACTGAAGGGGACGAGATCGACGCCATCGACTTCGTACTCGCGGGCAGTGAGGTCATTGATGGTGTCGCCTATAATGTGTTCGAGCAAGGCAATGCCCGGCTTCTGGCCGAGGTCGGCGTTGCGGTAACGGTCAACAACCCGCCTGTGATCGTGTCGGGTGCGACTGCAACGGCCCTTGAGAACCAGACATCCGCTTACGTCGCAGTGGCCACAGATCCCGAAGGCGACGCCGTCACCTTCAGCCTGTCGGGCACCGATGCAGCGCTGTTCAACCTCGACAGCGCCACAGGTGTCGTCTCGTTCAAGACGGCGCCCAACTTTGAAGCGCCGACTGATAGCAATGGCGACAACCAGTACCAGATCGTCGTGACCGCCACCGACGGCGAGGACAGCTCAGTCCAAGCGGTCACCATCAGCGTCGCCAATGTGAACGAGGCACCGACAGTGACCTCGGGTGCGACCGCGACCGTCAACGAGAACCAGACCGCTGCTTATACTGCAACCGCCACGGATCCCGATGCAGGCACGACACTCACCTACAGCCTGTTGGGTGCGGATGCGGCGCTGTTCGAGATTAGCGCAGCCGGCGTTGTGACGTTCAAGGCTGCGCCCAACTTCGAGGCGCCGGCTGATGCGGGGGCCAACAACCAGTACAACTTCATCGTCACGGCCACTGATGTGGGCGGCCTGAGCGACGACCAGGCGGTTGCGATCACGGTTGCAAACGTCAACGAGGCCCCCACGGCGGTTGCCTTGAACAACCAGGTCACGACGCGGGCGGAGAACAGTCCGTCAGTGGCGGCGGTGAAGGTTGCGGACATCGCAATCACCGACGATGCGCTGGGGACCAACACGATCACTCTGACCGGCGCAGATGCGGCGTCGTTCGAGGTGGTCGGGACAGAGTTGCGGCTGAAGGCCGGCGTCGCCCTGAACTTCGAGGCGAAGTCGAGTTACAACGTGACGGTCAACGTCGCGGACAATAGCCTCGGTGCGCCTGCAGTCGCTACAAACTACACGCTCACGGTCACCGATGTGAACGAAGCCCCCACGGCGGTAGCGTTGAACAATCAGGTCACGACGCGAGCGGAGAACAGCCCGTCAGTGGCGGCAGTCAAGGTTGCGGACATCGCGATCACCGATGATGCGCTGGGGACCGAAACGGTAACGCTGACCGGCGCGGATGCGGGCTTCTTCGAGGTGGTCGGGACAGAGCTGCGGCTGAAGGCCGGGACCGCGCTGAACTTCGAAGCGAAGTCCACCTACAGTGTTACGGTCAACGTGGCGGATACGACGATTCCTGGCTCCACACCGGTCACGGCCAGCTACACGCTCACGGTCACCGATGTGAACGAGGCGCCGACCGTGACCTCGGCTGCGACGGCCACGGTCGATGAGAACCAGACCGCCGCCTACACCACCACTGCGACGGACCCCGACGCAAGCACGACGCTGACCTACAGCCTGTCGGGCACCGATCGCGAACTGTTCAACATCGACAGCGCCACCGGCGTGGTGACGTTCAAGGTTGCGCCCAACTTCGAGGCACCGGCCGATGCTGGCGCCAACAACCAGTACGACATCACCGTTCGGGCAACCGACAATGGCAACCCGGCGCTGTTCGACGATCAGGCGGTCACCGTCACCGTCGCCGATGTGCAGGAACAGCTAATTATCGACCTGACCACGCTCACAGTAGCGCAGGGCTTCATCATTCAGGGCGATATAGCTATTGGCCGAGCCGCATACTCGGTGTCCTCGGCGGGCGATGTCAATGGCGACGGGTTTGCGGACCTAATTGTCGGGGCTATTGGCGGCGTAGGCGGAACCTCAGCTGGCGAGGCCTATGTGGTGTTCGGCAAGGCCAGCGGGTTTGGCAGTCCGGTGACCATTGATGGCGTAACCCGCCAGGTGATCGACCTGGCCACGCTCACCGCGACGGAGGGTTTTGTCGTCCAGGGCGATGCAGCGTTTGACCGAGTCGGATACTCGGTGTCCTCGGCGGGCGATGTTAATGGCGATGGGTTCGCTGACCTGATCGTCGGGGCATTTGATGGCGATGATGGCGGCAGCAACGCCGGCGAGGCCTATGTGGTGTTTGGCAAAGCGAGCGGCTTTGGCACCGCTGTCGGCGGGCGCCAGGTAATAGATCTCACCAGCCTCAGCGCGGTGCAGGGCTTCATCATCCAGGGCGATGCGGCATTTGACTCGGCAGGCCGCTCCGTATCGGCGGCGGGCGATGTCAATGGCGACGGGTTTGACGATCTGATCGTAGGCGCGCCCTTCGGCAGTGATGGCGGCAGCCTTGCGGGCGAGGCCTATGTGGTGTTCGGCGGGTCGAATGGGTTTGGCACGGCCGATGGTGCAGGACGCCGGGTGATCGACCTAACCAGCCTGAGCGCGGCGCAGGGCTTCATCATCCAGGGCGATGCGGCGTATGACTCGGCAGGCCGCTCCGTATCGGCGGCGGGCGATGTCAATGGCGACGGGTTTGACGATCTGATTGTTGGCGCGCCCTTCGGCGGTGATGGCGGCAGCCTTGCGGGCGAGGCCTATGTGGTGTTCGGCGGGTCGAATGGGTTTGGCACGGCCGATGGTGCAGGACGCCAGGTCATTGACCTCGCCAGCCTTACGGCCGCCCAAGGATTCATCATTCAGGGCGATACGGCTGATGACGGAGCCGGGCGTTCCGTGTCGAGCGCGGGTGATATCAATGGCGACGGGTTTGATGACCTGATCGTCGGGGCTGCCGGTGGCGATGATGGCGGCTATTCCGCCGGCGAGGCCTATGTGGTGTTTGGATCAGCGAGCGGGTTTGGCAACGCCGATGGAGCAGGTCGCCGGGTGATCGATCTGACCACGCTGACAGCGGTGCAAGGTTTCATCATCCAGGGCGATGTCACTGGTGACCAAGCAGGCTTCTCGGTATCGGTGGCAGGCGACGTCAATGGCGACGGGTTCGCTGACCTGATTGTCGGGGCACGTAGCGGCGATGATGGCGGCAACGCTGCAGGCGAGGCCTATGTGGTGTTCGGTAGCGCGAGCGGCTTCGGAGTTGCCGATGCAAGTGGGCGACAGGTGATCGACCTGACCAGCCTCAGCGCGGCACAGGGGTTCATCATCCAGGGCGATACGGCGATTGACTTGACAGGCATCTCGGTGTCTGCGGCGGGCGATGTCAATGGTGACGGGTTTGATGACCTCATCGTCGGAGCAGGTGGCGGCGATGATGGCGGCAACGCTGCGGGCGAGGCCTATGTCATCTTCGGCGGCGCCACCGGCACCGAGGACACCACCCCGGTCAACCGCAGCGGCACCGCAGCGGTCGACAACTTCACCGGCAATGCGGGCGATGACACCTTCACCGGGATCGCCGCAAACGATGTCGTGCGCGGCGGGGCGGGGGATGACAGCATTGCCATCACCGCCACCACCTTTGCCGACATCCGTGGCGGGCTCGGCACCGATACGCTGGCGCTGGCCGGGACCGGCCTGAGCCTTGATCTCACTACCACACCGCGGCCAAGGCTGGACTCGATCGAGGTGATCGATCTCACCGGCACCGGCAACAATAGCCTCAAGGTCAGTGAGCTGGCGATCTACCGCATCACCGAAGAGCGCTCAGGCGGCGAGGCCACGCTGATCGTCAACGGCAACGCTGGCGACAGCGTCGATGCGCAGGACTTCATTGTCAGTGGCACGCAGATCGTCGGCGGCGTCACCTACAACCTGTTCGAGAAGGGCAACGCCAACCTGCTGGTCGCGCAAGGCGTGACTGTAACCGGCGTCAACAACCGGCCGGTTGCCAATGATGACAGCGGAACCGCCAGTGAAAATAGCGCGCTGGTTGTGACTGCCTTGTCGACCACCATTGGCGCTTCAGGGCTGCTGACGAATGACACTGATCTTGACACCGATCCGCTGTTGATCACCGCAGTCAACGGCGTTGCCGCCAGCGTCGGGACGCAGATCACGCTTACGTCGGGCGCATTGCTGACGGTCAACGCCAACGGTTCTTACACCTACAATCCCAATGGCCAGTTCGAAAATCTGGCTTCCGGTGCGACCGCCTCCGATAGCTTCACCTATACCATCTCCGATGGCAGCCTGAGCGACACAGCGACGGTCTCAATCACCATCAACGGCGTCAACGATGCCCCGACGGTGGCAAATCCGATCGCCAATCAGGCGTTTGACGAGGACACGGCGGTGAGCTTCACGGTTCCGGCCAATGCCTTCGCCGATGTCGACAATGCCACCCTCACCTACAGCGCAGAGCTGTCGAGCGGTGCGGCCCTGCCATCGTGGCTGAGTTTCAATCCGGCGACCCGCGCATTCTCCGGCACGCCGCCGCTCAACGTCAACGGTGTGTTCGATATCCGGGTGATCGCGAGCGATGGCGCGCTCTCGGCGAACGACGTGTTCAGTTTGACCATAACGCCTGTCAACGATGGGCCTGATGCGCCCAACGGCTCAGCCTCGACCGACGAGGACACGGCGGTCACGGTTCTTGTAGGCAGCGGGTTGCTTACGGGGGTCGCTGACCCCGACGGGCCTTCGCTGGCGGTCACCCAGATCGACGGCCAGGCATTCACCTTCGGCACGCCGATCACGCTCGCATCGGGTGCGCTGCTGACGGTGCAGAGCAGCGGAGCCTATGTCTACAACCCCAACGGCCAGTTCGAGGCGCTGCGGCCGGGAGAGAACGGCAATGATAGCTTCACCTTCACGGTCAGCGACGGATCGCTGACCGACACCGCGACGATCTCGGTCACCATCGCCGGGCGCAACGAGGTGCCCATCGCAGGGAATGATACCCTCTCGATGACCGGCAACACCCCGATCACGATCACCGCGGCGAGCCTGCTCACCAATGACAGCGACCCTGACGGAACGCCCACCACCGCCATCACCCTCACGGGGGTAGGCGGCGCGACCAATGGCACCGTATCCCTTGATGCCGGCTCGATCACCTTCACGCCCAACACCGGCTACACCGGCCCGGCGAGCTTCACCTACACAATCCAGGATGCCGACGGCGCGACGGCGACGGGGACGGTCAACATCACCGTCGACGGCCTCGTGTGGTATGTCGACAACAGTTACGCCGGTGCCAATGGCACCGCGGACGGATCTTACCTTCGTCCCTTCACGCAGTTGACCGCGCTCAATGGTGTCACCGGTGACGGTACCACGGACGACGACGTCGACGGCACCGGCCAGACCATCTTCCTTGCCAACACCGGTACCGCCTACACCGGCGGCATCACGCTGGAAGAAGGGCAGAAGCTGTTTGGGGACGGGCACGAGTTTACCGTCAACGGAATCCAGATTGGCGGGGGCGTCACCACCAATTCGACGATCAATCACAGCACCTCCGGGATCACCCTCAGCACCAATAATGAGGTCCGCGGTCTCACGATCAACGGCACAGCAAACAGCGCCGTCGGCATTCAGGACGGAGACAACACGGTCGGCAATCTGACGATCGCCGGTGTTTCGATTGGCGGATCGGGCAAAGCCATCGACATTGATCAGGGCGGCAATCTTGCCGTCAGCCTTGATAGCCTCAGTTCAGCCAGCTCGAGTTCCGAGGGCGTCCACCTGCAAGGCGTAACCGGCAGCTTCGTGGCAACCACCGGGACAATCCAGTCGGCGACCAATCAGGGCTTCCTGATCGGCGCAGCCGGCGGCGGAACGGCGAGTTCGGGCGGCAATGCAACGATCACTTACGGCGGCAGCTTTATCAATAACGGCACTGGCACCACGGCGGGGATCGAAATCCAAGACCGCACCGGTGGTGTCGTGACCTTCTCGGGCAATATCAGTGATAATGGCGGCCCAGGGATCGTCGCCGATGGCAACGCCGGCACGATCAATTTCGGCGGCCAAATCACGATCAGCAGCGGTGCGTCCACCGCGATCTCACTGACCAACAATAGCGCTACGATGGCCTTCACACCGACCGGCACCGGGCTCGACATCACAACGACCACCGGCAACGGCTTCATCGTCGATGGCGGTGGCGGCACGGTGACCCTCTCGGGCACCGGCAACACCGTGACCACCACCTCGGGCCGCGCGGTCGAGATTGATGGCGTGACGATCGGCACTGGCGGGGTCAATTTCCAGTCGGTCACGATCACCGACGGCATCGCGACCACCGGCATCTTCCTGCGCAACGCGGGCACCGGCGGCTTCACCATCACGGGTACCGCCAGCACTGCTGGATCAGGCGGCACGATCAACTCGATTGACGGTGGCACCAACAGCACGGTGGAAGACGGCGTCGGGATCTACATCGAGAACACCAGCAACATCTCGCTTTCGAACCTCAGCTTCACCGGCGATTTCGGCGATTTCGGCATCCGCGGCGTCACCGTGAACAATTTCACGCTGCGGGATTCGACCTTCAACGCTGCTGACAGTGATGATGGCGGGTTCGGGAACAGTTCAGCCGACGATGAAGGCGTGATCCGTTTCACCGGCCTTACCGGCACCGCGCTGTTCGAGGGCAACAATATCTCCGACGGACACGAGGATGTGCTGCGGATCGACAATAGCTCGGGCACCCTCAATCTGACTGTCCGCGACAGCACCTCTGATCAGGCCGTGATTGGCCGCAACGGCACAACAAGCGGCAATGACGGGATCATCGTCAACGGTTCAGGCACCTCCAACATCACCGTGCTGGTTGACGGGGTGCAGTTCACCGGTAGCCGCGGCGACCTGATCCAGACCGAGGCGAACGGCAGCGCGACCCAGAACATCACGATCCGCAACAACACCTTCGCCAATCTGCACCCCGACATCGTTTCGGGCGGTGGCGGTGTGACCGTCGGCCTCTCGGGCGGGACCGGCGCGGGTCCCGGCGTGACCTACAACATCGAGGGCAACACCTTCACCGGTGCAGAGGGCACGGTAATCCTGACGCAGGCATTGGGGCCGGTAGGCACGATGTCAGGCACGATCCTCAACAACGTGATCGGAACACCAGGCGGAGGCTACAACAGCGCGCAGGCAACCACTGGTACTAACGGTTTCGGCAACGGCATCGAAGCGCGGGTGGAAAAATCGTCTGGCCCGAGCGATCTAACCCATGCGGTCCGGATCGAGGGGAACACCATAAGCGATGTCGATGGCACCGCGGCCATTTTCCTGCGCAGCAACGGTGCAGACGACGCCTCAGGCACTGCCAGGCTCGAAGCAACTGTCGTTAACAACACGATCGCTGAACTGGGACCGAATGCATTTTCTGGCATCTTTGCTCAATTGGGGGGCGCTCCCGGGAGCGATGGCCTGCTTGGGCTGAATGTAAGAGGCAACACTGTCAACATGACCGGCGCATCGACCGCTTTCGCAGCCTTCGTCTTCGACGACGAGGCCGCGAGCGCCGCGCAGTTCTATCTTCCAGGCTATACGGGGACTTTCACAGAGGCGGAGTTGGCAACTTTTCTTACCGCCGCCCCCCAAAACAACACGATCATCGTGCCCTCACCGGTCGAAACCGTCGGCTTCGCCCCGGCCACTGCTGGGCCATCGGTGTTGGGTATCAATTTTGTGCTGCCTGTACCGCTGATGGTTGAGGCCGGCTTGTCGCCTGGAGGCAATGGCGTCGAAGCGACGCTCTCGGCGGTCGAGGCGCTTCGCGACGCGGCGGTGCAACTATGGTTCGATGCAGGTGCGAGCGAGGCGCAGATCGCGGCGATGCGCGCGGTCAAGCTGCGCGTGGCGGACCTTTACGGCGGATTCCTCGGCCAGACCACGGCAGACGGGATCGTCATCGATAGCGATGCGGCCGGTTACGGGTGGTTCATTGATGCAACCCCGCTGGCGAACGAGGAGTTCAGCCTGAGCGCCGGTGGCCTGACCGCGCTGGCCGGAAGCGAAGCGGCGCAGGGCATCGACCTGCTCACCGCCATCGCGCACGAGCTTGGTCACGTCGCGGGTCTGGATGATCTCTACGGCAAGGCCGAAGGCGTGATGGACGGCTTCCTCGCCCTTGGCGAACGCAACCTGCCCGAAGCGATCACTGAGCTGGCGGTTGGCGGCGGCAGTAGCGGCGGCGGTGAGGGGATGCTGGCGGGCTACACCGGCTCCTATGCCGAACAACTCGTGATCGGCGGCTTCGATATCGATAGGCTCCTCCAAGGGGTCGGCGCGGCTAGCGATGCGGCAACCTCGGTGGCCGAGAGGGTTTCGAGCTCAACTTGGGCTGACCTCGGTATGCTGCACCCGATCGATCAGATTCAGATCCAGCTGGTCGTCGATGTCCCTGTGCTCTGATCGTAACCGCACCCGGCGGAGCTCATGACGATGGAGACACCCGCGGCTTTGACGCTCGCCGACTTTGCCGATTTTCAGGGGGCCCGCTTTTCCATGCAGCTGGAAGGCGGGGGCCTCGAGTTGGTGCTTGAAAAGGTCGAACCGCTCAGGCTGTCAGCGCGGCCTGGTAGCTCGTTCCGGCTGGTGTTTCGCGGCCCGCGCGAACCGCTCTATCCGCAAGGCACCTATCTGCTTGAAAGCTCGGAACTGGCGGTAGAGATTTTCCTCGTCCCCATCGCGCAGGAGGATGCGGGCACGGTTTACGAGGCGATCTTTAACTGAGAGCGGGTTGCGGCGGACGGCGCATGAAGTCGTATACACCGTGGTCCTCGACCGGCTCGAACCCGAGCCGCTGATAAAGCGAGCGGGCCGGGTTGTTCTTTTCAACGAAGATCGTCAGCCCGCGCCCGTCCTGCGCCGCGTGCGCAGCCATGTCGCGCAGCAAGGCTTCACCAAGCCCGGTGCCGCGACTGCGGGGAACCAGCGAGATATCGATGATGTGGAGGTCCGCTTCGGTCTCGCGCAAGTAGAGCCGCCCGATCGCCTCACCGTCGCGTTCGACGATGCACCAGGACGCGTGAGGAAAGTGTGTCCTGTAATGCGCGTGCTGCGCGGTGTGCTGCTGTCGCAGAAAGGCCTGCTGCATTTCGGGCGACCAACCTACCCCGGCCAATTCTTCCGCGCGGGTCGAGGCATAGAGCGCCTCGAGGAACGGCAGGTCATCGTCCGTCGCGGGACGCAACGTAATCCCAGAGAGCGCTGCGGCCTCGAGCGCGAAATGCATGGAGTCAGCCGAGGACGGCCGAGATCCGCTTGCCCGCGCCGCCCTTGTCGATGTTGAGCAGGAGCGGAAACTCGCCGCCTTCACTGTGGGCGAGTGCATAGATCCGCTCTTCGGCCAGCGGAGCGCCGCGCCGGACCTCAAATGTCGTCACAAAAGCGGCGGGGCGCAGGTCGGAGGTGCGGCCTTCTTTGTTGGGGAAAAGCTTCACATCGACCAGCTCGACCACCTGACCCGAATCCAGCGTGAAGAAGCTGCCCTTCTGGATCGACCAGTCCTCAAACAGCGCGCGGCCGAGCGCCACATTCCGGCGTCCTCGCACCGTGGGGTTGAGCTTGTTGCGGATGTCCCCAACGCTCAAGAAGGAAAAGATCGAGGTCGTCACGCTGCCCGTGGCAACTGCCGCACCGCCAAGGCCGACAACAATCGTTCTACGCGAAACCGACATGTTCGCTGTCTCCCCCCAATTACTGCGGCCCATGCAAAGGAAGCGCATATCTCGCGCATTCCCGCAAGACCTTCCAGCATTTTTGTGTGCGACGCCTCAAGATTCGGCGTGCTCGCATCAGGGCAACGTAGCGCCCGCGATTTTGCTGGAAGCCTGCAATCTTGTCGCCTATTATTCAGCAAAAGGGGGGATTGCATGGCTGAACCGTTTCTTGCCGAAGTCCGGCTCGCTAGCTTCGTGTTCCCGCCGAAAGGCTGGGCCCTGTGCAATGGCCAATTGCTTCCGATCAATCAGAACCAGGCGCTGTTTTCGCTGCTGGGAACGACATTTGGCGGCGATGGGCGCGTGAACTTTGCCCTGCCCGATATGCGCGGGCGGGTGCCGATCCACGTGGGTAGCGGGTTCACTCTCGGTGAGCGAGGCGGTGCGGAGGCGCACACCCTGACGGTGGCGGAACTGCCAGGACACAATCATCCTGTCACAATGACAGCTACGGATGGGAATGTGGTGGTCCCGACTGGTAACCAGCTCGGCTCTTTCAACAATGCTTACGGTGCGCCTTCCAACCTCGTGGCGCTCGCGCCGGCGACGGTTACCAATGTCGGCGGCGGCCAAGCGCACGAGAACAGGTCACCCTTTCTCGTCGTAAGCTATATCATCGCCCTTCAGGGCATTTTTCCTTCGGCAACCTGAGGAAGCATCGATGGCCCAGCCCTATGTCGGCGAAATCAGGATCTTTGCAGGCAACTTCGCTCCGGCGGGGTGGGCCTTCTGCGACGGGACGCTGCTGCCGATCTCCGAGTATGAAACACTGTTCCAGCTGATCGGCACGACCTATGGCGGTGATGGTGAGTCAACCTATGCGGTGCCTGACCTGCGCGGGCGGCTCCCGATGCATCAGGGCAATGGCTACGTCCTCGGTCAGACCGGCGGCGTGGAATCGGTGACGCTCACGACACAACAGATCCCGGCGCATACGCATCCCATGCTTGCATCCACCCTGACCGGAACGCAGAACGGGGCTACGGGCAATGTCCTGGCCTCGGGTTCGAGCATTTCGATCTATCGTACCGGCGCACCAACTGCAGCGCTCGCACCGCAGACGATTGGGCCGATCGGTGGCAGTCAGCCGCATGAAAACATGCAGCCATACGTCTGCGTCAACTACATCATCTCACTCTTCGGGATCTTCCCGTCCCCCACCTGATAAGGACCGCTTGCAATGGCTGATCCATTTGTCGCCGAAATTCGGGTCGTCCCCTTCAATTTTGCGCCGAGGGGTTGGGCGTGGTGCGACGGACAAATCTTGCCGCTGTCGCAGAACACCGCGCTGTTTTCGCTGCTCGGAACGACTTACGGCGGTAATGGCGAATCGAACTTTGCCCTTCCGAACCTGCAGGCGTCGGCAGTCATGGGGCCTGGCCAAGGTCCGGGGCTCAGCGATCGCTTTCTCGGCGAACAGGGCGGCTCTCAAACAGTGACACTGCTCCCGATCGAGATGCCCGGACACGCGCATACGATGCAGGCCACGAGTTTTCCGGCAAACGCCTCGCTTGCCAGCGCCGGCGCAGCGATAGCACGCAGCGTTGGCGGCGCGGCCCATGCGCCAACCGGCGGCCCCGCGGCGGTCATGGCGCCGGAGGCCCTCGCTCCCGCAGGCGGCGATATGCCCCACAATAACATGATGCCTTATCTGACGATGTATTTCATCATCGCGCTCCAGGGCGTGTTTCCTCCGCGGTCGTAAGAGCATCCCCATTTCGTTTGAAGCAATGCCGGCCAGACTCGTCGCGCCGGCCAACACTACAGTGCCGGCCCACTCCTTCTATTCTGGTCCCAAACTTTCAGCCGCGATGGCAGCCACCACGACCATGAGAGCGACCAGAGTATGACTGACGCGGCGCCACCTTCTGCCAGCAGCAAGGCACCCCAAAGCCCGCAATTCTCGGTCAACCTGTCGCGCGGGTTTGAAGCCTGGCTGGCCGGACAGAATGCCAGCCTTGCCGTCACGACCTATCAGGTCGGCAAGCTGATCTTCTTTGGCCTAGATGGCAGCGGCAAGTTCTGGAGCTACAACCGCAATATCGGCCGCTGCCTCGGGCTCGGCGTGCGGCTCGACCCGCCGACCGGACGGGCCCGGGATCTATGGGTCTCAAGCGACGTCCAGCTCTACCGTATGAGCGATGTCCTCGATCCCGGCGGCGTTGGGCCTCGGCAAGCCGACGCGCTGTATGCGCCCCGCATCAGCTACTTTACTGGCGATCTGGATATCCATGATCTGGCGGTGGACCACGAGGGCGCGCCAATTTTCGTCAACACGCTGTTCAATTGCCTTGCCCGGCCGGACCCCGACCACAGCTTTCAGCCAGTCTGGAAGCCGCCGTTCATCTCGCGGCTGGTGCCTGAGGACCGGTGCCATTTGAACGGGCTGGCCATGCGTGACGGCAAGCCTGCCTATGTCACGATGGTGAGCCGGTCTGATACCTTCGATGGCTGGCGCGATGGTCGCCGCGATCAGGGGCTCGTCATGGACGTCTCGACCAACGAGATCATCTGCTCAGGCCTCTCGATGCCCCATTCGCCGCGCTGGCACGAGGGCAAGCTCTACGTGCACAACAGCGGCACCGGCGAATTTGGCTATGTCGACTTTGCGACGGGCGCGTTTGAGCCGATTACCTTCTGTCCGGGCTACCTTCGCGGGCTGGCGTTCATGGACAATGTCGCGGTGGTTGGCATGTCGCTGCCACGTGACAACAAGACCTTCAGCGGTCTGGCGCTCGATGAGGCACTCGAACAGCGCAAGATGAACCCGCGCGCAGGGCTCTACTTCATCGACCTGACCACCGGCGCCGTCATGCACACGATCAATTTCGAAGGGATCGTGACCGAGCTCTATGATGTCGCCATTCTTCCGGGCGTCCGCCAACCCGCCGCCCTCGGACCAGCTTCGGCCGAGGTGCGGCGCACGATCAAGGTCGATTTGAGCAATTTCTGATGATGAAAGACAGCACCTGAGAGCCGAACCGGCATGCAAGGCAGGGGCGCACAAATATTGGGGCCAGGATCGTATTCTCTGCCAAGGCGGTTCCGGCGCAGCTGGGTCCTCGTCAACCAGACTTCGCCCGGTTGTTTGCGGACATGGCCTTCGAGGATGGTGGCACCGTTCGGTCAGGTCGGTTGCGACAGCCCCAGATACAGGCCCACGTTCAGGGCGCTGGCGTGGCACCTTGCTGTTCGGCCCCGGCAGCTTGGACGGCGACCATGTAAGCGGCGATCTGCGGGATCGCCTTGGGATCGACCGGCGCCTTGTAGACCTCGATCATCTTCTTGGCGATTGATTGCCACTTTTCGGCGCTGACCTTGGGTTGTTGCAGCATGGTCGACGGCGAATGGCAGGCGGTGCAGTTTTCCAGCACAGCCTCGCGTCCGGGGCCTTCAGGCAGAGCGAGCGGATCGTCCGGCAGCGTGATCGCAACGTCGGTGAAGGTCACCTCGGGCTCGCTCTCGCAGCCTGCCAGCGCCAGCGCGGCGGCGATGATCGCCAGACCTCTCATTGCGCCCTCAGGGTGATGCGTTCGATCACATTGCGGGCATAGCCGGAGGGGTTCCAGACGAGGGTATCGGGCTGCACCATGCCATTGGCATTGGCAGCCCGCACGCCAATCCCGGCGAGGTCTTGTGTGACCGAAGGCAGCGTCACCGACCAGCGGCGGAAGGCATAGGGGCCTTCATCCGGGCCGAGCGCGCACGGCAGTTTCAGCCCCGGCCCGACCAGATCGACCCGCGCCAAGGCGGCATCCCCGCCCATCGCAATGCCTTCGAGCGTCAGCGGCTTGCCCCGTGTCACCGCCGCGCCATCGGCATGGCTGGTGATGAAGGCGCGCGGCGGCATGGTGGTGATGGACACCGTCGGGAAATCCTTGTCGTCGGGCGTAATCGGCTGCGCGGGCATCCGGTAGGACTTGGCGACATAGTAGCTGTCATCCTCCCCGGTCAGCACTTCGATCGTGCTCAGCATCTTGACCCAATAGGTCGAGAACCACCCGGGCACCACGATCCGCAAAGGATAGCCGTGAAGCAGCGGCAGCGGCTCACCGTTCATGCCCCAGGCGACCAGCACGTCGTCGCGCATCGCGATATCCAGCGGGATCGACTTGATGAATTGCGGCGCGCCATCGGTCAGCGGCACGTCGAGGCCGGCAAAGCGCACGCGGGTCGCCCCGGCGGCCACGCCTGCTTTGGCGAGCACGTCCTTCAGCCTGACGCCGGTCCACTTCGCGCAGCCCATCGCGCCATTGCCCCACTGGGTGCCGGTGACGCGCGGCTCCGACAGCCCGCGGCCGTTGCCCGCGCATTGGTTGATCGCGACAACCTCGACATGCTCGCCCGCGTTGGTGATGTCGTCGAGGGTGAGCGACACCGGAGCCTTGACCGCCCCGCCCACTGCCACCCGGTGCGCGGTAGCGTTGATCGACGTGGGCATGTCCCAGTTCCAGCGCACGAACATCCGGTCATTGGGCGTGATCGTCCCTTCGCTGAAAGCCGCCATCGGCGTTTCGAGCAAAGGCGGCCGGATGCGCTGGACGATCATCTCGCCCTTGCCGGGGAAGGTCGGCGCAAGTGGCCGCGAGCTCGGCCCGCCGGGCAGGCCGAGATCGATCATCGGCCCCAACTCCTGCGCCAGCAGCGGCGCGGCCAGCGCCGCCCCGCCTGCGCCTGCAATCAGCGCGCGGCGTGTCAGGCGTGCGCTTGCATCATTGTCCGGTTTGGTCACACCCGTTCCCTCACGCCCGATCCTGTCGCGGCCGGATTAAGAGCAAATCCCGGCATCGTCCAGCAGGCGCTCAGCGGCGCTTGAGGATCAGGTAGAGCGCACCCTCGCCGCCGTGGCGGATATGGGCGCGGCGCACGGCGGTGATCGTGTCGGCATGGCGGCTCGCAGCGAGCCAGTCGAGCAGCTTGGCGCGGATTGCCCCGCGTTTGGCCATGCGATCCGCCGGATCGACCGGACGCTCGCGCCCCGCCACCACCAGCACCACCCGCGCGCCCATCAGCCGCGCCTGATCGATGCCGCCCATGATCCGGTCATAGGCGGTGTCGAGCGTGTAGCCGTGGAGGTCGAGCGTCAGGTCAGGGTCGAGCCGCCCCGCCTTCATCCGCCGGTCCCAGTGCGAATCGAGTCCCGTCGGGTTCTCTCCCGCAGACCGGGGCGGCGGCGCAGCCAGGGGCTGGCGGAGGGGTGCGCGCGGCTTGGGCAGTGGTTTGACCGGTTTGATTGGTGAGGCAATCTTGGCCGGGATCGGTGTCGCCGCCTTGGGCAGTGCGGGGGGATCAGGTCGCTTTTTTCCCGGCAGGGGCTTCACGCTCGAAGCCAGATGCGCCCATGCTGCCTGCTCGCCGGTGGTCAGCCCCCGCGGCGCTCTCATCGCGCGCCAAGCCGCGCCGCCGCCGCGCGCGGCAGCAGCACGTAGGCGCGCCCGCGCCCGCTCATCCCGCCGGCAATGCGGCGCGCATCCTCGCCCGCGCCCCAGAAGGTGTCGAAGCGGTTCGCCCCCTTGATGGCCCCGCCGGTGTCCTGCGCGATCCACAAGCCGTTCGCCTCGGCCCGGTCGAGCCCCAGCCACACCGGCGCGCCGAGCGGGACGTAGGCCGGGTCCGCCGCCACCGAAGATTCGCGTCGCACCGGCACGCCCAAAGCGCCCATGGGGCCATCGCCCTTCAATTCGGCAAAGAAGATCCAGCTCTTGTTGAGCCGCATCAGATCACGCCCCTCGCGCGGGTTCTGGCGGATATAGGCCATGATCCCCTGCATCGATCCGGAGTACTTGCCCGGCCCTTCGCCCAGTAACCCGCGTTCCCGCATCACGCCGCCGATGCCGACATATTCGCGCCCGTTCTGCCCGGCATAGCCGATGCGAATGACCTCACCCTCAGGCGTGCGCAGGCGGCCCGAACCCTGAATCTGGAGGAAGAAGAACTCGACCGGATCGGCCGCCCAGGCGATGATCGGCGCCTTGCCCGCCAAGGCCCCGTCCTCGATCGCCGCGCGGTCATGATAGAGCACGAAGCGGCCCTGTTCGTCATAGCGGCCCAGGGGCGGGCGACCGGTGCGTTCGGAGGCAGGCACATCGTCGGGCCAGCCACGCACCAGATCGGACGGCATGGCGTAGACGGGGACTTCAAAGCCTGCGCGCCGGGTGCGGCTGCCGGCAATCTCGGGCTCGAAATAGCCGGTGGCAAAGGCCTTGCCATCGCCGATCTGCACGGCGGTGAACTGTTCGGCGAAGAAGCTGCGCGCCCGTTCAGGCGCGATCCCGCGCGCTGCATCGCAGACCCCGCGCCAATCATCGCGCCGGGTCAGGCCACTCGCATCCTCGCGGGTGAGCAGACGCGGGCAGGATTCGATGAAGCTCGTCAACGCACCCCGTGCATCGGCATCATTGACCGACAGCGCTGCCAGAGCGGGCCCGAGCGCCACGCCCGCCAGCACCGCATTGGCAGCCGCAGAGGCGACGGGAGCGGCCGGCGCGCTGACCACAGGGGGCGGCACGCTGCCTTGCGGGATAACCCGCCCACACCCCGCCAGTGCCAACAGCATCGCAAGGCCAAGCAGCAGCCGCATTTCAGATTCCTCGCGACGGGGCATCAGGCCCCCGGGGTCAGCCTTCGTCGGTTTCGTCGAGCAGCCAGTTGGGATCGCGCGCCGTGATATTGCGCGAGAAGGTCCAGACGTCGCGGCTTTCGACCGCATCATCCAGCGACCCGGCGATGACATTGCCATCCTTGTCGCGGGTGACGGCCGCGATATCGGCGACGAAGAGCAGCGCGATCCGTGCCATCTTGCCATCGAGCGAGGCCGAATGGATGCGCACTTCCTCAACCCGGATCAGCGTGTTGTCCATCGTTTCGCCCGCCGCCTCGCGCGCATCGATAGCTGCGACGAAACCGGCATAGACGTCATCGTCGCACAATTCGCGCAGGGTTTCCCGGTCACCCTTCCAGAAGGCTTCGAGCGTCATGCGATAGGCACCGCGTGCGCCTTCGAGGAACTGGGCGAGGTTAAACTTGCTGTCAGCCGCCGCGATCTCGCGCAGCCCGCGCTCAACCGCCGGCATCACGCCTTCAAGCTCCACCGGGCGCGGCGGGGCCACGGCCGTCGGCATCGCTGCAGGACGGATCCCGGCGGGCTTGTCATCCGATTCGAAGCGCTGCACCGCAGGCTCTTCTTCCTGCTCTGCCCGGCGTCCGAGCACCGAATAGAGGCGCAGGCCGAGAAACGCGGCGACCATGGCGAGGAGAACGATTTCGAGCACAGCAACAATTCCGATCTTCGTACAGGGCGATAGCTCAGCTACGGCGCAGCTTGCCCCAAGGACGCCTACACTGCCTTAAATGGGTATCGATTACAATTCGCCAACGCCCAATCGGTTGCTGTCCGGGTTGAATCTTTCGCCCTGGCCCACCGCGCGTGCCTGCGGTTGCGGGCAAGCCGCGCCCCTGCTAGGCGCACGCCCAAGCGACCTTCGCATGCCATGCGTGCGTCAGGCGCACGTCCTGTTACCCATTTTGAAAGACCAGTGACACCATGTCCGACGAAGAAGGCGTCCTCACCAATCTCGACACCATGAACGCCGGTGGGCCGCAGCCCAATGGCGAAGACACGCTGCCCGCGGTCGGGATCATCACGCAATATGTGAAGGACCTCTCGGTCGAAAACCCCAGCGCGCCGGATGTGTTCCAGTGGGCCGAACCGCCGCAGATCGACGTGCAGTTCAACATCGGCGCCGAGCTGATCGGCACCGACGTGCATGAAGTGACGCTGAAGCTGACACTGACCGCCGCCTCGCAGCGCGGGACGATGTACATCGTCGATCTCGCCTATTCGGGCCTCGTCGGTATGCGCAATGTGCCCGAGGAGCAGGGTCACGCCTTCCTCTATGCCGAAGCGCCGCGCCTGCTGTTCCCCTTCGCCCGCCGCGTCGTTGCCGATGCCGTGCGCGATGCCGGTTTCCCGCCGCTGATGGTCGATCCGGTCGACTTCAACGGGCTCTACGCGCAGCAGCTGGCCGCGCGCCGGGCTGAAGAGGCCGCCGGGGGCAAGCCGATTTCCCCGGTGACGGGCAACGCCTGATCCTCTGATCACAGCGGTCGCGGCCAGCCATGAGCCTGCTTAGAAACGTCGGCACGATTGGCGGGCTGACTGCGGTAAGCCGGGTGTTCGGCTTTGCCCGCGACATTCTTCTCGCCCGCGTGCTGGGCGCGGGGATGGCGGCTGACGCATTCCAGCTGGCTTTCACCCTGCCCAACACCTTCCGCCGACTGTTCGCGGAGGGCGCGTTCAGCGTCGCTTTCGTCCCGCTCTACAGCCGCGCGCTGCATGGCCGCGATGGCGAGCCGGGCAGCGAGGAGGCAGCGACCAAGTTCGCCGATGATGTGCTGAGCGTATTCGTGTGGGTGCTGCTCGCCTTCAGCGGGATCTGCATGGTGTTCATGCCTGCGATCGTCTGGGCGCTGGCTAGCGAATATGGCGACGTTCCGGGCAAGTTCGAGCTTTCGGTCTTCCTCAGCCGGGTGACCTTCCCGTATCTGTTCTTCATCAGCTTGGTCGCCATGCTGTCGGGCCTGCTCAACGCGCGGTCACGCTTTGGCCCCGGAGCGGTGGCGCCGGTGCTGCTCAACATCTTCCTGATCACCGGCATCCTGCTCGGCGACCATTGGCGCGGAACGAGCGGCGATGATGTGGTGGTGGTTCAAGTGTTGGCCGCCACCGTCTCCTTATCCGGCTTTGCGCAGCTGCTCTATCTGGCGTGGGAGACCCGCCGCGCGGGCGTAAAGCTGAAAGTGCAGCTGCCGCGCTTCACGCCCGAGGTGAAGCGGCTCGGCCTGCTGATCCTGCCGGCGACGTTCGGCGCGGGAATTTACCAGATCAGCCAGCTGGTCGACACCTTCTTTGCGACGTCCCTGCCGCAGGGTTCGCTGACCTTGCTGAAGCTGGCCGACCGCCTGAACCAGATGCCGCTCGGGATCGTCGGGATCGCGCTGGGCACGGCGATCCTGCCGATGCTGAGCCGCCACATTCACACCGGTGACAAGGCCGAGGCGCAGCGGTTGCAGGGCAATGCCTTTGAAATCGCGACCCTGCTGACCCTGCCCGCCGCAGCCGCCTTGGCAGTGTGCGCACCGGCGTTCTGCACGGCCTTCTTTGTCGGCGGCAAGTTCACCGCCACCGACGGCGCATTGATGGCGCAGATCGTGGTCGCGCTGGTTGCGGGCCTTCCCGCGTATGTCATCGTCAAGGTGCTGAACCCCGGCTTCTTCGCCCGTGAGGATACCCGCACCCCGGTGTGGACGGCACTCGTTTCGCTGATCTTCAATGTCGCGATCAATTTGTATGTGGTGAACCGCTTCGGGATCGTGGGGCTGGCAGCGGCAACCGCCGCCTCGGCCAGCCTCAATTGCGTGCTGCTTTACATCATCCTCCACCGCCGCGGGTGGTTCCACTTCACCCCCAAGCTGGTCAGCCGGGTGGCGCGGCAATTGCTGGCGACGGGCGCGATGACCGCGGTGTTGTGGTACCTGATGCCGCTGATGGCGGAACGTTATGGCGCCAGCCTGATCGAGCGCGTCTGGTCGCTGGGTGTGCTGGTGGCCGCAGGCGGTGCGGTGTTCTTTGCCGCTGCGTTTGTGTTCGGCGCGCTCGACAAGGACCTGCTCGCGCAGCTACGGCGCAGGAAACCGGCCCGCACCAAGGCCGATGACAAGATACTAGAGGTTGAGTGACATGCGCGTCGTTTCCGGCATCCAGCCCACGGGCAAGCCCCATCTCGGCAATTATCTGGGGGCGATCCGCAACTACGTAGCCTTGCAGGATGATGCCCATGCTGCGGGCGGCGAATGCCTGATCTTCATCGCCGATCTCCATGCGCTATCGATGGCGCATGATCCGGCCGAACTGCGGTCCTCGACCCTTGAGCTGGTGGCGACGCTGGTGGCCTGCGGGCTCGATCCCGACAAGGCGATCCTGTTCAACCAGGCGCAGGTTCCGCTGCATCCCGAGATGCAATGGCTACTCAACGGCACCGCCCGGATGGGCTGGCTGAACCGCATGACGCAGTGGAAGGATAAGGCGGGCAAGAACCGCGAAGGCCAATCGGTCGCGCTGTTCACCTACCCGGTGCTGCAAGCCGCCGACGTGCTGCTCTATCAGGCGACCCATGTGCCCGTGGGCGAGGATCAGAAGCAGCATCTGGAGCTGGCCCGCGACATCGCGCAGAAGTTCAACAACGACTTCGGCACCGAAGACGCGCCGATCTTCACCCTGCCCGATCCGATCATCCCGAAAGAAGCGGCGCGGATCATGTCCCTGCGCGACGGTTCGGCCAAGATGTCGAAGTCCGATCCCAGCGACATGAGCCGCATCAACCTCTCGGACGATGCCGACATGATGGCGCAGAAGGTCAAGAAGGCGAAGACCGATCCCGAACCGCTGCCGTCAGAGGAAGCCGGGTTGGCTAACCGGCCCGAGGCGAAGAACCTTGTCGGCATCTATGGCGCGCTCGCGGGTCAATCGGCAGCTGAGGTGCTGGCGCAGTTTGGCGGGCAGGGGTTCGGCGCGTTCAAGCCGGCGCTGGCTGACCTGCTGGTCGCCAAGCTCGGCCCGATCCGTGACCGCTTCGTCGAGCTGAAGGACGACAGCGAAGCGCTCGACGCGATCCTCGCACGCGGCGCTGCCAAGGCGCGCGAACGCGGCAAGCCGACACTCGATGCGGCCTACCGTGCGCTGGGGCTGGTGCGGCACTGATTTTACGGGTGATTTGCGATGAGCCGAGGCGCAGTCACGGCGAATGTTCAATCACCGTTCATGCCCATGCAATATGATATCACACGCTAACACCATTGCTCTCATTGCAATGGAAACCAGACAAGGGTTGTGTCATGTTGTCTCCTATGTCTTCGATCAAATCTCTGACCCGCTTCGCCCTTCCGGTCGCTCTTGCGATCGGACTGTCGGCCTGTGCCACCCCGTTCAAGGCTGACGTGTCGCGCTTCGCCGCGCCGCTGCCTGCACCGCAGGGCCAGACCTTCGCGGTTGTGCCGGAAGACCCCAAGCTGGCGGGCGGGCTCGAATTTGCCACCTATGCCAACTCGGTTGCGGCCGAAATGCAGGAGCTGGGCTACACCCGCGCCGCCACGCCTGAAAGCGCGGACCTGCTGGTGCGCTTCGACTACCGCGTCGATGGCGGGCGTGAACGGGTGCGCACCGATTTCAACGGCGTCGGCGCCGCTGGCTTTGGTCCGTGGGGCCGGTGGGGCGGCTGGGGCGGCGGCGGCTGGGGCCTCGGCTTCAACGATCCGTTCTTCGGCGGCCCGGACGTACGCAGCTACACCATCTACACCAGCGGCATTGATCTGAAGATTGATCGCGCCGCTGATGGCCAGCGCCTGTTCGAAGGCAAGGCCGAAGCGGTGTCGCGTTCAAACCGCCTGCCGCGCCTCGTGCCCAATCTGGTGGACGCGATCTTCACCGGTTTCCCCGGCAATTCGGGTGAAACCCTGCGGATCACCATCCGCGATGACGAAAAGACCGTGCGCCCTACGGATTGATGGTGTAAGGCTACGCGCAAGAGACCCTTGGACGGGAAAAGAGAAGGCGGCGCAGGGGATCGCGCCGCCTTTTTTTGTGCCTGCTTTCGGCGCTCTACCACTCAGTGGTCTGCGGCTGGCCGATCCCGGTGTGCACCCAGGGCAGGCGGGTAAAGCGCGGGCTGACCCGCCGCTCCCGGCCTGTGCCGATGGCCGCGTTGCCTTGCGTCCGGTTGCGATGCTCCCGGATCAGCTGGGCAAGCAGAAGCTGGCCGAATTCCCATTCGCCGATCTGGCTTTCGGCATTGATGTGGCCGACCGACCCCGCATAGGCAAAGCACGCGCCCCAATCGGCGGCCAGCCCGCGCGCCACGCGCAGCTGGCAGTAGTGATCATTCTCGCTGGCAGCGAGGAAAGCGGGGAACGGCAGCGCCCGGCGCGGCGCCGGGGAGAAGCGGGCGAGGCGCGGATCGACACCCTCGCGCTCCACATCGGGCGGCGCGACCAGCAACGCGCCGACCACCGGATTGCCGTGCGACGGCTGCTCATACTCCGCCCACCACGCCACCGCGAGGCAGCCGAGGCTGTGCGCCACCAGAATCACCGGCCGCTGCGCCCGGTGAACCGCGAGGTTGATCTTGTTGACCCAGGTGTTGCGATGTGGATCGTCCCACATGCCGAGGTCCACCCGCTCGCAATCGGGAATGGTTGCTTCCCACCGGGACTGCCAGTGATGTTCATTGCTGTTGTTGAGGCCCGGAATAATGAGGATCAGCGGATCATCACGCAGCCGGTCAGCGTCGAGTTCAAGTTGATGGGCCATTTTCTGCTCCTGTGAAGGGGGGCGTAAACGACCGTCCATTGGTATGGTCCGACGCTGACCAAAATAACTCAACCAATTCGATTGACAAGTGGCTGGCGGCGAATGGTGGGATTTTCCCGACGATCCTTATGGCCGCGCCAAGACGGTCTGAAACGCCAGGGCGGCACCACGGGCATGATGCCGCCCACGTTTGGCCTAGGCCTGCTGGCCTAGCGATTGTCCAACTGCGCCCGGACCGCTGCCAGCCCTTCACGGGTGATGCGATAAGGCTGTCCGGCCATGCTCCGGATCAACCCCCGGCGGCGCAACCGGTTGAAGATCGACAGGCTGCAATCGGTCAGGCGAAAGCCATCACGGTTGTAGCAGTCGACTTCGATCACCTTGCCATGTGCATCGCGCAGGTACCGGATCATGCCGCCCTGCGCGAGCACGTGCAGCACGCGCTGCTCGTGTTTCGAGATGTTCAATGGAAGTGTCCTGAGAAGAAATGCTGACACGCGCCGGGGCGAGCCTTGCTCGCGGCGGCGACACGATCAGCCGGTTGCGCGGGTCAGACCGCGCAATGGCTCGTCAGCGGATCACATTCTCGGACATGGTGGTTCCAACAGGAAGGAAGGCGCACAGTGTGCTGCGCGCGGCGCGCAGCGTCAAGTCTCAGAGCGCGGCGTGGCCGCCGGTCGAGCCGAAGCCGCCCTCGCCCCGATCGGTCGCGTCGAGTTCCGCAACCTCGCTCCACGCCGCCTGCACCACCGGCGCGAGCACCAGTTGCGCCACCCGGTCACCGCGGGCGATAGCGAAAGGCTCAGGTCCGAGGTTGATCAGGATCACCTTCAGCTCGCCGCGATAATCGCTGTCGATCGTGCCGGGGGTGTTGGGGACGGTGATGCCGTGCTTGAGCGCAAGCCCAGACCGGGGCCGCACCTGAATCTCGTAGCCTTCGGGGATCGCCAGCGAGAGGCCGGTCGCCACCGCATGGCGCGCGCCCGGAGCGATGGTAACATCCTCGGCGCTGACCACATCCATCCCCGCCGCGCCGGTGGTGGCATAGGCCGGCAGCGGCAGGCCTGCGCCATGCGGCAGGCGCTTCACTTCAACCGTGATGGGCGATGTCATTCGGCCGCTTCCACCCGGAACACCGCCGCGATGCGTTCAGCCAGAGCCATCGCCACGGCACTCTTGGGCATTTCGTCGAGCACCTCGATCCCGTCACCGCTGACGATCGTGACGCGGTTACGGTCCCCGCCCATCACATCGCCGCTCACGTCATTGGCGACGATCCAGTCGGCGCTCTTGCGCTTGCGCTTGGCCTTGGCGTTTTCGAGCACGTTTTCGGTCTCGGCCGCAAAACCGATCACCAGCGCAGGGCGCCGAGTGCCGCCTGCGACATTGGTGAGGATGTCGGGGTTTTCCGTCAGCATCAGCGCAGGCGGCGCATCGCCGCGCTTCTTGATCTTCTCACCGCGATATTCCTTGGGCCGCCAGTCCGCCACCGCAGCGACCATCACCGCCACGTCCGCAGGCAGCGACCGCCTGACCGCTTCGGCCATGTCGCGGGCGCTTTCGACATCGATGCGGCGGACACCGGCAGGCGTCTTGAGCGCCACCGGCCCAGCCACCAACGTCACCCGCGCGCCCAGCGCAGCGGCGGCGGCGGCAATGGCAAAGCCCTGCTTCCCGCTCGAACGGTTGGCGATATAGCGCACCGGATCGATCGCTTCCCATGTCGGCCCGGCGGTGACCAGCACATGCCGCCCGACAAGCGGACGATGCGATGCGGCTATCCCGAAATCGGCCCCTTCGGCCACCTCGCCAAGATCGGCTTCGACCTCTTCGGGCACTTCAGGCGCCAGGAATTCAGATTCGGGCGGAGCCTTGCGCTCATCGACTTCATGATTGATCGCCCCGAAATCGACGGGCGGAGCGGCATTGGCCTTGCCCTTGCGCGCCAGCAGCGGCCCGCCAAAGTCCGGCGCGAATTCGGGCGTGGGCTCCTCTTCAGGCGGGAGGAGTTCTTCTCCCTCAAGCTCTGGCAGGTCCTCGTATTCGGCTTCGATCTCGTCATGGCTGCGCTTCGCCGTCGAGCGCGGGATGATGCGCGAGAAGAACCCGCCGAGCCCGCCTGCGGGCATGGCGGCGCTGCCATCGTCCTCTTCCTCAGGTTCCAGCGCTTCGACTTCGAACGTCGGCGGCGCGAGGCGGCGGGCGGGCGGTTCGAGCAATTGCGGTTCGGGCACGTCTATGCCGAAATGCGTAGCAATCGCGCGCCAGATCGCCTCAGGCTCGGGCAGGCGGCCATAGCCGAATTCGCCGCAGGCCATCGGGCCTTCGTCGGGGTGCAGCACATTGACACCTGCCGCCTTGAGCAAGGCAATGTTGCGCTGGGTCGCATCGTGCTCCCACATCCGCACATTCATGGCGGGCACAGCCATCACCGGCTTGTCGGTGGCGAGGATCAGGGTGGTTGCCAGATCATCAGCGATGCCGGTCGCCATCTTGGCGAGCAGATCGGCGGTCGCCGGGCAGACGACGACCAGATCGGCCTCCCGCGAAAGCTGGATATGGCCCATCTCGGCCTCGTTCTTGAGGTCGAACAGGCTGGTATAGACCTGATTCTCCGACAATGCGGCGAGCGACATGGGGGTGACGAATTGCTGCCCGCCCTTGGTGACGACGCAGGTGACATCGCCGCCGCCCTTGCGGATCAGACGCACCAATTCGCAGGCCTTGTAGGCCGCGATCCCGCCGCCCACGACCAGCAGGATGCGAGGGTGTTTGCCCGCTTTCGCCTCCTGTGTGCTCATCTTGCCTCTTGCCTCTCGCGCCTCGCTGTAGGGTGCCAGCCATAATGCACGCAACACCCTTCGCAAAGCTTGGTTAAGTTTGCCTTGATGCCCGCCCCGCCGCGCCTTGGAAAAGTTCAAATAGCCCGCGCGGGGCAAAAGCGAGACCGATGCCATAGGCCGGTAACGCCAATTGTACCCAGTAGAAATTCTCCGGCCGGGCAAACAGCGCCATCATGGTGAACAGGCCAGCAAACCACAGCAGCGCAAACACCCCGATCCGCCCGCGAATGGCCGCCCAGCCGATCAGCGGCAGGATCGCCAGGGGTGCCGCAAGTGCGACCGGCAAGAGCCGCAGTCCGGTGAGGTGCGCCAGCGCGGACAGGGGGAGGCGATAGCCTGCCAGCGCGCTCCACCCCTGCGAGGCCAGATCACCCGGCAATCGTCCAGCTTCGACCGCCGCGAAATGCAGCGCCATCCCGCCTGCGAACAACGCCAGCAGCGCCGCCACGGCGCCAGCCTCGCGCCATCGTTGCTCCGCCAGCGCGAAGGCCAGCCATAGCAGCACGAAGGGCGCTGCCAGTTCGCGCACGGCCAACGCCAGCGCCGCCGCCAGCAAGGCAGGCCACCAGCGCGCGCGGCGATAGAGCAGCAGCGCCAGTGTCAGGCACAGACCCGCGGAAAAATCTTGGTCCAGCCCTGCGACCGGGTTCAGCGCCGCAGCCCCGCCCAGCGCCAGCAGCACGCTCGCTCCCAGCCGCTCGGGCCACGCGGCGAGCGGCGTCTCCCGGCGATTGAGCGCCCACAGACACGCCAGCACCAAGGCCAGCTGCGCATAGCGCACGCCATCCACCCCAATCAGCGCTTGCAGCAGCGCCAGCGTCGGCAGGCGCACCGCGACAAAGGGGCGGGTCGGGTAATTGCTGGCGCGCTGTTCATCCATGGCGGCCGCGTAATAGCCCTCGCCCGCCGTCACGCGCGCAGCGATGCGGGCGTAGAGCGCCATGTCACCCTTGGCCCGGTCTAGCGGATTTGGGCTTGTGGCAGGCGCGGCGGTGACAGGCGCGCGCTCAGGCTGATCACCCGGCGCGGTCGCCAATACGCTCCACCCCATCGCGCCAGCCAGCAGCGCCAACACCAGCCCCGCCGCCCAGCGCGGCAGATGCGCGAACGGACGGCCAAGCGCGTCCCACCGCTGCGTGAGCGATGGGCAGGCGTCCAGCCTCATCCGATCCAGCCGAGCGCCATTGCCCCCCACAGAGCGCCCGCGCCAGCAAGGCCCGAAAGGACGTAGCCAAGCCAGCCACGGCCCTCACGCTTGTCGGTAATGAGCGGGATATGCGGCAGCGGCGGCGCTTCGGGCGCGCCGCCCTTGGGCGGGTACTTCTCCTCCAGCCGCCGGATCAGGCCGGGAAGGCGCAGCAGAGTCTCGGTATCGGTCTTGAGCCGATCCGCCAGCGCGGCTTCCGGGCCGAGCTCGTCGCGAATCCAGCTGCGCACATAGGGCGCGGCGGTGTCCCACATATTGATGTCGGGATTGAGCTGGGTAGCGATGCCTTCGACCATCACCATGGTCTTTTGCAGCAGCAGCAGGTGCGGCTGGGTCTGCATGTCGAAATCGCGGGTGATCGCAAACAGCCCGTCGAGCATCTGCCCGACGCTCAGCTCCTTCACCGGCTTGCCGCGCATCGGCTCACCCACGGCGCGCAGCGCGGTCGCGAATTCGCCGACCGAGTGGTAACTCGGCACATATTGCGCTTCGAAATGGATTTCGGCGACGCGCTGGTAATTGCCCGTGGTCAGCCCGTAGAGAATCTCCGCCAGCCACTGCCGCGCGCGCCGGTCGATCCGGCCCATGATGCCGAAATCGATGGCGACGATGGTGCCGTCATCCTCCACGAACAGGTTGCCCTGGTGCATGTCGGCATGGAAGAACCCGGCGCTGATCGCTTGGGTGAGGAAGCTGATCACCAGCTTTTCCGACAGTGCGGCGAAATCATGCCCGCGCGTCCGCAACTCGTCGACGCGGCTGATTTTGATACCGTCGATCCATTCGATGGTCATCACCCGGCCGTTGGTGCGATCCCAGTCGATGCCGGGGATGCGGTAGCCGGAGACGCCCGCCATCTGCTCGGCGAGTTCGGAGGCCGAAGCCGCCTCACGCCTGAGGTCGAGTTCGGAATTGGTCCAGCGCTTGAAATTGGCGATGGTGAGACGCGGACGCAGGCGCGAGAACTCCCCGCCCATCGCCTCGACATGGGCCGCGGCCCATTCATAGGTGGTGATGTCGCGGGCGAATTTCTCGCGGATGCCCGGGCGCAGCACCTTGACCGCGACCTTCCGGCCCTCGGTGGTGACGGCCTTGTGGACCTGCGCAATCGACGCCGCGCCGACAGGTTCCGGGTCGATTTCGCTGAACAGCTTCTCGATCGGCTGTCCGAAGCTCGATTCGATCGCCGCCTTGATCTGCGCAAACGGCACCGGCGGCAGGGAGTCCTGCAAGCTGAGGAGATTGTTCGCCGCTTCCTCACCCACCAGATCGGGGCGCGTGGCCAGCGATTGCCCCAGCTTGATCGCCGCCGGCCCGATGGCGCGGAACGCCCCCGCATAATCGCGCGGGCCGTTCTTGCCCGTCAGCGTCGCCAACCGCGCGAGCCGCACTAACTGGCGCAGGGCGACGGGCGCATTGGGATCATTCTCGATCCCCACCAGCGCGCGGCGGCGGGCCAGCGTCACGCCCCAGCGGGCGAGGCGGATCAGGTGGACGGCAGAGGTGGTCACGTCCCTAGATCTTCCACCCCGAATGGATCGCCACCAGCCCGCCCATGATCGGTTCGACCTTGGTGTTCGCAAAGCCCGCGCTGCGGATCATCTGTTCGAACGCGGGCATCGGCGGGAACTTGCGGATCGATTCGGCGAGATAGCGGTAGGAATCCGCGTCTCCGGCAATCGCCTGCCCCATGCGCGGCAGCAGATGTTCGGAGTAGATATCGTAGGCCTCCTTCAGCCCCGACCATTCGACGGTCGAGAACTCAAGACAGAAGAACCGCCCGCCAGGGCGCAGCACGCGCAGCGCTTCGGCCAGCGCGCGGTCGATATGGGTCACGTTCCGGATGCCGAAGGCGATGGTGTAGGCATCGAAGGTGTTCGACGCGAAGCTCACCTGTTCGGCGTTCTGGCAAGTGAAGACGAGGCTGCCGTCCTCTTCGTCAAACCCGCGTTCCAGCGCACGCTCGGCCCCCACGTCGAGCATGTCCTGATTGATATCAGCCACCGTGATGTGCGCCCCGCGCGCCGCCATGCGGAAAGCGATGTCGCCAGTGCCGCCCGCCATGTCGAGAATCTGTTCGCCCGGCTGCGGCTTCACGCGCTTCACGAAGCGGTCCTTCCACAGCCGGTGCATCCCGCCCGACATCGCATCATTCATGATGTCGTATTTGCGCGCGACGCTGGAGAAGACCTCGCCGACCTTGCGGGTCTTTTCTTCCGGAGTGACCTGGGTGTAGCCGAAGGAGACGGTGTCGTCAGTGCTCTGTGTCATGCCCGGCTCCCTAGAGACAATTGCCGCCCGCGCAAAGGGTGTTAGAGGGAGGCCCAATGCCTGAGCTCCCTGAAGTCGAAACAACCGTCCGCGGCCTTGCAAAGTTCCTTGAGGGCGAACGGATCACCCGCGTCGTCTTGAACCGCGCCGATCTGCGCCGCCCCTTCCCCGCAGATCTGGTCCAGGTGATGACCGGCGCAACGGTCAGCACGCTCTCGCGCCGCGCCAAATACGGGCTGATGCATCTTGATCGCGGGGCGACGATGATCTTCCACCTCGGCATGAGCGGGCGGTGGCGGATCGACCCGGAAACGCCCGAGACGCATGATCACCTGCTGCTGGAGACCGCGCATCACCGTTTCGCCCTGTGCGATCCGCGCCGATTCGGCTCGGTCGATCTGGTGGAGACCGGCGCGCTCGACCTCTGGCCGCAATTCGCCGCGCTCGGGCCGGAGCCACTGGGCCCGGGGCTGAGTGTCAGTCATCTGAAGGCGGCCCTGCAAGGCAAGACCCAGTCGATCAAGCTGTGCCTGCTCGATCAGCGGATCGTGGCCGGGCTCGGCAATATCTACGTCTGCGAGGCGCTGTGGCGCTCCGGCATTCATCCCACCAAACAGGCGGGCAAGGTGACGCAGGCCCAGTTGGCGCGGCTGGTGCCCGCCATCGTGGCGGTGCTCGAAGCCTCGATCCGCGACGGCGGCTCGACCTTGCGTGACTATGCCGCGCCGAGCGGCGAGCTGGGCTATTTCGCCAGCAGTTTTGACGTTTATG
The DNA here is from genome assembly GCF_009905735.1 of Porphyrobacter sp. SLTP. GTDB lineage: Bacteria > Pseudomonadota > Alphaproteobacteria > Sphingomonadales > Sphingomonadaceae > Erythrobacter. Next base: position 216,865 of record NZ_JAAALE010000004.1, read on the forward strand.
GGCGCGACGGCCAGCCATGCCGCCGCGATGATGGCGGAGTGATCGCGCGCATTGCGCAGGGCGGACGCAGCACCTGGTTCTGCCCAGTGTGCCAGAAGTAAGGGAGAATCGTTGACCTTCGGAGCAGTTCTGACTATGCGCGCTGCTTTCCGGCGGTTGGGCCCTGCGTCCGCTCGCCCGTTTTCGAGCAAACCGTCACCAATTTCTCGGCTGCCTCAAGCGGCCTGAACCAAACGCGAGACAGACACGAATTATGGCAAACACGCCGCAAGCCAAGAAGCGCATCCGTCGCAACACCGCCCGCGCCGAAATCAACGGTGCGCGCATCAGCCGCATCCGCAGCTTCATCAAGAAGGTCGAATCGGCCTGTGAAGCCGGTGACAAGGAAGCAGCTGCGGTTGCGCTCAAGGCGGCTCAGCCGGAAATGGCCCGCGGCGTTGCTCGCGGCGTGCTGCACAAGAACACCGTGGCCCGCAAGCTCTCGCGCCTGACGCGCCGAGTCGCCACTCTCTGATTCGATTCGTCGCGCTTTCGCCTTTCATGCTGCGGCATGAAAGACGGGATGCCGGGGCCTCGCAAACCGATCGGGCCGCGCTCAACGAGCGCGGCCCGTTTCGTTTGCGACAAACGCAACCGTCCCGATGACAGAAATGTCAGGATTCACCACGATTCGCGGGTTGAGGCTCGGGATTTCGTAGGAAAAACAGGCACTTCAACGCAAGTCTGCGGGTCAGCGGTGAGTCAACAGGATTATTTCACTTTTTTTAAAAGTCCTCGCTTGCGCAAAAGGCCGCAGAGTTCTTTAGATCAGTTCCACCCGGCGCGGGACAGCCCGGGTGCTTTTACAACTTGGCCGACAGGGGGGAACTCCGGAATCCGCGATTCCGGGGCTGGGAAGGTTAAGCCTGTCGCATCGGGAAGAAAAGGTCTGTGAGCCGCACGGCTCGGCAGGCTAAGTTTGAATTGGGGAAGAGCTTGTGCACAGGACTGACAAGGCGCGGACGGGTGGCCGCCAGGCCGATGAACATCTGATGGAAGACTCCGAAGCTGTAAATCTCGCCGCAGATTGGTCCGATATCAGTCAGGGCTTGCGCAAGGATCTGGGCCATCAGCTGCACAGCCAGTGGATCAAGCCGATCCAGCTTGGCGCACTGAACCGCGAGACCGGCGCGCTCGATCTTTACCTTCCGACCGAATTTTCGGCCAACTGGGTGCGGGACCGCTTCCATGACCGGCTTCAGCTCGCCTGGAGCATTGCGCGCAGCGAAGTGCGCAAGGTCAATATTGTGGTCCACCCCGGCCGCCGCCAGCTGCCCGACCTGCGCCTCGACGATGGCCGCCGCCCCGCCAATGATGGCGCGAGCGCGATTGCCTTGGCCGCGGGCGCGATGGGTGATGCGAACTTCACCTCTTCGGTCGGGCTCGATCCGTCACTGACCTTCGCCGCCTTCGTCACTGGTGAGGCCAATATCCTCGCTTGCAACGCAGCGCAGCGCATGGCCGCAGTGGAGCAGCCGCAATTCTCGCCCCTGTACCTCAAGGCGGCGACCGGACAGGGCAAGACCCACCTGCTCCACGCGATCGGCCACGCCTATTTGCAGACCCACCCGCGGGCGCGCATCTTCTATTGCTCAGCCGAGCGGTTCATGGTCGAATTCGTCCAGGCGCTGAAGTCCAGCCAGACGATTGAGTTCAAGGCTCGGCTGCGCAGCTTTGACCTGCTGCTGGTCGACGACATCCAGTTCATCATCGGCAAGGCGAGCGCGCAGGAAGAACTGCTCTACACGATCGACGCGCTGCTGGCCGAAGGGAAGCGGCTGGTCTTCGCCGCCGACCGCGCTCCGCAGGCGCTGGACGGGGTCGAGCCGCGACTGCTCTCACGCCTGTCGATGGGGCTGGTGGCTGACATTCAGCCCGCCGATATCGAACTGCGCAAGAAGATCCTCGTCTCCAAGCTGACCCGCTTTGCCCCGCTGAATGTGCCCGAAGATGTGGTCGATTTTCTCGCCCGCACCATCACCCGCAACATTCGCGAGCTGGTCGGCGGCCTCAACAAGCTGATCGCCTATGCCCAGCTGACCGGGCAGGATGTGTCGTTGCAGCTCGCCGAAGAGCAGTTGACCGATATCCTTTCCGCCAACCGCCGCCGGATCACCATCGACGAAATCCAGCGCACCGTCTGCCAGTTCTACCGCATTGACCGTTCGGAAATGAGCAGCAAGCGCCGCGCCCGCGCCGTGGTGCGCCCGCGGCAGGTGGCGATGTATCTCTCCAAGGTGCTCACCCCGCGCAGCTACCCCGAAATCGGACGCAAGTTCGGCGGGCGCGATCATTCCACCGTGATCCACGCGGTGCGCCTGATCGAAGACCTGCGCCAGCGCGACGCCGATATGGATGGCGATGTGAGGAGCCTGCTGCGTCAGCTTGAAAGCTGAGGCAACTAGAGTCAGTTCGCCCACAATCTGCCCAGCCTTTGCACTGCACTTTCGACAGGCCTGTCCACAGACCTGTCGACAGGCGGTGCACAGGTTGTAAACAGCCTGTCCATGCCGTCTCAGCGCCTTTCTCCCGACCTGATCGACCTGCCCAAGGGCTGGGTTTCCGCACTGGTGCGAGGGCTGCGCGGCAAGTGCCCGCGCTGCGGAGAAGCGGCGCTGTTCCGCAAATGGCTCAAGCCGGTCGACCGCTGTCCGCATTGTCGGCAGGACTGGTCCGTCCAGCAGGCCGACGACTTTCCCGCCTATATCGGCATCTTCGTGGTCGGCCACCTGCTCGCGCCGGTGGTGATCGCGATGATCGGGACCTTCGGGATGAGCGCATGGCTGACCTTGGCGATCATTCTGCCGGTGGCGATCGTCCTGCTGCTTGTCACGCTCCAGCCGACCAAGGGCGGCGTGATTGGCTTTCTGTGGTGGCACGGCATTGGCGCATTCAAGGCCGAGCGTCGCGCAGTGGATGACAAGTCATGAGCCTGTCATCCGCCCGGCTTGACCGTTTTGCCCGGCATATCGTGCTGCCCGAAGTCGGCGGTGCGGGACAGGTGCGGCTCGCGGGCGCGCAGGTCGCGGTGATCGGGCTCGGCGGGATCGGAAGCCCGGCGCTGCAATATCTCGCGGCGAGCGGGATTGGGCGACTCGCGCTGGTCGACAATGACGTGGTAGATGTCTCGAACCTCCAGCGCCAGACGATCTTCACCACCCGCGATGTCGGTTACGGCAAGGCAGTCTCGGCCCGGCGCTGGCTCGCCAATTTCGACGATTCGCTAAGCGTCGACGTGTCCGACGCGCGGATCACGGCTGACAACGCCGCCAGCCTGATCGCAGGCGCCGATGTGGTGCTGGATGGCACCGATAACTTCGCAACGCGCCTCGCCGTATCGGACGCCTGCGTCGCGGCAGGTATCCCCCTGCTGTCCGCCGCCGTGGGCCGGTTTCAGGGTCAGGTCGCCGCCTTCGCAGGCCACTTGCCCGGCGCGGCCTGCTACCGCTGCTTCGTCGGCGATGCCTTCGATGCTGAGGATTGCGACACCTGCGCGGATGACGGGATGCTCGGCGCAATGGCAGGCTGGGTGGGCACCTTTGCGGCACTCCAAGCGGTCAAGGTGCTGCTGGCGGGCGTGAGTGGGTTGGGCGACCCGGGCTGGGGCAAGCTGCACATCCTCGACGGGCTTGAGCCGGGTATGCGCACAATCCGGATCGCAAAAGACGCGACCTGCAAGGGCTGCGGCTAAAAGCTGGCCCCGTCGACCAACGTCCGGGGCAGGCCCTGCCACAGCGCGGGATCGAACATCCTTAGATTGACGCCCATTCTGCGATATTCCGGATCGATTGCAGTCCAGTGTGTGGTGCATCCACAGACACCGCAATGCCAAGTCGTGAGCGTGCGATCTCCATGGGAATAGCCGATCGCTTCTCCTGTGATCGTTACAACGTCAGGCGAGCAATAATGCCAGAGGCCGGCTATCCGGCGACAGATCGAGCAGTTGCATTCGCTCACATCGGTGGGCTGATCGCGCAGCTGCAAAGAGATCGCGCCGCAGTGGCATGTGCCCTCGTGCGCGGTCATTGCAAAACCTCCTCGACCCACGCTGGCACCACCACGCTCGCCGGGCCGAGGCGCGTTTCGTGGAACATCCGCGAGCCCTCGCTCGGCTCGAGATTGAGTTCCAGCGTGCGCGCCCCGGCCGCTCGCGCTTCCTGCACGAAGCCCGCCGCGGGATAGACCGCGCCTGATGTGCCGATGCTCACGAACAGATCACAGGTCTCGATCGCCTGATAGATCCGGCCCATCTGATAGGGCATCTCGCCGAACCACACGACATCGGGGCGCAGGGTCGGCGCGCGGCAGACGGGACATGGCGGGCGCTCGATCATGGTGCCATGCCACGGCGAGCGGGTCTCGCAGGACTGGCACAGTGCGCTCTTCAATTCTCCGTGCATGTGCAGCACCCGCGCCGAACCGCCACGTTCGTGCAAGTCATCGACGTTCTGGGTGATCAGCAGCAGCTGGCCGGCAAATTCCCGCTCCAGCCGCGCGAGCGCCGCGTGCGCCGGGTTCGGCTCAACCACCGCCAAGGCCGCGCGGCGCATGTCGTAGAAGTTCAGCACCAGATCGGGGTTGCGGGCAAAGCCTTCGGGGGTGGCGACGTCTTCGACCCGGTGCTGTTCCCACAGCCCTCCGGCCGAGCGGAAGGTGTCGATCCCGCTCTCGGCAGAAATCCCTGCGCCGGTGAGGATGACGATGCTGCGGGTTGCCGCCATGTCTTTCCCTTGTCGTCACCCTGAACTTGTTTCAGGGTCCATCGCTCAACGAGCTCAGCTTCCACCTAGACGCGGGATGGATGCTGAAACAAGTTCAGCATGACGAAGTAGGGGTAAGAGATGCTGCAATTCGGGGTGATCGGGCACAAGGGCCGCATGGGGCACGCGCTCGAAGCGGCGATTGCCGACGCGGGCCACGTGCTGTGCGTGGGTGTGGATGCAGGGGGCAGCATTGGGCCCTATGCGAGCCAATGCGACGTGCTGGTCGATTTCTCTGCGCCCGAGGCGCTGGCGGCGAATCTTGGCGCGGCGCGGGTGGCGGGCAAGCCGATTGTGGTGGGCACCACCGGGCTTGAAGAACAACATTTCGTCATGCTTGCCGAGGCCGCACAGGCCGTGCCGGTGCTGCAATCAGGCAACTTCTCCTTGGGCGTGACGCTGATGGCGCATCTGGTGCGGGAGGCAGCTGCGCGACTCGGGCCGGACTGGGATATCGAGGTGCTGGAGATGCACCACCGCATGAAGGTCGATGCACCGTCCGGCACCGCCAAGCTGCTGGGCGAAGCGGCGGCGGCGGGGCGCGGGATCGTGCTCAGCGACAACATGGAAAGCGGCCGCCACGGGATGACGGGCGCGCGGGCCGAGGGCGCAATCGGCTTCGCCACCTTGCGCGGCGGCACGGTGGCGGGCGAGCATTCGGTGATCTTTGCGGGCAGCGAAGAACGCCTGACCCTCTCCCACTCGGCCGAAAACCGCATGATCTTCGCGCGCGGGGCAGTGCGCGCGGGCGCATGGCTCACCGGGCAGAGCGCGGGGCGCTACACCATGAACGACGTGCTCGGGCTCTGAGCCTTGACGGTCATGGCGCACGGCGATTTGCCGGAATAAGACACGCAGATCCACAGGGGAGCGATTAACTTCATGTCCACCACCCTCACCCCCGCGCAACAGGCCGCGCGGCTGGTCGATAGCCTTGGGCCCGATGCGCTCGCACAGGCGCAGGCCTACACCACCGGCAACCACTGGCTGCTGCTGCTGAATGTCGGCGTATCGCTGCTGGTCGCTGTCATCATGGTGCGGCTCAAACTGCTCGACCGGATCGCCGCGCGGATGGAGGGGCGGCGCCTGTCGCTTTCGACCTTCACCGTCAGCGCCGCGTTCCTACTGATTTCGACGCTCATCGCCCTGCCCTGGACCATCTACACCGATTGGTACCGGGAGCGGTCCTATGGTCTGTCCAGCCAGCCGCTCGGCGACTTCCTCGGTCAGATGGCGATCGGGGAACTGATCGGGACGGTGCTGGGCGGGCTGTTCCTTGTCGGGGTCTATGCCCTGATCCGCCGCACCGGCCAGCGCTGGTGGCTGTGGAGCGGCGGGCTCGCGGGCGTGGTGACGCTGCTGGCGCTGCTCGCCGGGCCGCCCCTGATCGAGCCGCTGTTCAACGAATACAAGCCCGTGCCGCCGGGCGAGGTGCGCACTGCGCTGGAGGCAATCGCGGATGATGTCGGCATCCCGCATGATCGCATCTTCATGTATGATGGCTCGCGCCAGTCCGATCGCTTCACCGCCAATGTCTCCGGCATCGGCCCCTCGGCCCGGATCGCGATTTCGGACGTTGCGCTCAAACAGGCCTCGATTGCCGAAGTGCGCGCCGTGACCGGGCACGAGGCCGGGCATTACAAGCTGGGCCATGTGTGGCGCTATGCGGTGATCTTCCCGCTGCTGGCGATGGCGTTCTTCTTCCTGCTGGGCCGCCTGTTCGCTCCCGCCGCCCGATGGCTCGGGAGTGACGCCCGGCTGGACGAACCGCGCGGTCTGCCGGTGTTTGCGGTGGTGGGTTCGGTGCTGGGGCTGCTGGTCACCCCGCTCACCAACACGCTCACCCGCGTGGGCGAGACCGAGTCGGACCAATATTCGCTGATGACCGTGAACGAGCCGGACGCCCTCGCCACCGCCTTGGTGAAGACCGCCGAATATCGCTACCCACGCCCGAGCGCGCTGGAAGAGATGCTGTTCTACACCCACCCCTCGGTCGAGAAGCGCGCTCTTATGGCGATGGAGTGGAAGGCAGCACATCCCAAGGCCGGTGAATGACCAAAGACCAGATCTTCGAATTCTTCCGCCGTCTGGCCGAGGATAACCCCTCGCCCCAGACCGAGCTGGAATATGGCAATGCCTATCAGCTGCTCGTCGCCGTGGCATTGAGCGCGCAGGCGACCGATGTCGGGGTGAACAAGGCGACCCGCGCGCTGTTCGCCAAGGTCGAAACGCCGCAGCAGATGCTCGATCTGGGCGAGGACGGGCTGAAGGAGCACATCAAGACCATCGGCCTGTTCAACTCCAAGGCCAAGAACGTCATCGCGCTTTCGCAGATCCTCGTCGATGAACATGGCGGCGAGGTGCCCGATACGCGCGAGGCGCTGGTGAAGCTCCCCGGCGTGGGGCGGAAAACGGCTAATGTGGTGCTCAATTGCTGGTTCGGGCAGGAGACCTTCGCGGTCGACACCCACATCTTCCGCCTCGGCAACCGCACCGGCATGGCCAAGGGCAAGACCCCCGATCATGTCGAAGCGAAGCTCGAAAAGCGCGTGCCCCAGCCCTTCCGCCGGGATTCGCACCATTGGATGATCCTGCACGGCCGCTATGTTTGCAAGGCGCGGCAACCGGAATGCTGGCGCTGCAAAGTCGCCGATCTGTGCAGCTTCAAGAAGAAGGTGATGGAGAAGAAATAGAGGTGACGCTTGGCATTGTGGAACCGCAATGCGCGATGATCTAGGCTGATCCAATGGGCCATAAGCGTGACAATCTGGTGGTATTCCGCAGACCGCGTCGGATGTCCCAGCCGCGCGGCTCCAACCAGCGCCCACCCCGACGGCCCGGGCAGCCAAAGCCACCAATGTCGTGGCGGCGAGCCCTGAACGAGACGCGCCCCTTTCTCCTCATTATTGCCCTGGCGACGATTTCCTACATCACTGCGTTACCGGGCGCCTATGAGCCGCCCGCCTTCCTGCAATCGGAACCCGAGCTGATCTCCGGCACATTCACGCGATGCGGCAAGGGCAGAGGATATTACTGCGTGATTGATGGCGACACGTTCCGCATCGGCAAACGCAGCATCAGAGTGGTCGGGATCGATACGGCAGAGGTCGAAGCGGGGTGCCCTGCCGAGGCAGAGCAGGCGGAAATGTCCACCGCTGCCTTGCAATCCTGGCTGAACCGCGGCCCTTTCGAAATGACGGCGCGGATCGATGAGCCGGCCGATCGTTGGGGACGTGAACTGCGCATCGTGAAGCGGATTGAAGCCGACAAGCGCGTGAGCCGTCTTGCCGACTGGATGCAAGCCGAAGGCGGCGCACGCGACTATCTGGGCGGATGGCGTGGAGGATGGTGTAGCGGAGACGGAGAGACACGGGTTCGATAAAGTCGCGCGGATTAAGCCACGGTTCAAGCACGGGGGCGACAATGCCCTCGCTCATTGGAGAAATCTGCCATGCTGTCACGCTGTCTCGCGCTTGCTCCGCTCCCCCTGATCCTCGCCGCCTGCGCGCCGACCGATCCTGCTGCCCGCGCCGATGCCGATGCGGCGCGCACGCCTGCGGTGAAGGTGCTGGGCGCCGGGCAGAACTGCATCAACCGCTCGCAGGTGCGCGCCACCGTGGTGCGCACGGATCAGGTGATCGATTTCGAGATGAACGGCGGCAAGGTCTATCGCAGCACCCTGAAGAACCGCTGCCCCGGCCTCGGCTGGGACCGCGCGATTACTTACGAGACCTCGGTCGATCAGCTGTGCACCCAGCAGATCGTCTATAGCCTCACCAACATCGGCGGCGTGCCGCAACGCGGCGCGGGGTGCTCGCTGGGCGAGTTCGTGCCGGTCGAGTATGTGAAGACAAGCAAGGACTGAGGGCGCGGGCGCCGCTTCAGCGTTTGCCCTCTTCAAAATTGCTCTCGTCCAGTTCCAGCCCTGCGCGGCCATCGGCAGCGGTGTGGGCGGGCGCGTGGGGGTGGTCGACGTAGTCCGGCTCCTCCACCTCCAGCATTCCTTCCCACTTGGTGATCACCGCCGTCGCGACCGCGTTGCCGACCACGTTGGTGGCGGTGCGGCCCATATCGAGGAACTGGTCAATCGCCAGGATAATCGCGACGCCTTCAACCGGCAGGCCGAACATCGCCAGCGTGCCGGTGATCACCACCAGCGACGCGCGCGGGACAGCCGCGATGCCCTTGGACGAGATCATCAGCGTCAGCAGGATCATGATCTGCGTGCCGATGCTGAGATCGATGCCGTAAGCCTGCGCGATGAACAGCGTCGCAAAGCTCATGTACATCATCGAGCCATCGAGATTGAACGAGTAGCCCAGTGGCAGCATGAAGCCCGAGATCCGGCGCGGCACGCCGAAACGGTCGAGCTGTTCGAACAGCTTGGGCAGCGCAGCTTCGGATGACGCCGTCGAAAAAGCGATCAACAGCGGCTGGCGGATGTAGCGGATCAGCGCCCAGATTCGCCGACCGAGGAACACTGCTCCCGCACCGAGCAGGATCACCCACAAGAGCACCAGCGAGAAATAGAACTCGACCAGCAGGGTCAGATAGGTGCCGAGGATCGCCAGCCCGCTCGCCGCGACCACGTTGGCGAGCGCGCCGAAGACCGCGACCGGCGCATATCGCATCACATAGCCGGTGACTTGCAGCATCATCTCGGCCAGCGCATCCGCCCCCGTGACCAGCGCTTTCCCGCGCTCGCCAATGGCCGACAGGGCCACCCCGGCGAAGATCGAGAAGACCAGAATTTGCAGGATGTTGTTGGTCGCCAGCGCCTCGACCGCGTTCTTGGGGAAGATCGAGAGGATGAACTCGGTCGCCTTCAGCTCCTTGACCTCACCCACCGATGCGGCGGCTTCCGCGACGTCGGGGATCGGCGCGCCGATGCCGGGCTGGAACAGATTGACCAGCACCAGACCCAGCCCGATCGAAATGAGGCTGGCGGTGATGAACCACGTGAGCGCGCGCACCCCGATGCGGCCCAGCGCGGCGCTATCGCCCATATGCGCGATGCCGACCACGATGGTCGACAGCACCAGCGGCGCGACCAGCATCTTGATGAGGTTCAGGAAGATGTCGCTCAGCAGCTTGAACCACGGCGCGATCGATTCCTTGATCACCGCCGCATCGACCATCTGGTTCAGCATCTGGCCGACGATCACGCCCAGCACCATGCCGGCGAGAATATAGAGAGTTAGCTTGCGGTCCATGATCTCAGGTTCTCTCCCCTGCGCCGCCGGGGCGCTAGATTTCTGTCTCGGTGAGCGTCAATGCGGCATGCGCGATCCGGGTATAGATGCGCGCCAGCGCTGCCAGATCGGGAATCGCCACCGCCTCGTCACGCTTGTGCATCGTCGCGTTGCACAGGCCAAATTCGATCACCGGGCACACGCTGCGCAGGAACCGCGCGTCCGATGTGCCGCCGGTGGTGCTGAGTTCCGGGGCGATGCCGGTTTCGGCCTCGACCGCCGTGCTCACCAGCGTCGAGAAAGTCCCCGGCTCGGTCAGGAATGGCTCGCCGGAGATGACGGGGCGCGCTTTGCCGCCGTGCTTTTCGGCAATCGCCATGACCCGCTCGGACAGGCTGTGGCCGGTGTGCAGGTCATTGAAGCGGATCGAGATCCGCGCGGCGCCCGCTGCCGGAATCACGTTATGCGCGCGGTTGCCGACATTGATGTCGGTGATTTCGAGGTTGGAGGGCTGGAACCACTTCGTCCCGGTATCGAGCGTCAGCGAGTCCAGCTCGGCCAGAATCGCGACCAGCTTGGGCAGCGGATTATCGGCCAGATGCGGATAGGCGACATGGCCCTGCGTGCCATCGACATCGATAAAGATGTTGACCGAACCGCGCCGCCCGATCTTCACCATATCGCCCAGACGATTGACGCTGGTAGGCTCACCCACAAGGCAAAGGTCGGGCTGAATGCCTTCGGCCTGCATGTAATCGATCAGCGCGCGGGTGCCGTGGAGCGCGGGGCCCTCCTCGTCGCCGGTGATGATGAAGCTGATCGTCCCTGCCTCAGGCGGCACCTCGGCAACCGCGGCGACCATCGCGGCAATCGCACCCTTCATGTCGACCGCGCCGCGCCCGTGGAGCAATTCGCCGCGCTCGACCGGCACGAAGGGATCGGAGGCCCAGCCCTCCCCCGGCGGCACGACGTCGAGGTGTCCGGCAAAGGCGATGTGGCGCGAACCCTCGGGCCCAGCCCGCAGCGCGAACAGGTTTTCGACCGGCGCTTCGTCGCTCCCCTCCGGCCCGTCGCCCCGCACAAAGCGATGGACGGCGAACCCCAAGGGCGTAAGCATCGCTTCCAGTTCATCGAACACTGCGCCAGTCGCGGGCGTCACGGAGGGCGCGGCGATCAGGCGCTTGGCAAGGTCGGCTACGTCAAGCATCATTGCAGGCCTAGCAGGAGTTGCCGCCAATGCCCAAGCTCGATTGTGCCGCCATTCCCCAGACCAACGCGACGGGCTATCCGCCGCCCTTCGATGCCGCGGTCGAGGGGCGCTGGTATCGTCGCCTCGGCCCGCCAGCAGGGCTGACATTGATGGGGGCGAGCCATGTGACGCTGCTGCCGGGCGCCTTCTCCTCGCAGCGCCATTGGCACCACGGGCAGGACGAGCTGGTGGTGATGCTTTCAGGCGAGGCGGTGCTGATCGACGATTCCGGCGAGACCCCAGTGGGCCCCGGCGACATCCTCACCTTCCCCGCCGGCGAGGCCAATGGGCACCACTTGCACAACCGCTCGGACAGCCCGTGTGTCTTCGTCGCCATCAGCGCTGGGGCGCGCGAGGAGGACAGCGGCGAGTACTCCGACATCGACATGGTGTTCGATGCCGAAGGCTATGCCCACAAGGACGGCACCCGTTACGAGACCCAGCGCCTGCCGTGATCGATCTTGTCGGGTTTGCCCTCGCGGTGTTGCTGATCGAGCTGACCCCCGGCCCCAATATGGGCTGGCTGGTCACGCTGACGCTGGCTGAAGGGCGGCGCGCCGGGCTTGACGCGATCATCGGCATTGCACTGGGCCTCAGCGCCAATGCCGCGCTCAGCGTGCTCGCGGCGAGCATTATCCTCGCCCAAGGTCCGGCGCTCTCGCAAGGCGTCTCGCTGCTGGCGGCGGCGATGATGGCGTGGCTGGCGTGGGAGGCGTGGAGGGATGCAGGTGAGAGCTCGCCCACCGCCACACCGCGCCACGCCGACCAGCGTCACGCACTGGCAGGTTTTGCGATCAACCTGCTCAACCCCAAGTCGGCGCTGTTCTTCATCACCGTAATGCCGCAATTCATCCCCGGAGGGCGGCCGAGCTTCGCGCAAGGCCTGACGATGGCGGCGATCAGCGTCGGCATCGCCACCGGGATCCACCTCGCGCTGGTGTTCGGTGCCGAGCAGGCGCGCGGTGTGCTGATGGCCAAGGCCCGCGCGCAAATCGTGCGGCGGGTGCTGGCCATCGCCATGCTGGCGGTTGCCGCGTGGTTCGTGGCCAAGGCCTTCGCCTAGCGGCGCCTTTCGTCTTCAACCACCAAGGGCCCCGGCGCAAAGGCGCTGGTCAGCAGATCGGCGATCCGCACCCCTGCCTGCTGCACCCGCCGCTTGGCGATCGGCACGCCGCGCGCGATGTCCTCCTGACTCAGAGCCGTCTTCTCCGGCAGGGGTGCTGCGCAGACGTCCTGGCTGTCGAAAGCCGTGGGGTAGACGAAGCTGCGCGCGATCTCCCAGCTTTCGCGGCCCCAGTCATCAGGTGCGCCGCCGCCCAGCGCCGCCCGCTCGGCAGGCGCGTAGCGCCGCACCACCGGATCGGCCGGATCGCTGATCGCACGTTCGGCCAGCGGGCCGTCCCAGATCCAATGCAGGTTGAGACCCGGGACGATCCCGTAATCGGCTTCGCGGTCATTGCCCCCGCGATCCTCGTTGTCGCCGGAATGCAGCGGCATGTGCACGTCACCCGCAAAATGGACCATGAAGGCGAGCGCTTCCAGTTGCACCGCTGCGGGCAGACTTTCATCGGCAAGGATGCGGTGTGCGCGGACGATCTGTGCGGTGACGCAATTGCCGCCCGAACAGTTCGCGCGCGGGTTGAACGCCTGACAGATCGGCGCGGTGCGGTAATGCCAAGCGGCGGTGTAGCCCCAGCGCCAGCCCTCCCCGCGCACGCAATCGGCCCAGACAGCGGCGTCAGCCAGAGTGGTGAGCGGGCATTCGGGCGTGCCGAGGTCCTTCTCGCGGGCCAGCAGTACGCGGATCTTGGCGCGCACTTCGGGCGTGACATTGGCCTCGGCGATGCGCGCGGTCTGCTGATGCGCGTAAAAGCCCCAGGCGCTGGCGGGCGCCGGAATCAGCATCAGCACTGCGATCAGCGCCGCGACGAGGCGCCTCATACCGCCGCTTCCCACTGCTCGATTACCCATTCCTCCTGCTCGGCCGCGGTGATCCATTCGCGCATCCAGTCATGCTCCCAGATCGCCTGCATATAGGCCTGCGCGAAACCGGGAACGCCGATCCCATAGGTGACGAAGCGGGTGACGATGGGCGCGTAGAAGATGTCCGCCGCGCCGAAGGTGCCGAACAGGTACGGCCCCGCGCTGCCATGCCGCGCGCGCGCTTCGGCCCACAGCCCGAGGATGCGGACGATATCATGCTTGGTGCCATCCGACAGGCCGGGAAGCTCCACCCGGCGGCGGATGTTCATCGGCAGCTCCTTGCGCAGCGCCTGATAGCCTGAGTGCATTTCCGCGACCATCGCCCGCGCCATCCCGCGCGCAGCTTCATCCTTGGGCCAGAACCGCTCGCGCCCAACCTTGTCCGCGCAATATTCAAGGATCGCGAGGCTATCCCACACCACCGCGTCATCATCCCACAGCACCGGCACCTTGCCGCTGGACGGCTGGACTTCGCCCATGTCCTGCTTGATCCGGTCCCACTCCTCGCCGAGCAGCGGCACGGTGAGTTCGTCAAAATGCAGACCCGATTGCTTGACCGCCAGCCAGCCGCGCAGGCTCCAGCTTGAGTAGTTCTTGTTACCGATGATGAGTTTCATGTCCGCTGCGCTCCACCTTGCCGGGACTGATTATTGGGCCGCCCTAGATATTCAGGCTGGCGCTGTCGAGGCTGAACGGATTAGGACAGAGTGCATTATGGAGACTTGTCGATGAGCCTTGCCCCGTTTCACCTCGCCTTCCCGGTCGACGATCTCGCCGCTGCACGGGCCTTCTACGGCGATGTGATGGGCTGCGCTGAAGGGCGTTCGAGCGAGGAATGGATCGATTTCGATTTCCACGGCCACCAGATCGTCGCCCACCTCGCACCGGGACAGGCAGGCGACCGCGCGAGCAACCATGTCGACGGCCACGGCGTGCCAGTGCCGCATTTCGGGCTGGTGATGGGCATGGCCGAATGGGAAGCGCTGGCTGATCGGCTGCGCGCGGGCGGCGCAGATTTCGTGATCGAACCCACCATCCGCTTCAAAGGCCAGCCAGGCGAGCAGGCGACGATGTTCCTGCGCGATCCATCCGGCAACGCGCTGGAGTTCAAGGCGTTCAAGGATATGGGCAAGCTGTTTGCCAAGTGAGCGGACGGCGGCGGTTCGGGGTGTTCGTCTAAAACCTGCCATTCGTGCGGCATGAAGCCTGGGCGCGTTGCGACACGCCCAGGCTTGCATTCACAGTGCCGACCAGACCAGCAACGCCAGCACGGCAAAGCCGGTGCCGACCAGAATGGTGACCCAAAGCAGATCCGCACCCGTCAATTGGTCGAGATGATCTTTCTTCAGACCTTGATAGCTCACTGCTAGCCGCGGATCGCTGGCGATAAGGCCAACGTCCAGCGCCGAAGCCTCTTTCCGGAACCAGTGCAGAAGGTCTTCAAGGTCGTCGCTGTCGAGCTTTGGGTATTGGGCAAGAAGCGTGATGATACGGTCGCGGCGCCCCGCAAGGGGAGCGCCTTCGTGATTATTTTCCATGAGGACTGTCCTCGTCTTATTGAGCTCTTTGCCTCCCTTGAGAAGGCGATGACGTGAGGCTCAAAAAGCGGGAGGCGCCCGGGGCTGTGCCGGTCGTGCACGGATCGATGGGAGGGGCGGGGCGTGCGACCACGGGAGTCGCCTGAAAATGGCCGTGCTGCCCGGGTGTCTTGGAACGGAGACGTAAAGCGCGCTGTCTGTTGGCGGCCCGGCCGGCTCGGGCTGCACGGCGGCGGGACGCTCAGTCTGGCGAAAACTTGCCAGAACCGCGACGTCATTTGTCGTCGCGCTGAATGCCGAACCACGAACCTGTTCGAAGGCCGTCGCGGGAACAGCCGCATGCATGCTGATCGTAATCAGCAACACAGCCGCCAGCAGGCGAGTGAGAGTTTGGCGAAGGCGCACGAACATCGCGTCAGCCTTCGGGGAGATGGCCGTTACATTGCAAGCCAAAATCGCACGTGTCGGCTCACCACCCGATCTCGGGCATTCATCAGGCGTCAGCAATGGGCCTTGAACGGGCGCTCTACCCCGCCCAGCCCTCACCCAGCGCGTCAGCCACCACGGCCGCTCTCAGCGCCGCGATGCCCATGCCCTTTTCGCTGCTGGTGAGGTGGAGTTCGGGATAGGCGGCGACATGCTTGCGGATCTCGGTGGCGGTCGCTTCAGCGACCTTGTCCAGCTCGCTCGCCTTGATCTTGTCGGTCTTGGTGAGGACGACGCGGTAGCCCACGGCGGCCTCATCGAGCATCTTCATCATCGCGCGGTCGACCTCCTTGATGCCGTGGCGGCTATCGACCAGCACCAGCGTGCGGGCCAGCACCGCGCGGCCGCGCAGGTAGGAGTTAACCAGCGCCTTCCACTTGTCGACCACCTTCACCGGCGCCTTGGCAAAGCCATAGCCCGGCATGTCGACCAGCCGGAACAGGGGCAGCGCGCCTTCTTCCTCCGGGCGACCGACATCGAAGAAGTTCAATTCCTGCGTCCGCCCCGGGGTCACCGAGGCGCGAGCGATGGCCTTGCGACCGGTCAGCGCATTCAGCAGCGAGGATTTGCCCACGTTCGACCGGCCGCAGAACGCAATCTCCGGCACCTCAGGATCGGGCAGGAATTGCAGCTGCGGCGCAGAGCGCAGGAAATCGACCGGCCCTGAAAAGAGCCTGGATGCCGCTTCCTCGCGGGCGATGTAATCTTCCTCGTCGGTCACAGCCCTATCCTGCGTCCTTCTTGTCCGCCGCCGCGGTCGCCGCCTTCAGCTGCGGGTGCTTGGAGTAGAGATAGCTCTGCTGCGCCAGCGTCAGCACGTTCGAGGTCACCCAATACAGCAGCAGACCTGCGGCGAACGGGGCCATCACGAACATCAGGATCCACGGCATGATCGCGAACAGCTGTTGCTGCACGGGGTCCATCGCCGCTGGGTTGAGCTTGAAGGTCAGGTACATGGTGATGCCCAGCAACACTGCCAGCGGCCCGATCGCCAGGAAGCCCATCGGGACTTCATAGGGCAGCATGCCGAACAGGTTGAGGATGTGCGCCGGATCGGGCGCGGACAGATCCTTGATCCACAGGAAGAACGGCTCGTGCCGCATCTCGATCGAGAGGACGAGGACCTTGTAAAGCGCAAAGAAGATCGGGATCTGGATGACAAGCGGCAGACACCCGGCCAGCGGGTTCACCTTCTCGTCCTTGTAGAGCTTCATGATCTCTTGCTGCTGACGCTGCTTGTCGTCCTTGAAGCGCTCCTGAATCTCTTTCATCCGGGGCTGCACGGCCTTCATCTGCGCCATGCTGGAGAACTGCTTCTGCGCCACCGGGAACATCAGCCCGCGGATGATCACCGTGAGCAGAATGATCGCCACACCGAAATTGCCGACCAACCCGTTGAGCGTGCGCAGCAGCCACAGGATCGGCTTTTCGACGATCTCGAACCAGCCCCAGCTGATCGCCTTGCCGAAATAGGTGATGCCGCCATCTTCGTACTTGTCGAGAATCTGGCTGTCCTTGGCCCCTGCATAGAGCCGGGTGGCCTGCGTCAGGGTGCCGCCTGCGGGCACTGTGGACGCGCCGTAGAGCAGATCGGTGCGGAACAGCTTGTTGCCGAGCGAGCGGAAGCCGGCATCGTCAACCGTGACATTGCCCTTGCCGTCGCCCGGAACCAGTGCGGCGAGCCAGTACTGATCGGTAAAGCCGAGCCAGTCCGGCGCGCCTTCAGGCTTTTCGCCACCCAATTCGGCCAGCTCGTCATAGGAATGCGGGTCCCACAGCGTGTCGCCGAACACGCCGACCGGGCCGGAGTGCGAGACATACTGGTCGATCGTCGCATTGGTGCTGGTGCGCTTGATCAGCGCGAAGGGCTGGACGACCGCCGGTGCAGCCCCGGCGTTGGTCACGCTCTGGGTGGCGGCGATCATGTAGTCCTTGTCGATCGCGAACTGGATTCGATAGGTGATTCCGTTCGCATCGGTGCGGGTAAGCGTGACCGGCGTGGTCGGGGTAAGCTTGGTGCCGTCCGCCTGCCACAGCAGGTTGGAAGGCTGACGCGCGCCGCCGCTCACAAAGCCGAATTCGGCAAAATATTGCCCCGGCGTGCCTTCGGGCGCGAACAGGCGAACCGGGCCGGAATCCTTCTTCACCGTTTCGCGGTAATCCTTGAGCACAATGTCATCGATCCGCGCGCCGACGAGATTAATCGACCCTGCAAGGCGCGGCGTGTCGATCGCCACGCGATTGGGGCTGGTGAGTGCGGTCGCAAGGTTGACCTTGCGCGCCGCCGCGGCATCACCGCCAAGGCTGCCTGCGCCTGCTGCGGTGCTCGTCTGAGCGGCGGTGGCGGCAGTCGGCGCGGGCTTGACCGGATCGGCCTGAGCCGAAAGCGCCGCCTCGGGATAGAAGTAGCGCATCCCCACGTCCCACCCGAGAATGAGCAGGCCCGAAAGCACGACAGCGAGCAGAAGATTGCGATTGTCCAAGTGTAAGCCCCGAGAGTGTGCGACGACAGGTGTATTATGGGGTTAAGGCGGTCCCGTTTCCAGACCCCACGGAATTTGCCCCTCAGGGAACGGGATCGTGCCCGTGTCCGCCCCAAGGGTGGCAGCGCATTAGCCGCTTAAATGCCATCCATCCACCCTTGAGCGCACCATACTTGCCAATCGCTTCGATGGCGTATTGGCTGCACGAGGGCGCGTAACGGCAGGTGGGTGGCAAAATGCGCGACGGACCAAGCTGCCAACCGCGCGCGATGAGGATGAGGACCTGCTTCATTTGCGCCCCCCGCCCCGGTTG
>NZ_JAAALE010000005.1 GCF_009905735.1 Porphyrobacter sp. SLTP
GGCCAACATACTCCCTTCCCCAAGGGGAAGGGAGTATGTTGGCCACACCATCACAGCCCCCCGACAAACTTCTCGAACAGATAGAAGCTATCCTGCGGCCCCGGCGATGCCTCGGGGTGATACTGCACCGCAAACGCCCGCTTGCCCTTGATCGCAATCCCGCAATTCGTCCCGTCGAACAGCGAGACATGAGTCTGCTCGACATTCTCCGGCAGGCTCGCGGCATCCACCGCGAAGCCGTGGTTCATCGAGGTGATCTCGACGAGGCCGGTGGTCTCGCCCCAGCCTTCACCCACGCGCTGCACCGGGTGGTTCGCGCCGCGATGCCCCTGGTGCATCTTGAGCGTCTTCGCACCCGCCGCCAGCGCGAGCATCTGGTGGCCGAGGCAGATGCCGAACAGCGGCACATCGGCGTCGAGCAACGCCTTGATCACCGGCACGGCATATTCGCCGGTCGCCGCCGGGTCGCCGGGGCCGTTGCTCAGGAACACGCCATCAGGGGCAAGCGCCATCACCTCGTCAAAGCTCGTCTTGGCGGGCACCACCGTCACCCGCGCGCCGGCCTTCACCAGATTGCGGAAGATATTGTCCTTCGCGCCGTAATCGATCGCGACAACATGCGGCTTCGCATCGAACACCGCGCGGCCATAGCCCTTGCCGAGCGTCCAGTAGCCGCCCTCCCAGCCTTCCTGCGCCTCGCGAGTGACGCGGATGGCGAGGTCCATGCCTTCCAGCCCTGGCCAAGCCTGCGCGCGTTCCAACAGCGCTGGGAGATCGAACTTGCCGTCCGGCGCATGGGCGATGACCGCATTAGGCGCGCCGCTCTGGCGGATGCGGCGGGTGAGCGCGCGGGTATCGACGCCCGCCAGCCCGATCTTGCCGTTGCGCACCATCCAGTCGGCGAATTTCTCGATAGAGCGGAAGCTCGACGGTTCGGTCACATCCTCGCGCACGATGCAGCCGACTGCGCCTTCGACCTTGCTCTCAATAT
Source organism: Porphyrobacter sp. SLTP (assembly GCF_009905735.1). Taxonomy (GTDB): domain Bacteria; phylum Pseudomonadota; class Alphaproteobacteria; order Sphingomonadales; family Sphingomonadaceae; genus Erythrobacter. Next base: position 992 of record NZ_JAAALE010000005.1, read on the forward strand.
CCTCGCCATTCGCACCGACATTGCCGATATGCGGGAAGGTGAAGGTGACGATCTGCGCAGCGTAGGAGGGATCGGTCAGCACCTCCTGATAGCCGGTCATGGCGGTGTTGAAGCACACCTCGCCCACGGATGCGCCCACAGCCCCGAATCCCCGGCCCCAGACCACTGTGCCATCGGCCAAAACAAGGACTCCCGTCGCGCCAGAGGGTTGCGCGCGGAAAGATGCGGGGTCGGCCATGGGGCGCTCCGTTTGCGGTAATGCCAGCGATGTTGCTAAGTTTCGTCCGCTAGGCGCGGTGGCGGGCCGCGTCAACCTAGGCGTGCCGCGCTAATTGCGTTAGAGGCGCGCGCCTGAGTTCAAATCCACAGGAAACACGTAATGATCCGTGACGATATCAAGGCCGCCACCATCACCGCGATGAAGGCGGGCGAAAAGGACCGCACCGCCGCGCTCCGCCAGATCAGCGCCAAGATCAAGGACCGCGACATCGAGGAGCGCACCGCAGCCTCGCCAATCACCGATGATGATGTGCTGGTGACGTCGGTGTTGCAGAAGATGGCGAAGCAGCGTCGCGAATCGATCGAGATGTATGACGCCGGCGGCCGCGAGGAACTCGCGGCGGTGGAGCGCGCCGAGCTTGCCGTGATCGAGGAATTCCTTCCGCAGATGATGAGCGAGGCTGAAACCGCCGCCGCGATCGAAGCGATCAAGGCCGAAACCGGCGCGTCCAGCATGAAGGACATGGGCACCGTCATGGCCGAGCTGAAGGCCCGCCACGGCGCGGTGCTCGATGGCAAGCTGGCGAGTTCACTGGTGAAGGCGGCGCTGAGCTGAAATCTCTCTTTCCCCGTTCGTGTCGAGCGAAGTCGAGACATCCCTGTCCGTTCAATGGTGGCCTCTCGACTTCGCCCGAAGCGAACGGCTATGTTTGAGCCATGGCCTTTTGGTGCTACATATTGCGCTGTTCTGACGGCAAATATTACACCGGGCACACCGATAACCTAGAGCGCCGTATCGCCGAGCATCAGCATGGCGGCTATTGCGACTTTACCTCGAAGCGCCTGCCAATCACGCTGTTCTGGGCGCAGGACTTCCCTTCGCGCTACGAGGCACTCCAGAGCGAGTTGACCGTGAAGAAGTGGTCACGCGCAAAGAAGGAGGCGCTCGCCCGGTCAGATTGGCAGGCGCTGTCTCACTTCGCCAAGCCGCCCTCTGAACGATCCACAGGTGATCCACCGATAGGTGTCTCGACTTCGCTCGACACGAACGGAGCGGGAGAGCAGTAGGCTAGCATGGCCATAACCCCGCAATGGAAGGACGAGCTGCGTGCGCGGATCACGCTCTCGACGCTTGTCCAGCGGACGGTCAAGCTGACCCGCGCGGGACGCGAGTGGAAGGGGTGCTGCCCGTTCCATGAGGAAAAGACGCCGAGCTTCTATGTCAACGACCAGAAGCAGTTCTACCACTGCTTCGGCTGCGGGGCGCATGGCGATGCGATCAGCTGGATGGTGGACCAGCAGGGTCTGCAATTCATGGACGCGGTCAAGGAACTGGCGAGCATGGCCGGGATGGAAGTCCCCGCCCCCGATCCGGTCATGGCGAAGAAGGCCGAAGCCCGCGCCAGCCTGATCGACGTCACCGAGGCGGCGCAGCGCTTCTTTGTCGAGAGCCTGTCAGGCCCCTCTGGCGGCGCGGCGCGGGATTATCTGCAACGGCGCGGGTTCTCGGCGCAGGTCATGGCCGAATTCGGCTTCGGTTGGGCCCCTGACGAGCGACAGGCGCTGCCCAAGGCGCTCTCGCAATTCGGTGAAGATATGCTCGAAGGCGCGGGGATGCGCGCCGCCAATGAACAGGGCGAGCGCTATGATCGCTTCCGGGGCCGCGTCATGCTGCCGATCCAGGACGCGCGCGGGCGGGTGATCGCCTTCGGGGGGCGCATTCTCGACAAGCGCGACGGGGTCGCGAAGTATCTCAACTCGCCCGACACTGACCTCTTCGACAAGGGCCGCACGCTCTACAATCTCCACCGCGCCGCGCCTGCCGCGCGCCAGAGCGGGCGGGTGGTCGTGGTCGAAGGCTATATGGACGTCATCGCGCTCGCCAATGCCGGGATTGCCGACGCAGTCGCCCCGCTCGGCACGGCGCTGACCGAGATGCAGTTGGAACTGCTGTGGCGCATGGTCGAGGTGCCGGTGCTGTGCTTCGACGGCGACGCGGCGGGGCAAAGAGCAGCAATGCGAGCAATTACCCGCGCCCTGCCCCTGCTCGCGCCGATGCGCTCACTCAGCATCGTGCACCTGCCTGCCGGGCTCGATCCCGATGATCTGATCAAGGCGCAAGGCAAGGCGGCGATGGAACGGCTGCTCGGCAGCCCTGCCAGCCTGATCGAAACGCTCTGGGAGTTTGAACGCGACGCCCAGCCCCTCACCACGCCCGAAGCCAAGGCCGGATTGAAGGCGCGGCTAATGGCGCATGTCGACACCATCGCCGATCCCGAGATCAAGGGGCTCTATCGCCGGGAACTCTCCGACCGCTTCTCAGCTTTCGCTTATCCGCCCCGCCCGCCGAAGCCCGCGTTTCAGCCCGGTCAGCGTGGACCATGGAAGGGCGGCCCGCCACAACCGCAAGGCCTGTCCGACGGCGCGCGCGCACAGCTTTCGGGGATGATGGCGGGCGGTCAGCAGCAGGGCCTGCTCAGCGCGGTTTTGGCAGGCTTCGTGCGCCATCCCGACCAGATTGCGCGCCATGCCGAAGCGCTTTCGGTCCTGGCGCGGGCCAACCCCAAAGCCGCCGCTTTGATCGAATCGCTGTTCGAACTTGCAGAAACGCTTGATTCGCGAGCCGCAACCGCCATATGCAACGCGCAAGGCCAACCTGCCCCGCCGGCAGATATCCGCTACGCCTTTCTTGATGAAGGCAACGATCCCGGCGCTGCGTGTGAGGAACTGGCTGAAGCTGTGTCGCTGCTGGTCGAAAGGCCGGCGCTGGAGGCTGCGCTTGCGGCCACCATTGCTCGTTTCGAAAGCGATCCGGAAGGGTCGTTTGCGGAACAGACCCGCCTGCGCGCGCAGCTCATGGCAGTAGAAGAACGCCTCAAGGCCTTCGGGCGCCGCAAAGCGGGCGCTACGGCCACGGGTGACGATACCGCTTAAGCGGCGGATATGGGATTAATTGGCGGCCCCGCGCATCTCGCGGACCGCCCGGCAACGGATAGACACGAAAAATATGGCCGAGAAGGAAGATGCCCCGCTGATCGATCTGAACGATTCGTCGATCAAGAAGCTCATCAGCAAGGCCAAAAAGCGCGGCTATGTCACCTATGACGAGCTCAATGAGGCGCTGCCTTCGGGCGAGATGAGCCCCGATCAGATCGAGGATATCCAGACCGCTTTGTCCGAAATGGGCGTGCAGATCGTCGAAAGCGACGAAGACGCCGAGGCCGAGGGTGAAGAGGGCGAAGCCGAAGACGTCGTCGCCGATGACGATGACGACGAGGAGGATGACGAGAAAAAGGGCCCGGCCAAGGACGCCCGCGCCGGCAACCGCAAGCTCGTTACCGGTGAGCGTACCGATGATCCGGTGCGCATGTACCTGCGCGAAATGGGCGCGGTCGAACTGCTCAGCCGCGAAGGCGAAATCGCCATCGCCAAGCGGATCGAAGCTGGCCGCGACATGATGATCATGGGCCTGTGCGAAAGCCCCATCACCTTCCACGCGATCATCCAGTGGTCCGAAGCGCTCAACAATGGCGACATGCAGCTGCGTGAGATCCTCGATCTTGACGCGATGCTCTCCAAGGAACCGCCGGCCGACAAGATGGCCGAAGGCGCCGAGGATGACGACGACGACGGCGAAATCTCCGAAGCCACCGCTGGCCCGACCATCCGCGAGGATGACGAGGTCGCCGATGAGCCGGATGCCGACGGCGATGACGACGAGGACGGCGAAGGCCGCCCCAAGCGCGAAGAGGAAGAGGAGGAGGACAACACCCTCTCCCTCGCCCAGATGGAAGCCGCGCTGAAGCCCGAAGCGCTGGAGCGGTTCGCGCGCATCACCGCGCTGTTCAACGCCTTCGAGAAGCTTCAGGGCGAGCGCGTCGATACCTTGGCAGTGGGCAATGATTTCCCGGCCGCCAAGGAAAAGAAGTACGAACAGCTGCGCGAGGACCTCACCGCCGAGGTCGAAAGCGTCCAGTTCCACGCGACCAAGATCGAGTTTCTGGTCGACAATCTCTATGCCTTCAACCGCCGACTGACCACGCTGGGTGGGCAGATGCTGCGTCTGGCAGAGCGTCACAAGGTCAAGCGCGTCGACTTCCTCAATGCCTATGTCGGCAATGAAATGGACGACGCCTGGATCAAGGAACGCGCCAAGAAGGACAAGAAGTGGGCCGCCTTTGCCGAGCGCGAGGAAGACGCGATTGAGCGGATCCGCTCGGAAATCGCCGATATTGCTGCGCAGACCGGCATGAGCCTCACCGAGTTCCGCCGCATCGTCAACATGGTCCAGAAGGGCGAGCGCGAGGCGCGCATTGCCAAGAAGGAAATGGTCGAGGCGAACCTGCGTCTGGTGATCTCGATTGCCAAGAAGTACACCAACCGTGGCCTGCAATTCCTTGACCTTATTCAGGAAGGCAACATCGGTCTGATGAAGGCGGTCGACAAGTTCGAATACCGCCGCGGTTACAAGTTCAGCACCTATGCGACGTGGTGGATTCGGCAGGCGATCACCCGCTCCATCGCCGATCAGGCCCGCACCATCCGCATTCCGGTCCACATGATCGAGACGATCAACAAGCTGGTCCGCACCTCCCGCCAGTTCCTGCACGAGGAAGGCCGCGAGCCGACGCCGGAGGAAATGGCCCAGCGCCTCTCCATGCCGCTCGAGAAGGTGCGCAAGGTGATGAAGATCGCCAAGGAGCCGATCTCTCTCGAAACCCCGATCGGGGACGAGGAAGACAGCCACCTCGGCGATTTCATCGAGGACAAGAACGCGATCATCCCGGTCGATGCCGCGATTCAGGCAAACCTGAAGGAAACCGTCACCCGCGTGCTCGCCTCGCTCACCCCGCGTGAGGAACGCGTGCTGCGCATGCGCTTCGGCATCGGGATGAACACCGATCACACGCTGGAGGAAGTCGGCCAGCAGTTCTCGGTGACCCGCGAACGTATCCGCCAGATCGAAGCCAAGGCGCTGCGGAAGCTCAAGCACCCGAGCCGGTCGCGCAAGATGCGGTCGTTCCTGGATCAGTGACGATAGGAAGGCCCCGCTTCGGCGGGGTTTTTCACAGCGTCGAACCGCCGGTCGAAAAGCTTTGGCGCAGGGGTAGAGAATCCTCGCCTATGCGACTATGTGGACGCCATGCGCATCGCCATCGCCTCCGACCACGCAGCCGTGGAGCTGAAAGCCGAACTCGCCGAGTGGCTCATCGAAGAGGGCCACGACGTCGCCGACCTCGGCCCTGAGCCGGGGGTGAGCGTCGATTACCCCGATTACGGCTATCGCCTCGCGGAGATCATCGCTGAGGGCACGGTCGAATTCGGCGTGGCCCTGTGCGGCAGCGGGATCGGCATCTCGATCAGCGTCAACCGCCACCCGCAGGTGCGCTGCGCCTTGGTGAGCGAGCCCCTCTCCGCCGCCCTCGCCCGTGAACATAATGACGCCAATTGCATCGCTATGGGCGCGCGTCTCGTAGGGATTGAGATGGCCAAATCCTGCATCGCCACTTTCCTTGATACCGAATTCGCCGATGCCGGCGATCCGGCCGGACGCCACCAGCGCCGTGTCGGCAAGCTCGGCCAGCCCCCGTTTCAGCCTGATCATATCGAGACCCACCAATGAGCACTGCCCCGATTGATTTCGCCGCCCGTTCCGCCGTTCAGTCGATGGACGGCTTCTGGAATGACGATCTGGCCCATGCCGACCCGGAAATCGCCGCCGCGATCGGCAAGGAACTCGCCCGTCAGCGCGACAAGATCGAACTGATCGCGTCCGAGAACATCGCAAGCCGCGCCGTGCTCGAAGCCGCAGGCAGCGTGTTCACCAACAAGTATGCCGAAGGCTATCCGGGCAAGCGTTACTACGGCGGCTGCGACTATGCCGACGTGGTGGAATCCCTCGCCATCGAGCGCGCCAAGCAATTGTTCGGCTGCAACTTCGCCAATGTGCAGCCCAATTCGGGCTCGCAGATGAACCAGGCGGTGTTCCTCGCCCTGCTCAATCCGGGCGATACCTTCATGGGCCTCGACCTCAACTCGGGCGGGCATCTAACCCACGGCTCGCCCGTCAATATGAGCGGCAAGTGGTTCAACCCGGTCTCCTACGGCGTGACGCAGGGTGCCGAAACCATCGACATGGAAGAAGTCGCCGCCAAGGCGCGCGAGCATAAGCCCAAGCTGATCATCTGCGGCGGTACCGCCTATTCGCGCACCTGGGATTTCCCCGCCTTCCGCGCCATCGCGGACGAGGTGGGCGCAGTGCTGCTGTGCGACATGAGCCACATCTCCGGCCTCGTCGCGGGCGGCGCGCACCCCTCGCCCTTCCCGCATTGCGACATCGTCACCTCGACCACCCACAAGTCCCTGCGCGGTCCGCGTTCGGGCATCATCCTGTGGAATGACGAGAAGTACACCAAGCCGCTCAACATGGCGGTTTTCCCCGGCCTTCAGGGCGGCCCGCTGATGCACATCGTCGCGGCCAAGGCGGTTGCTTTCAAGGAAGCGCTGGCCCCTGAGTTCAAGACCTACGCCCACCGCATTGTCGCCAATGCCCGTGCGCTGGCCGCCAGCCTTGAGGAAAACGGGCTGCGCATCGTCAGCGGCGGGACCGACAATCACTCGATGCTGGTCGATCTGACGGCCAAGGATGTGACCGGCAAGGACGCCGAAAAGGGCCTCGACCGCGCCTGGCTCACCTGCAACAAGAACGGCATCCCGTTCGACACCCGCTCGCCCTTCGTCACCAGCGGTATCCGCTTGGGTACGCCCGCCGGCACCACCCGCGGCTTTGGCCCGGACGAGTTCCGCACGATCGGCAAGCTGATCGCCGAAGTGGTGGAAGGCCTCTCCAAAAACGGCCCCGAAGGCGATGCCCAGATCGAAGAGAGCGTCCGCCAGCGGGTCAGCGCGCTGTGCGCTGCCTTCCCCGTCTATCCCGGAATGTGAGGAGGCCTCTGCCATGAATGATCAGGATCCGCGCCAAGGCCCCGATTGGGTTGAAGATGTGAAAACCGAAGTGACCGGCATGGCCAAGGAGGGGATCAACCACCCCTCGACCGGCCCTGTCCTGACCGGAGCGGCGATTGGCGCAGTGGCGGGTCTGGTGCTGCCGATCGTGTCATGGCCGGTGGGCTTGCTCGCAGGTGCTGGCTTCGCGCTCTATCAGAGAATCAAGAAATAACCCTCTGAATGCGCTGCCCCTTTTGTGCTCATGATGATACCCAGGTAAAAGACAGCCGCCCGACCGAGGACAATGCCTCGATCCGGCGGCGTCGCCAGTGCTCGTCCTGCGGGGCGCGCTTTACCACCTTTGAACGTGTGCAATTGCGCGAGGTCGTGGTCGTCAAGTCCGGGGGCCATGGCGAAGCGTCGCGGCGTGAGCCGTTTGATCGGTCCAAGCTGGAACATTCGGTCGCGCTCGCCTGCCGTAAGCGCGGGATTGATCAGGAACGGCTCGATCAGCTGATCTCGGGTATCCAGCGACAGGTCGAAACCTCGGGCGAGGCAGAAGTGCCCTCCTCGCATATTGGCGAGCTGGTGATGGAAGGCCTGCGCCAGATCGATTCCGTCGCCTATATCCGCTTCGCGAGTGTCTACCGCGATTTCTCCGAGGCGCGGGACTTTGAGGAATTCGCCAGCACCGTCCAGCAAGCCGCGAAAGAATAGGCAGAAAATGGCCGAACTCAACAAGCCGGTGATCGTGCTCGTGCGTCCACAGCTGGGCGAGAATATCGGCAAGGCGGCGCGCGCGATGCTCAATTTCGGGCTGACCGAGCTGCGGCTGGTCTCCCCCCGCGATGGCTGGCCCAACCCTTCGGCAGGGCCTGCGGCGTCGGGCGCGGATATCGTGCTGGAACAGGCCAAGGTTTACGCCACGACGGCCGAAGCGGTTGCTGACTGCGCGCATGTTCACGCCACCACCGTGCGCAAGCGCGGCGTGACCAAGCCGGTGATCGGCGCAGATGAGGCCGGACGGCTGGTCCATACACAGGCAGGTCGGCACGCGATCATCTTTGGCCCCGAACGCTCCGGTCTTGAGACCGAAGATGTGGCGCTGGCCCGCAATATCCTGACGATTCCGATCAATCCCGAGTTCGGCTCGCTCAATCTCGCGCAGGCGGTGATTCTGGTCGCTTACGAATGGTCGCGCGCTGGACGTGAGATGGCGGGGGTTGATCCGGTGCTGGTGCAGCCGACGGTCGAGGAGATCCTGCCCCCCGCGCCGCAGGAAGAGCTTGAGGGTCTGATCGCCCATTTCGAAGCGCTGCTGGCCCCTCGCGGCTATTTCCGCCCCGAGGGCCGCGCCGAGACGAACCGCCGCACCTTGCGCGGCGTGCTCACCAAGCCGGGCTGGAACCATCTCGAAGTGCGCACCCTGCGGGGCGTTCTGACCACAATCGAGCGTGGACGGATCGAGTAACGTCGTTCGTCGAACGGAGTTGGACACTGGCCCGTCAGCCGTTAGCTCTACGGCACCCCGCCCCAACCAAGTGAGATTGCTGATGATTCCCCTGCGCCGCTTCCTGCTGGCCTGTGCCGGCAGCCTGCTGCTTTTGCCCTTTGCCGCAGCCGCTCAATCCGACGAACAAGCCAGCGAAACCCCGCCCGCCGCGGAAACACCCGCACCCAAGCCGGATAGCGAACCAGCCAAGGACAACAGCGCCGAGGAAGGCACCGCCGAGGAAAACAAGCGCGTGTGCAAGTCCGTCCGGGCCGACCCGTCGAGCCGCCGCAAGACCCGCGTCTGCCGCACCATGGAAGAATGGCGGGGATTGAACGTGCCGACCTGATCGGACTCCACCGACATTGCGGCACGCGCAACGCTTGACCTACGCGGTCATCCTGCTATGCGCGCGCCTTCGCAAATGGGCCCTGCACCCCGGTGAAGCAGTGGCCGCAACAGAACTTTGTTCTGGTGGAGCGATGCCGGGTTTGATGGCTGCCCAATGGGGGCGGCCCAGCAATTTGAAGGAAGACGTATGTCGAAGCGCAAAAGCGCCAAGTACAAGCTTGACCGCCGGATGGGCGAAAACATCTGGGGTCGCCCGAATTCCCCGGTGAACAAGCGGTCCTACGGCCCCGGCCAGCACGGTCAGCGTCGCAAGGGCAAGATGAGCGATTATGGCCTCCAGCTGCGCGCCAAGCAAAAGCTGAAGGGCTATTACGGCGACGTCACCGAAAAGCAGTTCAAGCGCACCTATGCCGAAGCTTCGCGCATGAAGGGCGATACCAGCCAGAACCTGATCGGCCTGCTCGAGCAGCGCCTCGACATGGTGGTGTACCGCGCCAAGTTCGCGCCGACCATCTTCTCGGCCCGTCAGATTGTCAGCCACGGTCACATCTATGTGAACGGTGTGAAGTGCAACATCGCTTCGCGCCGCGTGATGATCGGCGACGTTGTCAGCCTCGGCAGCAAGGCCAAGGAAATGGCGCTCGTGATCGAAGCCCAGGGTCTCGCCGAGCGTGACATTCCCGATTACGTCCAGCCCGATGGCAACGACAAGATCACCTTCACCCGCGTGCCGAAGCTCGACGAAGTGCCCTACCCGGTCACGATGGAGCCAAACCTGGTGGTGGAATTCTACTCGCGCTGATCCTTCGGACAGCGATGCATACAAAAAAGGGCGGCCTTGCGGGGCCGCCCTTTTTCGTTGCACGCTTGGGGAACCGGGGTCAGTCCCTGATCCGGTCCCATTCGCCGAATTCATAGGCGATCGAGCCTTCGACGAGGCGCTCCCAGATATCGCCCACGACGTCCGCAGGAATGCCGTGGGCCTCGGCCTCGGCCACAGCGGCGGCGATCACGCTGGCCTTGCGGGCTTCGTCACGCACCGCGTCGCGGGTCGGCTTGATCCGGGCAGCGGCACGCATGTAGCCAAAGCGCTTGGCGAGCAGTGCGACCAGCTCGGCATCGAGCGCATCGACCCCGGCGCGGACTTCGGGCATCGTTGTGCAATCTTCAGGGTTCAGGGGACAATCGGTCATGGCCAGCGCCCTAGGCGGTCAAACCGCCTCTTGTCGAGGGGCTTCCCCACCCATTACCCGCCATCCAAAGCCGCCTCAAGAAAGCGCCCGATATCGGCCAGCATTTCCACGCGAACTGCACTGTCATCCAGCCCATGCTGAAGATCGGCGTATTCGCGATAGGTGACGGATTTACCCGCAGCCTTGAGCGCCCGCTCCATCGCCTGCGCGTGTCGCACATCGACGTTGAGATCACGCGTTCCGTGGAACAGCGCGACCGGCGCAGCGAACCTTTCGGCATGGCGGCGCGGGCTGCCCAAGGCGACATGCGGCCCCTCGCCCACATATTCGCGCACCATCCGCGAGTTGGTGTAGTCGCGCGCATCGTCGATCAGAAAGCCGAGGTCCGTGACCGGCGCAATCGCAACCACCGCCTTGTACAGCGTAGGGTCGAGCACCTGCGATTGCAGCGCCGCATAACCCCCGTATGACCAACCGGCGATGGCGAGCTTGTCCGGCACGGCAATGCCTTCGGTCACCAACCAGCGGCCGGCGTCATTGACGTCGCCAATCGCAACTTCCCATGCCTTGAAGCCGTTGCGCCCGTACCATGCCTCGCCATAGCCGGATGACCCGCGGTAATTGGGCTGGAGCACGGCGTAGCCTTTGGCGGTGAAGTACTGCACCAGCCAGTCAAAGCCCCATTCGTCACGCGCTGCGGGGCCGCCGTGGGGAAGGACGATCGCAGGCAAGCCCTTGCCGTTCGAACCGGGCGGGAGGGTCAGGTAGGCGGGGATCATGGTCCCATCGCGCGCGGGGTAGCTGACGGGCTTCATCTGCCCCATCGCCGCCCCTTCAAGCCGTGAGCGCAGCGGCAACAACGGCTCCAGCGCCCGCGCCTTGCGGTCGAAGATATAGACCATGCCGGGCTGGGTGTCGCTTGATGCGATCAGCAGCAGCTTCTGCTCGTCCGCGCTGGCGCCAACGATATTGACCAGAGGTTGATCGGGCAACGCCTTGCCGAGATCGGCCGCGAGCTTGGCCAATGCCGGGTCGAAATAGGCGATCTCGCGCTTTTCGGTCGCGTAACTTGCGCCGACCACGCGGTTCTTCCGGCCGATGCGGATCAACCCGTCCACGTCGACATCGCCGCGTGCCATAAGCAGTTTGCCTATGCCGGTGCCGTCCAGTGCGACTTCGGCAATCGCATCATAGCCGCTCCTGGAGACAAAGCCGAAAGCGACATTGCGGGCGCTATCGACCGCCAGCGGTATCATCCGCTCGACCGGCTGCCCATCAATCGTGAGGGATTCGAGCGGAACCCAGCTGTTGCTATCGGGCGTGCGAAAGAAATAGCGGAAGGTGCCGAGGAGGTTTCCATTCGAATCCCGCTGGGCCTGCATCTTGACGCGCACCCGTCCATGCTCGTCGGCGATATAGCGGAGCGTCGCATCATCAGGCTGCTCGCGGATCCGCGACCGCCCGTTTGCGATATCGACCAGCTCTGCCCCCAAGCCACGCTTTTCGTTGCCGAGCCGCGTTCCGACCGTCGATTCGGGGATGAAGTTCCGGGTCATGAGGATCATGCCCTCCTCGCCGGCCACATCGAGCGCGAGGACATCGCCGCCGAACTGGTTGAAGCCCAAAGCGCGCGGCGAATCGCGCTGGCTAATCATGCGGATGTTGGTGCTGTCAGCATTGAGCGCGATCAGGCGGTCGAACGGGATCAGGATACCGCCATCCGCGCCGCCCATTCCGGAAAGCTGGCAAAGCAGCCGCACCTCGCTCGCCCACTCGCACGAATCGATGTCGACCAACTTCTCGCCATTGGTCAGCACCGCCTTGACCGCGGCCTCGGTCGTGAAGTCGATGACGTTGACGACCTCGGTGTGGCCGGGCCCGGCGGAAATGAAGACGATCTTGTTGCCTGAAGGCGAAAGGCTGATGTTGAGCACATCGGCGCGCGCACCGAAGCGCACTGCCGCCTCATCGGTTGCTGCCTGCGCATGAGCGACGGCGCCTGTGGCGACCATCGCAAGCGCGGTGCCTGCACGCAGCAGGTTGCGCACCGCCGATGCGGCTGTGCTTGCCAAATTCATGATTGATCCCCTGCTCCTACTAAGGCGTGGAGACTAGCGGGAGAACAGCAGGCTTCAAGCCCCCCGGTGCACATAGTCCCGGCGGAAGTCGCTGGCAAAGCTGGCAAAGCGCCCGCCCGCAATGGCGTCGCGCATCCCCTGCATCAGGGCCTGATAGAAGCTGAGGTTGTGTTCGGTTACCAGCATCGCGCCGAGCATTTCGCCCGATTTGACGAGGTGGTGAATATAGGCGCGGCTATAGGTGGTACAGACCGGGCACTGGCAGCGGTCATCCAGCGGGCCGGTGTCCTCGGCAAAGCGGGCGTTCCTGAGGTTCAGCGGCCCGTTCCAGGTGAAGGCCTGCCCGTTGCGGCCCGAGCGGGTCGGCAGCACGCAATCGAACATGTCGATCCCGCGCTCCACCGCGCCGACCAGATCATCGGGCTTGCCCACGCCCATCAGGTAACGCGGGCGGTCCTTCGGCAGCATGTCGGGCGCGTAGTCGAGCACGCCGAACATCGCCTCCTGCCCCTCGCCCACGGCCAACCCGCCAACAGCGTAGCCATCAAAACCGATATCGGTGAGCTTCTCGGCGCTGATCCGGCGCAGGTCTTCGTGCAAAGCGCCCTGCTGGATGCCGAACAAGGCGGCACCGCTTGCGTGTTCCTGCCCGCTGTCAAAGCCCTCGCGGCTGCGCTTGGCCCAGCGCATGGAGAGTTCCATTGAAGCGGCGATCTCGTCCCGCGGGCGGTCTGCGCGAGGGCATTCGTCGAACGCCATGACGATGTCGCTGCCGAGCAACCGCTGGATTTCCATCGAGCGTTCGGGCGTGATCATGTGCTTGCTGCCATCAAGGTGGCTGCGGAATTCGACGCCTTGCTCGGTCAGCTTGCGCAACTCGCTCAGGCTCATCACCTGATAGCCGCCGCTATCGGTCAGGATCGGGCGCGGCCAGTTCATGAATTGGTGGAGCCCGCCAAGCCGCGCCACCCGCTCCGCACCGGGGCGGAGCATGAGGTGGTAGGTGTTTCCGAGGATGATGTCTGCGCCCGTGCCGCGCACGGCTTCGGGCTTCATCGCCTTGACCGTCGCAGCCGTGCCCACCGGCATGAAGGCCGGCGTGCGGATCTCGCCGCGCTGCATGGCGATGGTGCCAGTGCGCGCCTTGCCGTCCGTGGCGTGGAGCGTGAAGGAGAAACGGGGGCCGGTCATTGGCCCCGCGCGCTAGCGAGGCTGCGCGCGCCTGTCACCCCTAAAGCGAGCGGGCCAAAAGCAGACGGGCCGCCCGCCATGGTGGCGAGCGGCCCGTTGTTCGTTTCAGTCCCGATCAGACGATCAGAACTTGAAGCCCACGCCGACCGTGCCGCGCAGGGTGTCGAACGCGATGGTATCGACGTTGGCGCGCAGGACAACCGAGCTCACCGGAACTTCAACGCCGACGCCGACGAGGTAGTCACCAGCGGTGGTGTCGAGATCGGGGAAGTCGCTCTCGTCAAAATCGGGCACGCCGATCAGGTTACCGGCGTCGAGGTCGACCCACTGGTAGCCGCCGCGGGCATAGATCTTCGCGCCGCCATCGGTGCGGAAGCCGAGACGGCCGGACACGCCGTATTCGGCGTCAATCGGGCCGCTGCCGAAGTGGGCGTTGCCTTCCACACCGGCAAACAGGTTGGTGCCAAGCGGGAAGTCGACCGCGGCAAAGCCACCGAAGATTTCGCCGCTTTCGTCGACGTCAAAGCCGTCGAGGTCGGCATCTTCAACATCGACGGCGAGGTCATGGAGACCGACCGAAGCACCGATGGTGACTTCCGGCTGGTTAGAATCTTGGGCCTGCGCTGCGGCCGGCAGCGCAATCGCGCCCATCGCTGCGAGCGAAGCGAATGCGATCTTTTTCATTCTTGTTATCCTTCGTTTGACCGGCCGCAGGGGGTGCAGCAGGTGGCCAAGCATTTAGGAATCGGCGACTTTCTGCGCAATGAACGAAGGTTAGACTTCTCGTTAATGTCGGCCAGACAGTGCATATGCTCCGACCAAGGGCCTTGGGCGCTCCACGAACGTCACTCGCGTAGCCGCCATCCGGTCCGAAAAATCACTGCAATCACAAGGGTGCACAGCGCCAAGAAGCCGATTGTGAGGCCGAGCGACACGCCAATCGGCACATCGGACACACCATAGAAGCTATAGCGCAGGCCGCTCACCAGAAAGGCGATCGGATTGGCGAGCGCCACCGCGTCCCACGGCGCGGGCAATTCGCGGATCGAGTAGAATGTGCCGCCCAGAAAGGTCAGCGGCGTGAGAATCAGCATCGGGATGATCCCTAGCTTTTCGAAGCTGTCCGCCCAGATGCCGAGGATGAAGCCGAACAGCGCAAAGCTGGCCGCCACCAGCATGATGTAGAATGCGGCCAGCAGCGGATATTTGATCTCGTAATCGACAAAGAAGGTTGCCGTGCCGAGGATGATGGCCGCGAGGATCAGCCCCTTGGTCGCCGCTGCCCCGACGAAACCGGCGAGCGTCTCGGCCACGCCGACAGGTGCGGAGAGCAGTTCGTAGATCGTGCCGGTGAAGCGCGGCATATAGATACCGAAGCTTGCGTTGCTGGTGGTCTCCCCCAGCAGCGTCAGCATCAGCAGGCCAGGAATGATGAAGGCGCCATAAGGCACCCCGCCAATCGGCTCCATCCGCGCGCCGATCACCGATCCGAACACTACGAAGTATAGCGAGGTGGTCAGCACCGGGGAGAGGATCGACTGGAACGCGGTGCGGAAGGCGCGGGCCATTTCGCGGCGGTAGATGGCGAGCGCGCTGCGAGCGTTGAAATACATCACGCGGCCTCCTTCTCACCCAGCAGCCCGACGAAGATGTCTTCCAGCGACGAATCGTGGATGTCGAGGCTGGTGTAGGCAATGTCGGCACGGGTCAGTGCCTGGGTCAGCTGCGCCACCTGTGCGCGGCCCCCGCCCTGCCCGTTCCCGCCGCGATAGATCAGCTGCATCCCGTCCGCGCCGATCTCCACCGGGAACCCGGCAAGTGCAGGCGGGATCGCCGCCAGCGGCGCGGCCAAGGTGATCACCGCCTCGGTGGTGCCGAGCCGTTCCATCATCGCGCGCTTTTCATCCACCATCAGGATTCGCCCGCCGCGAATGATGCCGACGCGGTCGGCCATTTCCTCGGCTTCCTCGATATAGTGGGTGGTGAGGATGATGGTGACGCCGCGTTCTTTCAGCGCCGCGATCTGCTGCCACATATCCTTGCGCAGCTCGACATCAACACCGGCAGTGGGCTCATCAAGGAACAACAATTCCGGCTCATGCGCCAGCGCTTTGGCGATCAGCACCCGGCGCTTCATCCCGCCAGACAGGGCGCGAATCTGTGCGTCCTTCTTATCCCAGAGCGACAGGCTGCGAAGGATTTCTTCGAGCCGCGCGGGATCATAGGGGCGGCCGAACAAGCCTTGCGAATAGGCAATGGCGCGCCACACGGTCTCGAACATATCGGTCGCGAGCTCCTGCGGCACCAGCCCGATCCGCGCGCGGGCTTTGCGCCAATCCCGCGACAGGTCTTGCCCGAAGGCGGTGATCGTCCCGCCCGTGGGCCGTACCAACCCGCACACCGCACCGATCAACGTGGTCTTGCCCGCCCCGTTCGGCCCGAGCAGCGCGAAAATCTCGCCCGGGCGGATATCGAGATCGACCGAATCAAGCGCCCGGGGGCCGTTCTTGTAGGTCTTGGTCAGGCCGCGGATCGAGAGGATAGGTTCGCTCATAGCTACCGATTACGGGAGCAGCAGCGAGGAGTCACCATAGGAATAGAACCGGTACTCGTTCGCGATAGCGTGCTGGTAGGCCGCCATCATCCGATCACGCCCCATCAGCGCCGAAACCAGCATCATCAGCGTCGATTTGGGCAAGTGGAAATTGGTCATCAGCCCATCCACCGCGCGCAATTTGTAGCCCGGCGTGATGAAGATCGCGGTGTCTCCGGCAAAGGGCTGGATGATGCCGTCTTCATCGACCGCGCTTTCAAGCAGCCGGAGCGAGGTCGTGCCGACCGCGATGATCCGGCCACCCTTGGCACGGGCTTCGTTGAGCTGGGTGGCGGTTTCAACGGAGATGCGGCCGAACTCGGCGTGCATCTGGTGATCGTCGGTATCGTCGGCCTTTACTGGCAGGAAGGTGCCCGCCCCGACGTGCAGCGTCAGCATCGCCCGCCCGATCCCCGCGGCGTCAATGGCATCGACCAGCCTTGGCGTGAAATGCAGCGAAGCTGTCGGGGCGGCAACCGCGCCTTCCTCCCGCGCGAACATCGTCTGGTAGTCTTCCAGATCCTGCGCATCGACCCCGCGCTTCGACGCGATATAGGGCGGCAGCGGCATGGTGCCCGCACGGTCGAGCAGGACTTCGACGGGTTCCTCACCCTCGAAGAACAGGGTGATCGAGCCATCGGGGAGCCGCGCTTCGGCAATCGCGGTGACGCCGCCGCCGAAGACGATCTGGTCGCCCTCCTTCACCCGCTTGGCATTGCGGACGAAGGCCTGCCAGCGGCGAAGGTCGAGCCGCTTGTGCAGCGTGGCACCAATCTTGGCCTCGCCATCAGCGCGGCGACCTTCGAGCTGAGCGGGGATCACGCGGGTGTCGTTGAAGACGAGCACATCGCCCGCGTTCAGCAGGCTCGGCAGATCGCGCACGCCCCGATCTTCGAACGGCGTATCGGCTCCGCGCACAACGAGCATCCGCGCCGCATCGCGCGGCCGCACGGGGCGCAGCGCTATGCGTTCATTGGGCAAATCGAAATCGAACAGGTCAACCTTCATGGCGCGCGCCCCTAGCCGGATGGCGCGGCCGCGGGAAGCCCTTTAGGGGATCGGCGCGCTCAACATATCAGCCGAAATCGGCGCATCCTGAGGCGGCGCGGGCGGCGGCGGAGGGGGCAGGTTGTCGCTGGCGAGCGAGGCCTGAAGGATATAGGTCGGCGACGCGGGCGGCTCGCCCCGGTTGATCGCATCGACCGCTTCCATGTTCTCGATCACCCGGCCGAAGTTGGTGTATTTCTTGTCGAGGCTGAAACGCGGGTAGAAGACGATGAAGAACTGGCTGTTGGCGCTGTCCTCTTCGGCCGCGCGCGCCATCGACAACGTCCCGCGCACGTGCGGCATGGGGTTGAACTCGGCCTTCAGATCGGGAAGCTCGCTGCCGCCCTGTCCGGTGCCGGTCGGATCACCGCCCTGCGCCATGAAACCTTCAATCACGCGGTGAAACACCACGCCATTGTAGAAGCCAGCACGGGTGAGCGTCTTGATCCGTTCGGCATGGGCGGGCGCCCACTCGGCCGCCAGGCGGATCTTCACCCGCTGGCCGTTGGACAGATCGAGCACCCAGACATTCTCGGGATCGACCGTGGGATCAAAATTGATCGGCGGATAGGTGCGCGCCGCCGCGGGGGCTGCGTCCTCATCCGGCTTATCGGCATTGTCACCGAAAGCCTCGGGCGGGGTATCGTCCTTCTGCTTCTGAGCGAACGCCGCCTGCGGGGCGGTCAACAGCAACAGGGCGGCAAGGGCAGGCGCAAGCTTGGTGATGATCATGGTTCCATCCGGATTTATGCGGGCGCTTTAGCCCTGCCCGGCTGACACTGCAATGAATGAGAGGCGCATTACCGCGATGGCTGCGCCTCAGTAATCGCCCTTCATCCCCTGCTCGCGCACGCGGGCGTTCACTTCCTCGCACACCGGCTGGCTGACGAAGCGGGCGATATCGCCGCCATAGACCGCGATTTCCTTCACCAGCTTGGACGCGATCGGCTGGAGCGAGACATCAGCCATCAGGAACACGGTTTCGATATCGTCGTCGAGCTGCTGGTTCATGCCGGCCATCTGATATTCGTATTCGAAATCGGCCACGGCGCGCAGGCCCCGGATGATGACATTGGCCCCCTGCTTCTGCGCAAACTTCACCAACAGCGCATTGAAGCCCACCACCTCGACATTGGTGAGGCCCATGTTCGCGACCTCGCGTTCCACCATGCGGAAGCGTTCGTCGGTGGAGAACATCGGGTTCTTGGACGGATTGGTCGTCACGCCAATGATCAGGTGATCGACCAGCTTTGACCCGCGCCGGATGATGTCGGCGTGGCCGAGCGTGATGGGATCGAATGTCCCCGGGTAAATCCCGATGCGGCGGCTCATGACAATGTCCTCTCCCTTGGTCTGGCGCGTGTTCGGCTCAGGCGATCCGGGCTGACGGCGTGACCCAGACGCTGCCGGATCCGCGCATCTTGTAGACAAAGCCTTCACCCGACCGCATCGCGCTGCGCAGGCCCTGCACCAGCGGGCCAATCGTCACTTCGAGCGAGGCGGAATACATCAGCATGAAATCGCCATCGACCACGACTTCCTCGCCCGGGCGCACCGGCACCTCGTCAATCTCGTGAACCGGCACCGGACTTTCGACCGCAAACACGCCCGAGCCCGTGATCTTGGGCTGCGCCAGACCATTGCCCGAGAACATCCCCGAGATCGACTTGTGCATATGCGTGGTCAGCGAAATCTCTGCCGCGCAGGCATAGAACGCGCGATCATCCAGCAGCAACGCATCCTGCGGGCCGTCCATCGTCGCCAGCACGAAATGGCGGCGGACCGGTTCGCACCAGATCGTGCCCGATCCGGAATAGCGCGTCGCATGGGCGGATTCGCCCGTCGCGGCTGAGGCGGCGGCGCGCGCGAAAAAGCCCTTGTTCGCTTCGTGGCGGACCACTTCGGCGCTGAGGTTGCCATAGGAATATTGCAGTGCGCCCGGCTCGATCAGGACAGCGGCATTGCTGATCTCGATTTCGAGCTGATGCACATCCGTCGGCTCGGCGATGTAGTGCATCTGGCCTTCGACCCCGGTGGGCAGCCCGCGCGCGACCATCTTCTTCTCGACATAGCGATGCACCCGCATGGTGACGCCGCCACGGCTTTCTTCCTGAATCATCTGCCGGAATGCCATCAGCTTTCCCCTTTGTTTGCCGTGAGACCTTCGCTCAGGACTCGCGTTCGACGATAAAGCGGGCGAGCGCGCGCAAGATGTCAGCCTCGCTGCCATAGGAGGCGAGCCGCAGCACCGCCTGATCGACCAGCGCGCGGGCCTGTTCGCGGGCCTTGTCCGCTCCCATCAGCGTCACGAAGGTCTGCTTGCCTTGGGCTTGGTCCTTGCGCAGCGCCTTGCCCGCTTTCTCGATATCGCCTTCGACATCGAGCAAATCATCAGCGATCTGGAAGGCGAGGCCGATATCGCGGGCATAGGCCCTCAGGTGCGCCCTGCCCTGCGGCGCGACCTTGCCGAGGATCGCGCCCATCTCGACACTGGCGGCCAGCAGCGCGCCGGTTTTCAACTGTTGCAGCCGGGTGATGGTGTGGAGGTCATATTCGACCCCTTCCTCATCCGCGACCATGTCCATCATCTGCCCGCCGGCCATGCCGTGCATCCCCGAAGCCTTGCCGAGCGTGAGTATCAGCTCGCTGCGGGTGAACGGGTCTTCGCTGGTGGCATCGTCCGCAAGAATCTCGAAGGCCAGCGCATGGAGCGCATCGCCCGCCAAAACGGCTGTCGCCTCGTCATAGACCTTGTGCAGGGTCGGCTTGCCGTGGCGCAGATCGTCATTGTCCATGCAGGGCAAGTCATCGTGGATCAACGAATAGACGTGGATCGCCTCAATCGCTGCGCCGACCCGCATCGCCGCATCACGCGAGACGCCGAACAGGCTGGCGGTGCTGCACACCAGCAGCGGCCGCACCCGCTTACCGCCACCGATCGCGGCATAGCGCATCGCCTCGATCAACCGCGCGCTGGTGTCGTCCGGCACCGGCAGCAGCGCATCGAACAGCGAATCGATTTCGGACTGCACGTTGCGGATTGCGTCGCTCAGCACATTGCCTTGAGTCTCTGCCAACATCGCTTCAGCCTTCCGCGTCAAAGGCCTGTGTGCCGGTCGCCCGGCCATCGGCTGCCGTCACAATCCGCTCGATCCGGGCCTGCGCCGCATCGAGCCGCTGCTGGCAGGCGAGCCGCAACGCCTCTCCGCGCTCATAGAGGCTGATCGACTGATCCAGTGGCACATCCCCGCGCTCAAGCGCCTGCACGATCTGTTCGAGCGCGGCCAACGCCTGCTCAAAGCTCATGCCAGCAATGTCTTGTCCGGCAGTTGCCGGTGATCCTGTGCCCTCGTCCATGGTGCGAAGCATTGACGGGGCGCGCGGGCGCGGTCAAGGCTGGCCGTGACGGGCGGGATCACCAAAACAGGAATTGCACGCAATATGCTCAAGTGGATCATCGCCTATGGCGTCGCAGCCGTATCCTTCCTGGCGTTCGACATCGTCTGGCTGCGCTGGGCAGCGGGCAATCTCTATCGTCCAGTCATCGGCGAGATCATGGCCAAGGACTTCAACGCGGGCGCGGCGATTGCCTTCTATCTGATCTACATCGCGGGGATCACCTGGTTCGCCATCCGTCCGGGGATCGAGAGCGGGACGGTGCAAGCTGCCGTGCTCAACGGCATTTTGCTTGGCGCGCTGTGCTACGCCACCTTCGATCTTACCTCGCAGGCGGTGATGAAGGTATGGGCCACGCATATCAGCGTGCTCGATATCCTGTGGGGCGCCTTCGTCACCGGTGCGGCGAGCGGGATTGCCACCTTCGTGGTGCTCCGCTTCGTCCCCGCCACCGCTGCCACGCCAAGCTGAGGCAAACGCTGCTGCCATGTTCATCGGCCACTTCGCCCCCGCCTTCGTCGCCGCCGCCGTCAGCCCGGAGCGGCCGCGGCTGGGGCTGATGTTCGTGGCGGCGCAGCTGGTGGACTGGGCGTTCTTCATCTTCACCATCGTCGGCGTCGAGCACATGCGCATCGTCGATCCGCCGGCGAGCGTGATGTCGCCGATCGACTTTCATCACATGCCCTATACCCACAGCCTGATCGGAACCGCGATCTTCGCTGCCGCGCTGCTTGGCGTGGTGGCGGTGCAGCGGCGCGATCTGAAGCTGGGGGTGCTGGCCGGACTGGTGGTGCTGTCGCACTGGCTGCTCGACTGGCTGGTGCACGTGCCCGATCTGACACTGGACGGCACGCCGCCCAAACTCGGGCTGGGACTATGGGACATGCCGTGGGTCGCGATCCCGCTGGAGCTGGGTGTCACGCTTGGCGCTTTCGCTTTCTATCTGCGCAGGACGCGCGGACCAGCGGGACCGCCTGCGATTCTGATCGGCGTGATGCTGCTGTTCCAAGCGATCAGCTGGTTCGGCCCGCACCCAGAGAGCGCCGGGGTGTTCTTCGCCATGCAGGCGCTGCTCGCGTTCGGGATCATGACCGCACTGGCAACGTGGGTCGGGGAGAATCGCTGGTTCCGCAAACGCGGCAACTTGGCCTTCGCGCTCCAGTAATCTAGGGGGCTGCGCAAGGAGTCCCCGTCCATGTCCCAGTCGACCACCATCAGCCCCGAAATCGTCGAACAGCACGGCCTTTCGCCCGAGGAATACGAGCGCGTCCTGCACGCGCTGGGCCGCGAGCCGAACCTTGTCGAGCTCGGCATCTTTTCGGTGATGTGGTCTGAGCATTGCAGCTACAAATCCTCGCGTCTGCACCTCAAGAAGCTGCCGACTGAGGCCCCGTGGGTGATCTGCGGCCCGGGCGAGAACGCGGGTGTGATCGACATCGGTGACGGGCAGGCGGCGATCTTCAAGATGGAGAGCCACAACCACCCCTCCTACATCGAGCCCTATCAGGGCGCGGCGACCGGCGTGGGCGGCATTCTGCGAGACGTCTTCACCATGGGCGCACGGCCGATGGCGAACGCCAACGCGCTGCGCTTCGGCCGGCCCGAGCACCCCAAGATGAAGCATCTGGTGCAGGGTGTGGTCGCGGGCATCGGCGGCTATGGCAATTGCGTCGGCGTGCCGACGGTTGCGGGCGAGACCAACTTCCACCCGGCCTATGACGGCAACATCCTCGTCAACGCCATGACAGTCGGCGTCGCGGATCAGGACAAGATTTTCTACTCTGCCGCGACCGGCCTCGGGAACCCGATTGTCTATGTCGGCAGCAAG
Source organism: Porphyrobacter sp. SLTP (assembly GCF_009905735.1). Taxonomy (GTDB): domain Bacteria; phylum Pseudomonadota; class Alphaproteobacteria; order Sphingomonadales; family Sphingomonadaceae; genus Erythrobacter. The sequence continues at coordinate 23,328 of NZ_JAAALE010000005.1, forward strand.
ACCGGCCGCGACGGCATCCACGGCGCGACCATGGCAAGCGCGGACTTCGGTGAGGATGCCGAGGCCAAGCGCCCGACGGTGCAGGTCGGCGATCCCTTCACCGAAAAGCTGCTGATCGAAGCCTGTCTCGAACTGATGGCGACCGATGCGATTGTCGCGATCCAGGATATGGGTGCAGCGGGCCTCACCTCCTCCAGCGTGGAAATGGCCTCCAAGGGCGGCGCGGGCATCCGGCTCGACATGAACAAAGTCCCGTGCCGCGAAACCGGCATGACGCCCTATGAGATGATGCTCTCTGAAAGCCAGGAGCGGATGCTCATGGTGCTGAAGCCCGGCAAGGAGCCGATGGCCGAGGCGATCTTCAAGAAGTGGGAGCTCGATTTCGCGGTGATCGGCGAAGTGACCGACACCGGCCACATGGTACTCGAATTCAATGGCGAAGTGGTGTGCGACATCCCCCTTGCCCCGCTCGCCGACGAAGCCCCGCTCTATGACCGGCCTTACCTCTCCAAGGAGGAATACGCGGTATGGGCTGGCGTCAAGCCGCTCGGCGAAGTGCCCGCGAGCGATGACATCGCGGCGGACCTGCTGACCATGATGGCCTCGCCCGATCTCGCCTCGCGCCGCTGGATTGCGGAGCAATATGATTCGCAGGTGGGTGCCGACACCCTCCAGACCGGCGGCGATGCTGGCGTAGTGCGGGTGCATGGGACTAGCAAGGCGCTCGCGATCACCACAGACTGCACGCCGCGCTATGTCTTCGCCGATCCGTACGAGGGTGGTAAGCAGGCCATCGCCGAAGCATACCGCAACCTTTGCGCGGTGGGTGCCCGTCCGCTGGCGGTGACCAACTGCCTCAACTTCGCCAACCCGCAACGCCCCGAGATCATGGCGCAGATCGTCCACGCGCTCGAAGGCATGGGCGATGCGTGCCGGGCGCTGGACTTCCCGATCGTGAGCGGGAACGTCAGCCTCTACAACGAGAGCAAGGCGACCGGCGGCGGTTCGGCGATCCTGCCCACGCCGGCCATCGGCGGCGTCGGCATCATCACCGATCTGTCGAAGATGATGACGATGCACTTCAAGCAGGCGGGCGATGCGATCTACCTGGTCGGCCCCGAATTCTGGGCCAAGCCCGACCCGACCCGCTCGCATCTCGGCCAATCGCTGTGGCTGCGCGTGGTCAAGGGCATGGAGGCCGGCCGCACCCCGCCGACCGATCTAGTGGTCGAGCGCACGGCAGGCGAGATCATCCATGAGTTGATCGCCGACGGCCTCGTCAACGCAGTACACGATCTCAGCGATGGCGGCCTTGCGGTGGCGCTGGCGGAGATGGCGTTGGCGGGCGGTATCGGGGCCGAGGCCGATCTGGCAGGCAATCCTGACTATACTCCGGCGCAGTGGTGGTTCGGTGAGGATCAGGGGCGCTATCTCGTCACCGTGCCGGACGTCGCAGCGCTCAACGCCGCCCTCGCCAAGGGCACGCGCGATGCAGACACGGCGCAGATCGGCTTCCAGCGGATCGGCACCGTGGGCGGTGATCAGGTGCTCGGCATTCCGCTCAGCGAATTGCGCGCCGCAAACCAACGGTTCTTCGAAGCGTGGATGGAAGCCTGAGCGGTGACCTCCGGCTATTCCGGCACGCCGCTCGTCAAGAAGCTGAATTTGCGTGACGGAATGCGGGTGTGGTTCGACGCCATGCCCGAGCATGTGATCGACGAGATCGACGAATATGCGCTCGAACTGTTCTTCGTCGCCGATCCGGCCGATGGGATCGATGCCGCGCATATCTTCGTGACGAACCGCACCGCGTTGGACGCACACCTCACCGCGCTGCGCTATCAGATATCGCCCGAAGGTCAGATCTGGGTGAGCTGGCCGAAGAAAGCCGCCAAGGTCGAAACCGACGTCACCGAAGACACGATCCGCGAAATCGCCCTGCCGCTCGGGCTGGTCGACACCAAGGTCTGCGCGATTGACGAGGTCTGGTCAGGCCTCAAACTGGTGATCCGCAAGGAACTGCGCTGAAGCGTCAGGCCGCCTGCGCGCCAGCCCCGCCGAGCGTCAGATCCTCGCGCATCATCCCCTCGCCTTCGAGGATCGCGAGACACTGGCGATAGACCTCAGGCTTGCCGATGCCGAGACGCGTCCGCGCTTCGCCGATATCCTCGCGCATCAGCGCGGCGATATCCTGATGCGCGATCTTGGCGGCTGCCCGGCCCAGCTTGCGGCCTTCCTTGATCGCGGCGAACAACGGCGCCTTGGTGCCGCTCACCTTCTTGATCTGGCGCGCGCCGGCATAGGCGATGAACAGGATGCCGGTGTTGTGGTTCTGCTCGTAAGTGAAGCCCAGCAAGCTCACCTCGCCCAGCGCATCGCGGCCATAGCCGGTAAGCACATGGAACAGGTCATGCGTGTCGCGCAGCCGATCAAAATACCATTGGGTCTGATCGCGCGGCAGGCTTTCGGGCGGCGCCCAGCGGTGGCTTTCTGCCACCAGTCCGGCGGCAGAAAGGCCTTCGCGCTTCATGAAGGCAATATAATGCGCCGCGACACTGTTCGGCGCACAATCGGCCCAGCGCGCGTGATCATCAAGCATGGCGGGAATATCCACGCCCTCGGCAAGAAAACGCTGGCCTTCGGGCGAGCGGATGAAGTCGCGCGCCTGCGCATGGCTGCGCCGGCCTTTGGTCGCTTCGATGATGTGGAACACCTGCTCGGTGTCCTCCTTGTCATCGACCAGCTTACCGAAGTGGTGGAGCACCTTGAGCGGCCGGAAGCCCGACACCTTGCGTTCGGGGGCGAGCAGCGGAAGATCGAGAAGCGCCATCAGTCTTGCCCTCTCAAGCAGCCAGCAACTCGGGCTCGACTGCGGCTTTGCTGGCGAGCAAGTTGTAGGGGTCAATCCCTTCGGCCTGCCAGATGCGGTGACATTCGCGATATTGCGTCGGCTGCGGGATGCGCAGTTCGGCGCGCACGTCTTCAAGCGGGCGTGCCAGCAACTCGCGGATCGGCTGCGCGATCAGCGGCGGCGCACCCTTGCCGGTGCGATGGGCTTCGCGCACCGCACCGAAGACCGGTGCAGCGCTGCCCTTGGCCATCTTCTTGATGTTGGCCGCACCGGCATAACCGATCAGCAGGTGACCCTGGCTCGGCGACTGGCCGTGCGTGAACAGCAGCACACAGGTTTCGCCCAGTGCATCGCGACCATAGCCGGTGAGAATGTGGAACAGATCATGCGTATCGCGCGAACGGTTAATGAACCACTCGACGAGATCGGGATAGCGCGGCCGCCCACTGCGGTCGGATTCGGCGACCAGACCGGCGGCGGAGAGGCCTTCGGTCTCCATGAAGTCGCAATAGGCGTGAGCCAGGCTGCCCTTGGGCGTGCGACGCAGGGCGGCGTGATCGTCAAGGATTTCGGGCAGGAAAGGCTCGGTCGACCGCAGGAACTCGCCGCGCTCCGACAGGGCGAGCGCGCTGACCCGCGGCAGGAAATCCTTCGACGGGAGCGATTCAAAGATCTTGAAGACAAGGCTGGTGTCTTCCTTGTCCTTCATCAGCCCCTGAAAGCTGCGGACCGCGCGCAGCGGGCGATAGCGGGCTGGCGCGCGTTCGGGGTGCAGCAACACCGTCCCATCGGGGGCGAACATCTGGGTATAGGTGGCTCGGTCAGTGCGGCTCATGCGGAACGGTCCTTACAAGGTGGGCTGGCTCTAGCCCGGACTTGCTTACATGAGTGTTAATAGCCGATTCGGTCCTTTAAATGAAACCCTTTTTTCAGTAAGCCGTTCCAACCCAGCGTTCAGCCCTCACGCCACGTCTCGCGGGGTATACCCAGCAACGTCAGCACAGCCGTAAGATCAGCGGCATCGACCCGGCCATTGGCCGCTGCGCGCGCCTTGGGCTTGGCACGGTAGGCAAAGCCATAGGTCGCCGCTTCGATCATCGGAATGTCGTTGGCCCCGTCTCCGGTGGCGAGGCTGTGTGCACCCTCGCCCAGCCCGGTCAGCTCTTCACGCAGCACCGCCGCCTTGACTGCACTGTCGGTGATCGAGCCGATCAACCCGCCGGTGAGCTTTCCGCCTTCGACCGCGAGCCGGTTGCCGACCACCCGGTGAAAGCCGAGCATCTCGGCCACGGGGTCAGCGAAGTGATGGAAACCGCCCGTCACCAGCACCGTGCGCGTGCCGAGCGCCGCCAAGGTCGCCACCAGCACCTTGGCCCCCGGGGTTGCCGTGATCCGGTCAGCAAGACAGGCGTGGATCGCGCTTTCGTTCAGCCCTTCAAGCAACGCCACCCGCTCGCGCAAGGCAGCCTCGAAATCGAGTTCACCCTGCATCGCACGTTCCGTGATTGCTGCAATCTGCGGCTTCAAACCGGCGTAATCGGCCAGCTCGTCGATGCATTCCTGCCCGATCATGGTCGAATCCATGTCTGAGACGAACAGCCGCGGCACTTCGATCGCCCCGCGCGCCACCAGCATCGCAGCAGGCTCGAACACCGCGTCGATCGCGTCCAGCACGGCGGCGGGATCGCCGTCACCCATATGCAGTTCCAGCACGCCGTCGTCACCCGCGGGCATGGCGGCTGCTTCCAGTGGCACGCCGCTTTGCGCCAAAGCGCCCGACAGCGCATCGAGACGCGTTTCACATTCTGCCGTCTCTGCTATCAGCCGCGCAATGAGCATTCCTGTATCTCCACCAGCACCGCTCGCGCTCATTGCAGGGCCGACCGCGAGCGGCAAGAGCGCGATTGCGCTCGCACTGGCGCATGCCCTCATCGAGACCGGCCAGCGGCCTGTCATCATCAATGCCGATAGCGCGCAGGTCTATGCCGATTTGCAGGTGCTCTCCGCGCGTCCCTCCGAGGATGAGATGGAGGGCATCGAGCACCGCCTGTTCGGGGCATGGGACGGAGCCGAGGCGTGCTCGGTCGCGGCATGGGCGACTGCGGCCAAGGCCGAAATCGCCAAATGCCATGCGGCGGGCGATGTGCCGATTCTGGTCGGGGGCACCGGCATGTATGTGAAGGTGCTGATCGAAGGCATCGCCCCGATCCCCGAGATCGACCCCGCCGTGCGTGCCGCCGTGCGTGCGCTGCCCGAGGATGCGGCTTACAAGCTGCTCCAGCTCGAAGACCCGCTGCGCGCCGCCGAGCTTGATCCGGGAGATCGCCAGCGGATCGCCCGTGCGCTTGAGGTGAAACGCTCGACCGGCGTAACGCTGGGTGACTGGCAGCTCGCCAAGGCAGGCGGGATCGGCGACGAGGTGACGCTGCACCCGCTGGTGCTCGAACCCGACCGGCCGTGGCTTTACGAGCGTTGCGACCTGCGTTTCGCCGCGATGCTGGAAGCAGGCGCGATTGCCGAGGTCGAAGCCCTGCTCGCCCGCCAGCTCGACCCCGATTTGCCGGTCATGCGCGCCATCGGCGTGCCCGAGATTGCCGCGTTTCTCTACGAGGACATCACCTACGAAGCGATGGTCGCCGCCGGCGCGCAAGCGACCCGCAACTTTGCCAAACGCCAGTTCACGTGGTTCCGGCGCCAACCCCCGGCGGAATGGCCGCGGGCGTCGCTTGGATATGAATCCGAAAGTATCGAAGTGGATGCCCATTTCGCATCATTATTGCGCAATTAGGGCTTGACCTATCAGATTATAACCTTTAGCGGCGACATCCATCGGCCCGATGCGCCCCCTGCGTCGGGCCAGTTTTGTTGTTAACGCCTTGTCCGTGCGGCCCTTTCCGGCTTCATGTGATTCATCAGATGGAGTTTCCCCGTGCCCGGCAAGCCGGACTCTGCCCCGACCAAGCGGCCTTCGGACAATAGCAGCGCCATGAGCGGCGCGGCGATCCTCGTGCAGTGCCTGATCGAACAGGGCGTCGAATATGTCTTCGGCTACCCCGGCGGGGCCGTGCTGCCGATCTATGACGAATTGTTCGGCGATGAACGCATCCGCCACATTCTCGTCCGCCATGAAGCGGGCGCGGCTCACGCGGCAGAAGGCTATGCCCGCTCCACCGGCAAGCCCGGCGTGGTGCTGGTCACCTCCGGCCCCGGCGCGACCAATGCGATTACCGGCATTGCGGATGCCTGGATGGACTCGATCCCGCTGGTCGTCATCACCGGGCAGGTGCCCACCAGCCTGATCGGCACGGACGCGTTTCAGGAAGCCGACACGATCGGTATCACCCGCCACTGCACCAAGCACAATTACCTGGTGAAGGACCCGGCGGATCTGGCCGCCACGATCAAGGAAGCCTTCCTGATCGCCACCACGGGTCGCCCCGGTCCGGTCGTGATCGACATTCCCAAGAACGTGCAGATCGCCGTCCCCTCGGAACGCCGCGCGCTGACGCGGGCGGGCGCGCATCGCTATGCGCCGCAGACGGTTGCTCCGGTCGAGCAGATCATCGAAGCGGTCGAACTGATCGCCAATGCCCAGCGGCCGATTTTCTACACTGGCGGCGGCGTCATCAATTCCGGCCCGGAAGCAAGCCGCCTGCTGCGCCAGTTACAGGACATCACCGGCGCGCCGGTCACGTCCACCCTGATGGGCCTCGGCGCCTTCCCGTCGCAACACCCCGATTGGCTCGGGATGCTGGGGATGCACGGCACCTACGAAGCCAATATGGCGATGAACAAGTGTGACGTGATGGTCTGCATCGGCGCGCGCTTCGATGACCGCGTGACCGGGCGGCTCGACGCCTTCTCCCCGGACTCCAAGAAGATCCACATCGATATCGACCGCTCCTCGATCAACAAGACCGTGCCGGTCGACATGGGAATTGTCGGCGATTGCGGCACCGTGCTGGCGCAGATGATCGAAGCGTGGGGCACACGGCAAGCGCGCAATCTCGGCGAGTGGAAAGCCCGGATCGCCGGTTGGCGCGCGCGTGAGTGTCTCGCCTATCCCGAACGCTCGGTGAAGCATCCGGGCATGATCATGCCGCAAAAGGCGGTTGAGCGGCTCCACGCCCTCACCCACCGCCGCAATCCGATCATCACCACCGAAGTCGGCCAGCACCAGATGTGGGCGGCGCAGTATTTCGGGTTTGAAGACCCGAACAAATGGCTGACCAGCGGCGGCCTCGGCACGATGGGCTACGGTCTGCCCGCCGCGATCGGCGCGCAGCTGGGCCACCCCAACGCGCTGGTGATCGACATCGCGGGGGAAGCCTCGATCCAGATGAACATTCAGGAGCTCGGCACCGCGAGCCAATATCGCCTGCCGGTCAAGATTTTCATCTTGAACAACGAATACATGGGCATGGTCCGCCAATGGCAGGAACTGACCTATGAAAGCCGCTATTCGAACTCCTATTCCGACAGCCTCCCCGATTTCGTGAAGCTCGCCGAAGCCTATGGCTGGAAGGGCATCCGCATCACCGAGGAGCGCGATCTGGATGACGGGATCATGCGGATGCTCGACCATAATGGCCCGGTGATTGTCGATTGCCTCGTCGCGCAGGATGCCAACTGCCTGCCGATGATCCCGTCAGGCGCAGCGCATACCGACATGATGCTGTACGGCGACAAGGTCGACGGCACGATGGACGACGAGGCCAAGGCGCTGGTCTAAGGCCGCTGCTTTACGGGAAACCATGCAATGAAAATCACCGAAGCGGCCTCCGAACGCCATGTGCTGACCGTGATGGTCGACAACGAGCCGGGCATCCTCGCCAAGATCACCGGCTTGTTCACCGCGCGCGGCTACAACATCGACAGCCTCACCGTGGCCGACATCACCGAGGATCACGCCGTCAGCCGCATCACCATCGTCACCAACGGCCCGCCGTCGGTGATCGACCAGATCGAAGCGCAGCTCGAACGGCTGGTGCCGGTGCACAAGGTGCTCGATCTCACCACCGCCGGACCGCACGTGGAGCGCGAGCTGGCGCTCATCAAGGTCACCGGCACCGGCGAAAAGCGGGTCGAGGCGCTGCGCCTCGCCGACATTTTTCGCGCGCGGCCTGTGGATACGACCACCGAGAGCTTCATCTTCGAAATCACCGGCCCGCCCGAAAAGGTCGACAGCTTCATTGCGTTGATGCGCGAGCTGGGGCTGGTCGAGGTCGGCCGCACCGGCGTCGTCGGGATGCTGCGCGGGCCTCTGGGTGCATGATTTTTTGAGATTTACGTCTTCCCGGCGCAGGCCGGGATCCATTTTCACTAGCGCCGGAACTGGGTTCCGGCCTTCGCCGGAATGACGAGGAAGAAGAAATGAAAGTCTACTACGACGCCGATGCAGATCTCAATCTGATCAAGCCCAAGAAGGTCGCGATTGTCGGCTATGGCTCGCAGGGCCATGCCCATGCCCAGAACCTGCGCGATAGCGGCGTGGCGGAAGTCGCCATCGCTCTGCGCGAAGGGTCGGCGACAGCGAAGAAGGTCGAAGCCGCTGGCTTCAAGGTGCTGACCAACACGGCGGCCGCGCAGTGGGCGGACCTCATCATGATCCTTGCGCCCGATGAACATCAGGCGGCGATCTGGGAGAACGACATCAAGGGCCACATGAAGCCGGGCAGCGCGCTCGCCTTTGCCCACGGCCTCAATGTTCACTTCGGCCTGATCGAGCCGCCCGCCGATATCGACGTCATCATGATCGCCCCCAAGGGCCCCGGCCACACCGTGCGCAGCGAATATGTGAAGGGCGGCGGCGTGCCCTGCCTCATCGCCATCCATCAGGACGCGAGCGGCGCGGCGCATGACGTTGCCCTCGCCTATGCCTCTGCTGTCGGCGGCGGGCGTTCGGGGATCATCGAGACGAACTTCCGCGAGGAATGCGAAACCGATCTGTTCGGCGAGCAGGCCGTGCTGTGCGGCGGGATCACCCACCTCATCCAGGCCGGGTTCGAGACGCTCGTCGAGGCCGGATATGCGCCCGAAATGGCCTATTTCGAGTGCCTCCACGAAACCAAGCTGATCGTCGACCTGCTCTATGAAGGCGGGATCGCCAACATGCGTTATTCGATCTCGAACACCGCCGAATATGGCGACATCACCACCGGTCCGCGCATCATTACCGAAGAGACCAAGGCCGAGATGAAGCGCGTGCTGGCCGACATCCAGTCGGGCCGCTTCGTGAAGAACTTCGTGCTCGATAACCGTGCGGGTCAGCCCGAACTGAAGGCTGCGCGCAAACAGGCTGCGGCTCACCCGATCGAACAGACCGGTGAGAAGCTGCGCGCCATGATGCCGTGGATCGCCGCCAACAAGCTGGTCGACAAGGCCAAGAACTGACGCCAAAGCAATGGCCTGATGTTTGAGGGCCGCAACGCTAAGCTGGTATACACGGCGATCGCCATCATCTGGGTGGCGATCGTCGTGCGTGCCGCGTTCAACGTCAAAGGGCCGGAAGATTTCGTCGTCACTGTCGCGCAAAGCGAAGTGCAGGCCTTCGCCCGCGAGCGGCTGAACGCGATGCAGGCACGCTCCTTCTCCGAGAAAGTCGAACTCTGCGCCATCGTTTTCGAAACCAGCACGGGCGAACTCGACGCCACCGCAGTAAAGGTGGGCGATGAAGCGACCTGCGATCTGCGCTATTTCGACGAACCGGGCATGGCCCCACTGGCCAGCATCCATACGCATGGCGCCTTCGATGAGAATTACGACAGCGAAGTGCCGTCGCTGATCGATCTGGAAGGCGACATTGAAAGCCAGATCGACGGCTATGTCGCGACCCCGGGCGGCCGGATGTGGCGGATCGACTGGCGGCAAGAGCGTGCCGTGCAGGTCTGCGCAGAAGGCTGCCTGCAACAGGACCCTTCCTATCGCCCTTGCCCCGGCGATCCGATCGCTCCCGTCTATTCATCACCGCAACTGACCGCGCGAAATCGTCGGACTGTCGTGCAGTGCTGATGCAGCGTCTATTGGCTGGAACCGCGATGGCCCCTGCGAATTGGGACCTTTTGAAGAAGGAGACCTATTCGATGAACCGTTACGCTTTTGCAGCCGCCACTGCCGCCGCTCTTGTCGCCGTCACCGGCGGGATTGCCGCCGCGCCCGCGATCTTCGCGCAAGGTGCGCCGCAGGTGCCCGGCGTGCAGGATCCCGCACGTGTCACCGCTGGGACCTATGCGCTGGACGCGGGTCACACGTTGGTGGGGTGGGAAGTCAGCCACTTCGGCTTCAACGACTATCTCGGCCTGTTCGGGAACATCACGGGCACGATGACGATGGACCCCGCCAATATCGAAGCCGCCAAGGTTGAGGTCATGGTGCCGATTGCCGAAGTCAGCGTTGCCAGCGCCGGTCTCAAGGATCACCTCCTGCGCCCTGGCAAGGACGGCGGCGCGCCCGATTTCTTCGGCCCGACCCCGGGGATGGCGACCTTCACCTCGACCAAAGTGGTTAAGACCGGGGACATGACGGCTGACGTCACCGGCACGCTCACCATGAACGGCAAAAGCGCGCCTGTAACCCTCACCACAGAATTCGTCGGCGCGGGTGCTAATCCCTTCAACAAGAAGGACACCGTCGGCTTCCACGCCCGCACGACCATCGACCGCACCCAATGGGGCGTGAACTACGGCGCGCCCTTCGTCGGCAAGGACGTGACGCTCACGATCAGCGCGGCGTTCGAAAAGCAGTAAAGCCCTCTCGACTCGTTTTCGGCAATCGGGCAGGCGTGCCGCATGATGCGCCTGTCCGATTGCCACAATATCGACGATTTCCGTGTGCTGGCGAAGGCGCGCCTGCCCTTCCCCGTATTCGATTATATCGACGGCGCGGCGGATGATGAATTGACCAAGGCACGCAACACCGCTGCCTTTTCAGATGTCGATCTGGTGCCGGATGTGCTCGCAGGCGTGGCCGAGATCGATACGTCTTGCACCATCCTCGGGCGCAAGTCGGCACTGCCGCTGATGCTCTCCCCTACCGCGGTGCAGCGCGCCTTTCACTGGCAGGGGGAGCGGGCGGTGGCCAAGGCGGCGGAGAAATATGGGCTGTGGTTCGGCATTTCGAGCCTCGCCACGCGCTCGATCGAGGAAATCGCCGCACTCACCAGCGGGCCGAAGCTGTTCCAGCTCTATGTCCACAAGGACAAGGGGCTGAACACCCACATGATCGAGCGCTGTCAGGCAGCGAAGTTCGATGCGCTGGCGCTGACGGTCGACACCATTGTTTCGGGCAAGCGGGAGCGGTGTTTGCGGAGCGGCTTCACCACCCCGCCGCGATTCACGCCTGCGAGTATCTGGAGCTATGCCACCCGCCCGCGCTGGACGCTCGATTACGTGCTGCGCGAGAAGTTCCGCCTGCCCAATCTCGACACTCATGTCACCGAGGGCAGTGGACAAGCGGTGAGCATCGCGCAGTATTTCAATACGATGCTCGACACCTCGATGGACTGGGACACCGCTGCCCGAATCCGCGAACAGTGGGGCGGCACGTTCGTTCTGAAGGGCGTGATGAGTGCCGCTGATGCCCGCCGCGCGGTCGCAATTGGCGCGGATGCGATCATGATCTCCAACCACGGCGGCCGACAGCTGGACGGTAGCCGCGCGCCTTTCGACCAGCTCCCTGAAATCGTCGATGCCGTCGGCGGGCAGATTGAGATCATCTGCGATGGCGGCGTCCGGCGCGGAACCCATGTGATGAAAGCGCTATGTTCCGGCGCGACGGCGGCCTCGGGCGGGCGGCTGTATCTTTATGCCTTGGCGGCGGCGGGGCAAGACGGGGTCGAACGGGCGCTGGGCATCCTCAAAGACGAGATTGAGCGGGGCATGCGGCTGATGGGCGTGACCCGGATCGACCATCTGACATCCGACCGGCTTCGGCATCGGGGTTGACCTCTGCCCTCAAGTAGCGAAGCGGTAGGCAGCAAAGCACGCTCTCAAGTAGCGAAGCGGTAGGGCAGCAAAGAATGTCATAATCCGGTAACGCAAAAGGCGTTTTGGCGAGCGAACCCTACGGAATGGACCGACACCCATGATCACCGCAGCCCGCACCCTGCCCTTGGCCCTCGCCGCCCTCGCCGCCCTCGCCCTCACCGCTTGCGGAAGCGAGCCTGAGCAGCCGGGCAATGACGCCGAAAGCTTCGCCGCCCGGATCGGCGCGGGCGAGGCGACACCTGCGCCCGGCGCAACGCCCGCACCTGCGGCAACAGCCACGCCGCAGCTCGCGACCCCGCTGCCCGGTGCGGCGCCCGGCCCCTTCGCCAAGGGCACGCTGACCGATCCCGCCTCGCGCACCTGCGGCGCACCGCTGATGGGGCCGTTCATCGGCAAGCTCGCCGATCAGAACACCCGCGCCGAGATTGCCAAGATGCTCGGCCGGACCGACAATCTGCGCTTCGTCGCCTATGGCAGCGCCGGGACGGTCAACCCCGACGCCAGCAATCCGCGCCTGTCGATCATGCTCGACGCGCAGAACATCATTCGGGATGCGCGCTGTGGCTGACCGCTTCCCTGAAACAAGCGCCATTCCCGGCTTGCACCTCGCGCAATAATCGGCATAGACAGCTCGCATGACGCGGAACGGACTTACGCTGCTTCGACTTATGCGCCCTTGGGCGTAGGCGGCCGCGCGCGAAGATCAGCGCGGCACCGCTCCCAAGGGTAACCTGCCGCAGCTTCCCATTCCCTTTCGCGACGAGCCATCCACCATGCCCATGCTCAAGCAGCCTTCCGCCAAGTATCGCCCGTTCGGTCAGATCAACCTGCCCGATCGCCAGTGGCCTTCCCGCATGATCGAGAAAGCCCCGCGCTGGCTCTCGACCGATCTGCGTGACGGCAACCAATCGATCATCGATCCGATGGACGCAGTGAAGAAGCGCCGCTTCTTCGACCTGCTGCTGGAAATCGGCGTCAAGGAAATCGAAGTCGGCTTCCCCAGCGCAGGCGCGACCGAGTTCGATTTCATCTCCGGCTTGGTGAAGTCCGACGCGATCCCCGAAGACGTGATCGTGCAGGTGCTCACCCAAAGCCGCGAAGACCTGATCCGCACCAGCTTCGCCAGTCTCGAAGGCGCGCGCGCGGCCATCGTCCACCTCTACAACGCGGTCAGCCCTGCATGGCGCGACATCGTGTTCCGTATGAGCAAGGACGAGGTGAAGGCCATCGCCGTCGCGGGCGCGAAGGTAATGCGCGATGAAGCCGCGCGCTATCCCGACACCGATTGGCACTTCCAGTATTCGCCCGAAACCTTCTCCACCGCCGAGCTCGATTTCAGCATCGAAGTCTGCGCGGCGGTGATGGAGGTGCTCCAGCCCACGCCGGAACACCCGATCATCCTCAACCTGCCCGCCACGGTCGAAGCGGCGACGCCCAATATCTACGCCGACCAGATCGAGTATTTCGGACGGCATCTGCCGAACCGCGAAAGCGCGGTCCTCTCGCTCCACACGCACAACGACCGCGGCACCGGCGTCGCCGCGGCAGAACTGGGGCTGATGGCGGGCGCAGACCGCGTCGAAGGTTGCCTGTTTGGCAATGGCGAGCGCACCGGCAATTGCTGCCTCGTGACCATGGCACTCAATCTCTACACGCAGGGCGTCGATCCAGAGCTCGACTTCTCGGACATCGACCGGGTGATCGAGACGGTCGAATATTGCAATGACATCCCCGTCCACCAGCGCCACCCCTATGGCGGAGAATTGGTCTACACCGCCTTCTCGGGCAGCCATCAGGACGCAATCAAAAAAGGCTTCGAGGCCCGCGATACGCAGAATGACGAGCAATGGCGCGTGCCCTATCTGCCGATCGATCCGGCCGATCTCGGGCGCAGCTATGAAGCCGTGATCCGGGTCAATTCGCAGTCCGGCAAGGGCGGGTTCGCTTGGGTGCTGGAGAAGGATCAGGGTCTCAAACTGCCAAAGAAGATGCAGGCCGATTTCTCCCGCCATGTGCAGCACATGGCCGACGAATTAGGCCGCGAACTCAATGCAGCCGACATCTGGGACGCCTTCCGCAAGGCCTATCACGTCAAGACCCACCCGAAGCATTTCCAGCTGGTCCGCTACGAGGAAAGCCGCGCGACCGATGGCACCCGCATCTTTGCCGGGACCATTGCGGTCGAAGGCGCCGAACAGAGCGTGTCCGGCCGGGGCAATGGCCTCATCTCCAGCGTGATGGGCACCCTGCGCGAAGCCTTCGGGGTCGAGCTTGAGGTGGTCGATTACACCGAGCACGCTTTGGGTGCCGGCACGGATGCGCGGGCCGCTGCTTACCTTGAATGCCGCGCCCCCGATGGCCGCACGATCTGGGGCTGCGGGATCGACGAGGACATCGCCACGGCGAGCGTCCGCGCGGTACTGAGCGCCGCCAACGCGGCCGTCGCGTCCCCCGCCACCTGACCGCCCGCGCTTGCGCCGCGCCGGATTTCGGCGCAACTTGGGCGGCAAGGGAGGAGAGGCAGGCAATGACCAGTTGGGAGCAAAATCCCCCCATCCCGACCGCGCCCGTGGGGCCGCAGATCGCGGATGACCTTGCATGGAGCGACCTCACGGCCGCACTCGGCGCAGGCTGGCGCGATTTTCTCGCCATGCCGCGCTTCGGGCTGTTCTTCGGCGGCGTCTATGTGCTGGCTGGCCTGGCAATCGGGTGGTTCACGGTCACTGGCGGGGAACTGACGTGGTTGATCCCGGCGATTGCGGGCTTCCCGCTGGTCGCGCCGTTTGTCGCTGTAGGCCTGTATGAAGCAAGCCGCCGCCGCGCCGCCGGAGAGCCCTTGTCATGGCGCGCGGTGCTGGGCGCGCTCAAAGGCCACGGTGACGATCAGATCCTGTCGATGGGTGTGATCGTGTTCGTCGCCTTCTCGTTCTGGATGATCGTGGCCCATGCGATTTTCGCGGTGTTCATGGCGGAAAGCGGAATGGGTCACGATCCGATCGCCGCCTTCCTCACGCCGCCGGGGCTCGCCATGCTGGCGGTAGGAAGCGCGGTCGGCGGACTGATGGCCTTTGCATTCTACGCGATGTCCGTGATCAGCCTGCCGCTGCTGGTGGAACGCAAGGTCGATTTCCTCACCGCCATTTTCACGAGCCTCGGCGTAGTGCGGCGCAATTTCGCGGTCATGCTCGGCTGGGCGGCGGTGATTGCCGCGCTGCTGTTCGTGGCTATGCTGCCGGGGTTCCTCGGGCTGATCGTGGCCTTGCCGGTGCTGGGCCACGCGACATGGCATCTTTATGTCCGGGCGGTGGGCTGACGGCCATTCACATAACAACAAGCGGAGAGAGCCTTGAACACCCCGACCCACGCGCGCGAGGACATCCTCGAACCTGATCTGCCGATCATCGACCCGCATCATCACCTGTGGGATTTGCGGCCGATGCTGGGCATGTTCCCCGAACCGCATCACCACTTCGTCGCCGCGCTGGTCGACAATGCGCATTATGCCTTCGACCAACTTCACGCCCATCTGACCACCGGCCACAATATCATCGGCACGGTCTTCATGGAGTGCGGGGCGTTCTACAACGGGTCCTATGGCGATGCCTTGAAGCCGGTGGGCGAAGTGGAGTTCGTGAACGGCGTCGCGGCGCAATCGGCGAGCGGATTGTATGGCCCATCACGCTATTGCGCAGGCATTGTCGGCCACGCCAATCTGATGCTGGGTAGCGAGGCGGGCGCGGTGCTTGATGCGCTTCAGGCGGCGGCCCCGCGCCGGTTCAAAGGCATCCGCCACGCCGGGGCCTGGGATGCGGACGCCAATGTCCTCGGGCCGCCGTTCCACCACCCTGAAGGCCTCTACCGCGAGGCAACTTTCCGCCAAGGCTTCGCCGAACTTGGCAAGCGCGGGATGACCTTCGATGCCTGGGTGCTCGAGCCGCAGCTACCCGACGTGATCGATCTGGCGCGCGCCTTCCCCGATCAGCCGATCTGCCTCGACCATTGCGGCACGCCGGTGGGGGTCTCGGCCTACAAGGGCAAGCTGCACGAACGCTTTGACGAATGGCGGCGCAATATCCACGAGCTCGCCACGTGCGAGAACGTCGTGGTGAAGCTCGGCGGTCTCGCCATGGCGTTCTGCGCCCTGCCCGAAGATGGCCCCGCCGCGGGCCACGGATCGGAGCATCTGGCGGCGCTGTGGCGGCCCTATATCGAAACCTGCATCGAGGCCTTTGGCCCCGAACGCGCGATGTTCGAGAGCAATTATCCGGTCGATTACTGGGGTGCGGATTACGCCGTGCTGTGGAACGCCTTCAAGCGCCTCACCCGCAGCGCCAACGCGGAGGAGAAGGCGGCGCTCTATGCCGGGACGGCGGCGCGGTTCTACGGGATCGAACATCTGCTCGCCTGAGGCCCCTCAAAATCACGCTTGGCAGGGGCGGAACCGGCGCTAGAGACGCGGGTTAAAGCCGAACACGTTTTCAGGAGAAACCCATGCCGCTTCCCGCCCCGTTCGATCGCTTGCGCCTGCCGCTGATCGGATCGCCGCTGTTCATCGTCTCGGGCCCCGAACTGGTGATCGCGCAGTGCAAGGCGGGGATTATCGGCAGCTTCCCGGCGCTGAACGCGCGGCCGCAATCGCAGCTGGACGAATGGCTCCACCAGATCACCGAGGAACTGGCCGCCCACAACCGCGCCCATCCCGACCGTCCGGCGGCACCCTATGCGGTCAACCAGATCGTCCACAAGACCAACGACCGTGTCGACGCCGACATGGCGACCTGCGAAAAGTGGCAAGTGCCGATGGTCATTACCTCGCTGGGCGCGCGCGAGGATATCTACACCGCCGTGCGCAACTGGGGCGGTGTCACGATGCACGACGTGATCAACAATCGCTTCGCTCGCAAGGCGATCGAAAAGGGCGCAACCGGTCTGATCCCTGTGGCCGCAGGCGCAGGCGGTCACGCTGGCGCCCTGTCGCCCTTCGCGCTGATGCAGGAAATCCGCGAGTGGTTTGACGGCCTCGTCGCGCTCTCCGGTTCGGTCGGCCACGGCGCAACGATCCTCGCCGCCCAGGCCCTGCGCGCCGACTTCGCCTATGCCGGGAGCGCTTTCATTGCCACCAAGGAAGCCAACGCCACCGATGGCTACAAGAACGGCATCGTCGAAGGCTCGTCGGAAGGGATCGTCTACACCAACCTGTTCACCGGTGTGCACGGCAACTACCTGCGCTCCTCGATCGAGGCGGCGGGGATGGACCCGGATAACCTGCCCGTCAGCGATCCCAGCAAGATGAACTTCGGCAGCGGCGGCAACACCAAGGCCAAGGCGTGGAAGGACATCTGGGGCTCGGGTCAGGGCATCGGTCCGATCAAGGAAGTCGGCACGGTCGAGGATCTAGTCGCCCGGTTCGAGCGCGAATATCACGCGGCCAAGGCGCAGCTGCTCGCCAATTCGGGCTATGCCTCATGGGGTGCCATGGCCGAGGCTGCAGAGTAGGAATGTTCCGCTGACCACAGCATCTCGGCCATCGCGTCGAGCTCGCTGAAATCAAAGCCGGTGCCGAGCGGGTCCTTGCGATTGAGCAGGACCCGCCGGCGCTGTGCCAGCAACTGCCGCCGCAGAGCGCATTGCAACAAGTGGAGCCGCAGCAGCGCTTCATCCAGCGCCGCTTCGGGATTACCGTGCCTGACAATCGACCAACGCGCCTCGATCTGGCCGACACGGGCAATCACCACTTCATTGTAACGCCGATGCGGGCCGCGGTGGAGCGGCATCCCGGTGCTGACGCTGGCTGTCTCGGTCGCAGGCAGCAGCAGGCCGTTGCGGCGGAAATCGTCAAACCCAACCCGCGCCCGCCCGACGTTAGCAAACAGCGCACCAAAGCAGCGTTGCGAGAGCAGCTGTCTCGGCAGCAGGTGATGGCGTTGCAGGCCGGGATCGTAAGCCTGCGCGCCCGGCCTGTTGACCGAGCGAAATGCGATGACATTCAGACTGACAGCGCGACCCCAAGGCGGCATCTATTCACGCCACACGCTGATAAGCGCTCGCTCGCGCGAGGGTCGCAAAACCAGTCGGGAGCCATCTGGCGCGGTGATGCGATCATCCGCCTCCAGCCCGCCCATGAGGATGAGGTGATTGACCAGACGGATCGCAAGCCGGGTCGCCGCCACCCGGTCGGCGCTGAGCGGTGGTTCGATCCGCAGTTCCCGATCAATCCAGAATGCCAGCCCCACGCTGTGCAGCGCGCCATCGGGCGCTTCGACAAAGGCGGTCAGCCCCAAGGCCGGGAATGGTCCGCTATCGAGCCAAGCAGTGGTGACGGATTCGAAAAACCGCCGCCCCATCACACTGCCCGCCGGTTCCCATCCGACGGCAAGGAGATCATCAAATTGCCGCACCAGATCGCAGGCAAGCGCCATCATCGTGCGGATCACCGGCATGCTCTTTGCCGCAGCGGCGATATGCGGCCCGGGTCGCAGCGTCATCGCTTCGTGGTCACCCAGATCCGGCAGCCCGGGCAGATCGAAGCGCTGTCGCAGTTCGGGCAAGGGGCTTTCGGGTCCAGGGGCAAGGCCAGTGAGATCGAAGGTGAGCCCATCGCGCACCATTTCCAGCCAGTGCTGATCCTTGGGGCTCAACACTTCGGCTTGAGGCGCGTCCGCGCGAATGGGATCGTGGCTGATGCTGACCGCCGGACAACGCGCCGCAAACGCCCTGATCGCATCCCGATCCGGCCGCTTGCCATGAGCAAACAGCAAATGCAGTTCAGCGTGATCAGCGCGCTGCGATTGTGGAATTGCCCCGCCCCCTTCGACCGCCCCTGAAAGGCGCTTAATCCGCACACTAATTGACGGCTTTGCCTTTTGTCGTCGAGTCACCCAACCGCCCACCAGTACCGTTCTGGAGCAATCTCTAGAACAGCCCAAGCCGGAGCCCTTCGGCCATGGCGGCGCCGATGTCGTGACACTGATCCAGGCTCTCGTCCGGGACAATTTTGGGTGCCGTGATGGCTTCAGGGATTTGCGCTGCCAGATTGACGATGCAGGGTTCGACAACACGCCGCAAGCGCCACCCGGTCGCGATCCGGTCAATCTGGCGCGTGGCACCCTCGCCGTCCGATCCGGCAGCGATCAGCGTGGCATAGGGCCGACCTTCAATCTGCCCGAGCACGGGGTAATAGGCGCGGTCGAACATCTCCTTCATCAGCCCGCTCATGCTGCCGAGGTTTTCGGGGCAGCAGAAGATGTAGCCGTCCGCTGCCAGCAGCATTTCGGGCAAAGTATCACTGGCGGACACCAGCAAGGCGGCGGCCCCTGCCCCAGCGGCCGCAGCCTCCGCCATAGCCGCGCTCGCACCGGTGCGGCTGTGCCAGATGATCAACAGGCATGGATCGGCAGATGCGGTGGTCATGGCGCAAGGCTGGGCTTTGCGCCTGTCGATTGTCAACCGCCCGCACCTGTCAGCGGCCAAGGAGTTGCGCTAGAACGCCCGCATGGCCTCCCACACCCTGTCACCCCCTCCTTTTGCGCCGGTTCTCGGCGTTGCCGTCTCGCTTTCGGGCAAGGCGTGGCGCTGGCGTGGGGGCAATATGGAGCTGGACGAGGCACAGGCAGGCGGCCCGCATGGTCTCAATCACGCGATCCTTGATCAGCTGCTGCTGACCCGCGGCGTGGCCGAGGATGATCTCGCGCGCCACGCCCAACCCACGATCCGTGCCTTCCTGCCCGACCCATCGACCTTCCGCGACATGGACAGCGCCGCCGAACGCCTCGCTCACAGCGTGATGACGGGCGAGCGGGTCACCATCTACGGCGATTATGACGTCGACGGCGCGACCAGTGCTGCGCTGCTGGTGGAATTGCTGCGCCAATTGGGGCTGGATGCCGGCTATTACATCCCCGACCGATTGCTTGAAGGCTATGGTCCCTCAGGCGAAGCGCTGGTCAAGCTCGGCGAAACCGGATCGAGCCTCGTCGTCACGGTCGATTGCGGCGCGATGGCGCATGAGGCGCTCGGCATGGCGCGCGATGCCGGGGTCGATGTGATTGTGGTCGACCACCACAAATGCTCGCCCGACCTTCCGCCAGCGACCGCGCTGGTCAATCCCAACCGGCTGGACGAGAGCGATCTTGGCGCAGCCCACGGGCATCTGGCAGCCGTGGGCGTCGCCTTCCTGCTCGGCGTGGCGCTGGTGCGCACGCTGAGAGGGCGCGGCTGGTTTGGCGAGCATCGCCGTGAGCCTGATCTGATGGGCCTGCTCGATCTGGTGGCGCTCGGCACCGTCGCCGATGTCGCGGCGCTTCACGGGCTCAACCGCGCGTTTGTGGCGCAGGGGTTGAAGGTGCTCGCCCGGCGCGAACGCATCGGGATGGCGGCGCTCATGGATGCAAGCCGCCTCACCCGCGCGCCGCAAGCCAGCGACCTCGGCTTTGCACTGGGCCCACGCATTAACGCCGGTGGGCGGATCGGCGAATCGACGTTGGGCGTGCGGCTGCTCACCACCAAAGACCCCGAAGAAGCCCGCGCCATCGCCGCGCAGCTCTCACAACTGAACGAGGAACGCCGCGCGATCGAGGGCGAGGTGCAGGAAGCCGCCGAGGCGCTGATTGCCGGGCAGCACAATATGGCCGTGCAGGTCATCGCTGGGCATGGCTGGCACCCCGGCGTGATCGGGATCGTCGCCGGGCGGATCAAGGAGAAGACCGGTAAGCCCGCGGTGGTGATCGCGCTGGACGAAACGCAGGGCAAGGGCTCGGGCCGCTCGATCAGCGGCGTCGACCTTGGCGCGGCCATCATCGCCGCGCGTGAGGCCGGGTTGCTGGTCGCAGGCGGCGGCCATGCGATGGCAGCGGGGCTTACAATCGACCCGGCGCGGCTGGCCGATTTCGCCGGGTTCCTCGATAAACGGCTTGCCCGCGATGTCGAGCGCGCGCGCGCAGGCGCCGCGATGCTGCTTGATCTGGCGCTGGCGCCGGGCGGGCTTACGCCGGAATTGGTCGAGACGCTGGAAGCTGCTGGCCCCTACGGCGTCGGCTGGCCCGCCCCGCGTATCGCCGTCGGCCCGGTGCGGATCATCAAGGCGGACATCGTTGGCAAGGATCACCTGCGTCTGATCGCGAGCGGCAATGACGGGAAGAGCTTCAAGGCCATCGCCTTCCGCGCCGGCGAAAGCGAGATGGGCCAGACCCTGCTGCACCGCCATCAGGGCCGCCGGTTCTACCTCGCCGGAAGGGTCAAGCTTGACGACTGGGGCAATCGCCCGGCAGCCGAATTGCATCTGGAAGACGCCGCCTTCGCCGATTGATCCAGCGGCGGGGTAAATTTCCCGACCCTTGCGCAAACGGGGCTTGACCGATCCGATTCACGCCCCTAGTTGCGCGCTCTCGCAATCGCGACGGCCCCTTCGTCTAGCGGTTAGGACGCGGCCCTTTCACGGCTGAAACACGGGTTCGATTCCCGTAGGGGTCACCATCTTCGGATGCGACAAAACAGGGCGGCAGACTTCGGTCTTGCCGCCCTTTTTCCTGCCCCCTTCCCAGCGGCCACCCTTCCCACACCCAGTGCTTGGCTGTAAGAGCCAGAGCCATGGGCAACGGCCAGAACATTCCCATCGCCGGCATCAGCCTTGCGGCGGTGACCTTCGTGGCGCTGTTGCTGCTTGGGACTGAAGTGGTCATCGCGATTGCGGTGCTGACGGTGTGGGTCGGATCTCTGCTCGTCGCCGCGGGTCGCCCGCCTGAACCGCCGCAGGCCAAGGTGAAACAGCGCCTGTCGCTCGATTCGATCCGCGACCTAATCGAGAATTCCTCCACCCCGCTGGTCATCACCGAACGCAGCACCATCGCGATTGCCAACCGGGCGGCGCGCAAGATGCTGGGGCCGCATGTGATCGGGCAGGATGCCCGCGTGGCGCTGCGCCAGCCCGAAGCGATTTCGCTCCTCAACGAGAATCGCCAGGGCGAAGCCATTGTGCGTGGGCTCGTGCGGCGCGGCGATATCTGGCAGATCAACCGCCAGCGGCTCGACGACCGGCTGGCGATGCTCGAATTCATCAATCAGACCGCCGAGGCCGACATTAGTCGCGCCCACACCGATTTTGTTGCCAATGCGAGCCATGAGTTGCGCACGCCGCTCGCGGCAATTCTCGGCTATGTCGAAACCTTGCAGGAAGGTGACGAGGGGCTCGACACGCCGACCGCGCGCAAGTTCCTCGGGATCATCGAGCGCGAGGCCCAGCGGTTGCACGCCTTGGTCAGTGACCTGATGAGCCTGTCGCGGGTCGAAGCCGAAAAGCACGACCTGCCGACCGAACGCATCGACCTTGCCTCGCTGGTCGAACGCGCCGCGCGCGATGCGGCGGGGCCTGCTCGGCTGGATCGCCTGATGCTCGACATTACAGCCGAACCGGTGGTGCTGGGCGACCTCCAACAGGTTGAACAGGTGGTGCGCAACCTCGTTGATAATGCGCTGAAATATGGCGCACCGGATACGCCCGTCAACGTCGTGCTTGACCTGGCGCAAGGTGATCTGGCGCGGATTGCCGTGGCGGATCAGGGCGAAGGCATCGCGCCAGAACAGATCCCCCATCTCACCCGCCGCTTCTATCGCACCGATCCGGGCCGTAGCCGCGCATCGGGCGGAACGGGGCTCGGGCTCGCCATCGTCAAGCACATCGTTGAGCGTCATCGCGGGCGGCTCGACATCACCAGCGAGCTTGGAAAAGGCACGCGCGTGGTTGTCAGAATCCCGCTCGCTGAGCCCGATCCGCCTTCCGTTATTGCCCCGACTGAAACCGAAGAAACCACCGAGCCTCAGACGGAAACGCAATAACTGTCATAGTAGTGTCTTATTTCTTCAACATGCGCCCGTCATGGCATAGGGGCTGGACCGCCCGCCGATCTCGATTCCGAGATTCGGAGGCCTGAACGCCAAAGCGCATCTCCTGCAGGGAACACAGGTCTCTTACATGTCGCCGATCACGCTGATCCTGATTGCTTTGGGCCTGGGCCTGCTGGGCTGGTTGGCTGGCCGGGCGAAGGCATGGAGCTTTGCGTCGAGCGACCCGGCGCTGCGCCCGGCTTCGCGCCCGATCTATCATGCCTGGTACGTCGCTCTGTGGGTGGTGATCCCGGTGCTGGTGTTTGTGGTGGCCTGGTCGGTCATCGCGCCGCAGCTGGTGCTGCAAACCGTGCTGGCCTCGCCCGCTGCCGAGAGCCTTCCCATTTTCGGTTTTGAGCGTGACGCCTTCCTTGGCGAAGCGCGCGCTGTGGCATTGGGACAGGCACCCGGCGTGTTCAATGACGAAGCGGAACCGCTGATTGTCCCGTTCCGCGATGCCTTTTCCTATTACAACACCATCGGCATTCTGGTGACCATGCTGATCGCGGTGGCAGGCGGCGCGCTCGCCTTCCTGCGGCTGCGCCCGCAATTCGGGGCGCGCACGCGGGTTGAGCGGACGGTGATGATGATCCTGCTGCTGGCCTCGCTGGTCGCGATCCTCACGACGCTCGGCATTTTCGTGAGCCTCGTGTTCGAGACTGTGCGCTTCTTCGGCATGGTCTCACCGATTGATTTCCTGTTCGGCACCAAGTGGGGGCCGGATACGATGGGCAGCCCCGACGCGGTCGATCCGTCGCGCTATGGCGCAATCCCGCTGTTCTGGGGGACGATCTTCATCGGCGCGATCATTGCCATGATCGTGGCGATCCCGCTGGGCCTGATGAGCGCGATCTACCTCACCCAATATGCCGATCCCAAGGTGCGTACCTGGATCAAGCCGCTGCTGGAATTGCTCGCGGGCGTGCCGACGGTGGTTTACGGCTATTTCGCCGCGCTGACGCTGGCCCCGATGATCCGGGATGCAGCCGTGGCCATCGGCATCACCAGCGCTTCGACCGAGAGCGCGCTCGCCGCCGGGATCGTGATGGGGGTGATGATCATTCCCTTCGTCTCCTCGATGGCGGACGATTCCATGGCGGCTGTCCCCGGCGCGATGCGTGACGGGAGCCTCGCGATGGGCGCGACCAAGTCCGAAACGATCCGCAAGGTGCTGTTCCCCGCCGCGCTGCCGGGCATCGTCGCCGGGATCATGCTGGCCGTCAGCCGCGCGATTGGCGAGACCATGATCGTGGTGATGGCCGCTTCGCCCGCCGCCAATCTCACCGCCAACCCGCTTGAACCGATGTCCACTGTGACGGTGCAGATCGTCAAGCTGTTGACGGGCGAACAGAGCACCGATCACCCCGCGACACTCAGCGCCTATGCGCTCGGCTTCGTGCTGTTCATGGTGACGCTGGCGCTCAACTTCATCGCCCTGCGCGTCGTCAAGCGTTTCCGCGAGGCCTACGAATGAGCAGTTCCGCCCTTCCCCACGACGATGTCGCAGAGGCGCAAACAATGCGCCCAACTCGCACGCCAGAGTTCGAGCAGCGCCTTGCCAAGCGCTACCGGGCCGAGCGCAATTTCCGCCGGGTCGGCCTTGGCGCTGTGGTGTTCTCGGTTGCGGTGCTGGTGTTCCTGCTCGGCAATATGCTGATCAATGGCGTCGCAGGGTTCCAGCGCGCCGAAGTGGAAGTCACCATCGATTTTCCCACCAGCGGCGTGACCGGCGATGCCATCTCGCTGACTGCGCCTAGTGCGATGCAGACGCTCGAAATGCAGGGCCTGCCCGATATCGTGACCTTCTTTGCCGAAGAGCAATTGGGCAAGGATGCGGCCGCTGAAATCTCGTCCGAGGCATGGCGCGATGTCGCAACCGCGCTGTCCGAGGATCCCGATCTCATCACCCGCAGCCAGAGCTTCAACCTGCCGACTTCCTCGGCGCTGGCGGCCGGACTTCAGGGCGAGGGCCCGCCCGAAATGCAGGCGCTGGCCCAGCGGCTCGACAAGGAAGGCAAGCTGTCGCGCAACTGGGATATGGGCTTCCTCAGCCGCTCGGACGCGACTAGCCCGCAGGCGGTCGGCATCTGGGGGGCGCTCAAGGGCTCGATGCTGACCATGCTGGTGACGCTGGTGCTGGCCTTCCCGATCGGGGTGCTCTCGGCGCTCTATCTGGAGGAATACGCGCCCAAGAACCGCTGGACCGACATCATCGAGGTGTCGATCAGCAACCTGGCGGCCGTGCCTTCGATCATCTTCGGTCTGCTGGGACTGGCGGTGTTTCTCGCCCTGTTCCCGAACCTCAGATCCGCGCCGCTCATCGGCGGGATGACGCTCGCGCTGATGACGATGCCGGTGATCGTGATTTCCGGGCGCAATGCGATCAAGGCGGTGCCGCCGTCTATCCGTGACGGCGCGCTCGCCATCGGGGCCTCGCCGGTGCAGGTGGTGTTCCACCACGTGCTGCCGCTCGCGCTGCCAGGGATGCTGACCGGGACCATCATCGGCATGGCCCGCGCGCTGGGCGAAACCGCGCCGCTGCTCTTGATCGGGATGCGCATCTTCGTTGCCACCCCGCCCGAAGGCTTCTCGTCGCCTGCCACGGTTCTGCCGATGCAGATCTTCCTGTGGTCCGATGAAATCGACCGCGGCTTTGTGGAACGCACCAGCGCGGCTATCATCGTGCTCCTGGTGTTCCTGCTCACGATGAACGGCCTCGCCATTTACCTCCGCAACAAGTTCGAGAAACGCTGGTGACTGTAATCCATCCCAATATGGCCGACGAAAGCGCGAAGATCCGCGCGCGGGACGTCTGCGTCTTCTACGGCGACAAGAAGGCGATCGACGAAGTGTCGATCGACATCTCGCCCAATTACGTCACCGCCTTCATCGGCCCGTCGGGCTGCGGGAAGTCGACCTTCCTGCGGTGCTTCAACCGCATGAACGACACGATCGGCACGGCCAAGGTGACCGGCCTGATCGAGCTGGACGGCGAGGACATTCACGGTAGCCGGATGGACGTGGTGCAACTGCGCGCCCGCGTCGGCATGGTGTTCCAGAAGCCCAACCCCTTCCCCAAGTCGATCTATGAAAATATCGCCTATGGCCCCAAGATTCACGGGCTGGCGGAGAAGAAGGCCGATCTGGATATCGTCGTCGAACGCTCGCTGACCCGCGCGGGCCTGTGGGACGAGGTCAAGGACCGGCTTGAGGATTCGGGCACGGCGCTTTCCGGTGGTCAGCAGCAGCGACTTTGCATTGCCCGCGCCATCGCGGTAGACCCCGAGGTCATCCTGATGGACGAACCGGCCAGCGCGCTCGATCCGATCGCGACCGCCAAGATCGAGGAACTGATCGATGAACTTTCCGGGCGCTACGCCATCGTGATCGTCACCCACTCGATGCAGCAAGCCGCCCGCGTCAGTCAGCGCACCGCGTTCTTCCACCTCGGCAAGATGGTGGAATATGGCCCGACCTCGGAAATCTTCACCAATCCGATCGAAGAACGCACCAAGGATTATATTACAGGACGTTACGGCTGATGGCTGAACATACCGTCAAGGCATTCGACGAGGATATCACCCGGCTGCGCGGCCTGATCGCCGAAATGGGCGGCCTGGCCGAAGTCGCTATCGCCGAATCGCTCGATGCGCTGGTGCGCGGGGATGAGGCGCTGGCCGAACAGGTGGTGGCGCGTGACAAGCGGATCGATGCGCTCGAAATCGAAGTCGACAAACTTGCCGTGCGGATCATCGCCCTGCGCGCGCCGATGGCGGACGACCTGCGCGAAGTGATCGCCGCATTGAAGATCGGCGGCGTGCTCGAACGGATCGGCGACTATTCCAAGAACATCGCCAAGCGCACCGGCATGATCGAAGGTCGTGCCCGGTTCGAACCGCTCACCCTGCTCCCTACCATGGGCGAGCTTGCGGGCGAAATGGTGCATGATGTGCTGACCGCCTATGCCGCGCGTGACCCTGATCTGGCGCGCGAAGTGATCGCGACCGACGCCAAGGTCGATGGCTTCTACAACAGCATTTTCCGCAATCTTGTCAGCTACATGGTCGAGAATCCTTCGACCATTTCGAGCGCGGCGCAATTGCTGTTCGTCGCCCGCAACATCGAACGGATCGGCGATCATGCGACGAACGTCGCCGAGATGGTGCACTTTGCGGCAACCGGGGCCTATCCGCCTGAAGGTGATCGCTGAGACGTGGCTGCGGCAGGTGCAATGTCATGCGCCTGTTGAAAATTTGCCATGTACAGTTTCATCAAACTGTCGCTCAAGTGACACATAGCGCATGGCGTCGCCCGCCTGCGCGGGCTTGAGGAGGCATCTTGCGCATGTCCGCTGCCAAACTTTTGCTGGTCGAAGATGATCCGGCCCTGTCCGAACTGCTCGAATATCGTTTCCAGAACGAAGGCTATGCCGTGCGCTGCACCGGCGATGGCGACGAAGCGCTGGTGCTGGCCGCTGAGGAAGTGCCCGATCTGATCATTCTCGACTGGATGATCGAAGGCACCAGCGGAATCGAGGTCTGCCGCCGGTTGCGCCGCGACAAGGGCACCGCGCACGTGCCCATTATCATGCTCACCGCGCGTGAGGCTGAGGATGACAGGGTGCGCGGGCTGGAGACCGGAGCCGATGATTACCTGACAAAGCCCTTCTCCCCGCGTGAGCTACTCGCCCGCGTCGCCGCTGTGATGCGCCGCATACGCCCGGCGCTGGCAGGCGAGACCATCGAAGTGGGCGATCTGCGGCTCGATCCGGTGGCGCACAAGGTGCAGCGCCGTGGCCGTGCGCTCCAGCTCGGGCCGACCGAATACCGCTTGCTCAAGTTCTTCATGGAAAGCCCGGGCCGGGTGTTCAGCCGTGGCCAGCTACTTGACGGGGTATGGGGCACGGGATCGGATATCGAGCTGCGCACGGTCGACGTCCACATCCGCCGCCTGCGCAAGGCGATCGGGGTCGATGGGGCGAAAGACCCGATCCGCACCGTGCGGTCAGCGGGTTACGCGCTCGAAGCGAGCTAACGGCACACACCAGCCCAGCGATCATCCTGATCGAGGTGGAAGTGGTCGGCGTGGGCTGCGTTGTAATCGGGTGAAAGCACGGTCGCAAAGCTGCCGCACGCGCCGTCTCGCACAGCGCGCAGGAAGGCGGCTTTGTCCCCTTGGTCGTCCCAGTCGCCCAGCACGCTGATACGCCGTCCGTCTTCCAGCACGAAGGCGGCGATATCGATCGCGTTGGCAGTGGCGTGTTCGCTCCACGGCCCATCGGCGCCGCCATACATCCGGCGGCATGAGTAGGCGCCGAGATGCTCGATCCGCGCCAGATCGCTGCCGAGGATGTTGCGCGCAGCGGGCGCCACACTGTCGCGCCGCCACAAATCCAGCGCGGCGGCCACCGGGCACGTCACCGCAGGCGTATCAGGCGCGAACGGATAATCGCCGAGCTGGGTGCGATCGGGCCGCGCGCAGGCCCCCTCGCCCGTTGCCGGCAAAGCGGTGAAAGCTATCTCGCTGCGCTCAAGCACCGCGCGGCACTCGGCCACATCGCTGCGCAGGGCGATCAGCTTCGTACGGGTCGCCCAGCCCGGCGGGTCGCGCAGATCGAGCGGCGCCCATGGACTATGCTGCGGGTGCGACTGGAGCCACTGCCATCCGGCAATCGCCGCCACCAGCAGCACCAGCGCAATCAGCGCCCGGCGCGCGGCGACCAAGTGTTTGTTTGTTCGGGATCGGGGCATGGCCTGTCTCTAATGGAAATCGCGCGACTTTGGCAAAATCCGGTGGTCGCGCGGATGACCGGTCACGTTGGGAACGGGCGCGAACTCGCCCGGTAAATCGCGGGGAACCGGCGGGCCGCGCTCGGGCATCGGGCGGTTGACCTCGTCCGCACGGGCAAGCGGGGCGTCGAGCAGATCATCGGACAGCGCATGCAGCCGCTGTGTCGCATCGGTCATGGCCTGGGCAATCACATGGATCACCTCGTCATCATATTCCACGCGCCCTCGCACCTCCATCAGCCGCGCGCCCATCACGACCTTGCGGTTCTTCTCCTTGAGATCGGGCCAGACGACGAGGTTGATGACGCCCGTCTCGTCTTCGAGCGTGATGAAGGTAACGCCTTTGGCGCTGCCCGGCCGCTGGCGAATCAGCACCACGCCCGCGACCTGCACCATGCTGCGGAACTTGCGCATCCGAAGGTCTGACGCGCGCACAAACCCCCGCGCGGCGAGATCGGCGCGCAGGAAGGCCATCGGGTGCGCCTTCAGGCTGAGGCGGGTGGTCTGGTAATCGGCGAC
Organism: Porphyrobacter sp. SLTP; assembly: GCF_009905735.1. Lineage (GTDB taxonomy): Bacteria > Pseudomonadota > Alphaproteobacteria > Sphingomonadales > Sphingomonadaceae > Erythrobacter. The sequence goes on from NZ_JAAALE010000005.1 coordinate 52,349, forward strand.
CACCTCCTCCGACAAAGGCATGGCGGGCAGGCGGATCGCGGCACGCTCGCCCCCCTCCTCACGCACCCCCGCCGCGCGGAACAAGGGCAGATCGGGCGCGGCGATCAGGCTCCTCGCATCCCACAAGGCCTGGCGGCGCGAGATGCCAAGCGAAGTGAAAGCGTCAGCGCTGGCGAGCCGCTCGATATGCGCAGGCGAGAGACCGGCACGGGCGCGCAGATCGGCAATGTCGCGGAACGGCCCGCGCTCCTCACGCTCCGCCAGCAGGGTCGCCGCGACGTGTTCGGGCAGCCCGTCGATCTGGCGCAGGCCAAGGCGGAGGGCGAACGGCTCGCCAGAGCCTTCCAGCGTGCAATCCCAGCCTGAGTGGTTCACATCCACCGGTAGCACCCGCACCCCATGCTCGGCCGCATCGCGCACGATTTGCGCCGGGGCGTAGAAGCCCATCGGCTGCGAATTCAGCAGCCCGCAGGCGAAAGCCGCCGGGTAATGGCACTTGAGCCAGCTCGAAACGTACACCAGCTGCGCAAAGCTCGCCGCGTGGCTTTCGGGAAAGCCATATTCGCCAAAGCTCCGGATCTGGTTGAAGCAGCGCTGCGCGAAGTCGCGGTCATATCCGCGCGCGACCATGCGTTCGACCATCATGTCCTGAAGCTCGTCCACCATCCCGCGGCTGCGGAAGGTGGCCATCGCCTTACGCAAGCGGTTGGCTTCAAGGCTGGAGAACTTCGCCGCATCCAGAGCGATCTTCATCGCCTGTTCCTGAAAGATCGGCACGCCCAATGTGCGCCCGAGGATGCTGGTGAGCTCGTCCGGCGGGCCGTGTTCGGGCGACGGCGCGGGAATCTGCACCGGCTCGGCACCCCGGCGGCGTTTCAAGTAGGGGTGCACCATGTCGCCCTGGATCGGCCCGGGGCGCACGATCGCGACCTGAATGACGAGATCGTAGAACTCCCTCGGGCGCAGGCGCGGCAGCATGTTCATCTGCGCGCGGCTTTCCACCTGAAACACGCCGAGCGAATCGCCCTTGCGCAGCATCGCATAGGTCTCGGGGTCTTCACGCGGCACGCTCGCCAGTGTCAGCGCGCGGCCATGATGCGCCTCCAGCAGATCGAGGCATTTGCGGATGCAGGTCAGCATCCCCAGCGCCAGCACATCGACCTTGAGGATGCCCAGCGCGTCGATATCGTCCTTGTCCCACTCGATGAAAGAGCGCTCGGGCATCGCACCATTGCCGATCGGCACGGTCTCGGTCAGCGCGCTTTCGGTGAGGATGAACCCGCCAACGTGCTGGCCCAGATGGCGGGGCATGCCGATCATCTGCTCGGTGAGTTTGAGCACCCGCCTCAAGTGCGGGTCGGTGATGTCGAGGCCGGTTTCGGCGGCGTGCTTCTCGGAAATCTCGCGCCCCCACCCGCCCCATACGGTGCGCGCGAGCGCGCTGGTGACATCTTCTGACAGCCCCATGGCCTTGCCCACTTCTCGGATCGCCATGCGCGGGCGATAGTGGATCACGGTCGCGCACAGGCCGGCGCGGTGGCGGCCATATTTCTTGTAGATGTACTGGATCACCTCCTCGCGCCGCTCGTGCTCGAAGTCGACGTCGATGTCGGGCGGCTCCTTGCGCTCTTCCGAGATGAAGCGGTCGAACAGCAGCTGGTGCTTGGCCGGATCGACCGAGGTGATGCCGAGCACGTAGCAGACGGCGGAGTTGGCCGCGCTGCCCCGCCCCTGGCACAGGATCGGCGGTTCCTGGCCACGCGCGAAATCGACGATGTCCTTGATGGTGAGGAAGTAGCGCGCCAGATCGAGCTTGCCGATCAGCGCCAACTCGCGTTCCAGCGTGGCGCGGACGGTTTCGGGCACTTCCTCAGGGTAGCGCCGCCCTGCCCCGGCCCAGACCTCGGTTTCGAGGAAGGCCTGCGGGGTCTGGCCGTCGGGATAGATTTCCTCGGGGTATTCGTAGCGCAATTCATCGAGGCTGAACTGGCAGCGGTCAGCCACCTCGCGCGCGGCGCGGATCGCGTGGGGCCAGCGGGCAAAGAGTCGCTGCATCTGCGCCGGGGACTTGAGATGCCGCTCGGCATTGGGGTGAAGCAGATGGCCGGCCGCCGCGACAGTGGTCTTGTGCCGGATCGCGGTCATCACATCCTGCAACGCGCGGCGTTCGGGGGCGTGGTAATGGACGTCGTTGGTGGCGAGGAGGCCGAGACCATTGGCCCGCGCGAGGCTGTCGAGCCGCTCGATCCGCGCGATATCATCGCCGCGGTAGAGGTAGCTGGCGGCGAGGCGGCCGAGGGTGGGGAGCTGACGGACGAGGTGGGGGAGGAGGTCGGGGAAAGGCAGCTCCCTCTCGTCATCCCGGCGCAGGCCGGGATCGCTCTCGGCAAGCGATCCCGGATCAAGTCCGGGACGACGAAAAGGGATGACGTTGCTGGGCACCCGGATCGTGAACACTGCCTCAAGATCATCAGGCGGCAGCAGGATCAACTGCACGCCTTCGCTGTGCTCCGCCAGCAGGCCGAGGTCGATATCGCACACCCCCTTGTCCTGCCACTCGCCCGAAAGCGTCTGCATCCGTCCCGCACTGATCAACCGGCACAACCGGCCATAGGCGGCGCGGTCCTCGGGGTAGGCGAGGAAGGCCAGCCCTTCGAACGTCTCGATCCGGCAGCCGATCAACGGGCGCAGCTTGAGCGTCTTGGCCTCAGTATGCAGTCGCACCACGCCGGCCATCGAGTTCACATCGGCAATCCCCAGCGCGTCATAGCCGTGGGCGTGGGCGGCAAGCACCAGATCGACCGCGTCGGACGCCCCGCGCAAAAAGCTGAAGCAGCTCGCCACCCCCAGTTCCACGAACGCCGCGCGCGCCGGGGCAGCAATCCCGTCGGGATCGACCTGCAAGGTACGCTTGTCGGGGGTGAGCGGGCCTTCGGGCATCTCAGCCCGCCAACTCCGCGAGCCGCTCCCGCACCGCGTCAAGGTCAGCCGCGAACAGCGCCGCCTGCTGCGCCTGCGCCTCCCCGTCCAGCCTGAGCAGGTAGGAGGGGTGCACCGTCACCCACAGCTCAGCCCCGTCATCGAGCATGATCGGAGCGCCGCGCGCCTTGGACACGCTGACCGTGCGGCCCAGCATCCCGCGCGCCGCGCTCGCACCCAGCGCCAGCACGATCCGGGGCTGGACGATCGCGCGCTCGGCTTCGAGCCACCAGCGGCAGGTATCAATCTCCTTCGCCCCCGGCGACTGGTGCAACCGGTGCTTGCCCTTCCACGTGAACTTGAAGTGCTTGACCGCATTGGTGACGTAAGCCGCGCGGCGGTCGATCCCCGCGCGGGTGAGGTGCTGATCGAGCAACTGCCCCGCCGGGCCGACGAACACGCGGCCGGCGATGTCTTCCTGATCGCCGGGCTGTTCGCCGACGATCATCAGGCGCGCGCCTTGCGCCCCCTCGCCCGTCACCGCGCGGGTGCCGCAATCGGCAATCGGGCAATCGCGGCAATTCGCCGCCCCCTTGGCGACCTCGGCGAGCGTTGCCGGACGCACCCGTTCCTCGCGCTCGCCAGCCCTGACCATCGCCGCCTCACGCGCCTGAGCGCCTGCGATCAGCTGCGGGATGAGATCGGCCTCGGGCAGGTTTTTCCAGTATTTCTTGGGCATTTCGGACAGCATCGCGCCGACCTTCAACCGCGCCGGATTGAAGATCGAGGCATAGTAGGAGCGCCACAGCACCTCGACCGGATCGCCGCCCGGCGCATCCTCACGGCGCGCGGGCGGGCCTTCGCGCATGGTCTCACCGTCCCAATGCACGCTGCCGCGCGGGGTCAGGATCGACCAGCGCATATTGGCGAAGCGGCGCATGAAGAAGGTGGCTTCGGCGCGGACGATGTGGTGATCGGGCTCGAACCAGGCGACGAAATGCGGGGTGCCGTCCTCTTCTGTCACCTCGCGGAAGCGGACGAAGGCGTGCATCTTGTGTGCATCGCGCCGCACCGATTTGGCGAGTTCCTCGACCCGCCGGACTTCCGGGTCAGCCTTGTCTTCCATGATGCGGGGATTGCGCTGAAGCCGCCACAACAAGCAATAGAGCAGCCCGAACCGCGCCGGATCGGAGTGCAGCGCGGCGCTGCGGGCGACCGTCAGAAACCGCTGGCTGGCCCGCACGGGGCGCGGATCGGCGGGCGGCGGCGGCAGGCGCTTGTCGCCGCGGGACGGGCCCTCGGTGGCGAACAGATCCCCTGTCCCGCCCGGCTCGATCCACGAGACACGGTCAGGCGGCACATCGCACTGAATCAACCCCCGCGCCCGCTCACGCCAGAAGGCGAAATCGTCGGGCGCGGGCAAGTGAACCGCGTAATGCGCGCCGAGGGAGACGTTCTGCATCGCGGTCATCATCGCCTCCGTTCGTGCCGAGCGAAGTCGAGACACTCCGCGCGAAGGCCTCTCGACTTCGATCGGGGCGAACGGATGAAAAACCACACCCCCATCAGAACAACTCCAGCTGTTCCGACTTCGGTGCGAGCAGGCGGCGCAGGTCGGCGCGGTCGGTCAGCAGGGTCGGGCGCCAGTCGAGCGCGCAGATGAAGGGCCGGACCTTGGCGATCGACGCGGTCAGCCGCGCCACATCATCCAACCGCAACGTCCGGTGCCGCCGCGCCGCGATGATCCGCGCGACCGCCGTCGTCCCCAGCCCCGGCACCCGCAGCAATTGTTCTTTCGCGGCGCGGTTCACATCGACCGGGAAGCTGGCGCGAAACTTCAGCGCCCAGGCCAGCTTCGGGTCGATATCGAGCGGCAGGTTGCCATCCGCCTCGGTCGCATCGGCCACTTCTCCCGGCGCAAAGCCGTAGAACCGCATCAGCCAATCGGACTGATACAGGCGGTGTTCGCGCAGCAAGGGCGGGCGCTTCAGCGGCAGCACGGCACTCGCATCGGGGATTGGCGAGAAGGCACTGTAATAGACGCGGCGCAGGCCAAAACTGCCATAGAGCCGGCTCGCCTTGCCGATGATCGCGGTGTCATTGGCCCCGTCCGCGCCGACGATCATCTGCGTCGATTGGCCCGCCGGGGCAAAGCGGGGCGCATGGCGGAAGCGCTTGCGGTCGTCCTTGGCCTCGATGATCCGCGCCTTGGTGCGGCCCATCGCGCCTTCGATCTGGCTCTCGTCCTTGTCTGGCGCGAGCCGCGTCAGCCCTGCCCGCGTCGGCAGTTCGACATTGATCGACACCCGGTCGGCATAGAGCCCCGCCTGATGGATCACCTCTGCGTCCGCCTCAGGAATGGTCTTCAAGTGAATATAGCCGCGAAAATCATGCTCCTCACGCAGGATGCGGGCGACTTCGACCAGCTGCTCCATCGTGTGATTGGCGCTCCGCACGATGCCGGAGGACAGGAACAGCCCTTCGATATAATTGCGGCGATAGAAATTGAGCGTGAGGTCCACCACCTCCTGCGGGGTGAAGCGCGCGCGGGGCACGTTCGAGCTCTTGCGGTTGATGCAGTAGTGGCAATCGAAGATGCAGTGGTTGGTCAGCAGGATCTTGAGCAGCGAGATGCACCGCCCGTCCGGCGCATAGGCGTGGCAGATGCCCATCCCCTCGGTCGAGCCGACGCCCTTGCCACCCAGCGAGTTTTTCTTCGCTGTGCCGGATGACGCGCAGGACGCATCATACTTCGCCGCATCGGCGAGGATTTCGAGTTTCTGGCGGAGGGTCTGCTGAGCCATCGGAACGGGGAACACCTTTCAGACGTTCCTTATATGTTCCTACCGCTCCATCGCCAAATGCAAAGGTTGCAAGCGCCTGTCAGACGATGCGGCGCAGCCTTGGGCCGGTGTCGCGGTCGTCCTGCTGATCGCACAGATAGTCGATCACCGCGGGGTGGATCGTCCCTTCGAAAGCAACACCGGCGACCTGCCCTTCGATCCAGGCGATCGTGCCGAGCGGGGCGTTGATGCCATTGACCTTCATCGTCACCCTATCGCCGACTTCGGCAAACCCGGCCTTTGCGCGAATTTTGCAGCCGCCTTCGGAAATATCGATCAGATCGACAAACACCACACGCGAGCGCACCCGGCTTTTCACCATGAGGCTCATCGGCCGGCGTTCGGATGCGCGGGGGATCGAATGGAGGTTCATGGGACGAGCCTCGCACAAATCCGTAAAAGAAAGCTAAGCAAGCCGGTAAAGAGGGGTTAGGCATAGAGCCCTTGCAGGAACCAGTCGGGCACCCCGCCCCGCCCGTCACCAAGGGTTCCCTGCCGGTAGATCCAGTACCGCCGCCCCGCCTCGTCCTCGATCCGGTAATAGTCGCGCAGCCGCGCGGTCGAGCGTTCGCGCCACCATTCGGGCGCGATCCGCTCCGGCCCCTCAACGCGGCAGACCTCGCGCACATTCCCGCGCCAGCGAAACCGCTGCGGCACGCCATCGGGCGAGGCATAGAGCACCGCGATCGGCTCGGCCCGGTCGAGCAGCTTCAGCGGGCGGGTATGGAAGGCCAGCGCACCTTGCGAAGGCGGCACCGGAGCGAGCGGCGGCTGCCAGCCTTGCGCGCGTTCGGGGATGTGGCTGGCGCGAGCGACCGGGCGGGTAACCGCCTTGGGGCCGAGCCGGACAGTCAGCCGGTCAATGCAAGCCGCCAGCGCAGTGCCGTGGTCTTCGGCGGCCGCATCGAGATCGGCCTGACTGAGGCTGAGCGGTTCGCTCCAGCTGGCGCGCAGCTGCACCGCTTCGATCCCGAACCCGGCCTCGACATCATCGAGCCGCGCGGCGAACAGCCGGGTGATATGGCTGGCCTCGCGCGTGGCGGCGGCGAGTTCGATGCGGCGCGATAACACTTCGCCATCCACCCGCCACAGCGCCAGTTCAAGCCGCCGCGCGCCCTCCTCCCGCGCTTCGAGTGCGCGCACCATGTCAGCGGCGAGGTCCTCCACCACCCGGTCGAGCAGGTTGCGGTGGCGCAGCGGCTCCATCAACCGGCGCTGCACCAGCGGCATGGGTCGCTCGATCACCGGCAGCAGCGGTTCAGGCACGCGGCCCAGCAATTGATCGAGCCGGAGCAGCGGATTGGCAGCGGGGGAGCGGTGATTGCGGAACCGCCGGCGCAGGGCATCGCGCGCGGCGGCCTCCTGCCCCGGATCGTCGCCCGCGCCGCTCACGCCAGCAAGTTCGCCGAGCCGCTTGATCCCGAGACGGCGCAATACGGTGAGCACGTCGTCATCGAGCCTGAGCGCAGCGACGGGCAGATCACCGAGTTGGCGCAGCATATGATCCTCCCCTGCGAGGGGAGGAAGGATCGCACGCGGCCGTCCGTAATGCGACAGCGCCCAAGCCGCCCCCGCCGTCGGCGCGAGCGCGGCGCGCGCTGTCAGTCCGCGCGCGGCGAAGGATCGCATGACATCGGCGAGCAGCGCCTCCTCGCCACCGAACAGATGGGCGGCTCCGGTAACATCGACCAGCAGGCCATCAGGCGGATCGAGCGCGCTCCACGGCCCCCAGCGCTGCGCCCACAGGGCGAGTTTCTCCAGCGCCGCGAGATCGCCTGCGGGGTCAGCCGGAACAGCGGCCAGATCAGGGCAGAGCGCGCGCGCATCCGCCAGCAACATCCCCGCCCGCGCACCCGCCGCGAGTCCCGCGTCATTGGCAGCGGTGATGCGCGGGCCGTGCGCGGTTTCGAGGATCAGGGCGGTGGGCGCGGCATCGGCAGCGGCCTGCGCCTCAGGCGCGTGCGCGCGCCGCCAGCGATCGACCGACAGTCGGGCGAGCCAGATGGACAGGATCCGGCGCGGCGGCGACATCGGTGTCAGGATCGGAGCGGAGGCGCAGGGTTCCAGTGTCATCGCAAAGCATCCATTCGCCCGGCGCATGGGCGCGCGCGCGGAACAGTTCGGCATGCCAGCTGGCAGTGCCGGGGGCGGCAGGGTTCCAGCGCGGCGGCGGGGACGGCGCGGCGCGGGCCTGCCAGCGCATCCGGGCCGAGGAAAGGTCGCGCTCGGCATCAAGCCGCACCAGCCACAAGCGCACCCCGTGCCGTTCCGCCGTAAGGCTCAACCGGCGCGAGGCGGTGAAGCTGAGCGCGCGCGGATTGCCCGCGATCTCCCCGATCACGCAGGCGAGATCGCGGCACTTCAGCCCCTCCTCCAGCGCGAACAGCGCATCCTCGGGCGTGGCGGCGGCGACATGGATCAGGCGGCGGCGCAGATCAGGCGGCAGGCCAGCAAGACAGGGCCGCCCACCCAAGCGGATCGCCGCGCGATCCTGCACCCACAGCACCTGGCGCGTATCCTCGACCGCGCCATCCGCAGCGTCTGACGTCAAGGCGTCACGCGCCAAAGCCAGCGCCAGCCCCGCCCCGCTCGCCTCACTGGCGGACGCGAAGATTTCGGAGTGGAACGGCTGCGCATCCAGCCCCGGCCGCCACCGCGCTTCGGGCGCAGCACGGGCCAGAATCCGCGCGGGTGACGGCTTGGAGGGCGTAAAGGGCATAAGCGAACGACTCATATGTTCGCTTTATGTTCCAACATTCCTCCGCTTGCAATGAAAAGGGCGCGGGAAGCTGTGTGCTCCCCGCGCCCTCGAAATGCGTCTCAACGCAACCTAGTCGTCAACCACCGGCCCGGGAAACTCGCCCATGTCGGGCGCGGGGTCCTGCCATTCGCCGTGCTGAAGGTTCGAATGCGAAAGGCCGTAGACGAAATACAGCGCGATCATCCCGGCCATGAACCAGGCGAAGAAGATCAGCACGCTCGGCGGCACGGTGTAGATCAGGTAGGCGCAGGAAAGGATGCCGAGCACCGGAGTGACCGGATAGAACGGCACCTTGAACCCGCGCGGCAGTTCCGGCGCGTTGCGGCGCAGGTAGATCACCGACAGACAGACGATGGCGAAGGCCGCCAGCGTGCCGACCGAGGTCATGTCACCGAGCACGTTGATGTCGAAGAAGCCCGCAGCCACAGCCGTGATGATGCCGACCAGCGCGGTGTTGACATAGGGGGTCTGATACTTCGGGTGCACCTTGCTGAACACCTTGGGCAACAGGCCGTCACGCGCCATGGTGTAGAAGATGCGCGTCTGCGCATACATCAGCACCAGCACCACCGAGGTCAGACCGATAATCGCACCGACCTTGATGATCTTGGCCAGCCAGCCCCAGGTGGGGCCGAAATTGTCGACCACCACAGCCACCGGATCGGGAACGTTGAGCGTGCCATAGGGCACCAGCAACGTCATGATCGCGGCCACCAGCATGTAGATCACCGTGCAGACAATCAGCGAACCCAGAATGCCGAACGGCATATCCTTGGCCGGGTCCTTGGCTTCCTGTCCGGCGGTCGAGACGGCCTCGAACCCGATATAGGCGAAGAACACGATCGAGGCGGCGCGCATGATCCCGTCGACCCCGAAGGCCCCTTCGCCATTATTGGCCGCAGGGTCATATTCGGGAATGAACGGCACCCAGTTGGCCGCCATCAGCTCGCCGAGGTTGGACAGCACAATCAGCCCGCCAACCGCGATGAACGCCACCAGCACGCTGACCTTGATGCCGACGATGATGTTGTTGACCTTGGCGGATTCCGACACGCCCAGCATCAGCAGGGCTGACAGGGCAATACAGATCAGGAAGGCTGGCAGATTGAAGATCGTCGTGACCGTCTGGCCATCGACAATCACCGGCACGCCATCCTGCATCAGCGTCATGCCCGCAGGTCCGGTAAATTGCGGCGGTATCACAAGGCCGAAGTCAGCAAGCAGGCTGACCACATAGCCGCCCCAGCCCACTGCGACCACCGACGCTGCCAAGCCATATTCCAGCAGCAGCAGCGCCCCCATGATCCAGGCGACGAACTCGCCCAGCGTGGTGTAGCTATAGGTGTAGGCCGAGCCGGAGACCGGCAACGTCGAGCTGAGCTCGGCGTAGCACAACCCGGCAAAGGCGCAGACAATGCCCGCCACCACGAAGGACAGCATCACGGCCGGCCCCGCATGGAGCGCCGCTGCACTGCCGGTGCGGACAAAAATGCCCGCCCCGATGATGCAACCGACGCCCAAGAGCAGAAGGTTCCACTTGCCCAGCGTGCGTTTCAGCTCACTGGTCTGGGTTTCACGCTGGACTTGCGCAATCGACTTGCGCGCGAACATCCGCTGAAAAACGGTTCCTCTGGGTGCACTCGCCATTACAAATCCCCCCTGCGCGCCTGCACGGCGCACGGCTTAATCCGGTCAAGAAACATCTGGAATAGGTCTCCCACTGATCGCAAGCAGATCCCCCGCGCGATCGAATGGCCGTAACGCTAGCGCAACAGGCTCGCAACACAAGCCGAAAGAGCGGGTTTCCCCCGGTGCGCGCAAGCGCTACACCGCCTGCCATGTCCACGACCTTCCAGCTCGACACCAGCACAAGCCGCGCCAACCCCACCCCGCAGGTGATGAAGCGGCTGACCGTGCCCGCCCTTCGTGCCCGCAAGAAGGACGGTGTCACCGCCACTCCGCTGGTGATGCTGACGGCCTATACCGCGCGTCAGGCCCAGTTGCTCGATGCGCATTGCGATATTCTGCTGGTAGGGGATTCGCTCGGTCAGGTGATCTATGGCCTGCCCTCGACCGTTCCCGTGACGCTAGAGATGATGGCCAATCATGGCGCGGCAGTTGTACGCGGGTCGTATCATTCGGTCGTGGTCGTCGACATGCCGTTCGGTTCCTATGAGGCGTCGCCGGAGCAGGCGTTCGAAAGCGCGGCGTTCCTGCTGAAGCAGACCGGCGCTGCGGCGGTGAAGCTGGAAGGCGGGGCGGCGATGGCGCCGACGGTCGCCTTCCTGAGCCAGCGCGGCATTCCGGTGATGGGCCACGTCGGCCTCACCCCGCAGGCGGTCAACGTGCTTGGCGGCTATGGCGCGCGCGGGCGGTCGGATGCCGAGGCGGAGAAGATCGTCTCTGACGCCAAGGCGCTGGATGAAGCAGGCGCCTTCGCGATCGTGATCGAAGGCGTGGTTGAGCCCATCGCGATTGCCGCCACGCAGGCCGTCACCTGCCCCACCATCGGCATCGGTGCCTCGGCGCAATGCGATGGGCAGGTGCTCGTCACCGAAGACATGCTCGGCATGTTCGAGCGGGTGCCGCGCTTTGTGAAGCGGTATGAGGATATCGCAGGCGTGATCGACCGCACCGTCGCCCGCTATGCCGAGGAAGTGCGCAGCCGCGCCTTCCCGACCGAAGACCAGACCTACCAGCCCAAGGCCTAGCCCGCGTCCTTGGCAAGGCGCAGCGCCAGCGGCGCAGCCAGCACCAGCTGTGCAAGGTGATAGAGCAGCAGCGGCGCGATCACGAAACCGGCGGCTGATGCCGGAAACAGGATCGCGGCAAGCGGCGCGCCGATGGCCACGCTCTTTTGCGATCCGGCGAACAGGAATGCGATCCGGTCAGGCCGCGGCAGGCCGAGCAGGCTCGCACTGCCCCAGGCCCCTGCCAGCGCCAAGGCCAGCATCGCCAGCACCAGCGCGATCATGACTGCCCAATCGGCGGGCGCGAACATGGTGGCCAGCCCTTGCTCGACCGCGCCGGAGAAGGCGACATAGACCGCAATCCCGATCACCGCCCGGTCAAGCCATGCGATCCGGGCGCGGTGGGCGGCGATGCGGTCGATAACCCGGTCCTGCACCACCTGCCCGATGACGAAAGGCAGCACCAGGATCACTCCGATCCGGATGACCGCCTCGCTCCCAATGTCGCCCGCGCCGCCACCGCCCAGCAGCGCAAACAGCGGCGCGCTCACAAACACCCCGGCGATGTTGATCAGCGCCGCGCCGACCACCGCCAGACCGACGTTGCCCTCGGCCAGGCTCGTGTAGCTTGTAGCTGATTGCACGGTGGACGGCAGGCAGCCGAGATAGATGAAGCCCAGCGCCACCATCGGCGGCAAGACCTGCCCGGCAAGGCTCGCAAAGCCCATCCCGCCCAGCGCCATCGCCCCGAACACGAACAGCAGGAGTGGCCCGAAATAGCGCCAATTGGCCATGCCCCGCGCGATCTCGGAGCGGCGGATGCGCATCCCGTTGACGAGGAACAACAGAAAGATACCCGCATTCGACACCATCGTTGCAGCCGCCCGCGCTTCCCCTGCGGCGGGCACAAGCAGGGCGAGTCCGGTTGCGATCACCAGCACGGCGATCATCGGATCGGACAGGAACGGGAAGCGGGATGCAGCAGGCTTGGACATAGGCGCGAGCCCCCTGCCCTGCCCGCGCGCGCTTGTCGAGCGGCAGCGCGGTTAGCGCTGCACGAGATGGCGCGGATGGACCTCTGCAAGCCATGCGGCAAAGCGGCGTGCCTCATCCGGCTGGTTCAGCGCCCGCGCCGCGCGCAATCGCAGGCGGAGCAGCGCCGGATCATGCCCTGCCCCCAGCGCGATGGCGTGATCGAGCAGCCGCGCCGCCTGCGTCCAATCGCCGCGCTGGCCATAGCGGTCGGCCAGAGCTATCAGTGCGCTCGCATTGTCGGGCTCACCCGCCACATGGCGTACCAGCAATGTGTCGGCCGACGCCTCGTCCCCCGAGCTTGCATAGGCCAGCACCGCCTTGCGCGTGAGTGGCCAGGGACGTTTCACTTGAGTAGCCACAGCATAGACTGAAAGCGCGGCTTTCGGATCGCCGGCCCCGAGCAGAACATCGCCGCTCAGCGCTGCAACATCCGCCGACGCCGGAAAGCGCTTGCCAAGTGCCTGCGTGCTCGCCCGTGCGGTGCCCCAATCGCCTACCAAGCCTGCCTGCCGCGCTGTTGCCGTCGGTGCTGGCAGGCCTTCACGCACCGCAAGCACCATCGGCGCCGTGCTTGCGCCCCGCATCGCTCGCGCCAGCAAGGGGGCCGCGCTCACCCGGTCACCGCGCTGTTCATAGGCCCGCGCGACCAACATCACGAGGTAGGGCGATGCCTCCCGCAGCCCCGCTTCCGGCCCGAAGCGGGCGATCAATTCGTCCCCGCGCCCTGATTCGAGCATCGCCTTGGCCAGCAGTTCGCGCAGTTTGGCATGGGAGGGCTGGCGCGCGACGAGCCCTTCGAGGATCACCGCCGCGCTATCGGCATTGCCTTCTGCAAGGCTGATCACCGCATCCAGCTGCAACGCCGCAGGCACGCCGCGCGCCGCCATGCCACTGCGCGCCAGCAGGCTGCGAGCGAGCGCGTATTCTCCACCACGTGCCGCCAGCACCGCTTGCAGATAGAGCACCCGTTCATCGCCGGGCGCGACCTCGGCGAGCTTGCGCACCGCTGCAAGCATGGCCCCGGCCTCCCCGGCATCGCCAAGGGTTGCGGCATATTCGGCCCATCCGTCGCGGTAGTAGGGATCAGCCGCCAGCGTCGCCTTGAACCAAGGAATGGAAGCAGCAAAGCCATGCGCGTCGCGCACCATCACCGCGCGCATCAATAGCGCGGGCGGATAATCGGGGCCGAGTTCCAGCGCGCGGTCGGCGGCTTCGATTGCGGTCAGATGCTCCCCGCCGCGAAAGCGCAGCCGCGCAATGGCGACCCACAGCGCCGGATCGTCCGGAGCGAGCCCACGTGCCTCATCCAGTTTCCGCCCGGCATCCGCCAATTGGCCTGCCGCCATCGCCCGGTCAGCATCGCCCAGCAGCTGCACTACCGCGGGTTTCCGCGCCTCGTCACCAGCGGACACTCCCGCCTCGTTTTCCTCCGAGCAGCCCGCCAGTGCCAAGACCAGCGCGGTCAGCCCGGCGGCTGTGTCACGCCTGAAGGTCATATTGCTTGAGCAGATCATACAGCGTCGGGCGACTGATCCCGAGCAGCTTGGCAGTGCTGGAGATATTGCCCTCGCTGCGTGACAGCGCATGGCGGATGACCCGGCGGTCTGCCGCCTCACGCGCTGCCTTGAGGTTTAGGACATCGGCGTCCTCGTCCTCGCCAGCGCCCAGATCGAGGTCATCAGCGTTTACCAGCTTGCCATCCGCCATGATCACCGCGCGCTTAACCCGGTTTTCGAGCTCGCGGACATTGCCCGGCCATTCATGCGCATCGATCGCCGCCAGCGCATCTGCGGCAAAGCCGGTGACCGAAGGGTTCATCTCGGCCGCAAAGCGCTTCAAGAACACCTTGGCGAGCAGCACCGGATCGCCGTGCCGCTCGGCCAGACTGGGGATGCGGATCACGATCTCGGCGAGGCGGTAGAACAGATCCTCGCGGAAGCTGCCTGCGGCAATCATGCCTTCGAGATCCTGGTGCGTGGCGCACACGATCCGCGTGTTGACCGCAATCGCCTTGCGTCCGCCGACGCGTTCGATGGTGCGTTCTTGCAGGAAGCGCAGCAGCTTGACCTGAAGCGGCAGCGGAATGTCACCCACCTCATCAAGGAACAGGGTGCCGCCATTGGCGCTTTCGATCTTGCCCTCGGTCGTCTTGACCGCGCCGGTGAACGCGCCCTTCTCGTGGCCGAAGAGTTCGCTTTCGAGCAGGTTTTCCGGAATCGCAGCGCAGTTGATCGCAATGAAGGGCCCGTTCGCGCGGTCACTGGTGTCATGGAGCCCCTTGGCGAGCAGCTCCTTACCGGTCCCACTCGCACCCAGCAGCATCACCGAAACACTGGTCTTTGCCACGCGTTCGATCGTGCGGGCAACCTTGACCATCTCCGGCGCGCCCGTGATCAGGCGACCGAGCACGGTCTTGTCGGCACTGCTGGTGGCGACAAGGCGGCGGTTTTCCTCCTCGATAGCGCGCAGATTGAACGCGCGCCGCACGATCAGGCCAAGCGCGTCGATATCGATCGGCTTCTGGTAGAAATCGTAAGCCCCGCGCGCGATGGCCGCCAAAGCGCTTTCGCGGGCACCGTGGCCGCTGGCGACAATCACCTTGGTGTCGGGCTTCAGTGCCATGATCGCATCAAGCACGGCAAAGCCTTCGGTTGTGCCATCGGGATCGGGCGGCAGGCCGAGATCGAGAGTCACGACCCCCGGCGTTTCCGACCGCAACGCAGCCAGCGCGCTATCGCGGTCGCCTGCGATCACGACTTCAAAATCATCATAGGCCCATTTGAGCTGGGCCTGCAGGCCAGGATCGTCCTCGATCACCAGCAACACGGGTTTCTTGTCTGGCATTATGCGACCCCTTGTTCGATGTCGGCGTCTTGCGCGCCCAGCAACTGCACCGCATCGGCCAGCGGCAACACCAGGGAGAAGCGCGTGCCGAGCCCTTCACGGCTCTCCACCGCAATCCGCCCGCCCATCGCCTTGACGAGTTCGCGCGCTTCGAAGGCGCCAATGCCGAACCCGCCCGACTTGGACGAGACGAACGGTTTGAACAGCCCGCTCCGCACAAAGGCCGGGCTCATGCCCTTGCCGGAATCGACCACGTCGATCGCGCCGTGCAAGCCTTCACTGGTGACGTCGAGGAACACCGGCATGTCCGGCTCGCTCGCATCAATCGCGTTCTGCACAAGGTGGATGAGCGCCTGTTCGAGCGCTTCGCGGTTGCCCATCACGCGGACGGGCTGTTCGCGGGTCAGCGCGACGGGGTGAACCCCCTTGAACCGCTCGGCAATGCCGCGCGCCAAATCGACGAGTTCGATCGCACCGAGCGCGTTGACCTGCCCGGAGCCATAACGCCCAAGCCTTGCGAGCAGCGCGGAAAGCTTGTCCGCCGAATTGCGCAAGGTCACCAGCATATCCGCGCGAAAGGCGGGATTGTCTGCGTGCTTTTCGGCATTGGCCGCCAGCAGGGAAAGCTGGCTGACCAGGTTTTTGATGTCGTGCATCACAAAGGCCATGCGGCGGTTGAATTCGTCAAACCGGCTCGCATCCATCAGTGCCTGCTGCCCGGCCTGTTCAGAAAGATAGCTGGCCAACTGCTGCCCGGCGACACGCAGCAGATCGAAATCCTCCCAATCGAGCTGGCGAGGATTGCGCGGCCGCGCGAGGACAATGACGCCGACCAACCGGTCAAAGTGGAGCAGCGGCACCAGCGCCCAGGCGTCCTCTGCCTCAATCAACCAGTCCGGCACTTGCGCCGCTTCGCCATGATGGTCGATCCCGCCGCGCGCCTCGTCGATGGCAAGGATGAAGTTGTGCCGTTCGAGCAGTCCCGACAACGCATAGTCGCCCGCCACAGCCGGGATTGCGATGGTCGGCCAGTTCCAGCGCGCGGTGAGTTCCAACTGCGCTTCCTCGTTGGGCATCAGCAGCAGGCCGGCGGGGCTTTCGGTGATGTCGGCGAGCGCCTTGACCGCGCGTTCTTCGAGGCTGGCATTGCCTGCGCCGCTGCGCCCGATGGTGCGGGTGAAGCGCAGCCATTCCTCGCGGTAATCATAGCGGTGCTGGAACAGGTGCTTGGTCGCAGTCACACGCAGCCATCCGCGCAGACGCGCCGACGGCAGCGCCAACACCGCTCCCATAATTGCGATCACCACGAAGGCCGCCTGACTGGCACGGGCCATATCGCCCCCCAGCAGCGCCAGCGACTTGGTCACCAGCACCATCCCGACCAGATAGCCGCCGATCAGCAATAGCGAGAGCGTGCGGAACGTGACCGCGCGTGACGGGCTGAATTGCGCCCGCGGACCGGCGGCATTCATCCCGAGCGCAAACAGCGCCGCCATGATCCCGGCGAACAGCCCGCGCGCATCGCCGAGCGCTCCGGCCGTTGATCCACCGAGGTAGGCCACGGTCTGAAGGTTGAGATCGTAGGCGAATATCCCCGCAAGTGCGATGCCGGTCCAGCGCAGAACCGGGCGCAAGGCGCTTGCCGCGCCGGCATAGAGGTTGTGCAGCAGCATCAGCGCGCCGATGGCGACCAGCATATCGGTCAAGGCCCGCGCCTCGAACACCGCCTGGCTTACCTCAGGCACCCCTGTGAACCTGAACCCGACCAGCAGCAACACGGGCTGAAGCAATTGCACCAGCACAAGCGCGATGATGACCGGGCGAACTGGCTTGAGGCTGGCCGCACGGCCATCGGCGCCAAACAGGCAGAAGATCGTGGCGATCAACGCGAGATTGCGCGCCATGGCTGCGATGATGGCAGCATCATGCTCGGTGCCCAGTCCGGCTGAGAGCGCGCACCACACGCTGCTTGCGCCGGCAGCGATCATCAGCGTGGTCCGGTCAGGCCGCGCGCGCTCACCGTGGCGCCAAATCCATAGCATCGCGCCCGCGCTCAGCACTGCGCCCACGACCCATGCAAGGAAGCCCGCCAAGGGCACGATGCCGCCCAGCCAGATCATCGCGCACCCTCCGGCCACAGGACCACGCGCAGCGTTTGCAGCAGGATCACAAAATCGAGAAAGGGCGTGTAATTCTTGGCGTAGTAGAGATCATATTCGAGCTTGCAGCGGCTATCCTCGACCGACGCGCCGTAGGGATAGTTAATCTGCGCCCATCCGGTAATGCCGGGCTTCACCATGTGCCGCTCGCCGTAAAAGGGAATTTCCTCTTCGAGACTTTCAACGAAGGACGGCACTTCCGGACGCGGGCCAACGAAGCTCATCTCGCCCTTGAGGACGCTCCATGTCTGCGGGAGTTCGTCAATCCTGACCTTGCGGATGAACCGGCCGAGACGGGTAATGCGCGGATCGTTTTCCTCGGCCCACTTGGCCCCGTCCTTTTCGGCATCGGTCCGCATCGAGCGCAGCTTGATGAGTGTGAAAGGCTCGCCATAGAGCCCCACCCGCGTCTGACGGAAGAAAGCCGGGCCCTTGCTGTCGAGCTTCACCAGCAAGGCGAACAGAACGATCAGCGGCAGCGTAAGTGTCAGCAGGATCACACTCGCGGTGATGTCGAAGATGCGCTTGACCGCGCTTGAGAACATCCGGCTGCTGGAAAAGCCGTCGGAGAAAATCAGCCAGCTGGGATTGATCGTATCAAGGTCGACCCGTCCCGTCTCCCGCTCGATGAAGCTGGAGAAATCATTGACGTGGACGCCCTTGGTCTTGATCCGCAGCAGGTCTTTCAAAGGCAGCGCGTTGCGGCGCTCTTGCAGTGCAAGCACCACTTCGGACACGCCGAGATTCTCGACGAACCGGCCAAGATCGTGGATGGCCGAGCGCGGGATCGCTTCTTCAACGACCCGGGCATCATCGCTCATGGCTATGTAGGAGACGATGACAAAGCCGGTCTCGGGCTTTTCGCCCAGTTCGCGCAGGCGCTGAGCCCGGTTGCCAGCACCCAGCACCATCACGCGGCGGCGAAACGCCGAGGAACCGAGGAAAGAGTTAAGCAGCAGCCGGTCCGCCACCAGCACCACGATGGCAAGCCCCATGGTGTAGAGTAGAGTCGAACGCCAGAACAGGTCGCTCGGCAGGACGAAATCAACCACCGCCAGCGCAATGATGCCCAAGCTGATGGCCACCAGCACCCGTGCGCCTGCAAAGCGGAGGGATCGCAGCGAATTGGGGCCGTAAACCCCGACCGCAATCATCGCCAGCCAGATCACCGAAGCCGTGCCCAACAAGGCAAGGCCGCGGCCGCTGAAATCGCCCAGGTCCATCCCGATTTGATGCGCGCGCCATTGCCAGGCGATCTCGCTCGCCAGCACCAGCAAGCCAAGATCGAGCAGTCCGAGCAGCAGCACGGCGTGCGGGATATAATGCTTGAACAGGCGGATCATTTCAGGGGCGGCCTCTGGTGCATGCCCTGCCGCTTCTAGGCCCGAGACCTTAAGTGTCGGTAAACTTTACACCGCTCGCGAAGCGCACAATTCTGCGCCTCGCAAGGGTTAATGCCGTCTTTTCATGCTCTCCGCCGATGGGGTGGCTTCACCGCCATTTTAAGCTAGGCTTCGCTCAAAGATGGAGTGGCAAAGGAAGGCGGGCAATGGCTGGGCGGAGCAACCGACGCGAGGCTATCGGGATCGGATTGGCGGTGACGGCAACCCCGTCGCTAGCCCTGGGTGGCGACGAGGCGGCCTCGGCAGAGATAGCGTTGATGAGGTTCCTGCGCAGTTTCGCTGCGTGCGACCTTGCCGCAATGGAAGCGGCCTTCGCATCCGATGCAACTAGCTTCGACGGGATCTATGCCGGCACGGATGAACCTGCGCCCTCACGAGAAGGCCTGAAGCGGGTGAGCGGAATGCCAGCTGGGATGCGACGCATCGCACTCACCTTGCCAATGGAGCGGCCCGGTCCGCCCTATCATCGACCTGACCTCATTCAGGATCTACACGTACAGACGGTCGGAGAAATGGCGCTTTGCACTTTCCATTTCGACAATCCTGAGCGGCTCGGACGCCGCACCATCGTACTGGTGCGGCGCGGCGCTGACTGGCGTATTCTCCACATCCACGCCTCCAACCAGCAGTTCTGAACCATCAAACACTAAGGCGCGGGCGCGGTAGCGCGCTGGCGATCCGCGCCGGAGCCGGGGTCAGGCACTCTGCCCGGCCGCACCGGCCACACGGCACCCCCAGCGGCACAGCGTCGAGCCGGTCGAGTGAGACGCCGCGGGCATGAGCAAGATCACCGGCAAAGCGCGCCTCGATCCCAAGCACCACCGCGCGGCGACCTGCGCACATCACGCCGTCGCCATCAACCGTGCGGGTGATCGTAAACCAGTGCCGTGCTGCCGCTTCACCCTCGCCGAAGGTGACGGCTTGGGTGAGGACGGTTCCTGGACGTTCGAACGCGGCAAAGGGGACCCATGCGGGCCAGCGCGCGCCTTCGAGCGGATACATTGCGCCGCTCCCACCAGCGGTGAAACTGGTCATCCGCCCCGCCCGGTCGATCACCGCCATGAAGAACGGCAACCCCCGCTCGCCGACCCGCCCCAGCGTGGTGAGCCGCTGGGCGACCTGATCAAAGCTGACCGCAAACCGGCGTTGCAGAACCGCCAGATCATAACCCGTCGCCTCGCAAGCGCGCAGGAAGCGGCGATAGGGCAGCAGCAGCGCGCCTGCGAGATAATCGGCGATATGCTCCCGAAAGGCGTCCCGCGCGTCGGCACTGGCAAGGTTCGCGCCTGCTACCAGTGTCTCGATGCCCTCGCGCATTTCCAGCTGGCCCACTTGCCGGGCAATCTGAAAGCGTCGTGCTGCGCCGGGGAGCATTTCTGAGAGCTGCAATTGCCGCGCGTGGAGATCGAGCCGATGGACTTGCCCCGGCATGACCTCGGCAGGGAGAATGCGCACCTGTAGCTGATGCTTCTCCCGCAGGCGTTCACCCAAGGCGGCGCTGATTTCTCCGCGCGAGAGCCGCAATTCATCGGCAAGGTCCTCGGCAGCGTGGTCAAGATCGGCAAAGTGGTTCTGCCAGCGTTCCACCGCACGGCGCGAAGCAGCCGCGACATCCTCAACCACGATCCGTTCACCCCCGCCCGTGTCATACAACCGGGCGAAGGCGGCGGCGATCTGCGGCGCGGCGGCGAGAAATTCCTGCACTTCCTCACGGTCGATTCCGAGATCGCCGAAGCGCTTGTCAGCCATGCGCCTGACGAGGCCGTCAAGCCCGCCGATGGCGTCATCTTCGCGCAAGGATCGCGGATCGAAATCGAATCGCTCGATCACCTGCACCAGCACGCGGGCTGACAGAGGGCGCTGGTTGCGCTCGATCAGGTTGAGGTAGGACGGCGAGATCCCGAGGATACCCGCCATTCCGGCTTGGGTCAGGCCTTCGCGCTTGCGCAGACGGCGCAAGGCAGGCCCGGCGAGGAGATTGGTGTCAGCCATAGGTCGGTTTGTAAATTAATTTACCGATTGACACAAGAATGCAGGCGATTGTCGGCATAGCGACACGATTATCTGTAAGTTTTCCTGTCATGCTGCGCCGCACCACGCCAAAGCCTGCTCATCCAGCGGCGCGAGTCTGCAAGGCCTCAAACCCCTCCCCAGGATGGACAGGAGACACTTATGACCTACCAGAACACCATCACCCGGATGCAGGGCATCGTTTCGACGAACGGACCGAGCTGGGCCGCGATCGATCCCGAAAGCGCCGCGCGCATGGCGATCCAGAACCGCTTCCCCACCGGCCTCGACATCGCCAAGTACACCGCCAAGATCATGCGCGCCGATATGGCCGCCTATGACGCGGACCCGGCGCAATACACCCAGTCGCTCGGCTGCTGGCACGGCTTCATCGCGCAGCAGAAGCTGATCGCGATCAAGAAGCACTTCGGCACCACCAAGCAGCGTTACCTCTATCTCTCGGGCTGGATGGTTGCCGCGCTGCGCAGCGAGTTCGGCCCCCTGCCCGACCAGTCGATGCACGAGAAGACCTCGGTGCCCGCGCTGATTGAGGAGCTCTACACCTTCCTCAAGCAGGCTGATGCCCGCGAACTGGGCATGATGTTCCGTGCCCTCGATGCTGCCCGCAAAGCTGGTGACGCGGTGGAAGCCAAGCGCATCGAGAACGCCATCGATAACTACGAAACCCACGTGGTGCCGATCATCGCCGATATCGACGCAGGCTTCGGCAATGCGGAAGCGACCTACCTCCTTGCCAAGAAGATGATCGAAGCGGGCGCTTGCGCGCTTCAGATCGAGAATCAGGTCTCGGACGAAAAGCAGTGCGGCCACCAGGACGGCAAGGTCACCGTGCCGCATGAAGACTTCCTCCAGAAGATCCGCGCCTGCCGCATGGCCTTCCTCGAAATGGGTCTCGACGACGGCGTCATCGTCGCCCGCACCGACTCGCTCGGCGCTGGCTTGACCAAGCAGATCGCTTTCTCGAAGGAGCCGGGCGATCTGGGCGATCAGTACAACAGCTTCCTTGATGCCGATGAAGTCGATCCGGCCAACATCACCAATGGTCAGGTCTTCATCAGCCGCGACGGCAAGCTGCTTGCCCCCAAGCGTCTGCCCTCGAACCTCTATCAGTTCCGCGCCGGAACGGGTGTGGACCGCGTGGTGCTCGACTGCATCACCAGCCTTCAGAATGGCGCGGACCTGCTGTGGATCGAGACCGAAAAGCCGCACGTTGAACAGATCGCCGAAATGGTCGACCGCATCCGCGAAGTCGTGCCCAATGCCAAGCTGGTGTACAACAACTCGCCCAGCTTCAACTGGACGCTGAACTTCCGCCAGCAGGTGTTCGACGCCTGGGAAGCAGCGGGCAAGGACGTGTCGGCCTATGACCGCGCCAAGCTGATGAGCGTCGATTACGACGGTACGGAACTGGGCGCCGAAGCCGATGAGAAGATCCGCACCTTCCAGCGCGACGCTGCTGCGCGGGCCGGCATCTTCCACCACCTCATCACTCTGCCGACCTACCACACGGCCGCCCTCAGCACCGACAACCTCGCCCGCGAGTATTTCGGCGAACAGGCGATGCTGGGTTACGTCAAGAACGTGCAGCGTGAGGAAATCCGTCAGGGCATCGCCTGTGTGAAGCACCAGAACATGTCGGGCAGCGACATCGGCGATGATCACAAGGAATACTTCGCTGGGGAAGCCGCTCTGAAGGCGGGCGGCGCGCACAACACGATGAACCAGTTCGAGGCGGCATAAGCCGCCCGGGAGAGGAGCCGGAAGGTCGCGTGATTGTGGCCTTCCGGTAGCCTGCAAAGCCGCCTAAGGGCGTGAGACCATCACCCCGAGGAGAGTGACGATGACCGATACCGAAACCCCGAACCCCGAGCCTGCACGCGCCCGCGCGCTGCTCTCGACCGCGGACATGAAGCTGCTGCGCCGCGCGCTGGAGAGCCATGCCCGCAACACCGAAGACCGTGAGGAGCTGGCCAAGATCAACGCTCTGCACCACCGTCTGGGCACTTACGTTCCCTCGTAAGGCCACACCCCGTTTTACAGTTCTCCTGGGGAGGAGAAACGGCCGTCGGAATGCGCCCCAAAGGCGCGCTCCGGCGGCCGCATTATTTGTGCGTTAGGGCTTGCCCATCAGATCAAGCGTTGCCGCCGTCAGTGCTTCGGTTGCGGTGGCGATTACCACGGGGGCATCCGGCGCCCAGAACGGGGAGTGGAGCGATGGCAGCGTGATTTCGCCCTTCTGTGCCTTGGCCCATTCCTCAGCCCGCACGCCGCCGACCCACAGAATCAGCGATTCCACGTTCTCGCGGTCAGCGCGGTAGAACTGGCTGAAGTCCTCGCCGCCCATCACGGCAGGCACCTCGAACACCCGGCCTTCGAAACGCGGTTTGAGCCTTGCGACCACCCGCTGGGTAAGTTCAGGCGTGTTGTAAGTGGCTGGAACGTAAGGATCAGCAACCGTGACCTTGGGCATCTTGTTCTCGGGCATTCCGGCGGCAATCGCCTCGCCCCGCGCGATCCGGGCGATGCCTTCGAGGAGCTGTTTGCGCGCGCCATCGGAATAGCTGCGCACCGTGATCTGGAGGCGGGCTTCATCGGGGATGATGTTGTGCTTCGATCCCGCCTGGAAGCTGCCGACCGTGACCACCGCCGAATCGGTGGGGTTCAGCTCGCGGCTCACCAGCGTCTGCAAGCGCATGACGATAGCCGAGGCGAGCACCACCGGGTCTTTGGTCGTGTGCGGATAGGCACCGTGACCGCCGACTCCGGGCACCACGATATCGACCGAATCCACATTGGCGAGCGCGAAGCCATTGGCGTAGCCGATATGCCCCGCCGGAGCCTGCGCGGCGTCGTGGAATGCCAACACATAGTCGGGCTTGGGAAAGCGGGTGTAGAGCCCGTCGTCCAGCATCGCCTTGGCACCCTCCCCGATTTCCTCCGCAGGCTGGAGGATCATGACGAGCGTGCCCGACCACTGATCCTTGCGCTCTGACAGCAATTGCGCAGTGCCGATCCATGCGGCCATGTGGGTGTCGTGCCCGCAGGCGTGCATCACCCCGGTCTCGATCCCTGTCTGCGGCACCGCGCGGCGCTTGGAGGCGTAGGGCAGCCCGGTCTGCTCGATCACCGGAAGCCCGTCCATGTCGGCGCGCAGCATCACGGTGGGCCCGTCGCCGTTTCTCATGACCGCGACCACGCCGGTCTTGCCGACACCTTCGGTCACCTCGAACCCCATCGTCCGCGCGCGCGCGGCCAGCTTCTTGGCGGTTTCGACCTCCTGAAAGCTCAGCTCAGGGTTGGCGTGCAGGTCCTTGTAGAGCTCCACGAGCGCGGGCAGGTCTGCCGTGACCGCATCGCGCAGTTCATCCGCTTGCGCTGGTGCCGCTGCCAACACCACCAAGCTCGCTCCCGCCCATCGCCATACCCGCCTCATCGCACGCTCTCCCTGTCAGTCGTCACAAGCCATACCACACCACCAGCAGCACCGAGAGCACTGTCACCATCAGCGCCACCAACGGCACGCCTGCGCGTATGTAATCGCCGAATTCGTAGCCGCCTTCGGACATGATCAGCAGGTTGGTCTGATAGGCAATCGGCGTGGCAAAGGAGAGGTTGCAGCCGAACAGCACCGCCAGCACCAGCGGCTCTGGCGGCAGTCCGAGCTGCATGGCGATGCTATAGGCAATCGGCGTCCCTATGGTGGCGGCCGTGGCGTTCGAGGCGAAGTTCGTCAGGATCGTCACGAACAGCATGATCGCCGAAAGGATGAGAGCAGGCGGCAGGTAGGCAAGGCCGAGCGAAAGCGCCTGACCCAGCCAAGCCGCCGCTCCGCTCTCATCGATCACCCGGCCGATGGCGAGACTCGCCGCGATCAGCACGATCACCTTGGCGGAAAGCGCGCGGCCGACCCGGTCGAACTTGACGCAGCCGGTCACGAACATCGCAATCGCACCCGCCAGCGCAGAAATCGCGATCGGCAGCTTGATCGGCGCATAGCTCATGCCGTCGAACCACGGCAGGCCGAGCGAGGCGGTGGCGATTGCGCCGAGCATGATCGCACCCGCCAGCACTGCCTTGGACCGCCGCGGCAATTCTCGCGCGCCCTCGAGCCGCAGCAGCCCGTCGTTGCGGGCAAAGGCCTGCAAATCCTCTTCGATCCCCATCACCAGCAGCACGTCGCCATCTTGAATCCGGCGATCACCCGCTTCGGAGTCCATGTCGCGCTCTCCCAACGCGCGATTGGGTCGGTGGATGCCCAGCACGGCCACACCATAGAGATCAGCGATCCCCGAACTGGCGAGCGTGCGCGTGACCAAGCGCGAATCCGCGGTGACGGTCATTTCGACAGCCACGATGTCGTCACCTTTCGTCTTGGAAACGCGGTGGATACGGTCGATCACCCAGCTTGGCGCAAGATCGCCCTTCAGCGCCCGTGCAGCCTCCTCAAGCGCGCCATGCGTGCCGGAAATATGCAGCCGGTGATCCGGTTGAAGCGGACCGGGCGGCACATCGTGAAACGTGATGCCATCGGGAAGCTTGTCCTTCAGCGATTCAAGATCGGCTCCGGCCAGAAGGCTCGTGGCCCCTGCTCGAAAGCGGGTATGGAACGTGCGCCGCATGTTGTCAGGGACAACGCTGTTGTCGCGCAGCATCCGCGGCATCACCAACCACAAATAGGGAATCGCGACCAGACCGGCCATCAGCACGATCGGTGTAAATTGGAACACGCCGAAAGCCGGAATTCCGAGATCGCTGGCGATACTGACGACGAGAATATTCGTCGACGTGCCGATGGTCGTCGCCATGCCGCCGAGCAGCACGGCCGTATTGACCGGCATCAGAATTTTTGAAGACGCCATCAGGCCCCTGGCGGCGATCCCAACGATGATCGGGATCAGCAGCACCATCACCGGCGTGTCGTTGACGAACATCGACATGAAGAAGGCCAGCAGCAGGGCCGTCAGCAGGCCGATCTGCGGACTGAAGCGGAACACAGATTCCAACAGCCGCGCAAAAGGCTCCAGCGCGCCCGTCACCACCAGCCCACGCCCCATGATCATCAGCGCGCAAATCGTGATCAGCGCCGAATGACCGAACCCGCCAAACGCAATCGCCAGACCGTCGGTCGGCTTGGTGCCTTCGAGCGGTGCAAAGTAGAGACCCACCGCGATCACAGCGATGGTGACGAGCGAGATGATCTCCTCAGGGTAACGACCCCGGGCAAAGCCGATAAACATGGCGATGGTCACTGCCATGGCCGCTATCGCGTGATAGGATGGAGATTCCAGCATGGCGATGCCTTAAGGGCTAGCCAATCGGCTGGGTGCCGGGCAAGCGGTTTATGATTGCAGCGGCTTAGCGGTGCCTGTCGCTCTGCACCAAATCTGCACGACAAGCGCGCAGCATCAGCACAGCCTCCACCACCTTCGCACCATCCCATGTTGGCAAGACACCGTCAAACAGACGGAGAAATTGCATGCCTGGTGCTCTGACAATACCCTCTTGGTCCCGTTACAGTTTCGCGATGAAGCTGGGCGGCGCGCTGGCCGTACTCGCCGCCGCCGATGTGCTGCTTTACGGATTTGGTGGAGGGTCGGTCATCGGCCTGTTCGCGCTGATCTGGCTGGCGGTCATGGTGCTGGTGCGGCCCGCGGTGCGCAATAGCCGCGGAGGGTGGGTCGCCATCATTTGCGGCGCGGTGTTTGCGGCGAGCCTGATCCTTGATCCCGGACCTTTGGCTGCCTTCCTGTTCTTGATTGCTATCGGCACTGCGGCGCTCTTGCCCCGCCACGTGTTTGATCATGCCGGGCTGTGGTTCTTGCGGCTGACGACGCTGGGAGTGGGAGCGCCATTCTGGCCGCTTGCAGATGCATGGCGGCTCGCCAGCATGTCTGGCCACCGGGGGTCACTGGGCAAATCCTTTCTGCTCAACATCGCGTTGCCGCTCATCGGCGGGGCGCTGTTCCTCAGTCTGTTTGCCAGCGCCAATCCGGTGCTCGGCAATGCGTTTGCGGCGATTGAATTGCCCGACTTCACCACGCTCATCGGCCACGCCCTGCTGCTTGGCGTGACGCTCGTCTTCGTCTGGCCAACCTTGCGCCCCCGCGCCCTGCGCTTTGCCAGCGCGCGGCAGGCGTGGTTGCCGCAGATGCCCGATCCTTCGGTGACAATGATGCTGAGCACGCTGGTGATCTTCAACGCGGTCTTCGCGCTGGAGAACGGCCTCGACATCGTGTTCCTGTGGAGCGGAGCCTCATTGCCCGATGGCATCACGCTGGCCGATTATGCCCACCGCGGCGCCTATACCTTGATCGCCACCGCGTTGCTGGCCGGACTCTTCGTGCTGATCGCGCTGCGACCGGGTTCACCCTCCGCCCAGACCCCGGTGATCCGCCGTCTGCTGCTGGTGTGGGTCGCGCAGAACCTCCTGCTGGTCGCGTCGAGCATCCTGCGTGTGCTTGACTACATCGATGCCTATTCGCTCACCGAATGGCGGATCGCAGCGCTTGTGTGGATGGTGCTGGTGGCGACCGGCCTCGTGCTGATCTGCTGGCGCTTTTTCCATGGGCAGTCGGCGGCGTGGCTGATTAATGCCAACGCGCTGGCCGCCGGGATCGTATTGGCCGGTTCGACGATGGCCGATTACGGTGCGATCGCGGCGCGGTGGAACATCGACCACCTGCACGATCCGGCGCGGCTCGACCTGTGCTATCTGGAGGGGCTCGAAAGCTCGGCGCTGATCCCGCTGCTCGAATTGCACAATGCGCCGGTGGGCAACAAGCTGCGCGATCAGGCCACCTATCTGAGCGCTGAAGCCTACCGCAGGCTTGGCGAAAGCCAGAGCAATTGGCAAAGCTGGACCTTGCGCGGCGCACTGCAGCTCGCCGAAGCGGAAGCACTGCTGGCGGTCGATGCTCGCATACCGCTGCCCGCGCCCTATGGCCGGATGTGCGGGGGTGAGATCCTCCCGCCCCCTGCACCGCCGATTGCGCTGCCTACGCCGCCAACTGCAACATTGACGCCGGGAGAAAAGCCGTGATCTTGCATCCCATGCCGCGCTCCATCCTTGTCGTCGATGACGATCCCCACATTCGCCAGCTGCTGGTCTTTGCGCTGGGAAAGGCAGGCCTCGCCACGCTTGAAGCCGGTGATGGGGAGGAGGCGGTGGCGCTCATCACCGCGCTGAAGCCCGATCTGGTGATCCTCGACATCAACATGCCGCGGATGGACGGGCTGGAGGTGTGCCGCCGGGTGCGGGCGACGAGCAGCGTGCCGATCCTGTTCCTGTCCTCGCGCGATGACGAGATCGACCGCGTGCTGGGTATCGAACTTGGCGCGGACGATTATGTGGTCAAACCCTTCTCCCCGCGCGAAGTGGTCGCCCGGACGCAGGCAATCTTGCGGCGGGCCAGCACGGCTGCGCCTGAGGAGAAGCCCAGCGCGGCGATCATCACGCATAATTGCCTGACGCTCGATTGCGAAAGCTGGCGCGCTACCTGGGATGGGCAGGACGTGCCGCTGACCGTGACCGAGTTCACGACGCTGCGCACGCTCGCCGCGCGGCCCGGTAAGGTGTTCAGCCGTGATGCGATCATCGACCAGCTCCACGGCCCCGGTTTTGCGGTGACCGATCGCACGATCGACAGCCACATCCGCAACGTCAGGGCAAAGTTTGCGGCGGTCGGCGCGGACGGGTTGATCGAGACGCGCGCCGGCATCGGCTACGCGCTCGGCCCCTGCAACCGCGCGGGCGGCTGAGGGCGAGGCGTGATCCGCGCGGTCAAGGAATGGCTCAAGGCCCGCTGGCCACGGCTGAGGCTGCGTACCATCGTCTTCGCCACGCTGTTCACGGTCGCTGCCCTGCCCGGCATCGCGGCGATGTTCCTGAGGGTGTACGAGAACACGCTGGTCCGCCAGACCGAAGCGGAGCTGGTCGCACAAGGGGCAGCGCTGGCCGCGGTGGCAGCAACGCAATGGCCGGGTGCGGCCGTCACCATGCCCGATCCGCAGGACTTCCGGCCCGAGCCGCCGACCATCGATCTCAGCAGCAGCGACATCCTGTCCGAGCGCCCTTTGCCGCAGCCCAGCCCCTCAGCGCCTGATGCCGATGCCGCCGCTGTCTGGACCAATCTCGCACCGGTCGCGGCGCGCACGCGCCAGGTCACGCTGTCTTCGATCCTGTTGCTCGACCGGCAGGGCCTGATCGCCTCCGACCCCAGAGGACAAAGCCTCGCCGCTCTCCCCGAAGTCGCCACCGCGCTTGCCGGCCGCCCAGAGACCGTCCTGCGCCGTAATGGCGATTACCGCGCCACCTACCAGTTCGAATGGCTGTCCCGTGCGGCAGCGGTGCGGGTGCATCATGCGCGCCCCGTCATCGTGAATGGTCGCGTCGTCGGCGTGTTGTTGCTGTCCCGTTCGGCGCGCAGCCTGTTCAAGGGACTCTACGCCGATCGCGGCAAGATCCTGCTCGGCATCGCGGCAATATTCATGCTGCTGCTTGTGCTGAGCAGCGTGTTGTCGCGCGGCATTGTGCGTCCGGTCGAAGCACTGGCACGCGCAAGCCGGGCGCTCGCCCTGGGACGGCAGGACTTCCCCGAACCGCCCCGCACCGCCGCCGCCGAAATTCAGGACCTCTACGCCGATTTCGCCCGCATGGCCGAAGCGATCGAGCGCCGCTCGCGGTACTTACGCGACTTCGCCCACGCGGTCAGCCACGAGTTCAAGACCCCCCTGTCGGGCATCCGCGGCACACTCGAAATTCTCGGCGATCACGGCGACAGCATGGCCCCGGACGAGCGCCGCCGCTTCCTCGCCAATGCCGATGCCGATGCAGCGCGGCTGACGATGCTTTCGACCCGCCTGCTGGAACTCGCCCGCGCCGACCTCAGCGCAAACGACCCCGCTGGACGCGCAGACCTCGCGGCGATCCTGAACCGGCTCGCGGATGCCTATCGGGCTGATGGGTTTGCTGTTGCGGCGACCCTGCCCGACAGCCTGCCACTCCTCGCCATCCGCGACGCATCGCTCGAAGCCATTGCCAGTGCGCTGATCGACAACAGCCGCCAGGCCGGGGCGAGCCGGGTGAGCTTCACCGCCGATCAGCAGGCAGGCGCCGTGCTGATCACGGTGGCGGACAATGGCCCCGGCATTGCCGAAGCCGATCGCGTGCGCATCTTCGAGCCGTTCTTTACCACGCGGCGCGCGACCGGCGGAAGTGGCCTCGGACTGCCGATCATCAAATCGCTGATCGAGGCAGCAGGCGGGTCGCTGGCACTGGTGGACAGCGATAGTGGAGCGGCGTTCGCGCTTGAACTACCGCTGGCCGATTAGGCAGCGAGGCAGGCCCACCGCCTTCTATTCCTGCCGTGCCGCGATCAGGTCAGCCGCCGCCTGTGCCATCAAGCCGTTCTTATGGCCGACGCCGGGCACCTGTTCCATTCGCCAGCCAAACGGCGTGTCTAACCGCGCCGCGAGCGCGCGCCCTTCGGCAAAGAAACTCTGCCCGCGCGCAAAGCGATGGGGGCCTTGCCGGTTCGCTTCGGGAGTGGTGCGCAGGTCGGGATCAGCAGTGTCCGTATCCGCCGTGCCGAGCAGCACCGTCAGCGGCTTGGCCAGCACGGCTTTGAGCGTGTCGGGTGCGACAGGTGCGCCTTCTACGCCATAGGGAAAGGCAATCGCGGGATCGGGCATCGTGTACCACCCGGCATTGGCCGCAATCGCCCGCTCGATCCGCGCCTCGGGCATGAACATGACGAAGCGGTGGACGAACTGTGCGCCTGCTGAATGGCCGTAGATCGTATAGCGCTCTGCTGCCGTCCCGAAACGGCGGCGGGTCTCATCGAACAGCGGCTCGATCGCGGCAAAGGACCAGCGGGTGCGCGGACGCAAGGTGCCGTCCTCCTCCGCAAAGAAGCCGGTGTTGTAGCCAGCAGCGCCGGGGAAGTCGGCGCGGCTGAACTCCGGGGCGATCACGATGAGGCGGTGCTTCACAGCTAGGCCAGCCCATTCGTCGCGGTAGCGATCAGCATCGCGGTTGACGCCGTGCATGACCACCACGACCGGCGTGTCAGGCTTCACCTCTTCGGGTAGCTGATACCACACCGGCAGCGGCGGCCCGTCCCATCCGGTGAACATAAAGCGCCCTCGCCCATCCCCGGCCGAGGCGAGCGCGGCACTGCCGAGCATCAGCGCCATCGCAGCAGCGATCAAGCGGGACAGTATTCGCAAAACCAGTGCGGCACTCGGCATCATCGCAGTTCTTCCCATTTGGCGTGACCAGCCCATCACTCGCGGAACCGCGCCGGTTTCAGATCATACTTCGCGAGCTTGTCATAGATCGTCTTGCGCGGGGTTTGGAGCATGGCTTGCACCTCTGCAATGTCGCCCCGGCACTGGCGCAGCGCATCTTCCAGCACGGTCCGCTCGAAATCGGCGACAATCGCATGGAGAGGGCGCTGCCCGCTGAGGGGACTCGATGGCGTTTCTAGTTCCGACAGGCCCAGCACGAAGGCGCGGGCATAGCCACTAAGTTCATGCAGATTGCCCGGCCAGTCATGCGATTGGACATGCCGCCATTGCGCTTCGCCGATAGCGGGCGCTGGCAAACCCGCCTCACGTGCATGGCGCGCGACGAACAGCCGGAAAATCTCTGGCACATCCTCGCGTCGGTCCGCCAGCGAGGGAAAGGCAATCTGCACCGCACCAAGCTTGTGCCATGCCGGATCGCGCAGACTGCCTTGCGGTTGCTCGGCAAGGCGGGCGATGATGATGCGAATGTTGAGCTGACGCGCGTTCGCCGCGCCAATTGGCCAGATTTCCCGCTTTTCGACCAAGGAGGCAAGCCGCGTTGTCAGCACGTTGCTCGCTGCCACGATCTCGTCGATGAACAGCGTGCCGCCGTTGGCGCGCTCGACCAGGCCGGTGCGCGACAATTGGCCTGCGCCCGGATCCCGCCCGAACAGCAGCAGCTCCGCATCCTCATGCACCAGCACGCCAGCATCGACCGTGACGAAGGGACGGCTGCGGCGCGGGCTGAGGTCATGGATCAGCCGCGCACCGTGGCTTTTGCCCGTCCCCGCCGGGCCGGTCAGCACGACGTCAATTTCGGACCGCGCGACGCCATCAATCACGGACCGCAGTCGCTGAGCCGCGGCAGAAGAACCGGGAATGGCCAGGCCAACACTGCGCCCAGCCTCCTCGCGCAGCCTCCGGTTCTCCAGCGCCAAGGCGCGCCGCTCGCTGGCCGCGCGCACGGCGCGGATCAAATCGGCCGAGGCGTAAGGCTTGGTCAGGAAATCTGCCGCGCCGTCCTTCATCGCCGCGACGGCCATCGCAATGTCGCCATGACCGGTGGTGAGGATCACCGGCAGATCGCGGTCGATCTCACGCAGCGCGGCGAAGAAGGCGATCCCGTCAATTCCAGGCATCCGCACATCGCTGACGACGACACCGGGGAAGTCGGCATCCAACCATTCAAGCGCTGCACGGGCATCCGGGAAAGCGACCACGTCCGCCCCTTCGAGCGTCAGGGTCTGAAACGTCGCATCACGCAGATCGGGATCGTCCTCGACCAAGGCGACCTGGATCGGGGAGGCGGCAGCTGCGCTCATGCTGCGGGCATCACCATAGTGAAGCGCGCACCGGCGGCGGTCGCTTCATGGACCAGATCGCCGCCGAGCTGACGCATGATGTCATGCGAAATGGCCAGGCCAAGCCCGATCCCCTCGCTTTTCGACGTGACGAAAGGCTGGAACAGCGTTTCGCGCAGTTCGGCCGGAACGCCCGGCCCGTCATCGCTGACGCTGAGACGCACCGTGTCACCCTCGGACGCAATCGCGAGCGCGATCTGTCCGCCCTCCCCGCAGGCCTGCACCGCGTTCTGAAGCAGATTGACCAGCACCTGTTCAAGCTGAACGTGGCGCGCGCGCACCGTTGTGGCGGCGAGGTCTGCGGCGGGACGGTCGAGGGACAGGCCTTTCTGTCCGATCTGATCGCGCAGCAACAGTAGCGATCCGTCGATCACCTCGGCGAGACGGATTTCGCGCGGCTCCTCCGGCGAACGGCGACTGAAGTGGAGCTGTTCGGCGGTGATCTCGCCGATCCGCCCGGCGAGCTGGGCAATCTTGTCGAAGTTGGCCGCAGCCTCGCTCTGGCGATCCGCGGCCAGCAGGCGTTCGCCATTCTCGGCATAGACCCGCATCGCAGCGAGTGGCTGGCGGATTTCGTGGCCTAACCCTGCGGTGATCTGGCCAAGCGTTGCGAGCCGGTTTGCTTGCTGCAATTGTTCGCGCAGCAGCGCGGTTTGTGCCGAAACCTGAGCAGCGGCGCGCGACTGCCGCTGGCGCTGCCACAGATAGGCCCCCGCCCCCGCCAGTCCCAGCAAAACCAGCGCGATCACACCCGCCAGCCTGCCATTGGCAAGCGCAACCGACAGGCGCGGCGCGGGGTCGGCGAGAAGGTGCAACTCCCAACCCACCGGGGCAATCGGCTGGATCTTTTCGATCATCTGCAAGGGTGAAGTCGCATCGCCGGTGGCAGGCAAGGCAAAGCGCTTGGGCTGCGCCACACCAAAGCGCTTGGCGTTGTGGACCGGGTCGTCCGCCTGACCGTTAGCGTCGCTTCTCTCGGCCGTTCTGAAACGCCAATCGGGATTGCTCGCCAGCAACACGATCCCGATCTCATCGGTCACGAATACGCCATCTTCGGCATCGCGCCATTTGCGTTCAAGACTGTCGAACTCAACCTTGACCGCGACCACCCCGAGCGGTTCCGATGCCGGGCCTACCCGTTCGGCAAGATACAGCCCCGGGCGGCGGCTGACAGTGCCGAGCGCGAATTCGCTCGCCGTGCCGCGGCTGGAAGCGCCGGAGAAATACTCGCGGAAACCGTAGTTGGAGCCGATGAAACTGTCGGGGCGGTCCCAGTTGCTGGCTGCCAGCGTCGTCCCCCGCGCGTCCATCAGGTAGATCGCGGCGGCATTGGTCTGTCCCGCCAGCGCGGCAAGCCGACGATTGAGCACATCGCGCCCGGCGCTTTGCCCGCCCAGCAGCGCCGCGACCTCGGGATCAACCGCCAAAACGCGCGGCACCAGACTGAACTTGTTGAGTTCGCTCTCTAGCCCTGCCGCGAGGATCGCCGCCTGACTTGTCGCCTCAGCGCGGGTCTCCGCCAGTGCATTGACCCGCACCGCCCGCTCGATCCCGAGCATGGCGAGCGCGGCCAGCAGCGTCAGGCCGATCAGCCCCACCGCGACCAGATACCACCGCCCAAGCCTGACCTGCCGCACACATCCCCTTCCGATTCCAGCAGCGACTTGTGCGGATTTCCGCAAGCGGCGCAACAAACATGTGCGGATTCCCGCACAGAGAACTTGATAAGATCGTTTAATGCCCTGTTTTTGCGTGACGGTGTCACAGGCACCGAAAATCTTGCAACGCGCAGATGTGTGGCCGATTCTCGACGGTGGAGAGACACTGAAGGGGAGGGAACCGCGCAGCCCATGGGTTTGCAAGCAGCCATGACGCCCGATGCACGCCCCGCGCCTGCGCCAAAGCCGTTCTATCGCCAGCTTTACGTGCAGGTGCTCACTGCGATTGCATTGGGGGCGCTGGTCGGCCACCTGTACCCGGAGACCGGTGCCGCGCTGAAACCGCTGGGTGACGGCTTTATCAAGCTCGTGAAGATGATCATCGCGCCGGTGATCTTCCTCACCGTTGCCACCGGCATCGCCGGGATGCGCGACATGAAGGCCGTGGGGAGCGTTGCGGGCAAGGCCTTTGCCTATTTCCTGACTTTCTCCACCCTTGCTCTGATCATCGGTCTGTTGGTCGGCAACATCGTGCGCCCCGGCGAAGGGCTGAACATCGACCCCGCCACGCTCGATACCGCCGCGGTCGCCGATTACGCCGACAAGGCTGAAGCGCAGAGCATCAGCGGGTTCCTGCTGAACATTATCCCCGACACTCTGTTCAGCGCGATGACCGACGGCCAGATCCTGCAAGTCTTGCTGGTCGCGATCCTTGCCGGGGTCGCCATTGCCATGACCCGCCCGGCGAGCGATCTGGTGATGGATGTGCTCGCCTCGTTCAGCGAGGTGGTGTTCCGGCTGGTGCACATGCTGATGAAGCTCGCGCCCATCGGAGCTTTCGGGGCGATGGCTTTCACCATCGGCGAATTCGGGATCGGAAGCCTTGCCAACCTCGCCGCGCTGGTCGCGACCTTCTACCTCACTTCACTGCTGTTTGTGCTGGTCGTGCTGGGATTGGTCGGCTGGTTCAACGGCTTTTCGATCTTCGCGCTGATCCGTTACCTGCGCGAAGAGCTTCTGCTGGTGCTGGGCACGTCATCCTCGGAAGCCGCTCTGCCGAGCCTGATGGAGAAGATGGAGATCGCCGGGTGCCGCAAGGCGGTGGTCGGGCTGGTGGTGCCGACGGGCTATTCCTTCAACCTTGACGGCACCAACATCTACATGACGTTGGCCGCCCTGTTCATTGCGCAGGCCGTGGGGGTGGAGCTGAGCCTTGCCGAACAGCTCACGCTGGTACTGGTGGCGATGATCAGTTCCAAGGGCGCGGCAGGCGTCACCGGATCGGGCTTCGTGATCCTGGCCGCAACGTTGTCGGTGGTGCCGGGAGTTCCTGTGGCGGGTATGGCACTGATCCTCGGCATCGACCGCTTCATGTCCGAATGCCGCGCGCTCACCAATTTCGTCGGTAACGCGGTGGCGACGATCGTGGTGGCGGGCTGGGAGAACGCGCTCGACCGTGAGCGGCTGGCCGCTGCCCTTGCAGGCGCGCCCATGCCGCTGCCCGAGGAAGACATCGAACGCCACGAACGCAGCGGCCCCGTCAGCGAGAAGATCGCCGACGCGCTGGAGAAGCAAGCGTGATCGCGCGGCGCTTTTTGATGGTGTTGACCGCGCTGCTGGCGCTGCTTGGAGCGGCGCTGCCGGTTGCCGCAGCCTCGCCTGAGGAAATCCTGCTGTGGCCGGGCACGCCTCCGGGCAATGGCACTGTCACCGGACCAGAGAAAATCGGCGGCGAAGGCGCTGGCTATGGTGCCGTCTCGAACATCGCCACCCCCCGGATGCGCGTCTATCGCCCCGCTGTGCCCAATGGTGCTGCCGTGCTGGTGGCGGGCGGCGGCGGCTACTTCCGCATCCAGCTCAAGAAGGAAAGCTCCCCTGCGGCCGAGTGGCTGCAAGCCCAAGGCTTCACCGTGTTCGAGCTGATCTATCGTCTGCCCAATGATGGCTGGGACGCAGCGGCTCCCTTCATGGATGCCCAGCGCGCGATGAAGATCATCCGCACCCGCGCGGGCGAATTTGGCGTCGCGCCGGACAAGATCGGGATCATGGGCTTTTCCGCAGGCGGGCATCTGGCAGGCTTCACCGCCTACCAACCCGCCCGCGCACTCTACGCCGGGGCAGATCGCTATGAAGCGGCTTCCGCCCGGCCCGATTTCGCGGTGCTGCTTTTTCCGGTCGTCACGCTGCGCAAGCCCTACGACACCACCCGCACCCGGCGTGAGATCATCGGCGATAAGGCGAGCCCCGAGGCCGAGGATGAATGGTCGCTCGATACCTATGCCTCCAAGGACGCGCCGCCGACGATCATCTTCGCCGCCGCCGACGATCCGACCACACCGCCGGGGCACGGGATTCTGTTGTTCCAGACCCTCATCGCTGCCGGCGCAAGCGCCGAGCTCCATCTGTTCCGCAATGGGGGGCACGGATGGGGTCTGGGCACGCCAGAGCAAGTCATCAGCCAATGGCCCACGCTATTCGCGCATTGGGCGCAATCACTCAAAATAATGGAAAAACGGGGAGAATAATGATGTCGACGAAGTTTCTGAGCAGGCTCGCCTTGATGTGCGGCGGCAGTCTGATCGCTGCCAGCGCTGCCTATGGGCAGGAGGCGCCACCGACCGCCCCTGCGCCCGAAGACGATGTTACGAGCGAGATCGTTGTCACCGGCACCCAGATCCAGGGCGCCAAGATCAACGATGTGCTCCCCGTCACCGTGCTGGACGAAACCGACATCGCCAATGTCGCAGCGACTTCGGGTGACGAGCTGTTCCGCGCCATTCCGCAGGCGGGCGCGGTCGCGTTCAACGAACAGAACGATGTCAGCTCCAACAACGTGCGCGGCGACGCGGCCTCGATCAACCTGCGCGATCTGGGCACGGGCAATACGCTGCTGTTGATCAACGGACGACGCATGGTGCTCAACCCCGGCTTCCAGACCGAGTTGCTGGTGCCGGTCGTCAGCCCCGACACCAACGAAATCGCACCGGGCAGTGTGCGGCGCCTTGAAGTGCTGCGCGATGGCGCTTCGGCGATCTACGGCGCGGACGCGGTGGCGGGTGTGGTCAACACCGTGCTGCGCGGCAACCGCAAGGGCGGCTTCATCGAAGGCGAATACCGCAACTCGGACGGCACCGGCCTCTACAGCACCCAGATCAATGGCGGCTATGGCTTCGATTTTGCCGGCGGGCGCGCCAACCTGACCGTCTATGGCGGCTATTTCTACGAGAACGGAATGGACGCGTCAGAGCGGGCCTATTCTGCCGATGATGACAAGACCCCGCTGCTGGTCGGCACCCCTTTCGAAGGCGATACGCAGTTCAACAACCGCAACACCTTCGGCCCGTTCGGCCAGTTCGATATTCAGATCACGAACAACAACCAGACGCCGATCCGCGACGATGACTTCTATCTCCAGCCATCGACCCTGACCGGTTGTCGTCTTGAACTAGGGAACGGGCTGTGCGCACGCAATGGCGATAACCCGGCGGTCGGGGTGCGCTACAACCGCGCCTTCGGCACCACGCTGATCAGCGAGAAGACCCGCATCAACGCCGTCGCGCTGTTCAACTACGAGTTCAGCAACAATGTCGAAGGCTATTTCGAGGGCACTTATTACCGTTCGGAAAGCAGCCGCAACATCACTCCGGCCGCAATCCTCAGCGCGGTGCCTGTGGGGATTTCGCGCAATGCCTACTGGAACCCGTTTGGCCCGGTGACTTTCCCGGGCGGTGCGGCCAACCCCAACCGCGTGCCCGGCATCACCGTACCCGCAGGCGGCGCGGATATCATCATGGAGCGGTACCGCTTCGTGGATGCCGGTAACCGCACTGTAGACGTCGACAAGGATTCCTTCCGCCTCGTTGCCGGTCTGCGCGGCAATTTCGGCGCGTGGGATTTCGATACGGGCTTTGTCTATTCCGAAGCCAAGGCGACCGACCTTGAAGGCAACCGCGTTTCGCTGACCCTGTTGCAGCAGGCGATCAACAAGTCGACGCCGGATGCTTACAATCCCTTCAACGGTGGCTGCGTGACCGGCGATCCGGGCAATGACGATTGCACCCTCAACCCCGCCAGCTCAATCGACCCCTTCCGCATCAGCGTATTCCGCACCGGCGGCACCAGCCTTGCGCTGGCTGATTTCAAAGTCAGCAACAGTGCCTTGTTCGCCCTGCCCGGCGGCGATGTCGGGGTGGCCGCGGGGATCGAATGGCGGCGTGAGACCTTCTTCGATGACCGCGATCCGCGCATTGATGGCACCATCACCTGGACCGACAGCGTCACCGGCGTATTTGACGGCAGCGACGTTGCCGGCACCAGCGCTTCGCCCGACACCCGCGGGGTACGCACGGCCTATTCGGCGTTTGTCGAAACCTTCGTTCCGCTGGTGAGCGAGGATATGGACGTCCCCCTGATCAGCGCGCTCAACCTGCAACTGGCGGGCCGGATGGAGCACTTCAAGGATATCGGTGAGACGGCCATCGTCCCGCGTGCCGCCGCATCGTGGACCGTGGTCCCCGGCCTGATGTTCCGGGGCGCATGGTCGCAGGGCTTCCGCGCGCCGAACCTGGTTCAGGTCAATGACGAAGGCACCACCCGTTCCAACACCCGCGACGATTTCGTGCGCTGTCAGGCGCAGGTCGAAAAGGGCGTGATTGCCAATCTCGGGGTCTGCCCGGGCGAAGGCATCATCAGCTTCCGTTCCGGCACCGACCAGCTGCGGCCCGAAGATAGTGAGAGCATCAATCTGGGCACCGTGCTGGAGCCGGCGTTCATTCCCGGATTGACACTCACCGCGGATTATTGGCGCGTGAAGCAGACCGGTCTGGTCGGCGTCTTCGGCGATGATAACGCCATCGCGCTCGATCTGCTGCTGCGGCAGAATGGCAGCAGCAACCCCAACGTGATCCGTGCAGCGCCAAACGCGGAGCAGATCGCGCTCTATCAGGGCACTAGCCTTGCCGCGGCGGGCGATATCATCCGGGTGCTCGATCCCTATATCAACCTCGACAGCCGCGTATCGAAGGGCTGGGACTTCGGGCTTGCGTACAACGTCCCTGAATTTGGCCTCGGCCAGTTCCGGTTGCGCTTCAACGCGGCGCGGCTGGAGAGCTTCGTCCAGTCCGCCGGAACGGACGGACAGACACTGGTCGATGCGGTCGCCAACGGGGACTTGCCCCCCGAAGTCAGGATCGAGGGTCTGGGCCAGTTGCTGGAGATCGAAGGTCGCCCCAAGTGGCGTTACAGCGGTTCGATCAACTGGGGCAGCGGCCCGTTCGACGCGTCGGTGTTCGCCAGCTATGTCGGCGGGGTGTGGAACACCACTGTCAGCCGCGACGTGCCGCTGGTGTCGGACGATCCCAACGCCAACTTCTTCCGCGTGGACGATATGCTGACGATCAATACTTCGATCAGCTACACCTTCGAGAACGGCGGCGCGCTGGATGGCACCCGCATCCGGCTGGGGGTGAACAACCTGTTCGACGTCGATCCGCCGCTGGCTGATGACACCTATGGCTTCTTCAGCGCCTTGCACTCACCGCGTGGGCGGGTGTTCCGGGTCGATATCCGCAAGACCTTCTGATAGGCCCGGGCCCATGGGGATGTCGCTGCGATACCTGTGGGCCGGTCTTGGATTGACGCTGGGGGCGTGCGCGCAAACGCCGCCCCCTGCTTCTGTGGCGGTGTCGGACAGTGCGTGCCGCACCGCCTCCGTCATGCTCGCCTTCGATTTCGACGGAGCCTCCCCGGCGCGCTGCGCGGTCACGGGGGAGCGGGCTTTCACGCTGCTGATCTCGCCCGAACACGCGCCGCCGATCAATCCCAGCCCGTGGTATGCGTTCCGCTACAAAGCCGATGGCACTGCGCCGGTCAGCGTGACGCTGCGCTATCTTGGCGGCGCACACCGCTATGCGCCGAAGTGGCACAGCGGGGATGCGACCCGCGATCTGCCGGTGACAGTCAGTGCTGAAGGCGCAGCGGCGAGCATGGAGCTGCCAGCAGGTGAGGCGATAGTCTCAGCGCAGGAGCTAATCACGCCGGCCGACACCAGCGCCGATCTGCTGCGTTGGAGCAAGATGCTTGGCACCGCCCATTTCACCCTCGGACGCTCGCTGGACGGGCGGGCCATCGAGGCGATCCGCATCGGCCGGTCGGATGCGCCGCGACTGGTGATCCTGCTCGGCCGCCAGCACCCGCCCGAGGTCACCGGGGCGATCGCAATGCAGGCCTTTGTCGAGACCTTGGTCCGCACCACCGCGCGGGGCGGGCTCGGCGATGTGCAGTTTCTGATCGTGCCGATGCTCAACCCCGATGGCACCGCGCGCGGGCACTGGCGCGCCAATCGCGGCGCGGTTGATCTCAACCGTGACTGGGGCGATTTCTCCCAGCCCGAGACCCACAGCGTCAAGGCGTGGCTCGATGCCCTGCCCGCTGGCGTACGCCCGGTGCTGATGGTGGATTTCCACTCGACGGGTCGCAACCTGTTCTATGTGCAGGGTGATGAGGCCAGCCCGGCGCAGCAGCGCTTCCTCGCCGCATGGCTGGGAGGGCGCGAGCAGGCCTTTGCGGGCTACCCCTTCACGATCGAACCGCGCAACGCCAATCCGGGCAGCGGCACGGCGAAGAACTGGTTCCACGACCGCTATGCCATTCCGGCCTACACCT
The DNA here is from genome assembly GCF_009905735.1 of Porphyrobacter sp. SLTP. Classification (GTDB taxonomy): domain Bacteria; phylum Pseudomonadota; class Alphaproteobacteria; order Sphingomonadales; family Sphingomonadaceae; genus Erythrobacter. The sequence continues at coordinate 93,003 of NZ_JAAALE010000005.1, forward strand.
ATGAGGTCGCCGATACCGCAGATCGCAGCGCCACGCGTGCGGCTGCCAGCGGCTTGGCAGAGGGCCTGCTGGGAGCGTTAAAAACGCTCGACCGCTAATGTCGGGAAAATGCCGGAATGGTGCCCCTGGCCAGACTCGAACTGGCACTTCTTTCGAAACTCGATTTTGAGTCGAGCGCGTCTACCAATTCCACCACAGGGGCGCCTGTGCAGGAGCGCAGGCTGTTAGCGCGGCTTCGCTGTCGCTTCAAGCGCCGCGCCTGATGTTTCACGTGAAACCCAAGGCCGCGACGGCAATGACCGGGGTCAAAGCTGCAATGAACCGACAACTACCTCGCTATGACTCTACCGCAGCGCGCCAGCCAGAAGCTTGTGCAGCTTGGAATGCAGCGCATCATTTGCCGCCAGCACCTGATTCGCATGGATCGGTTCGGATCGGCCGCGATAGTCGCTGACAAAGCCGCCAGCCTCGCGCACCAGCAGGCAACCCGCTGCCGTGTCCCATTCGCTCAGGCCGCTTTCCCAAAACCCGTCAAACCGGCCCTGCGCCACGTAAGCCAGATCAAGCGACGCCGCGCCGAAGCGGCGGATGCCCGCGACCTCGGGGCCGATGGCGCCGAAGATGCGACTCCATTCGGCAAAATCGCCATGCCCGAAGAACGGCACACCGGTGGCCACCAAGGCATCGGCGAGACGCGAGCGGGCCGAGACGCGCAGGCGCGCATCCTGAAGCCACGCCCCGCGCGACTTTTCGGCCCAGAAGGTCTGGTCGGTGATCGGCTGATAGACCACGCCCGCAACCACATCGCCCCAGCCCTTCCCGTCGGCGCGCGGTTCCTGTGCGGCGATGGAGATGGCGAAGTGCGGGATGCCGTGGAGGAAGTTGCTGGTGCCATCGAGCGGATCGACGATCCAGCGCGGCATGCCGGGATCGCCCTCGATCACGCCGGCCTCTTCCATGACGAAGCCCCAACCCGGACGGGCCGCAAGCAGCTCGTCATAGAGCGTGCGCTCGGCGCGGATATCGGCCTTGCTGACGAAATCGGCCGGGCCCTTGCGGCTGACCTGAAGATGCTCGACTTCGCCGAAATCGCGCCGCAAACGCCCGCCCGCCTTGCGCGCGGCGCGTTCCATGACGCGGATCAGGCCGGAAATAGCTGCCATGATGTGTGCTCAGCTCGCCTTGCCGACATAGGCTTGCTCATACACATCCACGATGATGCGCGTGCCGCTGCCAATGTGGGGGGGCACCATGATGCGCACGCCATTGTCGAGGATCGCAGGCTTGTAGCTGGATGAGGCGGTCTGCCCCTTCACCACGGCGTCAGCTTCAACGATGGTGGCTTCGATCTGCGAGGGCAGCTCGACCGAGATCGGCTTTTCGTCCCACAGCTCAAGGTTCACCTGCATCCCGTCCTGAAGGAAGGGGCGCGCATCGCCCAGCAGGTCGCCGGGCAGCGTGATCTGCTCGTAGGTGTCGTTATCCATGAAGACGAGGTCTTCGCCCTCGGCATAGAGGAACTGGAAGGGCTTGGTGTCGAGCCGCACGCGCTCGATCGTGTCGGCGCTGCGGAAGCGCACGTTGGTCTTGCGGCCGTCTTGCAGGTTCTTCATTTCGACCTGCATGTAAGCCCCGCCCTTGCCGGGCTGCGTGTGCTGGATCTTGGCAACTTTCCAGATGCCTTTCTCGTATTCCAGAATGTTGCCGGGGCGGATATCGACGCCGCTGATCTTCATGGGGCTGTGGGCCTTCTTACGTGGTGGAAAGAGCGTTGAGGCGCGCCGCCGCAAAGGCGCACGCCCGCAAATGATGCGCGCCCATAGCCGAGCGGACCCGTCCGGGCAAGCGCGGGCAAATGCCTCGCGAAAGACTTGGCCTTCCCGCCCGCCTGCTGGTAGAGGCGCGAGCATCATGAAGACCCGATACGTGTTCCTGCTGATCGTCAGCGCTGCGGCTGCCGCCGCTTTCCTGCCCGGCGGTGCCCAAGGGCAAGACCGCAATGCGTCGCGCCCGCAAAGCCGTGCTACTGCGCCTGCCAGCGGGATGCTTGGCATTCTCCAGCACGGCAACTGGCAATGCGCGCTGCCGGGCGATGCCGGGGGTGAGGCCTTTGTTGAAGTCCCCGAAGAAGCCTTCCGGATCGGCACCGCTTCCAGCTATGAGAACCCCGAAGGCAACGGCATCTACTTGCTGCGCGGCACCGAGGTGGTCTTCACCCGCGGCCCCAAGAAGGACCAGCGCTTCCGTGTGCTAGGCGAGAACACCTTGCAGAAGCTCAACCCTGACGGGAGCCTCAGCAAGCTGATCTGCACGCGGGTCAGCAACGGCAACTAAGCTTGGGGTGCTGACGCGGCGGCGGGAATCATGCCGCCGGCGATCGCCATTAAAGCGTTTGCTTCAGTGGGACCGATAGGCCCGAAACTCGGGCGAGTTCTGCAATCCACCAGCTCACTTCGCGGATCTCGTCTTCGGTGACGGCACTGCGCGATCGTTCGCCATCGCGTGCTTCTTTGGCGGCGTAATCAGCCCCTGACTTGGCGTCGGTGGCGAACACCGGCCCGTCCAGAATCGCGGTGATATCGCGCGTCTCCAACCCAAGCGCGAGATGCGCGGCCGATGATGCAAGCGTGGCGGCTCGGTTCTGGTCGAAATGGGCACTGTGCAGCACGGCGACGCGCGATGCGCCGATGCTGCGTTGGGACGTTTCGAACCAGTTTTGCATCAAGAGCCATCCCAGCGCGGCAACTTGCAGATCGGTCATGCCGGGAACAAGCGCCTCAAAAGCATCGACCTGGCCCGCATAGGTGGCGGCGACGAGATAGGTTTGTCTGCCCCATTGCCGACCCAACAATCCCTTGCGCACAATCGCCCACAGGAACTCGTCCAGCGCGTTGGTCAGCAGAATCGCTCGCATATCCTGGCGCGTCGCCATGATCTTGGGGATCAGACGGTTCTGGAAATTGCTCGGCTTGATCAGCATCGCCGCTCCGGCGGACTGTGGCCGCGACAAGAGATCAATCACCAAGGCGATCAGCTCATCACTGGGATCGGCAAGACGGGAAAGGCTGTTCAGTATCTCCGGCTCGTTGAGGCCGAGGACCTTGCCCTCGACGCCAAGCGCCCTCAGCAGCAGCGTTGACCGGCAAAAGCCCGAATGGAAAATGAAGCTCACCGGCCCTGTTTGCAGGGACGCGCCGTGAAGGTCCTTGATCGGTACCCACTGTTGGTCCTTGCCCCTTTGATTGGCGAGGAATTCATGAGCCTTCATTTCGTCGCGGGTAAACCGGACAAACAGCATGTCTTTACCAGACGGATCGATCTGATGCGGCAACCACTCAGGATTTGACAGAATCTGGTTTAGTGTAGCCATTCCGTCGACGTATCGACCGGAAAGCTTACCTGCGCAATGACGTTCCCAGCAGTGAGCCCGCGCTTCAGCCGCGCATCGCCTTCGCAAACGCCTCGATCGCCGCAACCTCGTCCCCGTTCCACACCGCGCCTGACACCGCGAGAAAATCGGCCCCCGCTTCGATCAGCGGTTTGCAATTGTCCGGCGTGATCCCGCCGATGGCGACACAGGGGATTTCGAAGATCTGGCTCCACCATTGCAGCGTTTCGAGCTCGGGCACTTCGGCATCCGGGCCCTTGTCCTTGGTGGTCGAGGGATAGAAGGCGCCGAACGCGACGTAATCCGCCCCTGCCTCGCCCGCTTCCATCGCCATGTGGCGGCTGGCGTGGCAGGTGACGCCGATCTGTGCTTCCCGGCCCAATTCCTCGCGCGCATCGCGGGGCGATCCGTCGTCTTGTCCCAGGTGCACGCCGTCAGCCTTCAGACGCTTGGCCAGCGAGACCGAATCATTGACGATAAAGGCCACGTCATGTGCGGCACAGATGGCCTGGAGCGGCTCGGCCAGTGCGGCAGCTTCGTGGCTGTCGACGCCCTTCACCCGGAACTGGAACGCGGTGACAAGACCCTTGCCGGCTTCGAGCGCACGTTCGAGCCGCTGGGGAAAGGTGCCGCTGACGTCGAGCGGGGAGATGAGATAGAGTTGTGTTTCGGTCATGGCCGGAACCGCTAATCGCTCGCGCGGTCGCTGTCACCTGTTCAGCCGCCACTCAGCCATTGGCGCGCTAAACGGAAGGCATGAACCATCTGCTCCGCGCCGTCCTGCCCCTCACCCTCGCCGCTATGCTCGGTGCCTGCGCCGTCATCCCGGACCGCGCCGGGGTGGAGAGTATTCCGCTGCCTCAGGGGAGCCCCACCGCGCTGCTCCAGACCGTGACGGTCGGCGAACTGAGCGTGACCCCTCAGGAGGTCGTCGAAGACAGCCGTTGCCCGATCAACGCCCGCTGCATCTGGGCCGGGCGGTTGGTGGTCCGCACCCGGATCGACGGCGCAGGCTGGCGCGACACGGCTGACCTGACGCTGGGCGAGCCTTACGGCACGCACGGCACGGTGATCGCACTGACCTCAGGCGAACCGGCCCCCGAAGCCGGAGCCGGACGTGAGACCGCCAAAGAGGACTACCGCTTCACCTTCGAAGCGCGGTAAGCGTCAGACGCTCGCGCTGGCAATCTTTTCAATTGCCTTGCCGAGCACCGTGTTGAACTCCGCGTCCGACTGGCCCTTGCGCAGATCCTGCAACAACCCGCGGCTGAAGCTGGCGATCATCCCGGGGTTCTGGGCGAGGCGCGAACAGGCATCGTCGGTCGAGAAGCCGCCCGACAGCGCGACCACGCGCAGCACCTTGGGATGCTGCGTCAGCGGCGTGTAGAGGCCAGCGGTAGCCGGGATCGACAGCTTCAGCATCACCTGCTGGCCCTCAGGCAGCGCGTCGAGGTGCTTGCGGATTTCTTCGAGCAGAATGGCTTCGCCCGCCGCGCGGTCATCCGACGTGATGTCATATTCCGGCTCGATGATCGGCATCAGGCCCGCAGCAATGATCTGCGCGCCCACTTCGAATTGCTGAGCGACCACGGCGGCGATACCGGCAGGATTGGCCGACTTGATCACCGAGCGCATCTTGGTGCCGAACATCCCGGCCGCCACTGACTTTTCGAGCAGCGCCGCCAGCTTCACCATCGGCTTCATCAATTGGACGCCGTCCGCTTCGTCAGCCAGACCTTCGTCGACCTTGATGAACGGCACGATTCCGCGGGCCTTCAACGCATCCCCGGTCGAGACGCCATCCACAACGCCGTCCATCGTGCGCTCGAACAGGATCGCGCCGATCACCTTGCCGCTTCCAAAGCAGGGCGAGGTGATGACGCGGGCGCGCATCGCGTGGATCTGCGCGAACATTTCCTCATCGCCCGACCACTCGGAGTCGTCCACCCCGTAACCGCGCAGCGCCTTGGGGGTCGAGCCACCCGACTGATCGAGCGCGGCAATGAATCCCTGTCCGGTGGCGATACGTGTCGTCATTTCGAGGGTGTTCATGGCTGGCTTTCTCCGGTGCGAGGATGGTCTGAAGTGCGGCCTGTTTGCGTCTATGCATAGGTATGCACAGACCCGATGACGCGCCATTAGCGAGACGTCGCGGATGCTGCAACCGCGAAGGCGGCCGTGATGCGATCAGCGGCGGGTCAGGCGCCGGATAATGCCGGTGAAGCTCAGCGCGGGCTTGCCGTCGCCGGTGATGATCCCGCGCACGAAGATCGTCTTGCCCCCGCCGCGCGTGACCTCCCCCCGCGCCTCGACCAGCGCGCCGTCCGCGACCGAGCCGAGGAAATCGCCCGCAAGGTTCAAGGTGACCGCGTGGTCGCCGTTCAATTCGTCGGTCGCGATGGCGAACAGGGCGAAATCGGCGAAGGTCAGCAGGCAGCCGCCATGCATGAAGCCGCCACCGTTCATGTGGCGCGGTTCCGCGCGGAAGGCGCTGACATAGGAGCCGTCTTCCTCCCGCCGGTAGTAGAACGGGCCCGAGCGCGTCTCGAACGGATCACCCTGCCAATAGCGCCACCCGGCAAACTCGCCGCTCTCCATGACGCTCAACTGGCCGTAACTGGTTTCTACCGCTTCGCTCATCGCTACTTCCACAATTGCAGACGGCTGACGGCCGCCGCGATGCTGTCGTCCTGATCGAGCCGCGCGAGGCTGCGTTCGGCCAGCTTCCAGCCTCCGATCGTGCCCTTGCGCCACATATCGGTGACAAGGAACCCGCCGCTCCAGACCTTCGGCCCGAACGCAAGTTCAAGCTCCGCCCCGGCGACGAACCACGCGCTCTTGCCATAGGGGCGCACGATCACTTCGCGCAAGGCAAAGCGGGTGCAGGCAAACCCGCGCTCCATCGCGGCGAGGAAACTCGGGCGATCAAGCAGTTGCGGCGGCATACTGCCAACCAGCAGCATGAAATCGCGAGCGGTGATCTTCTTCATCGCCTTCACATCGCCCGCCACCCAGGCGCGCATTGCGCCGAGCGCCAGCGCTTCGATTTCGGCCGTAACGTCCGCCATGGTCAGACTTCGAGGGCCGCCACGCCGGGCAACACCCGACCTTCCATCCATTCGAGGAAGGCCCCGCCAGCGGTTGAAATATAGGTGAAATCTTCCGAAACACCCGCCTGCGCGAGCGCCGCAACAGTGTCACCCCCACCCGCCACACTGATCAGCGAACCTTCCAGCGTCAACGCTGCCGCCGTGCGCGCCAAGGCGACAGTCGCGGCATCGAACGGCTCGGTCTCGAACGCGCCGAGCGGGCCGTTCCATACGAGCGTGCGACAGGTCTTGAGCACATCCGCCAGCGCTTCCACCGCCTGCGGGCCCACGTCGAGGATCATCTCGTCGGCGGCGACTTCGTGGACGTTGCAGATGCGCAGGCTTGCCGGGTTGGCAGCGAATTCCTTGGCTACCACGACATCATAGGGCAGATGGACAGTGCAGCCCGCCTTGTCCGCCTCGTCCATGATCCGGGTCACGGTTGCGGCCAGATCATGCTCGCACAGCGACTTGCCGACATCGACCCCGCGCGCGGCGAGGAAGGTGTTGGCCATGCCGCCCCCGATGATGAGGTGCTGCACCTTGCCGACCAGATGTTCGAGCACAGCAAGCTTGGACGAAACCTTGGCTCCGCCGACCACCGCAGCAACCGGCTGCAGCGGCGTGCCGAGCGCAGCGTCGAGCGCCTTCAACTCGGCCTCCATCGAACGGCCGGCATAGGACGGCAGGAAATGCGTCAGCCCCTCGGTCGTGGCGTGAGCGCGGTGCGCGGCGCTGAAGGCGTCGTTGACGTAGAGCGTGCCATGTGCGGCGATCGCCTGCGCGAAGTTCGGATCATTGCCCTCCTCACCCGGCCAGAAGCGGGTGTTGTCGAGCAACCCGATATCCCCGCTGCGCAGGATGGTGCTGACCGCCTGATCCACCACCGGCCCGGCGATTTCCGGGATGAACATGACTTCTTTGCCCAGCACCCGCTCGACATCGCCGATCACCATGCTGGTCGACAGCATCGAAGACCGCTGTCCGCCGGGACGCCCGAAATGCGCCAGCAGCAGCACCTTGGCCCCGCGCCCCGCGAGTTCGAGGATCGTGGGGCGCGCCGCCTCGACCCGCGTGACATCGGTGGCCGAGCCATCCTTCATCGGCAGGTTGAGATCGACGCGAACGAGCGCGACCTCGCCGGTGAGGTCGGCGGGCAGATCATCGAGGGTCTTGAACTTGGGCATTGCTCACTCCGATCCTCCCCCACCGGGGGAGGGGGACCGCGCGCAGGACGCGCGGGGTGGAGGGGCACCCTCGAATGATCCGAACAGTGGCGGGTGCCCCTCCACCATCCTGCGGATGGTCCCCCTCCCCTGAAGGGGAGGATTACCTTACAAGAACTTCGCCATCACCCCGGCGGTGTCGATCATCCGGTTGGAGAAGCCCCATTCGTTGTCGTACCAGCTGACCACGCGGGCAAGCTTGCCCTCCATCACGCTGGTTTCGAGGCTGTCGACGGTCGAGGACGCCGGATAGTGGTTGAAGTCCGAGCTGACGAGCGGCTGATCGGTGTAATCGAGCACGCCCTTCATCGCCCCTTCGGCCGCCGCCTTCAGCGCGGCGTTGATTTCCTCGGCGGTGGTGTCGCGGCTCGGCACGAAGACCAGATCGACCATCGAGACATTCGGGGTCGGCACGCGGACCGACGAGCCGTCGAGCTTGCCCTTCAGCTCAGGGAGCACCAGACCCACAGCGCGCGCCGCGCCGGTGGTGGTCGGGATCATGTTCTGCGCACCCGCCCGCGCACGGCGCAGATCGGAGTGGATCTGGTCGAGCATCCGCTGGTCGTTGGTGTAGGAGTGGATCGTGGTCATGAACCCGCGCTCGATCCCGATCACGTCATTCAGCACCTTGGCCACCGGCGCGAGGCAGTTGGTGGTGCAGCTTGCGTTCGAGATGATCACATCATCGCCGGTCAGCGTTTCGTGGTTCACGCCGTACACGATGGTCTTGGAAACGCCCGTGGCGGGTGCGGAGATCAACACGCGCTTGGCCCCGGCAGCAAGATGCGGGCGGCTCGCTTCGTCGGACTGGAAGAAGCCGGTGCATTCGAGCACGATGTCCACGCCCATCGCCGCGTGCGGCAGATTGGCGGGATCGCGTTCCTTGGTCACGGCAATCCGCTTGCCATTAACGATGATCGCATCGCCATCGGCCTTCACCTCGCCCCCGAACCGGCCGTGGACCGAGTCATAGGCGAACAGCAGCGCGTTGGACTTGGCATCCGCCAGATCGTTGATCGCGACCAGTTCGAGATCGTGATCGGTGCGCTCGAGAATAGCGCGGGCGACGAGCCGGCCGATGCGACCGAAGCCGTTGATGGCAACTTTGGTGGCCATGAGAGGTTCTCCTGCTTAAGCGTTCAGTTTGTTCAGGATTTGCGGGACGATAGCCTCCGCGGTAAAGCCGAAATGGGCAAACAGATCTTCTGCTGGGGCCGAGGCGCCGAAGGTGTCGATCCCGATATTGATGCCGCTGCGCCCGGTGTAGCGTTCCCAGCCCAGCGTCGATCCGGCCTCGATCGAGACGATCAGCGCATCGGTCGGTAGCACATCGGCCTTGTAGGCTTCGGGCTGAGCGTCGAACAGCTCGGTGCAGGGCATCGAAACGACATCTGCGCCGATCCCCTGCGTTTCGAGCTCGTCAGCGCAGGCCATTGCGAGCTCCACTTCGGAGCCCGTCGCGACGATCACGACCTTGCGGGCCGCCGAAGCGTCGCGCAGGCGATAGCCGCCCTTGGCGCTACGATTGTTGGCCTGCGACCAGTTCTCGTCACCCTTGCCGCGCAGCTGCGGCAGATTCTGGCGGGTGAGGCACAGCACCGAAGGCGTCTCGGGTGTGGTGAGCGCCAGCGCCCAGCATTCCGCCGTCTCGATCACATCGGCCGGGCGATAGACGTTGAGGTTGGGGATCAGGCGCAGGCTCATCACCTGCTCGATGGGCTGGTGGGTCGGCCCATCCTCGCCCAAGCCGATCGAATCGTGGGTCATCACATAGACCACGCCGGTCTGCTGGAGCGCCGACAGGCGGATCGCATTGCGGCAATAGTCCGAGAAGATGAGGAAGGTGCCGCCATAGGGCACGATGCCACCGTGCAGCGCCATGCCGTTCATCGCCGCCGCCATGCCGAATTCGCGGATGCCGTAATAGACGTAGCGCCCCGCGTAATCCTCGGCGGACATCGGCAAGGTCGAGGGGGTCTTTGTATTGTTCGATCCGGTGAGATCGGCCGAGCCGCCGACCAGCTGCGGGATCGCCGACGTCAGCGGGCCGAGCGCCATTTCCGAAGCCTTGCGGGTCGCGACCGTCTTGGGATTGCGGGCAAGATCGTCAATGTAACTCGCAATCGCCGGGCCGACGAGACTGCCGATCGGCGCCATCTGGCTGGTGAAATCACCCTTCTTCGCCGAGGCTTCGAGCCGCCCGGCCCAGGCTCCATGCGCCGCGCGGCCCGGCTCACCCGCCAGACGCCAGTCGGCGAGGATTTCGGAGGGGATCACAAAAGGTTCAGCCGTCCAGCCCAGCGTCTCGCGCGCCGCGGCCACTTCGGCCCCGCCGAGCGCCGCGCCATGGACGCCGCTCGTGCCCTGCTTGTTGGGCGCGCCCTTGCCGATCATCGTGCGGCAGGCGACGAGCGAGGGACGCGGATCGGCCTTGGCCTCTTGCAGGGCGCGCTCGATATCGGCGAAATCGTGGCCGTCACACTCGGTCACGTGCCATCCGGTCGCGATATAGCGCGCCTTGATATCTTCGGACGAGGACAGATCGGTCGCGCCGTCGATGGTGATGCGGTTATCGTCCCAAAGCACATTCAGGCGGCCGAGCTTGAGGTGTCCGGCCAGTCCGATCGCCTCGTGGTTGATGCCTTCCATCAGGCAGCCATCGCCCGCAATCACCCAGGTGCGGTGGTCGACCAGATCGTCGCCATAAATCGCGTTGAGGTGCCGCTCAGCCATCGCCATCCCGACGGCCATTGCCAGACCCTGCCCCAGCGGACCGGTGGTGCATTCCACCCCGTCGAGCAGGAAGTTCTCAGGGTGGCCCGCGCAAGGGCTGCCCAGCTTCCGGAAGTTGCGGATGTCGTCAATCGTCGGCGCGGCATAGCCGGTGAGATAAAGCAGGCTGTAGATCAGCATCGACCCGTGGCCCGCGCTCAGCACGAAGCGGTCGCGGTCAGCCCAATCGGGCGCGGTCGGATCGAACTTGAGGTGGCCGGTGAACAGCACGGTCGCCACATCGGCCATGCCCATCGGCATCCCGGGGTGCCCGGAATTGGCCGCCTCGACCGCGTCCATCGACAGGGCGCGGATGGCGTTCGCCATCGGCTGGAGGCGGGCGGGCTCGAGGCTCATCGGCACGAAATTCTCCTGCTTCAGCAACCGGCCCCGCGCGCCATCGCGCCCGACTCGGCTCGGCTCAGATGGGCGTGCCATTGCCGAGGCCAACAGGGAGGTCAACCTTGCGTGCGTGCGCCTTCGCCCGATCGGCGTCCCCTGCGAGGGCGCATCACTTATCAACAGCCCCGCCCAAGCCTTTGCACCCCATGCATTCTGTTGGTATCGCTAGCGCCCATGACCGCCGACCGCATCGCCACTGCGCTTGCCCGTATCGAGACCGCAATCGCCCGGATCGACGCGGCGTCGAGCGATATCGCCCGCGAAGCCAGCGCCAACGCCGAAAGCAAGGCGGCGGGCAGCTCTGCCCGGGTGATCGAACTGGTCAATGTTCACGAGAGATTGCGCGAGCAAGTCGCCGAAAGCCTTCGCGAACTCGACGATATTCTCGCCAAGCTGGAAGACTGACGCCTGATGAGCACCGTCACGCTGAACATCGGCTCCAAAACCTACACCATCGCCTGCGCTGATGGCGAGGAAGCCCATATCGAGGCGCTCGGCGCCATGATTGCAGAGAAATATGCCCTGCTCGGCGCATCACGCGCACCGCTGGAAGCGCAGAACCTGCTGTTCGCGGCGCTGTTTCTTGCCGACGAATTGGCGGACGCCCGCAAACGCGGCGGTGAGGCCGAACCGGCGATTGTCCCTCAGTCCGATACCGCAGAAGCCGATGCGCTCCGCGAGACGATTGCCCAGCTTGAAGGCGAGCTCGAAGCCGCGCGCAAAGCCGCTGCCGCGCGTGCGGCTGCTCCGCAGCCAGACCTGTTCGTAGCCGCTGCTCCGGCGGAAGATCTGAACGAAGCGGTCGCCGAACAGCTCGAAGCGCTGGCGGCCCGCATCGAAGCCAGTGCCGCGGCGCTTGAAGCGGCGGCACCAAGCGCCTAGATAGGTAGGCGGCGGGACTGCCCGGCACGAGCCGATTGAACATCCCTGAGGCTATAAGTAATCCAAATGGGAGCTGTCCCTGCCCTTGTTTGCCGGTTCGTCCGGAAAGCTTGGGCATACGGCGCCCACCTGACGTAAAACGCGTCAGAGGATTTCTAGCGCAAACGACCCATGGTGGTTCCGTCACGTTTTTGTTTTCCGCAGCCCCTCCTGACTGCGGTCCTCGCTAGAAGCGCAGCAAAGCTGCGCCCGCTGCGGGCGGCCAGTCGGCCTTGCGGCCCTGTGGGCCGTTACAATTCTCCCCTTCAGGGGAGGGGGACCATCCGCAGGATGGTGGAGGGGCGAGCAGGTGGTTGATCTTGCCGCCGTCCAGACTGAAGTCTACCGCCTGGATGGATGACCGAACTCTCCAAATCCGAACTCCGTCGCTCCCTTCGCACTGCCCGCAAGGCCCATGTCGAATCGCTGCCCGATCACATTCGCGGTCTGCTATTCCACCGCCCGCCCGCACCCTTGCTCGCCCGCATTCCGCAGGAGGCGGTGATCGGTGTGTATCACGCCGGTCCCTGGGAGGCCCCTGCGGCGGCCTATGCGCGGTTCTTCCATGAGGCGGGCCACCCCATCGCCCTGCCCCATTTCTCCGCACCTGACGCACCGATGACGTTCAGGCGGCACAGCGATCCCTATGGGCAGGACGATCTTGAAGTCGGCCCGTTCGGCGTGCTGCAACCCTCAGCCGAGGCTGAGGCGCTGGTGCCTGAAATCCTGTTCGTGCCGCTGGTCGGCTTTACCCCGGCGCTCGCGCGGCTCGGCCAAGGCGGCGGGCATTATGATCGCTGGCTGGCGGAACATCCGCCGCTGCTGGCCATTGGGCTGGCATGGGATGCGCAAGCCTGCGACGCCCTGCCGACCGAACCCCATGACGTGCCGCTCGATGCCGTCGTTACCCCCACCCGGATTTATGGACTGACCTGATGCGCGAAACCCCGACCTGGCGAATTCCCTTCGGCATTGTCAGCCTCTTCATTGCGCTGATCATCTACGGTGTGGTGATCGCCCGCTATGCGCCGGACATCATCGGCCGCTGGTCAGGCGGCGCGCAGACGGTCGTCTATGTCGTGCTGGGGCTAATCTGGCTCCTGCCGCTCAAGCGCTTCCTGATCTGGATGGAGACCGGCAGCTGGAGCCCGCCTGCTGCATCGCAGGCAAAAGAAAAGGCGAACTGACGCCCGCCTTTATCAATGCCGTTTCGGCTTCCTTGAGGAACAAGTGGCGCGAGTGACGGGGCTCGAACCCGCGACCTTCGGCGTGACAGGCCGACGCTCTAACCAACTGAGCTACACCCGCGCATCTTGTCCTTCCGAGCGTTCCGGCTGTGCCGTCCCGCCCGTGGAGCAGCGCCATTAGGCGCGGGCGTTCGGGCTGTCAACGGTCAGATCGGCAAAAAATCGAGTGCGCCGACATGCTCAACAATCCTCATACTTCCAATGACGCTTCTTGCCCTCGGTCAGCCATTCGATCGACTGCACAATGCGCTTGTCGCGCGTCTCTTCGCGCTTCGCGTCCGCAACCCATTCGACATATTCGCGCCGATGCGAGGGGGCCAAGGCGCCGAACACCCGCTTTGCTTCAGGCGCAGCGTCCAAGGCGGCTGCAAGCGCTGGCGGGACAGGCAATTCAGGCTTGGGCGCGCGCTTCGGCTTCGGAGTACCCGTGGCAGCAAGGCCCGCCTGGAAGCGCGCGATCAGCTCGCCTTCTTCAGGAAGGTCAGCAAGGCTTGCCAGCTTGCCGAGCGAGCCCATCCCCTCCCCGCGCTCCTCATGGTGGATCACGACCGACGCATGAGCCTTGAACGCAGCGAGGCCGACGACATTCTTCCCGCCCACCACAAAGTGCGGCATCCCCCACTTGATGGTCTCCTCGGCGCCCGGCAGCGCCTGATGCACCAGCGCGCGGACATGGGTGAGGATCGGCTGCACAAAAGGCGCAGCTGCGGCGATGTAATCGTCGATGCGCGGATCGTGGGTCATGTCGGCACCTCCCGGCCCCGACATTACCTCAGTCAGTCGACCAGCAACAGCGCCGGTGTCTCGATCAGCGCCTTCATGCCTTGCACAAAGCTCGCCGCATCGTGGCCATCGACCACGCGGTGATCGCAGGAGATCGAGATGTTCATCAGCTTGCGCTTGGCGATTCGCTCCCCGCCCATGCCGTCGCTGACGAACATCGGACGCTCGACGATGCGGTTGGGGCCGATGATCGCGACTTCCGGACGGTTGATGACCGGCGTGGTCGCCACCCCGCCGAGCGGGCCGAGCGAGGTGATCGTCAGGGTGGAGCCGGAAAGCTCCTCCGACGTCGCCTTGCCGGTGCGCGCGGCCTCGGCCAAACGGCCAATCTCGCGCGCCAATTGCCACAGGTTGCGGCTCTGCGCGTCGCGAATCACCGGCACCATCAGGCCATTGTCGGTCTGTGCCGCCATGCCGAGATGCACGCTGCCATAACGCGTGACGACATTAGCCTCGTCATCATAGCGCGCATTGATCATCGGGAACGCCGGGATGGTCTTGCAGATCGCGGTGATCAGCAGCGGCAGCAGCGTGAGCTTGGGCTTGTCACCGCGTGCCGCGTTCAACTGCGCGCGAAGGGTTTCCAGATCGGTGACATCGCATTCTTCGACATAGGTGAAATGCGGGATGTGACGCTTGGCCGCGGCCATGTTCTGGGCGATGCGCTTGCGCAGGCCGATGACCTTGATCGTCTCGTCTGCACGCGCCTTGCCCGCCGCGCTGAAGCCACCATTATAGGCGAGGAAGGCATCCAGATCGGCGTGGCGCACGCGCCCGTCGGCGGCAGGCTTCACCTCGGCCAAATCAATCCCGAGATCACGCGCGCGCTGGCGCACTGCCGGGGAGGCCAACACCTTGATTTCTGTTCGTGCTGCGCTTGTTTCTGCATCCGCTCGTACTGAGCCTGTCGGAGCACTGTCCTTTTCTTCGAAAGTGGAGTGCAGCCCATCGACAAGCTCAGGGCGAACGGGGCTTTGTTCATCCGCCTCTCCGGCGTCGGAAACCTCGTCCTCAATCTGCTCGGCGGCGGCTTCGGCCTCCGCCTCGGACACCTCGCCCTCGACCTCGATCACCAACAGCATCGAGCCGATGGCGATCACATCGCCAACCTCGCCAGCGACGTCGACGACCGTGCCGGCGACCGGGCTTTCGATATCGATCGTCGCCTTGTCGGTCATCACATCGACGAGGTGCTGGTCCTCCTCGACCCGGTCACCGACCTTCACGTGCCATTCGACGACTTCCGCCTCAGCCACGCCTTCGCCCACATCGGGCATCTTGAAAATGAATCTCGCCATGGCGCCGGTCAGTCCTTGAGAAGCTTGTCGATAGCCTCGCCGATGCGGACAGGGCCGGGGAAATAGGCCCATTCGAGGCTATGGGGATAGGGCGTGTCGAAGCCGGTGACGCGTTCGACCGGGGCTTCGAGGTGGTAGAAGCAGCGTTCGGTGACTAGCGCTGACAATTCCGCGCCAAAGCCGGAGGTGCGGGTCGCCTCGTGGACAATCATGCAGCGGCCGGTCTTTTCGACCGAAGCCTCAATCGCCTTGATGTCGAGCGGTACCAGCGTGCGCAGATCAAGGATATCGGCATCCACACCCTTGGCCTCGCACACGGCCTGCGCGACGTGGACCATCGTGCCATAGGCGAGCACGGTCAGCGCCTCACCCTCGCGCACATACCGGGCCTTGCCCAGCGGCACCTTGTAATAGCCTTCGGGCACCACGCTGTCGGGGTGCTTCTTCCACGGCTCAACCGGCTTGTCGTAGAAGCCAGTGAATGGGCCATTGTAGATGCGCTTGGGCTCGAAGAAGATCACCGGATCATTGTCTTCGATGGCGGAGATCAAGAGCCCCTTGGCGTCGTGCGGCGTGCTTGGAATAACGGTCTTGAGGCCCGCCACATGGGTGAACAGCGCCTCGGGGCTCTGGCTGTGGGTCTGGCCGCCGAAGATGCCGCCACCAAAGGGCGAGCGCACAGTGAGCGGCGCGATATAATCACCTGCCGAGCGATACCGCAGGCGTGCGGCTTCACTGATGAGCTGGTCGAGGCCCGGATAGATGTAATCAGCAAACTGGATCTCCGGCACCGGACGCAGGCCGTAAGCCCCCATCCCCACTGCCGCGCCGATGATCCCGCATTCCGAAATCGGCGTATCGAACACGCGGTTCTTGCCATACTTGGCCTGAAGCCCCGCCGTGGCGCGGAACACGCCGCCGAAATAGCCGACATCCTCGCCCATGATGATCACGTCGGGATCACGCTCCAGCATGATGTCGAGCGCTTCGTTGATCGCCTCGATCATGTTGAGGCGGCGTTCCGCGATGACCGCTTCGCCCACGTTTGCCGGGTTCTCGCTCATCCGAAGGGCCTTTCGGTGCCGAACTTGGTGATGCGTTCGCGGATCGCCTGATCGGCCTGTTCTTCAAGATGCCAGGGCAGATCCTCGTAAACATCCTCGAACATGGTGTGGAACGGGTGGTGTAGGCCGTGGCCGAGGATGCCGTTCTTTTCGGCCTCCTTGGTGGTCGCCTTGACCAATTCCGCGCATTCAAGGTCCATCGCCGCATGGCGATCCTCGTCCCATTCGCCGATGGCGATGAGGTGCTTCTTCAGGCGCGTCACCGGATCGCCCAGCGGCCATTCCTCGCGCTCCTGCGCAGAACGATAGCCGCTCGGATCGTCCGAGGTGGAGTGGCCTTCGGCGCGGTAGGTGAAGTATTCGATCAGCGTGGGCCCGTGATTACCGCGCGCGCGGTTCGCCGCCCATTCGGCGGCGGCATAGCACGCCAGCGCATCATTGCCGTCGACCCGGAGCGCGGCGATGCCATGGCCCAACCCGCGTGCGGCAAAGGTGGTGCGCTCGCCCCCGGCAAAGCCCGAGAAGCTCGAAATCGCCCACTGGTTGTTGACCACGTTGAGGATCACCGGCGCGTTGTAGACCGCAGCAAAGGTGCAGGCGGAGTGGAAATCGCCCTCGGCGGTCGAACCTTCACCGACCCAGCAGGCCGCGATCCGGCTGTCACCCTTGGCCGCGCTCGCCATCGCCCAGCCCACGGCCTGCGGGCATTGCGTGGCAAGGTTGCCGGAGATGCTGAAGAAGCTGTGCGCGCGGCTCGAATACATGATGGGCAACTGACGGCCCTTCAGCTTGTCGGCCCGGTTCGAATAGATCTGGTTGATCATGTCGAGCAGTGGATAGCCCCGCGCGATCAGGATGCCCTGCTGGCGATAGCTGGGGAACACCATGTCATCGCTGGCGAGCGCCATAGCGGGCGCGATCGAGGTCGCCTCCTCGCCGGTGCATTTCATGTAGAAGCTGGTCTTGCCCTGCCGCTGACCGCGGAACATCCGCTCGTCAAAGGCGCGCACCATTGCCATGTGGCCGAGCATGGCGCGCAGGGTATCGGGCGCCAAGCGGGGGTTCCAGGGGCCGTGGGCCTGATCGTCGTCGCCCAAAACCCGGATCAGGCCATAGGCAAGGCCGGAGATCTGCGAGGGATGGACGCCTTCATCCGGGCGCGGTTGATCACCGGGCTGGCCGATGTCGAGATGCGAGAAATCCGCGCGATCACCGGGCCGGTATTTCGGCTCAGGCACATGCAACGCAAGCGCTGGGCGATTGGTGTCCGCCGGTTTCGCTGGTTCGGCCATCCTTGCGCTTTCCCCTCGCGTCGTACCGGGCAGCGCCCGTGTTATCATTGCTTGAATACGTATTTTTATTTCAACGTCATCAAGCGGTCAAGCCCGCCGCAAGGCACGGCGTTAAACCGCAACAGGCGCGCTGATGGGGGGGAGCGGCGCGTAATCATGCACCACGAAATCATTGATGGTATATTCGAATATTGTTTCGGGTGTCCGCGTGATCTCCAGCGTCGGACGTCCCTGCGGCTGGCGCGCGAGCTGTTCCTCGATCAGATGCGCGTGGTTGAGATAGAGGTGCACATCGCCCCCCATCCACACCAGCTCGCCCGGCTGCATCCCCACCTGCTGCGCGATCATCCGCGTAAGCAGCGCCGCCGACCAGAGGTTGAACGGCAGGCCCAGCGCGACATCGCAGCTACGCTGATAGAGCAGACAGTTGAGGCGTGCGTCTGCGCCTTCTCCGGCAACATGGAACTGGTAGGTCTTGTGACACGGGGGAAGCGCCATGCGGTCAAGCTCGGCTACGTTCCAGCCTTCGACGATGTGGCGCCGACTGCCGGGACTGGTGCGCAAGGATTCGATCACGGCGGCGATCTGGTTGATGCCCTCGCCCTTCTCGTAGAGTCCGTCAGCACGATAACGATAGGTCGGCCAATCGACCCACTGCTTGCCGTAAACCGGCCCGAGATCACCCCAGCGCGCGGCAAAGACTTCATCGTCAGCGATTCGCGCGACGAATGCATCGAGGCTGATCGCATCACCCGTCTCGCGGACATAATTGGCGTGCGGCCACTCGTTCCAGATCTTCACGCCTTGCAGGACCAGCGGCCGGATGTTGGTTGACCCGGTCAGGAACCACAGCAGCTCGCGGGTCGCGGTTTTCCAATAGACCCGCTTGGTCGTGAGCAGCGGCATCGCGCCGCCCGCAAGATCGAATCGCAGCATGGCCCCGCACACCGACCGCGTGCCGATCCCCGTGCGGTCGACCCGCTCGCTCCCGGTTTCCCAGATGGTCCGCATCAGATCGAGATATTGCTGCTCGGGATGCGGCAAGGCGGTTTCATTGAGAGGAATCGCAGCGCTGGCCATGCGGCGCATCATAAGCCGCAATTGCCCGCTTGCCACCCTCGTCTTCCACACCTATAGGGCGCGCCTTGCCTCGACCCGCGTGGTGCTTTTGCCCAAGCGGGACCGACACGGTCGGGGAGTAGCTCAGCCTGGTAGAGCACTGTCTTCGGGAGGCAGGGGCCGGAGGTTCGAATCCTCTCTCCCCGACCAATTTCGCCACTTATGGCGCTTAAACCCACGCAAATCCGCCTTTTTCCTCACGTTGAGGAAACTGGCCGGTTGGCGTTGTGGTTATGCGCGGCCCCGCTTGGCTGCGCAATACTGAGCCGAGTGGTCTCACACCATATCAGAACGCATTGCCGTCTGCGGGCCAAAGGCTCACGGCATCGTCGCGTTCGCGTTGCGTTGGCTGGCGCAGGATGCAGAGTGTGTCGTCCTGCCATGCCACCAGCCCCAGCGCGGCGAACTGTTCCAGCCAGCCTGCCATCGGCCAGAACCCGCGCTTGTCACGGAACCGCCGCGCATTGGCGACGATGTCCTCGAGATGTTGCAGCGGCGGATCAAAGCTCGGGTGATATTGGTGGCAGGCCAGCGCCCCGCCGAGAAAATGCAGCGGCACACCGGCATCGCGCGCAGCAAAGCCGAAATCGGTGTCTTCGGCCCCGTAGCCGGTAAAGCGCTCGTCAAATCCGCCGATCCGCTGAAATGTGCTGCGGCGGATGGCAAAGGCGAGCGACCAGAACAGGCCGGGATTGTCGACTTCCTCCAGTCCTTGCGCGGGAAACGGGCGAACCGGATGCACGGCGCCCTTGGCGAGCAACGAATCCTCGTCCCACGCGCCTGACGCATCGCCCGGCCCCAGATACCGCACCTCTGCGCAAACAAGCTGATCGTGCGCGCCGATCGCGTCCGAAAGCATACCCAGACAATCTCGCATCGGGATGCAATCAACGTCGAGAAATACCAGCCGCTCGCCTGCGGCGCAGGCGGCGGCGTGGTTGC
This sequence comes from Porphyrobacter sp. SLTP, assembly GCF_009905735.1. Classification (GTDB taxonomy): domain Bacteria; phylum Pseudomonadota; class Alphaproteobacteria; order Sphingomonadales; family Sphingomonadaceae; genus Erythrobacter. The sequence continues at coordinate 112,546 of NZ_JAAALE010000005.1, forward strand.
GTGCTTGCGCCAGCGGGAGCCCATCGGTTTCAAGCCGCTCGAACCGCACAAGCGGATGCTGCTCTTCAAGACGCACCGGCGTATCGCTCATGTCGACCACGATGATTTCGTCGGGCTGCAAAGCGCTGCGCGCCACACCTTCGAGCAGGTTGATCAGATGCTCGGTCCGGTTGCGGACGAGGGTGAGGAGCGACAGGCTCATTGCCGCTCCCACAGATCAAGGCGGTAGCTCTCATGCCGCTCGGCAAGGCAGGGCGTGAATTGCCCGGATGTCCCCCGTTGGAGGGCGCCCACCGCCTCGTCAGCCGTGCACGGATAATCGGTTTCGCCGGTATAATGCACCAGCACCACGCGCCCACCCGGCACGAGGTGATCGGCCAGCCATAGCGCTGCGCGGGCAAGGTCGCTCGCGTCCCAGTAATAGGCGACCTCGGACATGACACACAGGTCAAATCGACTTTGCGGCGCTTCGGTCGGGAAGCCCATCTGGGCGAATTCGAGGCCGGGCTGCGTGCCCAGCCTTTGCTGAGCAAGGGCGAGAGCCGCCTGGCTGATGTCGATCGCTAGCAACTGATCACACAGCCGGTGCAGCCGCTGTGTCAGCACGCCATGCGCGCAGCCAATCTCAAGCCCTGATGCGTAACGGCGATCATCCAGCGTTTTGATCGTCCGGTCGAACTTGCGCCGCTCATATTCGCTCGAGGCGAGATCCCACGGATCCGCATCGGAAGCGAAGATGCCTTCAAAGTAATCGGCCCCCAGGCTGCGCGCACCGCTCATCTCGGCCAATCCACGGCAATAAGCTGGTCGGAAGATGCCATGCGCCGCATCGGCTTTGGCAGGCGGAACCCCTCGCCCATGCTGGGTGTCAGCTGACTGCGATGTGCGCTGAGCGCCCGGCGTCGCACCCCGCATGGCATGACCGGCGTCGCGAACCGCGTCCCGCGGCTGGCAGGCTCATGCCAGACCGAATAGGTGAAAATCTGCAAAGCCCGCCGCGATTGGTCACGGGCGGCGATTGCGAGTCGGAAAGCCGCAACATGATCGCAATGCCTGTCCCCCGGGTCAGACACTGCGAGCGCGTCAATCCGGCGGTTACGGATCATGATCCCCAGCTGCCTCGCCGAGCGATCAAAGGTTGTGCTCGCCTCATGGCTTGGGTTGCCGTCGGCCCATCCCAGCCAATCAATCGGGACAGGGTATTCCGCAAGCAGGCCCACCGCCCGCCGCGCTTCGCGCCTGCGCACGGTGCGCAGGTGAGGTGTGCCTTGCGGATGCGATCCGCCGCCGTCGGTAAGAAAGACCACCCCGCCCAGCCGATTGCGCGCCGCCGCATGATGGATCAGCGCGCCTGCTCCCAGCGTCTCATCGTCGGGATGCGGCGCGATCACGAGCCACCGCGCACTGCGCCAAGGGCTGCGCGCAAGCATGGCCGTCCTCATGGCAAAGTGCCGACCGGGGCAAACTCGCGCGTCAGGATGTCCTTTGCCGCCTCGTCGCGGGCGTAATCAGGGCCTGCCTGCCGCAGATACAGCGACAGATCGCGCGCAATCTTGTCCGCGCGCTGGCCATCGAAGGCACTGCGGGTGCCGAGAATTCGTGCGGCAGTCTCGATTGCGAGGAGGCCGGCATCCTCCACCACACCGCGCGCGATGCGGGCGGTCGTGATGGCGTCGTCGACCTCGGTGGCGGCTTTGCGGGCGGCTTCCTCGACCCAGAACCGCGCACTGCGGGCGGCGATGTGGGCCTTGGCAAAGCGTTGACGCAAGATCGCGTCTTCGCGGGATTTGGGGTGCATACCGCGCGCAGTCTCCGCAATCAGCGCCTCGACGCCGCCCAGCTGCACCGCGCAGAACCGCCAAGCTCCGGCCGTGAAGCGCGGTTCACGGTCATATTCGCCCGGCTCACCGAGCAGCATCGCGTCCGTCACCGCCATGCCTTCAAGGTCATAGCTCCCACTGACGCTGGCCCGCATACCGCGGACCCGCCAGCCGGACAGATCGGTGCGCTCAGGATCATTGGCGCAGACGACAACCAAGCGGCGCGCTTCGCCTTCGCTGCCTGCGGTCACCACCGCCCAATCGATCCCGCCTGCGCCGCTGGCAAAGCTCTTACCGCCGGTTAAGCGCGGGCTTTCCGAACCATCGATCCGCACACCGGGGGGCGGTTCGCTCGCCCAGACCCCGAACCACGCGCCGCGTGCCAACTGCTTTCGCAGCCATTTCGTCTGCGATGCCGAGCCATACCAGCGAAACAGCAGCAGCGCATTCACATGGCCTTCGAACAGCCGGCCCACGCTGAGATCGCCGTGGCCCACCTCGCCCAAAGCCGCGAGCATGCTGGCGCTGCAAGCCTCCTCATCAGCAAACGTTTCACCGCCCGCCTCCGGCGGCGCAAAGCGGCCATGCAGGCCACGGGCGACAAGCAGGTCGAGACTTTCTGATGGGAAGCGCGGAACGGCGTCATAGCGCTCGCCCAGTCGTGCCAGATCGTCAGACAGGCGCGCTGCCGGATTGTCGCGGGGTTTGAGAATGGCGGTCATGATCGGGCCTCTCGCAGGGCTTGCGGTGCTTGGGTGAGTTGTTCGAGCCAGCGGGCGACGCGCTCCGCTCCGTCCCTGACCCGCAGCGCAGCGGGGCGCTGGCTTGGCTGTCGCTCGGCCGCTGCGATCAGCATCCGCCATTGTTCAGCCTCGGGCCAGATCGCGGGGACGACCGCGGCACCAAGCGCGGCGAGCCTTTCGGCTTTGACCGCTTGCTCATCAAAAGCGCGGGGCTCGGGAAAGCAGATGAAGGGTCGCTCATGCGCAAGGACGGCGCTGACCAGCCCATCCCCCGCCGCGCCAATGACAACGCCCGCGCTGGCGATCTCGGCATCGGCGCCGTCGACCCAGCCGGCGAATTCGAGGTTCTCCGGTATGCGGGCAGGCACAACCGATGGCCCGATCACGCGCCACGTCCGGTCCGGCACCGCAGCAGCAGCGGCGGCCCATCGCGCGCCGTCAGCCGCCTCCCCGCCCCTCCCTGCGACGACCAGCACGCGGGTAGGATCGACGCTGCGTGCTATCCCTGTCGGGATGATGCCATTGGCGTAAAAGGTCTTCTGCTTCACCCATTCCGGGATTTCCATATCATCCAGCGGCTCGGCAAAGGGTGCGAGCAGCGCCTGCGCCGATGCAAAGGCATCACAGTGTGGCGGATCGCTGCGTCTGCCGCTCAGTCGGACATAGGCCACCGGGACCGACGCCAGTCGCGCGAGCATCGCGACTTCGACCGAAACATCGACGATCATCAGATCGGGCTGAGCTTCCGCAATCCAGTTGGCAATCAGCGCAACCCGCTCGCGCACGCCTGTGTGATGCAGCGGAGCGTAATGTAGCGCAGGCGGGCGGATGGCCTTATCCCGTCCATCAAACTGGCCGTGCGGCAGGCGATCGTCGGGCAGGTCGAGGCAGGGTATGCCGTTCAGCCGTGCGCCCAGCCCAGTGCCGATCAAGGTCATCGGCCCGCGATAGGCCGCCGCAATCGCCGCGGCGCGCTGCCTGTGGCCCTCGCCCTGATGGTGGATGTAATATCCGATCATGCCGACGAAGCCCGTAATCGCTTCGGCAGGGACATTTCGTTGGGCATGGGCGGCAGCTTGGCTTCGGCCAGCATCAGCTCACCTGGGCCAAGCGCCCGGCGCATCGCGCGGCGCCACAAAGCGCGGGATTGCCAGTGGTTAAATGCCGGAACCTTGGGGTCAACGCCGTCCGATCCGGCAGCGAGCCAGCGGCGCATTTCCTCTGCCATACCGCCATCCGCTCTCCCCGCAGGCCGCGCAGACGTGCGGGTCCACACGGCTTGGGGATGAATGAGCTCACCGCCCACAGCGAGCGCCGCAGCCACCAATGCGCGATCTTCGCCCGATGAGGTCAAGGGAACGCCCCCCGCAGCGTCATACAGCCCCGCCGTCAGAGCGAGGCTCGCTCCGGTGTGATCGCCGTGGCGGGGCGGCAGATCCCACGGAACCGGATCGACCGCGTCCTCGATTTCGCGAACCTTGCTCCAGTAATCATCGAACCGACTGCGCAGATCGAATAGCAGGGGCCATGTGTCGGCCTCCCTCTCGTCAAGTTCGACCCGGCCGCCAACGATGCGCATCGGCCCAGCGCTCGCCAGATTGGCTTCGAGCCAGTCCGCAGGCGGGCGGCAATCCGCATCGGTGCTGACGAGCAAGGCATCGTCTTCATTCAGCCATCCAGCGCCAAGATCCATTGCCGCCCGCCGCGCTGATCCAGCATGAGCACGCTCCGGCGGAAATTCGCAGGTCAGGAGGTTAAGCCGCAAGCGCCCATCGGCCTTTGCGACCGCCTCTTCCGCCGCCTCTGCACTCCCGTCGGTCGAGTTGTTGACGCACAAGGCGACATTGATCGGGGCCGAAAGGGTCTGGTGCGCCAAGGCCTCGAGCAGCAATGGCAATCGCTTCGCCTCATTTCGGGCCGGGACACAGACGACGACCGGCCGCGTCATGCGCTCAGGGCCAACGCGGCCGCGCGGCCTCGCTGCCGAGCGAAATCCGCGGTCCGGGCGGTCAGGCGGCGATAAAGCTGCTCGTAGGAATCGACCATCCGGTGTGCATTGCAATGCTTCTCGGCCCGGCGGCGGCAGGCGGCGCGATCCATGCTCAGCGCGGCGCGGATGGCAGCGGCAAGGCTCGCCACATCATCAGGCTCGGCCAAGGCGCCACAGGTCGCATCAACGATCGCCGGAATCCCACCCCGGCGAAACGCAGCTACCGGCGTGCCGCAAGACAACGCCTCGGCCACGACGAGGCCGTAGGGCTCCTCCCAGCACGGGGTGCACAGCGCCACACTGGCACCACCGATCAATTTGGCGAGGTCGCGGTGCGCCAAGTGTCCGAGGTAGGTGACATCATCACCCAGACGCGGCGCGATCCACTCGCTGAAATAGGCTTGGTTAGACCGTGGCCCGGCGATCTTCAGTGGCAGGCCAACCGCGCGGGCCGCATCAATGGCGAGGTGCAGGCCTTTTTCGGGAACGATCCTTCCATACCACACCAGATAGCGATCCGCGGCGGCTTGCGGACTGAAGGGGAAAAGATCGAGGTCTATCCCGTTGGGGATGACGCTATCGACCGTTGTGACACTCTGCCACAGATCGGCTGTCGCCTGAGAGACGGCGACAAGATGGCTCGACTTGCGGCTGAGCCTGACGCCGCTTTCCAGCCAGCAGAACGGCGGCGTGTGCAGCGTGGTGACAGTCGGCACACGCAGCGTCGCGGCCATGGTCAGCGGCAGATAGTGCAGCGAATTGTTATGGATGATGTCGAACGACCGGGTCTGCAGATCGGTCATCAGGCGCAGATAGGCGTGGTGTTCGCGAAAGAAAGCGACATTGCCCGCTTCGGCAAGTCCGGTCTCCAGCAGCGATGTTTCCTCGCAGATCGCCTCGATCCCCAGCGCTGGATCCGATGCCAGCGACGCAAACAAAGTCACATCATGGCCGCGTTCGCGCAGCGATTTGGCCAGCAGATGCGTGTGCATTTCGAGGCCACCGGCAAAGGGTTCGGCAATCGCGTATTTGAGATGTGCGATGATCGCGATCTTGAGCATGGAGCCTCGGGGGGTTGAGCGGCCTGAGCTCAGAACCATGGGCCCTATCGTCCGTGCTGTCCCTAACTCCCGAAATGATCATGCGTTTGGAACACCAAGACCCTCAGCTCTGCTGCCCAATGGGACTCGCACGCGAGAGCGCGCGAAGGCGTTGGTGGTATCACCGAGTTCGACACGGGCGGGTCAAGTTTGAGAAGGCATGACGAACCTCAACTCGCCGACAAGGTGCGCCGATCCGCGCTAGTCGCCGATGTCGTCCCGTGCGGTGCAATGGTTAATGAGAATCGCTCAGCGACCGATTCCATCTCCAGAAGATCCGTCAAACGCGGGGCAACCAATGGGCCGTGCCATCCGGTTCGGAGCGCCTTTGGCCTAGGAAAACGCCGCCCCAGAAACGAAAAAAGCCCCGGTTTCCCGAGGCTTTCTCCTATATCTGACGGAGCCGTCTTAGCGGCTGCCAAACATGTGTGTGATCCAACCCCACATAAAATACACTCCTATCAGCGCAAAAAGCTGTAGGAGCTATTTAACACATTATTAACCTTAATCAACCGTTAATTGCGATGCGCCCTCCGCCCATCATGGCCAGCAGTTCTGCCATCGGAATGGCGCGCGAGAACAGATAGCCTTGCGCCTGATCGCAGCCCATCGCTTTGAGCGCCGCTGCAACCGAGATGTCCTCGACGCCTTCTGCGACGACGATCTTTCCAAGCGAATGCGCGATCTCAATCGTCGCTCGCACCACAGCGCGGCTTTCCTCGGATGTGGCCATGTGCTGCACGAAGCGCTTGTCGATCTTGAGCTCGGAGCTCGGCAGCTTCTCGATATATTCGAGATTGGATTGGCCGGTGCCGAAATCGTCGATCGACAGGCCGATACCACGCGCCTTTAGCGCCGCGATCTGCGGCGCGATCCGATCATCCTCAAGCTTGGCCGTTTCGGTCAGTTCCAGCGTCAAATTCTCGGGCGGGAAGGCGAAGCGGCCCAGCAAGGTCATGATATCGAACAGCAAGTGCGTATCCGACAGGCTCTTGGCCGACATGTTGACCGCCAGCTTGAAGCGCGGATCAAGCGCGATCGCCTGCTTGCCCTCAAGCAGAGCCTGCTCCATCACAACCAGGGTAAGCTCGTTGATCCGGTCGCCCGCTTCGGCTGCGAGCACCAGTTCTTGCGGGTTGACCGGCTCCTCACCCTCGGGCTGCCAGCGAATCAAGGTTTCCGCACCGACGATCCGGCCTGACGCCAGGTCGATCTTGGGCTGGTAGGCCACACCGATATCGCGGTCGCGCAGGCCCTTTTCCAACACCTTGATCAGCTGAAGGCGATTATTGCGCGCTTCGAGATACGCCGCGTCATTGATGATGAAGCGCACCCCGCGGTTCGCGGCTTCGTCGGCCGCCTGCATCGCTTTCTTGATCCGCGAGGCGACCGGCAAGTCGTGATTGGTATCGATCCCGAGTGCAGGAGCACTGTTCGACGACTGCCAGTCATAGCTGATCGCGGTCTTCAGCATCATCGCAAGCCCATCGGCATGGCGTTCGAGCTCGCCATTCTCCATGCGCGGCGCGAGCCACACCAGCAGGTCCCGCTCGAACGCAACGTCGCCGACTTCGCCCGGTCCCTTCACGTAAGCGATGAGCGTGTTGACGAACTCCCCGATCTCACGTGCGGTCCATTCTTCCGAAAACTCGGCGAGATTGGCGATCTTGAGCGCGTAGACGTCGCGCTCTTCGCTCGGGCGATCCGAGGCGATCGCCGATGTCGTCATCGCATCGACATCACTGCTGTAATATTTGCGATTGATCCTCTGGAAGCCGATGGCGGCCGCCCCCATGGCGAGCAAGGCGGACATGATGTCGATGTTGAAGGTGAATTCATCGAGCACGAATGTCGCGATCAGCAGCCCGAACGACGTGATCAGCAAGGACTTCGACGCGCGCCGCCGGCTCATCACCTGCACCGCCATGGCGACCGTCGCCAGCAGCATCGCCGGGTACCACATCAAGTCAAGCGGCACGCCGCGCTTCAGTGTGTGCGCGCCAAGAACATGAAAATAGGAACCCGGCACTTTCGTGTTCGGGCGGAACGGCAGGAAGTAGTAGTCGCTCGATCCGAAGAAGGCTTGCCCGATCACAACGTTTTTGCCGCGCAGTTCTGCCGCCGGGACGCGGCCATTCAGCACATCGACATAGCTGAACGAGGGAACGGTCGAAGCATCGAACGCGGTGTCGGGCCGATAGAGTCGCTCCGGCCCTTGGTAATCAGCAAGGACGGCAGAGATGGACCCTTCCTTTTTGCCCCCGAGGTCAATCGAGGTCGGGAAGATCACAGACAGGCCGAAAAGATTGGCGCGCCCGTTCATCGCTGCGAGATTGACGGTTTTGCGGAATTCTGGGAGCGGCGCGATCTCGTCGACCCTCTGGAAGCCGATATCGCTTGCCGGGACAACGCCCAACCACACCTTGCCCTGATGACGCGCCAGCATGTCGGCAAACATCGCGTCGGATTTGGGCGTTTCGGGATCGGCATGCGCGCGGTCGAACACCACCCGGCGCACGCCGGAAGCGATCAGCGTATCGACCACCTTGGTATCTTGCACCCGATTGGGAAGGTTGCGCTTGTTGGCGGCGAGCGTCTTGTCGTCGATCGCGATCATCACAACATCGCGCGGCGCAGGGCGGGAACGCAGCTCTGCACGCGCGGCGCGGTAGACATCTTCGAGCGGCAGCGGAAGCTCGATGACAGAGGAAACCACCCCGAACAGCACCGCTAGTATGGCGACTTTGGTGCGTTTGCGGCGCAGCAAGGCGGCCCCCGAACGCTGCGCTAGTTCCTGTTTGAATCCAGTAACTTCCTCGCCGGCCAAGCCGAACGTGCGCCGTATCGTGTCGGCCAGAGACTGAAGCTTTCCGAACATCAAACGCGCATTCCCGAGGGCAAAGTCAAGCTTGTCCCTAGGATACGTTGGTTAATTCATCGCAAACGACAGGCGCAGCACTAACCTAAGCACCTGCCCAAACAGCGCGGTCAGATCACCCGGTCGGACAGGAAACCAAGCGCAATCGTCAGGCTGCCGAGCCCAATCGAGAGGTGCCGGCGCAGTCGCAGAAAGTCTGGCGCGGCATAGCCCAGCGCCCGGTCGATCAGTGGCGAACCCAGAATCAGCGCCCCCAGATAGAACAGCGCGGGGCCGGGCCATTCCCAGCCAAATGTCCAGGGGAGGAACAGCGCGAGGGTCAACAGGCTCGGCATGACGGCGATCACATAGGCACCGCTGGTCGCGCGGCCGCTGGCGAGCGCTTGGCCCCACCAAACCCCACCCAGAAAGCTGAAGATCGCCGCCGCATAGGCAAACCCGCCTGCCAGCGCCGAATAGCGCCATTCGTGCCCCATCAGGATGAGCGCAATGCAGATGATCTGCGGCAACAGCCCGGCATAGCCCAAAGCGCGGGCCGCTGGGGAAAGCGAAGGCGGAGATTGTGGTGTTGCTGCGTCCATGGCGGCTCAAACCCTGCCGCGCGTTGCGGTTCCCGATCCTCTTGCGAGCCACGCCGGTTTGCGCCACCACTCAGGCCCATGAACATCTTCGATCTCACGGGCACTGCGGCCATCATCACCGGCGGCAATGGCGGGCTTGGCCTCGCAATGGCGCGCGGGCTGGCCAAGGCAGGCGCCGATATCGCGATCTGGGCCCGCAATCCCAGGAAGAACGCCGCCGCGCTGGAAGAGTTGGGCGCATTGGGCACCGGCCGCGTTATCGCGCTCGCCTGCGAGGTGACCGAGGAAGCGGCGATTGCCCGCGCCATGGCAGCGACGCTCGACACGCTCGGCCGCGTCGATGTGTGCTTTGCCAATGCCGGAATTCCGGGCGCAGGGCAGGCGATCCCCGAGATCACGCCCGAAGGCTGGGACAACACCATGGGGGTCAACACCCGCGGCGCGGCGCTGGTCTACAAGCACGTCACCCGCCATATGATCGCCCGCGCACAAGACGGCGATGCCGGGGGCAAGCTGATCGTGACGTCGTCCGGGCAGTCGATCATGGGAGTCAACCGCTCGTCCGATTACGCCGCGTCCAAGGCAGCCGTAAACGGCCTCACCCGCGCCGCCGCGTTCGAACTCGCGCGCTACCAGATCACCGCCAATGCGCTGCTATTCGGCTTTTACGAGACCGATATCACCGCCCGTGCCGATCCCCGGTTCGGCGAATGGATGGCCAAGCGCATTCCGTTACGCCGTCCGGGGGATCACGCAGGGCTCGAAGGGCTGGCAGTGTTCTTCGCCTCGCCCCATTCCGATTACATCACCGGGCAATGCCTCCCGGTCGACGGCGGTCTGAGCATTTCGTAGTTGAGTATCCGCTGAGCGGTACCATTTCAGATGGAACGCTGGCGCGCCCCATCCGTTGCCCGCGAAAGCCTCTCGCAACTGGAACACCCCTCCCCGTGGCCGACGACGACATTCCCGACTTTGACAAGCTCCCCGAAGACAAGAGCCGCCAACGCGCCGTTCCTGCAGGGCGGATCGCGCGGTTCGGCACGTTCGGGCGGCTGGTCGGCGGCGTGGCGAGCGGCATGGTGGCCGAAGGCGCGCGCCGGATCGCCAGCGGCGAAGGCATCAACGCCCGCGACCTGATCCTCACGCCCGGCAATGTCCAGCGGATGACCGACCGCCTGTCGCACCTGCGCGGCGCGGCGATGAAGATGGGGCAGATGATCAGCCTTGATGCGGGCGATTTCCTGCCCGAGGAATTGTCAAAGATCCTCGCCACCTTGCGCGATCAGGCCAATTTCATGCCGACCAAGCAGCTCGATACTGTGCTGCGCGCCGAATGGGGCCCGGACTGGCGCAAGCAGTTCCGTTGGTTCAACCCCCGCCCCATCGCCGCTGCCTCCATCGGTCAGGTCCACAAGGCCCTGACCCGCGATGGCGAGGAACTGGCGATCAAGGTGCAGTATCCCAGCGTCGCCAGGAGCATCGATTCCGACGTCGATAATGTGATGACCCTCCTGAAGGTGGCCGGCTTCGCCCCGCCCGAGCTGGAGATGGGCAAGCTGATGGCGGCCGCCAAGCAACAGCTCCACGAGGAGGCCGATTACACCCGCGAAGGCGCGCAGATGGCGATGTATCGTGAGCGGCTGGCGGGCACGCCGGGCTTCGTCGTGCCCCGCCTGCACGAAGGCCTGACGCGCGGGTCGATCCTGGCGATGAGCTTTGAAGACGGGGTGAGCATCGAGGAACTCGGCAACGAGCCGCCCGAACGCCGCGACGAGGTCTTCGCCCGGTTGATACGGCTGGTCGCGCGCGAGCTGTTCGATTTCGGCGTCATGCAGACCGACCCCAACTTCGCCAACTTCCGCTACCGGCGGGAGACGGGCGAGATCATCCTGCTCGACTTCGGGGCATGCCGACCGGTCGATCCGATGGTGTCGAACGGCTATCGCAAGATGCTCACCGCCGGCCTGCGCGGCAACGCCGAGGAAGTCCTCGCCGCCACCATTGAAGCCGGTTTCATGATGCCGATTGTCGCTGAAAAGCACCCCGAGCGGGTCAACAAGATGATCGAGATCGTGATTGGCGAAATGCGCGAGGATGCGCCCTTCGATTTCGGCGACCGGGCGTTTATCCCGCTGCTGCGCGATGAAGGCTATGCCATCGCCCAGGACAAGGACACATGGGCCTTCCCGCCGATTGAAACATTGTTCGTCCAGCGCAAGGTTTCTGGCACCGCATTGCTGGGTGCGAGACTGAAGGCGAAGGTCAATATTCGGCGGATCACCGAGGACGTTCTGGCGACCACCGCGCCGCTTCCCGCCGCCGCAGCTTAGGCTGGGCCACCCCCGCTCGGCCAAGGCACGCCGGACGCTTCGATCTTCGCTGGTCCTTCTAACACTGGCCAACAAAGATGCATGTTCTGCATTAAACCAAGATGATAGGGCGTGGACAGGCATGATATTTTATACTAACGCACCCTAATGCATGGGGGATTTGAGCACAGGGTCGGCGTCTTGTTTGTGTGTCTCGGCAATATCTGCCGGTCACCGATGGCGGAGGGTGCGTTCCGCGCGGCCGCGCTGGAGCGGCAGTTTCCGTTTCATGTCGATTCCGCCGGAACTGCGTCCTATCACGTCGGCAGCCAGCCCGATCCGCGTGCCATCGCCATCGCCAGTCTGAATGGTATCGACATCACCGGACAGTCGGCACGGCAGATCGAGCGCGATGATTTCTACCGGTTCAGCCACATCATCGCGATGGACCGCGCCAATCTCGAAGGTCTGCGCGCCCGCGCGCCGCGCGATGGCACGGCCACCTTGGCGATGCTGATGGACGCGGTCGATGGTCGCCGGGGTGAGCCCGTCGCCGATCCCTATTACGGTGATACCGCCGCGTTCGAGGAAGCGTGGCGCGTGATCTCGCTCGGCACAGGTGCCTGGGTTGACCGCTTCATCCGCGAAGGCGTGCAGCAGCGGGCCTAGCCACCGCGCAGCAACTGCACCCCCCAGTCGCGTTCGAACAGATAAAGCAGCAATCGTGCGGCCTCTCCGCGCGGGCTAGTGAGCCCGCCGTCACGATCCATCAGCAGCCGTGCATCGCCGTGCGCAATCGGCAAGAGGCGCTGCATCTGTTCCAGATTGGCGATCCTGAACGCCGCCTCCCCGGATTGCCGCGTGCCGAGCAATTCGCCGCCACCGCGCAGGGCGAGGTCTTCCTCGGCGATCCGGAAACCGTCCTGCGTCTCCCGCATCAGGGCAAGCCGCGCGCGGCCCGTTTCGGACAGCGCACTGCCGCGTAGCAGCAGGCAGGTTGATTTTTCCGCTCCCCGCCCGACACGACCGCGCAGCTGGTGAAGCTGGGCAAGACCGAACCGTTCAGCCTGCTCGATCACCATCAGCGTGGCGGACGGCACGTCGACCCCGACCTCGATCACCGTAGTGGCCACCAGCAACCGCGCCTGCCCGCTGGCGAAACGCTCCATCGCCGCATCCTTGACCTCGGGGCGGAGCTGGCCGTGGACGAGCACCACGGCCTCGCCAAACCGCTCCTTCAGTGCCGCATAGCGCGCCTCGGCCGCAGCGATATCGGCCAGATCGGGCACACCGTCGATCTCACGCACCATCGGGCACACCCAATAGGCCTGCTGCCCGCTCGCAAGGTGGCGTTCGACCCCGGCGACGACCTCGTCCATCCGTTCCTGCGGCACCACGCGCGTGTCAATCGCCTGCCGACCGGGTGGCAGTTCGTCGAGCCGGCTCACGTCCATCTCGCCATATTGCGCCAGCGTCAGCGATCGCGGGATCGGGGTTGCGGTCATCGCCAGCGTATGCGGCGCACGCCTGCCCTTGGCCGCAAGGGCCAGTCGCTGCGCCACACCAAAGCGGTGCTGCTCGTCAATCACCACCAGCCCCAGATCGCGGTAGTTGACGGTGTCCTGAAAGATCGCATGGGTGCCGACCAGCATCTGGATTGAGCCATCCATCAACCCCATCAGAATGGACTCGCGCTCCCGCCCCTTCGCCCGACCGGTCAGCAGCGCGATCTCGACCCCCGTCGGCCCGAGCATCTTGCGCAAGGTCTCGAAGTGCTGCCGAGCAAGAATCTCCGTCGGCGCGAGCAAGGCGGCCTGCTTTCCCGATTCAACCGCGATCAGCATCGCATTGAGCGCGACCACGGTCTTGCCCGCACCGACATCGCCTTGGAGCAGACGCAGCATCGGCGCTTCCTGCGCCATATCGCCCGCGATCTCGGCAATCGAGCGCGCCTGCGCGCCCGTCAGCGCGAAGGGCAGTTGCAGCTTGGCGCGCAGACTCCCGTCGCCCGCCAACGCCTGTCCCTTGCGCCGCCGCCCCTCGGCTTTGACCAGCAGCAAGGCGAGGCTGTTCGCCAGCAGCTCGTCATAGGCAAGCCGGTCGAGCGCTTTGGCGTCGGTGGTTTCATGCCCCAGTCGCAGCGCATCGGCCCAGGCGGGCCAACCCGCGCGCTCCAGTTGCCCCGGTTCGATCCATTCGGGCAGCGCCGGAAGGCGGTTCAGCGACTGGCGGACAAAATCGGCGATGCGCGGCTGGGTCAGCCCGTCCGACAGGCGATAGACCGGCTCGCTCAGGCGGCCCATATTGGCGGCGCTTTCCGCCTCGATATGATCGGGGTGAACGATCTGGAGCATGTCGCCATAGCGGTCGAGCCGCCCCGCCACCCAACGCTTCTCCCCCACCGGCACCAGCTTCTTTGCACTGTAAGCCGCCTTACCGAACCACGTCAGCGTGCAGACATTGCCAACCGCATCCTGCGCCAGCACGCGGTACGGCCCGCGGCTCCCGGCCCGCGGGGCGCGGTGTTCGATGGCGGTGAGCGCAACAATCACCTGCTCGCCCTCGCTGCCGGAATCGAGATCGGCAATCGCTTGGCGGCTGACGAAGCGTTCGGGCAAGTGATAAGCGACATCCTTGACCCGCGTCAGGCCGAGCTTTTCGAGCGGCTTCATCAGCTTCGGTCCGACGCCTTCCAGCGTCGTGACTTCGGCGAACAGCGGGTTGAGAGCCTCGGGGCGCATGGTGCATTCGCTATCACCCCGATTGCGTCTTTGCGAGTTGTGCCTGCGCAAGCCTGTGGCTAGGTGATCGCCATGACCGAAACGCCCTCCTTCGAACAGCGCCTCGCCCGCGCGAAGTTCCGCGCCTGGCACCGCGGCACGCGTGAGGCTGATTACATGATCGGCGGCTATTTTGATCGCTACCACGCCACCTGGGGCGAGGCCGACTTGGCGTGGTTCGAGGCCCTGCTCGACGAAGATGACGTCGATGTAATGGCCTGGGCGCTCGGTTCGCAGCCGCCGCCGGAGCATCTGGCGGGCGATTTGCTGGTGGTGATGCAGAAGCTCGATTACGTCGACATCCCGCGCTGAAGGGGTCTGCGCGGGAACCCTTCGGCCTCGCGCCGCTTGACTGGAAACCTATGCCCGATCTCAACCGCATCCTCGCGGCCCGTGAACCGCTGACCCTCGCTTCGCTCCCGCGCGGGAGCCTGCCGTTGGTGCTGTCCGACCTGGCGCGGGCGGCGAAGCGCCGGGCGGTGTTCATCGCGCCCGACGATGCGGCGATGCGCGCTTCGGCTGAAGCGGCACGTTTCTTTGCGCCCGAGATCGAGGTGATCGCTTTTCCCGCGTGGGACTGCTTGCCCTATGACCGGGCGAGCCCGGCGCTGACGATCAGTGCCGAACGCCTCGCCGCGTTGCACCGCTTGCAGCAACCGGGCAGCGCGCAGCAATTGTTGATGACCACGGTCAACGCCGTGCTGCAACGGGTGCTCACTCCGTTCCGAGTGCGCGAGAGCGTGCGCGAATTCCGCGTCGGCACGACCATCGGGCACGAAAGCCTCGCCGCGCTGCTGGTGCGTCAGGGTTACGGTCGCACCGACACAGTGATCGACCACGGCGAATTCGCGGTGCGCGGCTCGATTGTCGACATCTTCCCCTCCAGTCTGGATGCCGGACTACGGCTCGATTTCTTCGGGGACGAACTGGAGAGCTTGCGTCTGTTCGATCCTGCCACGCAGCTCACCGTGGAGCGGATCGACGAACACCTGCTGCTCCCCGCTTCCGAGGCGCTGCTCGACGAGGAAAGCATCAAGCGTTTCCGCAGCCGTTACCGCGAGTTGTTCGGCGCGAACGCCACGCAGGACCCGCTTTACGAAGCCGTGTCCGAAGGGCGGCGGCTGGCAGGGATGGAGCACTGGCTTCCGCTGTTCGAAGATCGGATGGCAAGCCTGTTCGATCACCTCGCCAAGGATGATGTCGTCATCATCGACCAGGGCGCTCTGGGTGCAGCGGAAGAACGGCTCAATGACATTGCCGATTACCACCAGCAGCGCGGCCGGATCGCGAGCGAGAAGAAGGGCAGCTACCGCCCGCTGAAGCCCGATGCATTGTACCTGACCCGCGCCGAATTCGACGCGGGCCTCGCGGCCATGCCCGCCCACCGCGCGACCGGCTTTGCCAGCGAGGAAAAGGCAGGCACGCTCGATTTCGGGTTCCGCTCCGCCCGCGACTTTACGCCGGAACGCGGGCGCGGCGAGAATGTCTATGAAGCCGCTGCCAAGCACCTGAAGTCGGTGGCGAAGGGGTCGCGCAAGTCGTTGGTGGCGGCCTATTCTACTGGTTCGGCCCGCCGCATTGCGTCGATCCTTGACGAAGCGGGTGCCCCCACCGCGTTGGCGGAAAGCTGGCAACAGGCGCTCGGGCTGGCGGCGAAGAACAAGACTGCCGTGGTCGTCCTGCCGCTTGAAACGGGGTTCGCCAGCGACACGCTGGAAGTCCTGACCGAAGCCGACATTCTCGGGGACCGGCTCGTCCGGCGCAAGAAAAAGCGCAAGGATTCCGATGCGTTTCTCGCCGAACTTCAGGCATTGTCGCGCGGCGATCTGGTGGTGCATATCGAGCACGGGATCGGGCGTTACCTCGGCCTCGAACCGATCCCGGTCGGCAAAAGCCAGCACGATTGCGTCGCGCTGGAATATGCCGGCGGGGACAAGCTGTTCATCCCGGTCGAGAATATCGACGTGCTCAGCCGCTATGGCTCGTCCGAGCTCGCTGTCCAACTGGATCGGCTTGGCGGTGAGGCATGGCAGCGCCGCCGCGCCAAGCTCAAGGAACGCATCACTGCCATCGCGGGGGAGTTGATGCAGGTCGCCGCGGCGCGTGCGCTCAGGCAGGCCCCTTCCCTCCCCGCCGATCCTGCGACCCTCGGCCAATTCACCGACCGCTTCCCGTGGTCCGAGACCGAGGATCAGGAACGCGCCATTGCCGATGTGCTGGGCGATCTGGAAAGTGGCCGCCCGATGGACCGGCTGGTGTGCGGCGATGTCGGCTTCGGGAAGACCGAAGTCGCGCTACGGGCCGCCTTTGTTGCCGCAATGAATGGGCAACAAGTCGCCATCGTTGCGCCAACGACCCTGCTCGCCCGCCAGCATTACCAGAACTTCGCCGAGCGGTTTGCAGGTTTCCCGCTCAATGTCGGTCGCCTGTCACGGCTGGTCACCGCGAAGGAAGCGGCTGAGACCCGTGAGGGGCTGGAGAACGGTCAGGTTGACCTTGTGGTGGGCACCCATGCGATCCTGTCCAAATCGACCAAGTTCAAAAATCTCGGCCTCGTGATCGTGGACGAGGAGCAGCGGTTCGGCGTCACCCACAAGGAAAAGCTGAAGCAGCTGCGCGCCGATGTGCACGTGCTCACCCTCACCGCGACACCGATCCCGCGCACGCTCCAGATGGCGATGTCCGGCCTGCGCGAACTCTCCACGATCCAGACCCCACCTGTCGATCGGCTCGCGGTGCGCACTTACGTGATGGAGTGGGACGACATGGTGATGCGCGAGGCTCTGCTGCGCGAACATCATCGCGGCGGGCAAAGCTTCATCGTCGTGCCGCGTATCTCCGACATGGCCGATGTCGAGGAATGGCTGCGCGAACACGCGCCAGAGATCAAATCCGTCTCTGCCCACGGCCAGATGTCGCCCAGCGAGGTCGAGGAACGCATGGGCGCCTTCTATGACCGCAAGTATGACGTGCTGCTGTCGACCACCATCGTCGAAAGCGGGCTCGACATTCCCTCGGCCAATACCATCATCATCCACCGCGCCGACCGCTTCGGTCTCGCCCAGCTTTACCAGCTGCGTGGCCGCGTGGGCCGGGCCAAGCTGCGCGCCTATGCCTATCTGACGCACGAGGCGGGCGTGTCTCTGTCGGAAGTCGCGCAGAAGCGGCTCAAGGTGCTCGGCGACCTCGACAGTCTCGGCGCCGGGTTCCAGCTCGCCAGCCACGATCTCGACATTCGCGGGGCGGGCAATCTGCTGGGCGACGAGCAATCTGGCCATATCCGCGAGGTCGGGTTCGAACTCTATCAGGCGATGCTGGAAGAGGCGATCATGGCTGCCAAGGCGGGCGAGATGGGCCTCGACAAGCCGCGCGACAAGCTCACTCCACAGATCACCGTCGATGCGCCGATCATGATCCCCGAGGACTACGTCCCCGACCTCGCGGTCCGCATGGCGCTCTACCGCCGCCTCAATCAGGCCGAAGGACAGCACGAGATCGAAAGCCTTGCCGCCGAGATGATCGACCGCTTCGGCGACCTGCCGCAGCCGACCAAAAACCTGATCCGCCTGATCGAGATCAAGCATCAGGCGATCCTTGCCTGCGTTGCCAAGATCGATGTCGGCGCGCGCGGGACGCTCGTCACCTTCCACAACGACGATTTCCCCGATCCCGTGGGACTGATCGCCTATGTCGAGCGGCTCAATGAGGGCGGCAAGGATACCGCCAAGCTGCGCCCGGACATGAAGCTGGTGATCAACCGCGCCTGGGCCGATCCGCTGAGCCGTCTCAACGGGCTGTTCCAGTTGACCAAGGGGCTCTCCGGGATCGTCAAGCGGGCGAGCAAGGCGAAGAAGGCGGCGTGAGGGCCGGCTTGATTGACCTCACGGCATCCGAGGCGTAGTTTTTGAAGATCGGAGGGAGGGACGCCATGCCAGCTTTTGGAGCAAAGCTTACCCTTCTCACAGGCGCGTTGGCCCTGGTGGCAACGTCCATGCCGGCGCAGGCGCAACTCGGCACCTTGCTTAGCCGCGGCAAGCGCGGGGCGGATCGCGCTGACACCTGCGGCGAGGGCAAAAAGGGCGACGCGGCGCGCGGCGTGGTAGGTGGCCTTCTTGGCGGCGCGGTCAGAGATATGGCGCGCAAGGCTCGCCTCCCCTCGTTTGTCCCGGTCCCGGCATTTTCCGACCAGCTGACCGAAAGCATAGCTTGCCGGTTAGACCCCGAAGAGCAGAAGCAAGCCGCCGAAGCGACGCTCCAAGCCACCCGCGCCGAAACAGAGGACGGTGCGGCGCAAGTGGGGTCCAGCGCATCATGGAGCTCGGCCACGCGCGATGATGTGAGCGGCACCTCCACCGTCACCAGACGCGAACGGGCGAGCGGCGATCTCGATTGCATCACCGTGACCGATGTCGTGATCGTTCAGGGCGAGGAAACCCGTGCGGACAAGCGGATGTGCCGGGCCCCCGGTTCCGCGCGCTACTCGATCATCGCATGATGCGCGGCATCCGCGTCTTGGCCATGCTGGCCGCGCTCGTGATGCTGACGGGCGCGACCGCGATGGATCCCGACAATCCCACCTGTCCCGCCAATCCCGATTTCGGGCCCAAAACGCCGATGACGCTGAAAACGGTGCAGCGTGGCGGCAAGCGAGTCTTGCTGGCCGAAGGCGCGATTGATCCGACCTTGCCGACCCGGTTGAAGGCGGCAATCGAGGCGGACGACCGGATCGAGGAAATCTGGCTTCGTTCGCGCGGCGGCGATGTCAGCGCAGGGAACGAGGCGGGGCGGGTCATCCGGTCCTATCGCGGGATGCTGACCCGGGTGCCTTCGGGCTGGACATGCTTTTCAGCCTGCAACTTCGTCTTCATGGGCGGGGACCGACGGGTCATCGACGAAGGCGGGGTCTTCATGGTTCACATGTTCACCCACACGAATGACCGCGCGCTGATCGATGAAGTGGTGATCGAAGGGAGCAAGGCGACCACCGAGCTGATCACCAGCATCGAACAATCCTCCGCAATGCTGGCAAGCGAGGATAATGATTTTCTGATCCGCATGGGCATCAGCCGCAAGCTGCTGACCGACATCATGTACAAGCAGCAGGCCGTGAAGCGCGACGGCAATCCGAGCACGCGCTATTGCCTCAGCCAAGCCGAAGTGCGCGAATACAATGTGATGCCGGTCGAAAAGCCGGCCCCCTGAGGGGCGCGATCTTGCAAGTTCGCAGAGAGCCAGAGCAGCAGACTAGCGGGCGCCGCGCGGACCTCCCCCCTCACCCGTGCCCCATGCCGCGCGCCGTGCGGGCCAGTGCCAGCACGCTCTCGCTCGGCATCGGTTGGGCGCGCAGGAAGCCTTGCCAATAGTCGCAGCCTTCCGCGGTGATCGCTGCGCGCTGGATTTCATCCTCGATCCCCTCGGCATAGACCGCGAGGCCCAGCGCCCGGCCCAGCGCGACGATCGCGCGCAGCACGGCGAGTGCGGTCGCGTCGCCCGGCACGCCTTCGACCATCGCCTTGTCGAGCTTCAGCGCATCCAGCGGCAGTTCGCGCAGGTAGCGGAAGTTACAGAACCCTGCGCCGAAGTCGTCGAGCGCGGTGCGGAAGCCCAGCCCTCGCAGCGCCTTCAGCGCGGACGCCGCTTGGGCGAGGTTACGCAGCAGCAAATCCTCGGTGATCTCCAGCATCAGCCGCTGCGGCGCGATTTCCGAACGGCCGATCAGCGCGGCGAAATCGGCAGCAAAGCGCGGGTCGCCCAATTCCTCAGGCGTGATATTGAGCGACAGGGTGAGATTGTCCGGCCAGGTCGCCGCATCCTCCAGAGCGCGGGCGACCACGTGGCGCGACAGCGGGGCGACCAATGCGGCCTTCTCGGCCACGGCGAACAGATCGCGCGCGCCGATGGCGCCCAGTGTCGGATGCCGCCAGCGCGCCAGCGCCTCGGCCCCCACCACTGCGCCCGTCACGCAGGAGAATTGCGGCTGGAACAGCACTTCGATCTCACGCCGGTCGAGCGCGCTCAGCAGGTCCGCTTCGAGCACGTCAGGGCTCACGCCCGGAAAGCGCCCGCGCACCGCGCCCCGCAAGGATGTCCGACCCTGTTCCATTACATTCCTCATGCCCCGCTCCCCCTTAACCCTTGAATGCAAGCCTGCCTCGCATCAATTGCAATCCGCCCGAATCTGGCACATCAGGGATGACGCCGAGCGATGCGCCGGGGATAAGTGGCGAGCGCTGCCGGAGGGGGTTGAATGGCGAGCAATGGTACGAGCTTTGAGCGGTTGGCGCTGCTCGCGTCGGACACGGCACGCGCGCAGGAAGCCCATGATGCGCTGCTGAGCCAGGGCGACTGGGTGCCACTCGACGAGGCCGATGCCGTCGTCGTGCTCGGCGGTGACGGGTTCATGCTTCAGACCCTGCACGCGATGCTCGATGCGGGCCGCGTGATCCCGGCCTTCGGGATGAACCTTGGCACGGTCGGGTTCCTGATGAACCGGTATGACCGGCGCGCGGCGATTGCCACGCGGGTCAACAAGGCGCGCCACTGGACAATCTCGCCCTTGCGGGTCGAGGCGGTGACGCAGGACGGCGAAACCCATGTGATGAGCGCGATCAACGAAATCTCGCTGCTGCGCGAAACCCGTCAGACCGCGAAGATTGAAGTCACCGTGGGTGACCGGGTGCGGATTCGGGAGCTCGTGTGTGACGGGGTGCTGGTGGCGACGCCTGCGGGATCGACCGCCTATAACCTTTCGGCCAATGGCCCGATCCTGCCGCTGGACAGCAAGATGCTGGCGCTGACCCCGATCAGCCCGTTCCGCCCGCGACGCTGGAAGGGGGCGATCCTACCGGACCGGATGAAGATCGTCCTGCGCGTGCTCGACCCGGCCAAGCGCCCGGTGGCCGCAGTCGCCGACCAGAAGGAACTGCGCGACATCGCCGAAGTCCGGCTCGAAATCGCGCAGGACAGCGCCCTCACGCTGCTGTTCGATCCGGGCCAGAGCCTTGAGGAACGGATCGTGGCCGAGCAGTTCATCACGGCGTAGTTTTTCCCAAAGCCACGCCGCCTTGCGATCACGTTGCGTGCAATGGGGCGAACGAGCGATAGCCGTTCAAAACCCTCTTGCAATCATCCCCACCGCCCCATATAGGCGCGCTTCCGCTCTTCCTGAGACCGCTTGGAAGAGTTGCTCCCCGATAGCTCAGCGGTAGAGTAGGTGACTGTTAATCACTTGGCCGTAGGTTCGAATCCTACTCGGGGAGCCAACTTCCTTTCTCAGAAAGTCAGCTTCGTTCCCGAAGGTCCCTGCGTCGTGTGAGGGTCGCGCGGTGGATCGCCGGTTGGGCGATGGGGCATCGGGTGCTGACTGACCGGGGGTGCTAGAACGCCCGGGCCACTTCAAAGACGCGGCGCGGATTTGCTCTTCGGTTTTCACATAGATCAGTTTATTGCTACGCGCCTCTCCCCGCCGTCAGGAGGCGCATATGGCAGCGACTGATGAACCGACCCCCCACAAGCGTGCGCGCACAAAGTCGGCCCGCAAGGCCGCAGAGGACAAGCTGGCGCAGGAATCGCTGGAGGCCAAGATCACGAAGCCGGACTCATCAGACGGCGAGCAGGCCTAGCGGCCTGGTGATGATCCGGGATGGGTTGCCGCTGCTACCCCATCTGCCGCCTAAACGCCGATCAGCAGCCGTACACCGACCACCAGGACCAGCAGCGCGGTCAGCCAGCGGATCCACTGCGGCGGAAGCACGCGGGTCGCCATCAGGCTACCCACCTGCCCTCCGATCACCACCGCGATCAGCAAGGGCAGCGCCGCGCCAAGCGCCTGCCCGAACAGATCGGGGCCGTTCTTTACCATCTGCCCGGCCAGCCCGAACAGCGAATTGACGAGAATGAACAGGCTCGCCGTCGCCGCGATCCCGCGGGCTTCGTGCCAGCGTGCAAGATGCAGCAGGGGGCTGAGGAAAATCCCGCCGCCGATCCCCACCAACCCGGCAAAATAGCCGAGCGGCGCGGCGGCGAGCGGCATCCACCGCGCGAAGCGGGTCGGCGCGCCCTCGGCATTTTCTCGCACTGGCACCAGCATGAAAAGGCTGGTCAGCACCAGACTGGCACCCAGCAGCGTCAGGAAGGTCGCCTCCTTGATCGGGGTCAGCCCGCCAAGGAAGCTGGCCGGCGCGCCGAGTGCCACGATCACCAGCGCCTTTTTCCACGGGGTCAGCCCCGCGCGGGCGAAGCGGATCGAACCGCCGGTCACCACCACGATATTGCAGGCGAGCGAGACCAGCGGGAGCAGGCGGTAATCGAGCCCCGACAGCGCCAGCAGCGCCGAATAGGTCGACCCGCCGCCAAACCCCACGCTGGCATAGAGTAGCGCAGTGACCAGAAAGGCGAGCGCCAGGAGCGCCGGGACCGCCCCGATCATCACAGCCTCGCCCTCTGCCCCCGCCTAAGCCAGCGCGCGCCGGTCAGACGATTTGCGCGGCGGCGATTGCGCCGTGGCAATGCTTGTACTTGTTGCCTGATCCGCACGGGCACGGGGCATTCCGGCTGATGTCGAGGTTGGCAAAGGGGTTGTCGGTGTTCGCCCCGCCCGGCCCCGTCGCCGCACGCGGGCTTCCGGCGAGCGAGCCGAACAATTCGGGCCGCAGTTCCGACCCGTCACCGTCGGCTGAATTGTCCATGCCGGTGAAGGGATCGATGTGGCCGGTCAGGAAATCGGGCAGATCGGGCAGCGCCTGCATTTGCGGCTGTTCGACACGCAGTTCGGAGCGGAACAGGATCTTGGTCACTTCCTCGCGCAGGGTTTCGAGCATCGTCTCGAACAGGGCGAAAGCTTCCTGCTTGTATTCGTTGATCGGCTGCTTCTGCGCGATGCCGCGCATCCAGATCACCTGACGCAGCGCGTCCAGCGTGGCGAGGTGTTCCTTCCAGTGGTGATCGAGCTGGCGCAGCAGCACGTCCTTTTCGACAATCCGCCAGATCGCGGGATCGGACGCGGCGATCTTTTCCTCCATCATCGCGTCGGTCAGTTCGCGCAGCCGTTCCTCGATCAGTTCAGGCTCAACCTCATCCTCGGCCAGCCAGTCATCGATTGGCGGATTGAAGCCCAGCACATCCTCAGCGCGGGCCTTGAGGCCGGCCACGTCCCATTGTTCGGGATAGGAGCCCGGCGGGCACGCGGTGCCGACGATGGCATTGATCGTGTCGTGCCGCATGTCGAGCACCACATCGTCCACCGCCTCGCTGTCCATGATCTCGGAGCGCTGTTCGTAGACCACCTTGCGCTGGTCGTTCATGACGTCGTCGTATTCCACCACCTGCTTGCGCATGTCGTAGTTGCGGGATTCGACCTTCTTCTGCGCGGTCTCGATCGCCTTCGACAGCCACTTGGAACCGATCGCCTCACCATCGGCGAGGTTCGATTTCATCATTTTCGAAAACAGCGTGTCGGGGCCGAAGATGCGCAGCAGGTCATCCTCAAGGCACAGGTAGAAGCGCGACAGGCCGGGGTCGCCCTGACGACCCGAACGGCCGCGCAGCTGGTTGTCGATCCGCCGCGATTCGTGACGTTCGGTGCCGAGCACGAACAGGCCGCCGGCCGCCCTCACCCGATCCTTTTCTGCTGCCACTTCGGCCTTGATGCGGGAAATTGCTTCATCACGCTCCGGGCCTTCGGGCATGTCGGCCAATTCGTCGAGGATGCGGTATTCGATATTGCCGCCCAGCTGGATGTCGGTCCCGCGCCCCGCCATGTTGGTGGCGATGGTGACGGCACCGAAGCGTCCGGCCTGCGCCACGATGCGGGCTTCCTGCTCGTGGAAGCGGGCGTTGAGCACCGAGTGCGTCACGCCTTCCTTGTCGAGATACTGGCTGAGCAGTTCGGACTTCTCGATCGAAACCGTGCCGACCAGCACCGGCTGGCCGATTTCCTGCTTCTCCTTGATCGCCTTGGCGATGGCGCCGAACTTGTCGGCGATATTCTTGTAGAACTCGTCTTCCTCGTCGATGCGGGCGACGGGCAGGTTGGTCGGGATTTCGACCACGCCGACCTTGTAAATGTCCCAGAATTCCGCCGCTTCGGTCGCTGCGGTGCCGGTCATGCCGGACAGCTTGGGATACATGCGGAAGTAGTTCTGGAAGGTGATCGAAGCGAGCGTCTGGTTCTCCGGCTCGATCCGCACGCCTTCCTTGGCTTCGACCGCCTGGTGCAGCCCGTTCGACCAGCGGCGGCCATCCATCATACGGCCGGTGAATTCGTCGATGATGACAACCTTGCCGTCCTTGACGATGTAATCGGTGTCACGCTTGCGGGCGAAGTTGGCGACCAGCGCCTGATCGAGGTGGTGCACGACCTGCGTGTTCTCGATGTCGTAGAGGTTGTCAGTGGCCAGCAAGCCCTTTTCGAGCAGCAGCTGTTCGACCTGCTCCAGCCCGTCTTCGGTCAGCTGGACGCGCTTCACCTTCTCGTCGATGTCGAGCCATTCGACCGGGATCTCGCGCGCCACCTGATCGAGCGCGACGTAAAGCTCCGACTTGTCCTCGGTCGGGCCAGAGATGATCAGCGGGGTGCGCGCTTCGTCGATCAGGATCGAGTCCACTTCATCGACAATCGCGAAGTTGAACGGGCGCTGCGCCATGGCGCTGCGTTCGTGCTTCATATTGTCGCGCAGGTAATCGAAGCCGAATTCGTTGTTGGTGCCGTAGGTGATGTCGGCGTTGTAGGCGTCGCGCTTGTATTCCTCGGGCATGCCGGGGACAATCACGCCAACCGTAAGGCCGAGCCAGTTGTAGAGCTTGCCCATCTCGGCGGCGTCGCGCCGGGCGAGGTAATCGTTGACCGTGACAACATGCACGCCCTTGCCTTCGAGCGCGTTGAGATAGACCGCCAGCGTCGCCATTAGCGTCTTGCCTTCACCGGTGCGCATTTCGGCGATCTCGCCGCGGTGGAGCACCAGGCCGCCGATCAGCTGCACATCGAAGTGGCGCATCCCGAACACGCGCACCGAAGCTTCGCGCACCGTGGCGAAGGCTTCGGGCAGGATCTCGTCGAGGGTTGCACCCTTGTCGATCAGGGCGCGCAGCTTGACGGTCTGATCCTGAAGCTCGGCATCGGTGAGCGCCTGAATCTGCGGCTCCAGCGCGTTGACCTGCGCGATCACCTTGCGCGCGGACTTGATGTAGCGGTCATTCGCCGAACCGAAGACCGACTTGATGACGTTATTGAACATAGGGACAAACCTTTGATGCGGACGGCAGCCCGGCGTGCGGGCCCGAAACGGATAGGGGGAATGAGCGCGCGGCCTTCAGGCCCGGCACGCCGGAATCAGTGTGGAAACAGCAAAGCGCGCCTATTCGTAGGCGCGTTCGATACCCATCAGGACCGGCAGACGCAGCGCTTCAGGCTTGGCCGGCGCGCGGCGCGGCGCTTCGACCGCGCGGGTGGCGCTGATCGTCGCGGGGGCAGGCTGCACCGCGACATGCTCGCCGCCAACCGCCTCATCGCCCGCCGCCGCCGCAATGCTGGAACCACAAGCCAGCGCTTCGGCCAAAGACGCCTGCGCCGGGCCGCCAAGAGCGACAAGGCCTGTAAGCAGGGCCAGAAAGGCAAGAAAACGCCGGGTCATCGTAAGCATAGATAGGGAATCGCGCGCGTTTCGTCCACCTGATTTGCGGATTTACGCCGCCGCCGCCCCCGCCTAGAGGCGCTTGCCATGGATATCGCACGCTCGCCCCTCGCTCGCCCCTTCCCTGAACTGCCCCCGATCGCGGGCGTCACGCTGCGCGTTGCACGTGCACAGTACAAGACGTGGGACCGCTGTGACCTGACCTTTGCCGAACTGGCCGAAGGCACCAGCGTCGCGGGCGTCTTCACCAAGAGCGCCTGTGCCTCGTCCGAGGTTGAACTGGGGCGCGAGGCGGTGAAGCTGGGCCGTGCGCGGGCGCTGATCGTCAATGCGGGCAATTCGAACGCCTTCACCGGCTGGCGCGGACGTGAGGCGGTCGAGGCGATCCAGGCGCAGGTGAGCGCGGCCTTGGGCTGCGGCGTGGACGAGGTTTTCGTGTCCTCCACTGGCGTGATCGGCGTGCCGCTGCCCAAGGACAAGGCGCGCGCCGGAATCGAAGCCGCTCTCGTGGCAGAGCCCTGCGGCTGGGAGGATGCCACCAACGCGATCGGCACCACCGATACCTTCGCCAAGGGCGCCGGTGCCTCGGCGATGATTGGCGACACCCGCGTCGAACTCGCCGGGATCATCAAGGGCAGCGGCATGATCGCGCCCGATATGGCGACGATGCTCGGCTATGTTTTCACCGATGCCAACGTGGCCCCGGCCTTCCTCCAAGACGCGCTCGAACGCGCCAATGCGGCGACATTCAGCTGCATCACGGTCGATGGCGACACCTCGACCAGCGATACGGTGATGGTGTTCGCGACCGGACAGGCCGGCAATGCGCGGATCGACAGCTGGGACAGCCCCGGCGCTGATGCCTTTGCGGCGGCGCTGGCCGATGTGTGCCGTCAGCTTGCCCAGCTGGTGGTGCGTGACGGAGAAGGCGCGGCGAAATTCATCACTATCCGCGTGAGCGGCGCGGCCAGTGATGGCAGCGCGCGGCGCATCGGACTCGCCATCGCCAATTCGCCGCTCGTGAAGACCGCGATTGCCGGTGAGGACGCGAACTGGGGCCGCGTGGTCATGGCAGTCGGCAAGGCGGGCGAACCGGCCGATCGGGACAAGCTCTCGATCGCGTTCGGCGGAGTCTGGGCCGCGCGCGACGGCTTGCCAGTCGAAGGCTATGACGAAGCCCCGGTGACCGCTCACCTGAAGGGCGAAGATATCGACATCGCCGTCGATCTCGGCCTCGGCGAAGGCCGCGCCACGGTGTGGACCTGCGATCTCACCCACGGCTACATCGCGATCAACGCGGATTACCGTTCATGAGCGCGCTCGATGATGAAATCCGCGATCTGATGCGCTTCGCCGCGCAGCGATCGATGCTGCCGCGCTTCCGCCAACTGGCCGCGCACGAAGTTGAGATGAAGGGCGCGGACGATCCCGTCACCATCGTTGACCGCGAGGTCGAAGCCTTCCTCACCGAAGCGCTGACCAAGCTTGCCCCCGGTGTCGCGGTGGTGGGCGAAGAAGCGGTGCACGCGGACAAGAGCGTGCTCGATCACCTCTCCGGCCAATGCTGGATCATCGATCCGCTCGATGGAACGGCGAACTTCGCCGAAGGCAAGGAGCCATTCGGGATCATCATCGCACTGGCCGATGCGGGCCGCGCCGTCGCGGGGTGGATCTATGATCCGAACAAGGACCGCTTTTGCCATACGCGGGCGGGCGAAGGCGCTTTCGTCAATGGTGAGCGGATTGCAGCGCGCACGACCGGGCAGGATCGCCCCGTCTCCGCCGTCAGCCGCATTTTCCTCACCCCCGAGCAATCTGCGATGGTCGATGCGAAACTCGCGCCGCACTACACGCTGGTCGACATTCCGCGCTGCGCCGCCGAACAATATCCGCGCCTCGCCCTGGGCGAGAACGATGTCTCAAGCTTCAAGCGCACGCTGGCGTGGGATCACGCTGCGGGCATTCTCTGGCTTAACGAAGCGGGTGGCAAGGCCGCGCGGCTCGACGGCAGCGAATACCGGGTCGACGAGGCTGACAAGCCCGGGCTTGTCGGCGCGTCGAGCCCCGCGATCTGGGACGAATTTGTCGCGCGGGTGCTGGGGTGAAGCGTCATCCCGGCAAAAGCCGGGATCGCTGGCCTCAAGCGGTCCCGGGTCAGGCCCGGGACGACGGCCTGATCAAAGCTCGCTTTCGAGCCAGGCCTTGAGCTGCCCCTTGGGCGCTGCGCCGAGCTTGCGCGCGACCGCTTCGCCGTTCTTGAACAGCACCATCAGCGGGATCGACTGCACGCCCATCTGCGCGGCGATATCGGTGTTCTCCATGATGTCGATCTTGGCGATCTTCACCTGACCGGCGAGCTCATCGCTGATCTCTTCCAGCGCGGGCGCGATCATCTTGCAGGGGCCGCACCAGTCAGCCCAGAAATCCACCAGCACGGGGGTGTCGCTGTCCAGCACATCGGCCTGAAAGCTTGCATCGGTCACGTTGACGGTTGCCATTTCGAATTCTCCTTTGCCGACGACCATAAGAGCGCCGGTCATGTGAATGCAATCTAATGCGCAGGGCTGTTCACTCAATATCGAGCGGCAACAAGGATTGCTGCGCGGTCTGCAACGCGTTCTTGTGCGCCGCCAGCGCCTCGGGCGGCAGATCGAACAGCACCGGCGCATGGGTGTAGAGCACGCCCGCGCGCACCTCGCGGCCCGGATAGATCACCTCCAGCGCGGCGACATAGGCCGCCATCTGGCGCAGCGTGGCAACCGGGATTGCGGCGAGGCTAGCGGGCGGGCGGCGGGTGGTCTTGAAATCGACCACGGTGATGCGCGTCTCCTCGATCAACAGCCGGTCCACCGTGCCGGCCACGACCACGCCATCGACCGTCGCGGCGAGCGGCACTTCGGGGAGCGCTTGAGGGGAGAAGATTGCGGCGAATGCCGAGTGATCGAGCACGGCCAGCGCAGCGGCCAGCATTTCGTCCCGAAGTGCGCCGTCGAGATCGCCCGCCTGCCGTTCGAGCCAGCCGCGCGCCGCGGCCTCGCGGTCAGCCTCAGCGACATCGGGCAGCCGTTCGAGCAGCGTATGGATCAGGCTCCCACGCCGGGCCGCATGGCGCGCGGCTTCGGGTGGCAGTGGCGGTGCGGCCCCGCCCTCCTCGCCTGCGCTCGATGGCGCCAGCGGGCGCGGTGGGCGCGGTTCGGGGCCAATCGGCGCGGTGATCCAGCGCGGCAATTCAGGCGGTGCGGCAGGTGCGGTGTCGGCATCGTCCGGCACCAGTGGCTCGGCCCGCTCACCCCACTCCTTGCGCCATTGCCACACCGGATCGGCGATCTCCTCACCCTCGAACAGCGGCGCGAGGCGGGCGTACCAGCTGTCGTCGTGGGGCACGCCTTTCTTCGCCTCGTTCTTGTTGAGCGACCCGCCGATGAACAGCGCTTCCTCCGCGCGGGTCAGCGCCACGTAGAGCAAGCGCCAATGCTCCTGCAAAACCGCCGCCTTCTTGGCTTCCTCGGCCTCAGCGATCCGGCCCTTCCTTTCGTCCTTGCCGAGCGGCGGGAGCGGCACTTCGCGCTTGCGATCACCCATCTGGCCGAGGGGATCATCATCCAGCGCCAGATCGCCCGCTTCCCCCGGCGCGCCGGTGGCATCGGCGAGGATCACGATCGGGGCCTGAAGCCCCTTTGAGCCATGCACCGTCATCACCCGCACCTGCCCGGAGCCGCTGTCGGAATCGCGCTTCAGATCGCCCGTTCCGGCATCGAACCATGCGAGGAAGCCCGACAGGCTCGGCCAATACTCGGCCTCATAGGCGAAAGCGGCGTTGATCAGCTCGTCGAGCGGATCATTGGCCTCGGCCCCCAGCCGTTCGACCAGCCGCGCCCGCCCCTGCCACGGGCCGGTCAGCAGCCACACGATCAGCGCCTGCGGGGTCTGGTAGTCGGCGCGGCGCAGCAAGTCCCGCAGCTTCTCCGCCGTGGCGGCAACGTCAGGCGGTGCGTCCTTGCGCTTTAGGTGATCCCACAACCGCATCTTCTCGGGCCGCGGCACGTAGGCGAGGATATCATCCTGGCTCCACCCCACCAGCGGCGAAGCGAGCAAGTTGGCGAGGCTCAGATCGTCCTGCGGCTGCGCGGCGAAGCGCAGCGCGGCGAGCACATCCTTCACCGCCAGCGGCGCGCCCAGCCGCAGCCGGTCGACCCCCGCCACCGGCACGCCGCGCGCATAAAGCTTGGCGACGATCTGCGCTGCGAGTTCCTTTCTCTGACGCACGAGGACCATGATGTCGCCCGCCTGCGCATGGCGGCGCGTGCCCTTGGCGAGCACAAAGGGTTCATCGGTCAGCCAGCGCTGCACCTGATTGGCGATGCGTTCCGCCAGCAGCGTGTCGTGCCGGGGCAGCCAGTCGCGGTTCTCGCTCTCTTCGGCCTCGTCCTCGTCGTCCTGCCCTTCACCCTGCTTGGGTGCGACCGGCGGCCAAAGCGTGACGAGTCCGGGCCGCTGAGCGCCGACATGGGGCGCGGGGTCCTTGTCCAACCCGAACGCGGTAAAGCCCAGCATTCCGATCATGCGGTTGACGAAGCCGAGCACGATGTCGGCCGTGCGGAACGAATGGCCGAGGTCGAGATCCTGCCAACCCGGCTCCCGCCGATTGACCCGGCCCTGACGGATGCCTTGCTGCGCGGCGGTGATGCGGCCGTGCACACGCTCCTTGGCGCGGGCGAAGTTTTCCGGGCTGGTGCCCTGAAAGCCGAAGATCGCCTGCTTGTAATCGCCCACGGTGAAGATCGTGCGAAGCTTGTCCCCGCGCGCGCCTTCACCGCTGAAGAAGTCGTCGATCAGCGCTTCGACGATGTCCCACTGGCTGCGGTTGGTGTCCTGCGCTTCGTCGATCAGGATGTGGTCGAAATGACGGTCGAGCTTGTACCGGATCCAGGCCGCCGCCTCTGACTTGTCGAGCAAAGCGGCGGCCTTGCGGATCAGGTCGGAGAAATCGAGCAAGCCCTCGCGGGCCTTGCGGGCCTCCCACTTGAGCGCGAAGGCGCGCCCGATCTCGAGCGCCGAGGTCACGATTTCGGCGCAGGCGAGGAGCGCACGGCGGTCTTCGTAAAGCGTCAGCGCCTCGGCAATATCCTCCTGCCACTCGGGCAAGTCAGGTTCGATCTTGGCCGCACCGTCCATCTTGCGAGGGGTCCCGTCGGCCTTGAGGACGGTCTTGCGAAACTGCTCTGTCACAGCGATCCGATCCGTCAGATCAAGTGTCAGCCAATGCCGGATGAAGGCGGCGCTCTCCTGCCCCGTCTTGGCCTTCCAGCCATCAAGCGCAGGCAGCATCGCGGCGAGCACGTCGTCCGGGAAGAGATCGGGATGCAGTGGCTCGTTCGCCCAAGCCTCGTCGGCGTCGGCAGGAATGCCGAGTGTCTGGCGCACGCGCCCGGCCATCGGCGATTGCCAACCGGACGGCCCTTCCCACATGTCCTGCGCTTCGGCGGCGCGCATCAGCCACTTGTGGAGCGCCGCAGGGTCCTTGCGCGTCGTGAACAGTTCGATGCCGTCGAGCACCCGCACATCATTCGTGCGCTCGGCCTCTTCGAACAGATCGGTGAGCACGTCGCGGCTGAGCATTTCGCGGCTGCGATCATCCAGCACACGCGTGCCGGGGGCGAGGCCCGCTTCCTCGGGGAAGTTGCCGAT
The DNA here is from genome assembly GCF_009905735.1 of Porphyrobacter sp. SLTP. Taxonomy (GTDB): domain Bacteria; phylum Pseudomonadota; class Alphaproteobacteria; order Sphingomonadales; family Sphingomonadaceae; genus Erythrobacter. The sequence continues at coordinate 144,065 of NZ_JAAALE010000005.1, forward strand.
CAGAAATTGCGCAAAGGCGTGGATGGTATCGATCCGCAGGCCGCCGCCGGGGCAATCGAGCACGCTTGCAAACAGGCTCCGCGCGCGCTCCTGCGTGGCGGGGCCGATATCCGCGCCGAGGAACTTCAGCTCCTTGCCCAGTGTTACCGCATCCAGCCGCACCCACCGCGCCAGCACCGCGTTGATGCGGTTCGCCATCTCGGCCGCGCCCGCCTTGGTGAACGTCAGGCACAGGATCTGCGATGGCGCGACATCCTCGCGCAAGAGCAACCTGAGCACCCGCGCCGACAGCACCTGCGTCTTGCCCGTCCCCGCCGAGGCCGAGAGCCAGACGTTGTCCTCCGGGTCCGCTGCCAGCAGCTGGTTATCCATCAACGGAAAGACGGAGCCGTTCGCGCCGCTCATGGCTTGCCGTCCTTGTCGGCAGTCTCCGTCACAGTGAGGCGCACCAGCCATTCCTCAAGGCGCATCAGTTGATCGTAGTCGGTATAGCCCTTGTAGTCGGGGTTTTCGCGGGCGGTGAAGGGGTCGCTGCCGTGAATAAAGCGACGGATTGCCTCTTGAAGCTTGGCGCTGTGATGGGGGAGAAACTCGTCCGGGGTGAGCCCGCTTTGCCGCTCGGAGAGCTTCATCGGGATGTCGCGCTTGCCGAAGCCGTCTTCATCCTTCTTGAAAGACCAATAGGCGAACTCGGTCGCCTTTCCCTGTACCACCTTCCCCGTGTCCTTGTCGGCAAACCTGCCATGCTCGGCAATAAGGCCAAGCAATCCAAGCTGCAGCGCATAGCCCGCCTCGACCTCGGCTTTGCTCGGCACACGGCCGGTCTTGTAATCGACAATTGCCAGCGTCCCATCGGCCAGCTTGTCGATCCGGTCCGCGCGTCCCTGCACCTTGACCCCGTCCACCTCCATCTCGCCCGAAATCTCTGTCGCGAGCACCGTGCGCCCCTCGGCCTCGGCTGCGGCAATCCAATGCTCGAACCGCTCAAGCGCGGCGATCAGGCGCGGTTGCCACAGCGCGCGGAACAGCGGGTGGACGCGCTCGCGCTCGAAATAGGCGGCGGCAAAGGGAGCAAGCGCAAGGCCGGGATCGCTCGCCCTCGCCCGGTGCCACCTGTCGAGCAGATCATGCACCAGCGTGCCGCGCAGCGCCGGATCGCTGAAGGGATCGGCGGCGAGCGGTTGCAGCTGCCGCAGATCGAGGATCGCCTGCGCATAGAACTGGTAGGGATCGCCAAGCAGCCGGTCGAGCGCGGTGACCTTGATCGGCACGTCGCGCACAGCGGGCGTAGGATCGGGCGCCGGGCGCGGATATTCGGGCGCGGGTGGGCGCAGCCGGTCGAGATGCGGCAGCAACGCCGGGATCGCGCGCTCACGGTGCTCCTTGTCCAGATCATCGCCGAGCAGTGCCTCGACCCGCAGCAGGAAGCGCGAGGGCAGCGTCGGCCCTTCGGCATCGCGCAAGCTCCGGCTAAGCACCACCTCTGGCGCGCCCATCGCACCCGCCAGGTCATGCGCGGCCAGGCCGATGCGAAACTCCGCCCCCGGAACGCCCAGCGCGCGCAGGATCGCAGGCGCCAGCAGCGCATCGGCTCCGGGCGGCTGCGGCCATGAGCCTTCGTTGAGCCCCCCGCAGATCACCAGATCGGCCCGCGCCATACGCGCTTCGAGCAAGCCGTAGATCGCCACGCGCGGGTGCCCGCCATAGCCGGGGCGCACCGCGACCGCCTCCATCGAGTCGCGCAAGATTCCCGCCAGATCGGCGGTCTCGATCTCCGTACCTGCCGCCTCGGCCTGCCCGCGCAATTCCTCGATCATGGTGCCGAGCGCGCGCCCATCCTCGCGCTCCCACACCAGCGTCTGCGCGAAGCCCTCGGCCGCGTCCGCGAGCCGGGTCAACGCATCGGCCAGAGCGATTTCGCGCGGCCAGTCGAGCAATGGCGCGAGCAGGGCTTCCGCTTCGGCCCACCAATCGGCGACCTCCGCTTTGGCGGCGGCCTTGCGCAATGGCTCCATACCGGGCGCAGGCGCGGGCCCGCGCAAGCGGCGGTCGAAGGCGCGCAGGCCCTTGAGCCAATCGCGGCGTGCCTCGCCATCCTGCCCGCGCACCAGCGGATGCCCGAAGGCGGCGACAAGATTGGCCGGATCAGGGCCGTTCGCCGCCACCTCCGCCAGCAAACCGAACAATCGCCCTGCCGGGGTCAGCGCCAATGGGCGACCAGCGGTGTCGTCCGCCGCAATGTTCCAGCGTTCGCAATGCTGCGCCACCCGCCGCGCCAAGCCGCGATTGGCGGTGATCACGGCGATCCGCTTTTCCGGCTGCTCCAGCGCCTCACGCACCAGCAGCGCGATGGCCTGTGCTTCCTCCTCGATCGTCGCGCTGGCGAGCAGGCGCACGCCTGACAACCGACGCCGGTCAGCATCAAGATCGATCCACACCCGGCTCGCATGAGGGGGCAGGAACAGCGAGGAAATCGCCCGGCTGCGTGCCGGTTCCGCCGCAGCAATCCCGCGCCGGTGCCACGGCTGCACCTCGGCGCGGTTCACGCCCATGCGATTGAGCAGCAGCTTCAGGTGATATTGCGGGTGGCTCAGCGCATCGCCAGAGGCGAATACCGGCCCGCCGGGCTCCTCGGAAGCGCCCGCAAGGCCAAGCTCCGCCCACGCCGCGTCATCCATTGCCAGATCGAGGTCCGGCAGAATCACCGCGCCTTCGGGCAGTTCTGCGACCACCCTGAGCAAGCGAGCTAGCGCAGGCGCGGCGCTCGTCACCCCGGCGGCGACAATCGGATGCGGCGGCGGGGTGTCACGCCAGCGGCGGGCGGCGCGGTCGAACAGCAGATTGCGGCGGGTGGCGGCGTCAACCTCGCCCCGCTCCGCCAGTTCCAGCTGCCAACGCGCATTGACCCGCGCGAATAGCCGGATAGCGCGCTTCCAGTGCTCGGCGAGATTGCCGAGCTGATCCAGCACCGGATCGGCCCACAGATCCTCGGGGGCCCTCTCCTCCACCAGCAGCCGGTCCATCGTCCGCGCCATCTCGCGCGCGAGGTTCAGCCGCGCGCGGCCGGGTAGCGGCTCCATGCCCTCGGCTTCGCGCTCTTCAGCAATCAGCCGGTCGAGCATCAGCCAGCGCGCCACCGGATCGCAGGCCGGCGGAATATCCGCTGCCCCCAGCGGATCGAGCGCCGCGCCCAGCTTTTCATCGAGATCGAGATCGCCCACCGCAATCATGCGCGGCATCAGCAACCCACCGTCGCCCGTATCCCCCGCGTGGCGGATGAAGGCTTCGGACAGGGTACGCGCGGCGCGGCTCGACGGCACCAGCAACGTGAGACGCGCCAACCCGAAACCCGGCTCGCGGTATCGCGGCACTATTCCGGCCACCAGGGCATCGGCAAAGCCGCGGTGTGCGGCGATGGAATAGACCAGCGGGCCGATGTGGCGCGGTTCAGCCACCCAGCAGCGCCTCCTCGGTCGGGCGGATCGCTTGCGGGGTGCCGACTTCGAACCAAAGCCCGGTGAAGCTGAGGCCGTACAGCCGCCCCTCCTCCATCGCCCGGTTCCAGAGGATGTTGGTGGAGAACGGTCCCTCGGGCGCGTCGCGCATCAAGCGGTGGCTGACCAGCTGGATGCCGGTGTAGATGAACGGCGCAATCCGCCCATCACGGCGGCGCGAGAGGCGGCCGAGCGGGTCCATATGAAAATCGCCGGTGCCGTTGAAATTGGCCGCGCGCGCGTGCGGCACCACCAACAACAGCGCGTCCATGGCCTCGGGATCCCAGCGACGCGACAGGTCGTGGAACGCGCTCTTTGGCCCATCCAGCCAGATATTGTCAGCGTTGAGCGCGAAGAACGGATCGGGCAGTTGGCCGAGCGCCTTCACCATCCCGCCGCCGGTCTCAAGCAGTTGCGCGCGCTCGTCCGAGACGATCACCTTGGGCACGGCGCGGGCGAGCACATGGGCTTCGAGCGCGTCGGCGAGGTAGTGGACATTCACCACCGCCTTGGCGACGCCCGCTTCGGCGAGCCGATCAAGCGCGTGGTCGATCAGTGCCTTGCCCGCCACTCGCACCAGCGGCTTGGGCTGGCTGGCGGTCAGCGGCCGCATCCGCTTGCCAAGGCCAGCGGCGAGGATCATCGCGGTGTCGGATGCGAGCGTGGTCATGCGGCAAAAGCGCCGTTCGCAGCGCGCAGATCGGCCGGGATATTGGCATCGAACCAGCGTGCCACAGGTGCCAGCGCGGGATGCGCCAGATCGCGCTCCATCGCCGCCCAGACGCGCGGGATCATGGCGAGGTATTTGGGCTTGCCATCACGGCGGTCGAGCCGGGTGAAGATGCCGACGATCTTGGCATTCCGCTGCGCGCCAAGCCGGGCGTAGTCGGCGAGGAAATCGTCGCCGCAGACGCCCGCCACCGCGCAGTAATGCGCCAGCATCGCCGCCTCGAGCACCTCAGGCACATCGCGCCGCGCGTCCTGCAACAGCGAGACGAGGTCATAGGCCGGGTGGCCCACGAGCGCGTCCTGAAAGTCGATCAGGCCCTGCGGCGCGGTCGCCTTGCCGCCGAGCAGCATGATGTTCTCGGCATGATAATCGCGGAGCACCGTCACACCGGGGTTCTGGCGGGCCAGCAGCGGCGCGAGGACTTCTTCCCAGGCGGCGGCATAGCCGGCTGCATCCACCGCAAGGCCTTGGGCGGGGCAATACCATTCAGTCAGCAGCGCCGCCTCTCGGGCATAGACCGCCATGTCGTAGGCCGGAAACGGCCCCGGCGGCAGGTGGTGGAGCGCGGCCAGCGCCTCGACCGCGGCCTCGTAAGCGGCGCGCTCGTCAGCGGGGTTCAGATCGAGCCAGTCGCGCATCCGGTCATTGCCGAAATCCTCGGTCAGCACCCAGCCTTGGGCCGCATCCTCGGCAAGGATCGCAGGGCCGCGCATCCCGTGCGTGTTCAGCCAATGGGCAACGTGGAGGAACGGCGCGGGGTCTTCGTGCGGAGGCGGCGCGTGCATCAGCATGGCCGATTCGCCGCTTGCCCGGCTAAGCCGGAAATACCGCCGGAACGAGGCATCCCCCGGCAGCGGGTCGATGTCCGCGCCCTCCCATCCGGCGTGGGCGACGAATTCGGCGAGGCCTTGGGGAAGCGCGGTCATGGCATCCGCCCTACCCAATCCGCCCCGCCGCGGGCAATCGCAATCCGCCCGCCTTCCCCGCTTTCTCCAACGGGTTCCAGCGTGATCGACAGGCATCCCGGTTCATGAGCGAAGCCGCCCGCGTGATCCGGCCATTCCGCCAGCAGCACTGCACCCTCGCGGTAATCATCGAGACCGATTTCAGCGAGTTCGGCGGGATCATCCAGACGGTAGAAATCCGCGTGCACAGCCGCGAGCCGGAGCGGCGGCGCATCGTAAGTCTCGATGATGGTGAAAGTCGGCGACGGCACTTCGCCCTCATGCCCAAGAGCCGCCAGTATCGCGCGCGCCAGTGTCGTCTTGCCCGCCCCCAACCCGCCAGTCAGCGCCACCACATCACCCGCCCGCAATCGCCCGGCAATTGCTGCGCCGTAAGCTGCCATAGAGGCCAGATCAGGGAGGCTGGACCGGGTTTCGGTCACGGCAGGCGGATCGTCGCCGTGGTGCCCGCGCCCTTGCGGCTGACGATTTCGAGTACCCCGTCATGCGCCGCGATAAGCTGCCGGGCGAGCGGAATGCCAAGGCCCGTGCGGCGCTCCGGCGCGCCGTCGCCCGCAGGTTTCACCCCGCCCTGCGCGCGGGCAAGTTCCTTCGAAGTCATGCCCCGGCCATTATCGGCAATGCTGATCTCCACCCCCCACTCGGTGCCCTCGGGCGCGCGGCGGATCTCGATCACGATGCGGCCGCCTTCCGGCGTGCCCACCACGGCATTGTCGAGCAGGTTGCCAATCGCCCGGCCCATCTGGCGCGGATCGGCCTCAATCACCCGGCCGCGGCGACCCTTGAGATCGAGGCTCAGCCCGGCGGCGACAATCGCTCCCTCCCGCTCGCGCACCAGCGTGGTGAGGAAATCGAGGAGGTCGAGGCGTTCCTTGCGGATCGGCAGCAACCCCGCCTCGCTTTGCGACAGGTCGAGCACGTTTTCGACCTGCTCGGTTAGGCGCTCGACCGCGCTCAGGATCGCATCGACATATTCGCCCGCCCCCTCGGGATCAGCCGCTGCACCGCTTTTCAGCAGTTCGGCATACCCGCCGATGGTGGTGAGCGGCGTGCGGAATTCGTAGCTCATGTTAGCGAGGAACTTGGCCTTGACCGCGTCCGCCTCCTCCAGTGCCTCGGCCCGCTCGCGCAGGGCCTGTTCAGCCTTTTGCGATGCGGTGATGTCGAGCACGGTCAGCAGGCCGTTGCCATCAGGCAGGGGAATCCCCGCGAACCGCAGCGTGCGGCCATCGGCCAGATCGACCTGCCCGCCCTTCTCGCGCCGGTCGAGTGTCGCCGCGCGCACGGCAGCCCCGATCAGCCCGGCTTCTTCGGGATTCACCAGATTGCGCCCGATTGCGCTCAAGAGCTCATCTGCGCTCGGATGCAGATCGAGCAGTTCGGGCGTGAGACCCCAGGTGCCCGCAAAGCTGCGGTTCCACAGCTGTACCGAACCATCCGGCGCGAAAATCGCCAGGGCTTCGAACAGGCTGTCGAGCGTGGCTGTGCGGGTGCGCAGCAGCGTGTCGCGCACGGCGGAAAGCGCGAGGCTTTCGGTGCGATCCTCGGTGATGAGGATCAAGCCGCCATCCGGCATAGGCTGGGCGACGACGCGCAGATGGGTGCCGCCCGGCAGCGGCCAGGCCTCTTCCTGTGTATCCTGCATCCCGAACCAGCCGGTGCGTTCGCGCCGCCATTCGGGGAAATCGCGCACTTCCGGCGTGCGCCCACGCTCGCGCGCCTCGGCGAGGAAGCGCTGGAACGGCGTGTGGGCCTCGATCGCTTCTTCGGTCAGGCTGAACAGGCGGCGGAACGGGCGGTTCGCGAAGGTCAGACGCTCTTCGCCGTCAAACAGGGCGACGCCCACCGACAGCTGGTCGAGCAGCGCGCGCTGCGCATCGCGGAAGGCACGGAATTCGCGCGCCACCTGCTGCTGCTCCTCGATATCGATGGCGTAGCCTGCCACCCCCTCCAGCCCGAGCGGGAGATCGCTGACCCGCAACGTGCGGCGCGCACCGTGGATGGTCGCAGCGATGATGCGTTCCGACTTTGCCTGACTGGTCAGCGTGGCGCGGGCGATATCGGCAGGTGAGCGTCCCTCCTCAGGCTCGAGCAGCTCGATCTGGTTCTGCACCACCTCGGCCGCCGTCGTCGCGCCAACCGCATCGACATAGGCCTGGTTGACGAGTTGGAGCGTGAGGTCAGACCCGCGGAACCACATCGGCATGGGCGCGGCTTCGATCAGGCCGACAAGCGCGGCGAAATCCCCCGTCGCCCGCGCAGCAGCAGCGCGCAGGCGGGCCATTTCGGAATGGCTTTCGGTAAAGTCGAACACCCACACCAGCGCGGCCCCGCCGGGTGAAACCTGCGGATCGGCGAGCGTCCCGTAGAGCGCAAGGCTGCGCTGCGCGCCGGGCAGGTTGATGGCCATGCGGAACGGCGCGGCGCTTTTCTGGGTCGTCTGGATCCGGGACCAAAGCTGATCGAGCTGCCCCTGCGCAAGCCCGCCGCCCTTGGGATTACCTGCTGGCGCAGCGAGTTCGCTGAGGTATTTGGGCATTGCCGCCAAGCCCAGCATCCGGGCCAGCTTCTCAGGCGCTTCGATCCGCCCATCGACCCGAACCAGCAATGGCAGCGCCGGGGCGACATCCAGCAACGTCTGCATCCGCTTGAGGCTGGTGCGCATCGCCTTGGCGCGCTTGACGCTCTGGTTCGCGCGCAGAACCACCATCGCCGCCCCCACCGCCCAAGCGGCAAGGACGAGCGCGATCAGCACCAATGAAAGGGGCGAGAGGTCCATCGCTCAACCGCTATGCGCGTGCGCGCGGGAGTGCAACGGGTGACAGGCCGCCCGCCCCCAACCCCGTGACAAAACAGGGCGAGGCGGGCGGTTTGTCTGGCTTAGTAGCGGTAGTGATCAGGCTTGAACGGGCCAGCCTGCGGCACGCCGATGTAGTTCGCCTGCTTGTTGCTCAACTGGGTCAACTTCACACCCAGCTTTTCGAGGTGCAGCGCGGCGACCTTTTCGTCGAGGTGCTTGGGCAGGACGTAAACATCGTTCTGATATTCGTCAGCCTTTGTGAACAGCTCAATCTGGGCGAGGGTCTGGTTGGTGAAGCTTGCGCTCATCACGAAGCTCGGGTGACCGGTGGCGCAGCCGAGGTTCACCAGACGGCCCTTGGCGAGGATGATGATCGACTTGCCATCGGGGAAGGTGACGAGGTCAGTGCCTTCCTTGATTTCTTTCCAGTTATAGTTGGAAAGCGCGGAAATCTGAATCTCGCTGTCGAAGTGGCCGATGTTGCAGACGATCGCCATCGGCTTCATGTTCATCATGTGCTCGGCGGTGATGACGTCTTCATTGCCGGTGGCGGTGACGAAGATGTCGGCGCGCTTGACCGCGTCTTCCATGGTGACGACTTCGAAGCCGTCCATCGCGGCTTGAAGCGCGCAGATCGGGTCAATCTCGGTGACCATCACACGGGCGCCGCCGTCACGCAGCGAAGCGGCCGAACCCTTGCCGACATCGCCGTAACCGGCAACACAGGCGACCTTGCCAGCCAGCATCACATCGGTCGCGCGGCGGATCGCATCGACCAGCGATTCCTTGCAACCGTAGAGGTTGTCGAACTTCGACTTGGTGACCGAATCGTTCACGTTGATCGCCGGGAAGGGAAGCTTCCCCTGCTTGGCGATCTGGTAGAGCCGCATCACGCCCGTGGTGGTTTCTTCCGAAACGCCCTTGATCGCCTTCACCGTCTTGGTGAGGTAGCCCGGCTTGGCAGCGACGAAGGCCTTCAGTGCGCGCTGGAATTCGATTTCCTCGGCGTTCGTGGGTTCGCCCATTTCCTCGCCCGCTTCAAGACGTGCGCCCCACAGCGCGAACATGGTGGCATCGCCGCCATCGTCAAGAATCAGGTTGCAGGTAAGATCGGGGTTTTCGTCGGTCGCCCAGTCAAAGATGCGACCCACGTAATCCCAGTAATCTGCGAGCGTCTCGCCCTTGATCGCGAAGACCGGGATACCGGCGTCAGCAATGGCAGCCGCAGCGTGGTCCTGGGTCGAGAAGATGTTGCAGGTCGCCCAGCGCACTTCGGCACCGAGCGCCACGAGCGTCTCAATCAGCACCGCGGTCTGAATGGTCATGTGGAGCGAGCCGGTGATGCGCGCGCCCTTGAGCGGCTGGGCGGCACCATATTCTTCGCGCAGCGCCATCAGGCCGGGCATTTCGGTCTCAGCGATCATGATCTCGTCGCGGCCGAATTGGGCCAGCGCGATGTCCTTGATCACATATTCAGTGGTCGGGGCGGCAGCGAGGGTAGCCATTGCTTCAATCTCCTAAGCGCAGATCGGCACATCCTTGTGCGAAGGTCTGCTTATGCGCCCTGCCCCTAGCGACAAGGGCACCTTGAAGCAAATATAAACTTATCTTTATATGTCTATTTGTTGCCCGACCGCCCGCACCCGCTATAGAACACCCCGAACCCACCCCCCAAGGCATGAGGATGCACACATCATGACAATTTCCGTTGGTGACAAGATCCCCGAAGTCACCCTGATCAAAGCGACGGCAGAAGGCCCGCAGCCGGTCAAGTCATCCGACTATTTCGCTGGCAAGCGCGTCGCGCTGTTCTCGGTCCCCGGTGCCTTCACCCCGACCTGCTCGGCCAAGCACCTTCCCGGCTTTGTTGAAAAGGCGAGCGACCTCAAGGCCAAGGGCGTTGACGAAATCGTCGGCACCGCAGTGAACGACGCCTTCGTGATGGGTGCCTGGAACAAGGCCGCCGGCAGCGACGACATCACCATGCTGGCGGACGGGAATGCCGAATTCGTCGAAGCGATCGGCCTGACCATGGACGGCTCGGGCTTCGGCCTCGGCAAGCGCGGTCAGCGCTTCTCGATGGTCATCAATGACGGCGTCGTCGAACAGCTCAATGTCGAAGAGCCCGGTGACTTCAAGGTTTCGAGCGCCGACCACATGCTCGGCCAGCTCTGAACCTTCACGCACAAATGCATAAAGACGGGGCGCTTTTCCGAAAGGGGAAGCGCCCCGTTTTCAAATCAGGTCAGCGGCGCACCGTAAGCCACCCATAGCGCAAAGCTGGCAGCCAGCCCCACCGCGAGCGCCGCGCGTCCCCATGGCGTCGGGCCAATCCCGGCCACGCCCGGCATCGGCGGACGGTCACCGCTCACCATCGGGCTGAGCAGATCATTGCCCTTCACCGCGTAAAAGGTGATCGCGGCCAAGTGCAGGCCGATCAGGCCCGCAATCACCCAGAAGAATGTCTCGTGCAATTCGGTGATGGTATCGGCGGTCATCACGCCCACCAGCGGGTTGAGCGGCCCAGTCATCCCGTCATAGGGATCGCCCGCAAACAGCCCCATGCTGACCTGAAGCAACATCGCACCGAGCAGCGCCAAGGTGCTCCAACCGCCAATCGGCGAGTGTCCGATGCGGGTCGCAGCATCGGACAAAGCCCCGCGCAAATAGGCGATGACCTCGCCCGGTCCCTTCACAAAGCTGGAAAAGCGCGCGGTCTCAGGCCCGAGAAACCCCCACAGCAGCCGGAACACCAGCAGGCCGAGCAAGACCAGCCCGGTGCGGCGATGGAGGGCCCACTTGGAGTTCTCCGCCGTCCACCACATCATCGGGATGATCAGCAGAAAACTCCAATGCGTGATCCGCAACAAGGGGTCCCACACCTTCACATCGCGCGAGGCCGCGGGGGGCGTGCCGAGCGGATCGGTCATCAGGGCCTACTTCTTGTCGTCGAGGCGGAACTTGTCGTGGCAGCCCTTGCACGCACCGCCCATCGCCATCGCCTGCGCTCCTGTGGCGGCCTTGTCGCCCTCACCTGCCACGGTCACCAGCTTGGCGCTTTCGTCGACCAGCTTTTGCGCGGCGGCCTTGAACTCCTCAGGCTTCTGCCAGATCGACGGCAAAGCTTCGGTCTTGAAGCCATCGTCAACACTGGTGCCCGCCGGGAAGTGGGTCTCGATCAGCTTCGCGCGCGTGTTGATATCGCTCGCCTTGGCGGCGATCAGCGTGAAATCGGGCGCGTCCTTGTCAAGCTCGCCGCGAACTGCCTTGAAGGCATCACCGATCCCTTCAAAATTGTCATGCCGTTCCTTGAGCACCGGCGGGACTTCGCCCGCCGCCGCGACATCACCGCTGGGCGCGGCATCCGAAGCCCCTTCACCCGAACAGGCGGCAAGGACGCCCGCCAGCGCGGCGGCAACAAAAAAGCGGGTGGCAGGTATGCGCAGCATCAGCAATCTCCGTCGGTAAGGCTCATCGGCTGGGCCCGACCCAAAGGCTACGACGCTTTGCCCCTGATCGCAAATGCGAAAGCGGGACGCCTCCCTTGTGGAAGCGCCCCACTTGGCTAAGGCTTTTGAGTGAAATCAGACGCCGCGGCGGCTGCTCTGCGCGCCGTCGGCCTCGGCGAGAAGTTCCGCACGATCCTGATCGATCAATGCGAGCATGGCCGTACGAATATTGTCCCGGCGCGTGTCGACCAGCCGGTCGATCGCCTTGGCATGGGTTTCGCACCAGCCGGGACGCGAACCGCTGACTACATCATCGCTGCTCAGGGTGCGGCGCGACTGCAGCGTCTCGCCAACCTCGGCGACACGCTCGACATTCAACGTCGCGGTCCAATTGCAGCGCAACGTGTTCGGGCGTCCGGCCGGACCGGCAGTCCCGACCTGTGTGGTTTCGATTGTGACCGAACCTTTGTAATCGGCCGCGATCGGGCCATCCGCATGGTCGATCACGACCTCATGCTCGAGTGCGAAGGTAGGCGAAGCGAGGCATGCGCTCAGCGCCAGCCCGGCAAAGACGTACTTCTTCATGGTACTCTCCTGCTTGATCCCGGCCGTTAGGGCCGTGGATCAGACAAGACTACCATTGCGAATCGCACAAACCAAGGCTTGGCTCAGGCTAAATCAAGGGGTGGAAGGTGCATTTCGGACACTGGAAGGTGAGGAAATTCAAAGCCTGAGTATTCGCAGATATGTGATCAATATCCCATCAGGCTCATGACTTCCTTTCGGCTGCTGTCATTGTCGAGGAAGCAGCCGAGGATGCGGCTGGTGATCATCCCCACACCCGGTGTTTTGACGCCGCGGCCGGTCATGCAACCATGCTGCGCTTCGATCACCACGGCCACGCCATGCGGATCGAGATTGTCCCAGATGCACTGCGCGACTTCAGCGGTCAGGCGCTCCTGGATCTGCAAGCGCTGGGCATAACCGTGCAGCACACGGGCGAGCTTGGAAATGCCGACCACCTTCTTCTTGGGCAGATAGGCAATCGCGGCCTTGCCAATGATCGGCGCCATGTGGTGTTCGCAATGCGACTGGAACGGAATGTCCTTGAGCAGCACGATCTCGTCATAACCGCCCACTTCCTCGAAGATGCGCGACAGATGGATCGCAGGGTCTTCCTTGTAGCCCTCGCAATATTCAAGCCACGCGCGGCCGACCCGCTTGGGCGTGTCGCGCAGGCCTTCGCGGTTCGGATCGTCGCCTGCCCATTCGATCAGAGTGCGGATGGCATCCTGCACATGTTCCGGCACTTCAGGCTTTCCCATCGGGTTTTCCGGATCGAACTCATCATCGTGATCGTGGGCCGAAACGTAGTTCATGGTCTGTCGTCTTTCTTTACTCATTGGCCCAGTCGGAGCCCCCTCGCCTGTCGATCCCGAGTGACGTCAACCCGTCAACCCCCAAGGCGTTCCATGCAGATACGCCGGTTGCGCGGGAAGGATGCTGTCCCCATCTTGCTTTATGTAAGGGATTGCCCCGGCAATTCATCCCCCATGGTGACGAGAAAGGCCATCGATCTTGCCTCAGCCCAGCATTGCCGATTTCGAAACCGCCGCTGCTTTGGTTGTCGCTCGCCTGCCGGATGCGTTCCGCCAGCCGCTGGCCGATGTGGTGCTGCGGATCGAGGAATTCGCGACTGAAGAGCAATTGCACGCTGTCGGGATTGCCGATCGCTGGGAGTTGACCGGGCTCTATGAAGGCGTCGCCCTGACCGAGCGGTCACAGTGGGACAGTGACGGGCTGCCGCCGGTCATCACGCTGTTCCGCCAGCCGCTGCTGGCCGAGATGGAGGAAACCGGCGTCAGCTTTGCCGCGCTGATCCGCCATGTGGTGATTCACGAAGCCGGGCATCATTTCGGCCTGTCGGACGATGATATGCATGCGCTTGAGGAGAGTGTGGCGGACTAGGCCGAGCCCAGAACCAACAAAGCCCGCCCCTTTTGCAAGGAGCGGGCTTTGTTGGCGCACCCGGAACGATTCGAACGTCCGACCCTCAGATTCGTAGTCTGATGCTCTATCCAGCTGAGCTACGGGTGCGCGCTGAGGGGCGGCACATAGGGGGGTGCGTCAGGCTTGGCAAGAGGCGTTTGGCATTGATCCGAGATTTTGAAACAGCCGCCGTGCCAGCACAACATCGAGCGGAGGCTTTGGCAGCGCGAGCACCTCGTCAGGGGTAAACCAGCCCACGGCCCCGCCTTCCAGCGACTGCGGTTCGCCCTGCCAATCGCTCACGGTGTAAAGCAGAATGACAAGCGCCTGACCGTTGGCAGCAGCACCGCCCTCAGCAAAACCAGCAGGGGCGCAGTCAGCAGAACAGCAGGAAATTCCGAGCTCTTCTTCCAGTTCCCGCACCAGAGATTCTCTCGGCATTTCAAATGCTTCCACCTTACCGCCGGGAAACTCCCAAAGGCCGGCATGGTGCTTGCCCACGGGTCGCTGATGCATCAGCCAACGTCCGTCATTTCGGGTCAATGCGCCTGCGACAACTGTCAGCCACTTCCCCGTCATGTCGGCTTTCTTTCCATCAAAGTACCCGCCCTCAACTCTTTCTTAATCTTCCTCAACGATCTTTAGGACATCAGATTGATAACAGCACAGGTACACGTGTCATGGGGGCAAGTTTTTTCAAGCGTTTGCAACATGACACAGCCGGTGCAACGGCCGTGGAATATGGTCTTGTTATCGGCCTGATCGCCGTTGCGATGATTGGTGCGCTTTGGGAGGTTGCCAACACGACCTCCGATATGTGGGACGACATTGAAGCCCGCAGCACCGACGCAATGACGAATTAATGGCAATTAGGGTTTTTTAAAGAAATTTGCCCTAGTTCAACAGTTGTCCGAACCGAGCCGAACTTAGGACGGGCAGTATTAGCGAAGACCAACCAGGAGACCGACCATGAACTTCATCAAGAACCTGATCCGCGACGAACAGGGCGCCACCGCCATCGAATACGGCCTGATCGCCGCTCTCATCGCCGTCGCCGCGATCACCGCCATGACCTCGCTGGGTTCGACCCTCGAAGCGACCTTCACGGAAGTCGACGGCGAGATGCAAGAAGGCCTCGAAGCCAACAACTAATCGTCTGCCTTCGGGCAAACAGGAAAGCGGCGGGGAGCAATCCCCGCCGCTTTTTCTTTGTGCATTCGAGATACGGCTAGATTGGGCGGCTCGTACCGCCAGCATGCGCGCAAATCAGCGCGCCCGCACGACCAGCTTGACCTTCTGACCAGGCGTCAACGTCGCGCTACCGCTGAGCGCATTCAGCACCCGGAAGCGATCTTCCTGCGCGCTGTCATAAGCCATTCGCCGCGCCAAGCTCGCCACCGTGTCGCCGCGAGCGACGGTCACCACCTGCAATTTCTTCGGCACCACCGAAGTTGCTTCGGCCTGCGTGATTCGCCGCATCGATTGGAACATCGGATTGAAGGTCGCCGCGCGGCCCGCAGGCGCAATCGCGGTGAAGTGATAGGCGCGGTCGCGGGCAAATTCATAGGCAAACACCACCACATCTACCTGGCTTTGCCCATTATTGACTCGCGCAGTGCCATACACCGCGGGCAGGCCATTGACCGTCGTGCGCTCAAGCTGAGATGGGGCAAGGGTGCTGTTCTGACCGCCAAGGGCCGTGAACTGCTGGCGCACATAGGTTTCCAGATTGCCGTTATAGGCAGCCAGCGTCATCTGCGCCTGCCCACCCTGCCCCTGAATGCTGACCGCGCGGGTGCCATTGACCATGTAGAAGCCCTGAGGCGCGGTGAAAGCGAGGCGCATTTCGGGGTGAATGAAGGTGCTGCCCTCGATCATTCCCTGCGCCGGATCGTCGCCGTAGAGCATCCCGTCGATTCGCGTTAGGAACGTGTCGCGATTCGTTACACCGGCGGCACCCGCCGCACTGGCTTTGGCGAGCGCGCTTTGTACCCGGCTGGCGGGGTCAGGGTGGGTCGAAGCCCATTCCGGAACGCTCGAATTGCGCCCTGCCAGACGCGCATCAAGCCCGTTTTGCGCCGCAAGGCTGGCCAAAACAGTGCCCATCGCGCGTTGATCATAGCCTGCACGACCCAGATACTGGATACCGAGATCATCCGCTTCCAGCTCCTGCTGGCGCGAAAATTTGAGCGTCAGCATCTGCGAGCCTTCCATGAAGGTGCGCGACAGGGTGTTGCCCAGCCCCGAATCGCCCAGCAAGATCCCTGAAAGAATCGCCAGACCGCCGCCGAGCAGCGTGTTTTTCTGCGCTTCGGCCTGGCGCCGCTGCGAATGGCGCGCGGCAACATGGCCGACTTCATGCCCCAACACGCCGGCGAGTTCCGCCTCATTGTTCATCAGTGTGACCAGCTGGCGGGTGGTGTAGATATAGCCCCCCGGCACCGCGAAAGCATTGTGCACGGGCGAGTTCAGCAGGCTGACGGTAAAGCTCTCGCGCGCATTGCCGAGGCCTGATTGCACCGCGATATTCTTACCCACCTGCTCAACATATTGAGCGTGGGTACCGGTCATCGCACCGCCGAATTCGGCCAGCAATTGCGGATGATATTGCGCGCCCTGCTGCGCTTCAGTCTGCGTAATCGGGGCCGAGGCCGAGGGAATGGCCCCGCCTGCGCCCATGCATCCGGTCAACGCCAGCGGCGCTGCGCCGAGCGCCAGTATCTTGCGTGAAATGCGTGCCATAGGTGGCTCCTCCCGCTGTCATGTTCTGCTGCAAGCCTATCGGCAAAGCAGCGCAACGGAAAGGCTTGGCAAACGAAACCTTAACTTGGGATGGCACCTTTGCCGGGCTTAACCCCCGATGCCGAGGAAGCGCTCCTCGCGCTGGGCGATCAGTTCGGCGCGGCTAAGGCCTGAAAGCTGTTCGATCTCCTCGCTCAGCGCAGCGCCGAGCATCCGGGCTGCGGCCTGCGGATCGCGCTGTGCGCCGCCGACTGGCTCCTTGACGATGCGGTCAATCACCTTGTCGCGCTTGAGATGCTGGGCGGTGATTTTCATCGCCTGTGCCGCATCAGCAGCCTTTTCCGAAGTGCGCCACAGGATCGAAGCGCAACCTTCTGGCGAAATCACCGAATAGACAGCGTGCTCCATCATGAGCACCCGGTTGGCAGAGGCCAGCGCAACCGCGCCGCCCGATCCGCCTTCGCCGACGATGGCCGCGATCATCGGCACTTCCAGCGCCAGACATGCCTCGGTCGAGCGGGCGATGGCTTCAGCCTGGCCGCGTTCTTCCGCCTCGATCCCCGGAAACGCACCGGATGTGTCCACCAGCGTCACCACCGGCAGGCCGAATCGGCTCGCCAGTTCCATCAGGCGGATCGCCTTGCGATAGCCTTCAGGTTTGCCCATGCCGAAATTGTGCGCGATGCGCGTGGTGGTGTCGTGGCCCTTTTCGTGCCCGATCAGCATCACCCGGCGGCCATCGAGCCGCGCAAAGCCGCCCATGATCGCCAGATCGTCACCGTACAGACGATCACCGCCGAGCGGCACAAACTCGCTGAAAGCATAGGCGACATAGTCGCGGAAATGTGGCCGCTGCGGATGGCGGGCAACTTGCGTCTTCTGCCACGGCGTAAGCGAGGCATATGTGCTGGCGAGAAGTTCGGCGCTTTTGGCCTCAAGCCGGCCGATCTCACTGGCGACATCGACATCATGCAGCGCGTTGACGCTGCGCAGCTGTGCGATGCGCTCTTCAAGGGCTGCGACCGGCTTCTCGAAATCGAGGTAGGAAATCATCGCGCGGGGCTAGTCTTATGTTGTGCGGCTTGCAAGCGGGTGACGGGAATTGACGAGGGCAACCAACCGCGCGGCATCGACATGGGTGTATATCTGGGTGGTGGAAATGTCCGCATGGCCGAGCAATGTTTGCAGCACGCGCAGATCGGCACCGCCCTCCAGCAGATGGGTGGCAAAGGCATGGCGCAGCACGTGCGGGCTGATGGTCGCAGGATCGAGCCCGGCGCGCGCGGCCAATGCCTTGAGCAGCTGAAACAGCCGCACCCGGCTCAGCGGTTTGCCCCCGTCCGAGGGGAACAGGTAGCGCGAGGTGGGCACCACCTGCGGACGCAGCGCCAGCCAGCGCGCCAGCGCCTCCAGCGCCCGGCCGCCAACCGGCACCAGCCGCGTCGTCCCGCCCTTCCCCGTCACTGTCAGGAACGGCGCATCACGTGGCACGGCGTGGAGAGGCAGCGTCACCAACTCGCTTGCCCGCAAGCCCGAACCGTACAGCAATTCGATCAGCGCCAGCAGCCGCACCGCCTTGGGATCATCGCCTGATGCCTCCTCCTCGGCGCGCGTGAACAGCGCTGTGATCTGGTCATGGCCAAGCACCTTGGGCAGCGGACGGCGCGCGCGCGGACGCGGCAGCGCGCCTGAGGGATCGTCGCTGCGCCAGCCCTCGTCGATCGCAAAACCGAAAAACTGCCGCAACGCCGAAGCTTTGCGGGCGACGCTTGAGGGGGCCAGGCTCGCCCATTCTCCGGCCAGACTGGCCACCGCATCGCGCGGTGCCGCCGCCAGATCGCCGATGGCGTCTTCGGCTTGATTCAAGTCACGGCGATAGGCCGCCAGCGTATTGGCCGCAGCGCCCCGTTCAGCAGCCAGCATTGCAAGAAACGTCTCGGTACTGGCGGACATCAGCCCCGCGCCACTGCCTCGGCAGCAATCATCCGGGCTTCGGCCTGCATCCCCACACGGGTCAGCGCGGCGGTGATGTGATAGAGGTGCAGCGGCGTCATCTGCTGCCAGCTTGTGCCCTGCATCCCGAGCCCAGCTAGGAACACCACCATCGTCGGATTCCCGACCTCGGCCGCGCGCGAAATGGCACGGCTCCAACGGGTTTCACGCGCCAGATCAAAATCGAGATCGCCAGCGAGCGCATTGGCATCGCTTTCGCTCAGCCGCCCAATTCCGGCGAGCCCGGCGACAAGGAAGGCCGACTTGCGCGCGCCTTCGCTGTCGTCGCTGCCGGTGAAGCTCTCAACCGCGCCTTGGCCAACCTCGTCCCCGCGCGGATTGGCGAGCGCGATGAGCGCCCAGCCGAGCGAGCCTTCCTCGACCACATTGGCCCAGCGCACCGCGTTGCCATCAAGACCAGCCGTCAGCATCGCCGCGATCAGCTCGCCCGCAGCATCGGCATGGGCCGCATCGGCGGGAATGCGCGCGGCGGCATAGGCGGTCAGAACCCGCGCGCCGTACCCGTCTCCGCCGCCGAGCGCGGCGCCTGCGGCCCATAGCCGCTCCATCGCGGCAATCCGGGCGGCGGGGTCTGCTGCAAGATAGGCTTCGCGCAGAGCGGCCGCATGAGTCTGCGGATCGCCGCTGGCCGCTGGATCGGCGTAAACTTCGGAATAGAGATCGACCATCGCATCGGCCGACATGATCCCCTCGCGCGCGGCCCGTCCGGCAAAGGCGGCACGCTGAGTTGCTGGCAGCATCGGCAGCAGCGCCCCGGCGCGGGCGTAATAGGCCCCGCCCTTGTCCTTCATCGCGCCATCCAGCAGGCCATCGGGCAGCGGTTCGCCAAGCGCGGTGGCGAGGCCAAAGCGCCAGGGGTTGAGGTCCTCCACCCCGTTCCATTCGATCTGAACACCGCGCTGCCCGCGCCCGGCTGCACCGGCAAACCGACGCGCCAACAGCACGTCGATTCGCGGCGCCACACCCCGGAACAGCGCCCGATCAAGCTGCGAAGCTGCAAGCGCGCTTTCCCCGGCATAGGCGTTGCAGATTGCCTGCCACATCTGCCACTCGCCATCTTCACGCGCGGAGCCTTGCAGCCGCACCGCCGGACACGCGCCGGTAATGTCGCCGCTGCCGAGATAGGCGTTGAGCGCCTCCTGCGTCAGGCTGGGCGACCAGTCCGCGCTGTCGACATCCTGCACCACCGCGCGGGCGAGCGCATATTCGCCCATCCCGTTGAGCACGCCGACGCGCAGCGCGGCAAACTCGATCGGGTCCATGCCGAGCGGCGCAGCCAAACGGCTCGCGAGCGCGCGGCGCATGAGGATGTGCCCCCAACGCGACACCATCGGCCCGCGGGTGCCTGCCAGAACCGCGCGCACCAGCTTGTCCGGCTGATTCGCGAGCGCAGATGGCGGCAACCCGCCCTCGTCAGTCGCCAGCACGCCGATCCGCGTCAGAGCGCGCCGTGCACCAGCAGGAATATCGGACTTGGGCTTCAATCCGAGCAGCCGATCCAGCTCCTCGGTTGACATGTTCTCCAGCGCCTCAAGGCTCGGCAGGCGGGAAAGATCGCCGCGCGTGATGGTCGGCATCGGCGGCAGGGTCGACGGATCGACGGGTACGCCGGGCACGGGCGCTGCACCGGGCTGGGAGACAGACGGCGCTGCATTTCCGGTCTGCGGCGCTGGAGCGGGGCTCGGACGCGGAGACGGCGCAGGCGCCGGATCGTCAAACCCCGGCGGCAGCAGCGATTCGGGCTTGCCCTGAGCGCCAGCAAAACCGGCCAGCCCTGCCCCGCCCAGAACGCCTGCCAAGGCGATGGCGAGCACGCTGGCCCCGTACCGCTTGCCGCTCATTGCGCCGGCTCCGGCAGAGCCACATCATCGGCGATAGGGCGCAGCGGTTCCTCGCCCCCATCGAACCACGCCAGTGCCAGCAAAGCGGCCACCACGAGGCCCGCAATCACCATCCAGCGCCGCCCGGCCGGAACACTCGGAGCGGGTGCCTCCTGAAGGCCAGTCGGTGAGAGACGCGAGGGGCGAGAGTTTCGCATATTGCGCGTGCCCTAGCCCATCTATAGGCCCTGCGGCAATGTCCGCCGCGCCGCCTCTCAACGATCCTGCCCCGCTTGCCGCGATTGCCGCGCGCATAACGCGGCCCGTGGTGCTGGTGGGGCTGATGGGCGTGGGCAAATCAACCGTGGGGCGCAAGCTTGCCAGCCTGTTGCAGCGCGATTTCGTCGACGCTGACGAAGCGATTGTTGAAGCCGCCCAGCGCTCGATCCCCGAAATCTTCGAAACCTTTGGCGAGGCCTATTTCCGCGATGGCGAACGGCGCGTGATCGCTCGGCTGATGGACGAATCCCACGGCGTCATCGCCACCGGCGGCGGGGCCTTTGTCGATCCCGCCACCCGCGCGCTGGTGCTGGAGCGCGGGATCGCGGTGTGGATCGATTGCGACATCGACACGCTGGTCGAACGCACGGCGCGGCGCGGGAACCGGCCGTTGCTGAAAAATGGCGATCCGCGCGACATTCTCACCCGGCTGGCGCAGGAGCGCGCGCCTTTCTATGGGCAGGCCCATATCCGTGTCGTCAGCGAAACCGGCCCCCATGCCGACACCGCACGCGCGATCATCGAGGCGATTGATCAATGGCTGTAATTCCCGTCGCGCTGGCCGGGCGCGAATATGATGTGGTGATTGAGGAAGGCCTGCTGGGCCGTCTGGCCGAAGCGGCTGCGCCGTTTCTGAAGGCCTATGCCGGCGGGCGCCGCGTGCCGTTCGTGGCTGATACCAACACCCAGCGGCTTTATGGCGAGAGTGTCACAGCCAATCTGGCCGCACACGGGCTAGAGGTCGAATGGTTCGTGGTTGAGCCGGGTGAGGATGCCAAGACCTGGGGCGTGCTTGAGAAGCTGTGCGATTGGCTGCTGGCCATGGGCGTCACCCGCAAGGACCACGTTTTCGCGCTGGGCGGCGGCGTGGTGGGCGATCTCGTGGGTTTCGCCTGTGCGATAACCAAGCGCGGCTGCGGCTTTGTGCAATTGCCGACGACCTTGCTGGCACAGGTCGATTCGTCGGTCGGCGGCAAGACGGCGATCAACACTGCCGCGGGCAAGAACCTGATCGGCGCCTTCCACCAGCCGAGCCTCGTGCTGATCGACCCGCTGGTGCTCGCCACTCTGCCAGATCGCGAAATGCGCGCCGGGTATGCCGAAGTGCTGAAGTACGGCCTGCTCGGCGATGCGGCGTTTTTCGCGTGGCTGGAGGCCAATGGCACCAAGGTGTTGGCACGCGAACCGGCCGCGCTTGAGCACGCGATTGCCACCAGCATCGCCATGAAAGCGCGGATCGTTGCCGAGGACGAGCGCGAGACCGAGGATCGCCGCGCGCTGCTCAATCTCGGCCACACCTTTGGCCATGCGCTGGAGGCTGAGACGGGCTTTTCGCAAAGGTTGCTGCACGGAGAGGCGGTCGCCTTGGGCATGGTACTGGCGGCGCGCTATTCCGCGCGCCGGGGCGAGATTCCAGCGGATGATGCTGAACGGGCCACGCGCGCGATCGCCGCATCCGGCCTGCCCGCCAGCCTGTCCGCGCTGGGCCTTACCTGCGACGGCGCGGCGCTGGTGGATCACATGCGCCATGACAAGAAGGCCGAGGCTGCCACCCTGCCCTTCCTCCTGCTGCGCGCGCTGGGAGAGGCTTACGTGGCGCGCGATGTCGATCTGGCTGATATCGCGGCGTTTCTCGACGACGAACTGGCCGCATGATCATCGCGATCGCCGATCTTGGCGATGCGGAGGTGCAGGCGCTCATCGCCTTTCACCAGCAGGCGATGCAGGCGGGCTCGCCCCCGGGGCTCAGCTTTGCGCTCGACCTGTCGGGGTTGGCCGATCCGGCGGTGACGGTGTGGGCTGTGCGGGTGGATGATCGGGTGGCGGCGATCGGCGCGCTCAAGCTTTTGGGCGGCGGTCAGGCCGAGCTCAAATCCATGCGCACGCACCCAGATTTCCTGCGCCGGGGAATTGCCGCCCGGCTGCTGGAGGTGATCATCGACCACGCCCGAAGCCAAGCAATCAAGCGGCTCAACCTTGAAACCGGCAGCGGCCCGGCGTTTGATCCGGCGCTGGCGCTTTACCGGAAGCGGGGGTTTGTGAATGGCGCGGCGTTTGGCGACTATGTGCTCACCGACTTCAACCAGTGTCTGCACCTGACTTTGGACTGATCGGCGCAACGTGGCCTAGGGCACCGCAACAAGCTGCAGGGTCACAACCTGACGTACCGACCTTGCGCCGCGCGTATCGCCTTCAACGGCCAGTCGGAACGGGCCGTCTTCCGCGTCCAGCATCACGCCATTGCAACGATCCGCCAGCACCACTTCGGCCTTGCCCAGCAACGGATCGAGTTCGCCGAGGGTGAAGGCAACACGGTAACCGTCCCGCGCTTCGACCACTACGGCCATCAGCAGCGCTGGGCCGCGCAGGCCGCTGCCAGACGGCGCGCCCAGCCTTGCCATCACATCGGCAAGCAGTGGCCCAGTGCAGGTCTGCGTCTCGCCGTGATGTGTCAGCGTCACGTCATGCGTGGGCAGGCCCGCGATCATCGCAGGCTCCACCGGCACCGCCATGTTCAAGGCCAGGGCTTCGAGCATCGGGGGCGTTACTCCAGTTCGAGGATCACCGCGTCCACCGCAAGGCTCTCGCCCTCGGCGGCGTTGATCTTGGCGATGACGCCTTCCTTTTCGGCGCGCAGGATGTTCTCCATCTTCATCGCTTCAACCGTCGCGAGCGGCTGACCCGGCTGCACGGTATCGCCCTCGGCCACGTGCAGCTTCACCAGCATCCCCGGCATCGGGCAGATCAACAGGCGCGACAGATCGGGCGGGACTTTCTCCAGCATCAGCGATTCGTGCCGTGCCAGCCTGAGCGGCAAGACCAGCGCGGTATGCGCTGCCCCGCGGGTGGTCACCTTCCAGTGATTGCCGATACGCTCAACGATCAGGCCATAGCTGTTACCGAGGCCATCGGTCGCGGTCGCCTGCACCATGCCGGGCATCCAGTCACAGGCGCCTTCGACCCGCACGCCGTCCACCATCGCATGGCCATCGCCAAGGATGACCTCAAAGCGCTGATCGCCCAGCTTCACCAGCCATTCGCTCGCGACGCGCTGGACGCCGGGGCGCCCGTCATCGCCGTCCAGCTGGCCTGAGATGCGGCGCGCGCGGCTTTGCAGCGTGAATTCATTGCCTGCGCAGACTGCGGCGAGCAGGCGGTTCAGCTCGTCACTGGTGGCCGCGCCGTGGAACCCATCGGGATATTCTTCGGCGATGAAGCCGGTGGTCAATTCGCCCGAGCGAAAGCGCGGGTGCTGCATGATCGCGGAGAGGAAATCGACGTTGTGGCCGAGGCCCTTGATCCGGAAATTGTCGAGCGCTTCGATCTGGAGGTCCGCCGCTTCGTCGCGCGTGGGCGCCCAGGTGATCAGCTTGGCGATCATCGGATCGTAGAAGCGCGAAACCTCGCCGCCTTCGTAAACCCCGTCATCGACCCGCACGGAGCCAGCGCCGCGCGCCACCCCGCGTCGTGCCTTGCCTGCGACTGTTTCGTCTTCCTGCCAACCAGCCAGCGGTGGTGAATACTGCACCAGCCGCCCGGTGGAGGGCAGGAAGCCGCGATAGGGGTCTTCGGCATAGACGCGATTTTCGATCGCCCAGCCGTCGATGCCGATATCGTCCTGCGTCATCGTCAGCTTCTCGCCCGCTGCGACGCGGATCATCTGTTCGACAAGGTCGATGCCGGTGATCGCTTCGGTGACGGGGTGCTCGACCTGAAGCCGGGT
Source organism: Porphyrobacter sp. SLTP (assembly GCF_009905735.1). Taxonomy (GTDB): domain Bacteria; phylum Pseudomonadota; class Alphaproteobacteria; order Sphingomonadales; family Sphingomonadaceae; genus Erythrobacter. The sequence goes on from NZ_JAAALE010000005.1 coordinate 168,070, forward strand.
GTTCATTTCGAGGAAGTAGAAGCTCTCCCCCGTCGGGTCCGCGCCGCTGACGATCAGTTCGACCGTGCCCGCCGAGTAATACCCCACCGCACGCGCCAGAGCGACGCATTGCTCGCCCATGGCCTTGCGCATTTTCGGCGTGACGAAAGGCGACGGCGCTTCCTCGACCACCTTCTGGTGGCGGCGCTGGATCGAGCATTCGCGCTCGTTCAGGTACAGGATATTGCCGTGCTGGTCGCCGAGGATCTGGATTTCGATGTGGCGCGGGTTGAGGATAAACTTCTCGATGAACACGCGGTCATCGCCGAAGGAGTTCAGGCCCTCGCGCTTCACGCTTTCAAAGCCCTCGCGCACATCGGCCTCGTTGTAAGCGAGGCGCATACCCTTGCCCCCGCCGCCGGCGCTGGCCTTCATCATCACCGGATAGCCGATCTCGTTCGCAATGCGGACCGCATGCTCGGTATCCTCGATCTCGCCGACGAAGCCGGGGACAACATTGACGCCCGCTTCTTTCGCCAGCTTCTTGGACTCAATCTTGTCGCCCATCGCGGCGATGGCGTTCACCGGCGGGCCGATGAAGGCGATGTTTTCCTTGGCGAGCGCCTCGGCAAAGGAGGTGCGTTCCGACAGGAAGCCGTAGCCCGGATGCACCGCTTCCGCCCCAGTCTGCTTGCAGGCGGCGATGATCTTGTCGGCGATCAGGTAGCTCTCAGCCGCGGGCGACGGGCCGATATGCACCGCCTCGTCCGCCATCGCGACGAAGGGCGCGCGGGCGTCAGCATCGGAATAGACCGCGACGGTCTTGATCCCCATCTTGCGGGCGGTGGTGATGACCCGGCAGGCAATTTCGCCGCGGTTGGCAATCAGGATTTTCGAGAACAAGGCGGACAACCTCTCGTGCAGATGCGTTATCTTGTGCGTGGGCTATGCCGAGGGTTTGCGGATGCTGCAAGCTAGCGGATTTGGGGCGTCAGTCGGCAGCACGCTTCTCCGCATATCTGATCAGGCTCTCCGCATAGGCAGGCGCGCCGCGGCGGTCGCCCTCCCCGCTCACCAGCGTCTGCACGGCTTTGCCAAGCATGGCGATGTTGGCGGGAGAGAGCTTGCCAAGCGGTTCGACGTAGATGCCGATGCCAAACAGGATCGCGCCCGTTTGCGGCAAGCGCCGCAAGGTCTGACGTTCGGAGCGCACAAACAGCGTTTCGCCTGCATTCTCGGCCGTGACATGGGCGAAGGCCTGTTGCGGCGGGCGGTCGGGGAGCCAGCGGCGCTCCCCGACCGCCGCGATGAACCAGTTACAGCGGGCATAGATCGGGCCGGGCCGGAGCGTCTCCATGAAGCGATCAACCCCTGTGGCGAGTTGCTCCTCGTAGCCCGCGATGGGCGCGTGGAGTGCGCGCAGGGGTAGTCCGATCTTCTCAGCCGGGTGCCAATCGGAGGGCCATGCCACCGCCGCACCGATCAGACGGTAGACCTCCTCGCCGTCGCGCTTGGTGAGCAGACAGAGGTCTTCGTGGACGGCGAGCGCGGCTTCGGGGAGCGCGCCATCTACGCCCAGCATCGCAGCCAATTCGCGGCCCGGCGCATCGACCTCGGGCGTCAGCTGCAGGCCCTGGGGCCATTCGGCGAAGCCAGCGGCCCGCGCTGCCAGATCGGGTGTGGGCTGAAGCCACTGATGCTCTTCCAGCTTCACCAGCCCCATGCGCAATTGCCCGCCCCCGCGTGCCTTGGGGAGCAGGCTGTCGACGGAAAAGCCCAAGGTCATGGGTTACGATGGGGGGTCATAGGGCGCCTCCCCGCTGATCACACCTGAGCACCATGCCGTACTCCTCCAGCCAATCCGCCTTGGTCGGCAGCAGATATTGCAGCGCCTCGGGCAGCAATCCGTGCAAGGCGGTCGCGTGACGCAGCTCTTTGCGGCGGTCGGAGAAGCAATAGGGCTGCTCGGTCGGCAGCACCCCCAGCAGCCGTAGCATCCCGCTCTCGGTCGCGCCGCCTTCATCGGCGAGGCTTAGGTAAAGCGGCGGGCGCTTGCTCTCGCCCAAGGCACGTCCGCTCAGAGTCTCGCTATCCCATTGCAGGCTCGGCGAGATGGCGGCGTAACCAGTGAACAAGGCCGGCGTGTCGGCCCAGGTTTCGACCACGAAATGCCCCGCCGCGCTCTCGCCGACCAGAAATGCCGTGCCATCGTGGCGATAGCGCGCCTCGATGAGCGGCTTGACGGTGTCGGCCAGCCATTGACGGAACGCGGCGCTCTCGCCCGCGCTGGGCCAACGTTTGCGCTCGGCTGCGTCGCCAGTCGGTGGGAGCAACTCGCGCTGGCGATCCCTGGTCTCGATGCCGACGATGATCGCGTCCTGACTGCGCCCCCACAGCGCCCCCCAGCGCATCAGCCCGGCGCCCATGATCAGGTCCTGCTTCATCGCCCCGTCGAGCTGATAGATAACAGGCCAGCGCTTCTCGGGATTGCTGGCGTAATCGGGCGGCAGGATGATGTTGACTGCGCGTTCCGCCCCGAGCGCCTCAAGCGTCACCGTCTCGCCGATGGTGAGCGGCTGCGGCTCGGGCGCGGGGGCCGCTGCCAGAGCCGCCGCGGCGAGCCAGCCGATCACGCTGCCGCCGCCGCCTTGCAGGCCCGCGCGGGTTCCTCGCCTTGCAGCGCCGTCAGCCCCAGCTTCGCAAACAGCGCGCCGTCCTTGTCGTCGCCCGCATTGGGCGCGGTCAGCAGCTTGTCGCCGGTGAAGATCGAATTCGCGCCCGCAAGGAAGCACAGCGCCTGCGTCGCCTCGGACATGGACTCGCGCCCGGCCGACAGCCGCACCATCGAGCGCGGCATGGTGATGCGGGCAACCGCCACGGTGCGGACGAACTCGATATCGTCGATTTTCGCGAGCGGGGTGTCGGCGAGCATGTTGCCCAGCACCGTGCCCTTGACCGGCACCAGCGCATTGACCGGCACGCTCTCCGGGTGCTGCGGCAGGGTGGCGAGGGTGTGGACGAAGCCCACCCGATCCTCGCGCGTTTCCCCCATACCGACGATCCCGCCGGAGCAGACATTTATCCCGGCCTTGCGCACGTGATCCAGCGTATCCAGGCGGCACTGGAAATCGCGGGTCGAGATGACGCGCTCGTAATATTCGGGGCTGCTGTCGATATTGTGGTTGTAGTAATCGAGCCCCGCCTCAGCGAGCATTGCGGCCTGATGCGGTTCGAGCATCCCCAGCGTCATGCAGGTCTCAAGGCCCATGCTCCGCACACCCTTCACGATCTCGACGATCGCGGGCATGTCGCGGTCCTTGGGATTACGCCACGCCGCGCCCATGCAGAAGCGCTGCGAGCCCGCATCCTTGGCCTGCGCCGCGCGCTGGAGCACAGCCTGCACGTCCATCAGCTTGGTCGCCTCGACGCCGCTGTCAGCATGGACCGACTGCGAGCAATAGCCGCAGTCCTCGGGGCATCCGCCGGTCTTGATGCTGAGCAGAGTGCAAAGCTGCACCTGCGTAGGCGGGTGGAATTCGCGATGGACGCTGGCCGCGTGGAACAGCAGCTCGGTGAAGGGGAGGTCGAAGAGGGCCGCTATTTCTTCACGGGTCCAGTCGGTGCGGGGGTGGGTCATTGGGTGGTTTTCCAGTTGTTCGTCATTGCGAGGAGCGAAGCGACGCGACAATCCAGAGCGTCTCGCGTGCCGCACTGGATTGCTTCGCCTTCGGCTCGCAATGACGCGGGAGTAGCGCCTACTCCGCCGCCTCGTCCAGCCCCTCGCCCAAGGGCGGCATGTTGTGACCGAGCAGCACCAGAATATCCGCCGCGCACTCCACCACGTTCGAGCCGGGGCCGTAGATCCCCTGCACCCCCGCCTCGCGCAGGAAGTCATAGTCCTGCGGCGGAATCACGCCGCCTGCGGTGACCTTGATGTCGCCGCGCCCGGCTTCGCGAAGGAGCCGGATTAGTTCGGGGATCAGGGTCTTGTGGCCCGCCGCGAGTGACGACGCGCCGACCACGTCGACGTCCTTGGCCAAGGCCATCGCGGCGCTCTCCTCGGGCGTCTGGAACAGCGGACCGGAGACCACATCGAAGCCCATGTCCGCAAAGGCGCTCGCGATCACATTCGCGCCGCGATCATGGCCGTCTTGGCCCATCTTCGCGATCATGATGCGGGGTGCGCGGCCCAGACGGCGGCCCACGGCTTCGACGCCATCGGTGACCTGCGCCCAGCGGCGGTCGAATTCATAGGCGCTGGCATAGACACCGCTGACCGGCGCGGGGGTCGCATCGTGGCGGCCGAAGACCTCTTCCATCGCCGACGAAATCTCGCCCAGCGTCGCGTCATGGCGCGCGGCGGCAACCGCCAGCGCCAGCACATTCTCGCCGGACGCGCAGCCCGCCGTCAAAGCCACCAAAGCCGCACGGCATGCCGCCTCGTCACGCCCTTCGCGCACCTTGGCGAGGCGGGCGATCTGGCCGGTGCGGACCATCTGGTTGTCGACCTCCAGGGTCTCCAGCGCGTCCTCGGCGTCCTTGCGGTACTTGTTGACGCCGACGATCACCGTCTCGCCCTTGTCGACCTTGGTCTGCTTCTCCGCCGCCGCGCGCTCGATCGCGGCCTTGGGCGCGCCGGTCGCGACATAGGCGGTCATGCCGCCCGCCGCGTCGACCTCGGCCATCATCGCCTCGGCCTCGGCCACCAGCGTGGCGGTCAGAGCCTCGATATAATGCGAGCCGCCGAGCGGATCGACCACGTTGCAGATGCCGCTTTCCTCTTGCAGCACCAGCTGGGTGTTGCGGGCGATGCGCGCCGAGAAATCGGTCGGGAGCGCAATCGCTTCATCGAGCGCGTTGGTGTGGAGCGACTGCGTGCCGCCAAGCACCGCCGCCATCGCCTCGACCGTGGTGCGGATGACGTTGTTGTAGGGATCCTGCTCCTGCAAGCTCACGCCACTCGTCTGGCAGTGGGTGCGCAGCATCTTGGAGCGTTCGTCCTTCGCCCCCAGATCGTCCATCACCTTGTACCACAGCGTGCGCGCGGCGCGCAGCTTGGCGATCTCCATGAAGAAATTCATGCCGATGCCGAAGAAGAAGGAGAGGCGGCCGGCGAAGGCGTCGATATCAAGCCCCGCCGCCATGGCACGGCTCGCATATTCCTTGCCGTCGGCGATAGTGAAGGCGAGCTCCTGCACCGCCGTCGCCCCGGCTTCGTGCATGTGGTAGCCGCTGATCGAAATGCTGTTAAATTTCGGCATGTTGGCCGAGGTATAGGCGATGATGTCCGAGATGATCCGCATCGAAGGCTCGGGCGGATAGATATAGGTGTTGCGGACCATGAACTCCTTCAGAATGTCGTTCTGGATCGTGCCTTCCAGCTTGTCCTGCGACACGCCCTGACGTTCCGCCGCGACGATGAAGAAGGCCAGCACCGGGATCACCGCTCCGTTCATCGTCATGGAAACGCTCATGGAATCGAGCGGGATCTGGTCGAACAGGATTTCCATGTCCGCGACCGTATCGATCGCCACGCCCGCCTTGCCGACATCGCCAACGACGCGCGGGTGATCGCTGTCGTAACCCCGGTGGGTGGCAAGGTCGAAGGCCACCGACAGGCCCTTCTGCCCCATCGCCAGATTGCGGCGGTAGAAGGCGTTCGATTCCTCGGCCGTGGAGAAGCCCGCATACTGCCGGATCGTCCACGGACGGCCCGCGTACATCGAAGCCTTCACTCCGCGCGTGAAGGGCGCAAAGCCGGGGAGGCCCGGGTCGAACCCGGCGTGATCTTCCGCGGTGTAGAGCAGCTTGATCGCAAAGCCCTCGGGCGTGTGCCAAGTGAGGTCCCGGCCCTTCACCTCCTTGGCGGCGAGGGCGTTCCAGTCGGAGAGCGTCGGTTTTTGGGTCATCGCGTTACCATTTTTCCGTTCGTGTCGAGCGAAGTCGAGACACCGCGCGGGGGTATCTCGACTGCGCACTTCGTGCTCCGCTCGATACGAACGGAGATGGGAGCGATTAGTGCCCCTTAAACTCGGCCTTGCGCTTCTGGAGGAAGGCCATGCCGCCCTCCATCGCGTCCTTGGTCGCGCCGGCGATGCGCTGACCCTCGGCCTCGGCGAGCAGCACCATTTGCAGGTTCTGGTCGAGCGCGGTGGCGATGTTGCGCTTCATCGTCGCGTAGGCGACCGTCGGCCCGTTGGCGAGCTTCTCGGCCAGCGCGCGGGCTTCGGTCATCAGGTCCGCATCCTCGACGCACTTGTAGACGAGGCCCCATTCCTCGGCCTGCGTTCCGCTGATCTTCTCGCCCAGCATCATCATCCGCGTGGCGCGGGCGCGGCCGATGGCGCGGGTGAGCAGCCAGGTCGAACCGCCATCGGGCACTAGGCCGATGTTGACGAAGGCCTGGAGGAAATAGGCGCTCTTGGCCGCCAAGGTGAAATCCGCCGCCAGAGCCAGCGAGCAGCCGACGCCCGCCGCCGGGCCGTTGACCGCGCAGATCACCGGCACGCTCGCGCGCACCACCTGGCTGATCGCGGGGTTGTAGTGGTTGATCAGCGCCTCATGGCTGCCGCCCTTGCCGCCCAGCGCCGAGCCATCGCCGCGGGCGGACAAATCCGCGCCCGAGCAGAAGCCCTTGCCTTCGCCCGTAATCAGCACCGCGCGCGCGTCGCCAAGGTCGTAGAACGCCTGCCCCAGCTCGTCCGCCATCTGCGGCGGCATGGCGTTGAGGCGCTCGGGGCGGTTGAGGGTGATGGTGAGCAGCGGGCCTTCACGGTCAACGCGGATGGTTTCGTAGGACATTTTTCTCTCCGGGGGTTTAGTTCGACCAGTGCGTGCCCTCTTTGGGCGTCTCCATGATCTCGGTAAGCATGCCGCCCATGTCCTTGGGATGGACGAAAAAGATAGGCGTGCCGTGCGCGCCGATGCGCGTGGGGCCAAGGATGCGCTTGCCCAGCGCCTCGACTTCCGAGCGCGCCTCGGCGATATCGGGGACTTCGAAGCACAAATGATGCTGCCCGCCCAAGGGGTTCTTGGCGATGAAGCCGGCGAGCGTGGAGTTCTCCCCCAGCGGCTCGATCAGCTCGATCTGGGTTCCGTTCAGCGCGCCATCCGCGCCGGGGGTGTCGACGAAGCAGACCTTCACGCCTTGTTCCTCAAGGTCGAAAGGCTCGGTGATGGAGGTCGCACCCATGACGTCGCGGTAGAATGCGATGCTATCGGCGATGGAGGGCGTGGCGACCCCGATGTGGTTGAGACGGCCGAGTTTCATAATTCTTCCAATCCGTGTCTTTGGCGGAACTGCTCGACGATATCCTGAAAGGCCCGGTAACCGTCCTCCCGCGTGTCGAGAATGGCTTCGAATTCTGCGACCCAATCCTTGCTAGGCTCGTATTGAGGTTCTCCCGGGAGGCCCGCCCCGGCGAAGGCCTCTCCGTCGATATCGAGAAATTCCTGAAACTTGGCAGCGTGCTGATCGAGGCCAGTTGTCTTCATCGCAGCGTGGGCCTCAAGCAGCTCGTCCTCGTCAGACTGCGTGACGAAAAACCAGAAGCCCTCTTGATGGATTGCATCCAGCGCATTCCATGCGGCCTCATATGCGCCTTGCAGGTCAGTCATCGTTCAAGGATCCCGGTAATCACAGCGGAATATTGTCATGCTTCTTCCAAGGGTTCTCCAACTGCTTCGTCCGCAGCTTCCTTAGCCCCAGCGCGATCCGGCGGCGGGTCGAGTGCGGGTGGATCACCTCGTCGATATAGCCGCGCTGGGCCGCGACGAAGGGGTTGGCGAAGCGGTCTTCATATTCCTTGGTCCGCTCGGCGATCTTGGCCGGGTCGTCCTTCTCGGAGCGGAAGATGATCTCCACCGCGCCCTTGGCGCCCATCACCGCGATTTCCGCCGTCGGCCACGCATAGTTCAGATCGCCCCGCAGGTGCTTCGATGCCATCACGTCATAGGCCCCGCCGTAAGCCTTGCGGGTGATGACGGTGATCTTGGGCACGGTCGCCTCGGCATAGGCGAAGAGCAGCTTCGCGCCGTGCTTGATGATCCCGCCCAGCTCCTGCGCCGTGCCGGGGAGGAAGCCGGGCACGTCGACGAAAGTGATGATCGGGATCTCGAAGGCATCGCAGAAGCGCACGAAGCGCGCGGCTTTCTTCGAGGAGTTGATGTCGAGCACGCCTGCCAGCACCATCGGCTGGTTCGCCACCACACCGACGGTGCGGCCTTCCACCCGGCCGAACCCGCACAGGATATTGCCCGCGTGCATCGGCTGGATCTCGAAGAAATCGCCCTCGTCCAGCACCTTGGCGATCACTTCGTGCATGTCATAGGGCTGGTTGGCATTATCGGGGATCAGCGTGTCGAGGCTGTTGTCGATCCGATCCCACGCGTCGCTGGTGGGGAGGATCGGGGCTTCGTCACGGTTGGAGAGCGGCAGGAAATCGAAAAATCGCCGGGTCGCCAGCAGGGCTTCGACATCGTTCTCGTAAGCGAGATCGGCGACCGAGGTTTTGGTGGTGTGGGTGATCGCCCCGCCCAGTTCCTCCTGCGTCACCACCTCGTTGGTGACGGTCTTCACCACTTCAGGGCCGGTGACGAACATGTAGCTCGAATCCTTCACCATGAAGATGAAGTCGGTCATCGCCGGCGAATAGACCGCCCCGCCCGCGCAGGGCCCCATGATGAGGCTGATCTGCGGCACCACGCCGGATGCGAGCACATTGCGCTGGAACACCTCGGCATAACCGCCGAGGCTCGCCACGCCTTCCTGAATGCGCGCCCCACCCGAATCGTTGAGGCCGATAACCGGCGCGCCGACCTTCAGCGCGGTGTCCATCACCTTGCAGATCTTCTCCGCATGGCGCTTCGACAGCGAGCCGCCGAAGACGGTGAAATCCTGCGAGAACACGTAAACCAGCCGGCCGTTGATCGTGCCGCTGCCCGTGACCACCCCGTCACCCGGGATACGCTGGGTTTCCATCCCGAAATCGTTGCAGTCGTGCTCCACGTAGGCATCGACTTCTTCAAAGCTGCCTTCGTCGAGCAGCACGTCGAGCCGTTCGCGCGCGGTCAGCTTGCCCTTGGCGTGCTGGGCGTCGATGCGCTTCTGGCCGCCCCCCATGCGGGCGGCTTCGCGGCGGCGTTCCATTTCGGCGATATTGGCGGACAATGGGCATCCCCTTGTTTGGCGTGTTTGGCCGCTGCGTTGCCTTAGCATGTCCCAAGCGTCAACGTGGCAAAAGTGCGGGCGGTCAGAACCTGAGTGTCATGCGCCGCGCCAGCCAAGGGGCGACCGCCTCGACCATCCGCAGCATCTTGGTCATGCCGATATTGGCCTCGTCGTGGTCCTGCTCGATCGCGGCGATGATCTTGCGCGCGCATTCCTCGGGCGGCATTTTCTTCATGCGGTTGCCGTCATTCATCTGGGTATCGACCACCGGCGGCAGAGCCTCGATCACCTGAATGGCGCTGCCCTTGAGCTGTTCACGCAGGGCCAGCGTATAGAACCGCAGGCCCGCCTTGGTGGCGCAATAGACTGGCTGGCGCGCCGCTGGCGCAATCGCGAGGCCGCTGGTCACGTTGACGATCGCCGCTTGCGGACGGGCGCGCAGGCGCTCCACCAGCGCGGTGATCAGCCGGATCGGGGCGGAGAGATTGGCATAAATGCCCGCATCCGCCGCATCGGCATCAGGCGTGGCCTTGCGGAAATCGTGATCGACCAGTTGCCCGGCATTGTTGATCAGCACATCGAGCTCGGTCTCAGCCAGCTGCGCTATCAGCGCATCGACCCCGGCGGCATGGGACAGATCGGCAGCGATCACCTCAAACCCCGCGGCCCGCATCGCCTCGAGCCGTTCGGGGCTGCGTCCGGTGAGAATCACCCGCGCGCCCTTGGCCTTGAGTTGCAGCGCGATCTCGCGCCCGATCCCGGCGCTGCCGCCGGTCAACAATACCGTCTTTCCTGCAAGCTGCATGACACCCGTCTCCCCGCCTGTGGCTTACGAACAACAGTTGCATAGGGCAACGCATTAGGCGAGACCGGCGTCATGGAGCGGTGCGAATTTCTGGTGATCGGCGGCGGGATCGCGGGGCTGAGCTGCGCGGCGCGGCTGGCCGCGCACGGGCGAGTGGTGGTGCTGGAGGGTGAGAGCGCGTCCGGCTACCACGCATCGGGCCGCAGCGTGGCGGTGGCGCATTTCGGGCTGGGCGAGCGGCTGGTGCGCACGCTGACCGCGCTGAGCCTGCCCGCGCTGGCCGAGCATGGCACGCGGCATCCGGCGCTGCATATCGCCTCTGCTGCGCAATTGGCGGCGCTGGACGCGCTGGAAGAAACGCACCGCCAATTCGGCTGCGATTATGCGCGGATCAACGGTGCCGAAGCGCGCGCGCTGCTGCCGGTGCTGAAGCCCGAAGCGTGCGAGGCCGCGCTGGTCGATCACGGGGCGCTCAAGCTCGATACGCATGCGATGTTGCAGGCGCATGTTACGACCTTGCGCGCGGCGGGGAGCACAGTGGTCACGGGTGCGACGGTCAGCGCGATTGCACGCGATGGCGCAGGCTGGCGGGTGGAAGCCTTGGGCGAGACTTACGGCGCGCCGCTGCTCATCAACGCGGCGGGAGCATGGGCGGATGAGATTGCGCGCCTTGCGGGCGTCACGCCTATTGGGATCGAGCCGCGCCGCCGCACCGTCATCTCCTTCGCCGCATTGCCGGACGAGGATGTGCGCGCCTGGCCCTTCACCAAGACCGTGGGCGAAGGCTTCTACATGCTGCCCGAAGGAGCGGGACAGTTGCTCGCCTCAGCGATGGACCAGACCCCCAGCGCGCCGTGCGACGCCGCGCCTGAGGAGCTCGACATCGCCATCGCCGCCGACCGGGTCGAGCAGGCGACCACCCTCCCCATTCGCCGGATCGCACATAGCTGGGCGGGCCTCAGAAGCTTTGCGCCCGATGAATTGCCGGTGATCGGCCACGCGGTGGGCGCACCCGGTTTCGTATGGGTCGCGGGACAAGGCGGCGCTGGCTTCCAGACGGCGCCCGCGCTGTCACGGATTGCGGAAAGCGCGGTGCTGGGCCTGCCCTTCCCCGCGGATTGCGCCGAGGCAGGCCTTGCGCCCGAGCAATTCGCCCCGCGGCGGTTCGGCGCCTAGACCCGCACGATCCCCTGATCGACCAGACTGCGTGCAGTCGCCGCGATACTGTCGTCGGCAGCGATAAAATCCATCCCCAGCACGCGCCGCGTATGCTCGCCCGAGACATCGCGGGTGCGGCCGAGTTCGGCCTTCACCTGCTTCATTTCGGCCAGCAGCGGCGCGAGCAGGGTGACGACGAAGTCCGGGAGCTTGCGGGTCGGCACCTTGCGCGCAAGCTCAGGCGTGCGCGTTCGCAGCACTTGCGCAATCTCGGTCATCCACACGAAGCGATCCTGCACCGGAAAACGCTCGCCGCGGACGGTTTTCGCCGGCGCATCAAGCGCCAGCAGATGGGCGCGCGCCACATCCCGCACGTCAATAATGCCGAAGCCGACTGCGGGCAGCGCCGGGATCTCGCCGGTCAAGAGCTTGCGCACCAATTCGATCGAGGTCGACAGATCGTCATTCACCACCGGCCCCAGCACGGCCACCGGATTGACCGAGCAGAACGCCATATCGGGCGCGTGCGAGGCAACCCACTCGCGCGCGGCTTTCTCGGCCACGGTCTTGGAGCGATGGTAGGGCGGAACGGCCGGATTTTCGAGCACGGTCCAATCCCGCTCGTCAAAGCGGTCCTTCCCCGGGCCGTGGCCATAGGCAATCGCGGCCGCCGAACTGGTCAGCACGAAACGCTCCACCCCCGCCGCATGGGCAAAACGCAGCGCCCGCAAGGCCCCTTCGCGCGCCGGGATCACCAGCGCATCGGCGTGTTTGGGCACCGCGAGGGGAAAAGGCGAGGCGACATGGGCCACGCCGTCGCAGCCCGCGCAGGCCTCAGCCCAGCCTGCGTCATGTTCCAGATCAGCCTGAAACACCCGCAGGCGCTCGCCTGCCTGAGGCCAGCGGGCGCGCAGGCGCGGTTCGCTTTTGGCAGCATTGCGCACTGTGGTGTGGACGCTCTTGCCCGCCGCCAGCGCCTGATCGATGATCTCGCCCGCGATATAGCCGGTGCCGCCGGTCACAAGGATGGTATCGGCCATGCTGCGCTTCCCCTGATGAAGTGTCGCCGCACCTTAGCAGCACGGCAGCGGCGCGCAGCCTATTTGAACAGCACCAGCTCTTCCGCCATCGTCGGATGGATCGCGACGGTCGCATCGAAATCGGCCTTGGTCAGCCCCGCCTTCACCGCGATGGCAGCCACCTGCATGATCTCGGGCGCATCGGGGCCGATCATGTGGATGCCGACGATCCGGTCATTCGCGGCATCGACGATCATCTTATAAAGGCTGCGCTCGTTGCGGCCAGCCACCACGTTCTTCATCGGCCGGAAATCCGACTGAAAGACCTTGATATTGCCAAGCTGGTTGCGCGCCTCGCTTTCGGTCAGTCCGACGGCGGCGATCGGCGGGTGGCAGAACACTGCGGATGGCACGCAGGAATGATCGACCGCGTAAGGCTCGACCCCGCCGAATACCGAATCGGCGAAGGCCTGCCCTTCGCGAATGGCGACGGGGGTGAGTTGAACCCGGTCGGTCACATCGCCCACGGCATAGACATAATCGACATTGGTGCGGCTGAAAGCATCGACCACGATCTCCCCGCGCTTGCCGGTTTCGATGCCGACAGTCTCAAGCCCCAGCCCTTCAATGTTCGGCACCCGTCCCGTCGCGACCATCACCGCGTCATATTCGCAAGGCTCCTGCCCGGTCAGCTTGACGAGCAGAGTTCCGTCATCCTGCTTTTCAATGTGTTCGAACTCGGCGTGGAAGAGGAAGGCGATGCCCTTGACCATCGAGATCTGGAGCAGCCGGTCGCGCACGGATGCATCATAGCTGCGCAGGATCGTGTCCGAGCGGTTGGCGATCGTCACCTTGCAGCCGAATTCATTGAAGATCCCGGCAAATTCGTTGGCGATATAGCCCCCGCCCGCGATCAGGATGCGGCGCGGCAGGCTGTCGAGGTGGAACGCCTCGTTCGAGGTGATGACATGTTCGCTGCCCGGAAACGCCGGGACGTGCGGGCGCGCGCCGGTCGCGACGAGGATGTATTTGGCCGTCACCACCTGGCCGCTGGCCAGCGTGATCTGATGATCGCCCGTTATCGTCGCGCGTTCCTTGAAGATCGTGACGTCGTGATTGCCGAGGGTCTGGCCATAGAGCCCTTCAAGCCGGCTCACATCCGTCTGGACGGCATCGCGCAGCGAAGCCCAATCGAAGCGCTTGCCTTCGATGGTCCAGCCAAATGCTTTGGCATCCTCAAGATCCTCAGCGAAGTGCGCGCCGTAGACGAGCATCTTCTTGGGCACGCAGCCGCGGATCACGCAGGTGCCGCCGACGCGGTATTCCTCGGCAACGGCCACTTTGGCGCCGTGAGCTGCGGCCACGCGGCTGGCACGCACCCCGCCCGAGCCTGCGCCGATGGTGAAGAGATCAAAGTCGTATTCGGCCGTCATCATGCTGCTCCCATCGTCGCGGACACGCATATGGCGTCACAGGGGCGGAGCGGCAACCACGCGCGGGTGAAATGCCGGATTCAGATAACAAAAGGGCGGGAGTTTGCTGCTCCCGCCCTTCGTGTTCTTGTTATCAGACGCTGGCTGCGCGGGGGCGACCTCCGCCGCCGCCGGGACGACCACGGCCGCGGTTTCCACCGCCATTGCCGCCGCCGTTACCAGCGGGACGCCCGCCGCCACCGGGGTGACGCTGGCCGCCGCCGTTGCCGCCGGGCTTGGAGCCAAAGGCACGGCGATCACCCTCAGGACGACGCTCGCCCTGCGGCTTACGATCACCTTCCGCGCGGCGCTGTTCGCCCTGCTGCGGACGACGCTCACCATCAGGGCGACGATCACCCTGCGGCTTGCGATCACCCTGCGGACGCTGGCCGAGCGGGCGCGGGTTGACGCGCTTCATCGGCGTGCGGGCAGCCGGCTTGGTCGGGCCTTCGCCTTCCACCACGGCACGGAAATTGTCCGGCAGCGGCAGACGCTCAAGCTCGGCACCGGTCACCTTGCGGATATCCTTGAGGTATGCGCGTTCGTCCTCGGCACAGAAGGCAATCGCGATCCCGCTCTTGCCCGCCCGCGCGGTGCGGCCGATGCGGTGCACATATTGCTCCGGCACATTGGGCAGTTCGTAATTGATCACGTGGCTGACGCCGGGAATGTCGATCCCGCGCGCGGCCACATCGGTCGCGATCAGCACCGGCACGCGAGCCTTGCGGAACTCGTCGAGAGCGCGCTGGCGCTGCGGCTGCGACTTGTTGCCGTGGATCGCGTTGGCGGGGATGCCCGCCTGTTCCAGCTTCTTCACCACCCGGTCCGCGCCATGCTTGGTACGGGTGAAGATCAGCACGCGCTCAACCGTACCGGGCACGGTGTGACGACCCTTGAGGATCATTTCGAGCAGTGCGAGCTTCTCGTCCTGCTGGACCATGAAGAGGTACTGGTCGATGCGCTCAGCGGTGGTGCTTTCCGGCGTGACCGAGACCTGCACGGGATTGTTGCAGAAGCCGCTCACGAGCTCCTTGATCGCCTTAGGCATGGTCGCGCTGAAGAACAGCGTCTGGCGATCCTTCGGGGCCAGTTCGCGGATCTTGCGCAGCGCGTGGATGAAGCCGAGGTCGAGCATCTGGTCCGCTTCATCGAGCACCAGAATTTCGATCCCGGCGAGATTCAAAGCCTTCTGGTCGATCAGGTCGAGCAGGCGGCCTGGCGTGGCGACCAGAATGTCGGTGCCGCGGTGCAGCTTGTTGCGATCCTTGCCCACGCTGGTGCCGCCAACGATGCATTGCACCTTGAGGCCCGCCAGCGCGCCGTAATCCTTGGCGCTGTCGGCAATCTGCACCGCGAGTTCGCGGGTCGGCGCCAGAACCAGCATCCGGCAGGACTTGAACGGGATCTGCTTGTCGGCTTCGCGCAGGCGGTCAATGCTCGGGAGCATGAAGGCCGCGGTCTTGCCGGTGCCGGTCTGGGCGATACCAAGCAGGTCGCGGCCCTTGAGCACGGCGGGAATGGCCTGTTCCTGGATCGGGGTCGGCACGGTGTAGCCCTTGAGGTCAAGAGCCTGGAGCACGGGCTGCGACAGCCCGAGGTCAGCAAAAGTTGTCATATGAAATAAGCTCGCAAATAGTCTGCGGCGCGCGCTGGGCTGCCTCTGACGGGTATCGCCAGTGGGCACGCCACGCGCGGCGCGGGGGTTGAAACCGCCCGCGTGAAAAGGGAAGTCTTGGAGGTAGAACCGAAGTGCGGCCGGGGCGGATGTTTTCAGATTTCCGCCGCTTCACGCATGGCTAGCGCGCTTCGATGGGGGCCATGTGGGCGTGATGGCGCGGAAAGTCAATCCTTTCGCCACATGCGTCACCCCGTGCCTGACACGGGGCTAGGCTTTTCTTCTTGGACGTGTGCACAAGGTTAGCCAAACCCCGTATCAAGCACGGGGCGACGGACTTAGGGTTTGCCTTACCCCAACCCCGCCGCAGCCATCAGCGCCTTGGTGCTTGGGTCGAACTTACCCTCGCCGCTTTCGATCTGCTTCGCGATCGCCTTGCCAAGCTCGACCCCGAACTGATCGAAGGGGTTGATCCCCATCAGCACGGCATTGGCGAAGGTGCGGTGTTCGTGGAAGGCGATCAGCGCGCCCAGCGCGGCCGCATCGCAATCGTCGATCAGGAAGGTGGTCGAAGGCCGGTCGCCCGGATAGGCCCGCGCCGGATCATCGGCCGGTTTGCCCGCCATCAGCGCGGCCCCCTGCGCGAGGCAGTTCATCAGCAGGATGCGGTGATGTGCCGGATCGAGCTGGTCGCCGGGCCCGATACTGACGAGGAAATCGACCGGGATCAGATGCGTGCCCTGATGCAGCAGCTGGAACACGGCGTGCTGCGCGTCGGTGCCCACCCCGCCCCAGGTGATCGCTGCTGTCGGCCCGTCAACCGGGCTGCCGTCCGTCTTCACGCTCTTGCCATTCGATTCCATCTCAAGCTGCTGGAGATAGTCGGGCAGCAGCGCGAGCCGCTCGTCATAAGCGAACACCGCGCGGGTCTGGCAGCCGCGCAGCCGGGTGTAATACTGGTCGGCGAATGCAGCGAGCAGCGGGGCATTGGTCCGGCCTTCCTCTGCGCGGAAGTGATCGTCCACCGCCTTGGCGCCTGCCAGCATGGCGCGGAATTCGTCCATGCCGATGGCGAGCGCGACCGGGAAGCCGATCGAAGAGAACAGCGAATAGCGCCCGCCCACGCTTTCGATGAAGGGCAGCACGCGAGTCTCGTCCACGCCCCACTCGACGGCCTTCTCGGGCGACGCGGTGAGCGCGATCACTCGGCCGCCCGGATCATCCACACCGTTTTCTGCCAGCCACTTCAGCGCACTGTCGGCATTGGTCATCGTCTCGATGGTGGTGAAGGTCTTGGAGGCGACCGCGATCAGCGTCGTCTCCGGATCGCAGGCCCGGAACGCCTGTTCCAGCGCCAGCCCGTCAATGTTCGAGACCACGTGCACATCGACCAGCGCCAGATCGCGGGTCAGCGCATCGATGGCGAGCGCGGGGCCAAGCGCCGATCCGCCGATGCCGATCGCGATGCAATGCTTGATCTCGCCCAGCGCGCCTTCGTGGATCGCTTCGACCAGCAGGCTCATGCGGGTGAGCAGCGCTTCAGCCTCATCGACCTGCGCGGGCGTGCCGCTGCCGCGCAGCGCACCGTGGGTCGCGGCGCGGCCTTCGGTGACGTTGATGATCCCACCGCCAAACAGCGCCTCGCGCGCCGCGTC
Source organism: Porphyrobacter sp. SLTP (assembly GCF_009905735.1). Classification (GTDB taxonomy): domain Bacteria; phylum Pseudomonadota; class Alphaproteobacteria; order Sphingomonadales; family Sphingomonadaceae; genus Erythrobacter. Next base: position 184,942 of record NZ_JAAALE010000005.1, read on the forward strand.
AAAGCCGGCCGCTTCGGCCAGCGCTTCGAAGGCAGAGAGCGCGTCATCGCTCAGATGGGTTTTGGAAAAATCGATCCGCATCCCGGCCTCGGCGGCGCTGCCGGGCTCCACTGGCCAGGCGATCCGCCGGGTCAGGTTGGCGGGCCGATCGGGATCCGCGGCGAACAGGTCGGCGAGCTTGGGCTGCGGCAGAGCCTTCAGCTGCGTCCATGCTGCCGCCATAGCCGCATCACCTTTTGCCCCACCCGAAGTGCTCATCGCCGTTTCCCTTTACGCAAGTGTGCGGCTGCGAGTAAGGGCAGAGACGATGGATGTTAAGACCCAATCGCTTGAGACCCAAACGCTCGACGCAGGCCAGACCGCCGCAAATGGCGCCCGTGCCCGCGAAAGCTGGGGCGGCTTTATCTGGTTCCTCGTCAAGCTGCTGCTGGCGGTGCTGGCGTTCCGCACGCTGGTGTTCTCGCCCTTCTCGATCCCATCGGAGAGCATGTTGCCACGGCTGATGAACGGCGATTATCTGCTGGCGGCCAAGTGGCCCTATGGCATCTCGCGCCACGCCCTGCCCTTCGATCTGCCGCTGCCCAGCGGACGCCTGCTGCCCGGCACGCCCGAGCGCGGCGATATCGTGATCTTCAAGCACCCGGTCGACGGGCGCGAATATATCAAGCGGGTGATCGGCCTGCCGGGCGACCGTGTGGCGGTGATCGGCGGCGAGGTTGTGCTGAACGGCACGCGCCTGCCGCGCCAACGGATCGCCGACGTTCCGGTGACGCAATCGTCCAATACGGGCTGTGCCTGGGGCGGCGACCTCGCGAATGGGGCGGAGGGGATCGAGGTGTGCCGCTACCCCGCGTTCCGCGAGACGCTGCCAGGCGGCCCGTCTTACACCACGCTCGATTTCGGCCTCACCCCCTATGATGGCTTTGCCGAGATGACGGTGCCCGCAGGCCGCCTGTTCGTGATGGGTGACAACCGCGACAGTTCGCGCGACAGCCGCTTTCCGGCGGTGGCGGGTGACGGGGTCGGCTTTGTCCCGCAAGACCTGCTGGTCGGGCGCGCCGCGATCATCATCTGGTCGACCGACGGCAGCGCCGATTGGGGCAAGCCGTGGACGTGGTTCTCCGCCGCGCGCTGGGACCGGATCGGAGACACGCTGTGAAAGGGCTCGCCCCTGCTACCCGCGAATGGCTTGAGGCCAAGGGCTTTGTCATCGCCAACGAGGCGCCGTGGATCGAGGCGCTGACCCACGGCAGCTACAACGTCTCGGGCGCGGAAGTGGCCGATTACCAGCGGCTGGAGTTTCTGGGGGACAGGGTGCTGGGGCTCTCGGTGGCGAGCTGGCTGTTCCGCGCCGGAGACGCTCCCGAGGGGCGGCTTTCGCAGCGTCTCAACGCGCTCGTCAGCGGGGCGACGTGCGCGCGCATCGCCCGTGCGATTGACCTCCCGGTTCACATTCGCCTCGGCAAGCAGGCGCGTGACGATGGCGGGGCGGACAGCGACAAGATCCTCGGCGATGTGATGGAAGCCCTGATCGGCGCCTGCTTCATCGAGAACGGCTTCGATGCTGCGCAGGCCATAATCTACCGCCTGTGGTCGCATGAACTGGAAGGCGACGAGGGCAAATCAAAGCACCCCAAAAGCGCGTTGCAGGAATGGGCCGCGGGCAACCGCCGTGCGCCTCCGCTCTACGAAGTCATCGACCGCAGCGGCCCTGACCACGCCGCGCGATTCACGGTTCAGGTCAGCGTGCGCAATGTCGGCGCGGCCGAAGCGACCGCCACCAGCAAGGGCGAGGCCGAACGGCTCGCGGCCAAGGCGTTTCTTGAACAATATGGGTGAACGCTGAGAGTCGGCCAACCCGATGTTCTTGCAATGTTTCACGTGAAACATGGCCCGCCGCGGCATCACCGCGCCGCAATAAGGGCACCATGAGCCGACAACCACCTGCCAACGACACCGCAACAACCAAGCAAACCGCCGCGACCCTGCGCGCTGCGCTTCGACAAGCCGCAGCGAAATTGATAAGGACACGTCATGAACACCTCTCCCCCTACCCGCTGCGGAGTCGTTGCCGTGATCGGCGCGCCGAACGCTGGCAAATCGACGCTGGTGAACCAACTGGTCGGCCAGAAGGTCGCGATCACCAGCGCCAAGGCGCAGACCACCCGCGCGCGGATGCTCGGCATCGCCTTGCATGAGCTGGACGGCGCGGGCGTGCAGATGATTCTCGTCGACACCCCCGGCATCTTCGCGCCGCGCCGCAGGCTCGACCGCGCGATGGTCAGCGCCGCATGGGAAGGCGCGGAAAGCGCCGATGCTGTGCTGCTGCTGGTCGATCCGATCAAGCAGCGCCGCCATGAGCTGGAGCCCTTGCTGGAAGCGCTGGCGGGCCGCCCGGAACGCAAGATCCTCGTCATCAACAAGGTCGACCGCTCCAAGAAGGAGCCGATGCTGGCGCTCGCGCAGGATCTGGCGGGCAAGGTCGATTTTGCCGAGATTTACTTCGTCTCGGCCCTGACCGGGGACGGCGTGCCCGAACTGAAGGATGCGCTGGCCGGCATGATGCCCGAAGGCGAATGGATGTATCCCGAAGATCAGGTCTCCGATGCTTCGGAGCGCCTGCTCGCTGCCGAAATCACCCGCGAACAGCTCTACCAGCAGCTCCACGAAGAACTGCCCTACGACAGCGCGGTGCGGCCCGAGAAATACGAAGTCCGCAAGGACGGGAGCATCGAAATCCACCAGCAAATCGTGGTCGCCCGCGAAACCCAGCGCGCGATCGTGCTGGGCAAGGGTGGCTCACGGATCAAGCAGATCGGCGCCGCCGCGCGCAAGGAATTGAGCGAAGTGCTGGGCGTGCCCGTGCACCTCTATCTCCATGTGAAGCAGCTGGAGAACTGGGCCGAGGACAAGGAAATCTTTGAGGAGATGGGGCTCGATTGGGTGCGGTGATCGCAGTGGGGCGTTGCTGCTTCGCATGAGATGACGAGGCGGTGCGAGCGCTGACAGAAAAGCCAAACCCTCCGATCAAGTCCGGGCCCCTGCTTCTCCCCTCCCCGTGGGGAGGGGTTGGGGGTGGGGGCTCGACATCAGCGGGCGTCGCACACCCATCCCCAGCCCTTCCCTCAAGGGAAGGGAGTTTGCAGCGCGATTTGAGAGCGTAACGCCAGGCCCCGTGTCAAGCACGGGGCGAAGGATGGGGAACCAGTCCCGCCCCAGCTACTCCAGCCCCCAATCCTCGTCATCGCGAGGCTCGTAGAGCCGTGGCGATCCATGAACCGCTGCTTTCGGCTTGTAAGGTCAGGTCATGGATTGGTTCGTCGCCTGCGGCTCCTCGCAATGACGAAGGTTTTCGTCATCCCAGCTTTCGCTGGGGTGACGGCAGTGGCGCATGAGCTCACCCCCGCCCCAGCTTCTCCAGCTTGGCCTTCAGCGCGGCCTCGTCGAACGGCTTGACGATGTAGTCGTCCGCGCCTGCCGCGATGCCGTCGTGGATGTCCTTGGCCTCGCCGTTCGAGGTGCAGAACACCACCACCGGCTCCTTGGGCGTGGGGATCGAGCGCAGCTTGGTGACGAAGGTGATGCCGTCCATTTCGGGCATGTTCCAGTCGGTCAGCACCAGATCAGGCATCGACTTCTTGCAGCGCGCCAAGGCTTCTTCGCCGTTTTCGGCTTCGACCGGGACGTAGCCCAGGCTCAACGCGATCTTGCTCGAAACCTTGCGGATCACACGGCTGTCATCGACGATCAGGCACGTCTTGGTGGTCGCAGCGGGCGCTGGCTGGCCGGAATAGCGGTCGCGCATCGCCTTGGCGGCGGCGACAATCGCGGCGGTATCGTCGGGTTCGGACGCGCCGGGCTGACCCGTCGGCGCCGGACGCGGCGGGGCGGCCGCTTCGGCAGCGACGCGGGCTTCGTCCTCTTCGGCAGCGGCAGCCAGCACTTTTTCGTTCTGTGCGAGCTTTTCGGCCAGCGTCTTGCCGTCGGTGACGGTGCGGCGATTGGGGCCAGAATTGCGCTTGATCAGGTTCTGCATGGTTACCGCCCCCCGCCCATCGTCGCAAAGCCCGACTCGTACGCCTTGGCGGCGTAATCATCGGAATAGGGATCGGCGGCATCGAGCGTGCCGACCGCTTCGCCCGGCGTCATGCGGATGTGGAGATAGGGCATCCAGACATCGCCGAATTCGGCCTTCTGGTACCACACGTCGAGCACATCATAGCTCGCCCACATGCCATCCGGTTCGCGCAGGCGGATGCCTTCGCCGATCCGCGGCACCGCAGCAAAGCGGATGCGGCTCTGGGTCTGATGGGTCTCGTTCTGGATTTCGATTTCTATCACGGCGGGAGCCCTTTTTCCGGCCACCGTGGTAAGGTCCAAATGCTTTATTATTTGCAAACGTCCGAGCGCCGGAACGGTCTTTGTTGTCCTCCGGCGCTCGGTTTGTCGTTTTGTCAGGCCTTCTTGGCCGCAGCCTTCTTCTTGGCAGGCGCTTTCTTGGCCGCGGGCTTCTTGGCAGCCGCCTTCTTGGGCGCGGCTTTCTTCTTGCCCTTCTTGGCAGACGGGCCCTTGGTGATACGCGCGTCGATCAGTGCGATCGCCTGTTCGAGCGTCACATCCTCGGGCTTGGCATCGCGCGGGATGGTGGCGTTGGTGGTGCCGTCGGTGACGTAGGGGCCATAGCGGCCCGGCATGACCTTGATCTCGCCGCCACTCGTGGGGTGTGCGCCCAGGGTGGCAATGGGCTCTGACGTCCCGCGTGTCGCCCCGCCGCGATTGGCGGATTGCGCCAGCAGATCGACCGCGCGGTTCATCCCCACCTCGAACACTTCGCGGGTGTTGGTGAGTTTGCCGTATTTGCCATCGTGCCGCAGATAGGGGCCGTAACGTCCGATATTGGCTTCGATTTCCAGCCCGGTATCGGGGTGCGCGCCGACAATGCGTGGCAGATCGAGCAGCTTCACCGCCCAATCGAGGTCGAAGTCGTCCAGGTCCTTGGGGATGCTGGCGCGCTTGGCTTCCTTGCCGTCACCCATCTGGACATAGGGGCCAAAACGCCCGGTCTTGCGGTGGATGTCCTCGCCCGTTTCGGGGTGCTGGCCCATGACGCCATCATCCGCCCCGCCCTCACCCTCGCCGCCCGGCTGAGCGAAGCGGCGGGTGTATTTGCACTCGGGATAATTGGCGCAGGCGACGAACGCGCCAAACTTGCCGCCGCGCAACGCGAGGCGACCATTGGCGCGGCCCTCGGTGGCGCAGAGCGGACAGGCGCGCGGATCGCTGCCGTCTTCGCGCGGAGGGAACAGGAAATCGGAGAGATATTCGTCCAATGCCTCGGTCACTTCCGAGGGGAGCTTCTCCATCACCTCGTCGGCCTTGGGCTTGAAGTCCTTCCAGAACCGGGCGAGCAGCAGCTTGTAATCCTCGCGCCCGTCGGAGACGATGTCGAGCTCGTCCTCCATCCCGGCGGTGAAATCATAGGCGACATAGGTGGGGAAGAAGCGTTCGAGGAAAGCCGTCAGCAAGCGGCCCGATTCCTCGGCGAAGAAGCGGTTCTTCTCCATCCGCACATAGGCGCGGTCCCGCAGGGTCTGGATGGTCGAGGCGTAGGTGGACGGACGCCCGATGCCGAGTTCTTCCAGACGCTTGACCAGCGATGCTTCGGAGAAGCGCGGCGGCGGCTGGGTGAAGTGCTGCGTGGCATCGACCGCGCGCTTGGCGGGGCAATCGCCCGATTTCATCACCGGCAGCAGGCCGCTTTCGTCATCATCGGCGTCGTCGAAGCCTTCCTGATAAACGGCGAGGAAGCCGGGGAAGCGGATCACCTGACCCGTGGCGCGCAGCTCGTGCTGGCCGGTCGCATCGCGGAAGGTGACCGTGGTGCGTTCCAGCTGCGCGGTCGCCATCTGGCTCGCCATCGCGCGCTTGAAGATGAGGTCGTAGAGCTTGCCCTCGTCCCCGCTCGCGGCACGTTCACGGGTGAAATCGGTCGGGCGGATGGCTTCGTGGGCCTCCTGCGCGTTCTTGGCCTTGGTGCTGTACATCCGCGGCTTTTCGGGGCGGTAATCCTCGCTGAAGCGCGCGGCAATGGCATCGCGGGCAGCCATGATGGCGCTCATGTCCATCTGCACGCCGTCAGTCCGCATATAGGTGATCGCACCCGCTTCGTAGAGGCTCTGGGCGAGACGCATCGTATGCTGCGCCGAATATCCGAGCTTGCGCGCGGCCTCCTGTTGCAGGGTCGAGGTGGTGAACGGCGGCGCGGGGTTGCGCTTGACCGGCTTGGTCTCGACGCCTTCGACCGTGAAGCGCCCGGCTTCAACGGCGGCCTTGGCCTCCATCGCGATGCCCTGCTGGCCGAGGCTCAGCTTCTCCAGCTTGTCGCCCCGGAACTTGACGAGGCGGGCATCGAACTCGGTGCCGTCATGCATCATGCGCGCGACGACTGACCAGTATTCATCCGCCCGGAAGGCCTCGATCTCGCGCTCGCGCTCAACGATCAGGCGCAGCGCGACCGACTGCACGCGGCCCGCGCTCTTGGCACCGGGAAGCTTGCGCCACAGCACCGGCGAGAGCGTAAAGCCGAACAGGTAATCGAGCGCCCGGCGCGCCAGATAGGCGTCGATCAGCGGCTGATCGAGCTCGCGCGGGCGGGCCATCGCCTCGGTCACGGCCTGCTTGGTGATCGCGTTGAAGGTGACGCGCTGGACGTTGGCAGGGACGCTCTTCTTCTTCTTCAGCAGCTCCAGCACGTGCCAGCTGATCGCCTCACCCTCACGGTCAGGGTCGGTCGCCAGCACCAGACGGCTGGCACCCTTGGCGGCGTCGGAAATCTCTTTGAAGCGGCTCTGCTTGTCGCGGTAAAGTTCCCACTCCATCGCAAAGTCGGCATCGGGATCGACGCTGCCATCCTTGGGCGGCAGATCGCGGACGTGGCCATAGGAGGCGAGGACCTTGAAGTCCTTGCCGAGATATTTCTCGATGGTCTTCGCCTTGGCGGGGGATTCAACGATGACAAGCTGCATGATAGTGCCGGGGTGTCCCTTACGTGTGTACGCGCGAGGGTGGAGCGGCGCGGCTTACAGCGTCAAGCGGGTTGTGCAAGAGGGCGCTTATCCGGCGCGGCGCACGGCCCCGTCCGCCTCGCGCACCAATTCGCCCGCCAGTTCCAGTTCGAGCAGCGCCATGTGCACCTCGGCTGCGGTGGCGGCTGACTGGCGGATCAGTTCGTCGACCGCGACCGGCGCATTGGTCAGCAGGTTGGCGATGTCGGTGCTGAGGTCGGCGCGTGCCTCGCCCCAGTTGAGCTTGGCGAGTTCGGCGTAGTCGAAATCCGCCATCCCGTCGCCCACCCGGAAGCGGGAGCGCGGGGCGCCGGTGAAGCTTTGCAACAACTCGACCACCTCCTCGGGCGTCTGCACCAGCACCGCGCCTTCGCGGATCAGCTGGTTGCAGCCTGACGCCCGCGCATCGAGTGGGGAGCCGGGGATCGCCATCACCTCGCGCCCCGCCTCGCCCGCCAGCCTAGCAGTGATGAGTGAGCCGGATTGCGGTGCGGCTTCGACCACCAGCGTGCCGCTGGCGAGGCCTGCGATGATGCGGTTCCGAGAGGGGAAATGCCGCCCGCGCGGCTCGGTGCCGGGGGGCTGTTCGGCGATCAGCAGGCCATCTTTCGCGATGCGCTCTTGCAAGGCGGTGTGCTGCGGGGGGTAGGCGATGTCGATGCCGCTGGCGATCACCCCGATGGTCTGCGGGAAGGCGCCTTCATGCGCCGCACCGTCGATCCCGCGCGCCAGGCCGGAGACCACCTTGAAGCCCGCTTCGGCCAGAGCGGCGGCGAAATCGCGGGCCAGCTTGACCGCCGCCCCGCTGGCATTGCGCGCGCCGACCAGCGCGACGCACGGCTCGGACGCCAAGGCCAGCCTGCCCCGGCAGGTGACAATCGGGGGAGCGCTGTCCAGCTCGGCCAGCAGCGCGGGGTAATCGGGTTGATCGTGAAACAGGTAGCGCGCGCCCGCCTGGCGCACGCCTGTGACCTCGCGCTCGATACTCTCCGCGCTGGCAGGGCGAAAGGGGCCCCGCCCCCGGCTCGCCAGATCGGGCAAGGCATCCAGCGCCGCCGCCGCCGTACCGAACCGCGCCAGCAGCTGACGATAGCTCACCGGCCCGATATGGGGCGAGCGCAGCAGGCGGATCCGCGCGAAGGCTTCTTGTTGCGAGAGCACCGGCTGCGACCCTTGGCTCTCCATCAGATGCGGCCCCGCATTACGGCGTGCTTGAGCCGATCTTCGGCTCCTCTCCGCGCATCAACCGCCCGATATTGGCGCGGTGCTGCAACAGCACGATGGCCGCGATCGAGACCAGCGGCGGAATGGCGTCGGGAAAGCCCATCCCCCACGCCACCAGCGGCGATGCGACCACGGTCACCATCGACGCCACGGAGGAAATCCGGCTGACGTACAGCGTGATCGCCCAGATCGCGGCGCAAGCCAGCATCGCGGGCCATGCCAGCGCCAGCAGCGCGCCAGCGGCGCTCGCAAAGCCCTTGCCGCCCTTGAACGCGAGCCACGGCGTGAAGCAGTGCCCCGCCACCGCCGCTATTGCTGCGACGCCTTCAGTCCCGGGCCAGACATGTCCGGCGACCAGCACCGGCACTGCCGCCTTGGCTGCGTCCAGCAGCACCGTCGCCGCCGCCAGCCCCTTGTTGCCGGTGCGCAGCACATTGGTCGCGCCAATCGAGCCGCTGCCGATCTTCCGCACATCCCCCAGCCCCGCCGCGCGGGTGAGGATCAGACCAAAGGGGATCGAGCCGAGGGCAAAGCCAAGCAAGGCGGCGAAAAACAGTTCCAAAACAACTCTCCGTCCGGGCTGAGCTTGTCGAAGCCCTGCCCTTCTTCTAGCGCCCTGTATGCCAAAAGAAAGACAACCCTTCGACAAGCTGAGGGTGAACGGTAAGAAGGCTTTCGTGAACTCAGACTCCCCCATCCTGCTGTTCGATTCCGGCGTCGGCGGGCTGACCGTTTACGACGCCTTGCGGAAGGTGCTGCCCGAGGCTCCGGTGATCTACGCCGCCGACCTTGCGGGCCTGCCCTATGGCACCAAGACCGAAGCCCAGATCGCGGCGCGGGTCGCGGGATTGCTCGGGCGGATGGCCGAGCGGTATCAGCCCCGCCTCGCCTGCATTGCCTGCAATACCGCATCGACCATCGCGCTGGGCATGGTGCGCGATGTGCTGGAGATTCCGGTGGTCGGCACCGTGCCTGCGATCAAGCCTGCGGCTGCGCTGACCCGGAGCGGCACCATCGGCCTCGTCGGCACCGAAGCGACGATCCGGCAAGCCTATGTCGACGATCTCGAAGCGAAGTTTGCTGGCGGCAAGCGCCTGCTGCGGGTCGCTGCCCCCGGCCTCGTCGCCGCTGCCGAGGCCAAGCTGCGCGGGCGACCGGTCGATCCCGCGCTGATCGCCGATGTGCACACGCGGCTTGCCGCAATGGCGGGCGGAGCGGACATCGACACGCTGGTGCTCGCCTGCACCCACTTCCCGCTGCTGGCCGATGAACTGGCCGCTGCCTTCGGGGATGATGTCACGCAAGTGGACGGCGCCGATGGCATCGCGCGCCGGATCGCCCACTTGCTCGAAGGGCAGAGCTTCGTCGCGCAAGGCCCCAACCGCTTCGTGGTCACCGGGCCGCTGACCGGGGCACATGGGCTGGAAGAAGCCCTCGCCACGCGCGGGTTCGGCCCCGCGGAAGCGTTCTGATTGGGGCCCCCAGCCTTGCGAAACGCTCGCAAAGATCGCTGTGGCAAAAACTGCACTCGCACCCTAGATAATCGCGCGAAACCAACCGCCATCTGGCACGTTATGGCGGGACAAAAGAAGCACGGCAGGAACGTAGCGCCCGCGTGAGCGGCCGCGAGAGCAGCGAGATGCGAGTGAACTACGATCAGATCTTCGATTCCGCGATCGACCGGTTGCATGAAGAAGGCCGGTACCGCGTCTTCATCGACATCATGCGCAACAAGGGCGCCTATCCCAATGCGCGCTGTTTTCACGGACACAATGGCCCCAAGCCGATCACGGTGTGGTGTTCGAACGACTACCTGTGCATGGGCCAGCACGACAAGGTGATCGGCGCGATGGAAGCCGCGCTGCATGATGTCGGCGCAGGTTCGGGCGGCACCCGCAATATCGGCGGCAACACGCACCTGCACGTCGAGCTCGAACATGAACTCGCCGACCTGCACGGCAAGGACACGGCGCTGCTGTTCACCAGCGGTTACGTGTCGAATGATGCCACGCTGTCCACGCTCGCCAAGCTTCTGCCGGGCTGCGTGATCTTCTCGGACGAATTGAACCACGCCAGCATGATCGCGGGCATCCGCAATTCAGGCTGCGACAAGAAGGTGTTCCGCCACAATGATGTCGCGCATCTCGAAGAGCTGCTCGCCAGCGTCGATATCGACACGCCCAAGCTGATCGCCTTCGAGAGCGTCTATTCGATGGACGGCGATGTCGCCCCGATCCACGCGATCTGCGATCTGGCCGAGAAGTACAACGCGCTCACCTATATCGACGAGGTTCACGCCGTAGGCATGTATGGCGCGCGCGGCGGCGGCATTTCGGAGCGCGACGGTGCGGCTCACCGGATCGACATCATCGAAGGTACGCTGGGCAAGGCGTTCGGTGTGATGGGCGGCTATATCGCGGCGAGCCACAAGGTGGTGGACTGCATCCGCTCCTACGCGCCGGGGTTCATCTTCACGACCTCGCTGTCGCCGGTGCTGGTGGCAGGCGTGCTCGCCTCGGTGCGGCACCTGAAGGAGTCCTCCGTCGAGCGCAACGCCCAGCAGCGCGCCGCGGCCATGCTGAAGCTGAAGTTTGCCGAAGCGGGCCTGCCGGTGATGGATTCTGTCACCCATATCGTCCCGCTGATGGTGGGCGATCCGATCCGCGCCAAGAAGATCAGCGACGTCCTGCTCGCCGAATACGGCGTCTATGTGCAGCCGATCAATTTCCCCACCGTCCCGCGCGGGACCGAGCGGCTGCGCTTCACCCCCGGCCCGCACCACACCGATGAAATGATGGACGAGCTGACGGCGGCACTGGTGGAAATCTGGGACCGGCTGGAGCTGCGGCTGGCCGAGGCGGCGTAATCGCCCCGCCCTGCCGTAGCGTCCTTTGAGCGGCGCTCCGGCTGGGCTAACGCCTCCCCGAACACAGATTCGGGAGAGAGCATCATGGGCGGTACGCCTGACCAGACTTACGCCGAGGTCGTCCTCGGGCGGCGCAGCATCCGCGGCTACCTCGACAAGCCCGTCCCGCGTGCGTTGATCGAAGAGATCCTCACGCTGGCGATGCGCTCGCCCACATCGATGAACACCCAGCCGTGGCATTTCCATGTCATCACGGGCGAACCGCTTGATCGTATCCGCAAGGGCAATACCGACAACATCCTCGCCGGCGTCCCCGACAGCCGCGAATTTCGCCGGGGCGAGGCATTTGCGGGCGTCCACCGCGATCGACAGGTCGAAGTCGCCAAGCAATTGTTCGGCGCGATGGGGATCGAACGCGATGACAAGGACGCGCGGCAGGACTGGGTGCTGCGCGGCTTCCGCCAGTTCGACGCGCCGGTCTGCGTGATCGTCACCTATGACCGCGAGCTTGGCGGCTCGGATGACACCGCCTTCGATTGCGGCGCAGTGACCACCGCGCTGGTCAATGCGGCATGGTCCCGCGGGCTCGGCTGCGTGATCAACTCGCAAGGGATCATGCAGAGCCCCGTGGTGCGCGAACATGCCGGCATCCCCGAGGATCAGGTGATCATGAAAGCCGTCGCGCTGGGTTGGCCCGATCCGGACTTCCCCGCCAATGCCGTCGTCAGCCACCGCAAGACCGTGGCCGAGGCGGCGCGGTTCATCGGTTTCGACTAGGGCTTTACTCGCAAAGCCCTGCGGCGCGTTCGGCGATGCCTTTCAGCCCCTTGCACTTCTTCTTGGCGGGCTTGGCCGGTTCTCCGCTCCCCTCGGCAGCGGTATCCGTTCCCGCCATGCTCCCGCCCATGCCCTCCATCCCCGGGAGCAGCATGGTCGACGAGCGGAAGCGCACGCGGGCGATCCATTCAGGGTTCCAGGGCTTGCGGGCATCGGCCGGCCGCGCCGGATAGGCAAAATCGACCTGCGGGCCATAGGCTTGGAGGTTGACCATCATCCCCTCCCCGCTCGCCTGCATCACCTCGGCCGGGATGGTGCAGTCGCGCTGTTCGGGCGGCATGACGGTTCCGGCCGCGATCAGCTTGCGCACCCCTGCGGGCGAGATCCAATCCCACAGCGGGCCGCCAAAGGCCTGCTGTTTCGATGACGCCCACCACACCATTTCGGTCGGCGGGCCGCCGCGCCCCATGCCTTTCGCCCCCATCGCCCAGGCATAATAGCCGGTCGCCTTGTCGAGCCCGTTCCACGCGAGATTGCTGGCACCGCCTGCGACGTCGCTGGTGCGCGCTTCCAGCGCAGGCATGAAGTCCTCGGCAAGGGTGAAATTGATTTCCTTGGAATAATTGGCAGCGATGCGGTGTGCGCCGATCAGCGATCCTTTGGCGGGGACGGACTTGTTGTCCTTGCCGTGCGGCCAAGAGGTGTAGGTCTTGCTTCCCGAGATGGTCATGGTCCAATCTTCGGGCAGATTGACACCGCTCGTGAACAGGCCGGGCGGCATCTCGCCAGCGGCAAGCTTGGCGAAATCGATCACCACCGGCTGTCCCTTGGGCGCACGCGCGCCGCAGCCCCAGTAGAGCAACAGCCGCCCGCTCGGGCGTTCGAAAGTCGGGGTCCCCTCGTATTCTGCCTTGGCCGGCGGCAGCAGCCGCAGCGACGTGCCAAGGCCCGCGCCCTGCGGCATGAAGTGATCGGCCTGCGGCTTGGGCGCCGTCGTGCTTGCGCCATGTTGCAGCAGCAGCGTGCGCACCGCTTGGGGAGCCCGGCCGCTCATCATGCCCATCATCGCCCCGAACCCGCCGCCGCTGGCCATCGCGCCCATACCGCTCATGGTGGCGGCATCCATCGCATAGCGCACCGGAGGGCTGGCTGAAGATTGCGACAGGGCGGTGGTCGACACCAGCGTGGCGGCGGCGCCAAGCCCCGCGAGCGTGACGAAAGCCGAGACAGTCAGACGCATAGTGATTCTCCCCCCGAGACCGGCGGAAGATACCACACAATGCGCAGCCGGATATAGCCGGTCGCAGGGGCTGGCCCCGCCGCGCCTTATCGCGGCAGTTCGCTCGCCCCCATCAACGCCTCGTCCACGGCGCGCGCCGCCTGACGCCCTTCGCGGATCGCCCAGACAACCAGACTTTGCCCGCGGCGCATGTCGCCACAGGCAAAGACGCCGGGTTCGGAGGTGGCGTAGCGGTCCGTATCGGCATCGACATTGCCGCGCGGCGACAGCGCGACGCCCGCCTGTTCGAGCAAGCCCGCCTTCTTCGGCCCGACGAAGCCCATCGCGAGCAGGATCAGATCGGCCGGGATGGTGAATTCGCTGCCCGCCATTTCCTGCATCTGACCGCCAATCCACTCGACGCGGACGCATTCGAGGCCAGTGACCTTCTGGCCATCGCCCAGCACGCGCTTGGCCAGCACCGCCCAGTCGCGCTCCACGCCTTCCTGGTGGCTGGAGGAGGTGCGCAGCTTCATCGGCCAGTCGGGCCAGGTCAGCGCCTTGTCTTCCTTCTCAGGCGGCTTGGGCATGATTTCGAGCTGGGTGACACTGAGCGCGCCCTGCCGGTTCGAGGTGCCGACACAGTCGCTCCCCGTATCGCCGCCGCCGAGCACCACCACGTGCTTGCCGGTCGCCAGCAGGGAGCCACGCGGCGCGGCGCGGAGCTCATCGTCGCCTGCGACGCGCTTGTTCTGCTGGGTCAGGAATTCCATCGCCAGCCGCACGCCCGACATTTCCGCGCCGGGGATCTGGAGCTGGCGCGCATCTTCCGCGCCACCGGCCAGCACCACCGCATCGAAGTTCTCACGCAGCGAGGCAAAGGAGATGTCGACGCCGACTTCCTTCGAGGTTTTGAACGTCACCCCTTCCGCTTCCATCTGCTGGGCGCGGCGGTTGATGAGGTGCTTTTCCATCTTGAAGTCGGGGATGCCGTAACGCAGCAAGCCGCCGACGCGGTCCGACTTCTCGAACACCGTGACCGAATGCCCCGCGCGCGCCAATTGCTGCGCGCAGGCGAGCCCTGCCGGGCCCGAGCCGACCACCGCGACCGACTTGCCGGTCTTCTTCGCGGGCACCTGCGGGTGAATCCAGCCTTCCTTCCACCCGCGATCGACGATGGCGCATTCGATCGACTTGATGGTGACTGGCTGGTCGATGATGTTGAGCGTGCATGCCGCCTCGCACGGCGCGGGGCAGATGCGGCCGGTGAATTCCGGGAAGTTGTTGGTGGAATGCAGCATCGCCAGCGCGCGCTTCCAGTCCGCCTCGTAGACGAGGTGATTCCAGTCCGGGATCAGGTTGTTCACCGGACAGCCATTGTGGCAATATGGAATGCCGCAATTCATGCAGCGCGAGGCCTGCCCTGCCAGCGTGCCCTCATCCGGCTGGATGACGAATTCGCGGTAGTTCTTCAGCCGTTCCTTGGGATCGAGATAATCCCGCTCGCGGCGGTCCAGCTCGAGAAATCCGGTTTCCTTGCCCACGTGTCGTTACCTTCGTTCTTTCGTCATTGCGAGGGGCCGCAGGCCCCGCGGCAATCCATGACCCGTTGTTTCAAACTCATGCCCTCGGTCCATGGGTTGCTTCGCCTTCGGCTCGCAATGACGAGGGAAATGCAAATCACTCCGCCGCGACGCTTTCCGCCTCGTGGCGCTCGGCCTCAAGCCGTTTGAGCGCAGCGGCGTAGTCGCGCGGCATCACCTTGACGAACCGGCCCAGCGCCGCGTCCCAATCGGCCAGCAGCGCGCCCGCAAGCTTGCTGCCGGTGTGGAGCTGGTGGCGTTCGACCAGAATACGCAGCCGCTCGGCATCGTGACGCAGCATATCGCCCATGCCGAAGTCGTTGACCGAGCGCGGACGCTGCGAGGGGCGTCCGGTGCCTTCCTCGGCATCCGGCCCGGCTGCGATCGGCAGCAGATCGACCTGCGCATGGTTGACCAGATCCTTGAACGCGCCCTCGGGGTCATAGACATAGGCGACCCCGCCGCTCATCCCGGCTGCGAAGTTGCGCCCGGTCTTGCCAAGCACGACCACAACGCCGCCGGTCATGTATTCGCAGCCGTGATCCCCGGTGCCTTCGACCACCGCAATGGCGCCCGAGTTGCGCACGGCAAACCGCTCGCCCGCGACACCGTTGAAATAGGCCTCGCCCGCGATGGCGCCGTACATCACCGTGTTGCCGACGATGATGTTGTCCTGCGCATTGCGCGGGGCTTCGGCGGGCTGGCGCACGATGATGCGCCCGCCGGACAGGCCCTTGCCGACATAGTCATTGGCATCGCCGACCAGATCAAGCGTCACGCCGTGGGCCAGCCACGCGCCGAAGCTCTGCCCGGCCACGCCCGTCAGGTTGATGCGGATCGTGTCAGTCGGCAGGCCTTCGTGCCCATGCGCCTTGGCGACCTCGCCCGAGAGCATTGCGCCAACCGTGCGGTTCACGTTGCGCACGTTGTAGGTGAGTTGCACCGGCGCCTTGGTGTCGATGGCAGAGCGGCAATCGGCGATCAGCTGATTGTCGAGCGCGCCTTCGAGCCCATGATCCTGCGTGCCGCGCTGGCGCAGCGAGGCACCTTCCTTGATTTCCACCTGATGCAGGATACGCGCAAGGTCGATCCCCCGCGCCTTCCAGTGGCGCTCCATCCGGCGGGTGTCGAGCAAGTCGACCCGGCCCACCATCTCGGCGACGGTGCGGATGCCCATCTCGGCCATGATCTGGCGCAATTCCTCGGCGACGAAGAACATGTAGTTGACCACGTGCTCCGGCTGGCCGGTGAAGCGCGCGCGCAGGACCGGGTCTTGCGTCGCGACGCCGACAGGGCAGGTGTTGAGGTGGCACTTGCGCATCATGATGCACCCGGCCGCGATCAGCGGGGCGGTGGCAAAGCCGAACTCGTCCGCGCCGAGCAGCGCGCCGATGGCAACATCGCGCCCGGTGCGCAGACCGCCATCGACCTGCACAGCAATGCGCTCGCGAAGGTCATTGAGCAGCAGCGTCTGCTGGGTTTCGGCAAGGCCAATCTCCCACGGCGATCCCGCGTGGGTCAGAGAGGTCAGCGGCGAAGCGCCCGTCCCGCCGTCATAGCCCGCGATGGTGACGTGATCGGCGCGCGCCTTGGACACGCCCGCGGCAACCGTGCCGACGCCCACTTCGGACACCAGCTTCACGGAGATTCGCGCGACGGGGTTCACGTTCTTGAGATCGTGGATCAGCTGCGCGAGGTCTTCGATCGAATAGATGTCATGGTGCGGCGGCGGCGAGATGAGGCCCACGCCCGGAGTCGAGTGCCGCACCGCGCCGATGCGCTTGTCGACCTTGTGGCCAGGCAGCTGGCCGCCTTCGCCGGGCTTGGCACCCTGCGCCATCTTGATCTGGATATCGTCGGAATTGACGAGATATTCGGTGGTCACGCCAAACCGGCCCGAGGCAACCTGCTTGATGCGGCTGCGCATCGAGTCCCCGTTCGGCATTGGCTTAAACCGGAACGGCTCCTCGCCGCCCTCACCCGTGTTCGAACGCCCGCCGATTCGGTTCATCGCAATCGCCATGGTCGAGTGCGCTTCGTGGCTGATCGAGCCGAGGCTCATCGCGCCGGTCGAGAAGCGCTTCACGATTTCCGCCGCCGGTTCCACCTCGTCGAGCGGGATCGGGGTATCGGCCTTCTTGAATTCGAGCAGGCCGCGGATCGTCAGCAGCCGTTCGGACTGCTCGTTGATCGACTTGGCGAATTCCTCGTAGTTCTTGGGATCATTGCCGCGCACCGCGTGCTGCAATTGCGCGACGTTCTGCGGCGTCCAGGCGTGTTCCTCGCCGCGCAGGCGGTACTGGTAGATGCCGCCGACATCGAGCATCCCGTCATAGAGCGGGTTGTCGCCATAGGCCTGCCCGTGGCGGCGCAGCGCTTCCTCGGCGACTTCGGCAAGGCCGATGCCTTCGATGGTGGTGGCGGTGCCGGTGAAGTACTTTTCGACAAAGGCCGTCGACAGGCCCACCGCGTCGAAAATCTGCGCGCCGCAGTACGACTGGTAGGTCGAAATGCCCATCTTGGACATGACCTTGCGGATGCCCTTGCCCACGCCCTTGATGAAGTTCTGCTGCACCTTGTAGGCGGGCAGATCGGCATGGCGCTTGACGCGCAAAGCTTCGATCGTCTCGAACGCGAGATAGGGGTTGATCGCCTCCGCGCCGTAGCCCGCCAGCACGCAGAAGTGATGCACTTCGCGCGCTTCGCCGGTTTCAACGACGAGACCGGTCTGCATCCGCAGGCCCTGCCGCACGAGGTGATGATGCACCGCCGCCGTCGCCAGCAGCGCGGGCATCGGCACGCGGGTTTCGGACTGGCCTCGGTCAGACAGGACAAGGATGTTGTGGTCCTGCAACACCGCTTCGGTCGCAGCCCAGCACATTTCCTTGAGCGCCATTTCAAGGCCTTCGGCCCCGGTGCTGGCATCCCATGTCATGTCGATGGTCGCACAGCGGAACGCGCCGTCGAGCGCTTCTTCGACCGAGCGGATTTTGGCGAGATCCTCATTCGTCAGGATCGGCTGATGCACTTCAAGCCGCTTGTGCGTCCCCGCATCGCGGCCCAGCAGGTTCGGGCGCGGGCCGATCATGCTGGTGAGGCTCATCACCAGTTCTTCGCGGATCGGGTCGATCGGCGGATTGGTGACCTGCGCGAAGTTCTGCTTGAAGTAATCATAGAGCAGCCGCGCGCGGTCGGACAGCACGGCAATCGGCGTGTCGGTGCCCATCGAGCCGATCGGATCGTCACCATCGACGGCCATCGGTTCGAGGAAGCGGGTGATGTCTTCCTGCGTGTAGCCGAACGCCTGCTGGCGTTGCAGCAGGGTGGTTTCCTCGGCAGGGATCGCGGCGAGTTCCGGCACGACATCGGTGATGTCTTCCAGCTTGTACTGCGCCTGCTGGAGCCACTCGGCATAGGGCTCGGCATTGGCGAGTTCGGCCTTGAGCTCGTCATCCTCAATGATGCGGCCCTGTTCGAGGTCGATCAGCAGCATCTTGCCGGGCTGGAGCCGCCACTTGCGTACGATGTCTTCCTCGGCAAACGGCAGCACGCCGCTTTCCGAGGCGAGGCAGACGATATCGTCCTTGGTCACGCAGAACCGCGCCGGGCGCAGGCCGTTGCGGTCCAGCGTCGCGCCGATCTGGCGGCCATCGGTGAAGCACACCGCGGCCGGGCCGTCCCACGGCTCCATCAGCGCAGCGTGATATTCGTAGAAGGCGCGCCGGGCGGGGTCCATCAGCGCATTGCCGGCCCAAGCCTCGGGGATGAGGATCATCATCGCGTGCGCCAGCGAGTATCCGCCCGCGATCAGCAGTTCGAGCGCGTTGTCGAGGCACGCCGTGTCCGATTGCCCGTGCGGGATGATCGGCCACATCTTGTCGAGATCGGGGCCGAGCAGCTCGCTTTCCATCGTGCGGCGGCGGGCGTTCATCCAGTTGACGTTGCCGCGCACCGTGTTGATCTCGCCGTTGTGGGCGATGAACCGGAACGGGTGGGCGAGCCGCCAGCTCGGGAAGGTGTTGGTCGAGAAGCGCTGGTGGACGAGGCCCAGCGCCGAGACGCAGGCCGGGTCGCGCAGATCGTCGTAGAAGCTGCCCACCTGCGTCGCCAGCAGCAGACCCTTGTAGACGATGGTGCGGGTCGAAAAGCTCGGGATATAGGTTTCGGTCACGCCCGGCAGGCCGTGCTTTTCAGCGAGCTGCGCCAGCGGGTTCTGCACCTGCTTGCGGATGGTGAGCAGCTTGCGCTCGAAGGCGTCCTGATCGGCGCAGATTGCCCCGCGCGCGATCACCGCCATCTCGATCACCGGCATCGAGGCGATCACCGCCGCGCCGAGGCCATCCATGGTGGTCGGCACTTCGCGCCAGCCGATGAAGCGCTGGCCTTCCTTGGCGGTGAAGGCCTCCATCCGCGCCTTGACGAAATCGCGCGCGGCATCGTCCTGCGGGAGGAAGCACATGGCGACGCCATAGTCACCGGGGGCGGGCAGTTCGTGACCATGGGCGTCGGCCCAGCCGCGAATCAGCGGATCGGGAATCTGGATCAGGATGCCTGCGCCATCGCCCAGCAACGGATCGGAACCCACCGCGCCGCGGTGATCCAACCGGTCGAGAATGTCCAAGGCCTGCGCAACGATTGCGTGGCTTTTTTCGCCCTTGATATGCGCAACCATACCGACGCCGCAGGCGTCATGTTCGTTGGCGGGGTCATAGAGACCCTGGGAGGAAGGGTATCCCATGGCAAAAGTCCGATCTGTCAGATGCCGACAGGCGCGAACTCTGCGGCAGACTGGCTCACGCAGGGAACACGCCTCTTGGCAGGTCTATCGGGCGCGCCCAGCCCCTCTCAGGGTTGCTCTTGCCCGTTTTCGGCCCCCTCATGCCGACAGGAAGCGGGTTTGGCAATGGGGTTGCGCGAAGTAATATTTCTCGCAGACCTATTCAGACTATCGTTAGATTGCGCATGATGCACGCCCAGCCGGGTTTGGTTGCAGCTTTTGCGCCAGTATTCTGGCTCAGCCCACTCCGCCGCCGGCTTTGCGCGGTGTCTGAAGCTGAGCCAAAGCCGCCCGCAGCGGTTCCTTGGCCGCATCGCCCGTGCTTTCCCCGCTGAGGGCGGCGAGCGCCTTCAACGCCTCGGCGAGCGCCGCTTCGCGCGCGGCGAGATCGGCGGCGGTCAGCGCGCGCGTCGGCGGGCTGGTGCGGTGTTCGTGGAGCGCGCCAGCAAAGCGTTCGACCATTTCGGCCATGCTCAACTCGCTTGTCGGGACAGCGCGCAGACGGGCGAGCGCAGCGGTGCCGGGGTCGGGCAGCGGCGCGGTCTGGCGCAGCGCGGTGACGGGAGTGTCGATGACGGGTTCGTCGGCAACCGGCTCGGCCACAGGTTCGACGACCGGCAGCGGCTCGGGTGCGGGCTCAGGTTCTGGTGCGCTTTGAGCGACGGGCTCTGCCACATCTTCCACCCACACCGCATTGCGACCGGGCAGTTCGGCAAATTCGGCCAGATTAAGCTCCCGCGGGACGGTCTGCGGCTCAGGCTCAAGTTCCGGCATGTCCTCGTCGCGCCAAGCCGGCGTGGCGAAGGGCGTTGTCTCAATCGGATCATCAAGGCTGCTGCTGCCAAGATCGCGCAACGGGTCGATCGGGCGGACCGCGCGCTTTGCAACGGATGGCTCTCCGACGCGGCGGCGGGCACGGAGGCTTGCGCCTGCGGCAATCGCGAACAATCCACCGCCCAGCACAAGCGCCGCAATGGCAGCCACAATCGGCTGAAGCGGCAGGCCCGACGCGCCAATCATCGTCCCGCCCAGCGCCTGTTCGATCAACGCGGACGGAAGGACCA
Organism: Porphyrobacter sp. SLTP; assembly: GCF_009905735.1. Lineage (GTDB taxonomy): Bacteria > Pseudomonadota > Alphaproteobacteria > Sphingomonadales > Sphingomonadaceae > Erythrobacter. The sequence continues at coordinate 205,516 of NZ_JAAALE010000005.1, forward strand.
TAACCGTCAAACCGGCCAGCATCGTGCCCCAGAGCCCGAGAATGGGCGCAAAAGCCCGGTGCGCCACAAGCGATCCCACTGTGCGTCCGGTTGCCTTGCGCGGCGCGCGCTCTTTCGGTTGACCCTGCTGCCCGAACTTCATTGTCACGTCATCCTGCCTTGGCGGCCATGCGCCCCGCAGCGCCGCTCTGGTTCTGGGCTACCAACAGATGGTAAACAGACAGATAATCACGGGCATTGGCAGCCCAGTCATGGCGGGTGCGCACATGGCAAACAGCGCGGTCCTTCATTGCCTCCCAGCCATCGCGCGCATCAAGCAACCGGGCGAGCGCGGCGGCGCAGGCGGCCGGATCATCGGGCGCAAACAGCGTGCCGGTTTCGCCATCGGTGATGAGCTCGCGGTGCCCGCCCACGCTCGACGCGGCGACCAGACGGCGCTGCGCCATCGCTTCCAGTGGCTTCAGAGGCGTGACAAGATCGGTCAGGCGCTGCGCCTTGCGCGGATAGGCGAGCACATCGACCAGCGAATAGTAGCGCTCAACCGCAGCGTGCGGCACGCGGCCAGTGAAGATCACCGCCTCGGGCTCGGGCAGCTTCGCCGCCGCAGCGCGCCAGCTTTCGTCCATCGGCCCGGCGCCCACCAGCAGCAGCCGCGAATCGGGGTGCGAACGGCGCAGCAGCGGCATGGCGGCGATCAGATCATCCACGCCCTCATAGGCATAGAAACTGCCGATATAGCCGATCACCGGCGCGCCATCGGCAATCCCGAGTTCGGCCGCCAGCGCGCCATCACGCGGGGGCGGGTCGCCGAATAGGTCAAGATCGACCCCGTTGCGCATCACATGAATCCGGCTGTCGGGAATGCCGCGCTCGGCCAGATCCTGCCGCAACCCCTCGCAGATCGTGAACAGCGCGTCGGCCGCCTTGGCGACCTGCGTTTCGAGCGCACGGGTCAGGCGATATTTGATGCTGCCTTCAGTGCCGGTGAGATTGCCCACCGCCGCGTCCTCCCAGAAGGCGCGGATTTCATAGACGAAGGGAATGCCAAGCGCCCGCGCCGCCCGCTGCGCCGCTGCGCCGCACAGCGCGGGCGAATGGGCGTGGATGATGTCAGGTCGCCATTCATCGGCCAGCGCGATGATCGACGCGGTGAGCGCTTCGATCTCGCCCATCTCGCGCAAGGGCGGCGGGCCGGACGGCGTGCCGGGGGTGCGGTGGAACGTGAGCCCATCCGCTTCCTCGGGCGAGCCGTTCAGCACGGCCTCCAGGTTATGGCGCTGCCCGGTGATGCCGCGCACTTCCAGCCCCAGCCCCTCCTGCGCTTTCAGGATCGCGCGGGTGCGGAAGGTGTAGCCGCTGTGGAGCGGGAGCGAATGATCGAGCACATGCAGAACGCGGGTCATAGGCGCTCATCTATCGCAGGCGTGCTTAACGCCGCGTCAACTGGCTGGGCGTAAAGCAGCACAAACCCCGGCTGGACATGCCCGACCTATGATCGACTATTTCGCGCTTGCTCTTGGACATGGCCTGCTGGCCATCGCCTTGCTGCGCCTGATGCTGCGCGACGGGTTGGACGCTGATCCGCTGATCGGCGAACTCAAGGCCGAGACCGAGGGCAACCGCAAGGCGACCAGCGTTGCGGGACGGAACGCCGCCCGCCGCGCCAAGTTGAACGGACACGACGAAGCCGAGGGTGACCCACCCGCCGATGCTTGACCTCGTCTTCCTCGCCTTCATCGGATACGTGCTGGTGCTCGGCCTCCGGCGCCCGTTCCTGTGGGTGCTGCTCTATGTCTATATCGACATCCTCGCGCCGCAGCGGATCGGCTATTCCGCAATTGCCAGCCTGCCGGTTTCGCTGATCGCCTTTGCTGCGGCGTTCGGCGGCTGGGTCGCGCTCGACCGCAAGGAAGGCGCGCGCTTCACCTTGCGACAGGGATTGCTGGCGCTGCTGCTGGCCTATTGCTTCTGGACGACGGGCCATGCCGATTTCCCGATCGAGGCCGCGACCAAGTGGGACTGGGTGTGGAAGGCGCTGCTGTTTGCGATCTTCCTCCCCCTCACCCTCACCACCCGCGCCCGGATCGAGGGGCTGGCACTGGTGCTGCTGCTGTCGGTCGCGACCATCGTGATCGGCACAGGGATGAAGACCATCCTGGGCGGCGGGGGCTATCAGAACCTCAAGTTCTTCGTGAACGACAATAGCGGCATCTATGAAAGCTCGACGCTAGCGACGGTCGCCATCGGGCTGATCCCGATGCTATGGTGGTTCGTCAAACATGGCACGATCTTCCGTCCGCACTGGCTGGTGACGGGCTTCGCCGTAGCGCTGACCTTTGCTGCCCTGCTTGTCCCCATCGGCACCGAAGCGCGCACCGGCCTGCTGTGCATCGCGGCGCTCGGCGGGCTGATGCTGCGGTACACCAAGCAGCGCTTCCTGTTCATTGCCGGTGCTGGCGTGCTGGGGCTGACCGCCCTGCCCTTCCTCCCGCAATCCTATTACGAGCGCATGGCGACGCTTGCGCAACCGAGCGGCGATGAAAGCGCATCGACCCGCATTGCGGTGTGGGAGTGGACCATCGATTATGTCGCGCAGAAACCGCTGGGCGGCGGGTTCGATGCCTTTCGTGGCAACAAGTTCAACTATGTGATGCCGGTCAAGCAAACTGACCGGAACACCACCACGGTGACCTATCAGCCGGTCGAGGACAAGGGCCGCGCCTATCACTCCTCGTTCTTCGAGATGCTGGGGGAACAGGGCTGGCCGGGCCTGATCATCTGGCTTGCGCTCCACCTGATCGGGCTGTGGCAGATGGAGCGTATCCAGCGCCGCTGGAAGAATGCCGAGGCTGAGGCCGAACGCTGGATTGCGCCGCTGGCGGCCGCCTTGCAAATGGGGGCGCTGATCTATCTGGTCGGCGCGACCTTCCAGGGGATCGCCTATCAGCCGGTGATGCTGATGCTGGTCGGCCTTCAGATCGGGCTCAACACCTATTGCGCGCGGATCGATTCGGCCCGCGGGTTGCTGGAGCGCAGCGCGTTGCGCAAGCAGGCCATCGCAGCCAAGATGGGCGGTGCCGTAGCGGCATAGATCAGAGCGTTGCGCTCCCCCTTGTGTTGCGCCATGAAGCCGCCCACGGACAAGCACGGCGGGCACGGGATCTCGCCGGCACAATGTGAGGAGGAGCTCCCATGAACCCGCAGGAATTGGCCGCCAAGGTCGGCGAAGTTATCGGCACCAGCGAATGGGCCGAAATGAGCCAGGAACGCATCAACCAGTTCGCCGAGGCGACCGGTGATCACCAGTTCATCCACGTCAACGAAGAGATGGCCAAGATGACGCCGTTCGGCGGCACGATTGCCCACGGCTTCCTGACCTTGTCGATGATCCCCTATCTCGGCGCCCAGGGCGGTGCCCCGCGCATCGACGGCGTGAAGATGGGCGTGAACTACGGCGGCAACAAGACGCGCTTCATCGCGCCGGTCCGCGCGGGCAAGCGCATCCGCGGCATCTGGAAGCTGACCGAAATGGTCGAAAAGCGCCCCGGCCAGTGGCAGCAGACCTGCGAGATCACCATCGAGATCGAAGGCGAGGAAAAGCCCGCCCTGATCTGCGAATGGATCACGCAATACTTCGTGTGATTTAGCACCCATCGTCATCCCGGCGAAGGCCGGGACCCAGAGCTGCAAGCTCAGCCCTCACCGTCACTGGGTCCCCGCCTTCGCCGGGATGACGGTTGGGGCTTAGGATAAAGGATACCCCCAACATGGCACGTGACGCCGTAATCGTCTCCACCGCCCGCACGCCGATTGGCCGTGCATACAAGGGCGCCTTTAACGCCACCCCCGGCGCCACCCTCGGCGCGCTCAGCCTTGCCCCCGCGATTGAACGCGCCGGGATCGAAGCGGGTGCGATTGACGATGTGGTGTGGGGCGCGGTCCTCACCCAGGGCACGCAGGCCGGCAACATCGCCCGTCAGGTCGCCCTGCGCGCCGGTTGCCCGGTCGGCGTCAGCGGCCAGACCATTGATCGCCAGTGCTCGTCTGGCCTGATGGCGATTTCGACCGCAGCCAAGCAGATCATCGTCGACAATATGGATATCGTCGTCGGCGGCGGTCAGGACTCCATCTCGATGGTGCAGACCCCCGAAATGCGCGTGGCGATGGACAAGTCGCTGCTCGCCATGCACGGCAACGTCTACATGCCGATGCTGCAAACGGCTGAAACCGTGGCCAAGCGTTACAACATCAGCCGCGATGCGCAGGACGAATACGCCTACCAGTCGCAGATGCGCACCGCCGCCGCGCAGGCCGCAGGCAAGTTCGATGCTGAAATCGTCCCCGTCACCACCACCATGAACGTGATGGACAAGGAGACGAAGGAAGTCAGCCAGCGCGAATTCACGCTGACCAAGGACGAAGGCAACCGTCCCGAAACCACGCTCGAAGGCCTGCAAAGCCTCCAGCCGGTGATGGGCCCGGGCATGAACATCACCGCTGGCAACGCCTCGCAGCTGTCGGACGGTTCCTCGGCATCCGTGCTGATGGAAGCCAAGCTCGCGGAGCAGAAGGGCCTTGAGCCGCTCGGCCGCTATGTCGGCATGGCGGTGGCGGGCACCGAGCCGGACGAGATGGGCATCGGCCCGGTCTTCGCGATCCCCAAGCTGCTGAAGCAGACCGGCCTCAAGATGGACGACATCGGCCTGTGGGAGCTGAACGAAGCCTTCGCGGTGCAGGTGCTCTATTGCCGCGACACGCTTGGCATCGATAACGACATTCTCAACGTCAATGGCGGCTCGATCTCGATCGGCCACCCCTATGGCATGACCGGCGCCCGCTGCACCGGCCACGCGCTGATCGAAGGCAAGCGCCGCGGCGCCAAGTATGTCGTTGTCACGATGTGCGTTGGTGGCGGCATGGGAGCAGCTGGTCTCTTCGAGGTCTTCTAAGCGTTTTCGAGCCGGGTGGCACACCCGGCGGCTCGGAAAACGCGGCATCAGAAACTTGGGGCAGTTGGTCCGATGCGATCGGATCAACTGCCCCTGATCCGGAACAATTCTCCGCGTCGGCACTAGGGCTCCCTGCACAATGGCAAGGAGAATACCATGGCGACCGACGCGGAGATGCGGACCAAATTCTGGAAGTCCCTGAAAAACGACAGGACGATGTTCCTCGGCATGGCCGAGGGCGAAGATGGCCATGCCCGGCCGATGACGGCCCAGCTCGAAGACGAGCTTTATGACGACGGTGAATATCACGGGCCGGTGTGGTTCTTCACCTCGACCGACAATGCGCTGTATCAGATGATCCAGCAGGCCGAACTGGCGAACACCAACCCCCGCGCGATGGCGCATTTCGCTTCAAAGGGCCACGATCTGTGGGCGAGCGTTCAGGGCACACTGACGACGACCCGCGACCGCGCAACCATCGACCGGCTGTGGAACCGCTTTGTCGCGGCCTGGTATGATGGCAAGGATGACCCGAAGATCGCGCTGATCCGGCTCGACGCCGACAAGGCCGAAATCTGGATCGACGCATCCTCGCTGGTGGCGGGGATCAAGATGCTGATCGGGATTGATCCCAAGAAGGATTATGAGGGCAAGGTCGCCGAGGTGCGCCTGTAAGCGCCCGATTTCAGGCAATCACCGCAGCAAAACAAGATCCGGGAGTTGGTGGATCGAACTCTTGGCCCTCTCCCCTTGCGGGAGAGGGTTGGGAGAGGGGTCCGGAGCGAAGCTCCGGCCCTGCCCCCTCTCAACTGCGACTAGGCAGCAAGCTGCCAAGTCTTCGTATCTCTCCCACAGGGGGAGAGATACGCATTGCCATGACAGAGGTCGTTTCCCGAAAGCTTTAGCGCAGCGACACCACGTTATCGGTCGCCTCGCGCTTGCGGGTGCCGTTGAACAGGCTCATCATCGGCTCGTCCTGCACCGTTACGACCTGGGCATTGCCATAGCCGTTGAAGCCGGTCTTCATCGCCGCGCCGTACGCGCCAAGCATCCCGATCTCGATGTAATCACCCGCCTGAATATCCGCCGGGAGCCGGAACGGGCCCTTCATATAATCGGCGTCGTCACAAGTCGGGCCGTAGAAGGCGAAATCCTCGTCTTCCTCGATCAGATCGTCTTCAAGTGCCTTCACTGGGAAGCGCCATGCGACGTGGGCTGCATCGTAGAGCGCGCCGTAAGCGCCGTCGTTGATGTAGAGCTCTTCCCCGCGGCGCTTGTTCACCTGCACGATCATCGAGCTGTACTCGGCCGACAGCGCACGGCCGGGTTCGCACCACAGCTCGGCGTTGTAAGCGATCGGCAGGCTTTCGAAGTGCTTGGCGATGATCGCGAAGTAATCTTCCATCGGCGGCGGCTCGAGGCCCGGATAGGCGCTGGGGAAGCCTCCACCCACGTCGATCATGTCGATCACGACCGAAGCCTCGGCGATGGCGGCACGGGTACGGTCCAGCGCCTGCACGAAGGCAAACGGCGTCATCGCCTGGCTGCCGACATGGAAGCAGACGCCCAGCCAGTCGCAATGCTGACGGGCTTCCCGCAGCAAGGCGGGCGCTTCGATCAGATCGCAGCCGAACTTCGACGCGAGGCTCAGCTCCGAATATTCAGACGAGACGCGCAGCCGGACGCACAGGCGCAGATCGCGCGGAGCCTCGCCCGTTTCACGGTTGCGGCAGGCGTCGATGATCTTTTCCAGCTCTTCGACGGTATCGAGGCTGAAGGTCCGCACGCCGTGGTCGAAATAGGCTTCTGCGATTGCCGCCGGGGTCTTCACCGGGTGCATGAAGCACAGCACAGCGTTCGGCAGAATGCCGCGCACCAGCCGCACTTCGGTGATCGAAGCGACGTCGAAGTGAGTCACGCCGGCATCCCAGAGCACGCTGATCAGATCAGCCGCCGGATTGGCCTTCACCGCATAGAGCACCTTGCCCGGAAACTTCTCGACGAAGTAACGAGCGGCGCGCCGCGCGGCGTGCGGGCGGTTGAGAATGACGGGTTCGTCCGGACGGAGGTCGCGAACTACAGCCAGTGCGTCGGGATAAATGTGCAACTCAAGGGACCCCCAAAACGGTTTTTGAAAACCATAAAACGACAAGCTGCCTTGCGGTTTGGAAGTCCCCTTGGGGCAGCGGAAGGGCGCAATTAGGGCTTGGGGGGGATAATGCAAACGAAAAATGCACCCCGGCGGGGTGAAATGTTTCTTTTCGAAGACACCCCACCAAGCACGACCGCAATGTGACGGAAATCCGCCTTTTTTTCGCGTCAGAACCCGATTTTGGGAACCTTATCGACGGTCCCTTGTTCGCTCGCGTCCAGCCGGTGGAAATCGGCTTCGGCGAATCCGAGGCTACTCGCAAACAGCACCGCCGGGAAGGCTTCGCGCGCACCGTTGAATCGTGCGACTGCGGCATTCAGCGCGCGGCGCGCGGCGGCCAGCTTGTCTTCCACATCGGCGAGCTCGCTCTGAAGTGACTGAAAGTTCGCGCTGGCCTTGAGGTCGGGATAGGCCTCCCCCAGCGCCAGCAGATTGTCGAGCGCGCCGCGCAATTGCTGCTCGCTCCCCGAATCCGGCGTGCCAGCGGCTGCCGCATTGCGCGCCGCGATCACGGCTTCCAGCGTCGCCGATTCGTGTCCGGCATAGCCCTTCACCGTCTCGACCAGATTGGGGATCAGATCATGACGTTGGCGCAGCTGCGCGTCGATATCGGCGACGCCCTGGCGCACGCTTTGCCGCAGGCCGACCAGATTGTTGTAGATGCCGATCACCATCAGCGCCCCTACGACAACCACGCCAATCGCCACCAAGCCGATCAAATTCATTGTCATCCCCTTTACCAGACGGCCCCATTTGTGCTGACACAGGTTAAAGAATCGCGCGGGAGAGGCAATGCGCAACGGGATCGACGGCCTGATGCAGAGCGGGCTGGAACAATGGCTCGCCGGACAGGCGGACATGCGCGAGGGCGCGAAGAAGCAGGCGGCGTCGCGCTGGACGTGGGGTGCAGCGATTGCCTTGCCGGTGCTTGCGTTTCTGTGGTTCGGCCCTGCCATCGATGTCGAGCTGCGACTATTCGCCACGCTCGCCGCTGCGGCGCTGATCGCATGGTGGGGTTACCGCCCGATCGATGCCGCCAAGCAGGCGATCAAGATCGGGATCAACTCCGCCATCGCCGCCAGCTTTGGCGTCGCCTATGCCCACGAGGTCGAACCGGGGGCCGAGTTCGAGGCGGCGCGGACCTATGGCCTGGTGCCGAGCTATGACCGGTCAAGCTTTGAAGATCGCTGGTACGGCAGCCTTCAGGGCCATGACTTCAACCTTTATGAAACCCACCTCGAAGAACAGCGCGGATCGGGCAAGAACCGGCGCTGGGTGACAGTGTTTCGCGGGCCGGTGATTCACATGGCGTTCGGCCGCAGCTTCCACTCCACCACCCTGCTCGAACGCGCCGGCAAGCATCGCAAGTGGCTGGGCCTTGGCGGGGCGAGCGATCATGTCAGCTTCGATGGCCACCGGCTGGACCGGGTCGATCAGGTGCACCCGGCGTTTGGTGAAACCTTCGCGCTCTACAGCGACGATCAGGTTGAGGCGCGTGTGCTGGTGCACCCGACCTACATCGAACACCTGCTGCGCCTCGAAAGCGCGTTCGAGGCGCAGGAACTGCGCGCGCTGTTCACCAAGGGCGAGGTGATCATCGCGGTCGAGGCGGACAATATGTTCGAAAGCGGCGCGATGGACGCCAGCGCCGACCGGGCCAACGCCGAACGCGCCCAACGGCAATTCAGCGCAATTTCGGGCCTCGCGCTGGCCATCAACCAGAACGAACGCGGGCGGGTGATCGGCGGCGAGCTTCCGCCCGCGAGCGACTTCAGCTGAGCCGGTCGCGGAAATCGGCGTAGTCGAACCGCTTGATGCAATCGAGCGCGTCGGTTTCGGAATCCCACATCCAGATCGACGGCAGGGCCACACCGTTGAAGGTGTTGGTCTTGACCATCGAATAGTGAGCCTGATCGAGAAACGCGAACCGTGCGCCCGGTTCGGCAGGCACCGGCAGGATGTAATCGCCGATCACGTCGCCTGCGAGGCATGACGGGCCGCCGAGGCGGATCGGGATCATGTCATCATCCGTAATCTCGCCGAGCATCGCCGGGCGATACGGCGCTTCCAGCACGTCGGGCATGTGGCACGTGGCGCTGATGTCGGTGATGCCGACCGGCACTTCGTTGAACATCGTGTCGAGCAGCGTGCCCACCAGAATGCCCGCATCAAGCGCCACCGCCTCACCCGGCTCAAGGATGATCTGGCAGCCGGTATCCTCAGCCGCGTCCTTGAGGAACTCCACCAGTTCCTCGCGCTGGTAATCGGCGCGGGTGATGTGGTGGCCGCCGCCCATGTTGATCCACTTCAATTGCCCGAAGAACGGCTCGATCACGTCGAACACCCGGTCCCACGTCGCTTTGAGCGGTTCGAAATCCTGTTCGCACAGGTTGTGGAAGTGGATGCCCTCCACGCCCTCCATATGCTCTTCGGTCAGCTGGTCGAGCGGAAAGCCGAGGCGCGAGCCGGGGGCGGAGGGATCATACTTGGCGACCTCGCCGGTGGGCACCTGCGGGTTGATCCGCAGGCCGACGCTGACCTTGGCGCCGTTAGCGGCAGCATGCTCAAGGATCAGCCGCGCGCGCTCATGCTGGAAGGGGGAATTGAAGATCACGTGATCGGAGAGGCGGCAAATTTCCTCCAGCTCTTCCGGCTTGAAGGCGGCGGAATAGGTCGCGATTTCGCCATCGTAGAATTCGGACGCGAGCCGGGCTTCCCACAGGCCCGAGGTGGAGACCCCGTCGAGATACTCACCGATGATCGGCGCGGCCGACCACATGCTGAACGCCTTGAGCGCGGCAAACACCTTGATATCCGCGCCGTCAGCCGCCGCCGCATCGCGCACCTCGGCCAGCACCCGGCAATTGGCGCGCAGCTTCGCCGCATCCACGACGAAAGCGGGGCTATCGACACGCGACAGATCGAAATGGGCGAAAGCGCCCGGATCACCGGCTTTGGTTTGCATCAGCCGAGCGGGCTCTTGAAGATCATGAATGCACCTCCTGCAATGAGTGCGAAACCGGCGAGTTGGCTCGGCCCCGGCGTCTGTCCGAACAGCGCCCAAGCCACCAGCACGAAGCCGCCGAGAGATAGGACCTCCTGAATGGTCTTCAACTCGGCCAGCGAATAGGACTGAATGCCAATGCGGTTGGCGGGGACGGCGAGGCAATATTCCAGCAACGCAATCCCCCAAGCCAAACCGATCGCCGCCAGCAGGCCAAGCGAGGGGTGCTTGAGGTGCCAATACCACGCGATGTTCATAACGACCGCCGAGGCGGCGAGCATCGCAATGGGGAGGATGGCCTGGGCTCCGCCCATCAGAACCCAACCGGTCCGGCCATCTCCTCGACCGTCCACGGCAGGCCGTGCGCGTTCAGCATGTCCATGAAGGGATCGGGATCGAGCTGTTCGATGTTGAACACGCCCTCCCCGCGCCAATCGCCGCGCACCATCATCGCCGCGCCGATCATCGCGGGCACGCCGGTGGTGTAGCTGACCGCCTGATTGCCGGTTTCCTCATAGGCCGCTTCATGCGAGCAGATATTCTTGATGTAGAACGTCTTCTCGCCCGAGCCATCCAGCGCTTCGCCCGTGGCGATCACGCCGATATTGGTGTTGCCCTTGGTGGTCTCGCCCAGCGTTTCAGGCTTGGGCAGCACGGCGGCGAGGAATTGCAGCGGGATGATATCCTTGCCTTGATAGCGCACCGGCTCGATCGAGGTCATGCCGACATTCTGGAGCACGGTGAGGTGGGTGATGTACTGATCGCCAAAGGTCATCCAGAACCGCGCGCGCTCAAGTTCGGGGACGAACTTGGCGAGGCTTTCCAGCTCCTCGTGATACATCAGATACATGTTCTTGGGGCCGACCGCTTCGAAGTCGAAGGCCACCTTGTTCGACATGGCGGGGGTTTCCACCCACTCGCCGTTTTCCCAGTGCCGCGCGGGAGCGGTCACTTCGCGGATGTTGATTTCCGGGTTGAAGTTGGTCGCGAAATGCTGGCCGTGATCACCGCCGTTGCAATCGAGGATGTCGAGCTGGCGGATGGTCTTCAGCTTGTGCTTCTTGAGCCACATGGTGAAGACGCTCGTCACGCCCGGATCGAAGCCCGAACCCAGCAGCGCCATCAGGCCGGCATCCTTGTAACGGTCCTGATAGGCCCACTGCCAGTGATACTCGAACTTGGCCTCGTCCTTGGGCTCGTAGTTGGCGGTGTCGAGGTAATCGACGCCCGCTTCCAGGCAGGCGTCCATGATCGGCAGATCCTGATAGGGCAGCGCAAGGTTCACGACGAGGCCCGCGCCCGTCTTGCGGATCAGGTTGACCATCGCCGGGACTTCCTCGGCGTCGATCTCATAGGTGGCGATATCGCGCCCGCAGCGCTCCTTCACACTGGCAGCAATCGCATCGCATTTCGATTTGGTGCGGCTGGCGAGGTGGATTTCGGGGAAGATGTCCGGATTGAACGCCATCTTGTGGACGCAGACCGAGCTGACCCCGCCCGCACCGATGACGAGAACAGTGCTGGACTTAGCTGCCGACATGATAGGAACCTTTCGTAATGCGAATCTTGCGCGCGCCTTAGAGCATTGCTCCGAAAAGTGGGAACCGGTTTTCGGAACGAAGCAATGCGAACGAACTAGGGCAACGCAGCCGAGGGGACAAATGATCCAAGACACTGTCAGAATGCCGACCGCAGACGGCGTGCGCCAAGCGGCTCAAGCCGTCGCTGCAATCCTGCCCCCTACCCCTCTGCTGCCGGTCGACATCGGCGGCGTGAAGGCGTGGGTGAAGGCCGAGGTGCTGCAACCCATCGGCGCTTTCAAGATCAGGGGCGCATGGTGGCGGCTGGTGAGCCTTTCGCCGGAAGAGCGCGCTGCGGGCGTGGTCGCCGTGTCATCGGGCAACCATGCGCAAGGCGTGGCCTGGGCGGCGCGGCGGCTGGGGATGAGCGCGACCATCGTGATGCCGCATGATGCGCCTGAGGTGAAGCTGGCGAACACCAGGGCGCTTGGCGCAGAAGTGGTGCTCTACCGGCGTCCAGGAGAAGATCGCGATGCGGTCGCGGCGCGGCTGATCGAACAGCGAGGCGGCACGCTGGTTCATGCCTTCGGCGATCCGTGGGTGATCGAGGGCCAAGGCAGCGCCGCGATCGAGATCGCCGCCCAGCTGGGCCGCGCGCCTTCGCGGATCGTCGCCTGCTGCGGCGGCGGCGGCCTTGCGGCAGGGCTGGCGTTGGGTGCACCGGACAGCGCGATCCACCCGGTCGAGCCGGTGGGTTGGGACATGGTCGGACAATCGCTCGCCGCCGGAGCCATCGTCCCCGCCGCGCCCGATGCCCCCAAGACGATCTGCGACGCGCTCCAGCCGCTCGCGACCAAGCCGATCAACCTCGCTGTGTTGCAAGGCCGCGCCGAGCCGGGCTTGGCCGTCACTGATGCCGAGGTGCGCGCCGCCCAACGCTTCGCCTTTGCCAACCTCAGACTGGTGGTCGAACCCGGCGGCGCAGCGGCGCTGGCGGCGGTACTTGCGGGCAAGGTGCCGGTGGATGAGGGCACGGTGATCATGCTCACCGGCGGCAATGCCGATCCGGCGGCCTATGCGGCGACTATCGGAGGCACGGACTAGCCTGTGGATAGCGTCACATTGCCGACATTCTTGCGCCATATGACCCCCTCCTGACGTTACGTAAGGACACCCCCTCCCCATGGCGACACAGGCAAAGCGGATCATCGAGGATGCGGTTGTCCGAAAGGACGCAAAGGTTGGCGACAAGCTGCTCGACAAAGCGTTTGCGCTGGCCTTCAAGGGGCTGGTCTACGCCCAGATCTGGGAAGACCCGGTGGTCGATATGGAGGGCCTCGCCATCCAGCCTGACAGCCGCGTGATGTGCATCGCCAGCGGCAGTTGCAACGCGCTGTCCTATCTGACCGCAGGCCCGCAAAGCGTCACCGCCGTCGATCTCAACCATGCGCATGTCGCGCTCGGCCGGCTCAAGATCGCGGCGATCAAGCACCTGCCCAATTACGAGCGGTTCCACCGCTTCTTCGCCCACGCCGATCACAAGGAAAACGCCGCAGTCTACGCAACCATGATCGCACCGCACCTTGATCGGGTCAGCCGCGCCTATTGGGAACAGCGCGACATTCGCGGGCGTCGGCGCATCTCCTATTTCACGCGCGGGATCTACCGGAAGGGTTTGCTCGGCAATTTCATCGGCTTGGCGCATGTCTTCGCCAAGCTGTACAAGATCGATCTCAGCAAGGTGCTCGAAGCGCAAACGCTGGAGGAACAGCGCGAGGTGTTCGAGCGCGAACTCGCTCCGGTGTTCGAAAAGAAGTTCATCCGCTGGCTGACCGATCAGCCCGCCTCGCTGTTTGGCCTCGGCATTCCGCCCGCGCAATTTGAACACCTTGCGGGCGATGAACGCATGGCCGAAGTGCTGCGGCGCCGACTGGAAAAGCTCGCCTGCGATTTCGCGGTGAAGGACAATTATTTCGCGTGGCAGGCGTTCGGACGCGGGTACAGCCGTGAGGCCGATGCGCCGCTGCCGCCCTATCTCCAGCGCGGCAACTGGGAAGCGATGAAGGAGCGGATCGACCGCCTCGAAGTGACCCGCGCCAATATGGTCGACTGGATTGGCGGGCGTGAGGAAGCGAGCATGGACCGCTTTGTGCTGCTCGACGCGCAGGACTGGATGAATAACGCGCAGCTTGATGACCTGTGGGCCAAGATCACCCGCGCCAGCCGCCCCGGCGCGCGGGTGCTGTTCCGCACGGCTGCCGAGCCGAGCCTGCTGCCGGGTCGCCTGAATGACGCGATCCTGTCAAAGTGGCGTTACCTCGACGAAACCTCCGCCGATCTGACCCGCCGGGATCGTTCCTCGATCTATGGCGGCGTGCATGTGTACGAGCTGGCGTGATGGCGAGCGCAGGATCGTCTCACGCCGCGCTGATGGACGAGGTCTATCGCGGGCAGCGGCACATCTATGACCTGACGCGCAAATACTATCTGTTCGGGCGTGACACACTGATTGCGAGGCTGGATGCGCGGCCCGGGATGCGGGTGCTGGAGGTCGCGTGCGGGACGGGGCGCAATCTCGCCAAGGTTGGGAAGGCGTGGCCGGGGGTGCGCTTGTTCGGGCTCGATATCTCGGCCGAAATGCTGAAAAGCGCCTGCGCCGCGCTGGGGACCGAGGCACGGCTGGGCGAAGGCGATGCCTGTGCGTTCGATCCGCAGGAGCTGCTGGGCGAACCGGCGTTTGAACGGATCGTGCTGTCCTATTCGCTGTCGATGATCCCCGACTGGGAAGGCGCGCTGGATCACGCGGCGGGGCAGCTGGCTGATGCGGGCGAGCTGCACGTGGTCGACTTCGGGGACCTTCAGGGTCTGCCAGGCCCCTTCCAGACTCTGCTCAGGAGGTGGCTTGCCCGGTTTCACGTGGAACCGCGCACCACCCTGCCCGCCGTCGCCGCCCGCATTGCCCATGCGCGAGGGCTTCGGCTGGAAAGTCGGCGCGGCCCGCTCGGATATTACCAGCTGCACGTGCTGAGCGCCTGATAGGGGTTCGAATCGCTGGAAAACTTTGGGGTTCGCCCTTGCCTGATGCTGCCGCCTCCCTAATCCCTTGCGGGTGAGCGCACATATCGACATCGGCCAGGATTCAGGGCGGCAAAAGGTCACGATTGACCTTGAGGAACTGCTCGCCACGCGCCTGCTGGTGCAGGGCAATTCGGGCTCGGGCAAGTCGCACCTGCTGCGCCGCTTGCTGGAGGAATGCGCCGGGCAGGTCCAGCAGGTGGTGATCGATCCCGAGGGCGATTTCGTCACACTGGCCGATGCGTTCGGCCATGTGGTGATCGACGGCGCGGCCTATTCCCCGCGCGAGATCGAAGCCTTGGCTGGGCGCGTGCGGCAACACCGGGCCTCGGTGGTGCTGACGCTCGACGAGCTTGAGGTGGAACAGCAGATCCGCTGCGCCGCCCTGTTCCTGACCGCGCTATTCGATGCACCGAGGGAGCATTGGTATCCCGCGCTGGTGGTGGTCGACGAAGCGCAGATGTTCGCTCCTGCCGCCGCAGGCGAAATGAGTGACGACACCCGCCGCCTGACACTGTCTGCCATGACCAACCTGATGTGCCGCGGGCGCAAGCGCGGGCTGGCGGGGATCGTGGCCACCCAGCGCCTTGCCAAGCTGGCGAAGAATGTCGCGGCCGAGGCGAGCAACTTCCTGATGGGTCGCACCTTTCTGGATATCGACATGCAGCGCGCCGCAGACCTGCTCGGCATGGACCGGAGGCAGGCGGAGCGCATCCGCGATCTCCAACGGGGTCAGTTCCTCGGCCTCGGCCCGGCGATCAGCCGTCGTCCGGTGGCGGTCAATGTCGGGCCGGTCCGTACCGGCGGCCGCAGTGGTGGCGGCGGGCTGCTCCCGCTGCCGGAAGCGGATGGCGATGCGATGGAAGCCCTGCTGACCGATCGGCTGGCCGAAGCGGCCAGCGACACGGGCATCCGCCGTCCGCCGCCCCCGCCCCGCCCGGCGGTCGATCTTGAGCAAGCCTTGCGCGCCGTGCCGCCC
>NZ_JAAALE010000006.1 GCF_009905735.1 Porphyrobacter sp. SLTP
GGGGTCTGCGGTGAGGGGGCAGGGCGTCATTTCGGGCGTCGTACACCCATCCACAACCCCTTTCCCCAAGGGAAGGGGCTTAGGCGCGCTCGTTTCGCGCTATGGCGATTTCCTTGGCGATCACCGTCAGCACCCCGTCGATGTTCTCCAGCACCTCGTTGTTCCAGAAACGGATCACGCGGTAGCCGTGGGCTTCGATGATGCGCGTGCGGTTCGCGTCGGTGGTGCTGTCCGCGTGCTGCCCGCCGTCGAGTTCGATGGCGAGGCGAAGCGAGCGGCAGGCGAAGTCCGCGATGAAGTCACCAATTGGGAATTGCCGGGTGAATTTCGCACCCTCGAAGCGGCTTGCGCGCAAGTGCAACCAGAGGCGTTGTTCGGCATCCGTCGGCGTGTTGCGCAAGCTTCGCGCGATCCCCGTCAGTCGCTTTTCCGCCATCGTGGTACACCCATCCCCAACCCCTTCCCTCAAGGGAAGGGGCTACAAGTAGCGAAGTTGAGCTAAATGCCCAAAAGAACCGACATTTCCTCGATCCTCGTCATTGGCGCTGGCCCGATCATCATCGGGCAGGCGTGCGAGTTCGATTACTCCGGCACGCAGGCGATCAAGGCGTTGAAGGAGGAGGGCTACCGCGTCATCCTCGTCAACTCCAATCCGGCGACGATCATGACCGATCCCGAGTTCGCCGATGCGACTTATATCGAGCCGATCACGCCCGATATCGTCGCCAAGATCATCGCCAAGGAACGGCCCGATGCGCTGCTGCCGACGATGGGCGGGCAGACCGCTCTCAACTGCGCGCTGGCGCTGGATGCGGATGGCACGCTGGCGAAATACGGCGTTGAGATGATCGGGGCCAAGGCTGACGCGATCGACAAGGCGGAAAACCGCCAGCGGTTCCGCGATGCCATGACTGCGATCGGGCTGGAAAGCGCGCGTTCGGGCGTGGCGAACACGCTCGAAGAAGCGCGCGTGATCCTTGAGCGCACCGGGCTGCCGTCGATCATCCGGCCCAGCTTCACCCTTGGCGGCACGGGCGGCGGGATTGCCTATAACAAGGCGGAGTTCGACCAGATCGTGCGCGATGGCCTCGACGCCTCGCCCACCACCGAAGTGCTGATCGAGGAATCACTGCTCGGGTGGAAAGAGTTCGAGATGGAGGTGGTGCGTGACCGCAAGGATAACGCGATCATCATCTGCGCCATCGAAAACGTCGATCCGATGGGCGTCCACACCGGGGACTCGATCACCGTCGCCCCGGCGCTGACGCTGACCGACAAGGAATACCAGATCATGCGCTCGGCCAGCATTGCTTGCCTGCGCGAAATCGGGGTGGAGACGGGCGGATCGAACGTCCAGTTCGCGGTCAATCCCAAGGACGGGCGCCTGATCGTGATCGAGATGAACCCGCGCGTGTCGCGGTCCTCCGCGCTGGCTTCGAAGGCGACGGGCTTCCCTATCGCCCGCGTCGCGGCCAAGCTCGCAGTCGGCTACACGCTCGACGAGCTGACCAACGAGATCACCGGCGCGACGCCTGCCAGCTTCGAACCCACTATCGATTACGTCGTGACCAAGATCCCGCGCTTTGCCTTTGAAAAGTTCAAAGGCGCGGCGACCGACCTTTCGACCGCGATGAAGTCGGTTGGCGAAGTCATGGCGATCGGCCGCAATTTCCAGGAATCGATGCAGAAGGCGCTGCGCGGGCTGGAGACCGGGCTCGACGGGTTCAACCGCGTGCCGGAGCTGGAAGGCCAGCCCCGCGACATCATCACCGCCGCGCTGTCGCGCCGGACGCCGGACCGGCTGCTCAAGGTCGGCCAGGCCTTCCGCGAAGGCATGAGCGTCGAGGAGATCGCCGCCGTCACCTTCTACGACCCGTGGTTCCTGCGTCAGATCGAACAGATCATCGCCGCCGAGCGCGAAGTGCAGGCCAATGGCTTGCCGCGCGATGCGGCGGGGCTGCGGCGGTTGAAGGCGATGGGCTTCTCTGACAAGCGCCTCGCGACACTCGCAGTGCGCTCGGTTGGCGTGGCGGGTGGCATGGGCGAGACTCAGGCCAAGCGCTCCGGCCTGCTCCACGACGCACTCGTCGCGATGGCGGGCGCGACCAGCGCCGACGAAGTGCGCGCGCTGCGCCACAAGCTCGGCGTTGTCCCGGTGTTCAAGCGCATCGACAGCTGCGCCGCCGAGTTCGAGGCGATCACGCCCTATATGTACTCGACCTACGAAGCGCCGACCTTCGGCGATGCGGAGTGCGAATCCGCTCCCACCGACCGCAAGAAGATCGTCATCCTCGGCGGCGGGCCGAACCGGATCGGGCAGGGGATCGAGTTCGATTACTGCTGCGTCCACGCCTGTTTCGCGCTGGCAGAGCAGGGCTTCGAGACGATCATGGTCAACTGCAACCCCGAAACCGTGTCGACCGATTACGATACCTCGGATCGTCTCTATTTCGAGCCTCTGACCGACGAGGACGTGCTCGAAATCCTGCGGGTCGAACAGCAGAACGGCGAGCTGGTTGGTGTGATTGTGCAGTTCGGCGGGCAGACCCCGTTGAAGCTGGCGCAGGCGCTTGAAGACGCCGGGATCCCGATCCTCGGCACGTCGCCCGACGCGATTGACCTTGCGGAAGACCGTGAACGCTTCGCCAAACTGGTCAGCAAGCTCAAGCTGAAGCAGCCCGAAAACGGCATCGCCCGCAGCCGCGATGAAGCTGCCGCCGTCGCCGCACGCATCGGCTATCCGGTGCTGCTCCGCCCGTCCTACGTGCTCGGTGGCCGCGCCATGGAGATCGTCGACAGCGAAGCCCAGCTCGACAATTACATCGCCACGGCGGTGAATGTGTCGGGCGACAGCCCCGTGCTGATCGACCAATATCTTCGCGACGCGATCGAATGTGATGTCGATGCGCTGTGCGATGGCGAGGAAGTCCGCATCGCCGGCGTGATGCAGCATATCGAGGAAGCCGGCGTCCACTCGGGCGACAGCGCCTGCACCCTGCCGCCCTATTCGCTCGCGCCTGAAATCATCGCCGAGATGGAGCGTCAGGCTGTGCTCCTCGCCCATGCGCTGAGCGTGGTGGGCCTCATGAACATCCAGTTCGCGGTCAAGAATGGCGAGGTCTACCTGATCGAGGTCAACCCGCGCGCCAGTCGCACGGTGCCCTTCGTGGCGAAGGCCATCGGCCAGCCCGTGGCCAAGATCGCCGCGCGGGTGATGGCAGGCGAAAAGCTCAGCGCCTTCCCGCCGTTCAAGCGCGATCTGCCCTACATGGCGGTCAAGGAAGCGGTGTTCCCGTTTGCGCGCTTCCCCGGTGCCGATCCGGTGCTGAGCCCCGAGATGAAGTCCACCGGCGAGGTCATGGGGATCGATGCGACCTTCGAGGCCGCTTTCCTCAAATCGCAGATCGGGGCCGGCATGGTCCCGCCGCAATCGGGCACCGTGTTCGTCTCGGTCAAGAACACCGACAAGCCGGTGATCGTCGCGGGCGTGCGTCAGCTGATCGAGCACGGGTTCAAGGTGATCGCGACCGGCGGGACTCAGACTTACCTTGCCGAACAGGGCCTTGCGGTCGAACGCGTCAACAAGGTGGCCGAGGGGCAGCCGCATATCGTCGACAAGATAATCGATGGCGAGATCGCGCTGATCTTCAACACCACCGAAGGCTGGCAATCGCTGCTCGACAGCAAATCCATCCGCATGGCCGCCCTGGCGAACAAGGTTCCCTACTATACAACCGCGGCCGGATCGGCGGCGGCGGCGGCAGCGATTTCGGCGATCCGGCCTGATCAGCTTGAAGTCCGGTCGATGCAGGACTATTATGGGAACTGACTGACGCTTCCCCACAGATTGAAAGTCCCCGCGCCGTATGGATCGAACGGCCGGGATCGCTTTCTTCCCGAGCGGGGTGAAGTGCCAAGTATAACAGACAGAAAGACAACAAAAATGGCGACGATGGACAAGGTGCCGATGCTGGCCGAGGGGTATGAGCGGCTGACAGCCGACCTCAAGACGCTGCGCGAGGAACGGCCGAAAATCGTCGAGGCTATCGAAGAAGCCCGCGCCCACGGCGACCTGTCGGAAAACGCCGAATACCACGCCGCCAAGGAGCGGCAGGGCCAGGTCGAAGCCATGATCGGCGACATCGAAGGCATGGTCAGCCGCGCGCAGATCATTGATCCGACCACGCTGTCGGGCAACAAGATCGTGTTCGGCGCGACCGTGACCTTGCTGGACGAGAACGACAAGCCGATCCGTTACCAGATCGTCGGCCAGACCGAAGCGGATGCGGCCAAGGGTCGCATTTCCTACACCTCGCCGCTCGCTCGCGCGCTGATCGGCAAACAGGTGGGTGACGATATCGAGGTGACGGTTCCTTCTGGCGAGAAGTTCTACCACGTCGACAAGATCGAGTTCATCTGAAGCGTGGCTGTCCCGCCCGTCAGGCCGATTGCCGAGCGGCGGGTGGTGCAGCACTTCCTTGATGCGGGCGCTGTCAGCATGGCGGATGCGATTGCCTATGATCCCGGCCTGCCAAGCCGCCAGCGTGCGTTTGCGCGACTGAAAGGTGCCGACGTTCTCAGAACCGATGGGCAAGGACGCTGGTATCTCGATGAAGAGCGCTGGGGCTCAAGACGTTCGGACCGCCGCACGCGCGTGGTCCTGACGATGCTGGCGGTGGCTGCTGCCGGAGCTTTCGCCGCGCTTCGCTAAGTCTGGTTGGGCGGTCGCTAGCCTCGCGGTGTCAATCGAGCTGCTTTTCCATCGCATAATTGTAGATCGCGACTTCGCCGTCATCGCCGGGAATGGCGAAATCGCGGCGGTGGAGTAGGGCATATCCCGCTCGCTCAAACACCGGACGGGCCAGCTCGCTCGCTTCGGTATAGAGCCGCTCAACACCCAGCTTGCGCGCAGCCTCTTCCGCCTCGTTCAGAAGCCTGAGGCCCAGCCCACGCTCCGTATGAGCCGGGTGACAGTACAGCATGTCGAGGTGCCCTTCCGCCTCAAGAACGGTATAGGCCGCTGGCCGGTCATCCGCGTCGGCCGCGACCAGGATCACATCGCCCCGCGCCGCGCTCTCCAGCAGCCGCGCAGGCGAATAGCGGGCCGACCACGCGGCGACCTGCTCGGGGGAATAGGCCCGCAGCGCCGTCTGCCGGATCGCCGCCAATGTCAGCGCCGCAATGGCCTCCGCATCAGCGGGCCCGAAGGCGCGGATGGTGTAACCGGCCACGGTGCTGATGTCCGTGATTTAGTCTTCAGGTGTCAGCAACTTGTGGATGTGGACCACCACATACTTCATCTCGGCATCGTCAACCGTGCGCTGCGCCTGCGCGCGCCATGCGTCGACCGCAGCGTCATAGGAGCTGTACACGCCGACGACGTGGATGCTCTCAGGGTCCTGAAACTCGATCCCGCGCGGATCGATCACGCGGCCGCCCATCACGAGGTGGAGCCGCTGGGTGGGGGTTGTTTCTGCCATGATATAAGTCCCTGGGGAGGAAAGATGCGCGCGCCTTTAGCGCCTTGGAGCGCGAGGGCAAGCCTTCAGGGACGCTGCCAGGATCAACCCTTGGTCTTGCGCCCCAGATCGCGCACGATATCCGCCGCAGCCGCGCGGGTCTTGCGGGCGAGGGCGCGGGTGCTGTCGGCCGCTGAGCCTGCGGCATCGGACGTCCGGGCAGATATCTTCTTCGCCTGCACGCCCGCGGCATCGCCCAGTTCCCCGGCGCGTTCCTGACCAGTGCGGGCGGTCTCCAGCACTTCGTCGATCAGGGTCATCGCATAGGTCACAGCGGCCTGACCGATCATCTGGCCAAAGCGCGAACCGCCGCGCGAGGCGACGTTCTTCACGCCCGAGCTGGCGGACGAGGCCGCACCGGAAATCGCATCGGCAGTGCTATGCGCAACGCGGCTTGCCACGCGGCGACCGGGGCGGGTGAGCAGGCCGATGACGAGGCCCGCGGCCAGCGCTCCGCCAATCACCGTCAGCGGGTTGGCGCGGGTATAGTCCACCGCCGCCGTCGCAGCGTCGCGGGCCTGATCGGCCAGCGTACGGTCAGCATTGCGGCGCTCGGCAGCCTCGATCCGGGCGCGCAGCGCATCGCGGCTGTCGGTGGGCGAGATGGGGGTGGGTTCGGTCATGCGGGGTCTCCTTGCGCATCTCCTTCGGGGGAGGCGGCGTCCGTATCAATGTCGTCGTCAATGTCGGCGAATTCGTCGAGCCAATCGAGGATCGGCCCGCGGGCGAACCACAGCACAATCGCGCCGATCAGCACCGCGAGAACGCCCTTGTGATCGCCCGCCTGCGCCTTGGCCTGCGCAAGCACATCGCGCGCGCCGGTGCGGATGCGGCTCGTGATTGTGGAGCTGACGCCCGCCGATACGCGGCTCGCAATGCCTTCTTCGCTGAGGCTGGCGCGCAGGCGCTCGATATCCTCGACCAGCACCGCACGGGCAGCATCGCGCAGTGCGCGGTCTTCGATGAAGCTTTGCGGCAGGCGGGTCATGCGTCCTCTCCCGCGTCGAACATCGCCGAGAGCGCCTTGCCGTCACCCGAAGCGCTCAACACCAACAGCGCAACGCCGATCAGCAGCACGCCCACCACAATGGCAATCGCGCCCCAGATCGTGACCAACGGCGCCAGAGCGATCACCGCGCCCACGGCCAGCGCGATCAAGGCGATGTGGAGCAACACCAAAGCCAGCACCAGCAACACCAGCGCCCGGCCCGCCTTCTTTCCGGCGAGCCTGGCGCGGGTCTTCTGGAAGGCAATCTCCGCCTCGGCATAGGTGCGCGCGTCATCCACCAGCGCCGTGATATCGTCACGCAGCGAGGTGAAGCCGGTGCGGTCCTCGGTCGCCTCAGCGTCCTCGGACGTCACCGCCGGATCGGCAAGGGTGCCATCCGGCGGCGGCGATTGGCCGGGCTCGGTATCATACATGAGCGTGCCTTTTCAGCAGGATCAGCGCTTCTTCCCGCCCAGCATCCGCGCGAGGAAAAAGCCGACGACCGCCGCGATCCCGACAGCCACGCCGGGGCTTTTGCGGACCATCGCGCGGGCATCCTCGCTCAGTTCATCGACGCTCTTGGATTCGAGCTTGGCGGAGGTTTCCTGCAAGGTGCGCGAGGCTTTGCGGGCGTAATCGCCATATTGCTCGCCCAGCTTTTCGTCGATCTGCGAAGCGGTGTCACCCACGACCTTGCCCAGCGAGGCAATGGCATCGGTGGCCACCTGCTTGCCTTCGACCGCGAGTTCGCTGGCCTTGCCCTTGGCCTGTTCGCCATAGATCTTGGCTTCAGCAACCAGATCGGTGCCCTTGCCCTTGGCCTGACCGCTGACCGTGCTGAGGCGGTTTTCCGCTTCGGTGCGCAGCGCTGCGGCGCCAGCCTTGGCTTCTTCAAGCGCGGCGTTGAAACGGCTCTTGGCTTCGATCACCGGAGCAGAAGCCGGGGCTGCATCTTCGCCCTTGGTCGTCGCTGCCAGCTTGACCGGTGCAGCCTTGGTCAGGCCTTCGGTCTTGGTGGTCGCGCCCTTGGTCGATTTCGCCGGGGACTTCTTCGGGGGTGTAGTGTCAGCCATTGCGGTGCTCCTTGTCGTCTGGGCGTATTTGGGTCGATGCCGTTCGCGTCTCGCCACCCGCTTGCACGAGGTCATTCCCGCGCATAGGGACGTCACGCGTCCGGCCAATGCTGGAATCATCGAACCAGAATCATGCCGTTCCCATTATCATAGCGTCGAAGTGTCTTAACACCCTAAACCACATTACAGCCGGAGCCAAACATGACCGCCATCATTGACCTGCACGGGCGTGAAATCCTCGACAGCCGCGGCAATCCGACCGTTGAAGTCGACGTATTGCTCGACGACGGTAGCTTCGGCCGCGCCGCTGTCCCGTCGGGTGCGTCGACCGGTGCGCATGAAGCGGTGGAACTGCGCGATGGCGATGCTTCGCGCTATCTGGGCAAGGGCGTGCTGAAGGCGGTCGAAGCGGTCAACGGCGAAATCCGCGAGCTGCTGACGGACAATTTCGATGCCGAAGACCAGCGCGATATCGATCTGGCGCTGATCGCGCTCGATGGCACGGCGAACAAGGCACGGCTTGGCGCGAACGCGATCCTCGGCACGTCGCTGGCGGTTGCCAAGGCGGCGGCCAACGCGCGGGGCCTGCCGCTCTATTCCTACCTCGGCGGGGTTTCGGCGCACATGCTGCCGGTGCCGATGATGAACATCATCAATGGCGGCGAGCATGCCGACAACCCGATCGACATTCAGGAATTCATGATCATGCCGGTCGGAGCGGACTCGCTGACCGAAGCTGTACGGTGGGGCGCCGAGGTGTTCCACACCCTGAAGAAGGGTCTGGCGCAGAAGGGCCTCGCCACCAGCGTCGGCGATGAAGGCGGCTTTGCCCCGAACCTCGCCAGCACCCGCGCGGCGCTCGATTTCATCATGGAGAGCGTCGCCAAGGCAGGCTTCACCCCGGGTGAGGACATCGTGCTAGCGCTGGACTGCGCGGCGACCGAGTTCTTCAAGAACGGCAAGTACGAAATCTCGGGCGAGGGACTAAGCCTCACCCCGCATGAAATGGCCGATTACTTGGGCAAGCTGTGCGCCGAGTACCCGATCCGTTCGATCGAGGACGGCATGAGCGAGGACGATTTCGAAGGATGGGCCGCGCTGACGGGCTTGCTGGGCGACAAGGTGCAGCTGGTCGGTGACGATCTGTTCGTGACCAACCCCGCGCGCCTGTCGGACGGGATCGCCCGTGGTCTGGCCAATTCGCTGCTGGTCAAGGTCAACCAGATCGGCACGCTGACCGAGACGCTCGCCGCCGTCGATATGGCCCACCGCGCGCGTTACACCTGCGTGATGAGCCACCGTTCGGGCGAGACCGAGGATGCGACCATCGCCGACCTCGCAGTCGCGACCAATTGCGGTCAGATCAAGACGGGATCGCTGGCGCGGTCGGACCGGCTTGCCAAGTACAACCAGCTGATCCGCATCGAGGAAGAGCTGGGCGACAGCGCCGGGTTTGCAGGCAAGGCCTGCTTTGGCGCGCGCGCCTGACAGGAGAGGGGCTGCCTGACCGGCGCGCGGCTGTGATCACCGCCGTCATTACCGCGCAGGATCAGCCCCTCGTCCGGCAGTCAACCAGACTGTCAGCGCCCGAAGCGATCCTGCAAGGCAAGCAGGGCCAGCGCCGCCTTGGCCGCTTCGCCGCCCTTGTCCTTCTGCGCCGGGTCTGCGCGCACGAGTGCTTGTGCCTCGTTCTCGACCGTGAGGATGCCGTTGCCGATGGCGATGCCGTCCATCGTCAGCGCCATGATCGCGCGCGCGCTTTCGCCCGCCACGATCTCGAAATGGTAGGTTTCACCGCGGATCACGACACCGATGGCGACGAAGGCGTCATAACGGTCAGCCTCGGCTGCCAGGGCGATGGCGCCGGGGATTTCGAGCGCGCCGGGCACGGTCAATACTTCGACTGTGTGGCCCTCGGCCTCCAACGCCGCCCGCGCGCCTGCGACGAGCATGTCATTGAGGTGGGCGTAGAAGCGCGCTTCAACGATCAGGATATCGGCCATGGCAATTACTCCGGAATGGGGTGGAAGTCGGTGATAGTCAGGCCATAGCCTTCGAGGGCGACGTAATCGGGCCGGCTGTTCGACAGCAGCACCATATCGGACACGCCGAGATCGACGAGGATCTGCGAGCCGATGCCGATATTGCGCAGTTCCTCATCAGGGCGCCATTCGCCGGTGCCGACACGGCCGGTCAGGATCACAATCACGCCCGATCCATGCGTGCCGATCGCCTGCATCGCACGCTGGAGCGTGCGTTTGCGCGCGCCGGGCTGGCCTAGCACATCGTCGAACACCGAAATCGGATGGACGCGGGCGAGGGTGGGCTCGCCCGGGATGACATGGCCCTTTTGCAGCACATAGGCCTCGTTGCCCGCCACGCGGTCACGATAGGTGATCATGCGCCACTGGCCACCGTAATCCGAGGTGAAGGCACGCTCGCCAAGGCGTTCGACCAGGTGATCGTTGCGCATCCGGTAAGCGATCAGATCGCGGATTGTCCCGATCTTGAGGTCATGCTTGCGCGCGAACTTCACCAGATCGTCGAGCCGGGCCATCGTCCCGTCCTCGTTCATGATTTCGCAGATCACGCCCGAGGGGTTGAGCCCGGCAAGCCGTGAAATATCCACCGCCGCTTCGGTATGCCCGGCGCGGACCAGCGTGCCGCCATCGCGCGCCATCAGCGGGAAGACGTGGCCGGGGGTGACGAGATCATCCGCGCCCTTGGCTGCGTCAATCGCCACCGAGATCGTGCGCGCGCGGTCGGCGGCCGAGATACCGGTGGTGACCCCTTCCTTCGCCTCGATTGAGATCGTGAAGGCGGTCTGCATCGATTCCTTGTTGTTGCGGCTCATCGGCTGCAACCCGAGAGTCTCCACGCGCTCCTTGGTGAGCGCGAGGCAGATCAGCCCGCGCCCGTACATCGCCATGAAGTTGATCGCCTGCGGGGTTGCCATCTGCGCGGGGATGATCAGATCGCCCTCGTTCTCACGGTCTTCATCGTCAACGAGGATATACATGCGCCCATTGCGCGCCTCGTCGATGATCTCCTCGATCGTGGCGAGCACCGGCCGGTCGGCATTGGCCTCAAGGAAAGCATCAAGCTTGGCGAGGGTCTCGGCGGTGGGGTTCCACGTCTCCTCGGTGCAATCGCGCAAGGTGTTGGCGTGAAGACCCGCGGCGCGGGCGAGACCGGCACGGGTCATCGTGTTGGATGTGACGAGATCGCGAACGCGTGTGATGGTCGATGTGCTCATGCAGCCAATGTATCACATCACGATGTGATTGCAAGCTGGCGTGACGTGTTCAGGCGGGCCAGCAACCTGTGAAATTCACCAGCATCCCACAATGCTCCGCAAAGCAGATGCGCGCCAAGCCACCCTCGCGGGCCGTCCAGAACAAGCGCTGATTTGGAAGGGATGGTGGACGCACTAGGGCTCGAACCTAGGACCCGCTGATTAAGAGCGGAGCTTTGTGCCCTTTTCGTTCCTTTCCAATACTACGCCAAACTACGCTCAAGGGCTTGAAACGGTTGGAATAAATCCGCCGTGGATTACCCTTCGCTACGCCATCGTAATCCCGACATCTGATTACGTGGCGATTACGTGGACGAGCGCCAGATCATGCCGAATCAGTCAATCACATTGCGAACAATCCAGTCCATCACACCGGACCCGCACCGCGACATTTACGTGTGGGACCCCCGGTTAAAGGGCTTCGGACTCCGTATCACGCCAAGAGGCGCGCAGTCCTTTGTGTTCCAGTATCGGGTCGACGGCGGGCCTGCACGCCGCAAGACTATCGGCCCTGTCGGAAGTCCATGGACCCCAGCAACAGCGCGCAAAGAAGCCGAGCGGCTGCTGGTCCAAGTCTATCAGGGGATCGATCCGGTCGAAGCCAAGCGCGAAGCCAAGCGGAAAAAGGAGACGCTAAACTTTCGGACCTACAGCGAAAGGTTCGTAGAGCTCTATCTCAAGCCGAACTGGCGGGGGACGTGGGGCTCGGCGAATTGCACGATCAACAACGTGTTTATTCCCCGCTGGGGCAACCGTCCCGTCCATGAGATCACCCGCGCCGATATCGTGAAGGTGCTGGACGAGTATTCCGATCGCCCGGCGCGCCGCAAGGAGATCCACTCGCTCCTGCGCAAGTTATTCAACTGGGCGACCGACCGGCAGGATATCGATGTCTCGCCGCTGGCCGGGATGAAGGCGCCAAAGGCCGTCCCCTCTCGCCGCAGGGTGCTGAGCGACGAGGAGATTGTCGCTTTGTGGAGGGCGACCGAGAATTCCGGTTGGCCGTGGGGGCCTTTTGTCCGGATGCTGATCCTGACAATGCAACGGCGCCAGGAAGTTGCCGAAATGGACTGGTCCGAAATCGACCTCGATGCGCGTCGATGGACCTTGCCAGCCGATCGGGCGAAGAATGACCAGGAACACGTCATACCGCTTACAAGCCTCGCGCTCGCAGAGCTCCAGCTGTTGGGTCCGAAGCGGAAGGGCCTCGTGTTCACCACGACCGGGACCACCCCTGTGTCGGGCTTCTTCAAGGGACGGGCGGCGCTCCACAAGGATATGATCGCTTACCTGAAGGCCAAGCAGATCGAGGAGGGTGGAGATCCGGGGGACGTCGATGTTCCGAACTGGCGACTGCACGATATCCGCCGAACCGGGGCAACCCATCTCCAGTCGCTGAGAGTCCCGGTTGAGGTGACCGAAAGCGTGCTCAACCATATCAGCGGAACAAGGGCAGGGGTCGCCGGGATCTACAACCGTTACAGGTATGACGACGAGAAGCGGAGCGCTCTTGATGCATGGGATGCGAAGCTGCGGTCTCTCCTGTCGACATAGGCCATTGCAAGGCGCGGTAAGGTTCGAGACCATGGCTTGCTAAGGCTTTGAACCCGCGACGAACGCAGCGGAACAGGCGTGCTGCCTGGTTCTAGTTCTTCAACATTTGCCGCTGCACCGGATCAGGTTGCATCGCTGGCAATGTCCTGCTGCGACCTCGTATTCGCTTGCTGCGATGCGGCGATGAGCTGCTGCCCGTAAGCGAATGACCAGAGCATGAGGGCGGGCGTCCGGTCATTGACAGGGCGCTCGCTTTCCTTTGGACCGTGATCGCGCATCTGTCCTGCATCGAGCCTGAGGCACGCGAGGGCGATCTGGCTCCTAACCCACTCGGCGAAACGTACTGAACTGAAATTGCTGAACCGAACCGCCAGGTGTCAGATGTTCGTGGCGCTGTTCGTTCACCAATTCAAAGTCGGAGCCAAGAATAGTGGCGATACTCGCTGCGTCATGCCTCGCGACGGTCAGGCCGCTGCACCGCTCCGGGCCATCGGGCGCGAAAGTCCCGATGATAGCAATGCCATGACTTGCGAGAGCCGAACGCATCGCTTCCACATAGGCCTGTTGCTGCACGGGATCGGTGAGGAAATGGAACGCTGCGCGATCATGCCAGACATCGTATCGCGTGGTTGACCGCCACCGCGTAACATCGGCAATGATCCATTCGACCGAGTTGGACGCAGCCCCAAGCCTCGCCTTTGCAACGGCCAGCGCACTGGCTGACAAATCGAGAACCGCCACCGGTGCATATCCCGCATCGACGAGCGCGCCCGCTAGCCGTGACGCGCCGCCGCCAATGTCGATCACGCCGCCATGCCCCGGATAGGCAGCGGAAATCAGGTCAAGCGACAGCGCGGGTGTTTCCTCGAACCAGCTTACCTGCGCGGCATCTTTGGTTGCATACACGTTTTCCCAGTGGGAACTTGGCTCGTCGCTCAAAGGCTTGTCCTCATCATGCTGTCCGTCCCGGCCCAAAAAGGATCAATCCAGCCCCGGCGAGGCAAATTGTGGCTCCGATGACATCCCAACGGTCGGGCCGGGCACCTTCCACCGTCCAGAGCCAGATCAGCGAAGCAGCAATGTAAACACCGCCATAGGCTGCGTAGGCGCGCCCCGCGACGGGCGTGTCAACGAACGTAAGAAGCCACGCGAACAGTGTTAAGGAGACGATGCCCGGAAACACCCACCACACGGGCTTGTCGAGGCGCAGCCATGCCCAGAAAGCGAAGCAGCCCGCGATCTCGGCTAGCGCGGCAAAGGCATAAATGATTGCCGTTGGCAGGTTGGGCATTGTCATAGCTTCAATCCAAATCTCGGGCCGGCCCAGACCAATGACGCATAGAGCACCATTGTCAGAACGCACCCCGCAAGCAGCGCGGGCCAGAATCCGACACCACGCTTGAGTAGGGCAGGGATGACGAGAAACATCGGGAGACTCGGGAGCACATACCAGAACGTCGCGGCGGAATGCTCGGCCAGTCGCGCCACGTCTTGAGTGTCTCTCCACAGCCAGATCATGCCGAGCACTGAAATCAGCGGCAATGAGGCGATCAGCGCCCCGGTACCGGGATTGCGCCGGGCGGTTTCTGAAACGATCACAATGATGATTGCTGATGCTACGGCCTTGATGAGCAGATAATACATCAAGCTGTGTCCTTTCTGCGCGGAGCCAAGGTCTCGATGATCTTGCAATCGGCCACGGTCCCGTGACGGCAGGAACCGATCACCCGGTCGAGTTCGCCGCGCAGCGCGCTCAGATCGGCGATCTTGCGGTCGATTTCGGTAAGGTGGACGCGCGCAATCCCGTCAATTGCATCGCAGGATTGGGCCTTGTCATCGGACAGCGTGAGCAGCTCGCGCACCGCTTCGAGCGTAAAACCGAGATCGCGGGCGCGGCGGATGAACGACAGGCGCGCCAGATGATCATGGCCGTATGCACGATAGTTGGCGCTTGTCCGCGCAGGCGCCGGCAACAGCCCGATCTTTTCATAATAGCGCACGGTCTCGACCTTGGTCGCCGTGGCGCTTGCCAGTTCGCCAATTTTCATCGCCAATCCTCCGGGCTTGACCCTGTAGTTGCTACAGGGTGTAGATAGAGGGCCGACTCGCAGATTGTCGAGGAGGCAAGAAGATGGCTGATGATTGCTGCAAGGCCGCGTGCGGAACGACGGCAACGCTGAACGACCCGCGCTGGCGCAGGGCGTTGTGGATCGCGCTCGGCGTCAACGCCGGCATGTTCGCGGTGGAAATGGCGGCAGGGGCCGCTGCTGACAGCCGCGCATTGCAGGCTGATGCGCTCGACTTTCTGGGCGATGCCGCCAATTATGCGATCAGCCTGCTGGTCGCCGGGATGGCGCTGGCATGGCGGGCCCGGGCCGCGCTGGCCAAGGGTTTCACCCTCATCGGTCTGGGTGGCTGGGTGATGATCACAGCCATTCTGGCGGCATTGGGCGGGGCTGCACCCCAACCTGAACTGATGGGGATCATTGGCGCGCTCGCGCTGGCGGCCAACACCGGGGTCGCCATCATGCTCTATCGCTTTCGCACCGGAGACGCGAACATGCGCTCGGTCTGGATATGCTCGCGCAATGACGCGATCGGCAATATTGCCGTTATGGCGGCCGCGCTCGGCGTGTTCGGCACTGGCACCGCCTGGCCCGATCTTATTGTCGCTGCGATCCTGGCCCTGCTCGGGATCAGCGGCGGCGTTCAGATTGTCCGGCAGGCACGACGTGAGTTGGGGAGCGTGGCGGCATGAAAGTTTCGCGTTCGACACATATCGCGCTCAAGCCGGAAACTGTCTGGGCAGAAGTCCAGAAGGCGGGCCTGTTGCAGCATATTGCTTGGCCGCTGGTGCGCTTCATCCCGGTCGACGACGCGGCGTTCGAAAGCTTTCGACCGGGCGGGCGCTGCGAGGTCAAGCTCCGCCTCTTTGGCATAATTCCGTTCGGGACACAGTGGATTGTGACGTCCATGCACGATGCTGACGGCACCGACTGGCCCAAACGACTGCGTGACAACGGGCACAGTGCCCTCATTTCCAGGTGGGATCATTGGATCACCGTCATGCCGGAACCAAACGGCGGGACGCATTACAGCGACGAGGTCGAAGTTTCGGCCGGAGCCCTGACCCCGTTCATCTGGGCCTTCGCGCAAATCTTCTATTGGCACCGGCAGCGGCGCTGGCGGGGGCTTGCCAACAGCTTTGCTGCGCGGCGGGTGATCGCGGATGAAATGGCGGCATACCGGTCAGCATTGGAAGAAGGCGACGAGGATCGTGCCTGGCACCATCTGGAGCGGGTGCATATCGTTTCGCAGCCCTATCTTGGCCCACATCTCGCCAGTCATGGCGCCATGCTGGGGTTTGCGATCCGACGGCGCGATTGGAGCGAAATGCTGGGCCAAGTCATCCGGATTTTGCTGGCTCCGCTGGGTTCGCTGACGGGCCGGTTGCCGGTGGGTAATTCCGGGCGATCTAATGTGAGCGCGTTTGCGCCGATGCCGATACCTCCCGATCTGGCGGAAGCGTTGCGCCAGCAGGAACTGATTTCGTGACATCGCAGCTGTCAGATTGCTTGATTAACCCTTTCAAGCTAGTGCGGCCATAATGGCGCGCGTGCTTCTTCTGTTTTGGCTGGCGGTTGGACTGGCATTCGGCGGCGTAGAATCGCCGTCGATGGCGCATGATGCCTTGCCTTTTAGTGCTGTCATTGCTTCGTCAGACGTAAGCGGCCATGCCGAAGCAGCGCATCGCGACCATGCTCCCGACGATGAAAATTCTCCCTGCCACGCCGTGGTTCATCACCATTGCAGCGTGGGTCTCAATGCCGGCGCGCCGGTCATGGTCGAAAGCCTGTCGCTGGCCCGTGTCGCGATGCGGCCACAAGACAGCGCCATCCTGAGCTCTTTGGCGCAAGCCCCGCCGCTTCAGCCACCTTCTGCCTGAACTTGCACCGTAACGGCGCACGGACCTGTGGGTTCGCGCGACGAACGCATGCCAAGTTCAGGAGTCTTTCATGCCCATATCCTTGCGCGCCGCCCTTATGGCTGCGGCGCTGGCCACTGCCTTTCCGGCCTTGGCCGAACCCATAACGCTCGAGACTGCGATCGAGCGTGCCATTGCAAGCCAACCGCGCCTTGCTGCAGCTGCGGCGCGTGTCGACGCTGCCGAAGCGCGCGCACGTCAGGCCAATGTTGGTCCCAATCCGCAGGTCAGCCTCGAGGTCGAGGATTTCGCCGGAAGCGGTCCCTTCCGCGGCTTGGACAGCACACAAACAACGCTGGCGCTTAGCCAGCAGCTCGAGATCGGGGGTCAGCGAAGCGCCCGGCGGTCCGTTGCGGCAAGCGAGCGTGACGTGGTGGCCCTGGCCCTGCTGCGCGAGCGCATTGATCTGGTTCGCGACGTTGAACTGGCCTTTGCCGAGCTGGCAGCGGCGACGGATCAGGCAACGCTGGCGCGCGACAATGCTGCGCAAGCGTCATCGCTTGCCAACACCGCGCGCATTCTGGTCGAAGCGGGCCGCGATCCGCCGCTAAGGCAATTGCGTGCCCAAGCGGCGCTTGCCGAGGCCCGTGCCGCCGAGGTTGAAACATTCAGTCTCATGCTTGCCGCACGGCGGAACCTCGCAGTGCTGGTTGGGTCAGATGATCCGGATCTGACGGTCGCAGCCGGTTCGCCGCAGCCCCGACGAACAACCAACGATCCTGCCTTCATCGGCATCGACGAGCGGCTTGCCGAGGCGGAACGCCGCGTGGCTGCAGCGCGGGTGACGCTGGCGCAGTCGGCCGCTGTTCCTGATGTCACGGTCAGCGGCGGTCTGCGGCGTTTCAATGACGGGCGCGATACCGCGTTTGTTGCTGGCCTATCGCTGCCAATTCCGATCCGTGACCGCAATCGCGGCGGGATCGAGGCGGCGCGAGCGGACGAGACCGCAGCCGAATATCAGGCAGAGCGTGTGCGAGCCGAGGCGCGGCGAGACAGGGCGCAGGCACAAATGCTGGTCGAAGCTGCCGAGACGCGCTTGGCCGCACTTGAGGGGCCTGGCCTTGCCCAAGCCGAGGAGGCAGTGAGGCTGGGGCAGGTCGGCTACAATGCCGGGCGCTTCTCGCTGCTTGAATTGCTCGACGTCCAGGGCGCGCTGACGACGGCGCGCCGTTCCATCATTGAAGCCCGGCTTGACCGGGCCCGCGCGATTGCCGCGCTCAATCGCGCCTATGCGCGCGAGGAGAACTGATCATGACGATTGACCGAAAAATGCTGGCCCTGATCGGCGGGGCCGCGATCATTGCCCTTGTAGGTGGCGGCGCGGGCTATGTGCTGCGCGGCGACGCTGCACAGAGTGATGAAGCTGCTAAAGGCGCTGAGTCTGGCGGCGATGCGGAGGCCGAGGTGGCGCCAGGGGAAGGCACCATCATGGTGACCGAAGCGCAGCTGCGCACAGCAGGGATCGTGGTTGCGGCAGTCGGAGAAGGCTTTGCCGGGGGCGAAGTGACAACGGCGGGCGTGCTCGTGCCGCCGACACAGTCGGTCGGTCATGTCACCGCACGCACGTCGGGCGTTGTCGTGCGGATCTTGCGCCAGCTCGGCGACCGGGTCGCGGTAGGTGATGCGCTCGCTGTCATTGACAGCCGCGAGGTTGCCGAGGCGCAGGGCGCATCGGCACGCGCACGGCGCGCAGCCGAAGCCGCACGCACTGTTCTTGCGCGAGAGGAAAGTCTGTTCCGCCAACGTGTCACGGCACGTCAGGAATATGAAGCAGCGCAAGCCGCCTACGATGCGGCGCGAATTGATGCGCAGCAAGCCGAGCAAGCCTTGCGTGCGCTGGGTGCAGGGACGGGAGGAGGCACCACCCGGCTGATGACGCTGCGTTCGCCGGTTGCGGGTGAGGTTACTTCGGTGACCGTTACGCCGGGTGAATATGTTCCGCCCGAGCGCGAGCTGTTTCAGGTTGCCGATCCGCGCACGGTCTGGGCGGAATTGATGATCCCTGCGCGCGATATCCAGCGCGTTCGGGTCGGCCAGACGATGATGCTTTCTGTTCAGGGTAGCGATCACCCGCACACGGGCCGTATCCGGTTCCTCTCTCCCGCTGTTGATCCGGCCACCGGGGCGGCCAAGGCGATCGCCACCATCGACAATCGCGATGGCGACCTTCGTGTCGGCCAGAATGTCAGTGCGCGGGTCACGACGCCCGGGAGCGATGGCCAGCGGGTGCCAGTGGTGCCGCGCAGCGCGATCCAGGAGGTTGAGGGGCGCAGTGTTGTTTTCGTGCGCACGCCGCGCGGCTTTGTCGTGCGGCCGGTGACGGTGGGCACTGGCAGCGATTCCGCCGTGCCGATCATCTCGGGTCTGCGCGTCGGCGAACGCGTCGCGACCGTCAATGCCTTCGTCCTCAAAGCGGAACTCGGCAAGGCCGAGGCCGAACATGATCATTGAGAGGACGAACCATGATTGAAAAAATCCTCGCCTTCGCCGTCGAGCGAAGGGTGCTGGTGGTCCTCCTGACCGCGTTTGCCGCCATTTATGGTGCGACCCAGCTTGTACAACTGCCTGTCGATGCGGTGCCCGACATCACCAACCGGCAGGTGCAGATCAACGCCGTTGCGCCCTCGCTCGGGCCGACGGAAATGGAACGCCAAGTCAGCTATCCTATTGAAACTGCCATGGCGGGCATGCCCGGCCTCGTTGAAACCCGCTCGATTTCGCGCAACGGGTTTGCGCAGGTCACGGTGATCTTCACCGATGATACCGATCTCTATTTCGCCCGCCAGCAAGTAGGTGAGCGCTTGACGCAGGCGGCGGGCACGTTGCCGCCGGGGGTGGATCCACAGATCGGACCGGTATCTACCGGCCTTGGCGAAGTGCTGATGTGGACGGTCGACTTCGCGCATCCCGACGGGCGCGGGGCTCCGCGCGCGCGGGCCGGGCAGCCGGGCTGGCAAACTGACGGCAGCTATCTTACTCCTGAGGGACAGCGGCTGACGACGCCGGAAGAGCGGCTGACCTACCTGCGTACGGTCCAGGACTGGATCATTCGGCCACAGATGCGTCAGGTTGCCAATGTCGCAGGGGTCGACGCCATCGGCGGTTTCGTGAAGCAATATGAAGTCGCACCTGATCCGGTGCGGCTCGCCGCCGCCGGTCTTTCGATGACCGATCTCGTCGACGCGCTCGAACGTGGCAATGTGTCGAGCGGTGCCGGCGTGGTCGAGCGCAGCGGGGAAGGACTGGTGGTTCGCGCCGATGCCCGGGTGTCACGCGGGTCTGAGATTGCCAATATCGTGATTGCCCAGCGGGGCGGGGCGCCGGTGCGGGTCATTGATGTGGCGACCATTTCGTCGGGTCGCGAGGTCCGCACGGGTGCAGCCAGCGTCAATGGTCATGGCGCTGTGGTTGGCACCGCCCTGATGCTTGCAGGTGGCAACAGCCGCACGGTGGCGGCCGAATCCGCCGAGAAGCTCGATGAGATCGGCGCGGCCCTCCCGCCCGGTATTGTCGTGACGCCGGTGCTTGATCGTTCGGTGCTGGTTGATGCGACGATCAGCACGGTGGCCAAGAACCTGACCGAGGGCGCGCTCCTTGTTATTGTCGTCCTGTTTCTGCTGCTCGGCAATTTCCGCGCTGCCATCATCACGGCGCTGGTGATCCCGCTGTCGATGCTGCTGGCGGCAATCGGGATGGTCAAAGGGGGTGTTTCAGGCAATCTGATGAGTCTCGGCGCGCTCGATTTCGGTCTGATTGTCGATGGTGCGGTCATCATCGTTGAAAATTGCCTGCGCCGTCTGGCCGAGCGTCAGCATCATGAAGACAGGTTGCTCAGTTTGCAGGAGCGGCTTCACGAAGTGATGGTTGCGGCGCGCGAGATGATCCGCCCATCGGTGTTCGGTCAGGCCATCATTATCCTGGTGTATCTGCCGCTGCTCGCGTTCGACGGGGTGGAAGGCAAGATGTTCGCGCCGATGGCGATCACCGTGATGCTGGCACTGACCGCAGCCTTTGTCCTCTCGCTGACCTTCGTACCAGCGATGGTGGCGCTGCTCGTGACTGGCAAGGTCGAGGAGAAGGAGCCGCGCGTGCTGGCGGCAACGCGGAGCCGTTATGAGCCATTGCTCGACAAGGCGCTTGCCCGGCCATGGGTGGCCATCGGCTCGGGAGCGGCGATTTTCCTTGTCGCGCTCGTCGCTTTCACCAGCCTTGGTCGCGAGTTCATTCCCCAGCTCGACGAGAAGAATTTCGCGCTCCACGCGATGCGGATCCCGTCGACGAGTGTCGAGCAATCGGCCTCAATGCAGTTGCAGGTTGAGCGGGTGATTGCTGGCTTTCCGGAGGTCGCGACGGTCTTTTCAAAGACGGGCACGGCGGAAGTGGCGACTGACCCGATGCCCGGCAATGTGTCCGACACTTTCGTGATCCTGCACCCACGAGAGGAGTGGACCGATCCGTCCGAAACAAAGGCCGCGCTGATTGCCCGGGTGGAAGCCCGGCTGAACACGCTGCTCGGCAACAATTATGAGTTGAGCCAGCCTATCCAGATGCGCTTTAACGAGCTGATTTCGGGCGTTCGATCCGATGTAGCGGTCAAGGTCTATGGCGATGATTTTGAAACACTCAATGCCACGGCGCAGCGCGTTGCAGCTGCGCTGCGCGCGGTCGACGGTGCTTCGGATGTCAAGGTTGAGCAGACCGAAGGATTGCCGGCGCTTGTGATCGATTTCGACCGGGCAGCGATTGCAGCCTATGGTCTGTCGGTTGGCGACGTGACTGATGTGGTGCAGATCGCGCTCGGCGGCCGCGAGGCCGGGCTGGTGTTCGAAGGCGATCGGCGGTTTGATGTCGTGGTGCGCCTGCCCGAAGAGCAGCGGCGCGATCTCGATGCGCTTGCGGCCTTACCAGTTGCATTGCCATCGGCAGATGGCACGGCGCG
This sequence comes from Porphyrobacter sp. SLTP, assembly GCF_009905735.1. Lineage (GTDB taxonomy): Bacteria > Pseudomonadota > Alphaproteobacteria > Sphingomonadales > Sphingomonadaceae > Erythrobacter. The sequence continues at coordinate 21,354 of NZ_JAAALE010000006.1, forward strand.
GTCCGTGCAGCTTGGCCAGCTCGTTCGCTTCCGCATTGAAAACGGACCCAACCAGGTCAGCCGCGAAAACGGCAAGCGTCGGGTTGTTGTGCAGGCTAATGTGCGCGGGCGGGACTTGGGCTCGTTCGTTGCCGATGCGCAAGCCGCGGTCGCCAATGATGTGCAGATTCCTCCGGGTCTGTGGATCGACTGGGGCGGCCAGTTCGAGAATCTCGAACGTGCGCAAAATCGCCTCAGTATTGTGGTGCCACTTGTCTTCGCGGCGATCTTCGCCTTGCTTTACGCAGCGCTGGGGTCGGCAAGCCGTGCGGCGATGGTCTTCTCCGCCGTCCCGCTCGCGCTGAGCGGGGGCGTGCTGCTGCTATGGCTGCGTGGCATGCCCTTTTCGGTCTCTGCAGCGGTTGGCTTCATCGCTCTGTCGGGCGTGGCAGTGCTCAATGGGCTGGTCATGATGTCGAGCATCCTTGCGCTGCGTCAGAACGGCAAGGGCGTGCTGGAATCGGTGCGCGAAGGGGCGCTGATGCGTTTGCGACCCGTGCTGATGACGGCATTGGTGGCCAGTCTTGGTTTCGTGCCGATGGCGCTGGCGAGCGGCACAGGTGCGGAAGTGCAGCGACCGATCGCGACGGTGGTGATCGGCGGATTGATCTCGGCGACCTTGCTGACCTTGGTCGTCCTGCCGGCGCTGGCCCGGCTTGTGCTTGACCGGGAAGCCAGGCGCTTTCCGGACGAAGAGCCTCAGCCGCTTTCGCCCGTGATGGCTTAGACGAATGACCAAGAAAATAGACCAAAGCTCAGGAGAGACGCAATGAACAGCAGCGGTAAGCGAAGTGCATCGGCTCTTGGCGGCCCTTGCAATGGCTCCTTGGTGGCAAGCTGATGGGCGCGGGTCATGATCATGGCAATGCCGGTCACCAGGGCCATAGCCATGGCGCTGGTGCCAGCACCCGGCGCCTTGCCATTGCGCTCGGACTGACGACGACCTTCCTGATCGCCGAGTTGGTCGGGGCCTTTGTCTTTGACAGCCTGGCGCTGCTTTCTGACGCTGCGCATATGTTTACTGACAGTGCGGCGCTGGCGATTGCGCTGGCGGCGGTCAAGATCGGTCAGCGTCCGCCCGATGATCAGCGTACCTTCGGCTATCGGCGATTCGAGATATTGGCTGCTGCCTTCAACGCGATCCTGCTGTTTGCGGTCGCCGGATACATTCTGATCGAGGGGATTGGGCGGTTCTTTGCACCGCAGCCCGTTGAATCGGTCGGGATGCTGATTGTCGCAACGCTCGGGTTGCTCGTGAACCTTATTGCCATGCGGATCCTTGCTGGTGGCAAGGACGACAGCCTCAATATCAAGGGGGCGTATCTCGAGGTGTGGGCTGACATGCTCGGCTCGCTTGGCGTCATTGGTGCGGCCATTGCAATCTATTTCACCGGCCTCAACTGGATCGACCCGATCGTCGCGATCGCGATCGGTCTCTGGGTGCTGCCGCGCACGTGGATATTGCTGCGCGACACCATGCATATCCTCCTACAAGGCGTGCCGCGTGGGTTTGACCTCAAAGCCATCCGCACGGCGATGGCCGAGATGCAGGGCGTGAACGGGGTTCACGACCTGCATCTGTGGTCGGTCGCGGGCGACGACGCTAGCCTGACCGCGCATGTTGCGATTGATGGCGGGGAGGATGCAGAAGTAGTGCGGCGTGATGTGGCAGACATGCTGGCAGCGCAGTTCGCGATCCATCACGTCACAATCCAGACAGAAACTGTTCCATGCACCGATGAGACGGTATTGCATCGCTAAATTGGCGATTTCCACCCTACGTCATCATCCACACTGCCATGCCGATCATCATTAGGTTTTCTGTCAATGAGACAAAGCCCAGCGGCACATTGCTGTCACCGCCGACGCAGGCGCATTTGAGTTCGCGCTTGTCGATATAGACTGCCTTGAAGACCGAGATGGCACCGATTGTGCCGATGAACAGCGCCACCGGTATCGAGAGCCAATGCAGCTGGCCGGAAACCATCAGCACGCCGGCCAAGCCCTCGGCGAAGGGATAGAGGGTCGCATAAGGCACCCAGCGCTTTGCCAACAGGTCGTAATTGAGGAACATCGTTGCGAACTTGTCGACATTCTGGAGCTTGAGCAGCGCCAGCACGCACATGCTGAAGGCAATAAACCACTCCGCAACGCGAACGCTCAGAGCCGTGCCATCGACCGCGATGCCAGCTGCCATCGCCATCGCTGCGGTCATGGCGAAGAGCGCGATTATCGGGCGGTAGCTGGTCGCATTGGGATCGGGGACCTTGATCCCGAAGTATCGCCGCAGGTCGTCATGCCCTCCAATACGCTCACCGTCGATGAAGGTCTGAGGTGTGGTTGCAACCCCGTGTTCAGCCTTGAACGCGTCGGTCTGTTCGCGCGTGGTGAGATGCCGATCATCGACCTTGTAGCCGCGCGTTTCGAGCAGATGCTTGGATTTCAGGCCATAAGGGCAGGTGTGATTGGGCATGACCATGCGGTGGAGCACCGCGGTTTTGGTGGGTGAGGGCATTGGTGAATTCCTTTGAATCGATGCAATACCACCCATATAAGTTCCGTACCATGGTACGGGATCAAGGCTCAAAATGAAAATCGGTGAGTTTGCCCGCGCAGGCGGGGTCAATGTCGAGACGATCCGCTATTATCAGCGGCGCGGATTGCTGGCGCAGCCTGCGCGGCATGAGGGGCCACGCCGCTATACGCGCATCGATCTTGGCCGTTTGCAATCGATCCGCTCGGCGCAGATTGCGGGCTTCACGCTTGACGAGATCGCGACCCTTCTTGCTCTCGATACGGGCGATCGCACAGCGGCGCAGAATCTGGCACGCGTTAGGATCGCGGCTCTCGATGAGAAAATCGCGACGTTGCAAACCATGCGGGGAGCCCTCGTCAGGCTCGCCGATAACTGTGCGTCGGAACAATCCGGACCCTGTCCCATCATCGATGCTTTCAGCTTTGCGCAAGAAAATGCAGGATCGAAGGTGGCAACATGAGGGGTTTTTGCCGCGCCCGCGTATACTACGTCGAAGGAGCTTCTTGATGGACCTCGACACAAATCTCGCCCGACTGGCTAGGCTTCCCGTTCCGGATCTTTCCGCCCTTGACGGCGGAAGGCTGGCGGCCCGCGCGCAGAACGAGGTGCGGCAGACGCGGGCGATGCTCGGATTGGGGCTTGTGATGTCGCTTGGGATAGGGGTCGTCGGCGGGCTCCAAGTGCCGGCACGCGCCGAGGTGCCCCTGGCTGCCTTCGGTCCGCCTTCTTCGCTTACGCCCTTGATTGCACTGGGTCAGGAATGAACCTCCGTCGTATCGCCTTGGCGGCAGGCCTGATCATTGCGCTCGCGCTGGTCGGGGTGTGGCTTGGGCGCATGCTTCAACCCGCACCGCACCATGGTGGGGCTGAACTCCATGCCTTGATTCATGGTGAGCTCGACCTTGATCCGGCCCAGGAACAAGAACTGACCGCACTGGAGCGCCAGTTTGCTGCGCGGCGCGAGGCGCTGGAAGACCGGCTCAGGCGAAGCAATGCACTCCTCGGCGACGCCATCGCCGCCGAACATGAATATGGTCCCCGCGTTTCTGCGGCGGTGGACGATACGCATGATGCTATGGGGGATCTCCAGAAGGCGACGCTCGAGCATGTTTTCGCGATGCGGGCCATTCTTCGTCCCGATCAACAGGCGCGGTTCGATGCGGTGGTTAGCAAGAGCCTCGCTACACAGCCGCAGTGACCTCAGACAATCTGGATGTGGCGCTTATACGCGACGCGCGGGCTGGCCTGTCGGGCGCGCAACGTGCTCTCGTCGAGCGCTACCGTGAGACCGTGTACCGGCTTGCGCGCTCCGCGACGGGTGATCCTGAGGAAGCCTTCGATATCGCGCAGGAAACGTTCGTCGCGGCATTTGCTGCGCTGAACCGTTATGATCCCGAGCGACCTTTCAAGGCATGGATCAGCGCCATCACGCTCAACAAATGCCGGGACTGGGCTCGTCGCCGCGCGGTCAGGCGGTTTATCGGTCTGCCGATGCCCGAGCACACGGCGGACTGGATTGCTGATGATGCGCCTTCGGCGGAAACACTTGCTGCAGACCGCGCCGAGCTTGCCGCCACCGCCCGTGCGATCGCCGAGCTTCCAGCCATGCTGAAAGAGGTGTTGATTCTGTGCACGGTTGAGGGCCTGAGCCAGCAGGAGGCAGCAATGACGCTGGGCATCAGTGTCAAGGCGGTCGAGACGCGGCTTTCTCGCGCGCGTCAAAAATTGGTGGGCATTGTGAGGGGTAGCACGGACGCGCGCGTATAGAAGCGTATGAACAGTCCGAACCTTACACGACGTCACCTCATCGCCGCCCTTGGTGCGGGATCAGCCTTCGCTGCCATGCCGGCCTGGGCGCAGGGTCACAGCGTCCACCGCAGCGGCAGCCATGGGCGCGGCGGCCCGCGTATTCCTGCAGGCTTTGGCGAGCTATCAGGCGATGTCATCGACCTGACCGTTGGCAGCGGCCACCGCATTGTCGAAGGGCGGCGCGGCCCGGGCATTGCCGTCAATGGCAGTGTCCCCGGCCCGCTGATCCGGCTGCGCGAAGGGCAGAATGTCCGCCTGAATGTCACCAATAACCTGGAGACCGACACATCGGTCCACTGGCACGGCTTCCTTGTGCCGTTCCACATGGATGGGGTGCCCGGCATCAGCTTTCCCGGTATCAAACCGGGCCAGACCTTCACCTACGAGTTCCCCATCCGCCAGTCGGGCACCTATTGGTATCACAGCCATTCGGGTCTGCAGGAGCAATCCGGCCATTACGGCCCAATGATCATTGATCCGGCAGGGGCCGAGCCGGTGCAGTTTGATCGCGATTACATCCTGCTGCTGAGTGACTTCACCGTGCTCGACCCGCATTTCATCATGAGTCGGTTGCGCACAGGCGAAGGCTATTTCAACCGGCAGCTGAGCACTTGGACCGACCGATATCCGATGTCGGGCGAAGAACGGCGGATGTGGGCCGAAATGCGGATGATGCCGACCGATATCATGGATATTGGCGCGCCGACCTACACCTTCCTCGCCAACGGGCGCGGCCCGTCCGAGGGGATGGAATATCTGTTCCGCGCCGGAGAACGCGTGCGGCTGCGCATCATCAACGGATCGGCGCAGAGCTTCTTCAATGTTCGCATTCCGGGCCTGCCAATGACGGTCATCGCTGCCGATGGCCAGAACGTGCGACCGGTCGAGGTTGATGAGTTCCAGATCGGCACTGCCGAGATCTACGATGTGATCATTACGCCGGGCAGCGACGAAGCCTATGCCATCGTGGCTGAGTCCATGGATCGTTCCGGCATGGCGCTGGCGATGCTGGCCAGTCGCCCCGGCGCGCGCGCTACGGTTCCGGCCTTGCGCGATCCGCCGCTGCTGACGATGGGCGATATGGGCATGAACCATGGTGCCGGTGGGATGGACCACGGCATGATGGATCACGGCGTGCATGCTGGCAGCGCTGCCGACGCTGCGGGAGCGGCGGATCATGCCGCCATGGGGCATGGTACAACCGCAGCGCCGGGTGACGACGCGATGGACGGGATGGCGATGGGCGGAATGAGCATGGACGGCATGATGATGCGAGACACCACGCTGCTGCCGCCTGACGTTGCGATTGGTCCGGGGATCGACATGGTGTCGATGGCACCGACGGACAAAATGGGCGATCCCGGCCTCGGCCTGCGCGATATGCCGCACCGCGTGCTCAACTATCGGATGCTCACCGCGCTTGAGCCCAATCGGGACCCGCGCGAGCCATCGCGATTGCTCGAACTCCACCTCACCGGCAATATGGAACGCTACATGTGGTCGTTCGATGGACGGATGTATTCTGCCGTCAGCGATGTGCCGATCCGCTTTGCCTGGAACGAGCGGGTGCGGGTGAAGCTCATCAACAACACCATGATGGCGCACCCCATCCATCTGCACGGCATGTTCTTCGAGCTGGTTAACGGGGAAAGCGCTGCACATCAGCCGCGCAAGAACGTTGTGATCGTGCAGCCCGGCGCCAGCGCGCAATTTGATCTCACCGCCAACGAGCCGGGCGACTGGGCGTTCCACTGCCACCTGATGTATCACATGCATGGCGGGATGATGCAGACCGTGACCGTGGTCGGTCCGGGCGACGGAGCATGAGCGTGCGGTCTATCCTGTCAGCGGCCCTCCTCGGGAGCGCGTTGATCTCTGTCCCGGCCTTCGCGCAGCATCAAGGGCATGTGATGCCCGCGCCAGCGCCAGAGCCGACACCTGCTCCGGCTCCCGGCGATCCCCATGCCGGGCAAGGCATGCCGGCGGCGCCAACCGCGCCTGATCCTGCCGATCAGCACGCGGGGCACGTCATGCCTGAGCAGTCTGCGACTCCTGAGCCAATCGACCCTCACGCAGGACATGACATGACGGGTGAGGCGGCTGCACCTGCCGATCCGATGGCTGGCATGGACCACAGCACCATGGATCATGGCATGATGGACGACGCAGCGTCGGCATCTCCTGGACCTGACATGGAAACCCCGCCGCCACCTGAGGCCGGAAGCGGTCCACCGCGCGCTGCCGATGCCATTTGGGGTGCCGACGCGATGCGGGCCTCGCGCGAGGATCTGCAACGTACCCATGGCGATTTCCCGGTCTTCTGGTTTCAGGGAGATCGTTTCGAGACGCAGGTGCGCGACGGCCGCGAGGGCTATCTGTGGGATCTTCAGGGCTATTATGGTGGCCCGACGAGCCGGCTGTGGTTCAAGAGCGAAGGTGAAGGCACGTTCGGCGAACCGATTGAACAAGCCGAGGTTCAGGCGCTCTACGCGCGGGCCATTGCGCCCTTCTGGGATCTGCAGGCGGGCGTGCGGCAAGACCTCGGCGGACCCGACACCACACATGCAGTGATCGGCGTGCAAGGGCTTTCGCCCTATATGTTCGAAGTCGACGCCGCATTGTTTCTGTCACAGCGCGGCGATCTCACGGCGCGGATAGAGGGTGAGGTCGACCAGCGGATCACGCAGCGTCTGATCTTGCAACCGCGCACCGAGGTGAACCTGTCGGCGCAGGACATTCCGCGCCTCGGCATCGGGTCAGGCATCGACTCGGTCGAGGTCGGCGTGCGGCTGCGCTACGAATTCATTCGCGAGTTTGCCCCCTATATCGGCATCGAACAAAGCTGGCGCCTCGGCGGCAGCGCCGATTACGCCCGCGCACGCGGCGAGGATCCCAGCGTTACCAACTATCTCGTCGGCATCCGTTTCTGGTTTTGAAGCAAAGGAATACCTCATGAAATTCGCACCTCTCCTCGCCGCAATTGCCATGATCGCTGCGCCGCTTGCGGCCCCGTCGGCGGCGCTCGCACATACGCGCGTCGTGGCTTCGACTCCTGCTGAGGGCGCAACCGTTGCGCGCCCGCGGGCGGTGACCCTCACATTCAGCGAAGCTCTGTTGCCGCCGACCGCCGCCGCCAGCATCGTTATGACCGCGATGCCCGGGATGGCGAACCACGGCGAGATGGTGATCCGCAATTTCACGACGGCCTGGAGCAATGGCAACAAGACCATGACGCTCGCTCTGCGGCAGCCGCTGCGCGCCGGAACCTATGAGGTGCGCTGGCAGGCCGCCGGAGCTGATGGGCATCGCATGAACGGCACCGTCAACTTCATCGTTAGCTGATCACAGCGTGGGGGGTCTGGCCGAACAGGGGTTGCGCCTTGCGCATTATGGTGCGCTGCTTGGCCTGTTCGGTTGGACGGCGTTTCGATTGCTGAAGCTGCGCCACCCGGAGTGGGTGTCGCAGGGTGAGGACAGGGCTGCTCTGACCCTCGTCTCCATTTGTGCGCCGCTGTTGTCAATCGCGCTGATGCTGGTGTCTATTGCAGCGATGATGGGCGCGCCGATTGCTTCGCTCGACTGGCCAATGATCGAAGCGATGATCATTGGCACCGAGATGGGCATGGCGTTTTTGATACGCTTGGCCCTGCTGATTATCGGCCTTTGCGCACTGCTGGCAAGCCGAGCAGGTAGGCCAACTTCGTTGATCGCGGCCTTGTGCTTCGCTGGCGCATTGCTGACGCTCAGCTGGAGCGGCCATGCCGCTGCAACCGAAGGTGGATTAGGCCTGTTCCACCGCTTGAACAATGGCGTCCATCTGTTGGCGACCAGCCTGTGGCTGGGCGCAATATGTTGGTTCCTGATGCTTACGGTCAAAGCCCATCGGCAGCGCGAGCTCATCCCTGCCTTGCGGCTGCTTCGCGTGATGCACGCGTTCGCGCCGCTAGGCGTCGGCCTGGTCGCTGCAGCTGCACTGACGGGCGTGATCAACGCGCAGTTGATCTTTGGACTGGAGAACAGCGTGGCGGTTTTGAGCACGCCTTATGGCATCTTGCTGATCGTTAAAGTCACGTTGGTTGGCATGATGCTGGCGTTCGGCGCGCATAACGCCTCGATCGGACGCCGGGAGGTTCTCGACCAACGCCGCGAGAGTGCGGAGCCCTTAAACGCATTGTCGCGCCTTCGCAGAAGCCTTGCAGGCGAGCTGCTCCTGGCCGGCGGTGTAATCGGTCTGGTTGCCGTGCTGGGCATGATGTCGCCAATGATGATGTAAATGCAAAGGAGACACAGGGAGAAACAAGGTCATGCTCAAAGGTGAAGGGGGTCAATCGGCAGGGCGACGAGTGGCGCGTAACGCTGCTATCGCGGCGATCGGGCTAAGTCTGACGGCTGCGCATCCCGGGGCGCACGATGCGCCGCGAATGCCAGTCTGGGAAGCGCCGAGCGCCGCTATCGACGCGGCAACACCGGTCGGTACTGTCATGGCCTTCCACGCTGCACTTGCCAGCGGCGTTACGGACGCAGCGCTGATGCACCTTTCTGAAGACGTCGTTATTTTCGAATCTGGCGGCGTTGAAAACAGCCGCGCCGAATATGCCAGCCATCATCTGGAAGCCGATGCTGCCTTCAGCGCCGCAGTGCCGCGAACCCTGGTCCGCCGCACGCATGGTATGCAAGGCGATATGGCCTGGGTCATGAGTGTCGAAACGGTGACCGGAACGTACCGCACGCGTGCGATCAACAGCCGGTCGGTCGAGACGATGATGCTCCGGCAAGTGAATGGGCAATGGCGTATCGTACACATTCACTGGTCGTCGGCCGATATATCCTGAACTGACCTTCGTTTCACATCGGGCAGGAAATCTGAGGTCTCGAGCGAGATGACCCATAGTGGATTAATGGGTGCGGAGAGCACGAATACGCGCTTGTAGCGGCAGCGATCTTGCCCGCTGGTTATTGAAGACATTGGAAAAATTTGGGTGATCCTGATTATTGGTGATAATGCGGCCGGGGAGAAGATGATAAAGGTCGCGTAGCCTATGATCGAAGTGCGTCAGCTCAGGTTTGCTGTTGCGACAGCCGATGCCCAGAATTTCTCACGCGCCGCCGAAGCAATGCGGATCAAGCAATCGACCTTGAGCAGACGGATCGCCGCCTTGGAAGCCCGCCTCGGGATCAAGCTCTTCGAACGCAGCACACGCGGCGCAATACCAACTGAGCAGGGCAAGGCGTTCCTGAGCGTTGCCCGGCGCATTCTCACCGACATTGACAATCTTCAGACGACAGCCCGCGCCGTCAGCTATGGCGAGGAGGGCAGAATCGCGGTCGGGTTTTCGGCGTCGCTGATGGCCGGCAACATGCGCGCGACCATTGGCGAGTATATGCGGCGTCACCCCGACATTCAGTTTGACGGGATCGAAGCCGATCCCGAGCGGATGCTCAGCGATCTGAAAGCCCGGATCATCGACGTCGCGCTGATGCCGTCGGATGCGCACGACGCCGGCATCTCGCGGCGCTCGGCATGGTCGGAGCGATTGCTTGTCGCCTTGCCAAAAGACCATCAACTGGCCACATCAGACCGGGTTCACTGGAGTGATTTTCGCCGACAGGTCTTCGTGCTGCCCAGTCAGGGCGTGGGACCCGCGATGGCGCGCACGCTGAAGCGCCGATTATCGGATCAGGGCTATCGTGCGAACCTGATCATGCAGGACACAAGCCTCGAGAGTGTCCTGAGCACGGTCCCGTTCGGCCGGTACATCACGCTGGCCACTGAAGCCTCGATCGGGGTGCAATGGCCGGAACTGACGTTCCTCGAAATCATCGATCAAGGCGGTGCTGCGCGCCTCGATTATGCTTTCTATTGGCGCGAGGATAACGATAACCCAGCGCTGAAGCGTTTCTTCGAACTGATCAGCGAACGCTACCCAGCCTGACCCGAGCGCCGTAATTTGGCGAAGGACCGGTCGGTCGCAATGAACCGCTCGATCATCGGCGGGATCAGTCGCTCGGGTGTGGGAGCATTTTTGGTATCGCCGCCGTTGATCGCCAAGCCATAGGCAAGCAGGTCGCGGTGAAGTCGGGAGGAGAGCTCGACGGTTACCTTGACCGGCTTTTCGTCGGCCAGATCGGCCAATTTCAATCGGGTCATGACCCTCCTCCCAATACCAGATCACGGGTAACCAGCACACGCACGGGAAAACCCGGACGGATGGTCAATGTTGGCCGCACATCGAGCTCGCGGCTGACCACCTGTTCGCCCGCGCGGCCGATACTGTCCTGCGAGCCGCGACGCAGCGCGCGGGTGAGATTGTCGTCATTGCCAGCGCCAAGCTCGCCGCCAACACCCAGCAGGGTCGAAACCAGCGCCGCGCGCAGAACGCCGCCCCAATGGAAGTCCACGCCGTCCTGCAGTCCGGCAAAGCCGGATGGGTCGCCGCCGGGTTGGCGTTCGAGCACGATCGACCGGCCATCGGGCAGAATCAGGCGGTTCCATGCGAGTTGGACCCGGCGCTGGCCGAAGGACACGTCGGCATTATAGTCGCCGATCAGCCGTGACCCTTGGGGGATGAGTAGGATGCGGCCGGTGACGCTGTCATAGACAGGTTCGGTCACCTGCGCAGTGACCTGACCTGGAAGATCGGAGCGGATGCCGGTGATGAGGGCAGCAGGAATGATGCTGCCCGCCTGCAAGACATGGGTGCCCGCAGGTGGCTCGATCCGGCTGGCTGATACCGTCCGGCGCTCGGCGGGGCGGTCGGCAAAGGCGGGACGCTGAGCCGCTGCTGCAAGCTGCGGCACCGGCGGCCCACCGCCGGCATCGGCAACTTCCGATCCGTCACCGACAGCAGCTGCCCCCGCACCGCCACCAAAGAACAGGCGGCTTTCGCGAGCGGCGCTGCGTTCCTGCACAAGCCGCTGGCGTTCGGTCTCGGCTGCCGTTTGCGCAGGCGTTGGCGCAGCGCCATTGGGCGGCGCAGCGCCTATTGGCGGAAGCTCGGCCACATCGCCGCGCTGTTGTGCCGCCAGGATCGGCGCGCCGAGATCGCCGGGCAGGGGCGGGCCCAGCTTGGGAACATCACCATAGTCGCGAGGGGCATCGGCCAATGCATCGGGGCGCGCTGCGCCTTCGGTGTTGAGCAGCTCCTCGCGCTCGGCCTGGCTCGCTGGCTGCAGGGCATAGATAAGCGCACCGCCGACAAGGGCAAAGCCGCAGGCCGAAGCAATACCGATGGCCTTGCGCGACAGCCGCATGACGCGCGGCGGATCGCCGCGCAGTTTGACCGCCTCTTCTGGCGTTTGAGCAGCTTCGTCGCTCATGACGGCGTCCTCCGGCGTTCCTTGCGGATCTCGACGCGCTGCTGCGAACGGCGGTCGCCCAGGCGCAGTTCGGCGCGCTCGAGCAGCCGGTCGACGATCATGAAGCGGCCTGACACGCGGTAGTTGAGGAGCTCGGCCTGATTGCCTTCGCCAAGCCCGAACAAAGGCGGCATCTGACCTTGCGCAACGCTTTCGGGGAATTCGATAAAGGTCTGCCGCCCGTCATCGAACACGCGCACCGGTCGCCACGCAGGCCGGTCGCCCGACAGGCGGTAGGCAAAATTGAGCGCCTCGATCGGGATATTGGCGGCAATTGGTGCTGCGCGCGTCTCGGCTTCCTGCGCCTGTTGCAAGGCGATCAACTCGTCTTGCGGATAGGTCCAGGAGACCGACGCCATGTAGACCGACGGATTGGCGCGCAGCTCGATATGATAGGTGCGCCGGTCGGTGTTGATGACGAGGTTGGTGGTGATGTCGGAGCGGACCGGCTTTACCAGAATGTGGACGCGGGCACTGGCCCCGCGCCCGCTTACGGTGTCGCCGATCAGCCAGCGCACGGTATCGCCGGCAGCGACAGGTCCGGCGCCAACCAGCTGCTCGCCTTCCTGCAGCGCAATGTCGGTCACCTGTCCCGGCGCGGCATAGACCTGATAGAGCGCGCCGGGCGCCCAGGCATAGTTCTGGATCGCGTTGATGAACTGCTCGCCCTCGGGCTGCACGCGCGCGGCGGCGTTTGCCGCTCCCACCCGATCCCGGGGCAAGGAAGGGTGGGAGCGGCGCGCGGCGTGGGAGGGGGTCCGCCGCGGTTCGGATTGCGTCTGCATTGTTGCGGTGGTCCCTGCATCGACGACCGCTGACGCCGGCTCTGAGGCGACCACTTGAGCTGAAGCCGGACAGGCCGTTGTTCCAAGCAGGACGGGCAGGAGGGTCACCGCAAGGCGACCGTGAATGGGCGAGATCATGAGCCAAGTTCCTTTGACCAGTTGATGGCATTGACGAAAATGCCGAGCGGGTTCTTGCGCAGGGCATCGGGGGTGCGCGGGGTCTGGACGGTGATCGTCAGGATGGCGGTCCAGCGACTGGTCTCGGCGAGGCTCCCATCGCGGTAGCGACGTTCGACCCAGGCAACGCGGAAGCTGGTCGGCGACGCGCGGATGACGCTGGTGACATCGATCCCGACCTGCTCGCGGCCTACGGCCGCGAAGGGATCATTGGTCCGCGCATAATCGTTGAGCACCAATGCGCCGCGGTCGGTGACAAAGTCATAGGCGCGCAGCCAGTTCTGGCGGACGATGATCGGATCGTCGGGAATGCTGCGCACCTGCTCGATAAACCGCGCCAGGTGGAATGCGATCTGCGGGTCGCTCGGATCAAAGTCGCTGACCGCAGGGGCGACGGCCTGGGCTTCGCCAAGCTTGTCGACCTGCACCACCCAGGGAATGATCGAGCCCTGCGAACCCTGCCAGACGATCCCCGCGGTGAGGCAGGCGGACAGGCCAAGCGCGCCGAAAAAGGCATAGCGCCAGCTTCGCGCCTGTATCCGCGCCGAGCCGATGCGCTCGTCCCAGACCTGGGCTGCGCGCTGGTAGGGCGTTTCCGGCTCGGGGGTCTTGCCGTAGCGGATCGAAGGTCGTCGGAACATGTGTGTCAGTCCTTTTCTGAGGTGTCGACCGAGGCGCCGCCGCCATGGCTGTCGCCCGATTTGAGCGTGTGCGCGGCGATGCTCGCGCCGTGGGAAATCGTCTGCCGGTCCTTCATCGCCTTGGCCCAGGCTGGCTGGTCGGCACCGGAATCTGACGGCGCAGGCGGCGATGGCGGGGGCGTGTTAGGTCCGGGTGTGATGCTGCCGCCCGTCTTGGTGATGGCGTCGCGGCTGCCCTCGCGGAAGGATTGCTTCACGCCGTCACCAGCCTTCCTTAGCGGCGATGTCACGGCGCTGGCGGCATATTCGCCGACGGCACGCGCGCCGCCTGCCACTGCTGCGCCGCCTGACTTGCCGGCAGAGCCGAGGGCGTAGGCCATGGTTGCGCCGCCTGCCGCGCGCGATGTGCCCTGCGCGACATTGGAGGCCGCACTGGCGACCGCGCCGCCCGCCAGTTTGGCACCGGCGACAGCGCCTGCGGCAGCGCCGCCAGCGAGCAGCGCGGTGCCGGCTGCGGCGCCGGCGCCAAGCTGCGGTCCGCCCGAAACAATGCCATTGGCGATCCCAGGACCGAAGATGCCAAGGCCGAGCAGCGCCAGGCTCGCCAGCACGATCGACAGTGCGTCTTCAATCGTGGGTTCGCCCGCAATCGCGGTTGTGAACTCGGAAAAGATGGTCGAGCCGATACCGACGATCACCGCGAGCACCAGCACCTTGATGCCCGATGAGACGACATGGCCGAGCACGCGCTCGGCCATGAAGGCGGTCTTGCCAAACAGCCCGAACGGGATCAGCACGAAGCCGCAAAGCGTTGCCAGCTTGAATTCGATGAGGGTGATGAACAGCTGGATCGACAGGATGAAGAAGGCGATGATGACGATCGCCCAGGCGACCAGCAGGATCACGATCTGCAGGAAATTCTCGAAGAAGCTGACAAAGCCGAGGAGCTCGGAGATCGACTCCAGTAAGGGATAGGCGGCGTCAAGCCCCACTTGCGCGACCCGGCCCGGCTGCAGCAGTTCGGCAGCCGTAAACCCGGTGCCACTGGCCTTGAGGCCCAGCCCGGCGAAACTTTCGAACACGATGCGCGCGAGGCTGTTCCAGTTGCCGATGATATAGGCAAAGATCCCGACAAAGAGCGTCTTCTTGACCAGGCGGGCAAGAATGTCGTCCTGCTCGCCCCAAGACCAGAACAGCGCTGCCAGCGTGACATCGATGACGATCAGCGTGGTTGCGATGAAGGCGACTTCGCCGCCCAGCAGACCAAAGCCGCTGTCAATGTAGCGCGAAAAGATGTCGAGGAAGCGGTCGACGACGCCGGTGCCACCCATGTCAGCGATCCCTCGCCATATCGAAGGTGGGATCCCCGCTGTTGTCAGTCACAGGGGGCACGACCGCCGCATCAGCCTCGGCCTGCCCCAGAAACCGCCGGCGTTCCGCTGCCCATGCTGCGGTGCAGATATCGACCGATGCCGCCTCAAGGCCGAGCGCTGCGCAATAGGCGAGGGTGGCCTTTGCATTGTCTCCGGATACATCCGCCGCAGCTATCGCAGCGCTAGGCGGCGGCGCAGGCTCTTCGCGCAATTCGAGCACGGCCATGGTGATGGCAATGGCGACGAACGCGCCGGCCCCAATCCGCGCAAAGAGCTTGCTGTCCATCGCTTCAGTTCCCGAACAGCTGGGCATTGGCCGGGACATAGGGACGGCGATCGCCGAGGAATCGCCGCAGCTGTTCGCGTGCCTGCGCCTTGGCGGCCGCTTGTGCAGCGGCGTCGAGCGATTGTGCCCGCGCCAGCGAGGCGACCGTGGCGGTCAGGTCCGCGAGTTGCTGCGCCTGCACCGCCAGCAGCTGATTGCCAGCCTGGGCGGCCTGAAGCGCGCCGGTTGCCGACTGGCTTGAGCCAACGAGGCTGTCGATAGCGCCGCGCGTGCCGTCGATATTGCCGACCACGCCGGCCTGAACCCGCAGGGCATCCTCGAACGCGCCGACACTATTCTGCCACCGGGCCTCGGCACCCTGGACCAGCAAGCGCTGCGGCCCGGTCATCGCGCCCGCGCGATAATTGTTCTGGAACTCGCGCTCGATCTGCCGAACATCATAGGCAACGCGCTGTGCCTGTCTGAGCAAGGCCTGCGTCTGCCGAATCTGCGCCTGCAGCGGCTCGAGCACGGTCAGGGGCAGCGATTGCAGGTTGCGCGCTTCGTTGACGAGCGAGGTGGCCTGATTCTGGAGCTGCCGGATCTGGTTGTTGATCTGCTCGAGCGTGCGGGCGGCGGTCAGGATGTTCTGCGCATAGTTGCGCGGGTCGAACACCACGCCGCCGATCTGTGCGCTGGCAGCCGCCGGCAGCATGGCGCTGACGCTGAGCGACAGGACTGCGGCACTGGCAGCAAGCATCGAGACGAATTTACGGGCTTTCATGGGCACGACTCCTGGGTTTGGTCCGACCGGGGACCGGGTTGGGGAAGGGGACTGGGAGCGGGCAGCAGCTCGGCTGCCCAGGCAAGACCGCGATGGCGCAGCCAGCGCGCCGCAAAGTCAGCGCTGCCGTGCGCGCCCGTGATCGCATCGATGGCGAGCTGGTCAGTCTTTGATGATGTGGCGGTGAAGGCGAGCGCGACTTCGCCGAGGCCAAGTTCGAACAATCGGTTACCGCGCGCCGACTGACAGTAATAATCGCGTTTGGGCGTAGCCCGCGCGATGATCTCGATCTGCCGGTCATTGAGGCCGAAGCGGCGATAGATCGCCAATATCTGCGGTTCGACCGCGCGTTCGTTGGGGAGGAAGATGCGGGTGGGGCAGCTTTCGATGATCGCAGGCGCAATCGCGCTGGTCTCGATGTCGGCGAGGCTTTGCGTTGCGAAAACCACGCTCGCATTCTTCTTGCGCAGCGTCTTGAGCCATTCGCGCAGTTGTGCGGCAAAGGCCGGGCTGTCGAGGACAAGCCAGCCCTCGTCGATGATGATCATGGTTGGCGAGCCATCGAGCCGGCCTTCGATGCGGTGGAACAGATAGGACAGCACGGCAGGGGCTGCGGCCGAGCCGGTCAGTCCTTCGGTCTCGAAGGCCTGAAAGCTGGCCTCGCCCAGATGTTCGCTCTCGGCATCAAGCAGCCGCCCGAACGGCCCACCGATGCAATAGGGCGCGAGCGCCTGCTTCAAGGCCTGCGACTGGAGCAGGACGGCCAGCCCGGTGAGCGTGCGCTCGGCCATGGGCGCGGTGGCAAGCGAGGTCAGCGCCGACCAGAGATGCTCCTTGGTGGCGGGATCGATGGTCATGCCTTCGGCAGTGAGGATCGCCTGGAGCCATTCGGCCGCCCAATTGCGTTCCGCCGGTTCGTCGATCCGGGCCAGTGGTTGCAACAATACCGCGCCAGCGCTGTCCTCGGCCAGGCCAGAGCCGGTCAACGAATTGCCGAGGTCCTGCCAGTCCCCGCCGCAGGCCAGCGCCGCTGCCCGGATTGATCCGCCGAAGTCGAAGGCAAAGACCTGGGCTTGGGTATACCGCTGAAACTGCAGCGCCATCAGCGCCAGCAGCACCGACTTGCCCGCCCCCGTTGGCCCGACGATCAGCGTATGGCCGACATCGCCGACATGGAGAGAGAACCGGAACGGGGTCGAACCTTCGGTCCGCGCATAGAATAAGGGGGCGGCTTTGAAGTGATCGTCCCGTTCCGGCCCGGCCCACACGGCAGACAGGGGGATCATATGGGCAAGGTTCAATGTGGAGATCGGGGGTGTCCGGACATTGGCGTAGACATGGCCGGGAAGCGATCCGAGCCAGGCTTCGACCGCGTTCATGCCTTCGACGATCACGGTAAAGTCGCGGCCCTGGATGACCTTCTCGACCAGACGCAGCTTCTCCGCTGCCAGCGCCGCGTCTTCGTCCCAGACAGTCACCGTCGCGGTGACATAGGCCTGGCCGACAAAATCCGATCCGAGCTCCTGCAGCGCGGCATCGGCATCGGCGGCCTTGTTCGAGGCGTCGCTGTCGAGCAGCGTCGAAGCCTCGTTGGTCATCACCTCCTTGAGGATGCTTGCGACCGATTTGCGCTTGGCGAACCACTGCCGCCGGATTTTGGCGGTCAGCTTGGTGGCATCGGTCTTGTCGAGCATCACGGCGCGGGTCGACCAGCGATAGGCAAAGGCGAGCCGGTTGAGTTCGTCGAGCAGGCCCGGGAAGGTGCTGCTGGGAAAGCCGACCACGGTCAACGTGCGCAGGTGCGCGCGACCAAGGCGCGGTTCAAGCCCGCCGGTCAGCGGCTCATCGACCAGCAACGCATCAAGATGCATCGGGGTTTCGGGAACGCGCACGCGGTGACTGCGGGTCGAAACGCAGCTGTGCAGATAGGTCAGCGTCTCGCCGTCATCGAGCCACGCGACCTCGGGCACAAAGCCATCGATCAGACGCAAGAGGCGCTCGGTGCGGTCGACGAAGAGGTCGAGCAGCTCCTTGGGATTGATGCCCTTTTCGGCCTTCCCCTCGTAGAGCCAGCTTTCGGCGCGCGCCGCGTCTTCGGCGGGCGGCATCCACAACAGGGTCAGGAAATAGCGGCTCTCGAAATGTGCGCCTTCCTCGGCAAATTGCGCGGCGCGCTCGCGCTCGACCAGCGCCGAGGCCGGATCGGGAAAATCGCTATCGGGATAGTCCTGTGCCGGGCGGCGCACCGCCTCAACGAATATGGCCCAACCTGAACCCAGTCGCCGCAGCGCGCTGTTGAGCCGCGCGGTCGTCGCTATCAGCTCTGCAGGCGTCGCGCTGTCAAGATCGGGACCGCGGAAACGGGCCGAGCGCTGGAAGCTGCCGTCCTTGTTGAGCACCACGCCGGGGGCAACCAGCGCGGCCCAGGGCAGGAAGTCGGCAAGCCGGTCGGCCTTGTTCCGGTATTCGCGAAGCGAAAGCATGGGCTCAGACCCTCAGAAACGTGGGAAAGCGCAGATGCCGCCGCGCGACATCGACGAATTGCGGATCGCGCCGAGCGGCCCAGACCGAGACCATGTGGCCGAGCGCGAAGATTACGACACCGGCGATCCACAGGCGCAGGCCAAGCCCGATCGCGGCCGCCAGCGTCGCATTGGCGATCGCCAACCCGCGCGGGGCGCCGCCAAGCAGGATATGCTCGGTCAGCGCGCGGTGAACCGGTACGACAAAGCCGGGCACGGCTTCAGGTGATGCAGTCTCCATCACACCAAAGCCCCGCCGCCGAACGAGAAGAACGACAGGAAGAAGGAGGAGGCCGCAAAGGCGATCGACAGGCCGAACACGATCTGGATCATCCGGCGTGCACCGCCCGAGGTGTCGCCGAACGCCAGCGCCAGACCGGTGGCGATGATGATCATGACCGCCACGATCTTGGCGACGGGGCCCTGGATGGACTCGAGGATCGACTGGAGCGGCGCTTCCCAAGGCATCGACGAGCCCGCCGCATGAGCAGGCCCCGCGATGGCAAGAGCAACAAAGCCACCGAGCATGGCAGCGGAGAGGCGGGCGCGGGCGCGCGATAGGGTACGGATCACGATGAAACTCCTGTGGCTGGGGGTGTGATGGGGAGGATCTGATAGTCGCCGTGGGCATCGAGGCCGGTGACCTCAGCGAGTTCGGCAAGCCGCCGCCCGGTCCCGTCGCGGACCAGGACGGCGATCACATCAATGGTCTCGGCAATCAGCGCGCGCGGCACGGTGACGACGCTTTCCTGAATGAGCTGCTCCATGCGCCGCAGGACCCCAAGCGCGGATCCTGCGTGGATCGTGCCGACGCCGCCGGGATGCCCAGTGCCCCAAGCCTTGAGCAGGTCGAGCGCTTCGGCACCTCGCACCTCGCCGATCGGGATGCGGTCGGGGCGCAAGCGCAGGGCCGAGCGGACCAGGTCGGAGAGCGTGGCAACGCCGTCCTTGGTGCGCAGCGACACGAGATTGGGCGCGGCGCATTGCAGCTCGCGCGTATCCTCGATCAGGACCACGCGGTCGACACTCTTGGCGACTTCAGCCAGGAGCGCGTTGGTGAGGGTGGTCTTGCCGGTCGACGTGCCGCCAGCGACCAGGATGTTCTTCCGGGCCGCAACGGCGCGAACCAGCGCGTCGGCCTGCCATGGAGACATGATCTGCGCCGCGACATAATCAGCAAGCGTAAACACCGCGACGGCCGGCTTGCGGATCGCGAAGATCGGCGCTGCCACCACCGGTGGCAGCAGACCTTCGAAGCGCTCACCCGTATCGGGAAGCTCGGCCGACACCCGCGGCGCCCTGGCATGAACCTCGGCTCCGACATGATGCGCCACCAGCCGGATGATCCGCTCGCCATCGGCAACGCACATCCCGCTCCCCGTATCGGCGATCCCGGCTCCGAGCCGGTCGATCCACAGCCGCCCGTCAGGATTGAGCATGACCTCGATGACCGAGGCATCTTCAAGCCAGGCGGCAATCTCCGGCCCGAGCGCAGTGCGCAGCATACGCGCTCCGCGCGACGATGCTTGCGACGGGATGGGGATGACGCTCATGAACTGCCTCGTGTCGGCGAGGCAACCGATCATCGGCTGCGCTCGTGAGGCAGATCAAAGAGACATTGGAATGCTTATACGCAACAGCTTGTTGCAATCATGGTAGTCTAGCGAAAAGGCAGAAATCGTGGCGCAAATGTATGATGATCCCTACGCCTCGGCCGCGTCCAGCTCATTGATCGCGACTCCCGTGCGAGCAAGGATTTTGCCGACTAGAGCTGCTCTTTCAGGCATGGCAGCCAGCGTGCTCAGATCTATCGACCGGAATGTCTTCCAACGGTTTTAGTCGGCGATGTGTGCCTCCAGCAACGTCTCCTTTAAGGCACCGCTCACATCTAATTCGCTCTATAAATCAGATAATTGACTGACGCTGCTAGTTGCGAAAGCGGCGCTCAAAGAATTGGTTTCGCTAAGCTGGGCCATCGCTTCGGCGGAGTAGGCAATCCGGTTCGATCGGACCAAATCTGGAGGGTTCTGAGACGCGAGACAGGCTGTTCGGCTGCCCGCTGTCGACCGGCCGGTGCCCTAAGGAATAATGCGCTGGCCTGCAAAGAACGCTATAGCTGTTGGTGATGACTTCGAACGACAAGGCGCTCCGTTTCTACGAGACCCGCTACGACCAGATTGCGGCTTGGCTGGTACGTCCCGGTGACAAGGTCATGCTCGGCGATCCGGCGAGGCGGGTCTGCCGTTTCTGTGGCCAGAAGCCGCCGGCGGTGAAGTTCAAGAAGGTCGCCCACGCGATTCCCGAAGCGATCGGTAACAAGAGTATCGCTAGCGCTTATGAGTGCGACACCTGCAACGAGGACTTCGGCTCTGGTATCGAGAACGACCTTGGCAACTGGTCGAAGCCGATGCGGACGATGTCGCGCATTCGCGGCAAGAATGGTGTTCCGACCCTGAAGCAGGGTGGCAACAAGCCGGGCTGGCGAATCGAGCATGGCGACAAGGGCTTCGAAATCAGCTCCTATGAGGGTGACCCGGTCTATGTCCTCGACGAAATAGCCAAGCGTGTCACCTTCACACTCAAGCGTGATCCCTACACGCCGGTCGGCGTCCTCAAGGCGTTTATGAAGATCGGTCTAACCTTGCTGCCCGAGGAAGAGGTCGTCAGCTTTCCGCATCTGATGACTTGGATCAAGGACGCAGACCACGCGCGGGCTTTCGCCGACCGCTTTCCGCTCATTTACACCTTCACGCCCGGCCCCCGCCCCAACGACGTAATCGCGGCGACGCTGCTCAGGCGAAAGCCCGGCTTCACCGACATCCCCTATATGTATCTGGTGTTGGGCTATGGTCAGGAAGCCTTCCAAGTTCAGCTTCCATCCGAGCAGCACGACGCCGCAATGAATGGCAAGCCGATCACGGTTCCTGCGTTCCCGGTCCCCGGCTCACCCGATCCGGAACGTTACGGAAAGCCGCGCACCGGCCTGCTTGAACTGACCGGTCGGCAAGTGGTGCGCGGCGATACCGTCACGATCAGGGTCGGTTACGAACGCAGCCACCACAAGGATTTTCGGCCTTGGCCCCTGCGCATTCGACCCGCGCTTAAAGCGGCCTGGCGCTGCGCGCGATCGGTGCTAATGCGCCGCCGCGGCTGAGCAATTCGCGGCGCGCATCGCGCTTGTGGCGTGGCGGCCGCGAGCGAATTGCGCAGCCAGAGGGTGCACATCTTAATTGAGTCGTATGGGCGACTTTCTGCCCGTCTGCTTCGAAACATGCCATCCGCGGCATCTGTTAGAAGCATTCGTTCCCAGCGACTTATCGAAACGATAGGCGGTCGTCTGCTACCGGAGGATAAGCCCTGCGCACCTGAAGATCGGTCAAGATCGAGGCAAGGATCAGCTTCGCATTGGCCAATCGAGCGGTATCAATGCTTTGCCCGAACTGCGCGTCCAGCGCTCGCGGGTAGCGGCCACATAGCGTACATCGTCTTCAAAATAGGCATGCTCGATCAAAAGTACTTGAAGCCCATGTTGACGCTCAACTTCCTTGAAAAGGAAATCTATGTGGCGACGCATCGCCATGATATCTTCATCCTCCTCGCCGCCAGATATGGCCTTTTCATCTTCATCCGCTGATTGGGCCGGAAAGTAGGGACGGCTTATCTGGTCGAGTACGAGGATACCGGGCACCGGTGCATCCACCTCACCGAAGTAACGTTGTAGTCCGAAAGCGAGTGCAATGTGGATAGCGAGATAATTCTGATCCGACCCCACGTCTGGCATTCGCAGCATCGTGCCTTTACCGTCGCCTTCAATTACTCGGACTTCAGGTTCTTTCGACGAAAAATAGAGCTCCGAACCAACACAGGGTGCTACGGTGGGAAGGAAAGCAAGCGCCTCCGACGCGTACTGTGAAATTTTGCTCTCCGCGCGCTTTAGGCGGATATCTCTGCTCTCACGATCGACCCGTGCCTCCAACTGAATGATCTCATCTCGAAGCACCGCCAGATCAGGGCCCAGCTGTTTCGGTTCTTCTGCGCTGGTCTGCAAAAAGAAGGCAATTTTTCCCTGCAGATGTGCTCGCGCCTGTGCGACGCTGGCAAGACGCCGGGTCTCATCAGTCTGACGAAGCCAACTCGTGATCTTCTCATCCGTCTCTCGCAGATCCCGGTTGAGGCGATTGATTTCGGAGGTCAGAGTGTCGTCAAGCTCGACAAGCTGGGGGCGGACACGCTCTACAGCGATGCTTTCATCTCGAACCTTGGCCAATGTACGTGCAAGCGCTGCAGCGGTCTCGTGTCCGCGCTCGGATGGGGCATCACAGAGCGGACAGAGATGCGCAGCTTCGCCGAGCTTCAAATGTTCTGCAAGATTCAGCTTGTTTCGCTGCCGGGTGACGGCTCCTTGAAAACCCGAGGCATCTGCAAGCGCCAAACGCGCAGCCTGGCGCTTCCGCCTAGCGGCCGTGAGACCGGCCAATATCTCCTTTCTGGTAGCATGGAGGTAACCAATCTCCCCCTCACTTGGGTAACTGGTGGGATCATCTTCGGTCTCGGCGATCGCCTTCAACTGCACAAGCAGTTCGCCTTCGTCCGCATCGCTGTTTGGTTGGTCCGCGAGTGAAAAGCGATGTGCTTCGTTGATTAGTCCGACGGCGCGCTGCTTCAGTGCCGTCTCAGCCGCCCGTCGGCTGCGCTCTCGGCCTTCCTCTACTGCAAGCGCGCGCCGAATCTGACGGAGCTTGCGTTCCGCCATTGCGCTTTCTTCATCCGTCGCCCGCAAGAAATATGGCATGGTTGCGACGATGTCTTTGGCCTTGTCGGGCTGCTCCATGCCATGCAGGAGCACTGTCTCGCTATCGATCACTTCTTTGGTAACGAACAGATAGGGCGTGACGTGGCGAACGCTAGTTCGGCCCTTTGTCTCGCCAGCGTCGTCCGGCAAATGGCTCAAGTCGCCAATGCCGAAAGCTCTCTGAATGAAGCTCTTTGCCGCATCGAGCGTGGTGGCGCCGTCGAAGTCGTCGAGGCTGGTCGGGAGGAGTAGGTTCTTTCCTGCCGTCGCGAACATTCGTGTGCTGGTCGCTTGGCCATCGGGTGGGATAAGCCGACCGACGATCATTTCCTCCTCGCCTGTCACCCATTTCACGCCCACCGCAATCGCGTGCCGCCGAATATGGACCGGTAATTCGCATTTGCTTGAGCCAAGACAGTAGTCGATCGCCTTGATCAGTGCTGATTTTCCGGTCCCTGATGCGCCGGTAATGATGTTGACCGCGCCAGGGATGAATGAGATCTCCTGCCGACGCCCCGACATTCCGAGGAAAAACACATTGGCGATGTTCCAGCGGGTCATACGGTAAGTCCTAAGATCCCGAAGATATTGCGGGTCGATCCAGCCATTGCAAACCAAGTCCCCAGTCTTCCGGCCCGGCGGATCACACCGGCCGAGATGGTGTCGAGCTTGGTGATCGCCGTTCCCCTCACCTTCGTCGAACCGAGCCTAATGCGCCCATCTGGTCCAAGAACAAGCAATTGTGCGAAACAGCCATAGCGGACGGCCGGTGTGACAATCTCGAGGCTAGCATTGACGCGCTCGGCCAGGGCGACCGACATTTGTGGGGTCCGTTCTAGCCACTGCAGCAGGCCAGTTTTCTTGTTGGTTCCCTCGAAAGAGCCAGCAAGGTCATCGGAGAGCGCAATTGGCAAGGCAAGATAGGCGAGTGGCAGATCCGCGCCGGTCTCGTCGACCTCGGTAAAGGCCTTCAGAAACTCTGCCAGAGCATATGTGCAGAATGCCGGATTGGTTTCGGCGTAGAGGTCATGTGCGAGGATCATTCACCGTCCTCGAGAAGGTTCTTGAAGTCAGGATGCCAGCCCACTTCGAGATCGATAGCCAGCACCTGATAGCTGCCTCGCACATAATAGGCGGCGCCGAAGCCCTCTTGGATCGGCCTGACGGCCATTGGCGCATCATTGTGGGTCCAGCGAAGAAGATCGAGACCCGACTTGCATTTCCCATCCTCCTCGAAGTCCCCGCATTCCTCTACCATTTGGGCGTGCCTGTCGGACCAATGCTCGGTGAGGACCGCATCATAATCATGGATCTTGCTTGCCAGCGCTGGGTTCTCAGTTGCCCAACGGGCGCGCTGTGCGCGGGCGCGCCATTCTTCTCGAATGGCCTTATCAATGTCAGCATTGCCGCCTTTTACCAGCGCGATCTGGCGCGTGAGCATGCCATTGGGCTGATAGTCGAGCGGCTTCTGCAGGGTTTCGAAGTCAGCCGACAATCTGCCTTGATCTAGCTCGCCCACAATTTCGCTAATTTGCGCCTGTACTTCGGGTCGGGCGATGACCCTCTCACGCTTGTTGCAGAGGCTGTAGACGATCTGCCGGTCCCACCATTCGATCAGTTTTCTGGCGACCAGCGCACGTTGCCCAGCAGGTAGCAAAGTCAAGCGGCCTTCGATCTTCCCCTCGATTTCGCCTACGGTGGGGCTATCAACCCTAAGTGTTATCCGACGTATCAGATTTAGCTGCATCATTGGCGGCAGTGACAAGAATGCCTTACATCCGTCCTTTCTGTCGGAGTAAGGAAGCGGAGATTTCCCGTCTGCTTTGGCTTTAGCCCGCTCGTCCAGTACGCGCTGCGCTTCCTCGACCATGGCGTTCGCCAAAGCTTCCCGGTTGTCGTCCGCATCGGCAAGTGCCTTAAGCGGATCGTTCTTCACAATTCCGCCTACCGTCACGAGGTGAAGGCTGGTTTCCGCTAGGCTCAAGTTGGGGAGAGCATCTATCCACACCTTGATCGTGCGCCAGAGCGATCGAGATTTGATTCCAACAGGGGAAGGTTTGGCTGCAATTGAATGTTTCAGTTGATAGAGCAGGTCACGACCATCAGCCTTGATTGCGATGTCATCGAGCTGCTCAATTCCGACTGCAGCGTCATCTGAGACCTGCTCCAGAAGGATCAGCAGTGCGTAGAGGGACTGATACCAAAACCCTAGGGCGGAACCCTCGGCGGCATGACTTGTCCCGTTTTTTTCCTTCATTCTGACAACTTAGCCGTTATCATGCCTGTTCGGCAATGGCAGACCGACCGCGTTAGCGCAACAGCCCCATAACTCTTGCCTGTGCCTCTGCACGGAGGCCCCGAGGACCGGCCCAATTATATCTACATATCGAAGAAGGCGCACCCGGAGGACGATAGGGTGCTGCTCACGAGAGCTCTATCCAGAAACAAGTTTCGAGATTCGCAGCTGGTTTCTGGTATGAGAAGACAACTATGACAGGCCGCTCCGTGGACGGCACGATCATCGGAATGGTTTTCCGGGCTGTTTTCAGAACAAATTGGATCGCTTGAGCAAATTCTAAGCTTGTCCAGCGTTCGCAAAACGATCTCCGCAAGCCGCGGGGTAATCGCGAGCAATCCTCCCAGTGTGCCCTGAGCTCCAGCAGTAGCTGTGTATAGCAGAAGGCCGTAATGGTTCACCCCGTTTTGACCGGGCAGCGCGTAGATCCGTTCCTTCAACGCTGTTGTTGGGTAGCCGCATTCCAAGGCCATTTCGCTCATCAGTGAATGGCTGAAGGCGTGGAGCATGAAATAGGCGGTGCCAGGATAGTCCGGAAGCTTGGGGCGGCTTTGGAAGCGTCGCTCGGCCCATTTATCGAAGCCTTTGCGCAGTGTTTCCTCCCGAGCCTGAACGCCCGGGCTGGCAAGCCATTGCGCTACCCGACCAGCGTCAAACGTGAGGAAGATTCCTTCGCCAAACTGCTCGATTGCAGGCAGCCAGGAGAGTTCGCTTGCCAGCGAAGCCCCGTCGACCGAGATATTGATTTCTTCTATGTCGCCATCGATCGCTGTCGGTGCCGCCTCAAAGCGGGTGAAGCCGTAGAGACAGGATACCTCTCGTAACCGATGGACCTTGACCACGGATGAGATCCCAGAGAGGCGGATTTCATTCCCGCCCCACTCATGGCGATCGAGAGTTTCTGCGTGGAGCTTTGCATCGCTCCGATTTTCTCCGATCACCTTACGGCCCGAAGACAGCATTTCGAATTCCGCGTACTTGGGCTTCTTGTCGAGGCTTTGGAGTACGTTCTTCTCGTGGCGCTCGATTGCATAGAATAGTTGATCGTCCGCGATGCCTTTGAAGGTTTCGGCGATCAGATCATCGAACATTCGAAGAGCTGCTATCAGCTCTCGGCTCGTCACTTTGCGGAGCTTGTCCCAATGCTCCTGAACCTGGCGGGTCAGCTCATCTTCGGCCGCCGGGAGGGAGATAACCGTCAAGACCTGCGGGAAATAGGCGTTCGTCGCGCTGCGCGTTAAAAAGCGCAAGGTCTCAGTACATCCGCCCTCAGCGTCGCGATCGAGCCACGGTTGCTTCCCGCGGCAACGGCCGAAGCGACCAGAAACTTGCGCGTTTTCGAGGGAAATGCTGCGACCGCAGCCACAAACAATTCGGATGTTTCTCGGGTCGCCTGTCGTACCCTTTTCTTCAAGCCAGAGAGGCTCGGCGCACTTTTCTCCGACGTGAATTTGCCAGGGCCAATCGATATCCTGAATGTGGCCCTTCTTGCATGCAGCAACGAAGCGGATCGGGGTTACATCGATCTTTTTACCCTTGTCGGACATGAACTTGTTCCGACCACTGGACGGATCGAGGTGCTCCCAATGCACCAGACGCCGTCTTCGCCCGCCTAGAATTTGCTCATCCTCGTTTACGATGAACCAGCAAGGGAATATGGTCGCGGCAATTCCCGGCGGTTCCCGTCCCGGAAGCTTTGGATCTACTGGGGGGGACCGCAGCGAAAGCTTGGTTCCTGGCGCGATTGGTCCGCCTTCTTGGCTCAATCGCTCTTCCAGCAATTGCACCGCGCGAGGTTCACTGATCGAGTTCCAGCTACCCTTGGTGCTCATATCCCACCGATCGAGGCCGCCGATGATAACGGAACGGGACGGCAAGTCGACCATAGCACCAGGGCCGTAGGTTGTGATGACCTGAGAGAGGCGAAGCTCGGATTTTGCAGAGGATTGGCTCATAGGTTCAAATCTCCTGCGTTACCGATCGGCCGCCCGTCAGGCCCCTTTGGCTTCAATCGCACAGCCGGCTCGACGTCACGCATGCTCCATCCTGCCGTGAACTTGTGATACTCTTGGCTTAGTTCACTGAGTTCTTTCGCCAAGGGGGGGTGGAGCAGCCCGCTTGCGTCTCGTTTGTCGTAAGAGAAGGAGCCACCTGCGATGGTCTGCTGTTCGACCAGCGTTTCCCAATCGGCGAACAATTCCCTGACCTTTTGACGAAGTGCGGATGCCCCACCAACGACTGCATCACCGGAACGCTCGCAAAGGTAATCAGCTATCCGTGTCTGCAGGTCCGCGTTGTCAGCGATCTCACGGGCTGCAAATGATGGCGTCAAGTTCGGTTGCAAATGCCTGGCTAAGGCTACGACGATCGCCGCGAGTGCGCGATCCATGGCGCGCGCGGACCAAGGTGTAACGCTTGTGGCTTCTACCGCTCGATAGAAGCTCTCGTGGAAATGGGTGAATTGTTCGAAGTGCATCCGATCACGGGGCTTATGCAGATTCAACACCGCAAGAACGAGGCCTGGGCGCTTCGGGTCTCGGCCGACCCGGCTCGTAGCCTGGATGTATTCGGCCGCCGTCTTCGGTTGGCCTTGCATAAGCATTAACCCCAAGCGGGTGATATCCAGGCCTACCGAAATCATGTTGGTGGCCAGAGCAACATCGACATGTTGCGAAGAGTCGGAAAAGGGCCTCTCGAGGCGCTTTTTCGCTTCAGCAACTTCATCAGTTGAGACCCGAGAGGTCAGCTCTAGCGGTTCGCCAATGCTCCGATTTGAGAAGGGCTGGGCATTAGGCAAGATGCGGCGGCGCTGATCCCCGTAATTGGACAAACCAGCTCTGACTTCGTCCTCGACAATCCGTCGAGCGCCACCAAGCTCACGGAGCGCGTTAAAATAGCACAGCGCTGACATGTAAGGGTCAGCTGCATCACCGGCCTCATCATCCAAGGAGGCTGCTGCCGCTAAGACGGACATCAGTGTTCTGAGATAGACCAGTTTCGGACCGCGCCCGCCTGCGGCAACGCCCGTATACCATCGCGCAGGGGATCGAGCCTCGGCAACGGTTTCAGCAAAAAAGCTATCCGTCCGAGAGAGCCCAGGTGGTGGGAAAATCTCTGTTTTTGGCCGATCGAAGAGGGCCTTAATCTGCTCGCTGGCTCGGCGAACGGTTGCGGTCGATGCCACAATCTTTGGGCGAACAAGTTTCCCCGCACACTCGCGCGATGCCAAACGGTCGATAGCCGCCTCGTACAGACCAGCCACGGTGCCAAGCGGGCCCGAAATCAAATGCAATTCGTCCTGAATGATCAGGTCTGGTGGGTCGAGAGAGAAGCCGTTGTCCAGCGGTCGCCCGCCTCTAGGCTCGGCGGCGCCATAGAACCCATTCACATCGTAACGATCAACGTGGCCGAAGAAGGCGCCCGCCTCACCTCTCCATGGGAGCGATGCAAACTTATCGACTGTCGCAATGATGAAGGAAGGAAGGCGCCGGTAAATGGACTCATCGACGATCACCAGCGGCAGGGCCCGATCACCAGTGAATGCGCATGCGACATTTGTGCAGCGCACCTCGAGATTTTTCGGCTGATCGCTGTTTGGAACGCAGTGGAAGCTGTCTGGAGAAAACCCGGTTCCGCACCACGGGCACTGCTTGATGGGGGCAGGGGCGCGCTTGTCTCTACCCATCTTGTATGCGCGGACACGTTTCACGGCGGTGCCGTCGCCACTATTGCCTTTGCCGCCAAGAGCATTGGGCGAGGCATCAGATCCGACCCAAAGACCGATTTCGATGGGCCATTCCCCCAAGAGCTGCCGCCGGTTGTCCGTATAATCTGGACCAGTCCGGAGTAGCTCGAGGGCGCAGACCAGCCCTGCAGCGCGTCCAAGCTGATCCAGGGTAAGCAGACGCAAAGTGTAGCGCATGATGACGCTAACCCCAGCACCAAGCAAACCGGGCCCGGTTAGGCGGCGATATGCAATGGAAAATGCCGCGAGCCCCAGGTAGGCCTCTGTCTTGCCGCCACCCGTAGGGAAGAAGAGCAGATCCACGATCTCGCGGTCTTCGTGCTGCTTTTGAGCGAGTCCGGCAAGGTTCAAGAGAACAAAGGCGAGCTGGAAAGGGCGCCATGCTGGTGCGCCGGTTGCCTCAGGCGCTACTCCCTGTGCGACAGCATTCCGCTGACGGGCGGCCATCTCCATCGCGCGGTTCATGATCTCGAAGGCGCGACGAACTCTGTCATCACTGCCTAGAAGCCGAATTCCTTCCGCAATACGGCTTGCCGCCGATTCCTGTGCCTTGATCAGGCCGTCTGCTACTTCAACCCGGCGAGCCGCCACGGCAATTTCAGGGTCTTTTGATTTCAATCCGGTCTGTGTGGATGTCCACCTTGAATAGGCAGCGACCAGCGGCTGCAACCGTTCTGTCAGCTCCGATGCTCCAAGCGCAGCTAACTTCGCGAGTTCATGCATGCTGAACTCGACGCCATCGACCTTAGTCGGCTCAACCCGCTCTACCGCTGCTCTCGGCATGGCAGTCGTCCGCACCGTTCGGACGACACCATCTTCATCCTTGTCGAAACAGACCGCTGCATTCCGCCCGACCGCATAAGCGGCAACATCGCGGTAATGAAGGTCAGCAAGGCGGTCATCTGGATCGCTCGCTTTGTATCGCGACAAATCATGTTGCGGACAGAAGCCCGCCTCACAGTACAGCGAAAGCTCCACCTGGAACGCAAAGGTGAGATCGCCATATCGCCGCGTCACCCAACGACGTTTGTTGGTAGCGAACACGCTGATGACGTTCTGCTCGACGTCCTTGCCACCCGGAGGAGTGATCGTCATTCGCCGGCTCTGGATCGATATCTCCAATGCACCCCCGCCCGGCACACCCAAGGGCGAACTATCCGGGACAATGTGACGTTGGAACTCGCCTGAGGGCGGCACCGGAATTGGCATCCGGACTCTTCGCGGCCGTCTAACCCACTCGATGTTGGGCTGGGATGTGTCGTTGCCCTCCAGAACCGCCGCCGGCAATGGGGGCTCTGCCAAATAATCGCCCCAGTTCAGCTCGATCTCGATGTTAGGGACCTCGACCGGCAAAATTGCGGTCATGCCGACCGACGAAGGAAGAAAGCGCTTCTGCGTGTTCGGTGGTTCGGGGGTCTCGTCGTCGCCTGCTGCACCGCCGGCACCGTTGCCCGCCGGCTCCAGCGCTAGATTGTCCTGCCCCTCAATCGGGTCGACTTCGATCTCTTCACTCTCATCCGAAGGCGCGATGAAGCCGGTTAGATACCAGCGAGAAGGATTGTCGCGCAGGCGTTCCTCGGCAAGATCGCCGTCATTGTAGCCGTCTGGCGCGTGGGCTGCTGGTCCCACGAGGTCACGACGCAGGCGGTGAAAGAGTTCCGTCCGAACTTCTATGCTGTTCATCGCTTGAGCCCTTCCATCGCATATTCGGCAAGGACTCGATCAAGCCAAGCCTTTGTATGGTTCTCGCGCAGGGGAGAGCGTGTTTTAGCCATACCTGCGTCGGCAAGAAGTGCCTCAAGCGAAATCATTCGGTCACGTCGGCCATTCTTGACCCCAAACTTCAGAGAGGCCCGGTCGGGGCCGCAGAGACGCCAGTCGCCCCCACGTTCCAGCAAATGCGCCCAGAGCGCGAATTCTCCGTCGTCGAGATCTATGTCGAGCTCCATCAGCATTAGCTTGAGTCTCGCCTTCTGCGCCGAGGTGACCGGATGAGTCGCTTTCAGCGACGCGCGTAGCGCAGTCTGGTCAATCCGCTCCTCAGGATCTCGGCGTTGGAACCCTGTGTGGGTCTCAGCTTGAACAGCCTCGACCGTTTCGACGGCATAACCGCCAGTCAACGCCTTCCATGCCGTGACCCGGTGCGCTTCAATAATGGTGTTGGTATCCACGAGAACGGAGCCGTTGAAGCGCGACATGCACAGACCCTCTCAGCGCACGGTGTCGGGCACGGCGACCCCGTGAGCTACCATCAGGTCGCCTATGCCATCGATCGTCGTGTCGAGCAGCTTCGCAGTTCGCCTCACGGAGATGAAGCCGCCATCGATTGCTTCAGCAATCACTGACATGAAGGTCTTGGAGTAAAGCGGAGGGACAATCGGCTGCACAGGATCAACTGCACCGTTGTTCCGAAGATCAACTGACGGAATGTCCTTTGCAGTTTTCTGGGCCAGCAACCCCGTATGGGCGAGCCGCCAGCGAAGTGCCTCGGCGCTCACGCCCAAGGCGGTGGCGCGAGCATTAATCGCATCAGGCAGTGCTGGGCCCACCAAGGTTCGCCAGTCGACATCGATCAGCAACCACCGCGGCATAAGCAGCGCTGACGCAAAGCGATCTGCGAGCTTCTCAACGTGGCCCCTTCCATCCAGACCTTCGCTGCGTTCAGGAGGCATCTTGTCCCAGGTCATCAGGTGGAAAAGCTCGTGCGCCAAATCGAAATGGCGGCGGCCCTTTACCTCCCGGCGATTGATCAGCACTGCGCCGAGCTCTGGCAATGAGCAGGCAGCGCCTGAGATGCCGTCGGCTGATTCGACCATGAGGACGAGAATGCCGAGCTGCCCCTCCATGACCTCTGCCAAACGAGCCGAAGGCACATCACCGAGGTCGAACTCACGGGCAAAACGCTCGCCAGCTTCGGCAGCGTCGGCATAGCTCGAAAACTTGTCGAGCGGCAGCTGAGGGCGGATCAAAGGGATGACATTGCCTGTCCTCCGCGAAAGCTCGCGGTAGGCAGCAATCCAGCGTCCGGAGAGGCGCTCATAGCTATCAAGTCTAGCGGCAGGCACGTCCGCCCCGCGCCGCCAGCTGAACCTGCCTTCGCCTTCAAGCCGCAAAGCATCCGTGAAAAAGTCGAGATCAACGCCCAGCTTCTCGACAAGAGTGAGCAGTTCATCGGGTTTCACCTTGCGCTCGCCATTCTCGATCGCGGAGATGGTCTGCCGGTCTTTGAAGCCCAGAATTTCGGCGATGTCGTCCTGCTTCAGGTCGCGCTGATCGCGGAGCGCCTTAAGGCGCTTACCTATGAGTGCGGTGGACATGTGGGGACTCCTTGGACACGCTCAATAATCTTGCAAATCGAAAAATGCAAGATTTCATTGCAGCGTTGGATTCAGGCTTACGTTCTCGAGATAAGCATCAAGCCGCTCGTTCCCGCGCCTGGCTCCCAGCACCATCCGGCCTTCCTCGATCTTGTTAAATGGTATGGCCGGGATCAGGACGTCTGTATTGCCGCGCAACCACGATGATGAGGGCAGCGACGGCGCAGGTCGTTGATCCAGTTTCAGGAGAAAGATGAAGCCGCCGACGGAGAACCGCACGAAGTTCAAGCCTTCGTACCGTTCCGGCGATGGCGCGCGGTAGAAAATGGGCTCCTCATCACCGGTGTGGAGCTTCATCAGAAATGCATCGATCGCAGGCGACGACTGCGCGGCTCCGAAAAGCAAGTCTTTGAGCTTTTCACCGTACGGACCAAGCTGGATCCGGCCATAGTGCGGCTTTGTCAGGGTGTACTTCCAGACGATCCCTACCGCGAAACGTAGCAGTCGATCACCGCTTACACCTTCAACATAGAAGGCACGATCGATGATGTGCGGAACAGCCCTGCGGATAGCAGCAAGTGTTTGTAGGGCATAATTCTCATCCTGGCCGAGGCGATTATCGCACGGAGCGCAGAGGATCGCATCGTCGTAACGGCCGTTCTGGCTGGGCTGGAATGACGAGATATCCCGATTGGTCAGTGCATGTCCTTTATCGTCCCCGCGCACCTCGCGGATGAAGCCTTGAGGAATGAGGTGCGCTTTGATTGTGGCGGGTGATCCGCAATTCCTGCAGGCCACGATTAGCCAGCCTTCTCGGCCGCTGCGCGTTCCTCGTTGAGTTTGAGGAGGCGGGCGAGGAGTTCGTCGCGGAAGGGGGAGGGCCAGAACAGGCGGTTCTGGTATTTGTGATCGTCCTCGTCGTCCCCGGTGAGGAAGCGGGGAGCGTCTTCGCCTTGCTCGATGCCGTTCGCCCGATCGCCGGGATGGGCGCGGGCGGCGAGATCGTCCCAGCCATAGGCGCGCAGCACGGCGTCATCCATCATGGCATGGAGGCGGCGCAGTTCGACGATGTCTGCAGCTTTTTCATGCGGATCGTGGAAGCGGTTGTAGGTCTTGGTCATGCCCTTGTTTGAGGCAATCATCATGGCTGCTCGGTGGCTATGGTAGGCAACAGCGGCTACCTCTAATTCAGGCTCTTGATCGTATCGGTGAGGCAGCGGGAAGGTCTCGAAACAATCGGAAGGGGTGTATACGGGATCGTCCTTCATGGTGGGACCGAAGGTTCTGCACCACAACTCATGGACTCGCGAATGCAACGCGGCAAAGAGCCCCATCGCCTCAGAGCAAAAGACGATGGTTTTGTGTGAAAACACTATGTTGGACGGCATGATAGTAAAACAAGTATACTTGGCCGTTTGCCCACAAACAATTGCAGTTTCGATATTGCCAAGGCGCGTAAAGAGAGATGTTTGCCTCTCGGCGAACAGCCACCACCGTTCCCTGAGGGCCGACCGCTTTTGCTTGTCCCTTAGAGGTTTAACAAGCTTTTCGACTACTTCGATAAGCTCTGGCCATTTTTCTCTTACCTCGCCTAATTCTCTTCCTTCAAAGTCTATGCAATACCGGGAAGGCTTATGTTGAGGCTCTGAGTTGATCTCATCACTTCCGATGAAAGGCTTCAGCACAAGGCTGGATAACGGATTCCGAGAAAGGATAGCCGACATCTCGTCATGAGGAATAGACTCACCTTTTTCAGCTGCGGCATTGTCAATGGCCAGACCCTTGCCGAGTAGGTAAGCTCCTACATACGCTATACCAGCGTTCTCAGTTAAAGTCGCTGGCGACTGATCTGTCGATCCTTCATTCAGGAACGCGGAAATTCTATCCACATGGCGACCGTCAATCTGTTTTATAGGAACGCCAACGCCACCTTTAGAAATATGCAAAATCGATACGACTACAGCAGCTTCACCTGGCCATCGAAGGCGTCGCGTTACAGAGAAGAGTTCTCCTCCTGCTTTCACAATTGGCAGGATAGAGCCTTCCCTAGTTGCGCCCTGGCCAATTGTATTGGTTGCGACGAAGCCAATGGCTCCCGAATTACGGAGCAACCCATAGCCGCGAAGGAAGAAATGGCCGACAAGATCGACGTTTTGATTCGCTACGGGATGGAGGCTGGATAGCCAGTCCTTGAATGTGTCTCCGTAAGTTGTTGAAATTCGCTTGCCGCCCAAAAAAGGTGGATTGCCGACAATCGCATCGAACCCTGGATTTTCACGCGAGAAGACTTCTGGATATTCGATCTGCCAATGGAAGGGGCGGATGGAATGTTCGCCGGCTTCAAGCGAAAGGGCGATGTTCTTCAATCCATCCCACCAATTCGAGGCGCCTGCCATTGCGGTGACATAGCGTACCTCGTCAAACCGCTTCCTCGGCTTGTCGTGCTTGAAGAAGGCCGCGACAATTGCATTACCAATGAGCCGGACCTGTTCTGCATCCTTCTCTGCAATAGCGTGCCGAGACTCCTGCATGGCCAACGCAACATCATCGGGTGCATTGCGGATCGCATCACGGTGGGCCGCGAGTTTCTCGACCCGATCGCTGACGGTCTGGCCAATCAACGAGTTCCTGATAGGAGCATTGTCCCAACTGCCGCCACTCAACTGCTGTTTGTTCAGCCCGACAAGGCTGTCCCCGCTCTTCAGAGCGTGATCGAGGAAGCTGAATTCATGATCGCGCGCCAACGTCGCCAGCCAGAGCGACAGCTTGGCTAGATCTGTCGCCATCGGGTTGCGGTCGACGCCGTAGATGCAACGTTGCGCCACCAGGCGGCGAGCGTGAAGGTCGTCATCCTCGTCCGCCGGGATGAGCGGCTTGAGCGCCTTGTGCGCTTCCCATGCCTGAACCAGTCGCGTGCCGATCTGGCGCGTCGCTTCGACGAGGAAGGCACCCGATCCGCAGGCTGGATCGCAGACCTTGAGCGAAAGCACCTCGTCGGGCGTCGTATCTGCGCCCAACCGGGCGAAGGCCGGTTCCAACGCCTGCCGCACAATCGGTTCGGTCAAGCTGCGCGGTGTATAGTGGCTGCCCGTCCGGCGGCGTTCGTCGGTCGGTTGCAGGATAGGCGTTCCAGCGGACACCGCATGGCCTCGGGGTGAGCCACGCTCGTCGGCGATCTGGGCCAGTGCCGCTTCGATCGCGGCGACGGTGTCAGCGTCCTTGAGGTCGCGCTTGACCCCAGCGGGCAACTGGCCGCGCCCGGTCGTTTCCTTGATGGTCTTTTCCCGTTCCTTGGCTGCGGCGGCCAGCAGAGTCTCGCAATCGACATAGACCGGGGTCTTGTTGTTCTTGCCCGCCTTGATCGCGATGCTGCGCCCCTGCGCGAGCTGGGCGGTGAAGCCCATCACCGTTTCATAGACCGAGCCGATTTGCTCCACGTCGAGCGTGCGGTAGGACAGCCGCTCACCGTTCACGATCATCAGTGACTGCAGAATGCGGTGAATGCAGCCATCGGAGACATGCGGCACGCGATCGGGCTCGTCTGCCGATTGCTTGCCCATCAGGAACGGGAACACCGCCTCGTCAAAAAGCTTGCCCCCGCGTGCCTGCATGAAGCCAGACGGATGGCCCCGATCAATCAGGCGGAACAGGGCGAGGAGCTGGCCCCAGGCGCCGCGCCGCTCGTCCATCGTATCGGGATTGAGTGCGGCATCATTTTCGAGCCGGGCAAATAGTCCGCGGACGGAATAGCCCTGTTCGTAAAGCTCCAGCCCGCCGTCACTGCGGCGAGACGGCATCAGATCACGGTCTTCGGCATAAAGCACGAAAACCAGACGCATCAGAACTGTGAGCAGCCCTTCATAGAGATGGTGAGGCTTGCCCGAGGCGAATTCGCGCACGAGATCGCCCTCTGCCGCGTCAAACCCGCGAAGCAGCTCATAAAGCGCGGCGAGGACCTGTCCGGCGAGCTTGGTCGATACCTCGGCCTGTCGCTCGCGGCTCGCCTGCAAAAGCGCGGGGAGCCGGGCATTCTCCGGCGCATTGAATAGGGTGAAGCTGCCGAGCAGCAGCTTGAGCCCGCCCAGCATGGGACGGCCCGCGACACTGGCAAGCGAGCGCAGCGGCCAGCTGATCCAGCCTGAAGTTTCCCCGCGCGGCGCGGTGATCAGGCGCAGTTCGGTCTGTTCCAGTTCGCCGCGCACGAAGTTGGTAATGAGAATGCCTGCGCCGACGCCCGTCTCGCGCAGCAGCCTTTCGAACCGCTGGTGCGGGGTGGCTTCCCATCCTGAGAGGGCACCGCGCTTGTCAGGCTCGATGTCGTGGTCCTCAACCCGGACAAGCAGTTGCCAGCCTTCGCCGCGCGGGCCCTTGAGGGCATATGTCGGTTGAAGCAGGGTTTCATGATCGGCCAGGCTGAAGCAAAGCTCTACCGGAATGGGATCGGTGCCGGGGAGGCCGGCGACCATGGCTTCTGGCCACTTCAGAACGTCGCGAAGCAGCGCCCATACATCAGGAAGAAGCGGGCCACCGGTTTCATCGAGAACCTCGGCAAACTGCGCGGTATCGACAGCGTCCTGAGGCTGCGGAACCAGCGACAGTTCGTCCAGCACGAGGGTCGAGACGACAAGGCCGGTCGGCTGCACATGGCCGAGCCACTCGTGTTCGGGCTTCAGTTGTTGTGCCACGACTTAGCCTTCCTCGCCTGCCCAGAGGTAGACCATACCGAGCGGCTCGATCCTGGCCGCACGAATGTCGAAGCTGTTCCGCAGCCGCTCCGGCTCGGTCTCGAGGTCGTGGGTGAGGCGTTCGAGCTTTTTCTCCCAGCTCTTGCGATCGGCATCGCGCTGGCGGGTCTGCTGTTCATCGAAATCAAGGGTAAGCTGGCGATCATCTTTTTTCTGTTCGGACCGAATGCGGTCAATCTGGCTCTTGAGGAGGGAACGAAGGGCAGAAGCCTCTTCCTTACCGCGCTGCGTCAACTCCTTTTCGACTTCAGTTCTGCGCGATTGTGCGTGGGCCTCTAGAGCGACGCGAAGATCCAAAACGTCTTCGTGAATGCCAGGAGTGAAACGGGCGATGGCGCGCTCGGGAACGGCGTCGATCCCATGTAGAGCAGCCTCCAACTCGGCAATCACCGAGGCGCCGGCTTCGTCCGAGGCTGCAAGTGGTTGCAACGCGGTCCGCCCTTCGCTGCCAATCCAATCCGCGGCGATCGGGATAATTTCCTCGTGAAGGCGGGTCGCATTGGGACCGTACAAGGCCAATCGTCCTAGCAGGACGGCACGATCCCCCGTCCCGGCAGAGCGAATGACGCAAGCGCGATTGAGGCCGGACTGAAACCCCGTGGTCAGAAAGCGGGAAAGCAGGCGGCGCACCAACCTATGCTCGACATGGACCTGCACGACCCCCGGGGCATCGCGCCCCTGTTCGTCGATGGCTGGGGAGAAGCTGATCCGGCGAACTTGGGCATCTTCCGAAGTCCGCCATTGACCGGGTCGCTCTCCCGGCTTTTGCCGCCGCTCGCGCAGCTCATCGAAGACGGGTTGCCAGCTTTGGTCCTGCGTGAATGTAGGGAGATCGGGTGAAAGCGCAAAGGTTCGAGTGCCTTGGACAGACTTTGCCGTCGCAGCCCCCATATCGGCACCGGCCCTCGACAGGGCTAGGCCGAAAACGGCTTCCAGTTCATGGGAATCTACACCAACACGCTTTCGCGCGGCCTCGAGTGACGACTTCAGATCGTCCAGCTCGTCCTTTATCCGGGCCAACCGCTGGTTGGGCTGGTCGCCCAAGGCCTGAACTGCGGCGTTGACCTTCTCGTCAGCCTCTTCGCTCGCAATCGCAGCGGCAAGGGTTTTCGCATCCGAGCGGAGGATGCCTCGATCGGCCATCCGCCGGGCAACACGGTTTTCGATCACCTGTCCTGCTGAACCCAACTGACGCTGGATGAGATCTGTCTTTCTGACTAGTGCTTCGAGAACAATATCCTCCGGGCGCTGCTCATACACGAAGTAGCGGCAGAACACTTGAGGTGCAGGTTGAAGCTTACGGTCGATGCGGCCGTTTCGCTGCTCCAACCGCGATGGGTTCCAAGGTAAATCGAAATGGACGAGGTCATGGCATTGCTGCTGCAAGTTGATGCCTTCGCGGGCAGCGTCTGTGCAGATCAGGATGCGCAAAAACGAATCTGCGTCGTTGAAGGCACGCTTAATTGCTTCTCGACGCTCGGACGATGTGATGCCGGTGAAGGTCGCGATCCGACTGTCGTGATCGGGCGTACCCATAATGATCCGGCGCAGCTGGCGCTCGATGTAGATCCTAGTCGCTTCGTACTCGGTGAAGATGATCAGACGGCGCTCGCCCCACTGACCATCTGCCACCATATTTCCATTGATCCAATCTTCCAGCCACTCGATGCGTGCGTCTGCGCTAGTCGCGGCCTTTTCCGAAACTGCGATCATGGCATCGACCGCCGCGAGCTCGCCATCGAGCTGACCACGTGATGCCTCAGCAGTACCCAGTGCTGCAGCGGCATCAGCGCCCTGATCTTCTTCGTCGCTGAGAAGTCGGAGGGCCGCGTCTTCGTCCATGCCGCTGGACAGGTCGACTTCCCCGAGCTGAGCGTGGACAAAGGCTGCTGCTGCGGCGAGCGGTATGTGATCCGAACCCTGCTCCAAGACCTTTTGTAGGCTCTTGCGATGGACTTGGAGAGTTTTTGCAAAGGCAGGAATTGACGACAGGAGGCGCTGCTGCAAGCCGACAAAGGAAAGCCGCGCCTGTGCGGCTTTGCCTGCACGCAGCGCGCCAATCCGTCGCTCACGTAACGCGCCATAGTCGGACAGCATCTTGGCAAGAACTAGCTCAGGCTGATCTTCGCGGAGACCTCCGAGGGCGACGCGTTCGACTATGCGTTCAGGAAAAGCCTCGCCCAAGGCGCGTAAATCAGCCTTCAGCCTCCTGACCATGACCGGCTTCAGCTCGTCTTCTCGCACATCCATACCACGTGTGAACCGCTGTGGATCGAGGATCTCAAGTAGTGTCGCGAAGCTGTTCGCATGCCCATTATGTGGGGTGGCGGACAGGAAGAGCCGGTGCTCAAATCGATCTGCAATATCGCGCACGGCCTTGGTGAACTGGCTTTCGATCGCATAACGACCGCCACCAGCAGGCGCACAATGGTGGGCCTCATCGAGAATCAGCAAAGATCGAGCCTGAAAAGAGCCCAAAATCTCGCGCAGTCCCGACGTGTATGCTTCGTCACCCAAGAGCTTGTGTGAAAGGATAAACCGCGATCCTGCCGCCCAAGGGTTGACTCCAAAGCCTCGTTTGCGGCGCAATTCGGCCAAAAGATCGCGGTCGATGATTTCGAAAGAGAGGCCGAACTTAGCGGCAAGCTCGTCTTGCCATTGTATCGTCATCGAAGGCGGGGCTAACACTACGATGAAATCTATCCGCTTCCGCAGCAGCATTTCACGCACCACCAAGCCTGCCTCAATCGTTTTACCGAGGCCGACGTCATCCGCGATCAACAGATTCACACGCGGAAGTTGGAGCGCCTTCTTAAGTGGGGCGAGCTGGTATGCGTCCATCCGGATGCCTGCCCGAAATGGGGCTTGGAAAAGCTCACGATCAGAAGCGGTCGAGCTATTCCAGCGGATAGTGCGAAGGTAGGCCGCGAACAATTTGGCGTCGTCGGTGCCGCTATCACCGATTAGGTCCCACAGCTCATCATCTCGAGAGCGAGCGGCAATCTCGGTGTCCCAGATAATCGATGCGATTTCGCCTTGAGCGTCATCATCGACGCAACTCAGACGCAGCGAGGGAAAGGACGGGTCATCGCGCAGTTGTTCTTCGACTAACCATAGCCGACCGCGCAAATCGACAAACTCACCCGCCTTTGGCAATGCCTTCATTCATCCTGCCCCATCCGATTTCCCGGCCTCTAGCGTTTGCATGGAGGCAATACCACGAAACTCTTGTCTTACCTTGCAAAACAGCACGCTGTATGGGCCTCAGCGAGCCTGATATTCGCCATTCAACAGGCCAGTGCCATAAAGCGTTGAGAACCGGCGTTAGGTCTAGCCTTGATTGCGCTGGTCGCCCGTTGAGATGAGGCTTGGTCGCATTTCAGGGGTTAGCAGCCCTATCACCGCGTCGGATCGTCCGATACACCGTTGGCCGCGAGACCTTAAACAGTTTGCCGAGGTCGCTGATCGAATATTCGCCCGTCGCGTGCATCTTGAGCAGCTCGCGCTGCTGGAGGTCGGAGAGTTTGGGCGGCTTGCCGCGGAGTTTCCCCTTGTCTCGGGCGATCTTCATGCCCTCGCGGGTGCGCAGGCGGATGAGGTCGCTCTCGAATTCGGCGAAGGTCGCGAGGATGTTGAAGAACATCCGGCCCATGGGATCATTGGGGTCGTAAACCTGCTTGCCCAGCGCGAGGCTGACGCCGCGTTTCTCCAGTTCATCTGCGATCGCCCGCGCGTCCGGCACCGACCGGGCGAGGCGATCAAGCTTCGGCACCACCAGAGTTTCGCCGGCCCGGACCGCGGCCAGTGCCTGGGCGAGGCCGGGGCGGTCGCGGTTGCGGCCGGTGAGGCCGCGGTCTGTGTAGATGCGGTCCTCGGGTACGCCGAGTTCGATCAGCGCCTGGCGCTGGACGGTGAGGTCCTGCTTGTCGGTGGAGCAGCGGGCATACCCGATGATAGTGACTGTCATTTCGTCCGATTAAGGCCCCTGTTTGAGAAATCAAAGCGTACCATCTTAATGAGAATTGCGGCAAGGACCTTTTCAGACGGGAATGGGGGTCTCTGGCGCTTTCGAGTTTCCCGGGGTCAATGTGTCCGGTGAGCGATCCTTTTCGGGCAAACATCGCAATTGTCCGTCGACCGGAAGGCAACAATGTTGGAAATTGCTCCCGTCCTCTAAAGTCGAAAATCGCCCAATCGGGCACGGCCCTCCAACCTTCGAGCGAGCGCCTCGACAAACCCTTCATACCGCTCCTTGCCCTGCGCTTGCGCTGCGGCAAGGCCGCTATCCGGCAGCGGCGGATTGGCGGTAAGCCAGAACCGTACGAACAATGCCAATGCCTCGGTGGTGATCTCGGTTTGCTGATCGAGCTGTCCAAGCCGCCGGTCGATGCGGTCAAGGCGGCGACTGAGCGCCGCTTCGAGCTGCTCAGGGTTGTCTGGCGACATGAATGACCTGAGAGCGGCCTCCACGACATCGGGCTGACCGACACGCCTGCGGATCGCGAACTCGGCAAGCTGGTCGATCACATCGGGTGGCAGTCGGAAAGTGCGCTTCAGCTTCACAGTTCGATCCCGTCGCCGAGGTCGAGCGAGGCCTGCCGTGCGCCGCGCTCCATCGTGCGCCGGATCCGCTCGTTGTTCGCGGCTGATTGGTCAGCGTCTGCGCTGTCAGCTTCGGCAAAGTCGAATTCCGCTACAGGAGACTTGGGCCGCGCAACCACTTCGACATGTTCGGGCAGGTCAGGCTCGCGCCGCAAGCCGCCATTGGCGGGATCGATCCTACGGCTACCGTCTTCGGATGATTTGGGGTCTGGCTCAATCGGGGGCAGAGCGCTCCAGTCGTCGGTGGCGCGCGCATCCGCAGGCTGGCCGCAGTTCTCGGGGGCGGGCAACACTCGAGACTGCAACCGTCGGTCGGCATAATAGCGTGCCTTCTTGGCCTTGATCGGCGGCGACCCTGACAAGAGCACAACCTCGTCGGTCTGTGGCAGTTGAAGAATCTCGCCCGGCGTAAGGAGTGCGCGCGCCGTTTCAGAGCGTGAGATCATCAGGTGGCCAAGCCAGGGTGAGAGCCTGTGCCCGGCATAATTTTTCATCGATCGCTGTTCGGTGGTTGTGCCCAGCGCTTCGGAGACCCGCTTGGCTGTGCGCTCGTCGTTGGTCGCGAACGCAACGCGAACATGGCAATTGTCGAGGATGGCGTTGTTCTGTCCATAGGCGCGCTCAATCTGGTTCAGGGACTGCGCAATCAGAAAGGCCTTGAGGCCGTAGCCCGCCATGAAGGCAAGGGCGCTTTCGAAAAAATCGAGCCGGCCGAGGGCAGGGAACTCATCCAGCATTAGCAGCACACGCTGGCGCTTGGTCGCAGGATCGAATTCTTCGGTAAGGCGGCGGCCAATCTGGTTGAGGATCAGGCGGATCAGCGGCTTGGTGCGGCTGATGTCGGACGGCGGCACGACCAGATAGAGCGACGTAGGACGCCCGCTGACGAGATCGGCGATCCGCCAATCCGAATGGCTGGTGACCTTGGCGATGACCGGATCGCGATAGAGGCCGAGAAAGGACATTGCGGTCGACAGCACGCCCGATCTCTCGTTGTCAGACTTGTTGAGCAGCTCGCGCGCCGCGCTGGCAACGACCGGGTGCGGGCCCGCTTCACCGAGATGCAGGGTGTCCATCATCGCATAAAGCGTGTTCTCAATGGTCTCGTCGGGGTTGGAGAGGAAAGCCGCGACGCCAGCGAGCGATTTGTCAGCGCCGGCGTAAAGCACATGAAGGATTGCGCCGACGAGCAGCGCGTGACTGGTCTTTTCCCAGTGGTTGCGCTTTTCGAGACTGCCTTCGGGGTCGACCAGAATATCTGCAATGTTCTGCACGTCGCGCACCTCATTGAGGCCGCGGCGCACTTCAAGCAGCGGGTTGTAAGCGGACGATTCAAGACTGGTTGGATCGAAACACAGCGTACGGCTGAACGTGCTGCGAAAACCGGCAGTGACATCCCAGTTCTCGCCCTTGATGTCGTGGACAATCGCCGAGCCCGGCCAGGTCAGCAGGGTCGGGATTACCAGGCCGACGCCTTTGCCCGAGCGTGTCGGAGCAAAGCACAGAACATGTTCAGCCCCGTCGTGGCGAAGATAGTTGTTCTGGAACTGTCCGAGCACTACCCCGGTGTCGGCCAATAATCCCGCTTTGCGGATGTCATCGCGTGTCGCCCACCGAGCAGTGCCATAGGTGTTGGCGTTGCGGTTCTCGCGGCCGCGCCAGACGGACATCGCGATGGCGACCACAATTGCCGCGAACCCGCCCGAGGTGGCGATCATCCCCCCGGTATCGAAAATCTTTGGAGCGTATGCGTCGAACGAGAACCACCACCAGAACAGGTCATAGGGGCGGTAGACCGGATGGCCGAACAAGTGGAACCAAGGCACGCCGAGCTCTGGCTGGAAACCGAGCGCCGAGGCCGTCCATTGGGTTGCCGACCAGACGCTTGCAACAATGATGATCAGTACCGCGAGGATCTGACCCCACAGGATTTTGGCAGCCGACATGGCGCAACTCCGCTTCGTTCACGCCTAGGTCGGTGAGCTTTGGAGAAGTTGGCAAGGGGGGAGTTGGGGCTTGCAGCCTTTGGCGTAGAAACGGACAGGCTGGCGCAGATCGCTAGATCGGCTCCCACGTATATACCGGCGTGCCTGACCAAGTCAGCCGAACCATCGCACCCTGCACCACCGACTGCACCACGTTTGGCCAGAGCGCAGCGATGCAGGTGCCGCCGGCGTGGCGTACCGAAGGATAAATGATGCCATTGTGGCCCTCGACGCGTGCCTGTGCGGCGAGAACATTGCCAGCGGCATATCCAGTTGCGGGGTCGGCATCGAGCGCCGGATGACCCGCTGCCTCGCGCAGGTCGACGAACACGCCGGCCATACTCGCCAGCATTTCGCCATATTCGACAACCGCGTTGAAATCGCCTGCGTCAGCGAGTGCCTTGGTCAGGTGATGCCCGACTTCGGCAATACAGGTTTCAACCGCGAGGGCGGCATACCATGCACCGCGGTCTGCAGGGTTGAAGCGCATCGGCTCACGCGGTTTGGCATAAGCGAAGCTGGCATTGATGAAGCGGGCATGGGGGACTCCGTGAACCAGTTCTTCGGGGCTGAGCGCGCCAAGCCCGCGTTCCTCCGCAACCAACCGCCCGCTGGTCGCGCCTTCGATCTCGGCGAGCAGCGCCAACTCGTCGGGATCGTCGGCCAGCGGCGCGAGCACAGCTTCGCGCAGCCGCGCGCTGGCCACAAGCCTGATGGTGCGGGGGAATGCCTCACGCACCAGTGGCAGCGCGGAATCCGGTTCAGAGCCCGCCACGCAGCGCGTCGATATACTGCCGGGTCTCAAGCATCCGGGGAATGCCGCCTTCGATCATCGCTTCGACCGGCGACTTCGCGCCGAACACCGGCGCACGGTTGGGCAGGCGCGGCCAGCGGTCGGCCATCGCGTCGGCAAACAGCAGATGCAGCCCCTTGAACACACCGATCAGGGCGGAGGCACGGGTCAGCTGATCCTGGCTCAAGGTGCCGTCCCATTTGCCGGCCTTGATCCGGT
Source organism: Porphyrobacter sp. SLTP (assembly GCF_009905735.1). Lineage (GTDB taxonomy): Bacteria > Pseudomonadota > Alphaproteobacteria > Sphingomonadales > Sphingomonadaceae > Erythrobacter. Next base: position 66,135 of record NZ_JAAALE010000006.1, read on the forward strand.
CCCACGTGCTCTCGGATACGCCGAGCAACGCGGCGCCTTCGGCATTGCTGCCACCCCAGGCATCGACGAGCCGCAACACTGCCTTGACCGCCGCGCCGGTCAGACGCTTGCGGTCGCCGTCGCTCGAAAAGGTCTGCAGGCCTGCTGCTGCCGGGGCCGCTTGATGGGTGATTGCTGCGCTTGCCATGGTCGTTTCTCCTGACGCGAATATACGCATCACATGGTGCGTTTGTCAAGATTGGGCTGATACCGGTCAGCTTGACACATCATATCTCGATCGACCTGCTTCGGCCCAGTGTCCATTCGATGCCACCACCAGACCGCGGCTGGCCGCTCACATATTGCCCGAGATGCCGGTCGAGCTGCTTTGACCAAGGGACAAGCGAAAACCCAAGGCCATCGTCGATCATCGCAAACCGGCCCGAAGCGAGCTGGATGCGCTGGCGATAAACGCCAGACACCTCACCGGATGATCGGCTTTGGCGATGCGGCAGGCCGTGCTCACGCGAAAGTGCGGCACCAGCGTCGGCAAGGTCGCGCTCGCGCAATGTGCCAAGCAGATTGCGGGACAGGGCGAAGCGGTCACCGCGCCGCTGGGCAAGACCTTCGCTTTCCAGATAATCGAGCCGGCGCGTTTTCGCTGCTTCGATTTCGCTGCCAAAGCCTGGACCGAGCGGCAGCGGCTCGGATGCAATCAATTGCTTGTCGAGCCAGGTGGCTCCGCGGCTGCGCTCCTGGGTAGGAAGATCGCAATCGGAATGGGTCAGGAGCGAGGATTGTTCGCGATCGCGCCGGTCAGTCCAGGAGCGGAGCTCGACGATTGCACCCGAGGCAGCATCACCGGTCATGTCGATGTCGGAGAATTTGCAATGATGGACCCGGCCATCGGCGCCGTCGACCACGGCATAGGCCTCTCCCGTCAGTTCATTGTGCAGGCCGCGCTCGACCAAACGCCCGATGACAGGTTCGCCTGCCGCCCCATCATGCATCGCGAAGCGGCCGGACTCGGCGGCGAGACCTTGCCCCGTCATGGCCCGGTGCATCGTCTTGATGATATCGCGGCGGGTGCCAAGGTCGCGCAGCGTCTGCTCCAGCCCGGGCTTTAACCGCCAGCAGCCAGATGCAATCTTGTCCGCCAGTCCCATGCGTTCGAGTTTCGTGGCGCGGCCGATGAGATGCTGGTTGGCCGGATTGGCGATCCGCTGCGGATCCGGACGCAGGTCGACCACGCCGTCCAGCTTGTTGCCGATCGCGCGCAGCCGACGATCGAGGCTGGTCCATCTGTCGGCATCGACCTCGCGCGCCAGCGCTCCGTCGATCTCCCGCTCAGTACGCGGGCCTAGCTCGAGGGATACCCGCTGCTCGGCACGAGCGCGCATGCCTTCGCGGATATAGTCCTTGTCGATCACCAGATCGTCGCCGGCATCGGCCTTGCCTCTCATCAGGATATGGATGTGAGGATTGTCGGTGTTCCAGTGATCGATCGCCACCCAGTCGAGCCGGGTGCCGAGATCCTTTTCCATGTCGGTCAGCAGTTCGCGGGTGAAGGTCCGGACATCGGCAAGTTCGGCAGCATCTTCAGGCGCGACAATGAAGCGGAAGTGATGCCGATCATCGGCGCAGCGTTCGGCAAAAGCATCGCCGTCGATAGGGCCATCGCCGTTGCCGAACAGCTCGGCATCCTTTCCGTCCCGGGTGACTCCGTCACGCTTGAGATAGGTCAGGTGCCGGGCGAGCGGCGCCGCGGCAAAGCGGTTTCCTTGATGCCGCACGATCCGCGCCTTGACGATCACGCGCCGCTGACTGGCGCGCGAGGTTGCGCGCAGGCTGGCGATCCGCCCCCGCGCGAGGCGACCCGTCCCGCGCCGAGATCCGGAAGCACTCGCCCTGCCGCCACGGCCAGACCGGTTGGCAAGAGCGCGCAACTGCGCCTTCAGAGTGCGCTCCTTGCTCTGGCCGGGGCCGCGATTGCGGATGCGGCCGGGCCGGATTTCGAAATCATCGTCGCTCACGGCTGAACGGCCAAGCAAATGACGGCTGGCTCGCTGGGCGGCGGAAATGCGAGGATTTCTCTAAATAGAGCCAGCCGGGTGATGTAGCAGCTGGCTCTGAAACCTGAGCAATTCTGCGGCCCCACACCCCAGCGGCTGGCTCCGCTTTTATCTTGCCATCCTCTTGACCCATCCTTTCCTGTCACTCCGCTTCCGCACAATTTTGCGCCAGGCCACGCCATAACGTGCCAGATGGGTAGGGGGCCCTTCACTGGTCGCGGTTCCCCGAGACAGGGACGAACAGGCCGCCGTGCGGACGCAGCGAAGCAGACGGCGCAGCCGCTGTTTCTTCGCCGATGTCTGCGCTGGGCGCTGCCTCAGTTGCGGAAGTTCGCGCCGCGAACAGCCCGCTTTGCGTCCACGCAATGCGCACTTGCTGCACAGGCGACATGCTGGCGACGACATTTGCTGTGCTGTCCGATTGCAGGATAGGTGCGATCTTTGCGACATAAGCGCGGGTCTCGGCAGGAAGCGGGCGGCCGCGATCGCGCCACTCCTGATAGCGCCCGGGGCCCGCATTATAGGCGGCGAGCATGCCGTAGGCGCCGTAACTGTCGTACATTTCGCGAAGATAGCTGGTGCCTGCCAAGATGTTGTCGCGCGGGTCGAACGGGTCGCTGCCGAGACGGAAACGGGCGCGCTGGCGCGCCCACGTTCCGGGCATGAGCTGCATCAGTCCCATCGCTCCGGCCGACGATACCGCGCCGATGCGGCCGGCGCTCTCGGCCCGCATGACCGCATAGATCCATTGCTCCGGGATGCCGAAACGCAGCGATGCCTCAGCAACGTGCGCTGCAACGTCGATGGTGCGCGGCGCTGTCGGGTCGGCAGCGTCCTGCCCAAAGCCAGGTGCGGCACCGAACAAAGCGAGCGCAGCCAAGGCAGCGGAGCCCAAGCGGCGGAGCTGCATGGCTCAGTTCGCCTTTTCGCGCCGCGACGGACGCGACCAAACCAAAACATGGCCGTTGTCATCGCCCTTAAACAGGCTGGCCCGCAGCGGCTGCAAGAATGAGGGATCATCGATCTGCACGCTGACATAGTCGCCCGCTTTCTCCCCGACATGCTTCCAGCCTGCGCCGATTTCGCGCGCGTCTTCATCTTCGCCAGCAACCACACGGAAGTCCGGAGCATTCTCGCTGTCCGACGGGTCTGCCGGGACGAGTGAGATCTCAATGCTAAGCGACAGCGTCCGCAGTTGCCCGCTGTAGCCGCCGTCGGCGGCACGAAAAGTTCCGATACGCATGGGTTCAATCTCCTTGGGTTGAGCGTAAGGAAGTGTCGGAGGCGCGCGGGTCGGCGAACCAGACATGGTCGCCATCGCCCGCTTCATCGGTCCAGACTGGGGTTGCGCGACCAATGACATGGGTCAGGCGCAGCACGCCGAAATAGCGCCCATCGAAACTGTCGGGCGCTGCCGGGTTCATCACGAATAGCTCGCCGGTGCGCAGCACATGGCAGCCGGCCCAGGTCGGCAGTGGGCGCCCCAGACTGTCCGACGGACGCGCCGCGCCGACATATTGGCCGTCAATCGTAATGCTCAAAGCATCACGGCAGACGCGCTGACCGCGGACAGCCGCGATGCGCTTCAGCAGCGGGATGCCTGTCGGGAGGTAATGCCGCTCGGCGAGCAATCGGCGCAGTTCGGGCGGCGGCTCAATGGCGATCCGCTCGCCGACGTGCAGGCTCGCCTTGCCACGGATGGCGTAGAGTCCGGTGGGGACCGAGGCAGTCGCATTCCACAAGGCGAAGCGCGCGACTGGCACGGCCAATGTCGTGAGCGTTGCGCAACCTACGATGGCTGCAAATATCATGCTGCGCCGCTTCATGGCCGAAGTGCCTTGCGCTGGAGCCAGGCTTGGTGCCGCGCGGGCGTGTAATCACGCGAAGTTAGTCGGCCCGCCATCCTGTTGTGGATGTGTCTCCAATGTTCCGGAGCAACATCGCAGGGGTCTATGCCAGACGCTTCGATGGCATCGATTAGCCGGAAAACTTGCGCGACCTTGGGCCAGCCATGGACCGAAAGCAGCAGCGCGCCGCCGGGGTCGACCTGCGGCACGGTTGCGCAATGCTCGCCTAAGCTGACAGCTTGTACGATGTCCAAGGTTGAACGGACGGTGCCATAATCGTTGGACGCCCAGCGGACCAAGGCGAACACCTGGCCCGCCATATAACTTTCGATCCGTTTGCTACGGCTGAAGATCCGTTCGGCAACGGGCTTACCGAATTTGATCCAATCCTCATGCTGGCCTTCGCGCCAGACCAGCGTCACATGGGTCAGCTGCGGGTCATCGCTGGTCTTCGTATCGGAAGGCCTATCGGACGATCCGCCGCTATTTATCCACAGCCGCGCAGCCGTTAGCAAGAATCCGAAGGATTCTTTGTTAGGATAGTTAAGGGCGCAAATTGCTGAGGTTTTCCGGGGCTTTGGAAGGCGTTTCGGTTCCCGATAGTCCGAACTTCCGGTTCCTGATGGTCCGAGTGTGGCGGTTCCTGATAGTCCGTGCTGCATCATGACATATCCACAGGGTGACGGTTGGTGGTCCGCAGACCGAGACGGCGCATTGCGGCGTCGAACGGATCGGGCCGGACAGCGACAAAGTTCAGCCGTTCGCGGCCGAGCGCATGTTCGATGGTAAGCGTGTATCCCGGCAGCGCTTGGCGGCGGACGATGTCGCGCAGCTCGAATGCGAAGCGTTTGGGCGGGGAGAGCGCACCTGACTTCATGTGCAGATGCTGGAAGTCGAAGCTCCAGCCTCCGCGCTGCTTGCCGCCATGCTTGCGCACGAGGCGGTAAAGCCAGCGCTCCAGACCACCGGTCAGTGCGAAGTAGTCGGCATCAATGGTGAGCACGAGCGCCTGATTGATCACGCCTTCGTAGAACCAGTCAGGAATGATCATCTCGATCCCGAGCGCGCGTCCGAAATGGTCGAGACGCTCCTTCCATTCATTGATCCAAGAAAAGCGGTGCCGCCGCCGCGCGTCATGCTGGCGGATAGAGGTCGCGATGGTGGTGGATTGCAGGCGATCCAGCCCGGCCTTCAGCCGCTCATAGCTGGCTTTGCCTGTGCCCCGCCGGGTGAAGGCAAGGATCTCGTGCGGGGTCGCGGCGATCAATCGCGAGGTAGGCCGACCGGCATCGCGCGCTTCGACGATCTGGCTCGCCACCCAGATGAGGACGTCAGCGTCCCAGATGGTTGCCATGCCATGTTCGGCAGTTGCCTCGACGAGGATCGAAACATCGCCCATCCGGAAATCGATCGGACGGACCCGCTTCGATTTGGCGATGCTAAAGAACGGCCAGGCCATCAGGTCCTGCGCGTCGCGCGCGGCAATATCGCGGCCCTGGGACACGAACAGGTCAAGTTGCGCAGACTTGGCTGGGAAGGCGGACAGGTGTCGCATTGCGTGGCTCAGCGCCGGACCGGCGGAGTATAACCATCAAGCCGCTTGGCTGGGTGGACGATGCCTTTGCCGGGATCGCTGGTTGACCGCCGCAGCCCTTGCTCTGCCCATGCATCTAGATCTGTCACCGCATAAACGATCCGGCCACCGAGCTTGCGATAGACCGGCCCCGTCCCGAAACAGCGGTGCTTTTCGAGTGTGCGAGCCGAAAGTCCGAGGTGCACTGCAGCATCAGGCGTCCGCAAAAATCGTGCAGTCACGGGGGTGGGTCTGGCATCCATGGCAAGGCTCCGGCGAAGGTTGGCAGCAGCAGCGGGCTGTTGCTGGGGTTCGCGAGCTTTGGCGGAGGATTGGCATGGGCAGGGAGTGACCGAATGCAGGTGACGCAATCTGTCACCCCGGATGTCTCGGTCAGCGGTGTAAGAGAATATCGCGATATCCGCCGAAGACGAGGCTACGCGCTTGGGCGATCAGCCGAAGAACCTGCCGCCGCTCACTCGAGGCTTTCCAGGTCGCTCCGACAAGAGGACGGTGGTTGGGGAAGATCAGGCCGTAGGCGAGGTCACGAGAAGACGCACCCGCCCCGAGCGCATCGTGAATAGCAAGGAAGCGGCTCAACCGCAGCCGTTGATTGTGCGTGATGACGTGAGCGCCTTGGGATGTGGAGCTGGAGGCGCGCGTTATCAGATGCATACGCGTGACAGCTGCGATGCGCAGTTCATAGGTCTCATCGCACGGTATCGAGACGGCGGGAACGGGCAGGGCGGCTCGGTATCGAATGCAAAGTCGCAGCCTGCAGCTGCCCCTCGTATAAACGAGATATTTGCCGACTGATGTCGATATCTCTGCCAGCGGCTTCCAGCTCGACAGCCACATCAGCGGGAGGTCCGGTTTAGAAGTTTCGACGATGATCACGTCGGGCGATGCGCTGGGCGACCAATGGGCCGGGCTCTGGCGCGGATTTGCTTGCGGATCGGTGGGGAAAGCTCAGGCCCCATCGCCGGGACAGGCCCTCCTTTTCATGGTGTTCGACCGATGGGAAGCGAGCAATGCGCTCTTTAGTTTCGGCATAATCGCGGCGGTAATCAGCATTACGGTGCAGGAATTCCTGCGCGAAGTCCGCATGGTCGTGATCGCGATATTGATACGCGGTCGATGGTGACCGCCATGACGAACCACCGGGCATAAAGACCCCTGCAAAGCACAGGCAAAAAGGCCAAGCATCAAGTCTTTGTTAACCAACGGTAAGCCGCAAGTATCAAAATCTGGGGATGCTTATGCCCGGAGGCGCAGAAATTCTGACGGAGCGTTTAGGGCAAGGGGGCCGATCTGTGTCCGAGAATTCAGCCTTTTTGTTCTTTCTCAAGCAGATGTCGGTAGCCGTGGGACGTCATCCAGCGTGCTCGGTCGAGGTGGGTCTCATGGACCTGATGCGCCCGGACCGGTTCCAGGGCAGGATCGATCCCAAAGACGATCTGCACAACTTCAGTCCATTCCGCGCCTTCGTCGGCGGCGTCAAGCAGCCGTAAATACGTGACAAAATGGCGTTCGTCATACGGCGTTACCGTATCCAAGAGGGGCGGGCTGTTTTCGAAAGAAGCAATCGTCATGGTCCGAGCCTTTGGTTCCGACTCGTTTCTGCATCCACAGTCTCTTAGCACCAAGACACACCAAAATGGGGAAAACTTGGCTTGTTCGACAACGGGCAGAGAATTGTACCTTTTCGCGGATAACCCGTGCGCCTTGCAAGCCTGCTGAACTCAGCCGAATTCCAGTCGTGAAGAGTATACTCCGTGGTTAAATACTCTGCAACGGTGGTGAGTTCGTGCAATGAAATTGCGCGAGGTCCTGGCTGCGAATCTGAAACGCTATCGGTTGGCTGCTGGCCTGTCGCAAGAAGAGCTTGCACATCGGGCACATCTCGATCGAACCTATGTCAGCAGCCTTGAGCGTGGACGCTACAGTGCCTCGGTCGACAAGCTTGAGCATCTATCCACTGCGCTCGGGATTGAAGCGTCAGAACTCCTTGTGAGAGTGACGTCAGCAAACGAATGAGAATGCCGGAAGCCCCGCCCGGCAGGTGCCGGGCGGGGCTGGCTGTGGTCAGTCGCCGTTGGTGCGGCGGGCGCGCGACCAGATCAGATTGAAGCTCTTGCCGTCTTCGTCGTCGAAGAGGTTGGCGAAGATTGGGGCGGTGAAGCTGGGGTCGTCGAGCTTCACCGAGAGATAGTCGCGGCCTTCGTTCGAGGTCTTGGTCCAGGCGGCGCCGATTTCCGCGCGGCCGACGAATACCCGGTGCGACGGTGCGTTTTCGTTATCGCTGGTTTCGGGGACGATGCGGACGTTCTTCTGCTGCACCGACATAGTGACGATCTCGCCCTTGTATTCGTTGCCGGTCTTGGTGAAAGTTCCGATGTTGGCCATGATGATTTCCTTCAAGTTGGTCGAACCCGCGCCCATCGCGGCCTCGATGGCTGGTTCAAGGCAGGGGCTTGCGCCCGCTGCACCGGGACGGCCGAAACGAAGTGGAGGACGGCGGCCAGACGGCTTTCTTGTTTCGCGAGGAATGGGCGGCACGCGCAGGGGAAGAAAGTCGGCGCAGACGGCGTTGCAGCAAGGGATCAAGCGGCGAAGCCATCCCCTGCCAACCAAAGCCATTGAAGAGGCGGCATTGGGTTCGGGTCATACTTGTCCGGGAGAAATGGCACTTCCCGTACTTTCAAGACCGAATTGCGATGAGAAAGGTGTCGTCACACGGGGTGCTTGCCGGGCGTCGCTGCAATCGCAGATACCGGCAACGGCCATGCGCCACTTCGCGCCTGATCGAGCTACGCCCAATCGGTCCACCACTGGCTAGCTTGAAACTGGCTGCGAATTCCCGGTCTCGCTCTGCCCCTGAAAACGCCCAGACCAACCTGACCCAAGACGAGGCAGGCAGAAACTGCCACTTGGTCACACCGCCTGCCTCGTACCGGCTGAATCGGCCGTGCCAGCCCCGCCCGGTACCACTGGGCGGGGCTTGGAAAATGGCAAAGCTAAGGGCGGGCTCGGCTCCATTGCGTCCAGGATGCTGCCGCGATTATCGCAGCGCCAAGCAGTGATAAGGCAATTTGCCATGCGCTCGGCGGCATAGTCGCTGCAGCGATGCCATGGACTGCGTGATAGCCTGCAATTGCTGACGGCGCGGCAAAGGCGACGCCGACCGCGGCACGTGTCAAGTCGGACTTAGCGAACGCAAGTGCTAACCGGGCTGCAGCGAGCAGGATGATCGCCGATATGGCTGCGGCGGCGAGCGCAGCGAGAATGCCGCTGTCGGTGCGATAAGTCGCCGAACCGGCAAGAAACGCGACGAACAGCGGCAGGGCGTAGATCGAAAGGCGAAATAGAAGCGCGCAGCACAGAAATACTGCGACGATTATTAGGGCAAAGCCGATCAGCATGGCGTCCTCCTTGGAACCAAGGGTAAGGGACGCGCTCTCCACCTCCACCGCAGCGCAATGTGCAGGAAATTAATAGCAGAGATGCGCGACGGCTGGAATGCCTGAAGGACATCCAGCCATGCGGCGCAACGCGATTTGGCGCGGTCAGGGGTTGAACGGGTCATATTCATGGATGACGCTGTCGGCATCGCCATCGAATTCGGCGGTGGGAACGGCGGCATAGCCATTACCGGCTTGGAACAGGGTAACGCAGACCATTAGTGTGCGGGCGAGGCTCCAAGCGTGACGCTGTGCGACGGTGAGTGACATGTTCGAGCTCCTGTCTCGGAGCAGGGACCATCCCCGCTCGACAGGCCCCGGACAGACGGCGCAAAGCCGCAATCACCACGAAGGTGCAGCCGCAGTGGCCGCACGCAGAGCGTAGCGGACCCTTTACGGGTTGATTGAAGGAGGCTTGGGGTCGGCCAACGGATTGGCCTCAAAGAGCGGGGTGGATGTTGCGTTAAGGTAGTCGGCGAAATCACTGCGTCGCGAAAATGCGGAATATGCGGTGCTTAATCAGCGGTTAGACGTATGCCGAATTGCCGAGGCCACTTGGGTATGCGTTTGCATAGGCAACGAAGTGATGATCGTGCTAGCGTAGCCTATAGAATCAATGCTTTCGGCTCGCTGTTGACTGGGTATTTATATGAGGCGTGTTAAGACAGGTTGGGTGGCGCAACGCGCGAATGGCCAGAATTGGGCCACCGACCAAGGCACAGCGGACGGCATTTATGTTGTTGGAACAGCAGCACGAGCCATTTTTCACTTGGCAGGGTCTGTCGATGCAGAAGCAGGTCCGCTCTTCGATATCCCCACTGATCCGGTCTTGCTGCGCGAGCTAGCCACTTCTCTCAATGAACTCGCAGCTTGGAAAGAGCGCGGCGCGTGGGGCAAACTCCATTCCTAGATCGAGGTAGGTAACTGGTTGGATATCAAAAAAGAGGCGGCCTTTCATGAGGCTGGGCACGCAGTTATGGCATATCTTGCGACGTACCATGGTTTGGTCGCCGGGATCGATCTTAAGGATTATGGTGCTGGCGAAATCTATGTCGGTCTACTTAAGAGCAAATGCGTCTCTGCAGGAGTGCCCGCGACGGCAGAAACGGCGAAACTGCCCGAAGTCGCGATAGATCTCGGGCGTGTTTTGGTCGCAGGCCTTTTGGCCGAATTAATTGCTGCCGAAAGAGACGAGTCGCTCACCCCAGACCCTACTTGTGCGCGGCCTGACCACGACCTTATGCGTCAACAATTGATGAATGCCGGTCTTTCGAAAAAGTTCGATCGTTTGGAAGTAGCAACGCGTAGTACTCTTGAAGAAAACTGGTCGGCGGTGGATGAACTTGCTGAATTCCTATTGATCCATAAGTCCGCCGACATATCACAAATTGAAGCAATCATTGGCCCCAAGCTGTCCTGCAATAATTGATCGTTCATTCAACAATTAGCCGATAATTCAGCTTCCTGCAGGAACGGAAGGGCCTTACTCAATCGCCCATACCAAAACCCCCATCTTGCGCGCCTTGTCGACCAAATTGGCATTGATGCCATTGCCCGGGCAGGCGACCACGGCCTTGGGCAGCGCTTCCAGCATCTGATCGTTGCGCCGGAATGGTGCCGCCTTCTTGAACCGATTCCAGTCTGGCCGGAACGCGACATGTGTGATCTTGCGATTGCGCGCCCATAGCGAAGCGATGTGTTCGCCGCCGGTGGGATTGCCGCCGTGGAACAGGACCATGTCTGGATATTTGGCGAGCACCTTGTCCAGGACGGCCCATATCCGGTTGTGGTTCTGGTAGTCAGGACCGGACGTAAACGCGATGCGCGTGCCCACCGGAAGCAGCGGCTCAGTCTCTGAACGACGCTTCGCAGCGAGAAAATCCCGGCTGTCGATCATGGCGGCTGTCATAGTGCGATGATTTACGAGTGACCCGGTGCGCGGGGTCCAGGCCTTGCGGAAATGCAATTCGAACTGGTGTCCGGCGGCATCACGCATAAATTCCATCGCATTGCGGCGTTCGATCAGACCGATGCCTTCGCGAAGCAGGCGCTCAAGTTCGACCGATTTGACTTCCGAACCATCCTGCTCGCGCTGGCTGCGCTTCTGGGCATCTTCGTTGTCGTCGAGTTCGCGTTGGATCCGGCCTTCGGCGCGGTGGAAGAGGTTGGCGAGCGACCAGCACAGGTCCTCCAGATCGGGTTCAAGCCTGGTGTCTATCATGGTGGCGATGAGAGCATCGAACATGTCCGCGACGGCGCCAGCGGCGATGCGCTCTTCGGGGAGCGGTCGCGGGTCGGCTTCGTCGGAGAAGGGGCGATAGCCGTAGAGGGCGATTTCATCGAGGAGATGGGCGGTGGCTGAGGTTTCGTGTTCGGGTTCTGAATCGGGCGTGATGGTCATTGCGTCGGTCCTTGGGGCCATGGGACCGGGCACCTTGCCCGGCCTTCATGGGCGTCCCTCTGACCGGCTGCTGCGAGGCTGCATCCGCATGGACCGAAGCGCAGCGCAGGATGGCGGACGGGCGGCTATTTTGGTTCGCGATGGAAAGGCGCGGATGCGCCGCCGGAAAATAGCCGCATGACCGCCATTGCGGCCTCGCGGCAGCCGGTCTCTCGGACGCCGCTCGAAGAAGGCCGGGCTGGGCCAGGTCTTGGCTCAAGTCCTATGCACGCCGCCATCGCCCATCGTTCAACCCCGTATCGGCTCAGCCAATGTCGACGGAAAAGCGTGTCTGATCCTGCTCTCGGAGATGATGGCGGACCCGTTCCGCCAGTGCAGCAACGCCATGCTGGCGGAGGTCGTCATTGAGGTCAGCGAGGTCAGGCATAAGTGATACGAGTTGGATCCCTGCTGCCTGGGTGCGCTCAGCGAGGACACCAAACGCTGCGTCGCCTGCAGCATCGCGGTCGCGCGCGACATAGAGTCGCCGGAGTGTCTGCGGGAACAAGATCGCTGCGAGGTGGGCTGACGATGTTGCGGCGACCATCGGCATGGTTGGCAGAACCTCGCGCAACGACAGCATGGTTTCGATGCCTTCGCCTGCGATCATGACATCACCCGCAGTTCCGAACCTTACGGCGTTGCCGAGGATGTTGCCCATCGCCCTCCGCGGCGATGCGACTTTGGCCTTCGCGCTGCCGAATGGATCGAGCCAGGTTCGATGGGTGCCGGTCTGCACGCCGTCGTTGTCGGTTACTGCTGCAATCAGTGCCGGGAAAGCGCTTGGTGTTGCTGGATCATCGTCCTCGTTCGGTTTGTAGTAGCATCGCGGATGAAAGCGCAGGGCTGGCAGGTCAGATACGCGTGTGATGCCACGTGATCGCAGGTAGGTGCTCGCCATTGATCCAGTCAGTGGTTTCGAGGCGGCAAACAGGCGTATGGCAGCGGTCGTGGATCCTGCGCGCGCCGGCTTGGCGAATGACGCGGCACTGCGCTGATCGTCCGAAGCCGAGGGCGGCAGGCTGAGGAAGCGTTCGGCTTCCTCAATGGTTTCGGACAGACGCCCATGCCGCTGGTTGAGCCGGATGAGATCAACGAGATCGCCATGCTCACCGGTTGCGGCATCGACCCAATTTCCAATCGCGCCGCGTTCGGTTTCGAAGAGGCGAACGTAGAGACTGCGCCCGGGCGTTCCCGCGACATCGCCAACCATCCAGTAGCGGCCTTCGCGCCTGCCTGCGGGCAGATAATGGCGGCAGACGGCCTGCACGTTCTGCGCAAGGTGCTCGGACAATTCTGCCGCACGCGTGGAGAGCTTTGCCATCTCAGGCAGCCTTTCGATCAAGAATTCGGGCCAAGGGGTGCCGTTCAAACAGCCGCTCGAGCACAGCCGACCCTGTCACCACGTCGTCAGGCACGAACAGACGCAGTTTCCAGCTGATGATCTCGGAAAACAGCCCCATGGCTTTGAGCCGGTCGACCGCCGAGGATCCGAACCCGGTGAGTTCGATCCGGTTCACCTGCATCAGCCGCGACCGGCGCAGTTGCAGCCCATCGGCAAGGTCGAGCATGGCTTGGCCTTCACGAAGCAATGCGAGTGCCTGTGGTGGCGAAAGCAAGGGTGCTTCGGGCTTGGCCGTCGTACCCGCTGCCCATGCTGCGGACACCCTGCGCCCGACAATGCGGGTGCCATCATCGGCCTGGAGCCGGTAGACACGGGTCGATTCCTCGGGAAGCTGTTTCCAGATGGGGAGCAACAGGCCGGTGACGATGTGCAGTTCGCTTGTCGTGAACTCATCGACTTGTGCCAGCTCGTCCTGCCAGATTGTCGCGAATGTCCGCTCGTCCACCTCCTCCCAGTGGGTCTCGGGAAGGTGGGTCAGGGCGAAGTTCAGCCGCTCCATCGGCCTGATCAGCCGGACACGGCGTTCAACCTCGCCATCGTCGAGCATGAGGCTGCGAGCCGGCAGCTGGACTGCAGCGCGCCGCGAGCGGGCATTGACCAACAGCCGCGCGCTGGGTTCACGCCGAAGTTTGAGCGCCTTTTCGAGCGATACGGGCTGATTGCGTTCCTGCATTGCAATCGTAAGCAACCGGGTTTCTGCGCCGGTGGCCGGATGGACGTAGATCGGCTCGCTGGCTGTGATGGTGAAGCTTTCGGCTGTCAGCGTTTCCAGCCCGAGATCGTAACTGCCCGCCGCGATTGCGCTCTCGACCTTGGCGCTAAGCAACTGCTCGAATACCGTGAACAGCACGTTCTGCATGTCGATGGTGAGTGCCAGCAGCCGGTTCAGGAAAGTCGTGATCGGCGGCAACTCGTCTTTGAGGCACCCGCTGCTGTCGGTCAGCGACAGGCCGGTCATGCTCTCGAAGGTGGCGAGCGAGCACTGCTCGACCTTGCCGGCATAGATCAGTACATAGAGCTGGCGCAGGGCATCGCGGGCATAGGGGCTTTCGAGATTGTCTTCGGGGCGGAACAGCCCCTGACCACCGGTCTGCCGCTGCCCGCGCGTGATTGCACCCAGAGTGTCGAGCCGGCGCGCAATGGTCGACAGGAAGCGCTTCTCGGCTTGCACATTAGTGGCCACAGGTCGGAACAGCGGCGGCTGCGCCTGATTGGTGCGGTTAGTGCGGCCCAAGCCCTGGATCGCGGTATCGGCCTTCCAGCCAGCTTCCAGCAGATAGTGATGGCGGAGCCGCTGGTTCCTCGCGCCCAGATCGGCATGGTAGCTGCGTCCTGTGCCCCCGGCATCGGAGAATACGAGGATTTGCTTGCGATCCTCCATGAACGCTTGCGCTTCGGCGAGGTTGGCATGAGCAGGCCGGTTCTCGACCGCGAGCCGGTCGCCATTCGCATCGACCTTGCGGACGATCCGGCGCGAACGGCCGGTCACCTCGGCCACGATATCTGTCCCGAACCGCTGCACGATCTGGTCGAGTGCGCCTTGTACCGGTTCCATCGATGCCAATTGTTCGATCAGCCGATCCCGCCGCTGACAAGCCTCGCGGCACTGCACGACATTGCCATCCTCGTCATAGGCTGGCCTCGACGCGAGATTGCCGTCGCCTTCGGTGAAGCTCTCATGAAGCTGGGTCGGGAAGCTGTGGAGGAGGTAATCCAGAACATATTCGCGTGGTGTGATATCGACCTGAATGTCGTTCCACTCGCCCGGATCGATGTCGGCGAGGCGGCGCGACAGCAGCGCTTCCCCCGTCGAGACGATCTGCACCACAGCGGCGTGGCCATCGGCGAGGCCCTGCTCGATCGCGGCGATCAGCGTTGGCGTTTTCATCGCCGTAATGAGATGATTGAAGAAGCGCTGCTTGGCGGATTCAAACGCCGAACGGGCTGCTGACTTCGCCTGTGCGTTGAGCGTGCCCTCGCTGCTCGTGACGTTGGCGGCCTCCAGCGCTGCGTCCAAGTTGTTGTGGATGACCTGAAACGCCCCGGCATAGGCATCGTAGATGCGAACCTGGTCAGCGGTGAGCTGGTGCTCGAGCAGCTCATATTCGATGCCTTCGTACGACAGCGAACGGGCTGCATAGAGACCGAGAGCTTTCAGGTCGCGGGCGAGCACCTCCATCGCTGCGACCCCGCCCGCTTCGATGGCCGCGACGAAATCGGTGCGTTTGTCGAAGGGAAAGTCAGCGCCGCCCCACAGGCCGAGCCGCTGAGCATAGGCAAGGTTCTCGACCGTGGTCGCCCCGGTTGCAGAGACATAAACAATCCGGGCATTGGGCAGTGCATGCTGCAGGCGCAGTCCAGCACGTCCCTGCTGCGAGGGGGCGGAATCGCCCCGTTCGGATTTGCCGCCACCGGCATTCTGCATGGCATGGCTCTCGTCGAAAACAATGACCCCGTCGAAGTCGGTCCCCAGCCAGTCGACGATCTGCTGCACCCGGGAAACCCGGTTTTCGCGCGCGTCGGAGCGTAGCGTGGCATAGGTCGTAAAAAGAATGCCCTGCTCGAGCCGGATCGGCGTGCCCTGACGGAAGCGGGCGAGCGGGGTGACCAGCAAGGGCTCTTGCCCCAGAGCCTTCCAGTCGCGCTGGGCATCCTCGAGCAGCTTGTCGGATTTCGAAATCCAGACTGCGCGCGTTCGGCCCTTCAGCCAGTTGTCGAGCACAATCCCTGCCACCTGACGCCCTTTGCCGGCGCCGGTACCGTCGCCGAGGAACCAGCCCTTGCGGAACCGGACGGCCGTGTCGCAGTCATCGGGCGCAGCTTCCACCCTGTCCCAGGTTGCATCGACGGACCAGCTGCCGGCGAGATGGTCGGCATGGGCTTCGCCTGCATAGATCACCGATTCCAGCTGAGCATCGGACAGCAGTCCCTGTTCGACGATGCCAGCGGGCAGATGCGGGCGATAGGTCGGCTTGGGCGGCGCGACCGAGGACATCGCGGCTGATTGCACCAGACGCGTCGGATGTGGCTCAGCGCCAGCGATGCGGATCGACTGGAGCGTGTAGGGCTCATAGAGCGTATTCGTGAGCTTGCCGTCGGTCGGAGCACACCAGTCGATCACATCATAGCCGAGCGGCACGCCGGATGTCGCAGCGATCGGGGCTGCAGCCTGTCTCGGCTTTGGGCTGGCTTTGATCGCTTTTGAATTCCGGGCAGCGACCAGTGGCTGAAGAGCTGATGCGGCGATGGGCTGACGTGGCGGGAGGCTGTCGGCCAACCAGCGCCGCAAGGTCGCAAGATCGGGAGCAATGCCTGGCGACGCCGGAAATTGCGCCGCATCGTCTGCGGGAACCTTGTCGATCACGGTCAGCCGGGTTTCGACCGTAGTGCCGTGCGGTGCGAACACGCTGCCCACAATGCTCGCGCTGAACACGACCCGGGCGTTGTTCTGCATCCGGACGAAACCATCACGCCATGCCTTGTGATCTGGCGCGCAGTTGGCCCCGGTGATCGCGACGAGCCGTCCACCGTCGGCAAGCCGCGCCACTGCCGATGACAGATGCCGGATGGCTGCGTCGGCCACACGGGCTTCGACATTCAGCGCTGCCGAGAACGGCGGGTTCATGATGATGCAGCTCGGCACGAGGCTGGCATCGAGCCGGTCGTGGATCTGTGCTGCGTCGTGCATCGACACGTGCGAGCCTGCAAACAGGCTGCCAAGCAGGGCGGCACGCACTTCGGCAACCTCGTTCACGGCCAATCTGCATCCGGCAAATTCAGCCTGTACCGCCAGCAGTCCCGTGCCCGCCGATGGCTCGAGCACCAGCTCGCCCGGGAGGAAGTCTGCAGCAAACCCGGCCACCCATGCCAGCCCCAGCGGCGTCGAGAACTGTTGGTAGGCCTGCATTTCCTCACTGCGCCGGGTTTGCGTGGGGGCGAGCCGGGCAATCCGTTCGACCAGTTTCAGGCGTTCGAACGGATCGGCGGTCCTGGCATGGATTGCCAGGCCGTAGCGGCGCATGAACAGCAATTGCGCGACCTCGACGGCTTCGTAGGCGATCTTCCAGTCCCAGGCTCCTGTCGCATCGCTTGCGCCAAAGGCGGACTGCATGGCGGTGCGAATGGCGGGCGTGTCGATCCGGCGACCGGCGGCAAGGTGGCCGAGCAGGTCATGGGCTGCGGCGATGATCGCGGTAGCGGTTTGCTGCGGGCAAGCAGCGGCAAGTGGGCGCGCGGAGGCACCCGCCAAAGGCGAGTTGGTCATGTCGGAATTCCTTGTTTGAAGTTGGGGAGGTGGTGGCCGGATCAGGCAGGCGGAATATAGGCCTCGTAGGGATCGCCCGGCGCGAGGTGCCCGAACGGTGTCATCACATATTCGCCGTCGTCGCGGCCAACGGCGCAAAGAACGTAGCGGGTTTCGCCGCTGGCAACCTCGGTACATTCCATCAACGCGAGATCGCCCGCTTGTGCGGCTTTCAGCAGCGTCTCGAAATTGGCGCGGGCATGGTCAGGAATTGCCATGGCAAGGCTCCTTCATCGGTGAGGGGGGAAAGACGCGCGGGGCGACC
The DNA here is from genome assembly GCF_009905735.1 of Porphyrobacter sp. SLTP. Taxonomy (GTDB): domain Bacteria; phylum Pseudomonadota; class Alphaproteobacteria; order Sphingomonadales; family Sphingomonadaceae; genus Erythrobacter. The sequence goes on from NZ_JAAALE010000006.1 coordinate 83,480, forward strand.
CGGGCCGCCCCGCGCGAGCGAAGTTCATTCGGCAGCGATTGCGAAGGCGTCGTCGGCGTCCGCCTGTTCGGCATCATCCGCGAGGAAATCGGGCAGGTCGGCGATTTCAGCTTCATCTGCTTCGATCACCGGCAACCGCAGGGGTTCCGGCAACCAACCGGTGCCGCTCAGCAGCCGTTCGGCCTCGCGTGCCATGTCACCCTTCTTGAGATGTTCGATCAGGATTGCGGTCGCATCGCCCTTCGCTTCGCGGACCGCTTCAATAATCCGGGGTTTGGTCACCCGCCCGAGGTAGTTGTCGACTGTTGGCGTCCAGCCAGCCTCGGCCATGTCGAGCCCGACGACTGCTGCCAGAGCATCGGCGGCGGCAATGCGCTGCGCCACACCGTGCGCTGAGATGCGTCCGTCATAGCCCTTGCTCGGCTCAAACAGCGCGTTGACGCCGTGACTGACACAGTGGGCGAGCAGCGCCATCTGTTCATCCTGCGGCATTGCGGCGAGGGCGTCCCACAGCGCCTGTGGTTCATCCGGCAGCCTTTCACCCCAATGTTCGTGCCGCGCCTGGATCGACTGGCTCCAGACACTCTCGCGCAAGTTCGGTGCGACATTGCCGAGCCAGGCCTGGGTGACGCCGATCTGCACACAACCATGAGTCCCGTGGGGACGGAACACCGACAGGACGAGCGCATGGAGAAGGGCGAGGAAAGCCGCCTGCGGAGCGTTGGCCAGTGCATCGCGCAGAGCGAGCGTGCGTTCAGCAGTGAGTTCGGAAACGAGCCTGTCAGGTAGCGGTTTGATCGCCTCGTCTTCGTCGTCGTCACCGCCGGTCTGCGCCGCTTGCCCTGCCACGGTGACAGTCGGGCCATCGGACACGTCTGCGTTGGCATCGTGCGCACTGTCATTCTGGCCATCAGCGAGGGGTTCATCTTCAGGACGGACATAGCCGCGGTCGATCCGCAGGCGACCATCATGGGTCAGCGAAATGAACACGCCGGCGCGCGCCATGTCGTCTGGATCGTAAACCGTGGGACGACTGTTCAGGGCGGTCAGTTCGGCATCGATTGCGGTCAGCCGCGCATCGACTTCGCCGGGAAGGTCGCTGCCATCGCCGTATTCGTCGCCAATGCGGTCATATTCCTCGACCAGCACATCGCGCCGTGCCTGCTCGTCGTCGGTCAACGGAACGGTCGTGCCGACGATCCGGCGTTTGCCGCGCTCGCATCCATAGGGCAGGTCTATGGCGGCCTCGACCCATTTCCAGCCTTCGGCACCGATTTCCTGTGCGAGTTCCGAGAGCTTTTCGCTCACCAGCAATTCGACCAATGCGGGATCCTGCAACCATCCATCCTCGTCCGACGAAAACAGATCGCGCATCACATAGCCGCCAGCCTCGGTGTAGGCGTCAATGCCGATGAACCGGACGCGGCGGTCGCTTGCGGAGATCGCGTCTTCGGTCAGCAAGCGGCGGATGTGGTAAGCCGGCACATGGTGCCCCTGATTGACCTGTTCCCAGACCTGCTCCTGGCGCGCGTGGTTGTCGGTGACCGAGAAGGCCATGAGCTGTTCGAGCGTAATGCCGTCCTCACCATAGATTTCGAGCAGGGTGGGCGAGACCGAGGCAAGCCGTAGGCGCTGGCGTACAGTCGACACCGATACAAAGAACCGCGCGGCGATGTCTTCCTCGGACAGGCCCGCTTCGATCAGCGCGCTGAAGGCACGGAACTGATCGAGCGGATGCAGCGCAACGCGCATGACGTTTTCGGCGAGCGAGTCCTCTTCGGCGATCCCGGCTTCGCGCACGACGCAAGGGACCGGTTGATCCTTTGCCATCCGCTTGGTCTTCACCAGCAGTTCGAGGGCCCGGAAACGGCGGCCACCGGCCGGCACCTCGAACATGCCGGTTTCCTTGCCGTCGGCATCGAGCACGGGGCGGACGTTGATGCTCTGGAGCAGGGTCCGGCGGTAAATGTCCTCGGCCAGATCCTCGATCGAAAGGCCGGCCTTTACGCGGCGGACATTCTTCTGGCTCAGCACCAGCTGCGAAAACGGGATGTCGCGCGAGGCGCTAAGCACGAGCTTGGGCAATGTCTTGGTCATGGGGTTTCTCCATGACGGGCTGCCCGAAAGACTCTCTCTCAGGCTCGAACCCGTCACGAAGCGAAGCGCCGCCCTCTCACTCTGAGAAGGCAGCGCAACGCAAGAGTAACACGCTGGGCCCGGGGAGGCTTAGTGCAACCGGTCGAGCAACTTCTTGGCCTTGCCCTCCATGTCGAGCCGGGCGTCCTGATGGGCCTTGGACCGCGCCAATGCGGTGATGCCCTGCACGAAATCAAAGATCGATTCCGGCGGGCGGCCTTCCTCGGCGAGGACGGTCTCGATGATCCGGCCGGTTTCAGCCTTGGAGAATCCGCGCGCCCGGAGGAAATCCTGCCGGTCTTCGTCGCTACGGGCGACAATTCGCTCCCGCGCGGTCTTGATGCCGTTGATGAACGGCTGCGCCGACGAATTGGCAAAGTTCAGCAGCGCCGGCTCAGCTTCGTGGGCAAAGCGGTTCGCGGCATATTTGCTGTGGCGGATGCTGATCTCCTCGAAGTCCTCCACCCCCCACAGGTTGCGGTTCTGGCAGACCGCGCGCAGGTAGAAGCTCGCCATGCCGAGCGTCTTTGCGCCAACCTCGGAGTTCCAGCAGTAGAACCCGCGGAAGTAGAGATCGGGCGATCCGTCGGGCAGCCGCCCGGCTTCGATCGGGTTGAGATCATCGACCAGAAACAGGAATACGTCGCGATCCGACGCATAGAGCGTGGTCGTCTCCTTCGAGATGTCGACGTTAGGGTTGTAGACCCCGCTCGACCAGTCGAGCACGCCCGGAACCTTCCAGCGTGTGTCGCCGGTGCCGTTGCCAGCGATCTTCTGCACCGCTTCGACAAGCTCATGGTCGTAGATCCGGCCGTAGTCGGGGCCTGTCACTGCGCGCAGTTCGAGGCGGCCATTGTTGGTTTCGAGCGTCTTGATCTGCTCGGCTCGGTTGGAGGTCAGCCCGTATTGCAGATTGATCGCGGCGAGCGGCGCCGGAAGTTGGCGCAGATAGGCAGCAGGAGCGCCTACCTGGCTGGCCAATTGCCCAAAGCTCCAGTGAGTTGGCGTCACCGGTGCCTCGGCACCCGGCAACATGAGAGTCAGGCGTTCCGGATCATTGCGGTTTGCTTCGACATGGATCAGCGCCGTCTCGACCACGCGCGTCCGGCTCCGGTCAGACCGACCGCGCACTGATCGGGCCAGATCGCCCAGTGACAAAAACCTCTCGTCATCTGGGCGCGAGAACCACTCCGACGACACCCGACCCACGCGCGAGCCGCGCGAGACATCGACCTTGTAACCGCCGCTTGAGTCGCGGCGCGTATCGAGAACCTGCATATCCATGGTAAATCTCCATGACGGCTGGCCGGGAGCCTCTCTCTCGACCCTCATCCCGTCACGGCGAAGCCCGCCAGACTCTCACTCTCCCCCCTCAACGCTTAAAACCGCGCGAGCGGCCAGCGAGATCGCCAAAGTAAGAAACTGCACCCTGAACGAGGCGGAGCATCGCGTCATCGCTCGCGCAGGCGGAAAGCCGGGGCCTGTCGGCTTTCCTGGCTTGCGCTTTGGGCCATGTCCGCCGGATCAGAGTGCGTGCGGGGCCCCATGCGTCAGACACCGCGCCCTCAGGAGCAGGGCAGGCAGCCCTGCGGGACAGAGCGCGTCAGCAGCCCCACTCCTCGTTTCGGGGCGTTGCGGGGTGTCCCCGCTGAGGTGGGTGTGAAGAAGCCGCGCAGCGGCTTCGACCAGGGAGGAAACGTCCTCCCGCACATCGAAAATCAAGCCTCTACGCCATGCTACGAAACACGTTGATTACGTGGCGATTACGTGGCTCTCGACAGCCCCTTGGGAGGGGTGTATATTCGCACCTAAGCCGTTGAGAAGTTTGGTGGACGCACTTGGGCTCGAACCAAGGACCCGCTGATTAAGAGCGGAGCTTTGTGCCCTTTTCGTTCCTTTCCAATACTACGCCAAACTACGCTCAAGGGCTTGAAACGGTTGGAATAAATCCGCCGTGGATTACCCTTCGCTACGCCATCGTAATCCCGACATCTGATTACGTGGCGATTACGTGGACGAGCGCCAGATCATGCCGAATCAGTCAATCACATTGCGAACAATCCAGTCCATCACACCGGACCCGCACCGCGACATTTACGTGTGGGACCCCCGGTTAAAGGGCTTCGGACTCCGTATCACGCCAAGAGGCGCGCAGTCCTTTGTGTTCCAGTATCGGGTCGACGGCGGGCCTGCACGCCGCAAGACTATCGGCCCTGTCGGAAGTCCATGGACCCCAGCAACAGCGCGCAAAGAAGCCGAGCGGCTGCTGGTCCAAGTCTATCAGGGGATCGATCCGGTCGAAGCCAAGCGCGAAGCCAAGCGGAAAAAGGAGACGCTAAACTTTCGGACCTACAGCGAAAGGTTCGTAGAGCTCTATCTCAAGCCGAACTGGCGGGGGACGTGGGGCTCGGCGAATTGCACGATCAACAACGTGTTTATTCCCCGCTGGGGCAACCGTCCCGTCCATGAGATCACCCGCGCCGATATCGTGAAGGTGCTGGACGAGTATTCCGATCGCCCGGCGCGCCGCAAGGAGATCCACTCGCTCCTGCGCAAGTTATTCAACTGGGCGACCGACCGGCAGGATATCGATGTCTCGCCGCTGGCCGGGATGAAGGCGCCAAAGGCCGTCCCCTCTCGCCGCAGGGTGCTGAGCGACGAGGAGATTGTCGCTTTGTGGAGGGCGACCGAGAATTCCGGTTGGCCGTGGGGGCCTTTTGTCCGGATGCTGATCCTGACAATGCAACGGCGCCAGGAAGTTGCCGAAATGGACTGGTCCGAAATCGACCTCGATGCGCGTCGATGGACCTTGCCAGCCGATCGGGCGAAGAATGACCAGGAACACGTCATACCGCTTACAAGCCTCGCGCTCGCAGAGCTCCAGCTGTTGGGTCCGAAGCGGAAGGGCCTCGTGTTCACCACGACCGGGACCACCCCTGTGTCGGGCTTCTTCAAGGGACGGGCGGCGCTCCACAAGGATATGATCGCTTACCTGAAGGCCAAGCAGATCGAGGAGGGTGGAGATCCGGGGGACGTCGATGTTCCGAACTGGCGACTGCACGATATCCGCCGAACCGGGGCAACCCATCTCCAGTCGCTGAGAGTCCCGGTTGAGGTGACCGAAAGCGTGCTCAACCATATCAGCGGAACAAGGGCAGGGGTCGCCGGGATCTACAACCGTTACAGGTATGACGACGAGAAGCGGAGCGCTCTTGATGCATGGGATGCGAAGCTGCGGTCTCTCCTGTCGACATAGGCCATTGCAAGGCGCGGTAAGGTTCGAGACCATGGCTTGCTAAGGCTTTGAACCCGCGACGAACGCAGCGGAACAGGCGTGCTGCCTGGTTCTAGTTCTTCAACATTTGCCGCTGCACCGGATCAGGTTGCATCGCTGGCAATGTCCTGCTGCGACCTCGTATTCGCTTGCTGCGATGCGGCGATGAGCTGCTGCCCGTAAGCGAATGACCAGAGCATGAGGGCGGGCGTCCGGTCATTGACAGGGCGCTCGCTTTCCTTTGGACCGTGATCGCGCATCTGTCCTGCATCGAGCCTGAGGCACGCGAGGGCGATCTGGCTCCTAACCCACTCGGCGAAACGTACTGAACTGAAATTGCTGAACCGAACCGCCAGGTGTCAGATGTTCGTGGCGCTGTTCGTTCACCAATTCAAAGTCGGAGCCAAGAATAGTGGCGATACTCGCTGCGTCATGCCTCGCGACGGTCAGGCCGCTGCACCGCTCCGGGCCATCGGGCGCGAAAGTCCCGATGATAGCAATGCCATGACTTGCGAGAGCCGAACGCATCGCTTCCACATAGGCCTGTTGCTGCACGGGATCGGTGAGGAAATGGAACGCTGCGCGATCATGCCAGACATCGTATCGCGTGGTTGACCGCCACCGCGTAACATCGGCAATGATCCATTCGACCGAGTTGGACGCAGCCCCAAGCCTCGCCTTTGCAACGGCCAGCGCACTGGCTGACAAATCGAGAACCGCCACCGGTGCATATCCCGCATCGACGAGCGCGCCCGCTAGCCGTGACGCGCCGCCGCCAATGTCGATCACGCCGCCATGCCCCGGATAGGCAGCGGAAATCAGGTCAAGCGACAGCGCGGGTGTTTCCTCGAACCAGCTTACCTGCGCGGCATCTTTGGTTGCATACACGTTTTCCCAGTGGGAACTTGGCTCGTCGCTCAAAGGCTTGTCCTCATCATGCTGTCCGTCCCGGCCCAAAAAGGATCAATCCAGCCCCGGCGAGGCAAATTGTGGCTCCGATGACATCCCAACGGTCGGGCCGGGCACCTTCCACCGTCCAGAGCCAGATCAGCGAAGCAGCAATGTAAACACCGCCATAGGCTGCGTAGGCGCGCCCCGCGACGGGCGTGTCAACGAACGTAAGAAGCCACGCGAACAGTGTTAAGGAGACGATGCCCGGAAACACCCACCACACGGGCTTGTCGAGGCGCAGCCATGCCCAGAAAGCGAAGCAGCCCGCGATCTCGGCTAGCGCGGCAAAGGCATAAATGATTGCCGTTGGCAGGTTGGGCATTGTCATAGCTTCAATCCAAATCTCGGGCCGGCCCAGACCAATGACGCATAGAGCACCATTGTCAGAACGCACCCCGCAAGCAGCGCGGGCCAGAATCCGACACCACGCTTGAGTAGGGCAGGGATGACGAGAAACATCGGGAGACTCGGGAGCACATACCAGAACGTCGCGGCGGAATGCTCGGCCAGTCGCGCCACGTCTTGAGTGTCTCTCCACAGCCAGATCATGCCGAGCACTGAAATCAGCGGCAATGAGGCGATCAGCGCCCCGGTACCGGGATTGCGCCGGGCGGTTTCTGAAACGATCACAATGATGATTGCTGATGCTACGGCCTTGATGAGCAGATAATACATCAAGCTGTGTCCTTTCTGCGCGGAGCCAAGGTCTCGATGATCTTGCAATCGGCCACGGTCCCGTGACGGCAGGAACCGATCACCCGGTCGAGTTCGCCGCGCAGCGCGCTCAGATCGGCGATCTTGCGGTCGATTTCGGTAAGGTGGACGCGCGCAATCCCGTCAATTGCATCGCAGGATTGGGCCTTGTCATCGGACAGCGTGAGCAGCTCGCGCACCGCTTCGAGCGTAAAACCGAGATCGCGGGCGCGGCGGATGAACGACAGGCGCGCCAGATGATCATGGCCGTATGCACGATAGTTGGCGCTTGTCCGCGCAGGCGCCGGCAACAGCCCGATCTTTTCATAATAGCGCACGGTCTCGACCTTGGTCGCCGTGGCGCTTGCCAGTTCGCCAATTTTCATCGCCAATCCTCCGGGCTTGACCCTGTAGTTGCTACAGGGTGTAGATAGAGGGCCGACTCGCAGATTGTCGAGGAGGCAAGAAGATGGCTGATGATTGCTGCAAGGCCGCGTGCGGAACGACGGCAACGCTGAACGACCCGCGCTGGCGCAGGGCGTTGTGGATCGCGCTCGGCGTCAACGCCGGCATGTTCGCGGTGGAAATGGCGGCAGGGGCCGCTGCTGACAGCCGCGCATTGCAGGCTGATGCGCTCGACTTTCTGGGCGATGCCGCCAATTATGCGATCAGCCTGCTGGTCGCCGGGATGGCGCTGGCATGGCGGGCCCGGGCCGCGCTGGCCAAGGGTTTCACCCTCATCGGTCTGGGTGGCTGGGTGATGATCACAGCCATTCTGGCGGCATTGGGCGGGGCTGCACCCCAACCTGAACTGATGGGGATCATTGGCGCGCTCGCGCTGGCGGCCAACACCGGGGTCGCCATCATGCTCTATCGCTTTCGCACCGGAGACGCGAACATGCGCTCGGTCTGGATATGCTCGCGCAATGACGCGATCGGCAATATTGCCGTTATGGCGGCCGCGCTCGGCGTGTTCGGCACTGGCACCGCCTGGCCCGATCTTATTGTCGCTGCGATCCTGGCCCTGCTCGGGATCAGCGGCGGCGTTCAGATTGTCCGGCAGGCACGACGTGAGTTGGGGAGCGTGGCGGCATGAAAGTTTCGCGTTCGACACATATCGCGCTCAAGCCGGAAACTGTCTGGGCAGAAGTCCAGAAGGCGGGCCTGTTGCAGCATATTGCTTGGCCGCTGGTGCGCTTCATCCCGGTCGACGACGCGGCGTTCGAAAGCTTTCGACCGGGCGGGCGCTGCGAGGTCAAGCTCCGCCTCTTTGGCATAATTCCGTTCGGGACACAGTGGATTGTGACGTCCATGCACGATGCTGACGGCACCGACTGGCCCAAACGACTGCGTGACAACGGGCACAGTGCCCTCATTTCCAGGTGGGATCATTGGATCACCGTCATGCCGGAACCAAACGGCGGGACGCATTACAGCGACGAGGTCGAAGTTTCGGCCGGAGCCCTGACCCCGTTCATCTGGGCCTTCGCGCAAATCTTCTATTGGCACCGGCAGCGGCGCTGGCGGGGGCTTGCCAACAGCTTTGCTGCGCGGCGGGTGATCGCGGATGAAATGGCGGCATACCGGTCAGCATTGGAAGAAGGCGACGAGGATCGTGCCTGGCACCATCTGGAGCGGGTGCATATCGTTTCGCAGCCCTATCTTGGCCCACATCTCGCCAGTCATGGCGCCATGCTGGGGTTTGCGATCCGACGGCGCGATTGGAGCGAAATGCTGGGCCAAGTCATCCGGATTTTGCTGGCTCCGCTGGGTTCGCTGACGGGCCGGTTGCCGGTGGGTAATTCCGGGCGATCTAATGTGAGCGCGTTTGCGCCGATGCCGATACCTCCCGATCTGGCGGAAGCGTTGCGCCAGCAGGAACTGATTTCGTGACATCGCAGCTGTCAGATTGCTTGATTAACCCTTTCAAGCTAGTGCGGCCATAATGGCGCGCGTGCTTCTTCTGTTTTGGCTGGCGGTTGGACTGGCATTCGGCGGCGTAGAATCGCCGTCGATGGCGCATGATGCCTTGCCTTTTAGTGCTGTCATTGCTTCGTCAGACGTAAGCGGCCATGCCGAAGCAGCGCATCGCGACCATGCTCCCGACGATGAAAATTCTCCCTGCCACGCCGTGGTTCATCACCATTGCAGCGTGGGTCTCAATGCCGGCGCGCCGGTCATGGTCGAAAGCCTGTCGCTGGCCCGTGTCGCGATGCGGCCACAAGACAGCGCCATCCTGAGCTCTTTGGCGCAAGCCCCGCCGCTTCAGCCACCTTCTGCCTGAACTTGCACCGTAACGGCGCACGGACCTGTGGGTTCGCGCGACGAACGCATGCCAAGTTCAGGAGTCTTTCATGCCCATATCCTTGCGCGCCGCCCTTATGGCTGCGGCGCTGGCCACTGCCTTTCCGGCCTTGGCCGAACCCATAACGCTCGAGACTGCGATCGAGCGTGCCATTGCAAGCCAACCGCGCCTTGCTGCAGCTGCGGCGCGTGTCGACGCTGCCGAAGCGCGCGCACGTCAGGCCAATGTTGGTCCCAATCCGCAGGTCAGCCTCGAGGTCGAGGATTTCGCCGGAAGCGGTCCCTTCCGCGGCTTGGACAGCACACAAACAACGCTGGCGCTTAGCCAGCAGCTCGAGATCGGGGGTCAGCGAAGCGCCCGGCGGTCCGTTGCGGCAAGCGAGCGTGACGTGGTGGCCCTGGCCCTGCTGCGCGAGCGCATTGATCTGGTTCGCGACGTTGAACTGGCCTTTGCCGAGCTGGCAGCGGCGACGGATCAGGCAACGCTGGCGCGCGACAATGCTGCGCAAGCGTCATCGCTTGCCAACACCGCGCGCATTCTGGTCGAAGCGGGCCGCGATCCGCCGCTAAGGCAATTGCGTGCCCAAGCGGCGCTTGCCGAGGCCCGTGCCGCCGAGGTTGAAACATTCAGTCTCATGCTTGCCGCACGGCGGAACCTCGCAGTGCTGGTTGGGTCAGATGATCCGGATCTGACGGTCGCAGCCGGTTCGCCGCAGCCCCGACGAACAACCAACGATCCTGCCTTCATCGGCATCGACGAGCGGCTTGCCGAGGCGGAACGCCGCGTGGCTGCAGCGCGGGTGACGCTGGCGCAGTCGGCCGCTGTTCCTGATGTCACGGTCAGCGGCGGTCTGCGGCGTTTCAATGACGGGCGCGATACCGCGTTTGTTGCTGGCCTATCGCTGCCAATTCCGATCCGTGACCGCAATCGCGGCGGGATCGAGGCGGCGCGAGCGGACGAGACCGCAGCCGAATATCAGGCAGAGCGTGTGCGAGCCGAGGCGCGGCGAGACAGGGCGCAGGCACAAATGCTGGTCGAAGCTGCCGAGACGCGCTTGGCCGCACTTGAGGGGCCTGGCCTTGCCCAAGCCGAGGAGGCAGTGAGGCTGGGGCAGGTCGGCTACAATGCCGGGCGCTTCTCGCTGCTTGAATTGCTCGACGTCCAGGGCGCGCTGACGACGGCGCGCCGTTCCATCATTGAAGCCCGGCTTGACCGGGCCCGCGCGATTGCCGCGCTCAATCGCGCCTATGCGCGCGAGGAGAACTGATCATGACGATTGACCGAAAAATGCTGGCCCTGATCGGCGGGGCCGCGATCATTGCCCTTGTAGGTGGCGGCGCGGGCTATGTGCTGCGCGGCGACGCTGCACAGAGTGATGAAGCTGCTAAAGGCGCTGAGTCTGGCGGCGATGCGGAGGCCGAGGTGGCGCCAGGGGAAGGCACCATCATGGTGACCGAAGCGCAGCTGCGCACAGCAGGGATCGTGGTTGCGGCAGTCGGAGAAGGCTTTGCCGGGGGCGAAGTGACAACGGCGGGCGTGCTCGTGCCGCCGACACAGTCGGTCGGTCATGTCACCGCACGCACGTCGGGCGTTGTCGTGCGGATCTTGCGCCAGCTCGGCGACCGGGTCGCGGTAGGTGATGCGCTCGCTGTCATTGACAGCCGCGAGGTTGCCGAGGCGCAGGGCGCATCGGCACGCGCACGGCGCGCAGCCGAAGCCGCACGCACTGTTCTTGCGCGAGAGGAAAGTCTGTTCCGCCAACGTGTCACGGCACGTCAGGAATATGAAGCAGCGCAAGCCGCCTACGATGCGGCGCGAATTGATGCGCAGCAAGCCGAGCAAGCCTTGCGTGCGCTGGGTGCAGGGACGGGAGGAGGCACCACCCGGCTGATGACGCTGCGTTCGCCGGTTGCGGGTGAGGTTACTTCGGTGACCGTTACGCCGGGTGAATATGTTCCGCCCGAGCGCGAGCTGTTTCAGGTTGCCGATCCGCGCACGGTCTGGGCGGAATTGATGATCCCTGCGCGCGATATCCAGCGCGTTCGGGTCGGCCAGACGATGATGCTTTCTGTTCAGGGTAGCGATCACCCGCACACGGGCCGTATCCGGTTCCTCTCTCCCGCTGTTGATCCGGCCACCGGGGCGGCCAAGGCGATCGCCACCATCGACAATCGCGATGGCGACCTTCGTGTCGGCCAGAATGTCAGTGCGCGGGTCACGACGCCCGGGAGCGATGGCCAGCGGGTGCCAGTGGTGCCGCGCAGCGCGATCCAGGAGGTTGAGGGGCGCAGTGTTGTTTTCGTGCGCACGCCGCGCGGCTTTGTCGTGCGGCCGGTGACGGTGGGCACTGGCAGCGATTCCGCCGTGCCGATCATCTCGGGTCTGCGCGTCGGCGAACGCGTCGCGACCGTCAATGCCTTCGTCCTCAAAGCGGAACTCGGCAAGGCCGAGGCCGAACATGATCATTGAGAGGACGAACCATGATTGAAAAAATCCTCGCCTTCGCCGTCGAGCGAAGGGTGCTGGTGGTCCTCCTGACCGCGTTTGCCGCCATTTATGGTGCGACCCAGCTTGTACAACTGCCTGTCGATGCGGTGCCCGACATCACCAACCGGCAGGTGCAGATCAACGCCGTTGCGCCCTCGCTCGGGCCGACGGAAATGGAACGCCAAGTCAGCTATCCTATTGAAACTGCCATGGCGGGCATGCCCGGCCTCGTTGAAACCCGCTCGATTTCGCGCAACGGGTTTGCGCAGGTCACGGTGATCTTCACCGATGATACCGATCTCTATTTCGCCCGCCAGCAAGTAGGTGAGCGCTTGACGCAGGCGGCGGGCACGTTGCCGCCGGGGGTGGATCCACAGATCGGACCGGTATCTACCGGCCTTGGCGAAGTGCTGATGTGGACGGTCGACTTCGCGCATCCCGACGGGCGCGGGGCTCCGCGCGCGCGGGCCGGGCAGCCGGGCTGGCAAACTGACGGCAGCTATCTTACTCCTGAGGGACAGCGGCTGACGACGCCGGAAGAGCGGCTGACCTACCTGCGTACGGTCCAGGACTGGATCATTCGGCCACAGATGCGTCAGGTTGCCAATGTCGCAGGGGTCGACGCCATCGGCGGTTTCGTGAAGCAATATGAAGTCGCACCTGATCCGGTGCGGCTCGCCGCCGCCGGTCTTTCGATGACCGATCTCGTCGACGCGCTCGAACGTGGCAATGTGTCGAGCGGTGCCGGCGTGGTCGAGCGCAGCGGGGAAGGACTGGTGGTTCGCGCCGATGCCCGGGTGTCACGCGGGTCTGAGATTGCCAATATCGTGATTGCCCAGCGGGGCGGGGCGCCGGTGCGGGTCATTGATGTGGCGACCATTTCGTCGGGTCGCGAGGTCCGCACGGGTGCAGCCAGCGTCAATGGTCATGGCGCTGTGGTTGGCACCGCCCTGATGCTTGCAGGTGGCAACAGCCGCACGGTGGCGGCCGAATCCGCCGAGAAGCTCGATGAGATCGGCGCGGCCCTCCCGCCCGGTATTGTCGTGACGCCGGTGCTTGATCGTTCGGTGCTGGTTGATGCGACGATCAGCACGGTGGCCAAGAACCTGACCGAGGGCGCGCTCCTTGTTATTGTCGTCCTGTTTCTGCTGCTCGGCAATTTCCGCGCTGCCATCATCACGGCGCTGGTGATCCCGCTGTCGATGCTGCTGGCGGCAATCGGGATGGTCAAAGGGGGTGTTTCAGGCAATCTGATGAGTCTCGGCGCGCTCGATTTCGGTCTGATTGTCGATGGTGCGGTCATCATCGTTGAAAATTGCCTGCGCCGTCTGGCCGAGCGTCAGCATCATGAAGACAGGTTGCTCAGTTTGCAGGAGCGGCTTCACGAAGTGATGGTTGCGGCGCGCGAGATGATCCGCCCATCGGTGTTCGGTCAGGCCATCATTATCCTGGTGTATCTGCCGCTGCTCGCGTTCGACGGGGTGGAAGGCAAGATGTTCGCGCCGATGGCGATCACCGTGATGCTGGCACTGACCGCAGCCTTTGTCCTCTCGCTGACCTTCGTACCAGCGATGGTGGCGCTGCTCGTGACTGGCAAGGTCGAGGAGAAGGAGCCGCGCGTGCTGGCGGCAACGCGGAGCCGTTATGAGCCATTGCTCGACAAGGCGCTTGCCCGGCCATGGGTGGCCATCGGCTCGGGAGCGGCGATTTTCCTTGTCGCGCTCGTCGCTTTCACCAGCCTTGGTCGCGAGTTCATTCCCCAGCTCGACGAGAAGAATTTCGCGCTCCACGCGATGCGGATCCCGTCGACGAGTGTCGAGCAATCGGCCTCAATGCAGTTGCAGGTTGAGCGGGTGATTGCTGGCTTTCCGGAGGTCGCGACGGTCTTTTCAAAGACGGGCACGGCGGAAGTGGCGACTGACCCGATGCCCGGCAATGTGTCCGACACTTTCGTGATCCTGCACCCACGAGAGGAGTGGACCGATCCGTCCGAAACAAAGGCCGCGCTGATTGCCCGGGTGGAAGCCCGGCTGAACACGCTGCTCGGCAACAATTATGAGTTGAGCCAGCCTATCCAGATGCGCTTTAACGAGCTGATTTCGGGCGTTCGATCCGATGTAGCGGTCAAGGTCTATGGCGATGATTTTGAAACACTCAATGCCACGGCGCAGCGCGTTGCAGCTGCGCTGCGCGCGGTCGACGGTGCTTCGGATGTCAAGGTTGAGCAGACCGAAGGATTGCCGGCGCTTGTGATCGATTTCGACCGGGCAGCGATTGCAGCCTATGGTCTGTCGGTTGGCGACGTGACTGATGTGGTGCAGATCGCGCTCGGCGGCCGCGAGGCCGGGCTGGTGTTCGAAGGCGATCGGCGGTTTGATGTCGTGGTGCGCCTGCCCGAAGAGCAGCGGCGCGATCTCGATGCGCTTGCGGCCTTACCAGTTGCATTGCCATCGGCAGATGGCACGGCGCGGTCCGTGCAGCTTGGCCAGCTCGTTCGCTTCCGCATTGAAAACGGACCCAACCAGGTCAGCCGCGAAAACGGCAAGCGTCGGGTTGTTGTGCAGGCTAATGTGCGCGGGCGGGACTTGGGCTCGTTCGTTGCCGATGCGCAAGCCGCGGTCGCCAATGATGTGCAGATTCCTCCGGGTCTGTGGATCGACTGGGGCGGCCAGTTCGAGAATCTCGAACGTGCGCAAAATCGCCTCAGTATTGTGGTGCCACTTGTCTTCGCGGCGATCTTCGCCTTGCTTTACGCAGCGCTGGGGTCGGCAAGCCGTGCGGCGATGGTCTTCTCCGCCGTCCCGCTCGCGCTGAGCGGGGGCGTGCTGCTGCTATGGCTGCGTGGCATGCCCTTTTCGGTCTCTGCAGCGGTTGGCTTCATCGCTCTGTCGGGCGTGGCAGTGCTCAATGGGCTGGTCATGATGTCGAGCATCCTTGCGCTGCGTCAGAACGGCAAGGGCGTGCTGGAATCGGTGCGCGAAGGGGCGCTGATGCGTTTGCGACCCGTGCTGATGACGGCATTGGTGGCCAGTCTTGGTTTCGTGCCGATGGCGCTGGCGAGCGGCACAGGTGCGGAAGTGCAGCGACCGATCGCGACGGTGGTGATCGGCGGATTGATCTCGGCGACCTTGCTGACCTTGGTCGTCCTGCCGGCGCTGGCCCGGCTTGTGCTTGACCGGGAAGCCAGGCGCTTTCCGGACGAAGAGCCTCAGCCGCTTTCGCCCGTGATGGCTTAGACGAATGACCAAGAAAATAGACCAAAGCTCAGGAGAGACGCAATGAACAGCAGCGGTAAGCGAAGTGCATCGGCTCTTGGCGGCCCTTGCAATGGCTCCTTGGTGGCAAGCTGATGGGCGCGGGTCATGATCATGGCAATGCCGGTCACCAGGGCCATAGCCATGGCGCTGGTGCCAGCACCCGGCGCCTTGCCATTGCGCTCGGACTGACGACGACCTTCCTGATCGCCGAGTTGGTCGGGGCCTTTGTCTTTGACAGCCTGGCGCTGCTTTCTGACGCTGCGCATATGTTTACTGACAGTGCGGCGCTGGCGATTGCGCTGGCGGCGGTCAAGATCGGTCAGCGTCCGCCCGATGATCAGCGTACCTTCGGCTATCGGCGATTCGAGATATTGGCTGCTGCCTTCAACGCGATCCTGCTGTTTGCGGTCGCCGGATACATTCTGATCGAGGGGATTGGGCGGTTCTTTGCACCGCAGCCCGTTGAATCGGTCGGGATGCTGATTGTCGCAACGCTCGGGTTGCTCGTGAACCTTATTGCCATGCGGATCCTTGCTGGTGGCAAGGACGACAGCCTCAATATCAAGGGGGCGTATCTCGAGGTGTGGGCTGACATGCTCGGCTCGCTTGGCGTCATTGGTGCGGCCATTGCAATCTATTTCACCGGCCTCAACTGGATCGACCCGATCGTCGCGATCGCGATCGGTCTCTGGGTGCTGCCGCGCACGTGGATATTGCTGCGCGACACCATGCATATCCTCCTACAAGGCGTGCCGCGTGGGTTTGACCTCAAAGCCATCCGCACGGCGATGGCCGAGATGCAGGGCGTGAACGGGGTTCACGACCTGCATCTGTGGTCGGTCGCGGGCGACGACGCTAGCCTGACCGCGCATGTTGCGATTGATGGCGGGGAGGATGCAGAAGTAGTGCGGCGTGATGTGGCAGACATGCTGGCAGCGCAGTTCGCGATCCATCACGTCACAATCCAGACAGAAACTGTTCCATGCACCGATGAGACGGTATTGCATCGCTAAATTGGCGATTTCCACCCTACGTCATCATCCACACTGCCATGCCGATCATCATTAGGTTTTCTGTCAATGAGACAAAGCCCAGCGGCACATTGCTGTCACCGCCGACGCAGGCGCATTTGAGTTCGCGCTTGTCGATATAGACTGCCTTGAAGACCGAGATGGCACCGATTGTGCCGATGAACAGCGCCACCGGTATCGAGAGCCAATGCAGCTGGCCGGAAACCATCAGCACGCCGGCCAAGCCCTCGGCGAAGGGATAGAGGGTCGCATAAGGCACCCAGCGCTTTGCCAACAGGTCGTAATTGAGGAACATCGTTGCGAACTTGTCGACATTCTGGAGCTTGAGCAGCGCCAGCACGCACATGCTGAAGGCAATAAACCACTCCGCAACGCGAACGCTCAGAGCCGTGCCATCGACCGCGATGCCAGCTGCCATCGCCATCGCTGCGGTCATGGCGAAGAGCGCGATTATCGGGCGGTAGCTGGTCGCATTGGGATCGGGGACCTTGATCCCGAAGTATCGCCGCAGGTCGTCATGCCCTCCAATACGCTCACCGTCGATGAAGGTCTGAGGTGTGGTTGCAACCCCGTGTTCAGCCTTGAACGCGTCGGTCTGTTCGCGCGTGGTGAGATGCCGATCATCGACCTTGTAGCCGCGCGTTTCGAGCAGATGCTTGGATTTCAGGCCATAAGGGCAGGTGTGATTGGGCATGACCATGCGGTGGAGCACCGCGGTTTTGGTGGGTGAGGGCATTGGTGAATTCCTTTGAATCGATGCAATACCACCCATATAAGTTCCGTACCATGGTACGGGATCAAGGCTCAAAATGAAAATCGGTGAGTTTGCCCGCGCAGGCGGGGTCAATGTCGAGACGATCCGCTATTATCAGCGGCGCGGATTGCTGGCGCAGCCTGCGCGGCATGAGGGGCCACGCCGCTATACGCGCATCGATCTTGGCCGTTTGCAATCGATCCGCTCGGCGCAGATTGCGGGCTTCACGCTTGACGAGATCGCGACCCTTCTTGCTCTCGATACGGGCGATCGCACAGCGGCGCAGAATCTGGCACGCGTTAGGATCGCGGCTCTCGATGAGAAAATCGCGACGTTGCAAACCATGCGGGGAGCCCTCGTCAGGCTCGCCGATAACTGTGCGTCGGAACAATCCGGACCCTGTCCCATCATCGATGCTTTCAGCTTTGCGCAAGAAAATGCAGGATCGAAGGTGGCAACATGAGGGGTTTTTGCCGCGCCCGCGTATACTACGTCGAAGGAGCTTCTTGATGGACCTCGACACAAATCTCGCCCGACTGGCTAGGCTTCCCGTTCCGGATCTTTCCGCCCTTGACGGCGGAAGGCTGGCGGCCCGCGCGCAGAACGAGGTGCGGCAGACGCGGGCGATGCTCGGATTGGGGCTTGTGATGTCGCTTGGGATAGGGGTCGTCGGCGGGCTCCAAGTGCCGGCACGCGCCGAGGTGCCCCTGGCTGCCTTCGGTCCGCCTTCTTCGCTTACGCCCTTGATTGCACTGGGTCAGGAATGAACCTCCGTCGTATCGCCTTGGCGGCAGGCCTGATCATTGCGCTCGCGCTGGTCGGGGTGTGGCTTGGGCGCATGCTTCAACCCGCACCGCACCATGGTGGGGCTGAACTCCATGCCTTGATTCATGGTGAGCTCGACCTTGATCCGGCCCAGGAACAAGAACTGACCGCACTGGAGCGCCAGTTTGCTGCGCGGCGCGAGGCGCTGGAAGACCGGCTCAGGCGAAGCAATGCACTCCTCGGCGACGCCATCGCCGCCGAACATGAATATGGTCCCCGCGTTTCTGCGGCGGTGGACGATACGCATGATGCTATGGGGGATCTCCAGAAGGCGACGCTCGAGCATGTTTTCGCGATGCGGGCCATTCTTCGTCCCGATCAACAGGCGCGGTTCGATGCGGTGGTTAGCAAGAGCCTCGCTACACAGCCGCAGTGACCTCAGACAATCTGGATGTGGCGCTTATACGCGACGCGCGGGCTGGCCTGTCGGGCGCGCAACGTGCTCTCGTCGAGCGCTACCGTGAGACCGTGTACCGGCTTGCGCGCTCCGCGACGGGTGATCCTGAGGAAGCCTTCGATATCGCGCAGGAAACGTTCGTCGCGGCATTTGCTGCGCTGAACCGTTATGATCCCGAGCGACCTTTCAAGGCATGGATCAGCGCCATCACGCTCAACAAATGCCGGGACTGGGCTCGTCGCCGCGCGGTCAGGCGGTTTATCGGTCTGCCGATGCCCGAGCACACGGCGGACTGGATTGCTGATGATGCGCCTTCGGCGGAAACACTTGCTGCAGACCGCGCCGAGCTTGCCGCCACCGCCCGTGCGATCGCCGAGCTTCCAGCCATGCTGAAAGAGGTGTTGATTCTGTGCACGGTTGAGGGCCTGAGCCAGCAGGAGGCAGCAATGACGCTGGGCATCAGTGTCAAGGCGGTCGAGACGCGGCTTTCTCGCGCGCGTCAAAAATTGGTGGGCATTGTGAGGGGTAGCACGGACGCGCGCGTATAGAAGCGTATGAACAGTCCGAACCTTACACGACGTCACCTCATCGCCGCCCTTGGTGCGGGATCAGCCTTCGCTGCCATGCCGGCCTGGGCGCAGGGTCACAGCGTCCACCGCAGCGGCAGCCATGGGCGCGGCGGCCCGCGTATTCCTGCAGGCTTTGGCGAGCTATCAGGCGATGTCATCGACCTGACCGTTGGCAGCGGCCACCGCATTGTCGAAGGGCGGCGCGGCCCGGGCATTGCCGTCAATGGCAGTGTCCCCGGCCCGCTGATCCGGCTGCGCGAAGGGCAGAATGTCCGCCTGAATGTCACCAATAACCTGGAGACCGACACATCGGTCCACTGGCACGGCTTCCTTGTGCCGTTCCACATGGATGGGGTGCCCGGCATCAGCTTTCCCGGTATCAAACCGGGCCAGACCTTCACCTACGAGTTCCCCATCCGCCAGTCGGGCACCTATTGGTATCACAGCCATTCGGGTCTGCAGGAGCAATCCGGCCATTACGGCCCAATGATCATTGATCCGGCAGGGGCCGAGCCGGTGCAGTTTGATCGCGATTACATCCTGCTGCTGAGTGACTTCACCGTGCTCGACCCGCATTTCATCATGAGTCGGTTGCGCACAGGCGAAGGCTATTTCAACCGGCAGCTGAGCACTTGGACCGACCGATATCCGATGTCGGGCGAAGAACGGCGGATGTGGGCCGAAATGCGGATGATGCCGACCGATATCATGGATATTGGCGCGCCGACCTACACCTTCCTCGCCAACGGGCGCGGCCCGTCCGAGGGGATGGAATATCTGTTCCGCGCCGGAGAACGCGTGCGGCTGCGCATCATCAACGGATCGGCGCAGAGCTTCTTCAATGTTCGCATTCCGGGCCTGCCAATGACGGTCATCGCTGCCGATGGCCAGAACGTGCGACCGGTCGAGGTTGATGAGTTCCAGATCGGCACTGCCGAGATCTACGATGTGATCATTACGCCGGGCAGCGACGAAGCCTATGCCATCGTGGCTGAGTCCATGGATCGTTCCGGCATGGCGCTGGCGATGCTGGCCAGTCGCCCCGGCGCGCGCGCTACGGTTCCGGCCTTGCGCGATCCGCCGCTGCTGACGATGGGCGATATGGGCATGAACCATGGTGCCGGTGGGATGGACCACGGCATGATGGATCACGGCGTGCATGCTGGCAGCGCTGCCGACGCTGCGGGAGCGGCGGATCATGCCGCCATGGGGCATGGTACAACCGCAGCGCCGGGTGACGACGCGATGGACGGGATGGCGATGGGCGGAATGAGCATGGACGGCATGATGATGCGAGACACCACGCTGCTGCCGCCTGACGTTGCGATTGGTCCGGGGATCGACATGGTGTCGATGGCACCGACGGACAAAATGGGCGATCCCGGCCTCGGCCTGCGCGATATGCCGCACCGCGTGCTCAACTATCGGATGCTCACCGCGCTTGAGCCCAATCGGGACCCGCGCGAGCCATCGCGATTGCTCGAACTCCACCTCACCGGCAATATGGAACGCTACATGTGGTCGTTCGATGGACGGATGTATTCTGCCGTCAGCGATGTGCCGATCCGCTTTGCCTGGAACGAGCGGGTGCGGGTGAAGCTCATCAACAACACCATGATGGCGCACCCCATCCATCTGCACGGCATGTTCTTCGAGCTGGTTAACGGGGAAAGCGCTGCACATCAGCCGCGCAAGAACGTTGTGATCGTGCAGCCCGGCGCCAGCGCGCAATTTGATCTCACCGCCAACGAGCCGGGCGACTGGGCGTTCCACTGCCACCTGATGTATCACATGCATGGCGGGATGATGCAGACCGTGACCGTGGTCGGTCCGGGCGACGGAGCATGAGCGTGCGGTCTATCCTGTCAGCGGCCCTCCTCGGGAGCGCGTTGATCTCTGTCCCGGCCTTCGCGCAGCATCAAGGGCATGTGATGCCCGCGCCAGCGCCAGAGCCGACACCTGCTCCGGCTCCCGGCGATCCCCATGCCGGGCAAGGCATGCCGGCGGCGCCAACCGCGCCTGATCCTGCCGATCAGCACGCGGGGCACGTCATGCCTGAGCAGTCTGCGACTCCTGAGCCAATCGACCCTCACGCAGGACATGACATGACGGGTGAGGCGGCTGCACCTGCCGATCCGATGGCTGGCATGGACCACAGCACCATGGATCATGGCATGATGGACGACGCAGCGTCGGCATCTCCTGGACCTGACATGGAAACCCCGCCGCCACCTGAGGCCGGAAGCGGTCCACCGCGCGCTGCCGATGCCATTTGGGGTGCCGACGCGATGCGGGCCTCGCGCGAGGATCTGCAACGTACCCATGGCGATTTCCCGGTCTTCTGGTTTCAGGGAGATCGTTTCGAGACGCAGGTGCGCGACGGCCGCGAGGGCTATCTGTGGGATCTTCAGGGCTATTATGGTGGCCCGACGAGCCGGCTGTGGTTCAAGAGCGAAGGTGAAGGCACGTTCGGCGAACCGATTGAACAAGCCGAGGTTCAGGCGCTCTACGCGCGGGCCATTGCGCCCTTCTGGGATCTGCAGGCGGGCGTGCGGCAAGACCTCGGCGGACCCGACACCACACATGCAGTGATCGGCGTGCAAGGGCTTTCGCCCTATATGTTCGAAGTCGACGCCGCATTGTTTCTGTCACAGCGCGGCGATCTCACGGCGCGGATAGAGGGTGAGGTCGACCAGCGGATCACGCAGCGTCTGATCTTGCAACCGCGCACCGAGGTGAACCTGTCGGCGCAGGACATTCCGCGCCTCGGCATCGGGTCAGGCATCGACTCGGTCGAGGTCGGCGTGCGGCTGCGCTACGAATTCATTCGCGAGTTTGCCCCCTATATCGGCATCGAACAAAGCTGGCGCCTCGGCGGCAGCGCCGATTACGCCCGCGCACGCGGCGAGGATCCCAGCGTTACCAACTATCTCGTCGGCATCCGTTTCTGGTTTTGAAGCAAAGGAATACCTCATGAAATTCGCACCTCTCCTCGCCGCAATTGCCATGATCGCTGCGCCGCTTGCGGCCCCGTCGGCGGCGCTCGCACATACGCGCGTCGTGGCTTCGACTCCTGCTGAGGGCGCAACCGTTGCGCGCCCGCGGGCGGTGACCCTCACATTCAGCGAAGCTCTGTTGCCGCCGACCGCCGCCGCCAGCATCGTTATGACCGCGATGCCCGGGATGGCGAACCACGGCGAGATGGTGATCCGCAATTTCACGACGGCCTGGAGCAATGGCAACAAGACCATGACGCTCGCTCTGCGGCAGCCGCTGCGCGCCGGAACCTATGAGGTGCGCTGGCAGGCCGCCGGAGCTGATGGGCATCGCATGAACGGCACCGTCAACTTCATCGTTAGCTGATCACAGCGTGGGGGGTCTGGCCGAACAGGGGTTGCGCCTTGCGCATTATGGTGCGCTGCTTGGCCTGTTCGGTTGGACGGCGTTTCGATTGCTGAAGCTGCGCCACCCGGAGTGGGTGTCGCAGGGTGAGGACAGGGCTGCTCTGACCCTCGTCTCCATTTGTGCGCCGCTGTTGTCAATCGCGCTGATGCTGGTGTCTATTGCAGCGATGATGGGCGCGCCGATTGCTTCGCTCGACTGGCCAATGATCGAAGCGATGATCATTGGCACCGAGATGGGCATGGCGTTTTTGATACGCTTGGCCCTGCTGATTATCGGCCTTTGCGCACTGCT
Organism: Porphyrobacter sp. SLTP; assembly: GCF_009905735.1. Taxonomy (GTDB): domain Bacteria; phylum Pseudomonadota; class Alphaproteobacteria; order Sphingomonadales; family Sphingomonadaceae; genus Erythrobacter. Next base: position 105,855 of record NZ_JAAALE010000006.1, read on the forward strand.
GGCAAGCCGAGCAGGTAGGCCAACTTCGTTGATCGCGGCCTTGTGCTTCGCTGGCGCATTGCTGACGCTCAGCTGGAGCGGCCATGCCGCTGCAACCGAAGGTGGATTAGGCCTGTTCCACCGCTTGAACAATGGCGTCCATCTGTTGGCGACCAGCCTGTGGCTGGGCGCAATATGTTGGTTCCTGATGCTTACGGTCAAAGCCCATCGGCAGCGCGAGCTCATCCCTGCCTTGCGGCTGCTTCGCGTGATGCACGCGTTCGCGCCGCTAGGCGTCGGCCTGGTCGCTGCAGCTGCACTGACGGGCGTGATCAACGCGCAGTTGATCTTTGGACTGGAGAACAGCGTGGCGGTTTTGAGCACGCCTTATGGCATCTTGCTGATCGTTAAAGTCACGTTGGTTGGCATGATGCTGGCGTTCGGCGCGCATAACGCCTCGATCGGACGCCGGGAGGTTCTCGACCAACGCCGCGAGAGTGCGGAGCCCTTAAACGCATTGTCGCGCCTTCGCAGAAGCCTTGCAGGCGAGCTGCTCCTGGCCGGCGGTGTAATCGGTCTGGTTGCCGTGCTGGGCATGATGTCGCCAATGATGATGTAAATGCAAAGGAGACACAGGGAGAAACAAGGTCATGCTCAAAGGTGAAGGGGGTCAATCGGCAGGGCGACGAGTGGCGCGTAACGCTGCTATCGCGGCGATCGGGCTAAGTCTGACGGCTGCGCATCCCGGGGCGCACGATGCGCCGCGAATGCCAGTCTGGGAAGCGCCGAGCGCCGCTATCGACGCGGCAACACCGGTCGGTACTGTCATGGCCTTCCACGCTGCACTTGCCAGCGGCGTTACGGACGCAGCGCTGATGCACCTTTCTGAAGACGTCGTTATTTTCGAATCTGGCGGCGTTGAAAACAGCCGCGCCGAATATGCCAGCCATCATCTGGAAGCCGATGCTGCCTTCAGCGCCGCAGTGCCGCGAACCCTGGTCCGCCGCACGCATGGTATGCAAGGCGATATGGCCTGGGTCATGAGTGTCGAAACGGTGACCGGAACGTACCGCACGCGTGCGATCAACAGCCGGTCGGTCGAGACGATGATGCTCCGGCAAGTGAATGGGCAATGGCGTATCGTACACATTCACTGGTCGTCGGCCGATATATCCTGAACTGACCTTCGTTTCACATCGGGCAGGAAATCTGAGGTCTCGAGCGAGATGACCCATAGTGGATTAATGGGTGCGGAGAGCACGAATACGCGCTTGTAGCGGCAGCGATCTTGCCCGCTGGTTATTGAAGACATTGGAAAAATTTGGGTGATCCTGATTATTGGTGATAATGCGGCCGGGGAGAAGATGATAAAGGTCGCGTAGCCTATGATCGAAGTGCGTCAGCTCAGGTTTGCTGTTGCGACAGCCGATGCCCAGAATTTCTCACGCGCCGCCGAAGCAATGCGGATCAAGCAATCGACCTTGAGCAGACGGATCGCCGCCTTGGAAGCCCGCCTCGGGATCAAGCTCTTCGAACGCAGCACACGCGGCGCAATACCAACTGAGCAGGGCAAGGCGTTCCTGAGCGTTGCCCGGCGCATTCTCACCGACATTGACAATCTTCAGACGACAGCCCGCGCCGTCAGCTATGGCGAGGAGGGCAGAATCGCGGTCGGGTTTTCGGCGTCGCTGATGGCCGGCAACATGCGCGCGACCATTGGCGAGTATATGCGGCGTCACCCCGACATTCAGTTTGACGGGATCGAAGCCGATCCCGAGCGGATGCTCAGCGATCTGAAAGCCCGGATCATCGACGTCGCGCTGATGCCGTCGGATGCGCACGACGCCGGCATCTCGCGGCGCTCGGCATGGTCGGAGCGATTGCTTGTCGCCTTGCCAAAAGACCATCAACTGGCCACATCAGACCGGGTTCACTGGAGTGATTTTCGCCGACAGGTCTTCGTGCTGCCCAGTCAGGGCGTGGGACCCGCGATGGCGCGCACGCTGAAGCGCCGATTATCGGATCAGGGCTATCGTGCGAACCTGATCATGCAGGACACAAGCCTCGAGAGTGTCCTGAGCACGGTCCCGTTCGGCCGGTACATCACGCTGGCCACTGAAGCCTCGATCGGGGTGCAATGGCCGGAACTGACGTTCCTCGAAATCATCGATCAAGGCGGTGCTGCGCGCCTCGATTATGCTTTCTATTGGCGCGAGGATAACGATAACCCAGCGCTGAAGCGTTTCTTCGAACTGATCAGCGAACGCTACCCAGCCTGACCCGAGCGCCGTAATTTGGCGAAGGACCGGTCGGTCGCAATGAACCGCTCGATCATCGGCGGGATCAGTCGCTCGGGTGTGGGAGCATTTTTGGTATCGCCGCCGTTGATCGCCAAGCCATAGGCAAGCAGGTCGCGGTGAAGTCGGGAGGAGAGCTCGACGGTTACCTTGACCGGCTTTTCGTCGGCCAGATCGGCCAATTTCAATCGGGTCATGACCCTCCTCCCAATACCAGATCACGGGTAACCAGCACACGCACGGGAAAACCCGGACGGATGGTCAATGTTGGCCGCACATCGAGCTCGCGGCTGACCACCTGTTCGCCCGCGCGGCCGATACTGTCCTGCGAGCCGCGACGCAGCGCGCGGGTGAGATTGTCGTCATTGCCAGCGCCAAGCTCGCCGCCAACACCCAGCAGGGTCGAAACCAGCGCCGCGCGCAGAACGCCGCCCCAATGGAAGTCCACGCCGTCCTGCAGTCCGGCAAAGCCGGATGGGTCGCCGCCGGGTTGGCGTTCGAGCACGATCGACCGGCCATCGGGCAGAATCAGGCGGTTCCATGCGAGTTGGACCCGGCGCTGGCCGAAGGACACGTCGGCATTATAGTCGCCGATCAGCCGTGACCCTTGGGGGATGAGTAGGATGCGGCCGGTGACGCTGTCATAGACAGGTTCGGTCACCTGCGCAGTGACCTGACCTGGAAGATCGGAGCGGATGCCGGTGATGAGGGCAGCAGGAATGATGCTGCCCGCCTGCAAGACATGGGTGCCCGCAGGTGGCTCGATCCGGCTGGCTGATACCGTCCGGCGCTCGGCGGGGCGGTCGGCAAAGGCGGGACGCTGAGCCGCTGCTGCAAGCTGCGGCACCGGCGGCCCACCGCCGGCATCGGCAACTTCCGATCCGTCACCGACAGCAGCTGCCCCCGCACCGCCACCAAAGAACAGGCGGCTTTCGCGAGCGGCGCTGCGTTCCTGCACAAGCCGCTGGCGTTCGGTCTCGGCTGCCGTTTGCGCAGGCGTTGGCGCAGCGCCATTGGGCGGCGCAGCGCCTATTGGCGGAAGCTCGGCCACATCGCCGCGCTGTTGTGCCGCCAGGATCGGCGCGCCGAGATCGCCGGGCAGGGGCGGGCCCAGCTTGGGAACATCACCATAGTCGCGAGGGGCATCGGCCAATGCATCGGGGCGCGCTGCGCCTTCGGTGTTGAGCAGCTCCTCGCGCTCGGCCTGGCTCGCTGGCTGCAGGGCATAGATAAGCGCACCGCCGACAAGGGCAAAGCCGCAGGCCGAAGCAATACCGATGGCCTTGCGCGACAGCCGCATGACGCGCGGCGGATCGCCGCGCAGTTTGACCGCCTCTTCTGGCGTTTGAGCAGCTTCGTCGCTCATGACGGCGTCCTCCGGCGTTCCTTGCGGATCTCGACGCGCTGCTGCGAACGGCGGTCGCCCAGGCGCAGTTCGGCGCGCTCGAGCAGCCGGTCGACGATCATGAAGCGGCCTGACACGCGGTAGTTGAGGAGCTCGGCCTGATTGCCTTCGCCAAGCCCGAACAAAGGCGGCATCTGACCTTGCGCAACGCTTTCGGGGAATTCGATAAAGGTCTGCCGCCCGTCATCGAACACGCGCACCGGTCGCCACGCAGGCCGGTCGCCCGACAGGCGGTAGGCAAAATTGAGCGCCTCGATCGGGATATTGGCGGCAATTGGTGCTGCGCGCGTCTCGGCTTCCTGCGCCTGTTGCAAGGCGATCAACTCGTCTTGCGGATAGGTCCAGGAGACCGACGCCATGTAGACCGACGGATTGGCGCGCAGCTCGATATGATAGGTGCGCCGGTCGGTGTTGATGACGAGGTTGGTGGTGATGTCGGAGCGGACCGGCTTTACCAGAATGTGGACGCGGGCACTGGCCCCGCGCCCGCTTACGGTGTCGCCGATCAGCCAGCGCACGGTATCGCCGGCAGCGACAGGTCCGGCGCCAACCAGCTGCTCGCCTTCCTGCAGCGCAATGTCGGTCACCTGTCCCGGCGCGGCATAGACCTGATAGAGCGCGCCGGGCGCCCAGGCATAGTTCTGGATCGCGTTGATGAACTGCTCGCCCTCGGGCTGCACGCGCGCGGCGGCGTTTGCCGCTCCCACCCGATCCCGGGGCAAGGAAGGGTGGGAGCGGCGCGCGGCGTGGGAGGGGGTCCGCCGCGGTTCGGATTGCGTCTGCATTGTTGCGGTGGTCCCTGCATCGACGACCGCTGACGCCGGCTCTGAGGCGACCACTTGAGCTGAAGCCGGACAGGCCGTTGTTCCAAGCAGGACGGGCAGGAGGGTCACCGCAAGGCGACCGTGAATGGGCGAGATCATGAGCCAAGTTCCTTTGACCAGTTGATGGCATTGACGAAAATGCCGAGCGGGTTCTTGCGCAGGGCATCGGGGGTGCGCGGGGTCTGGACGGTGATCGTCAGGATGGCGGTCCAGCGACTGGTCTCGGCGAGGCTCCCATCGCGGTAGCGACGTTCGACCCAGGCAACGCGGAAGCTGGTCGGCGACGCGCGGATGACGCTGGTGACATCGATCCCGACCTGCTCGCGGCCTACGGCCGCGAAGGGATCATTGGTCCGCGCATAATCGTTGAGCACCAATGCGCCGCGGTCGGTGACAAAGTCATAGGCGCGCAGCCAGTTCTGGCGGACGATGATCGGATCGTCGGGAATGCTGCGCACCTGCTCGATAAACCGCGCCAGGTGGAATGCGATCTGCGGGTCGCTCGGATCAAAGTCGCTGACCGCAGGGGCGACGGCCTGGGCTTCGCCAAGCTTGTCGACCTGCACCACCCAGGGAATGATCGAGCCCTGCGAACCCTGCCAGACGATCCCCGCGGTGAGGCAGGCGGACAGGCCAAGCGCGCCGAAAAAGGCATAGCGCCAGCTTCGCGCCTGTATCCGCGCCGAGCCGATGCGCTCGTCCCAGACCTGGGCTGCGCGCTGGTAGGGCGTTTCCGGCTCGGGGGTCTTGCCGTAGCGGATCGAAGGTCGTCGGAACATGTGTGTCAGTCCTTTTCTGAGGTGTCGACCGAGGCGCCGCCGCCATGGCTGTCGCCCGATTTGAGCGTGTGCGCGGCGATGCTCGCGCCGTGGGAAATCGTCTGCCGGTCCTTCATCGCCTTGGCCCAGGCTGGCTGGTCGGCACCGGAATCTGACGGCGCAGGCGGCGATGGCGGGGGCGTGTTAGGTCCGGGTGTGATGCTGCCGCCCGTCTTGGTGATGGCGTCGCGGCTGCCCTCGCGGAAGGATTGCTTCACGCCGTCACCAGCCTTCCTTAGCGGCGATGTCACGGCGCTGGCGGCATATTCGCCGACGGCACGCGCGCCGCCTGCCACTGCTGCGCCGCCTGACTTGCCGGCAGAGCCGAGGGCGTAGGCCATGGTTGCGCCGCCTGCCGCGCGCGATGTGCCCTGCGCGACATTGGAGGCCGCACTGGCGACCGCGCCGCCCGCCAGTTTGGCACCGGCGACAGCGCCTGCGGCAGCGCCGCCAGCGAGCAGCGCGGTGCCGGCTGCGGCGCCGGCGCCAAGCTGCGGTCCGCCCGAAACAATGCCATTGGCGATCCCAGGACCGAAGATGCCAAGGCCGAGCAGCGCCAGGCTCGCCAGCACGATCGACAGTGCGTCTTCAATCGTGGGTTCGCCCGCAATCGCGGTTGTGAACTCGGAAAAGATGGTCGAGCCGATACCGACGATCACCGCGAGCACCAGCACCTTGATGCCCGATGAGACGACATGGCCGAGCACGCGCTCGGCCATGAAGGCGGTCTTGCCAAACAGCCCGAACGGGATCAGCACGAAGCCGCAAAGCGTTGCCAGCTTGAATTCGATGAGGGTGATGAACAGCTGGATCGACAGGATGAAGAAGGCGATGATGACGATCGCCCAGGCGACCAGCAGGATCACGATCTGCAGGAAATTCTCGAAGAAGCTGACAAAGCCGAGGAGCTCGGAGATCGACTCCAGTAAGGGATAGGCGGCGTCAAGCCCCACTTGCGCGACCCGGCCCGGCTGCAGCAGTTCGGCAGCCGTAAACCCGGTGCCACTGGCCTTGAGGCCCAGCCCGGCGAAACTTTCGAACACGATGCGCGCGAGGCTGTTCCAGTTGCCGATGATATAGGCAAAGATCCCGACAAAGAGCGTCTTCTTGACCAGGCGGGCAAGAATGTCGTCCTGCTCGCCCCAAGACCAGAACAGCGCTGCCAGCGTGACATCGATGACGATCAGCGTGGTTGCGATGAAGGCGACTTCGCCGCCCAGCAGACCAAAGCCGCTGTCAATGTAGCGCGAAAAGATGTCGAGGAAGCGGTCGACGACGCCGGTGCCACCCATGTCAGCGATCCCTCGCCATATCGAAGGTGGGATCCCCGCTGTTGTCAGTCACAGGGGGCACGACCGCCGCATCAGCCTCGGCCTGCCCCAGAAACCGCCGGCGTTCCGCTGCCCATGCTGCGGTGCAGATATCGACCGATGCCGCCTCAAGGCCGAGCGCTGCGCAATAGGCGAGGGTGGCCTTTGCATTGTCTCCGGATACATCCGCCGCAGCTATCGCAGCGCTAGGCGGCGGCGCAGGCTCTTCGCGCAATTCGAGCACGGCCATGGTGATGGCAATGGCGACGAACGCGCCGGCCCCAATCCGCGCAAAGAGCTTGCTGTCCATCGCTTCAGTTCCCGAACAGCTGGGCATTGGCCGGGACATAGGGACGGCGATCGCCGAGGAATCGCCGCAGCTGTTCGCGTGCCTGCGCCTTGGCGGCCGCTTGTGCAGCGGCGTCGAGCGATTGTGCCCGCGCCAGCGAGGCGACCGTGGCGGTCAGGTCCGCGAGTTGCTGCGCCTGCACCGCCAGCAGCTGATTGCCAGCCTGGGCGGCCTGAAGCGCGCCGGTTGCCGACTGGCTTGAGCCAACGAGGCTGTCGATAGCGCCGCGCGTGCCGTCGATATTGCCGACCACGCCGGCCTGAACCCGCAGGGCATCCTCGAACGCGCCGACACTATTCTGCCACCGGGCCTCGGCACCCTGGACCAGCAAGCGCTGCGGCCCGGTCATCGCGCCCGCGCGATAATTGTTCTGGAACTCGCGCTCGATCTGCCGAACATCATAGGCAACGCGCTGTGCCTGTCTGAGCAAGGCCTGCGTCTGCCGAATCTGCGCCTGCAGCGGCTCGAGCACGGTCAGGGGCAGCGATTGCAGGTTGCGCGCTTCGTTGACGAGCGAGGTGGCCTGATTCTGGAGCTGCCGGATCTGGTTGTTGATCTGCTCGAGCGTGCGGGCGGCGGTCAGGATGTTCTGCGCATAGTTGCGCGGGTCGAACACCACGCCGCCGATCTGTGCGCTGGCAGCCGCCGGCAGCATGGCGCTGACGCTGAGCGACAGGACTGCGGCACTGGCAGCAAGCATCGAGACGAATTTACGGGCTTTCATGGGCACGACTCCTGGGTTTGGTCCGACCGGGGACCGGGTTGGGGAAGGGGACTGGGAGCGGGCAGCAGCTCGGCTGCCCAGGCAAGACCGCGATGGCGCAGCCAGCGCGCCGCAAAGTCAGCGCTGCCGTGCGCGCCCGTGATCGCATCGATGGCGAGCTGGTCAGTCTTTGATGATGTGGCGGTGAAGGCGAGCGCGACTTCGCCGAGGCCAAGTTCGAACAATCGGTTACCGCGCGCCGACTGACAGTAATAATCGCGTTTGGGCGTAGCCCGCGCGATGATCTCGATCTGCCGGTCATTGAGGCCGAAGCGGCGATAGATCGCCAATATCTGCGGTTCGACCGCGCGTTCGTTGGGGAGGAAGATGCGGGTGGGGCAGCTTTCGATGATCGCAGGCGCAATCGCGCTGGTCTCGATGTCGGCGAGGCTTTGCGTTGCGAAAACCACGCTCGCATTCTTCTTGCGCAGCGTCTTGAGCCATTCGCGCAGTTGTGCGGCAAAGGCCGGGCTGTCGAGGACAAGCCAGCCCTCGTCGATGATGATCATGGTTGGCGAGCCATCGAGCCGGCCTTCGATGCGGTGGAACAGATAGGACAGCACGGCAGGGGCTGCGGCCGAGCCGGTCAGTCCTTCGGTCTCGAAGGCCTGAAAGCTGGCCTCGCCCAGATGTTCGCTCTCGGCATCAAGCAGCCGCCCGAACGGCCCACCGATGCAATAGGGCGCGAGCGCCTGCTTCAAGGCCTGCGACTGGAGCAGGACGGCCAGCCCGGTGAGCGTGCGCTCGGCCATGGGCGCGGTGGCAAGCGAGGTCAGCGCCGACCAGAGATGCTCCTTGGTGGCGGGATCGATGGTCATGCCTTCGGCAGTGAGGATCGCCTGGAGCCATTCGGCCGCCCAATTGCGTTCCGCCGGTTCGTCGATCCGGGCCAGTGGTTGCAACAATACCGCGCCAGCGCTGTCCTCGGCCAGGCCAGAGCCGGTCAACGAATTGCCGAGGTCCTGCCAGTCCCCGCCGCAGGCCAGCGCCGCTGCCCGGATTGATCCGCCGAAGTCGAAGGCAAAGACCTGGGCTTGGGTATACCGCTGAAACTGCAGCGCCATCAGCGCCAGCAGCACCGACTTGCCCGCCCCCGTTGGCCCGACGATCAGCGTATGGCCGACATCGCCGACATGGAGAGAGAACCGGAACGGGGTCGAACCTTCGGTCCGCGCATAGAATAAGGGGGCGGCTTTGAAGTGATCGTCCCGTTCCGGCCCGGCCCACACGGCAGACAGGGGGATCATATGGGCAAGGTTCAATGTGGAGATCGGGGGTGTCCGGACATTGGCGTAGACATGGCCGGGAAGCGATCCGAGCCAGGCTTCGACCGCGTTCATGCCTTCGACGATCACGGTAAAGTCGCGGCCCTGGATGACCTTCTCGACCAGACGCAGCTTCTCCGCTGCCAGCGCCGCGTCTTCGTCCCAGACAGTCACCGTCGCGGTGACATAGGCCTGGCCGACAAAATCCGATCCGAGCTCCTGCAGCGCGGCATCGGCATCGGCGGCCTTGTTCGAGGCGTCGCTGTCGAGCAGCGTCGAAGCCTCGTTGGTCATCACCTCCTTGAGGATGCTTGCGACCGATTTGCGCTTGGCGAACCACTGCCGCCGGATTTTGGCGGTCAGCTTGGTGGCATCGGTCTTGTCGAGCATCACGGCGCGGGTCGACCAGCGATAGGCAAAGGCGAGCCGGTTGAGTTCGTCGAGCAGGCCCGGGAAGGTGCTGCTGGGAAAGCCGACCACGGTCAACGTGCGCAGGTGCGCGCGACCAAGGCGCGGTTCAAGCCCGCCGGTCAGCGGCTCATCGACCAGCAACGCATCAAGATGCATCGGGGTTTCGGGAACGCGCACGCGGTGACTGCGGGTCGAAACGCAGCTGTGCAGATAGGTCAGCGTCTCGCCGTCATCGAGCCACGCGACCTCGGGCACAAAGCCATCGATCAGACGCAAGAGGCGCTCGGTGCGGTCGACGAAGAGGTCGAGCAGCTCCTTGGGATTGATGCCCTTTTCGGCCTTCCCCTCGTAGAGCCAGCTTTCGGCGCGCGCCGCGTCTTCGGCGGGCGGCATCCACAACAGGGTCAGGAAATAGCGGCTCTCGAAATGTGCGCCTTCCTCGGCAAATTGCGCGGCGCGCTCGCGCTCGACCAGCGCCGAGGCCGGATCGGGAAAATCGCTATCGGGATAGTCCTGTGCCGGGCGGCGCACCGCCTCAACGAATATGGCCCAACCTGAACCCAGTCGCCGCAGCGCGCTGTTGAGCCGCGCGGTCGTCGCTATCAGCTCTGCAGGCGTCGCGCTGTCAAGATCGGGACCGCGGAAACGGGCCGAGCGCTGGAAGCTGCCGTCCTTGTTGAGCACCACGCCGGGGGCAACCAGCGCGGCCCAGGGCAGGAAGTCGGCAAGCCGGTCGGCCTTGTTCCGGTATTCGCGAAGCGAAAGCATGGGCTCAGACCCTCAGAAACGTGGGAAAGCGCAGATGCCGCCGCGCGACATCGACGAATTGCGGATCGCGCCGAGCGGCCCAGACCGAGACCATGTGGCCGAGCGCGAAGATTACGACACCGGCGATCCACAGGCGCAGGCCAAGCCCGATCGCGGCCGCCAGCGTCGCATTGGCGATCGCCAACCCGCGCGGGGCGCCGCCAAGCAGGATATGCTCGGTCAGCGCGCGGTGAACCGGTACGACAAAGCCGGGCACGGCTTCAGGTGATGCAGTCTCCATCACACCAAAGCCCCGCCGCCGAACGAGAAGAACGACAGGAAGAAGGAGGAGGCCGCAAAGGCGATCGACAGGCCGAACACGATCTGGATCATCCGGCGTGCACCGCCCGAGGTGTCGCCGAACGCCAGCGCCAGACCGGTGGCGATGATGATCATGACCGCCACGATCTTGGCGACGGGGCCCTGGATGGACTCGAGGATCGACTGGAGCGGCGCTTCCCAAGGCATCGACGAGCCCGCCGCATGAGCAGGCCCCGCGATGGCAAGAGCAACAAAGCCACCGAGCATGGCAGCGGAGAGGCGGGCGCGGGCGCGCGATAGGGTACGGATCACGATGAAACTCCTGTGGCTGGGGGTGTGATGGGGAGGATCTGATAGTCGCCGTGGGCATCGAGGCCGGTGACCTCAGCGAGTTCGGCAAGCCGCCGCCCGGTCCCGTCGCGGACCAGGACGGCGATCACATCAATGGTCTCGGCAATCAGCGCGCGCGGCACGGTGACGACGCTTTCCTGAATGAGCTGCTCCATGCGCCGCAGGACCCCAAGCGCGGATCCTGCGTGGATCGTGCCGACGCCGCCGGGATGCCCAGTGCCCCAAGCCTTGAGCAGGTCGAGCGCTTCGGCACCTCGCACCTCGCCGATCGGGATGCGGTCGGGGCGCAAGCGCAGGGCCGAGCGGACCAGGTCGGAGAGCGTGGCAACGCCGTCCTTGGTGCGCAGCGACACGAGATTGGGCGCGGCGCATTGCAGCTCGCGCGTATCCTCGATCAGGACCACGCGGTCGACACTCTTGGCGACTTCAGCCAGGAGCGCGTTGGTGAGGGTGGTCTTGCCGGTCGACGTGCCGCCAGCGACCAGGATGTTCTTCCGGGCCGCAACGGCGCGAACCAGCGCGTCGGCCTGCCATGGAGACATGATCTGCGCCGCGACATAATCAGCAAGCGTAAACACCGCGACGGCCGGCTTGCGGATCGCGAAGATCGGCGCTGCCACCACCGGTGGCAGCAGACCTTCGAAGCGCTCACCCGTATCGGGAAGCTCGGCCGACACCCGCGGCGCCCTGGCATGAACCTCGGCTCCGACATGATGCGCCACCAGCCGGATGATCCGCTCGCCATCGGCAACGCACATCCCGCTCCCCGTATCGGCGATCCCGGCTCCGAGCCGGTCGATCCACAGCCGCCCGTCAGGATTGAGCATGACCTCGATGACCGAGGCATCTTCAAGCCAGGCGGCAATCTCCGGCCCGAGCGCAGTGCGCAGCATACGCGCTCCGCGCGACGATGCTTGCGACGGGATGGGGATGACGCTCATGAACTGCCTCGTGTCGGCGAGGCAACCGATCATCGGCTGCGCTCGTGAGGCAGATCAAAGAGACATTGGAATGCTTATACGCAACAGCTTGTTGCAATCATGGTAGTCTAGCGAAAAGGCAGAAATCGTGGCGCAAATGTATGATGATCCCTACGCCTCGGCCGCGTCCAGCTCATTGATCGCGACTCCCGTGCGAGCAAGGATTTTGCCGACTAGAGCTGCTCTTTCAGGCATGGCAGCCAGCGTGCTCAGATCTATCGACCGGAATGTCTTCCAACGGTTTTAGTCGGCGATGTGTGCCTCCAGCAACGTCTCCTTTAAGGCACCGCTCACATCTAATTCGCTCTATAAATCAGATAATTGACTGACGCTGCTAGTTGCGAAAGCGGCGCTCAAAGAATTGGTTTCGCTAAGCTGGGCCATCGCTTCGGCGGAGTAGGCAATCCGGTTCGATCGGACCAAATCTGGAGGGTTCTGAGACGCGAGACAGGCTGTTCGGCTGCCCGCTGTCGACCGGCCGGTGCCCTAAGGAATAATGCGCTGGCCTGCAAAGAACGCTATAGCTGTTGGTGATGACTTCGAACGACAAGGCGCTCCGTTTCTACGAGACCCGCTACGACCAGATTGCGGCTTGGCTGGTACGTCCCGGTGACAAGGTCATGCTCGGCGATCCGGCGAGGCGGGTCTGCCGTTTCTGTGGCCAGAAGCCGCCGGCGGTGAAGTTCAAGAAGGTCGCCCACGCGATTCCCGAAGCGATCGGTAACAAGAGTATCGCTAGCGCTTATGAGTGCGACACCTGCAACGAGGACTTCGGCTCTGGTATCGAGAACGACCTTGGCAACTGGTCGAAGCCGATGCGGACGATGTCGCGCATTCGCGGCAAGAATGGTGTTCCGACCCTGAAGCAGGGTGGCAACAAGCCGGGCTGGCGAATCGAGCATGGCGACAAGGGCTTCGAAATCAGCTCCTATGAGGGTGACCCGGTCTATGTCCTCGACGAAATAGCCAAGCGTGTCACCTTCACACTCAAGCGTGATCCCTACACGCCGGTCGGCGTCCTCAAGGCGTTTATGAAGATCGGTCTAACCTTGCTGCCCGAGGAAGAGGTCGTCAGCTTTCCGCATCTGATGACTTGGATCAAGGACGCAGACCACGCGCGGGCTTTCGCCGACCGCTTTCCGCTCATTTACACCTTCACGCCCGGCCCCCGCCCCAACGACGTAATCGCGGCGACGCTGCTCAGGCGAAAGCCCGGCTTCACCGACATCCCCTATATGTATCTGGTGTTGGGCTATGGTCAGGAAGCCTTCCAAGTTCAGCTTCCATCCGAGCAGCACGACGCCGCAATGAATGGCAAGCCGATCACGGTTCCTGCGTTCCCGGTCCCCGGCTCACCCGATCCGGAACGTTACGGAAAGCCGCGCACCGGCCTGCTTGAACTGACCGGTCGGCAAGTGGTGCGCGGCGATACCGTCACGATCAGGGTCGGTTACGAACGCAGCCACCACAAGGATTTTCGGCCTTGGCCCCTGCGCATTCGACCCGCGCTTAAAGCGGCCTGGCGCTGCGCGCGATCGGTGCTAATGCGCCGCCGCGGCTGAGCAATTCGCGGCGCGCATCGCGCTTGTGGCGTGGCGGCCGCGAGCGAATTGCGCAGCCAGAGGGTGCACATCTTAATTGAGTCGTATGGGCGACTTTCTGCCCGTCTGCTTCGAAACATGCCATCCGCGGCATCTGTTAGAAGCATTCGTTCCCAGCGACTTATCGAAACGATAGGCGGTCGTCTGCTACCGGAGGATAAGCCCTGCGCACCTGAAGATCGGTCAAGATCGAGGCAAGGATCAGCTTCGCATTGGCCAATCGAGCGGTATCAATGCTTTGCCCGAACTGCGCGTCCAGCGCTCGCGGGTAGCGGCCACATAGCGTACATCGTCTTCAAAATAGGCATGCTCGATCAAAAGTACTTGAAGCCCATGTTGACGCTCAACTTCCTTGAAAAGGAAATCTATGTGGCGACGCATCGCCATGATATCTTCATCCTCCTCGCCGCCAGATATGGCCTTTTCATCTTCATCCGCTGATTGGGCCGGAAAGTAGGGACGGCTTATCTGGTCGAGTACGAGGATACCGGGCACCGGTGCATCCACCTCACCGAAGTAACGTTGTAGTCCGAAAGCGAGTGCAATGTGGATAGCGAGATAATTCTGATCCGACCCCACGTCTGGCATTCGCAGCATCGTGCCTTTACCGTCGCCTTCAATTACTCGGACTTCAGGTTCTTTCGACGAAAAATAGAGCTCCGAACCAACACAGGGTGCTACGGTGGGAAGGAAAGCAAGCGCCTCCGACGCGTACTGTGAAATTTTGCTCTCCGCGCGCTTTAGGCGGATATCTCTGCTCTCACGATCGACCCGTGCCTCCAACTGAATGATCTCATCTCGAAGCACCGCCAGATCAGGGCCCAGCTGTTTCGGTTCTTCTGCGCTGGTCTGCAAAAAGAAGGCAATTTTTCCCTGCAGATGTGCTCGCGCCTGTGCGACGCTGGCAAGACGCCGGGTCTCATCAGTCTGACGAAGCCAACTCGTGATCTTCTCATCCGTCTCTCGCAGATCCCGGTTGAGGCGATTGATTTCGGAGGTCAGAGTGTCGTCAAGCTCGACAAGCTGGGGGCGGACACGCTCTACAGCGATGCTTTCATCTCGAACCTTGGCCAATGTACGTGCAAGCGCTGCAGCGGTCTCGTGTCCGCGCTCGGATGGGGCATCACAGAGCGGACAGAGATGCGCAGCTTCGCCGAGCTTCAAATGTTCTGCAAGATTCAGCTTGTTTCGCTGCCGGGTGACGGCTCCTTGAAAACCCGAGGCATCTGCAAGCGCCAAACGCGCAGCCTGGCGCTTCCGCCTAGCGGCCGTGAGACCGGCCAATATCTCCTTTCTGGTAGCATGGAGGTAACCAATCTCCCCCTCACTTGGGTAACTGGTGGGATCATCTTCGGTCTCGGCGATCGCCTTCAACTGCACAAGCAGTTCGCCTTCGTCCGCATCGCTGTTTGGTTGGTCCGCGAGTGAAAAGCGATGTGCTTCGTTGATTAGTCCGACGGCGCGCTGCTTCAGTGCCGTCTCAGCCGCCCGTCGGCTGCGCTCTCGGCCTTCCTCTACTGCAAGCGCGCGCCGAATCTGACGGAGCTTGCGTTCCGCCATTGCGCTTTCTTCATCCGTCGCCCGCAAGAAATATGGCATGGTTGCGACGATGTCTTTGGCCTTGTCGGGCTGCTCCATGCCATGCAGGAGCACTGTCTCGCTATCGATCACTTCTTTGGTAACGAACAGATAGGGCGTGACGTGGCGAACGCTAGTTCGGCCCTTTGTCTCGCCAGCGTCGTCCGGCAAATGGCTCAAGTCGCCAATGCCGAAAGCTCTCTGAATGAAGCTCTTTGCCGCATCGAGCGTGGTGGCGCCGTCGAAGTCGTCGAGGCTGGTCGGGAGGAGTAGGTTCTTTCCTGCCGTCGCGAACATTCGTGTGCTGGTCGCTTGGCCATCGGGTGGGATAAGCCGACCGACGATCATTTCCTCCTCGCCTGTCACCCATTTCACGCCCACCGCAATCGCGTGCCGCCGAATATGGACCGGTAATTCGCATTTGCTTGAGCCAAGACAGTAGTCGATCGCCTTGATCAGTGCTGATTTTCCGGTCCCTGATGCGCCGGTAATGATGTTGACCGCGCCAGGGATGAATGAGATCTCCTGCCGACGCCCCGACATTCCGAGGAAAAACACATTGGCGATGTTCCAGCGGGTCATACGGTAAGTCCTAAGATCCCGAAGATATTGCGGGTCGATCCAGCCATTGCAAACCAAGTCCCCAGTCTTCCGGCCCGGCGGATCACACCGGCCGAGATGGTGTCGAGCTTGGTGATCGCCGTTCCCCTCACCTTCGTCGAACCGAGCCTAATGCGCCCATCTGGTCCAAGAACAAGCAATTGTGCGAAACAGCCATAGCGGACGGCCGGTGTGACAATCTCGAGGCTAGCATTGACGCGCTCGGCCAGGGCGACCGACATTTGTGGGGTCCGTTCTAGCCACTGCAGCAGGCCAGTTTTCTTGTTGGTTCCCTCGAAAGAGCCAGCAAGGTCATCGGAGAGCGCAATTGGCAAGGCAAGATAGGCGAGTGGCAGATCCGCGCCGGTCTCGTCGACCTCGGTAAAGGCCTTCAGAAACTCTGCCAGAGCATATGTGCAGAATGCCGGATTGGTTTCGGCGTAGAGGTCATGTGCGAGGATCATTCACCGTCCTCGAGAAGGTTCTTGAAGTCAGGATGCCAGCCCACTTCGAGATCGATAGCCAGCACCTGATAGCTGCCTCGCACATAATAGGCGGCGCCGAAGCCCTCTTGGATCGGCCTGACGGCCATTGGCGCATCATTGTGGGTCCAGCGAAGAAGATCGAGACCCGACTTGCATTTCCCATCCTCCTCGAAGTCCCCGCATTCCTCTACCATTTGGGCGTGCCTGTCGGACCAATGCTCGGTGAGGACCGCATCATAATCATGGATCTTGCTTGCCAGCGCTGGGTTCTCAGTTGCCCAACGGGCGCGCTGTGCGCGGGCGCGCCATTCTTCTCGAATGGCCTTATCAATGTCAGCATTGCCGCCTTTTACCAGCGCGATCTGGCGCGTGAGCATGCCATTGGGCTGATAGTCGAGCGGCTTCTGCAGGGTTTCGAAGTCAGCCGACAATCTGCCTTGATCTAGCTCGCCCACAATTTCGCTAATTTGCGCCTGTACTTCGGGTCGGGCGATGACCCTCTCACGCTTGTTGCAGAGGCTGTAGACGATCTGCCGGTCCCACCATTCGATCAGTTTTCTGGCGACCAGCGCACGTTGCCCAGCAGGTAGCAAAGTCAAGCGGCCTTCGATCTTCCCCTCGATTTCGCCTACGGTGGGGCTATCAACCCTAAGTGTTATCCGACGTATCAGATTTAGCTGCATCATTGGCGGCAGTGACAAGAATGCCTTACATCCGTCCTTTCTGTCGGAGTAAGGAAGCGGAGATTTCCCGTCTGCTTTGGCTTTAGCCCGCTCGTCCAGTACGCGCTGCGCTTCCTCGACCATGGCGTTCGCCAAAGCTTCCCGGTTGTCGTCCGCATCGGCAAGTGCCTTAAGCGGATCGTTCTTCACAATTCCGCCTACCGTCACGAGGTGAAGGCTGGTTTCCGCTAGGCTCAAGTTGGGGAGAGCATCTATCCACACCTTGATCGTGCGCCAGAGCGATCGAGATTTGATTCCAACAGGGGAAGGTTTGGCTGCAATTGAATGTTTCAGTTGATAGAGCAGGTCACGACCATCAGCCTTGATTGCGATGTCATCGAGCTGCTCAATTCCGACTGCAGCGTCATCTGAGACCTGCTCCAGAAGGATCAGCAGTGCGTAGAGGGACTGATACCAAAACCCTAGGGCGGAACCCTCGGCGGCATGACTTGTCCCGTTTTTTTCCTTCATTCTGACAACTTAGCCGTTATCATGCCTGTTCGGCAATGGCAGACCGACCGCGTTAGCGCAACAGCCCCATAACTCTTGCCTGTGCCTCTGCACGGAGGCCCCGAGGACCGGCCCAATTATATCTACATATCGAAGAAGGCGCACCCGGAGGACGATAGGGTGCTGCTCACGAGAGCTCTATCCAGAAACAAGTTTCGAGATTCGCAGCTGGTTTCTGGTATGAGAAGACAACTATGACAGGCCGCTCCGTGGACGGCACGATCATCGGAATGGTTTTCCGGGCTGTTTTCAGAACAAATTGGATCGCTTGAGCAAATTCTAAGCTTGTCCAGCGTTCGCAAAACGATCTCCGCAAGCCGCGGGGTAATCGCGAGCAATCCTCCCAGTGTGCCCTGAGCTCCAGCAGTAGCTGTGTATAGCAGAAGGCCGTAATGGTTCACCCCGTTTTGACCGGGCAGCGCGTAGATCCGTTCCTTCAACGCTGTTGTTGGGTAGCCGCATTCCAAGGCCATTTCGCTCATCAGTGAATGGCTGAAGGCGTGGAGCATGAAATAGGCGGTGCCAGGATAGTCCGGAAGCTTGGGGCGGCTTTGGAAGCGTCGCTCGGCCCATTTATCGAAGCCTTTGCGCAGTGTTTCCTCCCGAGCCTGAACGCCCGGGCTGGCAAGCCATTGCGCTACCCGACCAGCGTCAAACGTGAGGAAGATTCCTTCGCCAAACTGCTCGATTGCAGGCAGCCAGGAGAGTTCGCTTGCCAGCGAAGCCCCGTCGACCGAGATATTGATTTCTTCTATGTCGCCATCGATCGCTGTCGGTGCCGCCTCAAAGCGGGTGAAGCCGTAGAGACAGGATACCTCTCGTAACCGATGGACCTTGACCACGGATGAGATCCCAGAGAGGCGGATTTCATTCCCGCCCCACTCATGGCGATCGAGAGTTTCTGCGTGGAGCTTTGCATCGCTCCGATTTTCTCCGATCACCTTACGGCCCGAAGACAGCATTTCGAATTCCGCGTACTTGGGCTTCTTGTCGAGGCTTTGGAGTACGTTCTTCTCGTGGCGCTCGATTGCATAGAATAGTTGATCGTCCGCGATGCCTTTGAAGGTTTCGGCGATCAGATCATCGAACATTCGAAGAGCTGCTATCAGCTCTCGGCTCGTCACTTTGCGGAGCTTGTCCCAATGCTCCTGAACCTGGCGGGTCAGCTCATCTTCGGCCGCCGGGAGGGAGATAACCGTCAAGACCTGCGGGAAATAGGCGTTCGTCGCGCTGCGCGTTAAAAAGCGCAAGGTCTCAGTACATCCGCCCTCAGCGTCGCGATCGAGCCACGGTTGCTTCCCGCGGCAACGGCCGAAGCGACCAGAAACTTGCGCGTTTTCGAGGGAAATGCTGCGACCGCAGCCACAAACAATTCGGATGTTTCTCGGGTCGCCTGTCGTACCCTTTTCTTCAAGCCAGAGAGGCTCGGCGCACTTTTCTCCGACGTGAATTTGCCAGGGCCAATCGATATCCTGAATGTGGCCCTTCTTGCATGCAGCAACGAAGCGGATCGGGGTTACATCGATCTTTTTACCCTTGTCGGACATGAACTTGTTCCGACCACTGGACGGATCGAGGTGCTCCCAATGCACCAGACGCCGTCTTCGCCCGCCTAGAATTTGCTCATCCTCGTTTACGATGAACCAGCAAGGGAATATGGTCGCGGCAATTCCCGGCGGTTCCCGTCCCGGAAGCTTTGGATCTACTGGGGGGGACCGCAGCGAAAGCTTGGTTCCTGGCGCGATTGGTCCGCCTTCTTGGCTCAATCGCTCTTCCAGCAATTGCACCGCGCGAGGTTCACTGATCGAGTTCCAGCTACCCTTGGTGCTCATATCCCACCGATCGAGGCCGCCGATGATAACGGAACGGGACGGCAAGTCGACCATAGCACCAGGGCCGTAGGTTGTGATGACCTGAGAGAGGCGAAGCTCGGATTTTGCAGAGGATTGGCTCATAGGTTCAAATCTCCTGCGTTACCGATCGGCCGCCCGTCAGGCCCCTTTGGCTTCAATCGCACAGCCGGCTCGACGTCACGCATGCTCCATCCTGCCGTGAACTTGTGATACTCTTGGCTTAGTTCACTGAGTTCTTTCGCCAAGGGGGGGTGGAGCAGCCCGCTTGCGTCTCGTTTGTCGTAAGAGAAGGAGCCACCTGCGATGGTCTGCTGTTCGACCAGCGTTTCCCAATCGGCGAACAATTCCCTGACCTTTTGACGAAGTGCGGATGCCCCACCAACGACTGCATCACCGGAACGCTCGCAAAGGTAATCAGCTATCCGTGTCTGCAGGTCCGCGTTGTCAGCGATCTCACGGGCTGCAAATGATGGCGTCAAGTTCGGTTGCAAATGCCTGGCTAAGGCTACGACGATCGCCGCGAGTGCGCGATCCATGGCGCGCGCGGACCAAGGTGTAACGCTTGTGGCTTCTACCGCTCGATAGAAGCTCTCGTGGAAATGGGTGAATTGTTCGAAGTGCATCCGATCACGGGGCTTATGCAGATTCAACACCGCAAGAACGAGGCCTGGGCGCTTCGGGTCTCGGCCGACCCGGCTCGTAGCCTGGATGTATTCGGCCGCCGTCTTCGGTTGGCCTTGCATAAGCATTAACCCCAAGCGGGTGATATCCAGGCCTACCGAAATCATGTTGGTGGCCAGAGCAACATCGACATGTTGCGAAGAGTCGGAAAAGGGCCTCTCGAGGCGCTTTTTCGCTTCAGCAACTTCATCAGTTGAGACCCGAGAGGTCAGCTCTAGCGGTTCGCCAATGCTCCGATTTGAGAAGGGCTGGGCATTAGGCAAGATGCGGCGGCGCTGATCCCCGTAATTGGACAAACCAGCTCTGACTTCGTCCTCGACAATCCGTCGAGCGCCACCAAGCTCACGGAGCGCGTTAAAATAGCACAGCGCTGACATGTAAGGGTCAGCTGCATCACCGGCCTCATCATCCAAGGAGGCTGCTGCCGCTAAGACGGACATCAGTGTTCTGAGATAGACCAGTTTCGGACCGCGCCCGCCTGCGGCAACGCCCGTATACCATCGCGCAGGGGATCGAGCCTCGGCAACGGTTTCAGCAAAAAAGCTATCCGTCCGAGAGAGCCCAGGTGGTGGGAAAATCTCTGTTTTTGGCCGATCGAAGAGGGCCTTAATCTGCTCGCTGGCTCGGCGAACGGTTGCGGTCGATGCCACAATCTTTGGGCGAACAAGTTTCCCCGCACACTCGCGCGATGCCAAACGGTCGATAGCCGCCTCGTACAGACCAGCCACGGTGCCAAGCGGGCCCGAAATCAAATGCAATTCGTCCTGAATGATCAGGTCTGGTGGGTCGAGAGAGAAGCCGTTGTCCAGCGGTCGCCCGCCTCTAGGCTCGGCGGCGCCATAGAACCCATTCACATCGTAACGATCAACGTGGCCGAAGAAGGCGCCCGCCTCACCTCTCCATGGGAGCGATGCAAACTTATCGACTGTCGCAATGATGAAGGAAGGAAGGCGCCGGTAAATGGACTCATCGACGATCACCAGCGGCAGGGCCCGATCACCAGTGAATGCGCATGCGACATTTGTGCAGCGCACCTCGAGATTTTTCGGCTGATCGCTGTTTGGAACGCAGTGGAAGCTGTCTGGAGAAAACCCGGTTCCGCACCACGGGCACTGCTTGATGGGGGCAGGGGCGCGCTTGTCTCTACCCATCTTGTATGCGCGGACACGTTTCACGGCGGTGCCGTCGCCACTATTGCCTTTGCCGCCAAGAGCATTGGGCGAGGCATCAGATCCGACCCAAAGACCGATTTCGATGGGCCATTCCCCCAAGAGCTGCCGCCGGTTGTCCGTATAATCTGGACCAGTCCGGAGTAGCTCGAGGGCGCAGACCAGCCCTGCAGCGCGTCCAAGCTGATCCAGGGTAAGCAGACGCAAAGTGTAGCGCATGATGACGCTAACCCCAGCACCAAGCAAACCGGGCCCGGTTAGGCGGCGATATGCAATGGAAAATGCCGCGAGCCCCAGGTAGGCCTCTGTCTTGCCGCCACCCGTAGGGAAGAAGAGCAGATCCACGATCTCGCGGTCTTCGTGCTGCTTTTGAGCGAGTCCGGCAAGGTTCAAGAGAACAAAGGCGAGCTGGAAAGGGCGCCATGCTGGTGCGCCGGTTGCCTCAGGCGCTACTCCCTGTGCGACAGCATTCCGCTGACGGGCGGCCATCTCCATCGCGCGGTTCATGATCTCGAAGGCGCGACGAACTCTGTCATCACTGCCTAGAAGCCGAATTCCTTCCGCAATACGGCTTGCCGCCGATTCCTGTGCCTTGATCAGGCCGTCTGCTACTTCAACCCGGCGAGCCGCCACGGCAATTTCAGGGTCTTTTGATTTCAATCCGGTCTGTGTGGATGTCCACCTTGAATAGGCAGCGACCAGCGGCTGCAACCGTTCTGTCAGCTCCGATGCTCCAAGCGCAGCTAACTTCGCGAGTTCATGCATGCTGAACTCGACGCCATCGACCTTAGTCGGCTCAACCCGCTCTACCGCTGCTCTCGGCATGGCAGTCGTCCGCACCGTTCGGACGACACCATCTTCATCCTTGTCGAAACAGACCGCTGCATTCCGCCCGACCGCATAAGCGGCAACATCGCGGTAATGAAGGTCAGCAAGGCGGTCATCTGGATCGCTCGCTTTGTATCGCGACAAATCATGTTGCGGACAGAAGCCCGCCTCACAGTACAGCGAAAGCTCCACCTGGAACGCAAAGGTGAGATCGCCATATCGCCGCGTCACCCAACGACGTTTGTTGGTAGCGAACACGCTGATGACGTTCTGCTCGACGTCCTTGCCACCCGGAGGAGTGATCGTCATTCGCCGGCTCTGGATCGATATCTCCAATGCACCCCCGCCCGGCACACCCAAGGGCGAACTATCCGGGACAATGTGACGTTGGAACTCGCCTGAGGGCGGCACCGGAATTGGCATCCGGACTCTTCGCGGCCGTCTAACCCACTCGATGTTGGGCTGGGATGTGTCGTTGCCCTCCAGAACCGCCGCCGGCAATGGGGGCTCTGCCAAATAATCGCCCCAGTTCAGCTCGATCTCGATGTTAGGGACCTCGACCGGCAAAATTGCGGTCATGCCGACCGACGAAGGAAGAAAGCGCTTCTGCGTGTTCGGTGGTTCGGGGGTCTCGTCGTCGCCTGCTGCACCGCCGGCACCGTTGCCCGCCGGCTCCAGCGCTAGATTGTCCTGCCCCTCAATCGGGTCGACTTCGATCTCTTCACTCTCATCCGAAGGCGCGATGAAGCCGGTTAGATACCAGCGAGAAGGATTGTCGCGCAGGCGTTCCTCGGCAAGATCGCCGTCATTGTAGCCGTCTGGCGCGTGGGCTGCTGGTCCCACGAGGTCACGACGCAGGCGGTGAAAGAGTTCCGTCCGAACTTCTATGCTGTTCATCGCTTGAGCCCTTCCATCGCATATTCGGCAAGGACTCGATCAAGCCAAGCCTTTGTATGGTTCTCGCGCAGGGGAGAGCGTGTTTTAGCCATACCTGCGTCGGCAAGAAGTGCCTCAAGCGAAATCATTCGGTCACGTCGGCCATTCTTGACCCCAAACTTCAGAGAGGCCCGGTCGGGGCCGCAGAGACGCCAGTCGCCCCCACGTTCCAGCAAATGCGCCCAGAGCGCGAATTCTCCGTCGTCGAGATCTATGTCGAGCTCCATCAGCATTAGCTTGAGTCTCGCCTTCTGCGCCGAGGTGACCGGATGAGTCGCTTTCAGCGACGCGCGTAGCGCAGTCTGGTCAATCCGCTCCTCAGGATCTCGGCGTTGGAACCCTGTGTGGGTCTCAGCTTGAACAGCCTCGACCGTTTCGACGGCATAACCGCCAGTCAACGCCTTCCATGCCGTGACCCGGTGCGCTTCAATAATGGTGTTGGTATCCACGAGAACGGAGCCGTTGAAGCGCGACATGCACAGACCCTCTCAGCGCACGGTGTCGGGCACGGCGACCCCGTGAGCTACCATCAGGTCGCCTATGCCATCGATCGTCGTGTCGAGCAGCTTCGCAGTTCGCCTCACGGAGATGAAGCCGCCATCGATTGCTTCAGCAATCACTGACATGAAGGTCTTGGAGTAAAGCGGAGGGACAATCGGCTGCACAGGATCAACTGCACCGTTGTTCCGAAGATCAACTGACGGAATGTCCTTTGCAGTTTTCTGGGCCAGCAACCCCGTATGGGCGAGCCGCCAGCGAAGTGCCTCGGCGCTCACGCCCAAGGCGGTGGCGCGAGCATTAATCGCATCAGGCAGTGCTGGGCCCACCAAGGTTCGCCAGTCGACATCGATCAGCAACCACCGCGGCATAAGCAGCGCTGACGCAAAGCGATCTGCGAGCTTCTCAACGTGGCCCCTTCCATCCAGACCTTCGCTGCGTTCAGGAGGCATCTTGTCCCAGGTCATCAGGTGGAAAAGCTCGTGCGCCAAATCGAAATGGCGGCGGCCCTTTACCTCCCGGCGATTGATCAGCACTGCGCCGAGCTCTGGCAATGAGCAGGCAGCGCCTGAGATGCCGTCGGCTGATTCGACCATGAGGACGAGAATGCCGAGCTGCCCCTCCATGACCTCTGCCAAACGAGCCGAAGGCACATCACCGAGGTCGAACTCACGGGCAAAACGCTCGCCAGCTTCGGCAGCGTCGGCATAGCTCGAAAACTTGTCGAGCGGCAGCTGAGGGCGGATCAAAGGGATGACATTGCCTGTCCTCCGCGAAAGCTCGCGGTAGGCAGCAATCCAGCGTCCGGAGAGGCGCTCATAGCTATCAAGTCTAGCGGCAGGCACGTCCGCCCCGCGCCGCCAGCTGAACCTGCCTTCGCCTTCAAGCCGCAAAGCATCCGTGAAAAAGTCGAGATCAACGCCCAGCTTCTCGACAAGAGTGAGCAGTTCATCGGGTTTCACCTTGCGCTCGCCATTCTCGATCGCGGAGATGGTCTGCCGGTCTTTGAAGCCCAGAATTTCGGCGATGTCGTCCTGCTTCAGGTCGCGCTGATCGCGGAGCGCCTTAAGGCGCTTACCTATGAGTGCGGTGGACATGTGGGGACTCCTTGGACACGCTCAATAATCTTGCAAATCGAAAAATGCAAGATTTCATTGCAGCGTTGGATTCAGGCTTACGTTCTCGAGATAAGCATCAAGCCGCTCGTTCCCGCGCCTGGCTCCCAGCACCATCCGGCCTTCCTCGATCTTGTTAAATGGTATGGCCGGGATCAGGACGTCTGTATTGCCGCGCAACCACGATGATGAGGGCAGCGACGGCGCAGGTCGTTGATCCAGTTTCAGGAGAAAGATGAAGCCGCCGACGGAGAACCGCACGAAGTTCAAGCCTTCGTACCGTTCCGGCGATGGCGCGCGGTAGAAAATGGGCTCCTCATCACCGGTGTGGAGCTTCATCAGAAATGCATCGATCGCAGGCGACGACTGCGCGGCTCCGAAAAGCAAGTCTTTGAGCTTTTCACCGTACGGACCAAGCTGGATCCGGCCATAGTGCGGCTTTGTCAGGGTGTACTTCCAGACGATCCCTACCGCGAAACGTAGCAGTCGATCACCGCTTACACCTTCAACATAGAAGGCACGATCGATGATGTGCGGAACAGCCCTGCGGATAGCAGCAAGTGTTTGTAGGGCATAATTCTCATCCTGGCCGAGGCGATTATCGCACGGAGCGCAGAGGATCGCATCGTCGTAACGGCCGTTCTGGCTGGGCTGGAATGACGAGATATCCCGATTGGTCAGTGCATGTCCTTTATCGTCCCCGCGCACCTCGCGGATGAAGCCTTGAGGAATGAGGTGCGCTTTGATTGTGGCGGGTGATCCGCAATTCCTGCAGGCCACGATTAGCCAGCCTTCTCGGCCGCTGCGCGTTCCTCGTTGAGTTTGAGGAGGCGGGCGAGGAGTTCGTCGCGGAAGGGGGAGGGCCAGAACAGGCGGTTCTGGTATTTGTGATCGTCCTCGTCGTCCCCGGTGAGGAAGCGGGGAGCGTCTTCGCCTTGCTCGATGCCGTTCGCCCGATCGCCGGGATGGGCGCGGGCGGCGAGATCGTCCCAGCCATAGGCGCGCAGCACGGCGTCATCCATCATGGCATGGAGGCGGCGCAGTTCGACGATGTCTGCAGCTTTTTCATGCGGATCGTGGAAGCGGTTGTAGGTCTTGGTCATGCCCTTGTTTGAGGCAATCATCATGGCTGCTCGGTGGCTATGGTAGGCAACAGCGGCTACCTCTAATTCAGGCTCTTGATCGTATCGGTGAGGCAGCGGGAAGGTCTCGAAACAATCGGAAGGGGTGTATACGGGATCGTCCTTCATGGTGGGACCGAAGGTTCTGCACCACAACTCATGGACTCGCGAATGCAACGCGGCAAAGAGCCCCATCGCCTCAGAGCAAAAGACGATGGTTTTGTGTGAAAACACTATGTTGGACGGCATGATAGTAAAACAAGTATACTTGGCCGTTTGCCCACAAACAATTGCAGTTTCGATATTGCCAAGGCGCGTAAAGAGAGATGTTTGCCTCTCGGCGAACAGCCACCACCGTTCCCTGAGGGCCGACCGCTTTTGCTTGTCCCTTAGAGGTTTAACAAGCTTTTCGACTACTTCGATAAGCTCTGGCCATTTTTCTCTTACCTCGCCTAATTCTCTTCCTTCAAAGTCTATGCAATACCGGGAAGGCTTATGTTGAGGCTCTGAGTTGATCTCATCACTTCCGATGAAAGGCTTCAGCACAAGGCTGGATAACGGATTCCGAGAAAGGATAGCCGACATCTCGTCATGAGGAATAGACTCACCTTTTTCAGCTGCGGCATTGTCAATGGCCAGACCCTTGCCGAGTAGGTAAGCTCCTACATACGCTATACCAGCGTTCTCAGTTAAAGTCGCTGGCGACTGATCTGTCGATCCTTCATTCAGGAACGCGGAAATTCTATCCACATGGCGACCGTCAATCTGTTTTATAGGAACGCCAACGCCACCTTTAGAAATATGCAAAATCGATACGACTACAGCAGCTTCACCTGGCCATCGAAGGCGTCGCGTTACAGAGAAGAGTTCTCCTCCTGCTTTCACAATTGGCAGGATAGAGCCTTCCCTAGTTGCGCCCTGGCCAATTGTATTGGTTGCGACGAAGCCAATGGCTCCCGAATTACGGAGCAACCCATAGCCGCGAAGGAAGAAATGGCCGACAAGATCGACGTTTTGATTCGCTACGGGATGGAGGCTGGATAGCCAGTCCTTGAATGTGTCTCCGTAAGTTGTTGAAATTCGCTTGCCGCCCAAAAAAGGTGGATTGCCGACAATCGCATCGAACCCTGGATTTTCACGCGAGAAGACTTCTGGATATTCGATCTGCCAATGGAAGGGGCGGATGGAATGTTCGCCGGCTTCAAGCGAAAGGGCGATGTTCTTCAATCCATCCCACCAATTCGAGGCGCCTGCCATTGCGGTGACATAGCGTACCTCGTCAAACCGCTTCCTCGGCTTGTCGTGCTTGAAGAAGGCCGCGACAATTGCATTACCAATGAGCCGGACCTGTTCTGCATCCTTCTCTGCAATAGCGTGCCGAGACTCCTGCATGGCCAACGCAACATCATCGGGTGCATTGCGGATCGCATCACGGTGGGCCGCGAGTTTCTCGACCCGATCGCTGACGGTCTGGCCAATCAACGAGTTCCTGATAGGAGCATTGTCCCAACTGCCGCCACTCAACTGCTGTTTGTTCAGCCCGACAAGGCTGTCCCCGCTCTTCAGAGCGTGATCGAGGAAGCTGAATTCATGATCGCGCGCCAACGTCGCCAGCCAGAGCGACAGCTTGGCTAGATCTGTCGCCATCGGGTTGCGGTCGACGCCGTAGATGCAACGTTGCGCCACCAGGCGGCGAGCGTGAAGGTCGTCATCCTCGTCCGCCGGGATGAGCGGCTTGAGCGCCTTGTGCGCTTCCCATGCCTGAACCAGTCGCGTGCCGATCTGGCGCGTCGCTTCGACGAGGAAGGCACCCGATCCGCAGGCTGGATCGCAGACCTTGAGCGAAAGCACCTCGTCGGGCGTCGTATCTGCGCCCAACCGGGCGAAGGCCGGTTCCAACGCCTGCCGCACAATCGGTTCGGTCAAGCTGCGCGGTGTATAGTGGCTGCCCGTCCGGCGGCGTTCGTCGGTCGGTTGCAGGATAGGCGTTCCAGCGGACACCGCATGGCCTCGGGGTGAGCCACGCTCGTCGGCGATCTGGGCCAGTGCCGCTTCGATCGCGGCGACGGTGTCAGCGTCCTTGAGGTCGCGCTTGACCCCAGCGGGCAACTGGCCGCGCCCGGTCGTTTCCTTGATGGTCTTTTCCCGTTCCTTGGCTGCGGCGGCCAGCAGAGTCTCGCAATCGACATAGACCGGGGTCTTGTTGTTCTTGCCCGCCTTGATCGCGATGCTGCGCCCCTGCGCGAGCTGGGCGGTGAAGCCCATCACCGTTTCATAGACCGAGCCGATTTGCTCCACGTCGAGCGTGCGGTAGGACAGCCGCTCACCGTTCACGATCATCAGTGACTGCAGAATGCGGTGAATGCAGCCATCGGAGACATGCGGCACGCGATCGGGCTCGTCTGCCGATTGCTTGCCCATCAGGAACGGGAACACCGCCTCGTCAAAAAGCTTGCCCCCGCGTGCCTGCATGAAGCCAGACGGATGGCCCCGATCAATCAGGCGGAACAGGGCGAGGAGCTGGCCCCAGGCGCCGCGCCGCTCGTCCATCGTATCGGGATTGAGTGCGGCATCATTTTCGAGCCGGGCAAATAGTCCGCGGACGGAATAGCCCTGTTCGTAAAGCTCCAGCCCGCCGTCACTGCGGCGAGACGGCATCAGATCACGGTCTTCGGCATAAAGCACGAAAACCAGACGCATCAGAACTGTGAGCAGCCCTTCATAGAGATGGTGAGGCTTGCCCGAGGCGAATTCGCGCACGAGATCGCCCTCTGCCGCGTCAAACCCGCGAAGCAGCTCATAAAGCGCGGCGAGGACCTGTCCGGCGAGCTTGGTCGATACCTCGGCCTGTCGCTCGCGGCTCGCCTGCAAAAGCGCGGGGAGCCGGGCATTCTCCGGCGCATTGAATAGGGTGAAGCTGCCGAGCAGCAGCTTGAGCCCGCCCAGCATGGGACGGCCCGCGACACTGGCAAGCGAGCGCAGCGGCCAGCTGATCCAGCCTGAAGTTTCCCCGCGCGGCGCGGTGATCAGGCGCAGTTCGGTCTGTTCCAGTTCGCCGCGCACGAAGTTGGTAATGAGAATGCCTGCGCCGACGCCCGTCTCGCGCAGCAGCCTTTCGAACCGCTGGTGCGGGGTGGCTTCCCATCCTGAGAGGGCACCGCGCTTGTCAGGCTCGATGTCGTGGTCCTCAACCCGGACAAGCAGTTGCCAGCCTTCGCCGCGCGGGCCCTTGAGGGCATATGTCGGTTGAAGCAGGGTTTCATGATCGGCCAGGCTGAAGCAAAGCTCTACCGGAATGGGATCGGTGCCGGGGAGGCCGGCGACCATGGCTTCTGGCCACTTCAGAACGTCGCGAAGCAGCGCCCATACATCAGGAAGAAGCGGGCCACCGGTTTCATCGAGAACCTCGGCAAACTGCGCGGTATCGACAGCGTCCTGAGGCTGCGGAACCAGCGACAGTTCGTCCAGCACGAGGGTCGAGACGACAAGGCCGGTCGGCTGCACATGGCCGAGCCACTCGTGTTCGGGCTTCAGTTGTTGTGCCACGACTTAGCCTTCCTCGCCTGCCCAGAGGTAGACCATACCGAGCGGCTCGATCCTGGCCGCACGAATGTCGAAGCTGTTCCGCAGCCGCTCCGGCTCGGTCTCGAGGTCGTGGGTGAGGCGTTCGAGCTTTTTCTCCCAGCTCTTGCGATCGGCATCGCGCTGGCGGGTCTGCTGTTCATCGAAATCAAGGGTAAGCTGGCGATCATCTTTTTTCTGTTCGGACCGAATGCGGTCAATCTGGCTCTTGAGGAGGGAACGAAGGGCAGAAGCCTCTTCCTTACCGCGCTGCGTCAACTCCTTTTCGACTTCAGTTCTGCGCGATTGTGCGTGGGCCTCTAGAGCGACGCGAAGATCCAAAACGTCTTCGTGAATGCCAGGAGTGAAACGGGCGATGGCGCGCTCGGGAACGGCGTCGATCCCATGTAGAGCAGCCTCCAACTCGGCAATCACCGAGGCGCCGGCTTCGTCCGAGGCTGCAAGTGGTTGCAACGCGGTCCGCCCTTCGCTGCCAATCCAATCCGCGGCGATCGGGATAATTTCCTCGTGAAGGCGGGTCGCATTGGGACCGTACAAGGCCAATCGTCCTAGCAGGACGGCACGATCCCCCGTCCCGGCAGAGCGAATGACGCAAGCGCGATTGAGGCCGGACTGAAACCCCGTGGTCAGAAAGCGGGAAAGCAGGCGGCGCACCAACCTATGCTCGACATGGACCTGCACGACCCCCGGGGCATCGCGCCCCTGTTCGTCGATGGCTGGGGAGAAGCTGATCCGGCGAACTTGGGCATCTTCCGAAGTCCGCCATTGACCGGGTCGCTCTCCCGGCTTTTGCCGCCGCTCGCGCAGCTCATCGAAGACGGGTTGCCAGCTTTGGTCCTGCGTGAATGTAGGGAGATCGGGTGAAAGCGCAAAGGTTCGAGTGCCTTGGACAGACTTTGCCGTCGCAGCCCCCATATCGGCACCGGCCCTCGACAGGGCTAGGCCGAAAACGGCTTCCAGTTCATGGGAATCTACACCAACACGCTTTCGCGCGGCCTCGAGTGACGACTTCAGATCGTCCAGCTCGTCCTTTATCCGGGCCAACCGCTGGTTGGGCTGGTCGCCCAAGGCCTGAACTGCGGCGTTGACCTTCTCGTCAGCCTCTTCGCTCGCAATCGCAGCGGCAAGGGTTTTCGCATCCGAGCGGAGGATGCCTCGATCGGCCATCCGCCGGGCAACACGGTTTTCGATCACCTGTCCTGCTGAACCCAACTGACGCTGGATGAGATCTGTCTTTCTGACTAGTGCTTCGAGAACAATATCCTCCGGGCGCTGCTCATACACGAAGTAGCGGCAGAACACTTGAGGTGCAGGTTGAAGCTTACGGTCGATGCGGCCGTTTCGCTGCTCCAACCGCGATGGGTTCCAAGGTAAATCGAAATGGACGAGGTCATGGCATTGCTGCTGCAAGTTGATGCCTTCGCGGGCAGCGTCTGTGCAGATCAGGATGCGCAAAAACGAATCTGCGTCGTTGAAGGCACGCTTAATTGCTTCTCGACGCTCGGACGATGTGATGCCGGTGAAGGTCGCGATCCGACTGTCGTGATCGGGCGTACCCATAATGATCCGGCGCAGCTGGCGCTCGATGTAGATCCTAGTCGCTTCGTACTCGGTGAAGATGATCAGACGGCGCTCGCCCCACTGACCATCTGCCACCATATTTCCATTGATCCAATCTTCCAGCCACTCGATGCGTGCGTCTGCGCTAGTCGCGGCCTTTTCCGAAACTGCGATCATGGCATCGACCGCCGCGAGCTCGCCATCGAGCTGACCACGTGATGCCTCAGCAGTACCCAGTGCTGCAGCGGCATCAGCGCCCTGATCTTCTTCGTCGCTGAGAAGTCGGAGGGCCGCGTCTTCGTCCATGCCGCTGGACAGGTCGACTTCCCCGAGCTGAGCGTGGACAAAGGCTGCTGCTGCGGCGAGCGGTATGTGATCCGAACCCTGCTCCAAGACCTTTTGTAGGCTCTTGCGATGGACTTGGAGAGTTTTTGCAAAGGCAGGAATTGACGACAGGAGGCGCTGCTGCAAGCCGACAAAGGAAAGCCGCGCCTGTGCGGCTTTGCCTGCACGCAGCGCGCCAATCCGTCGCTCACGTAACGCGCCATAGTCGGACAGCATCTTGGCAAGAACTAGCTCAGGCTGATCTTCGCGGAGACCTCCGAGGGCGACGCGTTCGACTATGCGTTCAGGAAAAGCCTCGCCCAAGGCGCGTAAATCAGCCTTCAGCCTCCTGACCATGACCGGCTTCAGCTCGTCTTCTCGCACATCCATACCACGTGTGAACCGCTGTGGATCGAGGATCTCAAGTAGTGTCGCGAAGCTGTTCGCATGCCCATTATGTGGGGTGGCGGACAGGAAGAGCCGGTGCTCAAATCGATCTGCAATATCGCGCACGGCCTTGGTGAACTGGCTTTCGATCGCATAACGACCGCCACCAGCAGGCGCACAATGGTGGGCCTCATCGAGAATCAGCAAAGATCGAGCCTGAAAAGAGCCCAAAATCTCGCGCAGTCCCGACGTGTATGCTTCGTCACCCAAGAGCTTGTGTGAAAGGATAAACCGCGATCCTGCCGCCCAAGGGTTGACTCCAAAGCCTCGTTTGCGGCGCAATTCGGCCAAAAGATCGCGGTCGATGATTTCGAAAGAGAGGCCGAACTTAGCGGCAAGCTCGTCTTGCCATTGTATCGTCATCGAAGGCGGGGCTAACACTACGATGAAATCTATCCGCTTCCGCAGCAGCATTTCACGCACCACCAAGCCTGCCTCAATCGTTTTACCGAGGCCGACGTCATCCGCGATCAACAGATTCACACGCGGAAGTTGGAGCGCCTTCTTAAGTGGGGCGAGCTGGTATGCGTCCATCCGGATGCCTGCCCGAAATGGGGCTTGGAAAAGCTCACGATCAGAAGCGGTCGAGCTATTCCAGCGGATAGTGCGAAGGTAGGCCGCGAACAATTTGGCGTCGTCGGTGCCGCTATCACCGATTAGGTCCCACAGCTCATCATCTCGAGAGCGAGCGGCAATCTCGGTGTCCCAGATAATCGATGCGATTTCGCCTTGAGCGTCATCATCGACGCAACTCAGACGCAGCGAGGGAAAGGACGGGTCATCGCGCAGTTGTTCTTCGACTAACCATAGCCGACCGCGCAAATCGACAAACTCACCCGCCTTTGGCAATGCCTTCATTCATCCTGCCCCATCCGATTTCCCGGCCTCTAGCGTTTGCATGGAGGCAATACCACGAAACTCTTGTCTTACCTTGCAAAACAGCACGCTGTATGGGCCTCAGCGAGCCTGATATTCGCCATTCAACAGGCCAGTGCCATAAAGCGTTGAGAACCGGCGTTAGGTCTAGCCTTGATTGCGCTGGTCGCCCGTTGAGATGAGGCTTGGTCGCATTTCAGGGGTTAGCAGCCCTATCACCGCGTCGGATCGTCCGATACACCGTTGGCCGCGAGACCTTAAACAGTTTGCCGAGGTCGCTGATCGAATATTCGCCCGTCGCGTGCATCTTGAGCAGCTCGCGCTGCTGGAGGTCGGAGAGTTTGGGCGGCTTGCCGCGGAGTTTCCCCTTGTCTCGGGCGATCTTCATGCCCTCGCGGGTGCGCAGGCGGATGAGGTCGCTCTCGAATTCGGCGAAGGTCGCGAGGATGTTGAAGAACATCCGGCCCATGGGATCATTGGGGTCGTAAACCTGCTTGCCCAGCGCGAGGCTGACGCCGCGTTTCTCCAGTTCATCTGCGATCGCCCGCGCGTCCGGCACCGACCGGGCGAGGCGATCAAGCTTCGGCACCACCAGAGTTTCGCCGGCCCGGACCGCGGCCAGTGCCTGGGCGAGGCCGGGGCGGTCGCGGTTGCGGCCGGTGAGGCCGCGGTCTGTGTAGATGCGGTCCTCGGGTACGCCGAGTTCGATCAGCGCCTGGCGCTGGACGGTGAGGTCCTGCTTGTCGGTGGAGCAGCGGGCATACCCGATGATAGTGACTGTCATTTCGTCCGATTAAGGCCCCTGTTTGAGAAATCAAAGCGTACCATCTTAATGAGAATTGCGGCAAGGACCTTTTCAGACGGGAATGGGGGTCTCTGGCGCTTTCGAGTTTCCCGGGGTCAATGTGTCCGGTGAGCGATCCTTTTCGGGCAAACATCGCAATTGTCCGTCGACCGGAAGGCAACAATGTTGGAAATTGCTCCCGTCCTCTAAAGTCGAAAATCGCCCAATCGGGCACGGCCCTCCAACCTTCGAGCGAGCGCCTCGACAAACCCTTCATACCGCTCCTTGCCCTGCGCTTGCGCTGCGGCAAGGCCGCTATCCGGCAGCGGCGGATTGGCGGTAAGCCAGAACCGTACGAACAATGCCAATGCCTCGGTGGTGATCTCGGTTTGCTGATCGAGCTGTCCAAGCCGCCGGTCGATGCGGTCAAGGCGGCGACTGAGCGCCGCTTCGAGCTGCTCAGGG
Organism: Porphyrobacter sp. SLTP; assembly: GCF_009905735.1. Lineage (GTDB taxonomy): Bacteria > Pseudomonadota > Alphaproteobacteria > Sphingomonadales > Sphingomonadaceae > Erythrobacter. The sequence continues at coordinate 139,410 of NZ_JAAALE010000006.1, forward strand.
TTGTCTGGCGACATGAATGACCTGAGAGCGGCCTCCACGACATCGGGCTGACCGACACGCCTGCGGATCGCGAACTCGGCAAGCTGGTCGATCACATCGGGTGGCAGTCGGAAAGTGCGCTTCAGCTTCACAGTTCGATCCCGTCGCCGAGGTCGAGCGAGGCCTGCCGTGCGCCGCGCTCCATCGTGCGCCGGATCCGCTCGTTGTTCGCGGCTGATTGGTCAGCGTCTGCGCTGTCAGCTTCGGCAAAGTCGAATTCCGCTACAGGAGACTTGGGCCGCGCAACCACTTCGACATGTTCGGGCAGGTCAGGCTCGCGCCGCAAGCCGCCATTGGCGGGATCGATCCTACGGCTACCGTCTTCGGATGATTTGGGGTCTGGCTCAATCGGGGGCAGAGCGCTCCAGTCGTCGGTGGCGCGCGCATCCGCAGGCTGGCCGCAGTTCTCGGGGGCGGGCAACACTCGAGACTGCAACCGTCGGTCGGCATAATAGCGTGCCTTCTTGGCCTTGATCGGCGGCGACCCTGACAAGAGCACAACCTCGTCGGTCTGTGGCAGTTGAAGAATCTCGCCCGGCGTAAGGAGTGCGCGCGCCGTTTCAGAGCGTGAGATCATCAGGTGGCCAAGCCAGGGTGAGAGCCTGTGCCCGGCATAATTTTTCATCGATCGCTGTTCGGTGGTTGTGCCCAGCGCTTCGGAGACCCGCTTGGCTGTGCGCTCGTCGTTGGTCGCGAACGCAACGCGAACATGGCAATTGTCGAGGATGGCGTTGTTCTGTCCATAGGCGCGCTCAATCTGGTTCAGGGACTGCGCAATCAGAAAGGCCTTGAGGCCGTAGCCCGCCATGAAGGCAAGGGCGCTTTCGAAAAAATCGAGCCGGCCGAGGGCAGGGAACTCATCCAGCATTAGCAGCACACGCTGGCGCTTGGTCGCAGGATCGAATTCTTCGGTAAGGCGGCGGCCAATCTGGTTGAGGATCAGGCGGATCAGCGGCTTGGTGCGGCTGATGTCGGACGGCGGCACGACCAGATAGAGCGACGTAGGACGCCCGCTGACGAGATCGGCGATCCGCCAATCCGAATGGCTGGTGACCTTGGCGATGACCGGATCGCGATAGAGGCCGAGAAAGGACATTGCGGTCGACAGCACGCCCGATCTCTCGTTGTCAGACTTGTTGAGCAGCTCGCGCGCCGCGCTGGCAACGACCGGGTGCGGGCCCGCTTCACCGAGATGCAGGGTGTCCATCATCGCATAAAGCGTGTTCTCAATGGTCTCGTCGGGGTTGGAGAGGAAAGCCGCGACGCCAGCGAGCGATTTGTCAGCGCCGGCGTAAAGCACATGAAGGATTGCGCCGACGAGCAGCGCGTGACTGGTCTTTTCCCAGTGGTTGCGCTTTTCGAGACTGCCTTCGGGGTCGACCAGAATATCTGCAATGTTCTGCACGTCGCGCACCTCATTGAGGCCGCGGCGCACTTCAAGCAGCGGGTTGTAAGCGGACGATTCAAGACTGGTTGGATCGAAACACAGCGTACGGCTGAACGTGCTGCGAAAACCGGCAGTGACATCCCAGTTCTCGCCCTTGATGTCGTGGACAATCGCCGAGCCCGGCCAGGTCAGCAGGGTCGGGATTACCAGGCCGACGCCTTTGCCCGAGCGTGTCGGAGCAAAGCACAGAACATGTTCAGCCCCGTCGTGGCGAAGATAGTTGTTCTGGAACTGTCCGAGCACTACCCCGGTGTCGGCCAATAATCCCGCTTTGCGGATGTCATCGCGTGTCGCCCACCGAGCAGTGCCATAGGTGTTGGCGTTGCGGTTCTCGCGGCCGCGCCAGACGGACATCGCGATGGCGACCACAATTGCCGCGAACCCGCCCGAGGTGGCGATCATCCCCCCGGTATCGAAAATCTTTGGAGCGTATGCGTCGAACGAGAACCACCACCAGAACAGGTCATAGGGGCGGTAGACCGGATGGCCGAACAAGTGGAACCAAGGCACGCCGAGCTCTGGCTGGAAACCGAGCGCCGAGGCCGTCCATTGGGTTGCCGACCAGACGCTTGCAACAATGATGATCAGTACCGCGAGGATCTGACCCCACAGGATTTTGGCAGCCGACATGGCGCAACTCCGCTTCGTTCACGCCTAGGTCGGTGAGCTTTGGAGAAGTTGGCAAGGGGGGAGTTGGGGCTTGCAGCCTTTGGCGTAGAAACGGACAGGCTGGCGCAGATCGCTAGATCGGCTCCCACGTATATACCGGCGTGCCTGACCAAGTCAGCCGAACCATCGCACCCTGCACCACCGACTGCACCACGTTTGGCCAGAGCGCAGCGATGCAGGTGCCGCCGGCGTGGCGTACCGAAGGATAAATGATGCCATTGTGGCCCTCGACGCGTGCCTGTGCGGCGAGAACATTGCCAGCGGCATATCCAGTTGCGGGGTCGGCATCGAGCGCCGGATGACCCGCTGCCTCGCGCAGGTCGACGAACACGCCGGCCATACTCGCCAGCATTTCGCCATATTCGACAACCGCGTTGAAATCGCCTGCGTCAGCGAGTGCCTTGGTCAGGTGATGCCCGACTTCGGCAATACAGGTTTCAACCGCGAGGGCGGCATACCATGCACCGCGGTCTGCAGGGTTGAAGCGCATCGGCTCACGCGGTTTGGCATAAGCGAAGCTGGCATTGATGAAGCGGGCATGGGGGACTCCGTGAACCAGTTCTTCGGGGCTGAGCGCGCCAAGCCCGCGTTCCTCCGCAACCAACCGCCCGCTGGTCGCGCCTTCGATCTCGGCGAGCAGCGCCAACTCGTCGGGATCGTCGGCCAGCGGCGCGAGCACAGCTTCGCGCAGCCGCGCGCTGGCCACAAGCCTGATGGTGCGGGGGAATGCCTCACGCACCAGTGGCAGCGCGGAATCCGGTTCAGAGCCCGCCACGCAGCGCGTCGATATACTGCCGGGTCTCAAGCATCCGGGGAATGCCGCCTTCGATCATCGCTTCGACCGGCGACTTCGCGCCGAACACCGGCGCACGGTTGGGCAGGCGCGGCCAGCGGTCGGCCATCGCGTCGGCAAACAGCAGATGCAGCCCCTTGAACACACCGATCAGGGCGGAGGCACGGGTCAGCTGATCCTGGCTCAAGGTGCCGTCCCATTTGCCGGCCTTGATCCGGTCCCACGTGCTCTCGGATACGCCGAGCAACGCGGCGCCTTCGGCATTGCTGCCACCCCAGGCATCGACGAGCCGCAACACTGCCTTGACCGCCGCGCCGGTCAGACGCTTGCGGTCGCCGTCGCTCGAAAAGGTCTGCAGGCCTGCTGCTGCCGGGGCCGCTTGATGGGTGATTGCTGCGCTTGCCATGGTCGTTTCTCCTGACGCGAATATACGCATCACATGGTGCGTTTGTCAAGATTGGGCTGATACCGGTCAGCTTGACACATCATATCTCGATCGACCTGCTTCGGCCCAGTGTCCATTCGATGCCACCACCAGACCGCGGCTGGCCGCTCACATATTGCCCGAGATGCCGGTCGAGCTGCTTTGACCAAGGGACAAGCGAAAACCCAAGGCCATCGTCGATCATCGCAAACCGGCCCGAAGCGAGCTGGATGCGCTGGCGATAAACGCCAGACACCTCACCGGATGATCGGCTTTGGCGATGCGGCAGGCCGTGCTCACGCGAAAGTGCGGCACCAGCGTCGGCAAGGTCGCGCTCGCGCAATGTGCCAAGCAGATTGCGGGACAGGGCGAAGCGGTCACCGCGCCGCTGGGCAAGACCTTCGCTTTCCAGATAATCGAGCCGGCGCGTTTTCGCTGCTTCGATTTCGCTGCCAAAGCCTGGACCGAGCGGCAGCGGCTCGGATGCAATCAATTGCTTGTCGAGCCAGGTGGCTCCGCGGCTGCGCTCCTGGGTAGGAAGATCGCAATCGGAATGGGTCAGGAGCGAGGATTGTTCGCGATCGCGCCGGTCAGTCCAGGAGCGGAGCTCGACGATTGCACCCGAGGCAGCATCACCGGTCATGTCGATGTCGGAGAATTTGCAATGATGGACCCGGCCATCGGCGCCGTCGACCACGGCATAGGCCTCTCCCGTCAGTTCATTGTGCAGGCCGCGCTCGACCAAACGCCCGATGACAGGTTCGCCTGCCGCCCCATCATGCATCGCGAAGCGGCCGGACTCGGCGGCGAGACCTTGCCCCGTCATGGCCCGGTGCATCGTCTTGATGATATCGCGGCGGGTGCCAAGGTCGCGCAGCGTCTGCTCCAGCCCGGGCTTTAACCGCCAGCAGCCAGATGCAATCTTGTCCGCCAGTCCCATGCGTTCGAGTTTCGTGGCGCGGCCGATGAGATGCTGGTTGGCCGGATTGGCGATCCGCTGCGGATCCGGACGCAGGTCGACCACGCCGTCCAGCTTGTTGCCGATCGCGCGCAGCCGACGATCGAGGCTGGTCCATCTGTCGGCATCGACCTCGCGCGCCAGCGCTCCGTCGATCTCCCGCTCAGTACGCGGGCCTAGCTCGAGGGATACCCGCTGCTCGGCACGAGCGCGCATGCCTTCGCGGATATAGTCCTTGTCGATCACCAGATCGTCGCCGGCATCGGCCTTGCCTCTCATCAGGATATGGATGTGAGGATTGTCGGTGTTCCAGTGATCGATCGCCACCCAGTCGAGCCGGGTGCCGAGATCCTTTTCCATGTCGGTCAGCAGTTCGCGGGTGAAGGTCCGGACATCGGCAAGTTCGGCAGCATCTTCAGGCGCGACAATGAAGCGGAAGTGATGCCGATCATCGGCGCAGCGTTCGGCAAAAGCATCGCCGTCGATAGGGCCATCGCCGTTGCCGAACAGCTCGGCATCCTTTCCGTCCCGGGTGACTCCGTCACGCTTGAGATAGGTCAGGTGCCGGGCGAGCGGCGCCGCGGCAAAGCGGTTTCCTTGATGCCGCACGATCCGCGCCTTGACGATCACGCGCCGCTGACTGGCGCGCGAGGTTGCGCGCAGGCTGGCGATCCGCCCCCGCGCGAGGCGACCCGTCCCGCGCCGAGATCCGGAAGCACTCGCCCTGCCGCCACGGCCAGACCGGTTGGCAAGAGCGCGCAACTGCGCCTTCAGAGTGCGCTCCTTGCTCTGGCCGGGGCCGCGATTGCGGATGCGGCCGGGCCGGATTTCGAAATCATCGTCGCTCACGGCTGAACGGCCAAGCAAATGACGGCTGGCTCGCTGGGCGGCGGAAATGCGAGGATTTCTCTAAATAGAGCCAGCCGGGTGATGTAGCAGCTGGCTCTGAAACCTGAGCAATTCTGCGGCCCCACACCCCAGCGGCTGGCTCCGCTTTTATCTTGCCATCCTCTTGACCCATCCTTTCCTGTCACTCCGCTTCCGCACAATTTTGCGCCAGGCCACGCCATAACGTGCCAGATGGGTAGGGGGCCCTTCACTGGTCGCGGTTCCCCGAGACAGGGACGAACAGGCCGCCGTGCGGACGCAGCGAAGCAGACGGCGCAGCCGCTGTTTCTTCGCCGATGTCTGCGCTGGGCGCTGCCTCAGTTGCGGAAGTTCGCGCCGCGAACAGCCCGCTTTGCGTCCACGCAATGCGCACTTGCTGCACAGGCGACATGCTGGCGACGACATTTGCTGTGCTGTCCGATTGCAGGATAGGTGCGATCTTTGCGACATAAGCGCGGGTCTCGGCAGGAAGCGGGCGGCCGCGATCGCGCCACTCCTGATAGCGCCCGGGGCCCGCATTATAGGCGGCGAGCATGCCGTAGGCGCCGTAACTGTCGTACATTTCGCGAAGATAGCTGGTGCCTGCCAAGATGTTGTCGCGCGGGTCGAACGGGTCGCTGCCGAGACGGAAACGGGCGCGCTGGCGCGCCCACGTTCCGGGCATGAGCTGCATCAGTCCCATCGCTCCGGCCGACGATACCGCGCCGATGCGGCCGGCGCTCTCGGCCCGCATGACCGCATAGATCCATTGCTCCGGGATGCCGAAACGCAGCGATGCCTCAGCAACGTGCGCTGCAACGTCGATGGTGCGCGGCGCTGTCGGGTCGGCAGCGTCCTGCCCAAAGCCAGGTGCGGCACCGAACAAAGCGAGCGCAGCCAAGGCAGCGGAGCCCAAGCGGCGGAGCTGCATGGCTCAGTTCGCCTTTTCGCGCCGCGACGGACGCGACCAAACCAAAACATGGCCGTTGTCATCGCCCTTAAACAGGCTGGCCCGCAGCGGCTGCAAGAATGAGGGATCATCGATCTGCACGCTGACATAGTCGCCCGCTTTCTCCCCGACATGCTTCCAGCCTGCGCCGATTTCGCGCGCGTCTTCATCTTCGCCAGCAACCACACGGAAGTCCGGAGCATTCTCGCTGTCCGACGGGTCTGCCGGGACGAGTGAGATCTCAATGCTAAGCGACAGCGTCCGCAGTTGCCCGCTGTAGCCGCCGTCGGCGGCACGAAAAGTTCCGATACGCATGGGTTCAATCTCCTTGGGTTGAGCGTAAGGAAGTGTCGGAGGCGCGCGGGTCGGCGAACCAGACATGGTCGCCATCGCCCGCTTCATCGGTCCAGACTGGGGTTGCGCGACCAATGACATGGGTCAGGCGCAGCACGCCGAAATAGCGCCCATCGAAACTGTCGGGCGCTGCCGGGTTCATCACGAATAGCTCGCCGGTGCGCAGCACATGGCAGCCGGCCCAGGTCGGCAGTGGGCGCCCCAGACTGTCCGACGGACGCGCCGCGCCGACATATTGGCCGTCAATCGTAATGCTCAAAGCATCACGGCAGACGCGCTGACCGCGGACAGCCGCGATGCGCTTCAGCAGCGGGATGCCTGTCGGGAGGTAATGCCGCTCGGCGAGCAATCGGCGCAGTTCGGGCGGCGGCTCAATGGCGATCCGCTCGCCGACGTGCAGGCTCGCCTTGCCACGGATGGCGTAGAGTCCGGTGGGGACCGAGGCAGTCGCATTCCACAAGGCGAAGCGCGCGACTGGCACGGCCAATGTCGTGAGCGTTGCGCAACCTACGATGGCTGCAAATATCATGCTGCGCCGCTTCATGGCCGAAGTGCCTTGCGCTGGAGCCAGGCTTGGTGCCGCGCGGGCGTGTAATCACGCGAAGTTAGTCGGCCCGCCATCCTGTTGTGGATGTGTCTCCAATGTTCCGGAGCAACATCGCAGGGGTCTATGCCAGACGCTTCGATGGCATCGATTAGCCGGAAAACTTGCGCGACCTTGGGCCAGCCATGGACCGAAAGCAGCAGCGCGCCGCCGGGGTCGACCTGCGGCACGGTTGCGCAATGCTCGCCTAAGCTGACAGCTTGTACGATGTCCAAGGTTGAACGGACGGTGCCATAATCGTTGGACGCCCAGCGGACCAAGGCGAACACCTGGCCCGCCATATAACTTTCGATCCGTTTGCTACGGCTGAAGATCCGTTCGGCAACGGGCTTACCGAATTTGATCCAATCCTCATGCTGGCCTTCGCGCCAGACCAGCGTCACATGGGTCAGCTGCGGGTCATCGCTGGTCTTCGTATCGGAAGGCCTATCGGACGATCCGCCGCTATTTATCCACAGCCGCGCAGCCGTTAGCAAGAATCCGAAGGATTCTTTGTTAGGATAGTTAAGGGCGCAAATTGCTGAGGTTTTCCGGGGCTTTGGAAGGCGTTTCGGTTCCCGATAGTCCGAACTTCCGGTTCCTGATGGTCCGAGTGTGGCGGTTCCTGATAGTCCGTGCTGCATCATGACATATCCACAGGGTGACGGTTGGTGGTCCGCAGACCGAGACGGCGCATTGCGGCGTCGAACGGATCGGGCCGGACAGCGACAAAGTTCAGCCGTTCGCGGCCGAGCGCATGTTCGATGGTAAGCGTGTATCCCGGCAGCGCTTGGCGGCGGACGATGTCGCGCAGCTCGAATGCGAAGCGTTTGGGCGGGGAGAGCGCACCTGACTTCATGTGCAGATGCTGGAAGTCGAAGCTCCAGCCTCCGCGCTGCTTGCCGCCATGCTTGCGCACGAGGCGGTAAAGCCAGCGCTCCAGACCACCGGTCAGTGCGAAGTAGTCGGCATCAATGGTGAGCACGAGCGCCTGATTGATCACGCCTTCGTAGAACCAGTCAGGAATGATCATCTCGATCCCGAGCGCGCGTCCGAAATGGTCGAGACGCTCCTTCCATTCATTGATCCAAGAAAAGCGGTGCCGCCGCCGCGCGTCATGCTGGCGGATAGAGGTCGCGATGGTGGTGGATTGCAGGCGATCCAGCCCGGCCTTCAGCCGCTCATAGCTGGCTTTGCCTGTGCCCCGCCGGGTGAAGGCAAGGATCTCGTGCGGGGTCGCGGCGATCAATCGCGAGGTAGGCCGACCGGCATCGCGCGCTTCGACGATCTGGCTCGCCACCCAGATGAGGACGTCAGCGTCCCAGATGGTTGCCATGCCATGTTCGGCAGTTGCCTCGACGAGGATCGAAACATCGCCCATCCGGAAATCGATCGGACGGACCCGCTTCGATTTGGCGATGCTAAAGAACGGCCAGGCCATCAGGTCCTGCGCGTCGCGCGCGGCAATATCGCGGCCCTGGGACACGAACAGGTCAAGTTGCGCAGACTTGGCTGGGAAGGCGGACAGGTGTCGCATTGCGTGGCTCAGCGCCGGACCGGCGGAGTATAACCATCAAGCCGCTTGGCTGGGTGGACGATGCCTTTGCCGGGATCGCTGGTTGACCGCCGCAGCCCTTGCTCTGCCCATGCATCTAGATCTGTCACCGCATAAACGATCCGGCCACCGAGCTTGCGATAGACCGGCCCCGTCCCGAAACAGCGGTGCTTTTCGAGTGTGCGAGCCGAAAGTCCGAGGTGCACTGCAGCATCAGGCGTCCGCAAAAATCGTGCAGTCACGGGGGTGGGTCTGGCATCCATGGCAAGGCTCCGGCGAAGGTTGGCAGCAGCAGCGGGCTGTTGCTGGGGTTCGCGAGCTTTGGCGGAGGATTGGCATGGGCAGGGAGTGACCGAATGCAGGTGACGCAATCTGTCACCCCGGATGTCTCGGTCAGCGGTGTAAGAGAATATCGCGATATCCGCCGAAGACGAGGCTACGCGCTTGGGCGATCAGCCGAAGAACCTGCCGCCGCTCACTCGAGGCTTTCCAGGTCGCTCCGACAAGAGGACGGTGGTTGGGGAAGATCAGGCCGTAGGCGAGGTCACGAGAAGACGCACCCGCCCCGAGCGCATCGTGAATAGCAAGGAAGCGGCTCAACCGCAGCCGTTGATTGTGCGTGATGACGTGAGCGCCTTGGGATGTGGAGCTGGAGGCGCGCGTTATCAGATGCATACGCGTGACAGCTGCGATGCGCAGTTCATAGGTCTCATCGCACGGTATCGAGACGGCGGGAACGGGCAGGGCGGCTCGGTATCGAATGCAAAGTCGCAGCCTGCAGCTGCCCCTCGTATAAACGAGATATTTGCCGACTGATGTCGATATCTCTGCCAGCGGCTTCCAGCTCGACAGCCACATCAGCGGGAGGTCCGGTTTAGAAGTTTCGACGATGATCACGTCGGGCGATGCGCTGGGCGACCAATGGGCCGGGCTCTGGCGCGGATTTGCTTGCGGATCGGTGGGGAAAGCTCAGGCCCCATCGCCGGGACAGGCCCTCCTTTTCATGGTGTTCGACCGATGGGAAGCGAGCAATGCGCTCTTTAGTTTCGGCATAATCGCGGCGGTAATCAGCATTACGGTGCAGGAATTCCTGCGCGAAGTCCGCATGGTCGTGATCGCGATATTGATACGCGGTCGATGGTGACCGCCATGACGAACCACCGGGCATAAAGACCCCTGCAAAGCACAGGCAAAAAGGCCAAGCATCAAGTCTTTGTTAACCAACGGTAAGCCGCAAGTATCAAAATCTGGGGATGCTTATGCCCGGAGGCGCAGAAATTCTGACGGAGCGTTTAGGGCAAGGGGGCCGATCTGTGTCCGAGAATTCAGCCTTTTTGTTCTTTCTCAAGCAGATGTCGGTAGCCGTGGGACGTCATCCAGCGTGCTCGGTCGAGGTGGGTCTCATGGACCTGATGCGCCCGGACCGGTTCCAGGGCAGGATCGATCCCAAAGACGATCTGCACAACTTCAGTCCATTCCGCGCCTTCGTCGGCGGCGTCAAGCAGCCGTAAATACGTGACAAAATGGCGTTCGTCATACGGCGTTACCGTATCCAAGAGGGGCGGGCTGTTTTCGAAAGAAGCAATCGTCATGGTCCGAGCCTTTGGTTCCGACTCGTTTCTGCATCCACAGTCTCTTAGCACCAAGACACACCAAAATGGGGAAAACTTGGCTTGTTCGACAACGGGCAGAGAATTGTACCTTTTCGCGGATAACCCGTGCGCCTTGCAAGCCTGCTGAACTCAGCCGAATTCCAGTCGTGAAGAGTATACTCCGTGGTTAAATACTCTGCAACGGTGGTGAGTTCGTGCAATGAAATTGCGCGAGGTCCTGGCTGCGAATCTGAAACGCTATCGGTTGGCTGCTGGCCTGTCGCAAGAAGAGCTTGCACATCGGGCACATCTCGATCGAACCTATGTCAGCAGCCTTGAGCGTGGACGCTACAGTGCCTCGGTCGACAAGCTTGAGCATCTATCCACTGCGCTCGGGATTGAAGCGTCAGAACTCCTTGTGAGAGTGACGTCAGCAAACGAATGAGAATGCCGGAAGCCCCGCCCGGCAGGTGCCGGGCGGGGCTGGCTGTGGTCAGTCGCCGTTGGTGCGGCGGGCGCGCGACCAGATCAGATTGAAGCTCTTGCCGTCTTCGTCGTCGAAGAGGTTGGCGAAGATTGGGGCGGTGAAGCTGGGGTCGTCGAGCTTCACCGAGAGATAGTCGCGGCCTTCGTTCGAGGTCTTGGTCCAGGCGGCGCCGATTTCCGCGCGGCCGACGAATACCCGGTGCGACGGTGCGTTTTCGTTATCGCTGGTTTCGGGGACGATGCGGACGTTCTTCTGCTGCACCGACATAGTGACGATCTCGCCCTTGTATTCGTTGCCGGTCTTGGTGAAAGTTCCGATGTTGGCCATGATGATTTCCTTCAAGTTGGTCGAACCCGCGCCCATCGCGGCCTCGATGGCTGGTTCAAGGCAGGGGCTTGCGCCCGCTGCACCGGGACGGCCGAAACGAAGTGGAGGACGGCGGCCAGACGGCTTTCTTGTTTCGCGAGGAATGGGCGGCACGCGCAGGGGAAGAAAGTCGGCGCAGACGGCGTTGCAGCAAGGGATCAAGCGGCGAAGCCATCCCCTGCCAACCAAAGCCATTGAAGAGGCGGCATTGGGTTCGGGTCATACTTGTCCGGGAGAAATGGCACTTCCCGTACTTTCAAGACCGAATTGCGATGAGAAAGGTGTCGTCACACGGGGTGCTTGCCGGGCGTCGCTGCAATCGCAGATACCGGCAACGGCCATGCGCCACTTCGCGCCTGATCGAGCTACGCCCAATCGGTCCACCACTGGCTAGCTTGAAACTGGCTGCGAATTCCCGGTCTCGCTCTGCCCCTGAAAACGCCCAGACCAACCTGACCCAAGACGAGGCAGGCAGAAACTGCCACTTGGTCACACCGCCTGCCTCGTACCGGCTGAATCGGCCGTGCCAGCCCCGCCCGGTACCACTGGGCGGGGCTTGGAAAATGGCAAAGCTAAGGGCGGGCTCGGCTCCATTGCGTCCAGGATGCTGCCGCGATTATCGCAGCGCCAAGCAGTGATAAGGCAATTTGCCATGCGCTCGGCGGCATAGTCGCTGCAGCGATGCCATGGACTGCGTGATAGCCTGCAATTGCTGACGGCGCGGCAAAGGCGACGCCGACCGCGGCACGTGTCAAGTCGGACTTAGCGAACGCAAGTGCTAACCGGGCTGCAGCGAGCAGGATGATCGCCGATATGGCTGCGGCGGCGAGCGCAGCGAGAATGCCGCTGTCGGTGCGATAAGTCGCCGAACCGGCAAGAAACGCGACGAACAGCGGCAGGGCGTAGATCGAAAGGCGAAATAGAAGCGCGCAGCACAGAAATACTGCGACGATTATTAGGGCAAAGCCGATCAGCATGGCGTCCTCCTTGGAACCAAGGGTAAGGGACGCGCTCTCCACCTCCACCGCAGCGCAATGTGCAGGAAATTAATAGCAGAGATGCGCGACGGCTGGAATGCCTGAAGGACATCCAGCCATGCGGCGCAACGCGATTTGGCGCGGTCAGGGGTTGAACGGGTCATATTCATGGATGACGCTGTCGGCATCGCCATCGAATTCGGCGGTGGGAACGGCGGCATAGCCATTACCGGCTTGGAACAGGGTAACGCAGACCATTAGTGTGCGGGCGAGGCTCCAAGCGTGACGCTGTGCGACGGTGAGTGACATGTTCGAGCTCCTGTCTCGGAGCAGGGACCATCCCCGCTCGACAGGCCCCGGACAGACGGCGCAAAGCCGCAATCACCACGAAGGTGCAGCCGCAGTGGCCGCACGCAGAGCGTAGCGGACCCTTTACGGGTTGATTGAAGGAGGCTTGGGGTCGGCCAACGGATTGGCCTCAAAGAGCGGGGTGGATGTTGCGTTAAGGTAGTCGGCGAAATCACTGCGTCGCGAAAATGCGGAATATGCGGTGCTTAATCAGCGGTTAGACGTATGCCGAATTGCCGAGGCCACTTGGGTATGCGTTTGCATAGGCAACGAAGTGATGATCGTGCTAGCGTAGCCTATAGAATCAATGCTTTCGGCTCGCTGTTGACTGGGTATTTATATGAGGCGTGTTAAGACAGGTTGGGTGGCGCAACGCGCGAATGGCCAGAATTGGGCCACCGACCAAGGCACAGCGGACGGCATTTATGTTGTTGGAACAGCAGCACGAGCCATTTTTCACTTGGCAGGGTCTGTCGATGCAGAAGCAGGTCCGCTCTTCGATATCCCCACTGATCCGGTCTTGCTGCGCGAGCTAGCCACTTCTCTCAATGAACTCGCAGCTTGGAAAGAGCGCGGCGCGTGGGGCAAACTCCATTCCTAGATCGAGGTAGGTAACTGGTTGGATATCAAAAAAGAGGCGGCCTTTCATGAGGCTGGGCACGCAGTTATGGCATATCTTGCGACGTACCATGGTTTGGTCGCCGGGATCGATCTTAAGGATTATGGTGCTGGCGAAATCTATGTCGGTCTACTTAAGAGCAAATGCGTCTCTGCAGGAGTGCCCGCGACGGCAGAAACGGCGAAACTGCCCGAAGTCGCGATAGATCTCGGGCGTGTTTTGGTCGCAGGCCTTTTGGCCGAATTAATTGCTGCCGAAAGAGACGAGTCGCTCACCCCAGACCCTACTTGTGCGCGGCCTGACCACGACCTTATGCGTCAACAATTGATGAATGCCGGTCTTTCGAAAAAGTTCGATCGTTTGGAAGTAGCAACGCGTAGTACTCTTGAAGAAAACTGGTCGGCGGTGGATGAACTTGCTGAATTCCTATTGATCCATAAGTCCGCCGACATATCACAAATTGAAGCAATCATTGGCCCCAAGCTGTCCTGCAATAATTGATCGTTCATTCAACAATTAGCCGATAATTCAGCTTCCTGCAGGAACGGAAGGGCCTTACTCAATCGCCCATACCAAAACCCCCATCTTGCGCGCCTTGTCGACCAAATTGGCATTGATGCCATTGCCCGGGCAGGCGACCACGGCCTTGGGCAGCGCTTCCAGCATCTGATCGTTGCGCCGGAATGGTGCCGCCTTCTTGAACCGATTCCAGTCTGGCCGGAACGCGACATGTGTGATCTTGCGATTGCGCGCCCATAGCGAAGCGATGTGTTCGCCGCCGGTGGGATTGCCGCCGTGGAACAGGACCATGTCTGGATATTTGGCGAGCACCTTGTCCAGGACGGCCCATATCCGGTTGTGGTTCTGGTAGTCAGGACCGGACGTAAACGCGATGCGCGTGCCCACCGGAAGCAGCGGCTCAGTCTCTGAACGACGCTTCGCAGCGAGAAAATCCCGGCTGTCGATCATGGCGGCTGTCATAGTGCGATGATTTACGAGTGACCCGGTGCGCGGGGTCCAGGCCTTGCGGAAATGCAATTCGAACTGGTGTCCGGCGGCATCACGCATAAATTCCATCGCATTGCGGCGTTCGATCAGACCGATGCCTTCGCGAAGCAGGCGCTCAAGTTCGACCGATTTGACTTCCGAACCATCCTGCTCGCGCTGGCTGCGCTTCTGGGCATCTTCGTTGTCGTCGAGTTCGCGTTGGATCCGGCCTTCGGCGCGGTGGAAGAGGTTGGCGAGCGACCAGCACAGGTCCTCCAGATCGGGTTCAAGCCTGGTGTCTATCATGGTGGCGATGAGAGCATCGAACATGTCCGCGACGGCGCCAGCGGCGATGCGCTCTTCGGGGAGCGGTCGCGGGTCGGCTTCGTCGGAGAAGGGGCGATAGCCGTAGAGGGCGATTTCATCGAGGAGATGGGCGGTGGCTGAGGTTTCGTGTTCGGGTTCTGAATCGGGCGTGATGGTCATTGCGTCGGTCCTTGGGGCCATGGGACCGGGCACCTTGCCCGGCCTTCATGGGCGTCCCTCTGACCGGCTGCTGCGAGGCTGCATCCGCATGGACCGAAGCGCAGCGCAGGATGGCGGACGGGCGGCTATTTTGGTTCGCGATGGAAAGGCGCGGATGCGCCGCCGGAAAATAGCCGCATGACCGCCATTGCGGCCTCGCGGCAGCCGGTCTCTCGGACGCCGCTCGAAGAAGGCCGGGCTGGGCCAGGTCTTGGCTCAAGTCCTATGCACGCCGCCATCGCCCATCGTTCAACCCCGTATCGGCTCAGCCAATGTCGACGGAAAAGCGTGTCTGATCCTGCTCTCGGAGATGATGGCGGACCCGTTCCGCCAGTGCAGCAACGCCATGCTGGCGGAGGTCGTCATTGAGGTCAGCGAGGTCAGGCATAAGTGATACGAGTTGGATCCCTGCTGCCTGGGTGCGCTCAGCGAGGACACCAAACGCTGCGTCGCCTGCAGCATCGCGGTCGCGCGCGACATAGAGTCGCCGGAGTGTCTGCGGGAACAAGATCGCTGCGAGGTGGGCTGACGATGTTGCGGCGACCATCGGCATGGTTGGCAGAACCTCGCGCAACGACAGCATGGTTTCGATGCCTTCGCCTGCGATCATGACATCACCCGCAGTTCCGAACCTTACGGCGTTGCCGAGGATGTTGCCCATCGCCCTCCGCGGCGATGCGACTTTGGCCTTCGCGCTGCCGAATGGATCGAGCCAGGTTCGATGGGTGCCGGTCTGCACGCCGTCGTTGTCGGTTACTGCTGCAATCAGTGCCGGGAAAGCGCTTGGTGTTGCTGGATCATCGTCCTCGTTCGGTTTGTAGTAGCATCGCGGATGAAAGCGCAGGGCTGGCAGGTCAGATACGCGTGTGATGCCACGTGATCGCAGGTAGGTGCTCGCCATTGATCCAGTCAGTGGTTTCGAGGCGGCAAACAGGCGTATGGCAGCGGTCGTGGATCCTGCGCGCGCCGGCTTGGCGAATGACGCGGCACTGCGCTGATCGTCCGAAGCCGAGGGCGGCAGGCTGAGGAAGCGTTCGGCTTCCTCAATGGTTTCGGACAGACGCCCATGCCGCTGGTTGAGCCGGATGAGATCAACGAGATCGCCATGCTCACCGGTTGCGGCATCGACCCAATTTCCAATCGCGCCGCGTTCGGTTTCGAAGAGGCGAACGTAGAGACTGCGCCCGGGCGTTCCCGCGACATCGCCAACCATCCAGTAGCGGCCTTCGCGCCTGCCTGCGGGCAGATAATGGCGGCAGACGGCCTGCACGTTCTGCGCAAGGTGCTCGGACAATTCTGCCGCACGCGTGGAGAGCTTTGCCATCTCAGGCAGCCTTTCGATCAAGAATTCGGGCCAAGGGGTGCCGTTCAAACAGCCGCTCGAGCACAGCCGACCCTGTCACCACGTCGTCAGGCACGAACAGACGCAGTTTCCAGCTGATGATCTCGGAAAACAGCCCCATGGCTTTGAGCCGGTCGACCGCCGAGGATCCGAACCCGGTGAGTTCGATCCGGTTCACCTGCATCAGCCGCGACCGGCGCAGTTGCAGCCCATCGGCAAGGTCGAGCATGGCTTGGCCTTCACGAAGCAATGCGAGTGCCTGTGGTGGCGAAAGCAAGGGTGCTTCGGGCTTGGCCGTCGTACCCGCTGCCCATGCTGCGGACACCCTGCGCCCGACAATGCGGGTGCCATCATCGGCCTGGAGCCGGTAGACACGGGTCGATTCCTCGGGAAGCTGTTTCCAGATGGGGAGCAACAGGCCGGTGACGATGTGCAGTTCGCTTGTCGTGAACTCATCGACTTGTGCCAGCTCGTCCTGCCAGATTGTCGCGAATGTCCGCTCGTCCACCTCCTCCCAGTGGGTCTCGGGAAGGTGGGTCAGGGCGAAGTTCAGCCGCTCCATCGGCCTGATCAGCCGGACACGGCGTTCAACCTCGCCATCGTCGAGCATGAGGCTGCGAGCCGGCAGCTGGACTGCAGCGCGCCGCGAGCGGGCATTGACCAACAGCCGCGCGCTGGGTTCACGCCGAAGTTTGAGCGCCTTTTCGAGCGATACGGGCTGATTGCGTTCCTGCATTGCAATCGTAAGCAACCGGGTTTCTGCGCCGGTGGCCGGATGGACGTAGATCGGCTCGCTGGCTGTGATGGTGAAGCTTTCGGCTGTCAGCGTTTCCAGCCCGAGATCGTAACTGCCCGCCGCGATTGCGCTCTCGACCTTGGCGCTAAGCAACTGCTCGAATACCGTGAACAGCACGTTCTGCATGTCGATGGTGAGTGCCAGCAGCCGGTTCAGGAAAGTCGTGATCGGCGGCAACTCGTCTTTGAGGCACCCGCTGCTGTCGGTCAGCGACAGGCCGGTCATGCTCTCGAAGGTGGCGAGCGAGCACTGCTCGACCTTGCCGGCATAGATCAGTACATAGAGCTGGCGCAGGGCATCGCGGGCATAGGGGCTTTCGAGATTGTCTTCGGGGCGGAACAGCCCCTGACCACCGGTCTGCCGCTGCCCGCGCGTGATTGCACCCAGAGTGTCGAGCCGGCGCGCAATGGTCGACAGGAAGCGCTTCTCGGCTTGCACATTAGTGGCCACAGGTCGGAACAGCGGCGGCTGCGCCTGATTGGTGCGGTTAGTGCGGCCCAAGCCCTGGATCGCGGTATCGGCCTTCCAGCCAGCTTCCAGCAGATAGTGATGGCGGAGCCGCTGGTTCCTCGCGCCCAGATCGGCATGGTAGCTGCGTCCTGTGCCCCCGGCATCGGAGAATACGAGGATTTGCTTGCGATCCTCCATGAACGCTTGCGCTTCGGCGAGGTTGGCATGAGCAGGCCGGTTCTCGACCGCGAGCCGGTCGCCATTCGCATCGACCTTGCGGACGATCCGGCGCGAACGGCCGGTCACCTCGGCCACGATATCTGTCCCGAACCGCTGCACGATCTGGTCGAGTGCGCCTTGTACCGGTTCCATCGATGCCAATTGTTCGATCAGCCGATCCCGCCGCTGACAAGCCTCGCGGCACTGCACGACATTGCCATCCTCGTCATAGGCTGGCCTCGACGCGAGATTGCCGTCGCCTTCGGTGAAGCTCTCATGAAGCTGGGTCGGGAAGCTGTGGAGGAGGTAATCCAGAACATATTCGCGTGGTGTGATATCGACCTGAATGTCGTTCCACTCGCCCGGATCGATGTCGGCGAGGCGGCGCGACAGCAGCGCTTCCCCCGTCGAGACGATCTGCACCACAGCGGCGTGGCCATCGGCGAGGCCCTGCTCGATCGCGGCGATCAGCGTTGGCGTTTTCATCGCCGTAATGAGATGATTGAAGAAGCGCTGCTTGGCGGATTCAAACGCCGAACGGGCTGCTGACTTCGCCTGTGCGTTGAGCGTGCCCTCGCTGCTCGTGACGTTGGCGGCCTCCAGCGCTGCGTCCAAGTTGTTGTGGATGACCTGAAACGCCCCGGCATAGGCATCGTAGATGCGAACCTGGTCAGCGGTGAGCTGGTGCTCGAGCAGCTCATATTCGATGCCTTCGTACGACAGCGAACGGGCTGCATAGAGACCGAGAGCTTTCAGGTCGCGGGCGAGCACCTCCATCGCTGCGACCCCGCCCGCTTCGATGGCCGCGACGAAATCGGTGCGTTTGTCGAAGGGAAAGTCAGCGCCGCCCCACAGGCCGAGCCGCTGAGCATAGGCAAGGTTCTCGACCGTGGTCGCCCCGGTTGCAGAGACATAAACAATCCGGGCATTGGGCAGTGCATGCTGCAGGCGCAGTCCAGCACGTCCCTGCTGCGAGGGGGCGGAATCGCCCCGTTCGGATTTGCCGCCACCGGCATTCTGCATGGCATGGCTCTCGTCGAAAACAATGACCCCGTCGAAGTCGGTCCCCAGCCAGTCGACGATCTGCTGCACCCGGGAAACCCGGTTTTCGCGCGCGTCGGAGCGTAGCGTGGCATAGGTCGTAAAAAGAATGCCCTGCTCGAGCCGGATCGGCGTGCCCTGACGGAAGCGGGCGAGCGGGGTGACCAGCAAGGGCTCTTGCCCCAGAGCCTTCCAGTCGCGCTGGGCATCCTCGAGCAGCTTGTCGGATTTCGAAATCCAGACTGCGCGCGTTCGGCCCTTCAGCCAGTTGTCGAGCACAATCCCTGCCACCTGACGCCCTTTGCCGGCGCCGGTACCGTCGCCGAGGAACCAGCCCTTGCGGAACCGGACGGCCGTGTCGCAGTCATCGGGCGCAGCTTCCACCCTGTCCCAGGTTGCATCGACGGACCAGCTGCCGGCGAGATGGTCGGCATGGGCTTCGCCTGCATAGATCACCGATTCCAGCTGAGCATCGGACAGCAGTCCCTGTTCGACGATGCCAGCGGGCAGATGCGGGCGATAGGTCGGCTTGGGCGGCGCGACCGAGGACATCGCGGCTGATTGCACCAGACGCGTCGGATGTGGCTCAGCGCCAGCGATGCGGATCGACTGGAGCGTGTAGGGCTCATAGAGCGTATTCGTGAGCTTGCCGTCGGTCGGAGCACACCAGTCGATCACATCATAGCCGAGCGGCACGCCGGATGTCGCAGCGATCGGGGCTGCAGCCTGTCTCGGCTTTGGGCTGGCTTTGATCGCTTTTGAATTCCGGGCAGCGACCAGTGGCTGAAGAGCTGATGCGGCGATGGGCTGACGTGGCGGGAGGCTGTCGGCCAACCAGCGCCGCAAGGTCGCAAGATCGGGAGCAATGCCTGGCGACGCCGGAAATTGCGCCGCATCGTCTGCGGGAACCTTGTCGATCACGGTCAGCCGGGTTTCGACCGTAGTGCCGTGCGGTGCGAACACGCTGCCCACAATGCTCGCGCTGAACACGACCCGGGCGTTGTTCTGCATCCGGACGAAACCATCACGCCATGCCTTGTGATCTGGCGCGCAGTTGGCCCCGGTGATCGCGACGAGCCGTCCACCGTCGGCAAGCCGCGCCACTGCCGATGACAGATGCCGGATGGCTGCGTCGGCCACACGGGCTTCGACATTCAGCGCTGCCGAGAACGGCGGGTTCATGATGATGCAGCTCGGCACGAGGCTGGCATCGAGCCGGTCGTGGATCTGTGCTGCGTCGTGCATCGACACGTGCGAGCCTGCAAACAGGCTGCCAAGCAGGGCGGCACGCACTTCGGCAACCTCGTTCACGGCCAATCTGCATCCGGCAAATTCAGCCTGTACCGCCAGCAGTCCCGTGCCCGCCGATGGCTCGAGCACCAGCTCGCCCGGGAGGAAGTCTGCAGCAAACCCGGCCACCCATGCCAGCCCCAGCGGCGTCGAGAACTGTTGGTAGGCCTGCATTTCCTCACTGCGCCGGGTTTGCGTGGGGGCGAGCCGGGCAATCCGTTCGACCAGTTTCAGGCGTTCGAACGGATCGGCGGTCCTGGCATGGATTGCCAGGCCGTAGCGGCGCATGAACAGCAATTGCGCGACCTCGACGGCTTCGTAGGCGATCTTCCAGTCCCAGGCTCCTGTCGCATCGCTTGCGCCAAAGGCGGACTGCATGGCGGTGCGAATGGCGGGCGTGTCGATCCGGCGACCGGCGGCAAGGTGGCCGAGCAGGTCATGGGCTGCGGCGATGATCGCGGTAGCGGTTTGCTGCGGGCAAGCAGCGGCAAGTGGGCGCGCGGAGGCACCCGCCAAAGGCGAGTTGGTCATGTCGGAATTCCTTGTTTGAAGTTGGGGAGGTGGTGGCCGGATCAGGCAGGCGGAATATAGGCCTCGTAGGGATCGCCCGGCGCGAGGTGCCCGAACGGTGTCATCACATATTCGCCGTCGTCGCGGCCAACGGCGCAAAGAACGTAGCGGGTTTCGCCGCTGGCAACCTCGGTACATTCCATCAACGCGAGATCGCCCGCTTGTGCGGCTTTCAGCAGCGTCTCGAAATTGGCGCGGGCATGGTCAGGAATTGCCATGGCAAGGCTCCTTCATCGGTGAGGGGGGAAAGACGCGCGGGGCGACCCGGGCCGCCCCGCGCGAGCGAAGTTCATTCGGCAGCGATTGCGAAGGCGTCGTCGGCGTCCGCCTGTTCGGCATCATCCGCGAGGAAATCGGGCAGGTCGGCGATTTCAGCTTCATCTGCTTCGATCACCGGCAACCGCAGGGGTTCCGGCAACCAACCGGTGCCGCTCAGCAGCCGTTCGGCCTCGCGTGCCATGTCACCCTTCTTGAGATGTTCGATCAGGATTGCGGTCGCATCGCCCTTCGCTTCGCGGACCGCTTCAATAATCCGGGGTTTGGTCACCCGCCCGAGGTAGTTGTCGACTGTTGGCGTCCAGCCAGCCTCGGCCATGTCGAGCCCGACGACTGCTGCCAGAGCATCGGCGGCGGCAATGCGCTGCGCCACACCGTGCGCTGAGATGCGTCCGTCATAGCCCTTGCTCGGCTCAAACAGCGCGTTGACGCCGTGACTGACACAGTGGGCGAGCAGCGCCATCTGTTCATCCTGCGGCATTGCGGCGAGGGCGTCCCACAGCGCCTGTGGTTCATCCGGCAGCCTTTCACCCCAATGTTCGTGCCGCGCCTGGATCGACTGGCTCCAGACACTCTCGCGCAAGTTCGGTGCGACATTGCCGAGCCAGGCCTGGGTGACGCCGATCTGCACACAACCATGAGTCCCGTGGGGACGGAACACCGACAGGACGAGCGCATGGAGAAGGGCGAGGAAAGCCGCCTGCGGAGCGTTGGCCAGTGCATCGCGCAGAGCGAGCGTGCGTTCAGCAGTGAGTTCGGAAACGAGCCTGTCAGGTAGCGGTTTGATCGCCTCGTCTTCGTCGTCGTCACCGCCGGTCTGCGCCGCTTGCCCTGCCACGGTGACAGTCGGGCCATCGGACACGTCTGCGTTGGCATCGTGCGCACTGTCATTCTGGCCATCAGCGAGGGGTTCATCTTCAGGACGGACATAGCCGCGGTCGATCCGCAGGCGACCATCATGGGTCAGCGAAATGAACACGCCGGCGCGCGCCATGTCGTCTGGATCGTAAACCGTGGGACGACTGTTCAGGGCGGTCAGTTCGGCATCGATTGCGGTCAGCCGCGCATCGACTTCGCCGGGAAGGTCGCTGCCATCGCCGTATTCGTCGCCAATGCGGTCATATTCCTCGACCAGCACATCGCGCCGTGCCTGCTCGTCGTCGGTCAACGGAACGGTCGTGCCGACGATCCGGCGTTTGCCGCGCTCGCATCCATAGGGCAGGTCTATGGCGGCCTCGACCCATTTCCAGCCTTCGGCACCGATTTCCTGTGCGAGTTCCGAGAGCTTTTCGCTCACCAGCAATTCGACCAATGCGGGATCCTGCAACCATCCATCCTCGTCCGACGAAAACAGATCGCGCATCACATAGCCGCCAGCCTCGGTGTAGGCGTCAATGCCGATGAACCGGACGCGGCGGTCGCTTGCGGAGATCGCGTCTTCGGTCAGCAAGCGGCGGATGTGGTAAGCCGGCACATGGTGCCCCTGATTGACCTGTTCCCAGACCTGCTCCTGGCGCGCGTGGTTGTCGGTGACCGAGAAGGCCATGAGCTGTTCGAGCGTAATGCCGTCCTCACCATAGATTTCGAGCAGGGTGGGCGAGACCGAGGCAAGCCGTAGGCGCTGGCGTACAGTCGACACCGATACAAAGAACCGCGCGGCGATGTCTTCCTCGGACAGGCCCGCTTCGATCAGCGCGCTGAAGGCACGGAACTGATCGAGCGGATGCAGCGCAACGCGCATGACGTTTTCGGCGAGCGAGTCCTCTTCGGCGATCCCGGCTTCGCGCACGACGCAAGGGACCGGTTGATCCTTTGCCATCCGCTTGGTCTTCACCAGCAGTTCGAGGGCCCGGAAACGGCGGCCACCGGCCGGCACCTCGAACATGCCGGTTTCCTTGCCGTCGGCATCGAGCACGGGGCGGACGTTGATGCTCTGGAGCAGGGTCCGGCGGTAAATGTCCTCGGCCAGATCCTCGATCGAAAGGCCGGCCTTTACGCGGCGGACATTCTTCTGGCTCAGCACCAGCTGCGAAAACGGGATGTCGCGCGAGGCGCTAAGCACGAGCTTGGGCAATGTCTTGGTCATGGGGTTTCTCCATGACGGGCTGCCCGAAAGACTCTCTCTCAGGCTCGAACCCGTCACGAAGCGAAGCGCCGCCCTCTCACTCTGAGAAGGCAGCGCAACGCAAGAGTAACACGCTGGGCCCGGGGAGGCTTAGTGCAACCGGTCGAGCAACTTCTTGGCCTTGCCCTCCATGTCGAGCCGGGCGTCCTGATGGGCCTTGGACCGCGCCAATGCGGTGATGCCCTGCACGAAATCAAAGATCGATTCCGGCGGGCGGCCTTCCTCGGCGAGGACGGTCTCGATGATCCGGCCGGTTTCAGCCTTGGAGAATCCGCGCGCCCGGAGGAAATCCTGCCGGTCTTCGTCGCTACGGGCGACAATTCGCTCCCGCGCGGTCTTGATGCCGTTGATGAACGGCTGCGCCGACGAATTGGCAAAGTTCAGCAGCGCCGGCTCAGCTTCGTGGGCAAAGCGGTTCGCGGCATATTTGCTGTGGCGGATGCTGATCTCCTCGAAGTCCTCCACCCCCCACAGGTTGCGGTTCTGGCAGACCGCGCGCAGGTAGAAGCTCGCCATGCCGAGCGTCTTTGCGCCAACCTCGGAGTTCCAGCAGTAGAACCCGCGGAAGTAGAGATCGGGCGATCCGTCGGGCAGCCGCCCGGCTTCGATCGGGTTGAGATCATCGACCAGAAACAGGAATACGTCGCGATCCGACGCATAGAGCGTGGTCGTCTCCTTCGAGATGTCGACGTTAGGGTTGTAGACCCCGCTCGACCAGTCGAGCACGCCCGGAACCTTCCAGCGTGTGTCGCCGGTGCCGTTGCCAGCGATCTTCTGCACCGCTTCGACAAGCTCATGGTCGTAGATCCGGCCGTAGTCGGGGCCTGTCACTGCGCGCAGTTCGAGGCGGCCATTGTTGGTTTCGAGCGTCTTGATCTGCTCGGCTCGGTTGGAGGTCAGCCCGTATTGCAGATTGATCGCGGCGAGCGGCGCCGGAAGTTGGCGCAGATAGGCAGCAGGAGCGCCTACCTGGCTGGCCAATTGCCCAAAGCTCCAGTGAGTTGGCGTCACCGGTGCCTCGGCACCCGGCAACATGAGAGTCAGGCGTTCCGGATCATTGCGGTTTGCTTCGACATGGATCAGCGCCGTCTCGACCACGCGCGTCCGGCTCCGGTCAGACCGACCGCGCACTGATCGGGCCAGATCGCCCAGTGACAAAAACCTCTCGTCATCTGGGCGCGAGAACCACTCCGACGACACCCGACCCACGCGCGAGCCGCGCGAGACATCGACCTTGTAACCGCCGCTTGAGTCGCGGCGCGTATCGAGAACCTGCATATCCATGGTAAATCTCCATGACGGCTGGCCGGGAGCCTCTCTCTCGACCCTCATCCCGTCACGGCGAAGCCCGCCAGACTCTCACTCTCCCCCCTCAACGCTTAAAACCGCGCGAGCGGCCAGCGAGATCGCCAAAGTAAGAAACTGCACCCTGAACGAGGCGGAGCATCGCGTCATCGCTCGCGCAGGCGGAAAGCCGGGGCCTGTCGGCTTTCCTGGCTTGCGCTTTGGGCCATGTCCGCCGGATCAGAGTGCGTGCGGGGCCCCATGCGTCAGACACCGCGCCCTCAGGAGCAGGGCAGGCAGCCCTGCGGGACAGAGCGCGTCAGCAGCCCCACTCCTCGTTTCGGGGCGTTGCGGGGTGTCCCCGCTGAGGTGGGTGTGAAGAAGCCGCGCAGCGGCTTCGACCAGGGAGGAAACGTCCTCCCGCACATCGAAAATCAAGCCTCTACGCCATGCTACGAAACACGTTGATTACGTGGCGATTACGTGGCTCTCGACAGCCCCTTGGGAGGGGTGTATATTCGCACCTAAGCCGTTGAGAAGTTTGGTGGACGCACTTGGGCTCGAACCAAGGACCCGCTGATTAAGAGTCAGCTGCTCTACCAACTGAGCTATGCGTCCATTCCGACAGGGTCGGACAGCGAAACGAATGGCCGAAGCCGTGTCCCGATTCGCGTGAGGCGCTGCATTTAGCGCGTCACGCCCTGATGGCAAGGGTCTATTCGCGCGAAATCGTTGCTAGACCGTCAGGCCCCGGCGCGGGGCCATGCGGTTCCAGCGGTTGACCATCATCAGCAGGCCGATGCAGATCATGTTGGTCATCATCGACGAGCCGCCATGGCTCATCCACGGCAGCGGGATGCCCTTGGCGGGTGCCATGCCCATCACCATCAGAAGATTGATTGCGATGTAGAAGAAGATCGTGGCGGTCGCTCCGGCGGCGAGCAGGGCGCAGAAGCGATCCTGGGATTCGTTGGCGACCTTCCACCCCCAGCGCAGGATCAGCGCGTACATCGTCAGCACAAACAGTCCGCCAACCAGGCCCCATTCCTCGGCCATGCTGGCAAAGACGAAATCGGTGTGGGGCTCAGGCAGGTAGTTGAGGTGGCTCTGGGTGCCGTTGTTGAAGCCCTTGCCGAAGAGCCCGCCCGATCCGATCGCGATCTTGGA
The DNA here is from genome assembly GCF_009905735.1 of Porphyrobacter sp. SLTP. GTDB lineage: Bacteria > Pseudomonadota > Alphaproteobacteria > Sphingomonadales > Sphingomonadaceae > Erythrobacter. The sequence continues at coordinate 164,509 of NZ_JAAALE010000006.1, forward strand.
CTGAGCGATGTGGTAGCCTGCGCCCAGCGGGTCATTCTCGGGATCGAGGAAGGTCGTCACCCGCGCCTGTTGGTAGGGGCGAAGCGCGAAGAAATAGATCAACGGCATCGCGGCAATGCCGGTCCCGCCCGCCAGCAAAAACCACCAGAGCGGCAGCCCGGCGAGGAACATGACCACCACCCCTCCGAAGGCAATCGCGACGGACGTGCCAAGGTCGGGCTGCAACAGCACGAGCGAGATCGGCAGCACGATCAGCATCCCTGACGGTACCAGAGAGCGCCACGATCCGATCATCCCGGCCGGGAGCGTTTCGTAGAACCGCGCCATCGCCAGCACCACGGCGGGCTTCATGATCTCGGAAGGCTGGATGCGGATCGGCCCGGCTTCGAGCCAGCGCTGGCTCCCACCCCCGACCTGGCCGACGATCTCGACCCCCAGCAACATGACCAGCACCGCCAGATAGGCAGGGTAGGTCAGCACCCGCACAGCATCACGCGGCATGGAGGCGATGATCGCCGCCATCACGGAAAACACCAGAAACCGGATGAAGTGCGACATCGCAAAGGGCTGCATCGAGCCGCCGCCTGCCGAATAGAGCACCAGACCGCCAAACCCTGTGATCAGCAGCAGCGGGATCAGCATCTCCCACGGCTGGCGGGCAATCGGTTCGGGCACGATTCCGCGGGCGGCGATGGTGTTCATTCGCTGATCTCCGCAGACGGCGCGGCAGGGGCGGTGGCCGCGGGTGCGGCGGCTTGCGGCGCAGGAGCAGCGCCCGGGGGAGTGCCCGAGGGATTGGCTTCGGGACGCGGCGCGATCACTTCATCCGCGATGGCTTCGGGCTGAGTGGCGGCGCGGCGGGCTTCAGCCTCGACCCGGTCGAAGATTTCCTCCTCCCGGCGCGGCGGACGGCTGACGCTGGCCCCGCGCTCGGCAGCATAGGCGGCATAGCGCGCTTCGAGCCGCTGCTGCGCGGTGCCGCCCCATCCGGCTTCCAGCGCGGCGAGCGCCTCCAGCCCCTTGGCCGGGTCGAACAGGAAGGTCATCACATCGCGCGCAATCGGATAGGCCGAGCCTGACCCGCCGCCATGCTCGATCACCACAGCACCCGCATAGCGCGGGTTGTCATAGGGGGCGAAGAAGATGAACAACCCGTGGTCGCGGTATTTCCATGGCCCGGACTTGCCGTTGGAGATCGAGAGTGAGACGACCTGCGCGGTGCCGGTCTTGCCCGCCATCAGAGTGCCATCAATTGGCAGGCGCGCGCGACCTGCTGTGCCGGGGCCATTGACCACATCGCTCATCGCCTTGCGGACATATTCGACCTGCTCGGCGGGGAAATCGATCTTGTCGAAGCCCTGCGGCTTGGTGTCGAGCGTGAGGCGCGGCATCACATGGCGGCCTGTCGCCAGGCGTGAGGCCATCACCGCGAGCTGCAAGGGGCTGGAGAGCATATAGCCTTGCCCGATGGTGGCGTTGACGGTGTCAAAGGCCTGCCATTCACGGCCCCACTTCTTCATTTTCCATGCCGGGTCAGGCACGGTGCCGAAGAACTGGCTGGTGACGGGCAGGGGGAATTCCTGCCCCATCCCGCAGCGCCGCGCCATCGCCGCAATCGGGTCCATGCCAACGCGCTGGGCCATGGCGTAGAAATAGACATCGCAGCTCTGGTAGATGCCCTTGGCCATATCGACGGAGCCGTGGCCGCGCCGGTTCCAGCAACCGAACCGCCGATTGCCGACCTGTAGGCCGCCGCCGCAGAACACCGTCTCGTTTGGATCGATCCCGGCCTGCATGAACGCCATTGAGACCATCGGCTTGACCGTGGAACCGGGCGGGTAAAGCCCTTTGAGCACCTTGTTGCGCAGCGGCACGCGCTCGTCATCGCGCAGCATCGCGTATTCGACCCCGCCAATCCCGTCGGAGAAGGAGTTGGGATCGAAGCTGGGCATTGAGGCCATGCACAGGAGGTCCCCCGAGCGGCAGTCCATCACCACCACCGAGCCGCTTTCGAGCCCGATGCGGCGCGCGGCATAGTCCTGCAACGGCCCGTCGATGGTGAGCTTGATGGGCGCGCCCTGCACGTCCTCGCGCGTCTCAAGATCGCGCACGATGCGGCCGCCCGCAGTGACTTCGACCCGGCGCGCGCCGGGGACGCCGCGCAGCTCCTTCTCGAACTGCTTCTCCAGCCCGTCCTTGCCGATCTTGTAGCCCGGCGTGATCAGCAGCGGGTTGGGGTCTTTCTCGTATTCCTCGGCAGAAGCCGGCCCGACATAGCCGATCAGGTGGCCCACGCTGGAGGCGGTCGGGTAGAAGCGCGAGAACCCGCGTTGCGGCACCACGCCGGGAAGGTCCGGCAGGCGCACGCTCAGGGCCGCGAATTGCTCGTAGCCCAGACCACTCGCGACCTCAACCGGCTGAAACCCGCGCGCGGTGGACACCTTGTCCTTGATGTCGGCAATCCGCGCCGGTTCCAGCGACAGCAACTGGCCGAGCCGGTCGATCGTCGCGTCGGCATCCACCAACCGCTCCGGGATGAGATCGACGCGGAAATCGGCGCGGTTCGACGCCAGCGGCGCGCCGTTGCGGTCAAGGATCCAGCCCCGCCGCGGCGGAACCAGCGTGAGATTGACGCGGTTGCTTTCGGATTCGAGCCGATACTTCTCGTTCTCGGCAATTGCGAGATAGCCGAGCCGCAGCGCCAGCAGCACGCCAACCCCGCCTTGCACGGCCCCGATCAGCAAGCCCCGACGCTCGAAACTGCTGCGCAGAATCGAGGCGTTGATCATGCGCGGGGTGCGCTCCGGTCCGTCACGCAGGAACGGGATCTTCATCAGTCGATCTTCCGCGCCCGGGCAAGGCGGAAGCGGTCAAGACCTGCAACCATGCGCGCGATTATCGGATAGAGCATCACGGACAGCAAGGCTTGTGGCAGAGCGACGATGAGCAATTCAGGCGTCACGCTCGCGCCCGAGACGAGCAGGGCGGCAAACCAGTAACTGACGGCGATGACTCCGGCGGTGAACCAGTCCTGCCAGAACCCCCGCCAGGGAAAGCGGGTCTCGATCAGTTCGATCACGATCATCGCCAGCGACCACAGCAGGATCGCGCTGCCGAAGGGCTGGCCACTCACCAGATCGTCAAACGCCCCCAGCGGCGCGCCGGCCCACAGCGGCAGCAACCCCGGGCGGACCATGCGCCATCCGAGCAGCATCAGAAACCCGAGCGAAGGGAACAGCGGCATCAGGTCCGCGATCAGCAGCACCGGCAGTAATGAGCCGAGCATGATCGTTACATAGGGAACGCTACGGACCCGCCACGCATAGGGTGCGCGGTTGATGCGCCGTCCATAGATATCCGAGCGGGCGCGGGGGTCGATCCGCTCCATCATTCCTCCCCGGCCGCAGCGCCAGAAGGCGGCGCAGGCGTGGGCGTGGGTGTGGCTCCGGCAGCGGGAGACGGGCCGGGCAGGGTGGTGTCTTCGAGTTCAGCCACAGCGGCGGCTTCGTGCACCGGCTCGACTGCGACGAAATTGGTCGCCGAAGGCTCGGCCACCAACCGCGCGATCCCGCCATCGGGCGTGATTTTGGCAATCACCGCGACCGCGACGCCGGGACGGTAGTAACCGCCCGCGCCGCTGGTCACCATCACGTCGCCCACCTTGAGCGGATTAACGCCGAGATTGACGAGGCGGATGCGCAACAAGCCGTCACCGCGCCCTTCGGCAAAGGCGATCACATTGTCCTTGGCCCGGCGCACCGGCAGCACGCTTTCGCTGTCAGTCAGCAGCAGCACGCGGGCCGAGTTACGTCCGGTTTCGAGCACGCGGCCGATCACCCCGCGCTCTGACACAACAGGCATCCCCGGCGCCACCCCGCTGCTGCTTCCGGCGCTGATATAGGCGTGGCGGCGCACGCTGGTCGCGGTCGAGCCGACGAGCCGCGCCATTGCGACGGGCTTGGCCTCGCTATCGCGCAGGGCGAGCAGTCCTTTGAGGCGCTGGTTCTCCGCCTTGATGGCGTCGGCTTCGGCGAGCCGAATGCGGGCGAGCTCGTTCTCGCGCCGCAGCTCGGCATTTTGCTGGCCCGCGTTAAAATAGCCGGAGATGGTCGCGAAAAAGCCCTGCGAGCCCGAGCGCGTCACCGCGCCGCCCGTGCCGACCGGTGCAACCACATCGCTCGCAACCCCGCGCAGGGGTGCAAATGCAGCCGGCTGCCACAAGGACAGCGCCAACAGCGCCAGGCCGAGCACAGCCCCCGCTCCGGCCAAGAGGTAGCCGGTGAACAGCGAGAATTGCGCCTTCTTCGAAAAGCCCGAGCGGCGCGAAGAGGGGGGCGCCATGGGTTAAAGTCCCTTCTGCCGATCAGCCCGGCTCAGATGCAGGCGCGTCACGCGGTCATCAGCACGCCGCGATAGATCGGATCCTCCATCGCCCGGCCAGTGCCGATGGCGACGCACAGGAGCGGATCTTCGGCGACCGAGACCGGCAGGCCGGTTTCCTCACGCAGGTGCTCGTCGAGCCGCCGGATCAAGGCACCGCCGCCAGTGAGCACTATACCCTGATCGACGATATCCGCCGCGAGCTCCGGCGCGGTGTTTTCCAGCGCGATCCGCACGCCTTCGACGATAGCGCCGATGGGTTCGGAGAGCGCTTCGGCGACATGGGCCTGATTGATCGTGATTTCCTTGGGCACGCCGTTCACAAGGTCGCGGCCCTTCAGGGTGATGGTTTCGCCGATGCCGTCTTCCGGGATCATGGCGATGCCGTAATCCTTCTTGATGCGCTCCGCGGTCGCGTCACCGATCAGCAGGTTGTGGTGGCGGCGCACATAAGAGACGATCGCTTCGTCCATCTTGTCACCGCCGGTGCGGACCGAGGTGGTGTAGGCGAGACCGCGCAAGCTGAGCACGGCGACTTCGGTGGTGCCCCCGCCGATGTCGACGACCATGCTGCCGACCGGTTCGGTCACCGGCATGTCGGCGCCAATTGCGGCGGCCATTGGCTCAAGGATCAGGTGCACGTCCGATGCGCCTGCATTCGAAGCCGCATCGCGGATCGCGCGGCGTTCGACCGAGGTTGAGCCCGAAGGCACGCAGATCACGATTTCCGGGTAGCGGAACATCGACTTCTTGCCGTGCACCTTCTGGATGAAGTGCTTGATCATCTGCTCGGCCACTTCGATGTCGGCGATCACGCCGTCACGCAGCGGGCGGATCGCTTCGATGCTGTCCGGGGTCTTGCCCATCATCATCTTGGCATCGTTACCGACGGCCTTGACCCGGCGGATCCCGTTGATCGTCTCGATGGCGACCACGGACGGTTCGTTCAGCACGATCCCCTGATCCTGGACATAGACCAGCGTGTTGGCGGTGCCGAGGTCGATCGCCATGTTTTGCGACCGGAATTTGAAGAAGTTAGACAGAAAGCTCATCGGTGGTGGTGTTCCAGTGGTGGCGAGGCTGCAAGCTGAACACGCGGTCGTTGCAGGGGAATTCGACCCGGTTATGACATGACACCGCGCGCCTAGCGAATCCGCGCACAAAAGGCCAAAATATTTGTCCACCGCAGAAGTGATTTCTGGGGGTGTAGTCTCGAAATTACGTCGGCTGATCGCTAGCGTGCGACAAATGCCCGAAATCCGCCGCCTCCCTTCCGCGCTTGTGAACCGTATTGCTGCGGGTGAGGTGGTCGAACGCCCGGCAGCGGCGCTCAAAGAGCTGGTCGAGAACGCGATTGATGCGGGTGCACGGCGAATCGGTGTGGTGCTGGCAGAAGGCGGCTTGCAGCGGATCGAAGTGGTCGATGATGGTTGCGGGATGGGGCCGGATGGCATGGCGCTCGCGCTGGAACGGCACGCGACCTCCAAGCTCCCCGATTCGCTGATCGGCCCGGACGGTGCGATCGAGCTGGTGACGACCCTGGGCTTTCGCGGTGAGGCCTTGCCGAGCATCGCCAGCGTGGCGCGGCTGACCATCGAAAGCCGTGAGGCGGGCGCGGCTGAGGGCTGGCGGCGGGTGGTCGATCACGGCGCGGTGCTGGCCGATGAACCCGCTGCGCTCCCGCCCGGCACCCGGGTGCGGGTCGAAGACCTGTTCGCCAAGGTGCCCGCGCGCCGCAAGTTCCTGCGCACGGCCCGCAGTGAGTACGCGGCGTGCCTTGATGTGGTGCGGCGGCTCGCCATGGCGCGGCCGGATATTGCTTTCACGCTGGAGACAGTGGGTGATGCGGGCAAGCGGACAGTGCTTTCCCTGCAAGCGGATGAAGCGCTGGCGACCCGCGTGGCGCGGATCATCGCGCATGAGTTGAAGGATAATTCGGTCGCCATCTCGCAGGAGCGCGACACGCCCTACGGGATGATGCGCCTGACAGGGTTGGCGGGCTTGCCGACCTACAATCGCGGCGTGGCCGATCATCAGTACCTGTTCGTCAATGGCCGTCCGGTGAAGGACCGGCTGCTCGTCGGCGCCGTGCGCGGGGCCTATGCCGACATGCTTGCGCGCGATCGCCACGCGGTGCTGGCCCTGTTCCTCGACCTGCCGCCGCAGGATGTCGATGTGAACGTCCACCCGGCCAAGACCGAAGTGCGCTTCCGGGATTCTGCGGGGGTGCGCGGGTTTATCGTATCCGGTCTGCGGCAGGCGCTGGCGACGGGAGATCGCCGCTCTGCGCAAGGGCCCGATCGGGCGGCGATGGCGCGGTGGCAGGCCGAGCCGGTCGGACCGACCCCTGGTCCGATAACCCCGACGCTGGAGAGCATTTTTACAGGCCGTGACTGGAGCGCTTCGCAGCCCCACCTCGGCGAAGCGCGCCCCACGTGGAATGCGCCGCTCGCCCAGCCACAGGGCCGCGCCGAAGAAGCCGCCCCGGTGCCGGCCGAGGCGCAGCAATACCCCCTCGGCATTGCGCGCGGGCAGGTCGCGAACACCTATATCGTGGCCGAATCCGCCGATGGGCTGGTGCTGGTCGATCAGCACGCGGCGCACGAACGGCTTGTGCTGGAACGCCTGCGCGCAGCCGGGGCGGAGGAAGCCAACCGCCGCAGCCAAGCCCTGCTGGTCCCCGATGTGGTCGAACTGGACGAGGTCGATTGCGACCTGCTCGAAGACGCGGCCGAGGGGCTGGCGCGCTACGGCCTCGTGATCGAACGCTTCGGCCCAAGCGCGATGCTGGTCCGCGCGGTTCCGGCAGCGATTGCCAAGGCGGACAGCGCGAAGCTGCTGCGCGATCTCGCCGATGACATCGCCAAGCATGGCAAGCAGGAAGACAGCGGCGCGCTGCTGCTGGCCGAGCGGCTCGAATTGGTGCTGGCGACGATGGCCTGCCACGGCTCGGTGCGGGCTGGGCGCACCTTGAGCGTGGCGGAGATGAACGCGCTCCTGCGCGAAATGGAAGCGACGCCGCGGTCAGGCCAGTGCAATCACGGGCGGCCGACCTGGGTGAAGCTGAGCATGGAAGATGTCGAGAAGCTGTTCGGGCGGCATTGAAAGCGCCGTTTGGCGTGCGAACCCGTCCGAACATTCCCAAATTCGTCGCCCCGTGCTTGACACGGGGCTTGGCTCACTTCGGCAAAGCCACAAAGAAACAGAAGCTAAACCCCGGATCAAGTCCGGGGCGACGAGTTAAGGTCAGGGCTAAGGCCGCCCCGCCTCACCCTCAAACATTGAACTTGAACAGCAGCACATCCCCGTCCTGCACCACGTATTCCTTGCCTTCCTGCCGCAGCTTGCCCGCTTCTTTCGCGCCCGCTTCGCCGCCCAGCGCGACGTAGTCGTCATAGGCAATCGTCTCGGCGCGGATGAAGCCGCGTTCGAAGTCGCTGTGGATTTCGCCTGCCGCCTGCGGCGCCTTGGCGCCCGCCGGGAAGGTCCAGGCGCGCGCTTCCTTCGGGCCGCAGGTGAAGAAGGTCTTGAGGCCCAAGAGCTTGTAACCGGCCCGGATCACGCGGGCGAGGCCGCTTTCGGTAAGGCCAAGCGCTTCGAGGAATTCACCCCGGTCTTCCACCGGCATCGTCACCAGCTCCGCTTCGATGGCCGCGGACACGACCACTGCTTCGGCGCCCTCTGCCGCTGCCTTGGCGAAGACCTTGGCCGACAAGTCGTTGCCTTCCGCTGCGTCTTCCTCGGCGACGTTGCAGACGTACAGCACCGGCTTGGCGGTGAGCAGCTGCGCCTGCTTGAACAGGCGCGCTTCCTCGTCGTCATTGGGGACGGTGAGGCGTGCAGGCTTGCCGTCACGCAGCAGTTCGAGCGCCTGACCGAGCACGCTTGCCATCGCCTTGGCTTCCTTGTCTCCGGCCGCGCCGCGCTTGGCGGCGGCGGGCACGCGCTTTTCGAGGCTCTCGAGGTCGGATAGCATCAGCTCGGTTTCGACCACTTCGGCATCCGCGATGGGATCGACCTTGTTGGCGACGTGCTGGATATCGTCATCCTCGAAGCAGCGCAGCACATGGACGATCGCATCCACCTCGCGGATATTGCCGAGGAACTGGTTGCCAAGCCCTTCGCCCTTGCTCGCGCCTTTCACGAGGCCCGCGATATCGACAAAGCCGAGCTGGGTTTCGATGATCTTGGCACTCTTGGCGATGGCGGCGATCTTGGCGAGGCGCTCGTCGGGCACGGCGACCTGACCGACATTGGGCTCGATCGTGCAGAACGGATAATTCGCGGCCTGCGCGGCCTGCGTTTCGGTCAATGCATTGAACAAGGTGGACTTGCCCACGTTGGGCAGGCCAACGATCCCGCAACGGAAACCCATGATGATTGTCTCTTGGCTATCTGGAAAGCGCCGCCCTTAGCGGGACGCCTCGCCGCTGGCTAGAGGCGTGACGGACTGGTGTTCAGGCGAGGCCGCTGCGCAAACGCCATTCGGTGAGGGCTGCGGGGGAGCGCAGGCGGATAACCTTGCCCGAATAGCCCGCGAGCTTGGCCTCGGTGCGCACGCGCGGGCCGATGTTCCAGTTCATCACGTACCAGAAGAACGCAGCATCGAAGCGTTCCGGGCAGCCTTCGGGCATATCGGGGCGCGAGCGGCCGCGATGGGTGACGATGCGGCGGATCAATCGCGCAAGGCACAGGCGGATCGGGAAATCGAGGTAGATCACCGTGTCCGCCCGGGCGAGCCGCGGGGCGAGAGTGCTGCCATAATTGCCCTCAATCAGCCACGCATCCTGCGCCACCACCTCGGCGAGCCGCGTATTCAGTTCGGCCTTCTCGGTCTCGACCCAACCCGCCTGCCAGCCCAGCTGATCCATGTGGACGAGCGAAAGGCCCATCAGCGGGGCCAGTTCGCGGGCGAGGGTGCTCTTGCCCGAGCCGCAGGGGCCGATGATGAGGACGCGGCGCATGGGAGGTCAGTCTGCGCTGATCGGTAGCAGCCGAGAATCGCACACCGCAGCCGTCCGGTGAGCGGTGATTTTCATGCTTTCGGGATCGCTTGCAAAGGCAAGGAAGCTCGCCTTGCTATTCTGCCGCACAAGCAGGACATGATCCCAGACTTCAGCAGCCGGACCAATCAGGTAATTCGCGGCAGTACCCGAAAACAGCACCTCGCCGCCGCTTCGATGCAGCAATGGCAACATTTCGCGCATGTAGCGGGCATAGGCCTCCGCCCCGCTGACAGGTGCAGGCGGCGCAAGGTCTGGGGCATGGGTGTAATCGGCGGTTTCCCGGAACCGCAGCAGGTTGAGCATTACCACGGGACCTTCACCGGGTGATCCGAAGAAGGCTGCGCCCTGTTCCGGACTGACCTCGAGATAGGCACGGGCGTCGGTCATGGGGTCATGTCCTGCATCCTCAGCGCGACGTCGTTCATGAAGCGCACGTCATCGCCCTTTGCCAGCCACTCCGCCTCCGCGCCGATTGCGCCCAGCATGGCGACCAGATCATCCTGTTCGTCCTTGGCAAAGTTGCCGAGGACGTGTCCGGTGACGCGGTCCTTGTGTCCCGGATGGCCAATGCCGAGCCGGATGCGGCGGAACTCTGCGCCCAGATGCTGGTCGATGGAACGCAGGCCGTTGTGCCCCGCGTGTCCGCCGCCCTGCTTCACCTTGACCTTGAAGGGGGCGAGGTCGAGCTCGTCATGGAACACCGTCAGCGCTTCGGTGCCGAGCTTGTAGAAGCGCAAGGCCTCACCCACCGCGCGGCCGCTTTCGTTCATGAAAGTCGCGGGCTTCAGCAGCAGCACCTTTGCGCTGCCGATCCGACCTTCCTGCACCCAGCCTTGAAACTTGGTCTGGATTGGGCCGAAACCATGCATATCGGCAATGACGTCCACGGCCATGAAGCCGACATTGTGCCGGTGGAGCGCATAGCGCGGTCCGGGATTTCCAAGGCCGACCCAGATTTGCATGGCAAGTCCCCTAGCTGCCGCTCACACAAAACGAAACGCCGGACTTCTTGCGAAGCCCGGCGTTCGATAGCCACACGAGGCGATGATCGCTTATTCAGCGGTCGTCGTGTCGCCTTCGCTGCTCTTGAGCGCCGAAGGGGCGACGAGCGTGGCGATGGTGAAGTCGCGGTCGGTGATCGCGCTGGTGACACCCTTGGGCAGGGTCACTTCGCTGATGTGGATCGAGTCGCCCAGATCCTTGCCGGTCACGTCGATCTGGATGTCATCCGGAATGTCGGCGTTGGGGCAGACCAGTTCGAGCTCGTGACGAACGATGTTCAGCACGCCGCCCTTCTTGAGGCCGGGCGATGCGTCTTCGTTGATGAACACGACGGGCACCTGCACCGTGACCATGCTGTCGCCGGTCATGCGCAGGAAATCGACGTGGGTCGGACGGTCAGTGACCGGGTGGAACGCAACATCCTTGGGCAGAGTGCGAATGGTCTTGCCACCGATCTCGATGTTGACGATCGAGTTCATGAAGTGACCGGTCATCAATTGCTTGACCAGTTCCTTCTGCTCGACGTGGATCAGGGTGGGTTCTTCCTTGCCGCCATAAATGACAGCAGGTGTCCGACCATCGCGGCGAAGTGCTCGGGAGGCTCCCTTGCCAGCCCGTTCGCGCGCTTCAGCCGGCAGGTTCAGAGCTTCGCTCATAATCGTGCCTTTCGAATGCGTGTTTGAAGGTAGTCATTCCGCGCACCGCCTCCAGGGATGACCGGAGCGCCGAAGCGCGGGCCCTTAGAGAGAGAAGGCCGGTTTGGCAACCGCTTTAGGCCGGAGCCCTCAGGGCAGGCGCCGAATGCGGTAGCCTTGCGCCTCAAGCAGAGCGGCCAGCCCGTCGGGCCCGACAAGGTGCGCGGTGCCGACCGCGATCAAGGGGCGAGGGCCCTCTTGCAGCAGCGGGGTGAGCGCAGCGGCCCAGTGGCGATTGCGATCCGTCAGCAGGGCGGCGCGCAAGGCCGGATCGGCCAGAAAGCCCTCGCGGGTCGATTGTTCGATTGTCGCGGCATCGCCTGCCAGCCATGCGCGTTGAAGCCTAGCGGGGTCCTTGCGCGCGGCCTCGCTCCCCCGCACCACGGCGGCAAGCATGGTGCGCTGCTGCGCCTCAGGCAGGCGGTCGAAGATCGCGAGTTGGGCCTGAGCGCCCTCCAGCTCTCGCACCGGACGGCCGGCAAATTCACGGATCAGCGCGCGGTCGACGCCGTTGGCCGGATCGCCGGTCGCATCGACCTGCGCCAGCGTGATCGCTGCCGCCCAGGTCTCGACTGCCGCAAAGCGCGTGCGATCAATCTCGCCGCGCTCCAGCAGGTCGGTGAGCGGAGCGGCCAGATCGCCGGGCAATCTTTGGTCTAGGGGCAGTTGGCCCGGCGTGGTGCTCAGTTCCGTGAAGGTCCCGGCGACCCGCTTGCCATCATCCAGCGCGGCAATCTCGACCACCAGCAGGTCGGCCGTCTCGGTCGCCTGCGTGATCGCGGGCGTGCGCCATTCGGTGTCGTCGGGGAGGGCGTGGATCGTGCCGAGCATCCAGCCCTCCACCGTCCCATCGGCCGAAGCGATTTCATAGAGCAGCGGATTGGGCGGGGCCCTGTCCGCTGCGGTCTCGCCGGGTGCATCGCTGCAACCGGCAAGGCCAAAGAGGAGGAGGGGGGCAAGGATGGCTGCGGCGGCGCTAAACAGCGCTTTCTGCAATCCCGCCCCCCGATCCGTGGTCATCGCGGCAGCGCCCCGATCACTTCACGCGGCTTACCGTGATGCCCTTTTGCGCGAGGTAATCCTGCACGCTCTGGGCACCGGCCAGGTGCCCGGCACCAACCGCGATGAACACCGAGCCGGGCTGGTCGAGCCGGGCGTCGATCCACTCGGCCCAATTGGCGTTACGGCTGTAGAGCAGGGCGTCGGCAACGGCCGGATCGGTCATGCCTTCGTTCATGATGGCCGCGAGTTCGTCGGCATCACCCTCGGCCCATTCGGCGACCATCCGGTTCAGCATCGGCGCGGTTTTGTCCATGCCTTCGATGGCTTCCATCATGAAGGTGATCTGCGCGGGCTGATCCATTCCGTCAAAGATGCCGAGCTGGAATTCCGCCGTCTCCAGCGCACCCTGCGGCTTGTCGCCGACCTTCGACAGCAGCACCTTCTCCACGCCCGCGCCGGGGGTATAGCCCTGCTGCATCAGCGGGATCAGCGACATGGTGAGCCCGGTCATCCACGGCTTGAACTGGTCAAACGCTTCGGGCGGGGCGCCCAGCTTGGCGAGGGCCGCTTCGTAGGTGGCCTTCTGCTCCGGCGTCAGCAGCGAGCGCAAGGTGGTGCCTGCGGGCAGAGTGCCCCTGCTTTGGGCAAGCTGGCCCATGGCCGCTTCGCTGGCCGGGTCCATCGGAATTTCCGTAACGATCATGTCGGAACCGGTCAGCGCCGTGGCGATGGTGTCGTCATACCACTGGATCCCTTCGGGAAGGACGTGAACGGTGCCGAACAGATAGATGGTGGTGTCCGCATCCGCGACCTTCCACAGCGCGGGTCCCTTGCCAGCGGGTGCAGCGGCGGTTTCGGTGGCAGCATGGTTGTCCGCCAGAGCGGGGCTGGCGGCCAGCAACGCAAAGGGGGCAACGGTCAGAGCAAGCAGAGAAGCGAATTTCATCGGGTGGGTCCTTTCGGGGGCGTTATGAGAGAGTGGGGAGGGAAAATCTTGGGACAAGTACGCTGACATGGTCCGAGGGATCAGAGCCGCCAGCGGGCATAAATAAACGACGCGAACATAGACACATAAGCGATCGCGAAGATACCAAAAGCGTGCGGCGGCGGCACGAAGCCCCCAGCGTGGAGCACCGCCCAAACCGGGAAACCGGCAAGCACGGATATGCAGCCGCCGGTAAAGGCGATGAAGTTCTGCTCGCGCTTGTAATCATCGATCATGCGGAAGCCGTAGAGCGGCAGGACCAAGAAGGCGCCCACCAGCAACGCCGCCAAGACCAGCGCCAGCAGCGGCGGCAGTTTGAGGTCTTCCCAATCGCCGCCAAACAGGTTGCCGTCGCCCTGATCGAAAAAGCCGGTGGCAAAGCCGATGATTCCGCCGATCGCAGCGGCGAGGCCGATGTAGAGCATTTGCGTGCGATTGCGCTGGCGGGTGCGTGCCTCGCCGGGACCGCCTGAGAGCGCCTCGCCCGAGGTCTGACGCGGCCAGAACCGCCAAGCCGCGTATATAACGCCAACCATGGCCAGCAGAATGCCGCCGATGATCGCAATATCCTTCGCACGGGTGTTACCACCTTCGGTCACCGCGCTGACGAAGCCGGCTGCCATTGCGCCAAGGAATATCAGCGCAATGACGCCGCCTATCACAATGGCAAAGCGGACGAGCAATACGGCGCCTTCGGACATTCCGGCTTCGGTGCGAGGGGGATCAAAGTTCGTCATCGAAAATCTCCTCGATCCGCATGTCGAACAGGCGGGCAATTCTGAAGGCGAGGGGGAGCGAGGGGTCGTGCTTGCCCGTCTCTATCGCGTTGACCGCCTGACGCGACACGTCGAGCCGCCCGGCGAGTTCCGCCTGTGACCAGTCGCGTTCGGCGCGCAGGACTTTAAGGCGGTTCTTCATGCGGTCAAAAACCCAGCGCATTGGCAATCTTGGCGGCGGCGGTACCAAAGCCAAAGCCCGCAGCGCCGATCGTCAATATGCCAAGCACCAGTCTCAGCCGCGCGTTTCTGGGAAAGGTTTCCATGGCTGGTCTCCATCAGGTTGGCCTGAGTAAATGTCAGGTATGCCTGACTATATGTCGTGATTCGCTGACTATGTCAAGATAACCTGACTTTGTGTCACCGTCGCCTGACCTGCCTCTGCCCGCGCCCCATGTTGCTGCGCTGCGGCATTGACGCAAATGGGGTGTTCGGCCATGGCGAGCCGCCATGAGTGCTGCACCCCTTTACAAGCCTGCTCCGCGCGATCCGGCGCGTTCGTTTCAGGACATGATCCTGACGCTTCACGACTTCTGGAGCGCCGAGGCCGGCTGCGTCATCCTCCAGCCCTATGACATGCGCATGGGCGCGGGGACGTTCCACACCGCAACCACGCTGCGCGCGCTCGGGCCGGAGCCGTGGAACGCAGCTTTCGTCCAGCCCTGCCGCCGCCCGACCGACGGGCGCTATGGCGAAAACCCCAACCGGTTGCAGCATTACTACCAGTATCAAGTGATCCTGAAGCCTTCGCCCAGCGACATTCAGGAACTCTACCTCAAAAGCCTCGGCGCCATCGGCATCGACCCGCTGGCGCACGATATCCGCTTCGTCGAGGACGACTGGGAATCGCCCACGCTCGGCGCATGGGGGCTGGGCTGGGAGGTCTGGTGCGACGGGATGGAAGTCACCCAGTTCACCTATTTCCAGCAGATGGGCGGCTTCGATTGCAAGCCGGTCGCGGGTGAGTTGACCTACGGGCTTGAGCGTCTGGCGATGTACATCCAGGGCGTCGACAACGTCTATGATCTGGCGTTCAACGCGTCGGGCGTGTCCTATGGCGACGTGTTCCTTGAGAACGAGCGCCAGATGTCGAAGTGGAACTTCGAAGTCGCCGATACCGACGCGCTGTTCGATCTCTTCGCCAAGGCTGAGGCTGAGTGCCGCAATGCCCTGTCCGCAGGCGTGCCCATCGCCGCATACGAACAGGCGGTCGAGGCGAGCCACGTGTTCAACCTGCTGCAAGCGCGCGGCGTGATCTCCGTGCAGGAACGCGCCAGCTACATGGGCCGGGTGCGCGATCTGGCGCGCTCTTCGTGCGAGGCTTACGCGCAGAAGATGACCCCCGAGTGGTCAGCCAAGTATCCCGAGTGGAGTCTCGTCTGATGGCTGACTTCCTGCTCGAACTGCGCTGCGAGGAAATCCCCGCCCGGATGCAACCGAAGGCCAAGGAGGATCTGGCGCGGCTGTTTGCCGATGCACTCGCCAAGGCCGGTTTGCCGGTGGGAGAGATCGAAACCTTCGCCACACCGCGTCGCTTGGCGCTGATTGCAAAGAACTTGCCGCTTGCCACCGAGCCAGTTAGCGAAGAGACCAAGGGGCCAAAGGTCGGCGCACCGCCGCAGGCACTGGACGGGTTCCTGCGCAAGGTCGGCCTCTCGGAAGAGCAACTCGTCGAGCGGGACGGCGTATATTTCGCCGTGATCGAGAAGCCGGGACGCGACACCGCCGCGGTGCTGGCTGAAGCCATCCCGGCCATCATCCGCGCCTTTCCCTGGCCCAAGTCGATGCGCTGGGGCGCAGCGTCGCTCAGCACCGAGTCCCTGCGCTGGGTGCGTCCGCTTTCCGGGATCATTGCCCTGCTGGACGGCGCGGTCGTCCCTTGCGAGATCGATGGCATCGCGAGCGGGCGCACAACGATGGGGCATCGCTTCCATCATTCCGGCCCGGTCACAATCGCCGATGCCGGGAGCTATATCGAAACCCTGCGCGCGGCCCACGTAGTCGTCCACTTCTCCGAACGCTGCGCACTGATCCGCGACGGCGCGGCCAAGGTCGCGGCCGAGGCTGGCCTGACGCTCGTGGCAGACGAAGGTCTGGTGATCGAAAACGCGGGCCTCACCGAATGGCCGGTGCCGCTGCTTGGCCGTTTCGACGAGGCGTTTCTGGATGTCCCGCCCGAGGTGATCCAGCTGACGGCGCGGGTGAATCAGAAGTATTTCGTCTGTAAATCCTCTCCTTCAGGAGAGGGGGACCGCGACCCGAAGGGGCGGGGTGGAGAGGCGGATGCCGCTCGCCCCTCCACCATCCTGTCGGATGGTCCCCCTCCCCGTGCCGGGGAGGATAGCCTCGCCAACGCGTTTGTCTGCACCGCCAATATTGACGCGATTGACCCCGCAGTGGTGGTTGACGGCAACCGCAAGGTGCTCGCCGCGCGCCTGTCCGATGCCCGCTTCTTCTGGGAGCAGGATCAGAAGACGTCGCTTGCGGAACACGCGAAGAAGCTGTCGCGCATCACCTTCCACGAGAAGCTGGGCACGGTCGCCGACAAGGTCGAGCGCGTGGCGAAGCTGGCGCGGTGGTTGTGTGAGGATGGGATCGTTACAGATTCTCCCTTCCCCCCGGGGGAAGGGCCGGGGATGGGGGGTGCCACCCCTCGTCCGCCGCACACCCATCCCCAACCCCTTCCCTCAAGGGAAGGGGCTACCTTGGCCGACCTCGCCGAACAGGCCGCGCGGCTGTGCAAGGCCGATCTCGTCACCGAGATGGTCGGTGAATTCCCCGAATTGCAGGGCCTGATGGGCGGCTACTACGCTGCCAAGGAGGGCCTGCCGGTCGAAGTCTCGGACGCTATCCGCGATCACTACAAGCCTGTCGGACAGGGTGATGAAGTGCCAACTGCGCCGGTGACGGTGGCGGTGTCGCTGGCGGACAAGCTGGATACGCTTCTTTCATTCTTTGCGATCGACGAGAAGCCAACCGGGTCCAAAGATCCGTTCGCGCTCAGAAGGGCGGCCCTAGGGATAATCCAGCTCATTCAGGTGAATTCGCTGCGCCTTCGGCTGTCTGGAGTGCCACTGCGCTGGTTCGCGTTCTTCGATCATTTGATGGCGCAGGACCTGGCGGCACGCTTGCGCCTGCAGATACGAGTGACCATCTTCGGCAAGCCACACCCTCACGACGAGCGAAAGCTGTTTTTTGGCCTCAGTCCCGCAGCCTTTCTCGAAAGCTACGAAGACACGATCTTCATTGCGCAGCATGGACATATCGAAGGCTCTGTCCTCGACTTCTTCGCCGACCGCCTCAAAGTCCAGCAACGCGAGGCCGGCGTCCGCCACGATCTGATCGACGCGGTGTTCGCGCTCGGCGGGGAGGATGATCTCGTCCGCCTGCTCGCCCGCGTCCATGCGCTCCAAGCCTTTGTCACCACCGAGGACGGCACCAACCTCCTCGCAGGCTACAAGCGGGCGGCGAATATCCTGAAGAAGGAAAATTACCCCGTCACCCCAGCGAAAGCTGGGGCCTCAGGCGGCAACGCGCAATTGCCCGAGGTGCCAGCTTTCGCTGGCATGACGGAACAGATCGACGGGATTGAACAGACCGGCGAGGAAGACCCGCTGGCGATGGTTGATGACCCGGATATCGGGGATATCGTCGCGGAAAGCACGCAGACCGCCTCCGCGCTTTCCTACACGCCCGAACCGGCCGAAAAGGCGCTGATCGACGCGCTCGACGCTGCCGCCCCGCGCGCTGCGCAGGCGGTTGAGGGCGAGAGGTTCGCCGATGCGATGGCAGCGCTCGCCACCTTGCGCGCTCCCATCGACCGGTTCTTTGAAGAGGTGACTGTCAACGCCGAAGAGGCGGAAAAGCGGCAAGCGCGGCTTGCGCTGCTGGCCCGCTTTCGCGATGCGGTCCACCGGGTCGCGGATTTCAGCCGGATCGAGGGGTGAAACAAAGCCCGTTCCCTCTGTCCGTCACCTTCGTAAAAGACGTTTGATTACAGGTGATTGTTTGCCAAATCGAGGGTGACGCGCTGTAACTTTTGTCACCTTCCCAACACAAGCGCAGGAACTGACATGACATTGAAGACGGTCTATGTTTTCGGAGGCTCCGCCGACCACTCCGACCCGCGCCAGAAGGACAAGACCGTCGCGGGGGGCAAGGGGGCAAACCTTGCCGAGATGGCAAGCATCGGCCTGCCGGTCCCGCCGGGCTTCACGATCACGACCGAAGAATGTGTGCGTTATCTTCAGGAGGGCGCGGATTTCTCCGACGATCTGCGAACTGCCGTCGCCGCCGCGCTGACCCATGTCGAGGCGACCGTGGGCAAGAAGTTCGGCGATGCGGCCGATCCGCTGCTGGTTTCGGTGCGTTCAGGCGCGCGGGTATCGATGCCGGGGATGATGGACACGGTGCTCAACCTCGGCCTCAATGACGCGACGGTTCAGGGGCTCGCCGCCTCCTCGGGCGATGCGCGCTTCGCCTGGGATAGCTACCGCCGCTTCATCCAGATGTATTCCGACGTGGTGCTCGGGATTGATCACGGGCTGTTCGAGGAAGCCCTGGAGATCGCCAAGGAAGACAAGGGCTTCTACAACGATACCGAGATGGCGGCTGAAGATTGGCAGGCGCTGGTGGCCGAATACAACACCATCGTTGCCGACGAATTGGGTCGCCCGTTCCCGCAGGACGTGCACGAACAGCTGTGGGGCGCGATCCGCGCCGTGTTCGACAGCTGGGACAGCGACCGCGCCAAGGTCTACCGCCGGTTGAACGATATTCCGGGCGACTGGGGCACTGCGGTCAATGTGCAGGCGATGGTGTTCGGCAATATGGGCGAAACCAGCGCCACCGGCGTCGCCTTCACCCGCGATCCGGCGACCGGCAACCGCGCCTATTACGGCGAATACCTGATCAACGCGCAGGGCGAGGATGTGGTCGCCGGCATTCGCACCCCGCAATATCTGACCAAGGCCGCGCGCGAGACGGCAGGGGCCAAGCCGCTGTCGATGGAAGAGGCGCTGCCTGACGCCTACGCGGAACTGGCCCGTGTGTTTGACCTGCTCGAACTGCATTACAAGGACATGCAGGACATTGAATTCACGGTGGAGCGCGGCAAGCTGTGGATGCTGCAAACGCGGTCCGGCAAGCGCACCGCCAAGGCCGCGCTCAAGATGGCGGTCGACATGGTCGCCGAAGGGCTGATCGATGAGCGCGAAGCGGTGCGGCGGGTCGATCCGATGGCGCTGGACCAGCTGCTCCACCCGACACTCGACCCCAAGGCCGAGCGCAATGTGCTGACCACCGGGCTTCCCGCTTCGCCGGGTGCGGCAGCGGGCAAGATCGTGCTCGATGCCGATACGGCCGAGCAATGGGCCGGGCGCGGTGAGAAAGTCATTCTGGTGCGGGTCGAAACCAGCCCCGAGGACATCCACGGAATGCACGCGGCGCAAGGCATTCTGACCGCGCGCGGCGGGATGACCAGCCACGCGGCGGTCGTCGCGCGCGGGATGGGTCGTCCTTGCGTGTCAGGCGCTGGCGCAGTGTCGATCGACCGTGCGACGCGCAAGCTCAGGATCGGCACCACCGAGCTGAAGGAAGGCGACGCGATCACGCTCGACGGGGCGACAGGGCAGGTGATGCTTGGCATCGTGCCCACCGTCGAACCGGAGTTGGCAGGCGATTTCGGCACGCTGATGGTGTGGGCGGACAAGCTGCGCCGGATGAAGGTGCGCACCAATGCTGAGACGCCCGAGGATTGCCGCATGGCGCGGCAATTCGGCGCGGAAGGCATCGGGCTGTGCCGGACGGAACACATGTTCTTTGAAGCGTCGCGTATCTCGCTGGTTCGCCAGATGATTTTGGCCGACGATGAAGCCGGACGCCGCCGTGCACTTGAGCAACTTCTGCCCGAACAGCGGGCCGATTTCACCGCGATCTTCGAGGTGATGGCTGGGCTGCCGTGCACGATCCGCTTGCTCGATCCGCCGCTCCACGAGTTCCTGCCCCATGCGGACGAGGACTTCGCTGACTTGGCTGATGCGACCGGGCTGGGTGTGGATCACCTCAAGCGACGCGCGGGCGAGCTGCATGAATTCAACCCGATGCTCGGCCATCGCGGCTGCCGTCTCGGCATCACCTATCCCGAAATCTACGAGATGCAGGCGCGCGCGATCTTTGAGGCGGTGTGCGCGGTAAAGGCTTCGACGGGCGAAGCGCCGTTGCCGGAGATCATGATCCCGCTGGTCGCCACCAAGCGTGAGCTCGCAATCCTGCGCGCGCTGGTCGATCGGGTGGCCGAGGCGGTGTTCGCCGAGGTTGGCACGCGGGTCGAATACCTCGTCGGCACGATGATCGAATTGCCGCGTGCCGCGCTGATGGCGGGCGAGATTGCCGAGGAAGGCGCGTTTTTCAGCTTCGGCACCAATGACCTGACACAGACGACGCTTGGCGTGTCGCGTGACGATGCGGCGCGGTTCCTCAGCGTCTATGTCGACAAGGGCATCTTACCGCGCGATCCCTTCGTCAGTCTCGATATCGAAGGCGTCGGCCAACTGGTCGAACTGGCGGCAGAGCGGGGCAGGGCGATCCGGCCCGACATCAAGCTGGGCATCTGCGGCGAACATGGCGGCGATCCGGCGAGCATCGCCTTCTGCGAGAAGGTGGGCCTCGATTACGTCAGTGCCTCGCCTTACCGCGTGCCGATCGCGCGACTCGCGGCAGCGCAAGCGGCGCTGAAGAAGGCCTAGGTTCCGGCGAGCGAGCGTCGCCCGGTGAGGGTGATGATCTCGAAGGTCTCGGCGGTCTTGCCGTCCGCATCGGCGCGCGCGGCAAAGGCGGCGCGGGCTAGGGCTAGGGCAGCTTTGCCAAGCGGCGCAGCAGGCTTCGCAAGCGCATTGCCGAGTCCCTGATCGCGCAGGTCGGCGACCAGGCGGCCAAGGCTTGCGTAGCGCACCGTCAGCGTATGGGTATCCACCACCGGGTCCTTCCACCCGGCGCGCTGGAGCAATCCCGGCGCAGCGCGTGGATCGACCAGTGGATGGATTCGGGCCGCTGGCCGGTCGGGCTCGGCGGCGAACATCGCGGCGCGCAGAGCGGGAAGGCTCTGGCCGCCAATGAAATGCGTCATCACCAACCCGCCGGGAGCAAGCGCAGTGCGCAGATGGATCAACGCGCCGGGCAGGTCGTTGACCGCATCAAGCAGGCCGAGGACGACGATAAGCTCATATCCGCCAGAGGGATGAGGCGCTTCAAGGTCGAGCCGTGCCGGTTCTTCGACCGCCGCGCCTTGATCCCGAAGGGATGCCGCAAGCGTCCCGGTCGAGTCGCCCAGCACCAAAGCCCGCGCGGGCGCGTGGCACAGGAAGGCCAGGCGCTCCAGCGTGTCCTCGATCATGTCCTCGGCGATAAAGCGCGCCGCATCGGAGGCCGTCGCGCGGTCCCGCGCTCGGGCGAGGCGCAGGGTGCGGCGGTGGGCGCTGAAGATCGTGGGGATCGCAGGAGCATTCATCGCTCGCGCCCTGCCGTGCTTGCCAGCGCAGTGCAAGCCGTGCGACACCTCGCGCCATGGTCGCGGTCGCACGCTTTGCCAGACATTTCGGACCCGTGGTGGATGCGCTCTATCCGCCGCGGTGCCTCTCGTGCGGGGCGGCGATTGCAAGTCAGGCGGGGCTGTGCGGCGACTGCTGGAGCAGCCTTGAGGTGCCCACCCACGCCGAGAGCGATGTGGGCGCTGTCCCGGTCTATACGGCAACCTATTACAACGAGACGTCGCGCAAGTTGGTGCTGGCTTACAAGCACGGGGGGCGGATTGCGCTTGCGCGGCTGCTTGCGCAGCTGATCGCGGCCCGCCTGCCCGAGTCGCAGGTAGGGCGTCCGCCGCCGGTGTTAGTGCCGGTTCCGCTCCACCGCTGGCGGCTGTGGCAGCGCGGGTTCAACCAGGCTGCGCTGCTGACCCATGAGCTGGCGCGGTTAGGAAAGGGCGAACCTGCAGTCGAGGCGTTGGAGCGGCACAAGCGCACGCCCAATCTTGGCGGATTGGGGCGAGAGGCACGCGAGCGGGCACTGACCGGAGCGATCCGGCTCAATCCGGCATGGTCAGCGCGTTTGGCGGGGCGTGATGTCGTGCTGGTGGATGATGTGCTGACCAGCGGCGCAACCAGCAGAGCCTGTATTGCGGCCCTAGCCGACGCTGGGGCCGCGTCGATTTCGGTCGCTTGTTTCGCCCAGGTCGATCAGGATCACCGACTCACCCACCCGTAAAACATAACGCCCGAGGTCTTTCGACCCCGGGCGCCACGTGACGAAACGGTGCGGATCCACCCTTGCGGGCTGTGGCAGCGACCCCCTAACTTCGCTGCCGGGATCCAATCCCTATCGTTCAATCGGTCGCGCTGGCACCCCGCTGCCAGCTTGCGGTCCGATCACCCCCTGAACCTGACACCGGGCGGTGCCATTGTTCGGTGGAGAACCCCTTGCGAAGGCTCCTGACGCGCTTCTTCCACGCTGTTGCATTCGGCGGAAGATCAAACCTGTGATAGGCGCATTTTTTGCGTGCGCCTGTTGTGTGCGTGCAACAATCGTCGCATGAGCGCGCCCGTTACGACATTTCCTGCGCACCGGGACGGACCCCTGCGCATGGCTTATCTGCGTGGAGTTGCAAGGTGACCGGCACAAGCCTGACCCCTGAAGAACGCGAGAGCGGCGCCGTATTCGCGCCGAAGTTTGACGCGGCCGGACTGCTCACCGCGGTGGTGGTCGATGATGCCAGCGGCGCGGTGCTGGTGGTCGCGCACATGAACGCCGAGGCGCTTGAGGCGACGCTCAGCACAGGCAAGGTCCACTTCTGGTCCCGTTCGCGCGGGGCCTTGTGGATGAAGGGCGAGACATCGGGGAATGTCCTGACTGTGGTGCAGACCCTTGTCGATTGTGATCAGGACGCGCTGGTGATCCGTGCCGTGCCTGCGGGGCCAACCTGCCATACCGGCGCCCGCAGTTGCTTTTATCGGCAGATCGAATCGCGTGATGGCACGCCGATGCTTGTGAGGGTCTGAACTTGACGCTCACGTAAACGGAAGGTATGGAGCGGGCATGGCTACCGCTCCTGCACCCACCGAATCCTCGGACCCCGCCCAGCACGCTCCCAAGGATCCGGCCAGCGAGCCGCGTCGCAACGGCGCGCATCTCGACAGGCCCGATGTCCACGAGCGGGAACAGTTCACCATCTCCGATCTCACGTCGGAATTCGGCTGCACCGCCCGCGCGCTGCGGTTCTATGAGGATGAAGGGCTGATCAATCCGGCCCGCGTCGGCCTCACCCGCGTCTATTCCAAGCGCGACCGCGCCCGGCTTGCCTGGATCATGCGCGCCAAGAATGTCGGTTTCAGCCTCACCGAAATCCGCGAGATGATCGACCTTTACGATCTTGACGATGGCCGCGTCGAACAGCGCCGCGTCACGATTGCCAAGTGCCGCACGCACATTGCCAAGCTGAAAGAGCAGCGCGACGATATCGATAGCTCGATCAAGGAGCTCACCGATTTTGTCGCCGAGATCGAGAAGCTCGACCTCGGTTGAGCCGATAGGCCCACCGCTACTTCAAACAATTCTGCTCACCAAAGGGATCACGTGATGCCGACCTATACCGCCCCCACCCGCGATACGCGTTTCATCGTCAACGAAGTGCTTGATCTGGCGAGCTACGGCAATCTGCCGGGCTTCGAGAACGCCACGCCCGACATGATCGACACCGTGATCAACGAGGCGGGCAAATTCTGTGCCGAGGTGCTCGCACCGGTCAACCAGTCGGGCGATGAGCATGGCTGCACCCGCCATGAAGACGGCAGCGTCACCACGCCTCCGGGTTTCAAGGAGGCTTATCAGGCCTATGTCGAAAGTGGTTGGGGCACGCTCGGCCAACCGGTCGAATATGGCGGGCAGGGGCTCCCCCATGTGCTGAGCTTCGCGCTGGAGGAATTCTCCGGCACCGCCAATCAGGCCTTCGCGATGTATCCGGGCCTGACCGCAGGCGCGATCTCGGCGATCCTTGCCAAGGGTTCGGACGAGCAGAAGGCGATGTATGTCCCCAAGATGATCTCGGGCGAATGGTCGGGCACCATGAACCTGACCGAACCGCACTGCGGTACCGATCTCGGCATGATCCGCACCAAGGCTGTCCCGAACGGCGATGGCAGCTATGCGATCACCGGCACCAAGATCTTCATCTCGGCCGGCGAGCATGACCTCACCAGTAACATCATCCACCTCGTGCTGGCCAAGACACCGGGCGCGCCTGACAGCACCAAGGGCATTTCGCTGTTCATCGTGCCCAAGTTCCTGCTCGACGAGAACGGCGAACCGTCGGCGCGCAACGGCGTGACCTGCGGTTCGATTGAAAAGAAGATGGGCATCCACGGCAACGCCACCTGCTTGCTCAACTATGACGGCGCCACGGGCTACATGGTGGGCGAAGAGAACAAGGGCCTTGCGGCCATGTTCATCATGATGAACGCCGCGCGCCTCGGCGTCGGCATTCAGGGCTATGCTCAGGCCGAAGTCGCCTATCAGAACGCGGTCAGCTACGCGCTCGACCGGCGTCAGGGCCGCGCGCTGACTGGCCCGGCCGATCCGCAAGCCAAGGCCGATCCGATCTTCGTCCACCCCGACGTGCGCCGCATGCTGATGGACGCCAAGGTGTTCACCGAATCGATGCGGGCGCTGTGCCTGTGGGGCGCGTTGCAGGTCGATCTGACCCACAAGGCGCAGACCCCCGAAGAGCGCGAGCAGGCCGACCTGCTGATCGGTCTGATGACCCCGGTGATCAAGGGCTACGGTACCGACAAGGGCTATGACATCGCCAACAATATGCAGCAGGTGTTCGGCGGCCACGGCTATGTGCGCGAATGGGGCATGGAGCAGTTTGTGCGCGATAGCCGCATCGCCATGATCTACGAAGGCGCCAACGGGGTGCAGGCGATGGATCTGTGCGGCCGCAAGCTGGCCGCTGGCGGGGGCAAGGCGATCCAGGCCTTCTTCGCCATGATCGACGAGGAAATCGCGTCGGCCAAGCAGATCCCCGAACTGGCCTCGGTCGCCGAGCGGCTCGAAAAGGCGCTGGGCGAGCAGAAGGCGGCGACCATGTGGTTCATGCAGAACGCGATGGCGAACCCCAATCACCTCGGCGCGGGCGCGCATCACTACATGCACATCATGGGCATCGTGACGCTCGGCTTCTTCTGGCTGAAGATGGCCAAGGTGGCGCTCACCAAGCTGGCGGGTGAGCCGGAGGACAAGGCGTTTTACGAGGCCAAGCTGGTCTCCGCCAACTACTACGCTGAACGCTTCCTGCCCGATGCTGGCGCGCTGCGCCGTAAGCTCGAGGCGGGCAGCGAATACATGATGAAGCTTCCGGCCGAGGCCTTCGCCACGGCGGCGTAAGCCTCACTCGCCAATGAAATGACCAAGGGCCGTCCTGCCATCCGCAGGGCGGCCCTCGGCTTGTCGGCCCTAGCGTTCGGCTTCCTCGGCCAGCGCGTAAAGGTAGTCCACATAAGCCATAGTCACCTCGTCAAGGCCATAGACCTTGGGGTTCGTGCTCTCGATCAGGAACCACTCATTGGGAGCATGCGCGCCGCCGCCACGGCCGAGGCCGAATTGCGAGGCGGGCAGGTTCAGCGGCGGACCATTGAACACCACCCCCGGCCAGCTCCCCGCATTGCGCGGGCGGATGGTATAGGGGACCCCGCTTTCGTCGAACATGCGCTTCTGGGCGCGGATCAGGATCGAGTCCTCCTCGGTCTCATTGGGACCATAGCCGCCTGAGACCGTGACTTGCACATCATCGAACCCGCGCTTGGCAAGATGCGCGCGCAGTTTGGTGACCGCCTCGTCCTTCGTCATGTTCGGCACCAGGCGGAATTCCAGCTTGGCTTCGGCGCGGCCGGGCAGCACGGTCTTGCCGCCTTCGCCGGTATAGCCCGCCACCAGCCCCTGGATATTGACCGTGGGCTGCGAGAAGAACCGCTCAAGGCTGGTGACGTAATCCTCATCATTGATCCAACGTCCGACGCCGAGCAGCGCCTTTTCGCCTGCTTCCGCGTCTGGCTTTACGCTCTGCGCTATCAGCTCCTTCTGGCGCGCGGTCAGCGGCTGGACGTTCTCGAACCATCCGTCGATCGCCGGGGTATGGCCATCATCGGCAACCAGCGTGTCCAACGCCTTGACGAGCCGCCACGCGGGGCTTTCGATGCGGGCATGGTTGGACGAGTGGATGTCGGTCTTGGGATATTTGTCGGATGTCTCACCGCCGACCACGAGCTGGAACTCGACCGCACCCTTGGCACCGAGCGTGATACCCGCGCTCCCGTCGCGATTCTGATTGGCCGAGGGGATGAACACGCCGACCGCCTTTGATAGCGCAGCCTGAACCTCCGGCACGGCGACGACCTGATCGAAATGGGTCGAGGCGACTTCCTCTTCGCCTTCCGCCACCAGCACCAGATTGACGGGCAGCTTGCGGCCACTCGCCTGAATCGCCTTGATCGCGGCGAGGAAGGCCATCTGCGGCCCCTTCTGGTTGACGACTCCGCGCCCGACAATGGCGCTGCCTTCACCGGGACGATCGACCAGCTTGGCATCAAGCGGCGGCGAGTTCCATTCCGCCGGATCGAACTGCTTCACGTCATACATGAAGTAGATGCCGACAGTGGTCTTCGCACCCGAATCGAGCGTGGCGAACACGGCAGGAACGCCGTCGGTTGGGATGATCTTGGCCTGCTGGAACCCGGCGTCGAGCGCCAGCTTGCGCATATATTCCGCGCCTTCGGGCGTGCCGCGCTTCTCGGCAGCGATCGTGGGAAGGGCGACCCAGTCTTGCAGCGCCTTGACGGTCGCATCCTGCTGCGATTCGACCACAGTGACAAGCGCTTGGCGATTGGGCGTTTCTGCGGCCAGCGGTGTTACCGCGAGCGCGATGGCCGCAGCCATTGTCATTCCTGCAAGTCGCTTCATCACCCGTCTCTCCCCATCCTGTAAAGGAGAAGAGGTAACAGCCACCATTGGTTTCGCAATGGCTATTGCGGAAAGCGGAGAGAGCCTACCTAATCGAGCCGGCCCATCATCCGCTGTGAGCTCGCCTTGATCTTGAGACCCTTGGCAGCGGCGGGGGCGGCGGGGCGTTCCCACAGGCTTGCCGAGTTTCGTGCGACGGGCCGCGGTCGTGGCGCGGCTGTGGCGGGGCTTTGCGCTGCTTTTTCGCGCGCCGGTTCGGGAGCGGGCTGGTGAACAGGTGCCGCGGCAGCAGGTGCCGGTGCGGCGGCGACAGGTTCGGACTCTGGCACGGGCTCTTCGGCCACCGGCTCGGGCATTGCCACAACCGGTTCGGGAGCAGGGGCTGCGGGAGAGGGGGGCGGGGCGACTGGTTCGGGTGCTGGTGCAACGGCTTCGCCAACAGGTTCAGCCACGGGCGGCGCGGCGATTGGTGGGGGCGGTTCAACGGCTGCGGCCGGGGCGGACGGCGCTGCCGGTGGTTCCTGCTCTGCGGTCGCGCTGAGGATCTGCTCCGCCACCTCTTCAATCGAGCCGACCACCAGCAGCGGTTGCCCGCCGACCATCCCAACGTTGGTTTGGCCGTTCTCGGCGGTGCGCAGCCATGCGATATTGCTGGCCACGACAAGATAATTGCCGCCGCGCGAATGGAGTTTGATGAATTTCATGGGTGGCGGTTCCCGGGCAGTTACGCAAAAAGCGTGATAATCCTGTGCCCGAGATAGACCGCTACGGTTAAGGAATCGCTCTATTCCACCGGCAAGAAGTCAGGCACCGACAGGTAGCGCTCACCGGTATCGTAGTTGAAGCCCATCACCCGCACACCGTCCGGCAGTTCAGGCAGCTTGCGCGCGATGGCGGCAAGGGTCGCGCCGGAGGAAATCCCGACCAGCATGCCTTCCTCACTCGCTGCGCGCCGCGCCATCTGCTTGGCCTCCTCGGCATCGACGGTAATGGCCCCGTCAATCGCATTGGTGTGGAGGTTGCCGGGGATGAAGCCAGCGCCAATGCCCTGGATCGGGTGGGGGCCGGGCTGCCCACCGTTGATCACGGGCGAAAGCGCGGGCTCGACGCCATATGCCTTCATGCTGGGCCAGTGCTTCTTCAGCTCCTCAGCGCAGCCGGTGAGGTGGCCACCAGTGCCGACTCCGGTGATCATCACGTCAATCGGCGTGGCGGCGAAATCAGCGAGGATTTCCTGCGCCGTGGTGCGCGCGTGGATCGCGGGGTTGGCGGCATTGTCGAACTGGCTTGGCATCCACGCGCCGGGGGTCTGTTCGACCAACTCCTGTGCTCGCTCAATCGCGCCTTTCATGCCGCGTTCGCGCGGGGTGAGATCGAAGCTGGCGCCATAGGCCAGCATTAGGCGGCGACGTTCGATCGACATCGATTCGGGCATGACCAGCACCAGCTTGTAGCCCTTGACCGCAGCCACCATCGCCAAGCCGATCCCGGTATTGCCGCTGGTGGGTTCGACGATGGTGCCGCCGGGCTGGAGCTTGCCCGTCGCCTCGGCATCCTCGACCATCGCAAGCGCGATACGATCCTTGATCGAGCCACCGGGGTTCGACCGCTCGGACTTCACCCACACCTCGTGATCCGGGAACAGCCGCGACAGGCGGATATGCGGGGTGGCGCCGATGGTGGCGAGGATGTTGTCAGCCTTCATGTCGATACCTCTCGTTTGAGCGCAGCTGGCTCGAAGCTTTTGGCGCGGCGCAGTTCAGGGAAATACCACGCCCAGACCATAGTCACGAATATCGCACCCGCGCCGCCGAATACAACCGCGCCGGTTGCACCGAGGATGGCAGCGGCGAGGCCCGATTGCATTTCGCCCAGCTCGTTGGATGCGGAGATGGCAAGGCCCGAGATCGATGACACCCGCCCGCGTTTGTCGTCCGGCGTGAACAGTTGCACCAGCGACGAGCGGATGAAGACCGAGACCATGTCGACCGCGCCCATTGCCGCCAAAATCGCCAGCGACAGCAGGAAGTTGCGCGAAAAGGCGAAGGTGATCGTCAGCGCTCCGAAGGCGGCAACCGCCCAGAGCATCTTGAGCCCGACTTCGCGTTCAAGCGGGCGGAAACTGAGCCACAACGCCACGCTCGCTGCGCCCAGCGCAGGCGCGGCGCGCATCAGGCCGAGGCCTTCCGGCCCCACAAACAGGATATCGCGCGCGAACACCGGCAGCAAAGCCGTGGCCCCCGCCAGCAGCACCGCGAACAGATCGAGCGTGATGCAGCCGAGCAGGAACCGCTCACGCCAGACATAGACCAGCCCTTCGATGATCTGCTTGAGCGGCTTGAGACGCGGGCCCTCATGCTTCGCCTTGATCGGCCGGACTGTGAGGATCAGCAACATCGCCGCGCCCAGCAACCCGGCGGAGATCGCGTGCGGGAGCCAATTGGCCTCGGCAAAGATCAATCCGCCCACCGCAGGGCCGGCAACGCTCGCAGTCTGCCAGGCGATTGAGGATAGCGCGATAGCGCGCGGGAGCAAGGCGGGCGGCACGATATTGGGCGCAATCGCGCTCATCGACGGGCCGACAAACACCCGCGCTGCGCCATGCGCCGCGGCAAGGCTGAACAGGATCGGGATGTTGAGCGCATCGGCCCACGTCGCCAGCGCCAAAATGACCGCCACACAGCCATCGATCCCATTGGCGAAGGCCGCGACATGGCGCCGGTCGAATCGATCGGCGGCCAGGCCCGCAACAGGGGTCAGCACAAACAGCGGGATGAACTGTGCAAGGCCCAGCAAGCCAAGCTGGAACGAGGCCTCGGCCACGCTCATCCCGTAATCGTCGCGCGCGACTTCGTAGAGCTGGTAGCCAAGCAGCACCACCATCGACATCGTGGCGAACACCGCCATGAAGCGGGCGAGCCAGTAACGCCGGTAATCGCCGATCTGAAGCGGGGAGGTTGGTTCGGTCACGGCTGCGCCATGGCAGGCCGCAGGGCCGCTGCCAAGCAGGCGAAACTTGCGCGGGCTAAGGCTGCCCTATCGCGAGCGACGCAGGCGCGGGTTGGGCTGAAGCTGGTCGATGATCGCGACGAAATCGTCGAGCCGAATAATCCGCTCGAACTGCAAACCCGCCCGCGTGTCACGCGTCCAGATCACATAGGCCTCGATCCGGCCCACCACGGGAAGGCGGATGATGATCCGGTCACCGCGCTGCAATTGCCTGGCATCGTCAACCATGAAGCCGTGGGCCGACAGGTTGCAGACGTGCAGATGCAGGTCGCCGTGCACGAAGTGCTCGACAATCGCGGGGAAATCGACCGGATGCCGCGCCGCGCGCCGCATTTCGGTAACGCTGAGATTTGCTCCACCCGTCACGTGATGCGTTCCTTCTCTCCGTTTGGGCACAAAGAGGGGATGCAGCAGAAAGGCTGACAATTCGTAAAAATTCGGAGGTTTAGCGATGCACCAGCGCGTGACGCTTCTTGCCCAGGCTGAGCCGCAGCGTCTCACCCTCGGCCGGGAGGACCAGTTGCGCCGGGTCGCTCACGGTCTCACCCTCAAGCTTGACCGCACCTTCGGCGAGCTTGCGCTTGGCTTCCCCGCCTGAAGCGGTGAGTCCAATGGCGGTGAGCAGCGCGGCCAAGCGCATCCCCTCTGCGCCGACCGCAAGCGTGGGGAGATCCTCACCCGCACCCGAACCGGCAAAGGTTTCGCGCGCGGTTGCTTCGGCACGGGCGGCGGCATCCTCGCCGCGCACCAGCTTGGTGACTTCATTGGCGAGCACCACCTTGGCCGAATTTATTTCTGCGCCTTCAAGCGTTTCGAGGCGATTGATCTCATCCAGCGGCAGGTCGGTGAACAGCCGCAGGAACTTGCCGACATCGCGGTCATCGACGTTGCGCCAGTATTGCCAGAAATCGTAGGCGGGCAGTTGATCCTCGTTGAGCCACACGGCACCCGCCGCAGTCTTGCCCATCTTCGCGCCGTCAGCCGTCGTCAGCAGCGGGGTGGTAAGACCGAACAAATCGGCCCCGTCCATGCGCCGGCCGAGCTCCATCCCGTTGACGATATTGCCCCACTGATCGCTGCCACCCATCTGCAAACGCACGCCAAGTTCGCGTGACAAATGCCTGAAATCGTAACCTTGCAGGATCATGTAGTTGAATTCGAGGAAGGTCATCGGCTGTTCGCGCTCAAGCCGCAGCTTGACCGAATCGAAGGTCAGCATCCGGTTGACGGTGAAATGGGTGCCGACCTGCTGAAGCAGTTCGATGTAACCCAACTTGCCCAGCCAATCGTGATTGTTGACCATCACCGCGTCGGTCGGCCCATCACCGAATTTCAACAGCTTATCAAAGACAGTGAAGATCGACTGGATGTTCGCCTCGATCGTCTCGTCGGTGAGCATCTTGCGGCTCTCGTCGCGGCCCGTGGGATCGCCGATCCGGGTTGTGCCGCCGCCCATCAGCACGATCGGCTTGTGCCCGGTCTGCTGCAAGCGGCGCAGCATCATGATCTGCACCAGTGACCCGATGTGGAGCGACGGCGCGGTTGCGTCGAACCCGATATATCCCGGCACGATCTGCTTTGCGGCCAGGGCATCAAGCCCTGCTGCGTCGGTCAGCTGGTGGATGTAGCCACGCTCGTCGAGCAGGCGGAGGAGGGCTGAATCGTAAGTGCTCATGGCGCGGGGCCCTACCAGCGCACAGGCGTGACGGGAAGTGGCTTGCCGGGGCCGGGGCGCAAGGGCAGTAACAGGCGATGCACCCGCTCATGCTCCACGTCGCCTGTGGCCTCGGCCCGATCCGCGCTGTCACCGCCTCTATCACGGCCACGCCCCACGGCTGTGAGGCGGAATTCCGGGTCGACGGGCATATCCCGGCGATCATCGTGCCGCCGCATGCCGCACCTCAGCGGATGGACGATCTGTGGAAGACCACCTGTTTCGAGATTTTCTGGCAGCCATTGGGCGGGACGGCCTACCGCGAGTTCAATCTCTCGCCTTCAGGTCGCTGGGCGGCCTATGATTTCGACTCGTTCCGCGAAGGGATGCGCGATGCGCCGGTCGAGGCGATTGCCATCGCTTGTGCTCACGACGATCATGGCTTGGTGCTTAAAGCCAGCATCGCCGCCGATTTGCCCGCGCCCGCCCAAGTCGCGCTTAACGCCATTGTCGAGCACCCGGGCGGATCGCGGCAGTTCTGGGCGCTGGCTTTTCCGCCGGGGCCGCCAGAGTTTCACTCGGAAGCCAACCGCCAACTGATCGTCGAACGCTAGGGCGCGGTCGCTTCCTTGCCGAACGGGCGGTTGAGCTGCACGATCTTCAGGTTGAGCATGAAGGCGAAGCTGACCCACACGAAATAGGGCACATTGAGCCACCCGGCAAAGCTGTCCCCCGCCAAACGCGGCAGCACCACCATCAGCGACGTCACCGACAGCCACAGAAGCACGTTCTCGGCCAGCGCCCAGTCGGGCCTTTTCAGCTTGAAGAACAGGGGCGACCACAAGAAGTGGAGCACGAAGTTCGCGATGAATAGCGCCCAAACCCCGGCACGGGCCTCAGGCGTGGGGGCCTCCGTCAAACCGACATAGAAGCTCCAGCCAGCCAGCCCGAGAATGATCGTCCACGCCGGGCCGAACAGCCAGTCAGGCGGCTGCCACGGCGGCTTGCGCAGCTCGCGGTACCATTGGCCGATCTCCGTCAGCGCACCGCCTGCGCCGCCAAGGATAATCGCCCATCCCGCGGCGATAGCTATCGGTGTCCAATCTGTGTCCATGTGCCTGTAACAAGGGGAGGGGGCGCAATGTTCCCGCCAGCGCGCAAAGCGATTGCCTTTCATATCGCGCTGATCCAACGCTAGGCAGATGAAGACAGGCATCGACCGGCTGCTGGCCGACCCCGAACTCCTCCGCCAATTGCAAGGCCGCCGTGTTGCCTTGGTGGCGCACCCGGCCAGTGTGACGGCCGATCTCACCCATAGTCTTGACGCGCTGATCGCGGCGGGCGTGCCGGTCAACAGTGCCTTCGGGCCCCAGCACGGGCTGAAAGGCGACAAGCAGGACAACATGGTCGAGACCGCGGACGAGATGGACCCGCGCTACGGCATCCCGATCTTCTCGCTCTATGGCGAAGTGCGCCGACCCACCGGCCAGATGATGTCGAGCGCGGATGTGTTCCTGTTCGACCTGCAAGACCTCGGGTGCCGGATCTACACCTTCGTGACGACGCTGCTGTATCTGCTCGAAGAAGCGGCCAAGGCGGGCAAGGAAGTCTGGGTGCTCGACCGGCCCAATCCCGCTGGTCGTCCGGTCGAAGGCACGCTGCTGGTGCCGGGTCAGGAGAGCTTTGTCGGCGCTGCGCCGATGCCGATGCGCCACGGCCTCACCATGGGGGAGATGGGCCACTGGTTCATCGCGCATTTCGGTCTCGACGTCGCCTACAAGGTGGTGGCGATGGAGGGTTGGCGTCCGGACGACAGTGACGGCTTCGGCTGGCCGACGTCACGCCTGTGGATCAACCCTTCGCCGAATGCCGCCAACGTCAACATGGCGCGCTGCTATGCTGGGACCGTGATGCTGGAAGGCACCACGCTGTCAGAGGGTCGCGGCACCACGCGGCCATTGGAGGTGCTGTTCGGCGCGCCCGATATTGACGCGGGCGGCGTGCTCAAGGTCATGCGAAAGCTCGCGCCCGAGTGGCTGGAGGGTTGCGCGATCCGGGAATGCTGGTTCGAACCGACCTTCCACAAGCACAAAGGTATGCTCTGCAATGCATTGATGATCCATGCAGAATCTTCTTTATACGATCACGCCGCCTTCAAGCCCTGGCGGCTTCAGGCGCTAGCGTTCAAGGCGATCCGGCTGCTCTATCCCGATTACCCGCTGTGGCGCGATTTCCCTTACGAGTACGAGCTCGACCGGCTCGCAATTGACGTCATCAACGGCGGCCCGGGTCTGCGCGAATGGGTCGACAACGCAGCCGCGACGCCGGATGAGCTTGACGCCATGACGTCACATGACGAAGCCGCCTGGATCGCCGCAGTGCGGCCGCACCTGCTTTACTGATTGACGTCATGTCCGTCATTGCGGCGTTATTGCGCCTGCAACGACCCGGCAATGCTACAACAACGGATGGCGGATGAACCGCCACCAATGGGAGAGAACTGGACATGGCAACCACGGCGGACACCGCGTCCGGCACGCAATCTGTCAGGATCACCTTGTGGATCCTGCTGGTCGTCTATGTCTTCAATTTCATCGACCGTCAGATCGTCAACATCCTTGCCGAACCGATCGCGCGCGACCTTGATCTGTCGGACACCCAGATCGGGTTGATGACGGGGTTGGCCTTTGCGCTGTTCTATACCGTGCTCGGCATCCCCATCGCGCGCTTTGCCGATCGCGGGACGACGAGCCGGCCCAAGGTGATTGCGCTCGCCTTGGCGGTCTGGTCGGCGATGACGGCGCTGTGCGGGCTGGCGCAGAACTTTGCGCAATTGCTGCTTGCCCGGATTGGGGTGGGTGTGGGCGAAGCGGGATGCACGCCGCCGGCGCACTCGCTGATCAGCGACATGGTGCCGCCCGAGCGGCGCGCTTCGGCCCTCGCGTTCTATTCGCTTGGCATCCCGGTCGGCACGCTGATGGGCATGATGATCGGCGGAACGCTGGCGGACCATGTCGGTTGGCGTGAGGCGTTCGTGATTGTCGGCCTGCCGGGCGTGGCGCTGGCGCTGGTGGTGCTGCTCGTGATCAAGGACCCGCGCCACAGCGATGCGGCGGCGATCCTGCGCGGCAAGAACCAACCCGCTGCCCTGCCGCTGGGACAGGCGGTGGCGGAGGTCATGCGTTCGCGCGCGTTCGTGCTGCTGCTGTTTGCTGGATCAGCGGCGTCATTCCTCGCCTATGGCAAGACGACCTGGACCACGATCTTCTTCCAGCGCACCCATGACCTGACACCGGGGCAGGTGGGCCTGTGGTTCGGGCTGCTGGGCGGGGCCGCGGGGATTCTCGGCACATGGGCCGGCGGCTATCTCGCCGACCGCTTCGGTGCCAAGAACCGCCGCCACGTGTTGAGCGCGCCTGCCATCGGCATGGCGCTGGCTGTGCCGATCGCGATTGCAGCCTACCACGCGCCAAGCTGGCCGCTGGCTTTGGCACTACTGTTCATCCCGACGGTCTTCAATTCGTTCTACTACGGCCCCACCTATTCTGCTGCACAGGGTCTCGTGCCGGTGCGCGCGAGGGCAATTGCGGCGGCAAGCCTGCTGTTCTTCCAGAACCTCATCGGGCTGGGGCTGGGGCCCTTGTTCTTCGGGATGCTGTCAGACTGGCTGCAACCGACCTATGGCGCGGACTCGGTGCGCTATGTGCTGTACGGCGCGGCGGTCCTGGGGCTGGTGCCGGCGTTCTTCTTCTGGCGGTGCAGCTTGCATCTGGATGCGGAGCTGGACCGGAAGGGGTAGCGCGCCAGTCGCTAACGCTTGCGCAAAAACTCCGCCTCTTGCTCAGGAGTAAGCCTGATCCGACCAAAAGGACGGCCTGCCGGAAGCCCTGCGCTTTTGACCATAATGACTGAGCAGCCATCGATGCGTCGGTCGACTGCATAGATCAACTGCCCCATTTCCGCCGTGGCGGGACCGCGTTCAAAGCGCGGCTGCCGACCGGGATTGTTGGCTGTTGGCAGTGCGTTGCCGTCGCATTTGTTGCCCGCCAGAAAGTCCGGCCGCAATTCGCGCAAGGCTGCAAGCGGAGCCTCATCAGGGGTCGACGGCGGGGAAGGAGGGGCGTCGCTGGCCCCGAGAAGGGCTATGACGAGCGGCAGTGCCAGATATTGCATCGTGGTCTCCTCGGGGAGCGGAATACCACAATGTCACATGATTCAAAAGACTTCGCTCAAGCCCCGTGCTTGCGCGACAGCTCCCGCATCGCATCGTCCAGCCCGTCCAGCGTCAGCGGATACATCCGGTCGCCCACCAGCTGTTTGATCATCTTGGTCGACTGCGAATAGTTCCACTGCTTCTCGGGCACCGGATTGAGCCACACGGTGGCGGGGTAGGTGTTGGTGACGCGCTGCAACCACACCGCGCCCGCTTCCTCGTTCATATGCTCGACCGAGCCGCCGGGGTGCGTGACCTCATAGGGGCTCATCGCCGCGTCGCCGACGAAGACGATCTTGTAGTCGTGGCCATATTTGTGGAGCACGTCCCAGGTCTTGGTGCGTTCCTGCCAGCGGCGCTTGTTGTCCTTCCACACGCCTTCATACAGGCAGTTGTGGAAGTAGAAGAACTCCATGTTCTTGAATTCGCTGGTGGCGGCGCTGAACAGCTCCTCGACCAGCTTGATGAAGGGGTCCATCGACCCGCCGACATCGAGGAACAACAGCAGCTTGACGGCATTGCGGCGCTCGGCGCGCATATGGATGTCGAGCCAGCCCTGCTTGGCCGTGCCCTTGATCGTGGCGTCAATATCCAGCTGATCCTGCGCGCCTTCGCGGGCGAAACGGCGCAAACGCCGCAGCGCCATCTTGATGTTGCGGGTGCCAAGCTCCTTGGTGTTATCCAGGTTCTTGAACTCGCGCTTTTCCCAGACCTTGATCGCCTTGCCATGGCGCGCCTCGCCGCCGATGCGCACGCCTTCGGGGTTATAGCCTGAGTTGCCGAACGGCGAGGTGCCGCCGGTGCCGACCCACTTGTTGCCGCCCTGGTGGCGCTTTTCCTGTTCTTCGAGCCGCTTCTTCAGCGTCTCCATGATCTCGTCCCAATCGCCAAGCGACTTGATCGCTTCCATTTCCTCGGGCGTCAGGAACTTCTCGGCGACGGCTTTCAGCCAGTCTTCGGGGATGTCGACCGGGTTCTGGCCGTAATCGGTCATGATCCCCTTGAACACCTTGTGAAACACCTGATCGAACCGGTCGAGCAGGCCTTCGTCTTTCACGAAGGTGGCGCGGGAGAGGTAGTAGAACGCCTCGGGCGTCTGATCGATCACGTCCTTGTCGAGCGCCTCAAGCAAGGTGAGGTGCTCTTTGAAACTGGCGCCGATACCGGCCGCGCGAAGCTCGTCGATGAAATTGAAGAACATGGGAGGGTGATTAACCCGCAGGTTGGGGCCTGACCAGCCTCATTCTTGGCAGGCGGACAGCCGCCCCCTTAACGCTTCGCTTACCATCCTGCGGCTAGACATTCTGCGCACCCAACAGAGGCCGCTTCCGTAATGCATCAGATCGCTATCGACACCGCCAACGCCCAAGCCTTGGCGATGATCCCGGAAAGCTGCGGTGCGGTAACCGTGGGCTGCACCGATGTGGCCGGGGTCGTCGAGGCAGTGATCGCCTCGTCCAAATCCTTGCGGTCCGAACACGAGGCGCTGGCCGAAACCGTGCGCGCGCTGGAGGCCGATCAGAGCAAAGTCGCCCAAGCGAGCGACGAGGCACGGCTTCTGTCGGAACGCGCGATCGAGCGCCTCAACGAAGGCACGTCGCTGATCCAGTCCTCGCTCGGCCAGATCGCCTCACTTATCGAGTTGGTCGATACGCTTGGCCAGCACGTCACCAGCTTCTCCGCCGCGATGGAGCAGGTGCGCCGTTCTGCGCAGGACATCGACAATATCGCCGAGACGACCAACATCCTCGCATTGAACGCGACCATCGAAGCGATGCGGGCCGGCGACGCGGGCCGCACCTTCGCGGTGGTCGCCGCGGAGGTCAAAAGCCTCGCCAGCGATACCCGCAAGGCGACCGAGGAAATCGCTGCCACCATCGACGCTCTGGGCGGCGAGGCGGAGGAAGTGATCGGTCGCATCGAAGCCGGGGCAAAGGCCAGCGGCGAGGCACGTGCCAGCGTGGCGCGGATCGAAAGCAGCCTCGCCAATGTCGGCAGCCTCGTCGAGGAGGTCGACAAGCAGAATGACGTTATCGCCCGCTCGACCGGCACGATCAGCAACCATGTCGACAAGGTGCAGCGCGTGCTGACCAGCTACGATGTGGCCGCGCGCAGCAACGAAGATCGCCTCCACGGCGCGCATCGCAAGATGGAAGATCTGGAGATCACCGCGAGCGAGATGTTCGACCGGATCGTTCATGCCGGGCTCAGCCCGGAAGACAGCGTCATGGTCGCACAGGCGCAGGCAATGATGCAGGAGCTCGCCGCCCACACCGAGGCTGCACTGGCGCGCGGCGCGGTGACGATCTCGGCGCTGTTCGACACCGATTATCAGCCTGTTCCGGGCACGAACCCCCAGCTTTACCGCACCCGGCTGACCGACTGGGCCCATGCCGAATGGCGTCCCTTCCTCGACCGCGCCAAGGCGAGCGATCCCCGCGTGCTGGCCGCGGCCTGCACCGACATGAACGGCTTCCTGCCGACCCATCTCACCGAACGTTCCCGCACGCCGACGGGCGACGTCAATCACGACACGCAGTTCTGCCGCAACGGGCGGATCATGCTCGAGGCCATCGACCGCAAGGCCAAAGTCTCAACCGCGCCCTACATGATGGCAGTCTATCGCCAGGAGGGCGACGGTGACAGCTACGTGGTGGTGCGCAATGTCTACGTCCCGCTGGTGCTGGGCGGCAGGCGCTGGGGCGATTTCGAGCTGGCTTACAGCTTCGATTGAGCAGTGAGGGCGGGTTCCTACCCGCCCCCCGCCATTTACGACGGGTTGCGCCGTGCCATGAAGGCGAGGCGTTCGAACAGCATGATGTCCTGCTCGTTCTTCAGCAGCGCGCCATGCAGCGGCGGGATCGCGCTCGCCGGATTGCTGTTCTGCAACACCTCCAGCGGCATATCCTCGTTCAGCAGCAGCTTGAGCCAGTCGAGCAACTCGCTGGTCGAAGGCTTCTTCTTCAGGCCCGGCACTTCGCGAAGGTCGTAGAAGATATCCATCGCCTTCTTCACCAGC
This sequence comes from Porphyrobacter sp. SLTP, assembly GCF_009905735.1. Lineage (GTDB taxonomy): Bacteria > Pseudomonadota > Alphaproteobacteria > Sphingomonadales > Sphingomonadaceae > Erythrobacter. The sequence continues at coordinate 203,255 of NZ_JAAALE010000006.1, forward strand.
ACCTTCTGGATGCCGGGGAAATGGACGTCGATGATCTCCTGCATCGTCTCGCGGTCAGGGAACTTGATGTAGTGGAAGAAGCAGCGGCGCAGGAAGGCGTCGGGCAGCTCCTTCTCGTTGTTCGAGGTGATGACGACGATCGGGCGTTCCTTCGCCTCGATCCGCTCCTGCGTTTCGTAGACGTCGAAGCTCATGCGGTCGAGCTCCTGCAACAGGTCGTTCGGGAACTCGATATCGGCCTTGTCGATCTCGTCGATCAGCAACACGGGGAGCTGGGGCGCGGTGAAAGCGTCCCACAGCTTGCCCTTCTTGATGTAGTTCCTGATGTCGTGGACGCGCTCGTCCCCCAGCTGGCCATCGCGCAGACGCGCCACGGCGTCATACTCGTACAGGCCCTGATGCGCCTTGGTGGTGGACTTGATGTTCCACTCGATCAGCGGAGCGTTCAGCGCCTTGGAGATTTCATGGGCCAGCACGGTCTTGCCGGTGCCGGGCTCGCCCTTCACCAGCAGTGGGCGGCGCAGCATCACGGCGGCATTGACCGCGACCTTGAGGTCTTCGGTCGCGATATAGGACTTGGTGCCTTCGAAACGCTGCTGATCGGTCATCGGTTTTCCTGTGAGACTGAATTTCGATGCGCAGCGATAAGGGGCGGGCGGCGCGGGTGCAAGG
>NZ_JAAALE010000007.1 GCF_009905735.1 Porphyrobacter sp. SLTP
GGTTGGGGGTGGGGGCTCCACGCCAATGATAACCGCCGCACACCCACCCCCGGCCCCTCCCTCAAGGGAGGGGGGAAGGCTACGAGTACGGTTAGGACGGCGCACGGCCCAGCCCTCAGTAGCGGGTTTCGTAAGTAACGCGGATCACCCGTTCACCCTCGGCCGGGATGGGGACGATGAAGCGCCGCTGATCATTGTTGAGCTGCTCGCCCTTGATGTCTTCCGAGGTGATGCGGAAATCGTCCGACCACCAGTTGCGGTTGAGGCCGGTCTGCGTGAGCTGCACCTCGACGGCTTCCGCTTTCGCGTTGGTGAGGGTGTAGCGCATGGTGGTGCGGTAATAGGTCTTGGGGCGCTCCAGGGTGATATCCTGCACGACCTTGCCATCTTCGACCACGCGGTAACGCGCGCTCTTTTCCCATTCGTCAGCGGTGATGGTCTCGCGCTTTTCGACTTCGGCTTTGACCGTGATGTCAAAGGCCTCGCCCGTCACCAGTGAGAGATCGCTGCCCATCGGGGTGTGGGCAATCGCTTTTTCGCCAATGAACTGCGGCGTGCCTTCGCTGTCGCGCTGGTAGAAGCGGACGGTGCCAGCCGGGAGCGCATCGCCCAGGCCCTGATCGCGCGAGGTGGAAAAGGCGATGCGGCTTTCGACGTTCTCCGGCTCCTCGTCATTCTGTTGCCAATAGACGCTGTGCGAATAGATCTTGCGTGCGGCCACGCCCTGCACGTCAAGGAAGCTGACCTGCTTGGTCTGCGCATTGGCAACTGTGGTGCGGCCGCTGATCGGGTAGAGGTAGAAATCGCCCAAACGCTCGCGGCTGGCTGCTTCGGTTCCGGCGCGGGTCATGCCGCGGTCCCCGAAGCCGCGCCCGCCGCCCGGCATCTCGGCCCCGCCCATCGCCGGTGCGCCTGCGACCAGCACGGTGTCCGCCTGGTGGAAGGTGGTGCCGGTCTGGTTGGTCAGCGTCACCCAGCCCTGCATGTCGATCATGCCGCCCTTCTCGTTATAAAGCGCGACATAATCCGCGCTCCAGCCGAGGCCGTTGGTGAGGTAGCGCAGCGCCACCGGCCGCGTGCCTGCGCGGGTGCTGTCGAGATTGACCGAAAGCGTCGGTCGTGCGCGCAGATTGGGCGGGACGCGGTCGAAGATCACGCGCACCGGCAGGCCATCATCGCGCAGCACCTCGATGCGCTCCCCGATCTTGAGCACAGTGCCGCCCGCGACCGAAAGCACGGTCGCGCGCTCGCGGGTTTCGGCGCCGGTGGCAGGGTTGGTACGCAGCAGGGTGACAGTTTGGCCGACGGCTTTCTCCATCAGCTTGGTCGGGGTGAGCAGGTCGTAATCGAAGTTCTGTTCGATGATCGTGGTGTTCGCCGCCGCAAAGTTCAGCGTCTGGGGCTGGATCTGGGCCGAGACGTCGGGGAATTCGACCCGGCTCCTGCCTTGGGCAATTGGGAGCTGGCGCACGTCCTGCACCAGCGCGATGTTGTTGTTGTAGATCGTCAGCGCAACCTCGCCCTGCGCCGATTCGGAGCGGGCGCTGTCGTCCGATGTCTGCGCCGCAGCGCCTGCCGCCAGCAAAGCCGCTGCCGATACGCTGCATACAGCGCTGAATGCCCGGTCCATCATCTCGTCCCCTCCTGCCTATGACAATCAGGATGAACGACTTGGACGCTTTATCCAAGGTGAATGGCGCGCTTTCCCGCCAAATGGGGGGATGGGACGCGGATCAGGCCCCTGTGGCTTGCACCGCCCGCGCTTCGCGCAGGACCGCGCCGACCTTGTCGCCGATCGAAGCAACGCTGAAGGGTTTGGCGATGAAGTGCATGTCGGGAATGTCGATGTCGCGGCGGAGCTGCTCCTCGGCATAGCCGGACATGAACAGCACCGGCATGTGGGGCAACTTGGCGCGGATCGCACGGACCATCGCGGGGCCATCCATCCCGGGCATCACCACGTCCGAGACGACGATGTCGAACTTCGCCGCACCCTCGGTGATCGCGGCGAGGCCTTCTTCGCCATTGGCGCAGGCGGTGACGTCATAGCCTGCCCGCGCCAGTGCCCGTTCGGCGACGATGCGGACCATGTCCTCGTCCTCGACCAGCAGGACCTTGCCGCCCGCCGACCAGTCGGACGAAACCAGCTCCTGCACCGGGCGCTTCTTGGGCATCTCGCCGCGGTGGACCGGGAAATAGACTGTGAAGCGCGCGCCGGTGGGATGACCGGCCTTGTCGGTGATGTTGTCGGCAAAGATGAACCCGCCCGATTGCTTGACGATCCCGTAAGCGGTCGAGAGGCCGAGGCCGGTGCCCTTGCCCTGTTCCTTGGTGGTGAAGAACGGCTCGAACAGCTTGGGCAGCACGTGCGGCGGGATCCCGCCGCCGGTGTCCTGCACAATCAGGACGGTGTAATCCGCTGCGGGAAGCACTTCCGATCCCAACTGTACGACCTGCTTGGCCTGCAAGGTGCGGGTGTAGAGCGAAATCCGCCCCTGCCCGTTCCCGCGTGACTGGATCGCATCGCGCGCATTCACGGCGAGGTTCATGATCACCTGCTCCAGCTGCTGCGGATCGGCGCGCACCGGGCCGAGGTTGCGGTCATGCTGGACGTAATAGGTGATCTTCTCGCCCAGCAGCCGCTTGATCAGCGGGCTGACTTCGCTGACCACGTCCGGTAGCTGGATGATCTCCGGTCGCAGGGTCTGCTGACGCGAGAAGGCGAGCAATTGCCGCGTCAGCGCGGCGGCGCGGTTGGAATTGGCGCGGATCTGCTGGATGTCGTCATAATCACTGTCGCCCGGAATATGGCGCAGCAGCATCAGATCGCAGGTGCCGATAATCGCGGTCAGGACATTGTTGAAATCATGCGCGACCCCGCCCGCGAGCTGGCCGACGGCCTGCATCTTGGTGGCCTGCGCGACTTGGCGCCTGAGCTGGTTTTCCTGAGACGTATCGGCCAGGCTGAGCAGCACCGCTGCCTCGCCCAACCCGCGCACGCCTGCCAGGCCAAGCGAGACCGGCTCTTCCGGACTGCCCACCAGCCGCACGGTGACATCGCCGCTCGTCGCCGGCCCCCGCCCGTGACGGCGCACGGCGTCGGACAACGCAGCCTTGTCTTCGCGCACCACCAGATCGGTCGGGAATTGCGGCAGGCCCCGCCCTTCACGCGCGACCGAGCGCAGGAACGCCTCGTTGCCGAACAGGAAACGCCCGTCACGGTCGGTCATCGCCAGACCCAGCGGCAATTGCGCCAGCAGCGCATCAAGCTGCGCAACGCCCGCTTGCGAGGCCCCGTCCCAGCCGGAACCAATGCCGACGCCGCTATCGATCAGCAGCATAAGCGAGGTCGCCTCGTCCGGCCCGGCGGCAGTGACGCGCTCCTCGGGATCGACCAGCGGGATATCGACCAGTGTCTGCGGCGTGCCGCCCCGTCCTTCGCGGGCGAAGAAGATGCGGTCGCGCTCGTCCGAGCGCAGAAAACTGACGAAGTCCTGCCCCACCAAGGTCGCTCGGTCATCGCCCGCCGCCCGCTCGGCGAAACCGGAGCTGACGGCGCGGATCACGCCGTCGGCGGTGGTAATCGCAGTCTCGATCCCCGCCCGGCTCAGCATCTTGCCAAATGGCCCCGCCAGATCGAGCAGGCCGAGGCTGTCCACCCGTGCGCGGGCCATCGGGCGCAACCGCCAGATCAGGTGATCATCGCCGCGTCCGGCGCGGGTGGCGGCAACCTGCCAGCGCGTTTCGTCCAGCGCCTCAAGCGCCTCGATTGTCGCCGAACCGTCTCGCCACGCATTGCGCGCGAGCAGCGTCACCGCCTCCTGGCCTGCACGCCCGAACGGCAGCGCAGGCGGGGCGGCATTGGCGCCGAAACTGTCGAGGAAAAACGCGTTGGCGCAGACCAGGCGATTGGCGCGGTCGGTGATCGCGATCGCCTCACCTTCGCGCTCGATCGCGGCAACGGTGACGCTCCAGTCAGGCGCTCCAATACTTTCGCTGGCCGGTGCGCCGCGCATCCGGTCAAGCAGCACCACGCCGCCCAGCATCACGCCCGCCGCCAGCACGAAGGCCAGCGCCACGATGCCACTGCCGGTGGCGAAGAACAGCACGGCGGCGCTGGCCACCACCGCGCCGCCCAGCGCCATCAGCAGCGTTGCTGGAGGTGCGTCGGTAGGCCCCGCTGCGTCATGCGCAGCGGGCACAGCATTCGAATCATTGCCAAGGCGGCGGGACAAGCGGGCAGGCTCCTGTGGCAGGGATCGCGGGAAGCGCGAGAAGCGCGGAAAGGTGCTTCCTACTGCGTGCCGAGCCGCTGGTCGAGCCGTGCTTCCATGACCTTCAACCGTCTGGCGCGCTTGCGGGACACTACAGCGCGCCACACCCAGACCGACATGACATAGCCGATAACCGGCGTGACCAGCGACAGGACCAGATACCCGACAATCGCGGCGAAGCCGACATCGAAGATGTTGGTCAGGACGCTCCACATTCCATCATCCGCCGGTGCCGTGACAATGACCGGAGCGGTGGCCCCCAGATGCAGTATGAAATCGCCGATCTTGTAAGCCAACGCCATCCAGAACGGCAGCGTGAGGGGGTTGGTCACAAAGGTCACCAGCGCCGCAAGCGGCACATTGGCCCGCGCCGGCAGGGCAAGGAAGGTCGAGATCAGGATCTGTCCAAGAGGAAAGATGAACGCCGCAAACAATCCCAGCGCTACTCCTCGCGGCACCGAGCGGCGCGTAAAGCGCCACAGTTCGGGCGAAAGCACGCGGTGCGCAACCGGAGCCAAGAACCGGTTCTGCGCCATTTCTTCCCGCGTGGGCGTGTTCTTGCGAATGACATCCATCGCCCAAGTCTTGGACCGGAAACTGATGCTCTTTTTGCGGGGCGGCGGGATGCTCATGCGCGAGCGCCTTCCCGGCGCTCAAGCAGGCATAGGGGGGCGACAGTATCGCGGGAGGCAGGCCGGGAGCGCATTGTGAGTATCGATATGGGTAGCATAGCCTTGGTGACCAGTAGGTGAATCCGGGCCTCGGTGAGTATTTTTTCGTCGGCCGCGATTTACCCGCGATCCCGCATCAACCGGGCCTTGTCGCGCTTCCAGTCGCGCTCCTTGGTGCTGGCGCGCTTGTCATGGGTCTGCTTGCCCTTGGCGAGCGCGAGTTCGACCTTGGCCCGGCCGGTGCTGTTGAAGTAGATCATCAGCGGCACCAGCGTCATGCCCTTGCGCTCGACCGCGCCGACAAATTTCTCGATCTCGCGTTCGTGCAGCAACAATTTGCGCGGGCGGCGCGGTTCGTGGTTCAGGCGATTGCCGTGGCTGTATTCGGGGATATTGGCGTTGATCAGCCAGACCTGCCCGTCCTTCACCTCGGCATAGGATTCCGCGATGCTCGCCTCGCCCGCCCTGAGCGCTTTGACCTCGGTGCCCTGCAAGGCGAGCCCGGCCTCGAACTTGTCCTCGATATAGTAATCGTACCGCGCGCGGCGGTTCTCGGCGACGATCTTGAGCTTGTCGAAGGTTACGGGTTTGGGGCGTGCCATGGGACGGGCGATGTAGGAGCGCAAGACGCAAAAAGCGAGGGCCTTTGCGCTGAGCGCCCTAGCGGGGTATCGCTGGGTGCACGCAGCACGGGGGCCTGGCCGCATGAACAGTCCTGAACCATTCATCATCGCCGGGGAAAGCATTGCGCCCGGCACCCTGCGCGATGTCGCCTTTCCGATCACCACCATGGCGACCGGTACGGCATCCTCGCTGGCGGTGCGGGTGCTGCACGGCGCCAAGCCCGGCCCGGCGGTGTTCGTGAGCGCGGCCATCCACGGGGACGAGATCATCGGCACAGCGGTGATCCAGCGGCTGGCCAGGACGCTTGATCCGGCGGTGCTGGCGGGAACGGTGATGCTGGTGCCGGTCGCCAATATCTTCGGCTTTATCACCCATTCGCGCTACCTGCCCGACCGGCGCGACCTCAATCGCAGCTTTCCGGGGAGCGCGGGCGGATCGCTGGCGGGGCAGCTTGCCCATGTATTCTATCGCGAGGTGGTGGCGCGATGTCAGCTTGGGATCGACATCCACTCGGCCGCGATCCACCGTTACAATCTCCCGCAAATCCGCATCGCGGCGGGCAACCGCAAGCTGGTGGAACTGGCGATGGCGTTCGGCGCGCCGGTGATCATCGAAAGCCCGCTGCGTGACGGGTCTCTGCGCGACCTTGCCCAGAAACACGGGGTCGACATGCTGCTGATGGAGGCGGGCGAGGCGCTGCGGTTCGACCGGCTGTCGATCGAAACGGGGGTCGAGGGAGTCGAGCGGGTGCTGGCGCATCTCGGCATGATCGAAGCCGATGACGGCCTCAGCGCCGTCGGCATCCCGGCCCGCGCCAACCGCTCGGTCTGGGTCCGCTCTCCGCGCGGCGGTGTGGTGCAGATGGTGCGCGAATCCGGCGATCCGGTAAGAAAGGGCGATGTGCTCGCCTGCGTCTCGGGCCTGTTCGGTGAGGAGCCGCAGGAGATGATCAGCCCCTTGGACGGCATTATCATCGGCCACGCCACCCTGCCCGTGGTGCATCAGGGCGACGCGCTGTTCCACATCGCCGCCATCGACCACCCCGAGCGGGTCGGCGCCCAGATCGACACGATCACCGAAGCGATTCTGGCCAGCGAACCGCAAGGCAATGCCGAGCGTCTGCTGGACGAGGACGAGGTGGTTTAGGCCTCCAGCACCCCGGCCAGTACCAGCGCTTCATCCACTGCGCGCTTGGCCTCGTCGGATGCCTCGACCAGCGGCAAGCGCACTTCCGGCTCGATCCAGCCATGCACGCGGCTCAGCGCATATTTCACGGGCGCGGGGCTGGCGTCGGAGAACATCGCGTAGTGCAGCGGGAACAGGCGGTCGTTCAACTGGCGCGCCTTCTTCAGTTCGTTCGCCGCAATCGCTTCGTGGAACTCGGCGCATAGCTTGGGCGCGACATTCGCCGTCACCGAAATGCACCCGCGCCCACCCGCCGCCGCGTGCGGCAGCCACAATTCGTCATTGCCCGAAAGCTGGCAGAACTCGCGCCCAATGCCCATGCGGTGATCGGCAACGCGGCTGAGGTCGCCGCTGGCGTCCTTGATGGCGATGATCCGGTCGGGGTATTTGCGCACCAGTTCCACCACGGTTTCATCCAGCAGGTCGGTCACCGTGCGCGCGGGCACGTTATAGAGCACGATCGGCAGGTCGCAGTTTTCCGCCAGATAGCTGAAATGCGCCACCAGCCCGCGCTGGCTCGGGCGGTTGTAGTAGGGAGCGACGCACAGGCCCGCCGCTGCTCCTGCCTTCTTGGCGAAGTTCATGTGCAGCTGCGCGTTGCGGGTGTCGTTCGACCCGCAGCCCGCGATCACCGGGACGCGCCCCGCCGCCTGCTCGATGCAGACTTCGATCACGCGATGATGCTCGGCATTCGAGAGGGTCGAAGCCTCCCCCGTCGTCCCGCAGGGCACCAGCGCCGCACTGCCATTTTCGATTTGCCAGTCGACCAGCCGCCGGAATGCGGCCTCGTCAAACGTCCCGCCGCGGAAAGGAGTCACCAGAGCGGGTATCGAACCGCTGAACATTGCCTTTGTCCTGCCTTCATCGCTAGATATCAATCGAAGCGGGCATCCCCCGCCCTCTTTCGTTCACCGCCTGATAAGGAGCCGATTGGCACTATGTCCAGCATGGTCCGTTATTCTTTGTTCTCGTCACGGATTTATGCTGCACTCGGGCTGACGCTGGCGGGTTTTGCGGCGCTGCCTGCCACTGCACAGAATCTTTCGGGGAGCGATAATCTCGTCGCCCGTCAGCCGGCCGCGATCGACGCGGCCGTGGCGCGCTGGGAGGTGCTGCAAGCCAGCCGCACCCACAGCTTCGCCGACTATGCAGGCTTCGTGCTGGCCTATCCCACCTTCCCGCGGGCGGACATTCTGCGCCTGCGGGCCGAGGCTGCGCTGGAGAACGAGGCGCCATCGCAGGCTGAAGTGCTGCGCTATTTCGACGCGAACCCGCCGCTGACCAACCCCGGTCGGTCCCGCTATGCTCTGGCACTGGCCGCGATGCAGCACCCCAAGGCGCTCGAGGAAGCGCGCCGTGCGTGGCGCGGAGGCGCGATGAGCGATCCGGTCGAGCTGTACATTGCCGGACTCTACGGCGCGCAGTTCACGCCGGAAGATCACGCGGTGCGAATGGATGCGCTGCTATGGCAGGGCAAGGGCGACGCCGCCTCGCGCCAATTGGTCAATCTGTCTGAGCCCGACCGCCAAATGGCGATGGCCCGTCTGTCGCTGCTGCGCGGTGCGCGGCCCGAGATGTCCGGCCTCTCCGTGCCAGCGGGGGCGGAAGCGGATCCGGGCTACACCTTCAATCTGGTCAAGTTCCTGCGCTCCACCGGCCAATCGGGTGAAGCCGCGCGAGCCTTCACCAACCGTCCGGCGTTCAACCGCCCCGCCCTTGATCCCGAGGCTTTCGTGGGCGAGTTGCTGTCGCTCGCCAAGGCTACCGGCGCGCGCGATGCGGCGATGATCGCCGCCCGCACCGACGATCTTTTCGCGCCCGGCACCGATGTGTCGCTGATGAGCTTCACCTTGCGCGATCGCTATACCGACCTGATGTGGCTGGGCGGCACCCGCGCCCTGTGGGATATGGGCGACGGCACCACCGCTGCGCCGCTGTTCCAGCGCTATGGCGATGCAGCCAAGACCCCGCTGACCAAGGCCAAGGGCTATTTCTGGGCCGGACGTGCCGCGCGCCAAGCGGGCAAGGGCGCGGATGCGGCGCGCTATTTCGAAATGGCTGCGCGCTGGCCGGATTATTACTACGGCCAGCTGGCTCTATCCGAGCTGGGCCGGTCGATGCCGTCCTTCGCCAGTCTCCCCCAGCCCGCGATGGATCCGAGCGTCCGCGCCGAGTTTGAAAGCCGCCCGCTGGTCAAGGCGATCCGCGCGCTCGCCGTGAGCCGCCGCGACTGGCGGACGGAGCGCCGTTTCTTCGAAGCCTTGGGTGACGAGGCCGACACGCCGACCGAAATGCTGATGGCCGCGATGCTCGCCAACGAAGTCGGGCTGGACGAGATGGCGGTGGTGCTCGGCATGAAGGCGGGCGAGAACGGGCTTTCCAGTCTTGAGCGGATCGGCTTCCCGGTGGTTGCGACACCGCCTGCTGTCAACGACTGGGTGATGGTCCACGCCATTGCGCGGCAGGAAAGCGAATTTGACCGCACGCGCGAAAGCCATGCCGGTGCGCGCGGGATCATGCAGCTGATGCCCGGCACCGCGCGCGAACAGGCGGGCAAGCTCGGGATGCAATATCTCTCCGCCGATCTGACCGGCGCGCCGCAATACAATATCACGCTGGGCGATGCCTATTTCGCGCGGATGATGAATTATTACGGCGGGGCCTATCCGCTGGCGGTGGGCGCGTACAATGCCGGGCCCGGCCGCGTGAACGAATGGCTGCGCCTCAACGGCGACCCGCGCCGGGGCGAGATCGATTGGGTCACGTGGGTCGAGAAGATCCCGGCCAATTTCGAAACGCGCTATTACATCATGCGTGTGATCGGCAATGCGGTGACCTATTCGCACATGTACCCCGATCGGGCCGGACTGCCGCGTCCGGTCGATGCCTTCCTGCGCTGAGCCTGCCCGTGAAGCCACAGGGGCAGCCCATCACCCCTGCGGGGATGGCGGCGCTGAAGGCGCGATACGACCAGCTGCTCGAAACCGACCGCCCCGCGATTGTCGAGATCGTCAGCTGGGCGGCGGGCAATGGCGACCGCTCCGAGAACGGCGACTACCTCTATGGCCGCAAGAAAATGCGCGAGATCGACCGCGAGCTGACGCATCTGATCAAGCGGATGAAAGCGCTGCGCGTCGTCGATCCCGCCGCGCAGGTGGACCGTAGCCGCGTGTTCTTTGGCGCACGGGTCACGATTGCGGACGAGGACGATGATCAGCAAACAGTGCATCTGGTCGGCGATGACGAACAGGACGCGAGCGCGGGGCGGATTGGCTGGAACTCCCCCCTCGCGCGGGCGCTGCGCGGTGCGGGCGTCGGGGATTTGCGGGTGGTGAGCCTTCCCTCAGGCACGAAAGAATGGGAAGTGCTGGCCATCAGCTATGACTAGGTACGCACTTCTCGCCCTGCTGCTTCTCGCCGCGCCTCTGGCCGCGCGCGAAAGTCTTGGCGTTTATGACGGCTGGGCGGCGTTCAAGGATGCCAAGCCCCTGCGCTGCTATGCGATTGCCAAGGCACAGGGCAAGCCGCCCGCGCCAGCCTATGCCACGGTCTCCAACTGGCCGGATCGCAAGGTGCGCGGGGCGGTGCATCTTGTTCTGTCGCGTGATGTGGCGGACCAGAGGGCGGTACGGCTCGCCGTGGGCGACAAGCGCTTCGATCTGGTCGCCAAAGGCCGCAATGCTTGGGCCACGGACGCGCGCGATGACGCCGCGATCATCGCTGCGCTGCGCTCTGCCGCGCGGATGAGCGTCTCGGCCACCGCTGCCAAGGGAGGCGGCTTTACGGATCGCTACGCCCTTGCCGGTGCCGCCACAGCCATTGACGCAGCAACCGTGGGATGTGCGCAGAAGCGCTGACTGGTCAAACCGGCCAAGCGCGACTATATGCGCGGCCTCATGGCCGATACTGCACTCATGTCCATCCCGGGCCTCGTCGACCCGGTACCCGCCTCGCGCGACATCACCCCGCGTGCCGACGGCCGTATTGACCTGATCGGCCTGCCGCGCCCGCGCATCCGCGAGCTGTTCGAGGAAGCCGGGCTCGATGCCAAGGCCGCCAAGCTGCGCGCCAAGCAGGTGTTCCACTGGCTTTACCACCGCGGCGTGACGGACTTCGAGGCGATGACCGACATCGCCAAGCCGATGCGCCCGTGGCTGACAGAATGCTTCGTGATCGGCCGCCCCGATGTGGTAGAGGCCCAGCATTCGGTCGACGGCACCCGCAAGTGGCTGCTGCGCACCGCCGACGGGCACGATTTCGAGATGGTGTTCATCCCCGACGAGACCCGCGGCACGCTCTGCGTCTCCTCGCAGGTCGGCTGCACCCTCACCTGCTCGTTCTGCCACACCGGCACGATGAAGCTGGTGCGCAACCTCACCCCCGGCGAGATCGTTGGTCAGGTCATGCTCGCGCGCGATGCGCTGGGCGAATGGCCGCGCGGCACGATGGTGTCCGACGCCGATGTGATCGACGAGGATGATGAGGCGGGCCACTACACGGCAGATGGCCGCCTGCTCACCAACATCGTGATGATGGGCATGGGCGAGCCGCTCTACAATTTCGATCACGTGCGCGATGCGCTGAAGCTGGTGATGGACGGCGATGGCCTTGCCCTGTCCAAGCGGCGCATTACCCTCTCCACCAGCGGCGTCATCCCGATGATGGAGCGCTGCGGCGAGGAAATCGGGGTGAACCTTGCGGTGAGCCTTCACGGCGTGCGCAAGGACGTGCGTGACGAGCTGGTGCCCTTGAACAAGAAATACGGCATCGAAGACCTGCTTCAGGCCTGCGCCGACTATCCCGGCGCATCGAACGCGCGGCGCATCACGTTCGAATATGTGATGATCAGGGACAAGAACGACAGCGACGATGACGCGCGCGAGCTTGTCCGCCTGCTCAAGCAGTACAACCTGCCGGCCAAGGTCAACCTGATCCCCTTCAACCCCTGGCCGGGTGCGGGTTACGAAACCTCGACGCCCGACCGCATCCGTAGCTTCTCGCAGATCGTGTTCGAAGGCGGCATCTCCGCCCCGGTACGCACGCCGCGCGGGCGCGATATCGATGCGGCTTGCGGGCAATTGAAGACAGCGGCCGAGAAGAAATCCCGCGCGCAGCGTGACCGCGAGGCGGCGGCAGCGGCGGACGCGTGAGCACCGATCCGGACACGATCGCTTTTTACCAGACGCGCGCGCCGCATTATGTGCTGAAGTTCGGACAGGCGCACTCCTACCAGCTCGATCCCTTCCTTGACCGCCTGCCTGCGGGCGGGCGCGTGCTGGAACTTGGCTGCGGCGGCGGTCAGGATGCCGCGCGGATCGCTGCGCGCGGCTTTGCGGTCGATGCCACGGATGGCACCCCGGCGATGGTCGCCAAGGCGAACGAGCGCTGGAATGTGGGGGCGCGGGTAATGGCCTTCGACGAGCTCGAAGCCGAAGCGGCCTATGACGGCGTATGGGCGCATGCGAGCCTGCTCCATTGCCCCCGCGCCGCCCTGCCCGACGTGCTCGCCCGCATCCACCGCGCCTTGCGTCCCGGAGGGTGGCACTTCGCCAGCTACAAATTGGGCACAGCAGAAGGGCGCGACGCGCTTGGCCGCTTCTACAATTTCCCCGATGCCCCGTGGCTTGCTGCGCAATACGAAGCGCTGACCGGTTGGGAGATCGCCGAGACCCGTCACTACACCGCTGGCGGGTTCGACAATGTCGAGCGCGACTGGATTGACCTCATCGTGAGAAAGTCATGAAGCATATCGTCGAGGCCGTCTGCACCGGCAGCGCCCGCCCCTTCAACGGCGCGGAACTGAGCGCCTTTGCCAAGCGACCCCGCGAAGGTTTGGTGCAAGTGCTGGAAGAAGGCCTCGCCCCGGATGAACAGGCCGATCGCACTGTGCACGGCGGGCCGGAGATGGCGCTGCACCTCTACCCGCTCGATCACCACGCCTGGTGGCGCGGGATCATCGGCGACCATCCGGTGCTGGACGAACCCGGCGGCTTCGGATCGAACCTCGCTGTCACCGGCCTTACCGAAAACATGGTCCATATCGGCGACCGCTTCCGCCTCGGAACTGCCCTGATCGAAATCAGCCAGCCGCGCCAGCCGTGCTGGAAGATCGAACACCGCTTTGGTCACAAGGGCATGGTCGCGCAGATCGTCACAACCGGACGCTGCGGCTGGTATTTCCGGGTGCTTGAGATCGGAGAGGTCGCGGCGGGCGATTCGCTCGAACGAGTCGCCATGGGCGCGGCAGACTGGAGCGTTGCGCGGGTCTTTCGGGCTCTGGTGGCGGGCAAAGCGACAGCCAACGAACTGGGACAGCTGGCCGATCTCGCCGCGCTCACCCCGCGCCTCCGCGCCAAAGCCGCAGCCCGGCGCGGTTGAGCCACGGTTCATCCCAAAGCGCCCTCAGCTGAACAAATCTGGCGGTTTCCTGAAAGCCGCGTTCATCCTGCGTTCGAGTAATCTGAACGAAAAGGGGGTCGCTCCATCGGGGAGCCGCCACAAGGAAGAATGACATGAAAAACCTTGCCCTGCTCGCCGCCGCCGCCGGTTCGATGGCAGTCTTTGCCGCCCCTGCGCAGGCTGCCGAACTGCCCGCCGCGCCTGCGCCGATCTTCGCCAGCTTCAACGATAGCGCGGCACCCTTTACCAGTGTTGCCGCCTATGGCGACCGTGACGACTGGCGTGACCGCCGTGACCGTCGCCACTACCGTGACCGTGGTCGCGACTGGGATGACCGTGGCCGCCGCCTCTCGCGCAATGACCGCATCTGGCGCGGGAATGATGGCCGCTACTACTGCAAGCGCGACAACGGGACGACTGGTCTCGTGATTGGCGCGGTCGGTGGGGCCCTGCTCGGCCGCACGGTTGACACCCGCGGTGACCGTACGCTTGGCACCGTCCTCGGCGGTCTCGCCGGGGGTCTGCTGGGCCGCGAAATCGACCGCGGCGAAGCACGCTGCCGCTAATTGACACTCCTTAACGGGCTGAACGCCGCTGGTCCCACCGCCAGCGGCGTTCTTGCCCGTTCAGTTATCACCGGCAGGGGCTGCGCCGCGCTCCCCGATTGAAGCGCGGCCCCTGCCCTGTTAGCGCTGGGCCATGCCCCAAATCGCAAAACCCGCCGCATGACCCGCCCTGCCGTGCTTGTAACCGGCGGGGCGACCCGCATTGGTGCTGCGATCGTGCGCCGCTTTGCCGAGGCCGGCTGGCACGTGGTGATTCATTACCGCGCCTCCGGCACCGCCGCCGAGGCACTCGCCGCCACTCTGCCCTCGGCCGAGACCATCGCCTTCGATCTTGCTGACGATGAGGCGGCCGTGGCCGCTGTGACACGGCTCGCGGCGCGCCTGCCCGACTGGCGGTGCCTCGTGAACTCCGCCTCGGTTTTTGATTATGACGGTGTAACCGAACTCGATCCGGCCACGAACCGGGCAGCGATGCAGATCAACGCACTTGCCCCGGCCCGCCTTGCTCAGGCCTTCATCGCCCATGCGGTGAGCCCGGCCGTGCGCAGCGTGATCCACGTCACGGACATGAAAATCGAAAACACAAACCCCGATTTCTTCAGCTACACCATGTCCAAACATGCGCTGGCTTCCACCATCGGGATGCTGGCCAAGGGAAACGCGGACAAGGGCGTCAGGGTCTATGGCTTGGCGCCGGGGGCCGTGCTGGCCAGCCATGACCAGCGCGAGGAGGAGACCGAGATTTCACATCGCCTCAACCTGCTTCAGCGCAAAACCGGCGCGGACGAGATCGCCGATGCCGCGCTGTTTCTGAGCAGCGGCGCGCTCGAAAGCGGGCAGAGCCTGTTCATCGACAGCGGCCAGCATCTGCTCGATCAGCCGCGCGATGTCATCTGGCTCGCGCGCGAAGGGGCGCAGGCGACAGGGGCAAGCGCATGAAGAAGCACGCACTCTCGACCCGGCTATGGCATTGGGTCAATGCCGCCGCGATCATCGTGCTGTTCATGACCGGGCTGAATATCTCCAACGCGCACCGCTATCTCTACTGGGGCGATTATGGCTTCGATCCCAAGGATGCCTGGCTGAGCGTCATCAAATTCCCCGGCTGGGCGACGATCCCGCAGCATTACAATCTCGCCCTCGCGCGCGATTGGCATACGACGGCGGCTTGGCCGTTCGGCGTGGGCTTGCTGTTCATCTGGGTCGCCATGCTGGTCAACGGCCATTTCCGCCGTGATCTGACCACCACCCCGCGCGATTGGACGCCGGGCGCAGTGATTGCCTCGGTCAAGGCGCATTCAGGGGACGGGGCAGCGCAAGGCTACAACCCCGTGCAGCGCATTCTCTATGGCATGGTGTTCGGCGTGCTGTTGCCGCTGATGCTGTTCACCGGTCTGGCGATCAGTCCGGGCTTTCAGGCGGCCGCACCGTGGCTGCTCGATGTGCTCGGCGGGCGGCAGAGCGCGCGCTCGCTGCATTTCATCGCCGCTTGGGGGATCTTCGGCTTCTTCGTGATCCACATCGTGCTGGCGCTGATCGACTGGCGCTTGATCCTTGAGATGTTCACCGGCGGCAAGCGTGCGGGTGCTCCGGCTCCGCCCGAGCCTGACACCATGCCCCCTGAAGATGGAGCGCCCGCCCATGGTTGATCTGCCGCGCCGTTCGCTGCTTGCCGGGATCGCCGCCATGGGCGCGGCGGCCTGTTCCAAGATCAACGAGAGCGAAACCGCCAAGAGCCTGTTCAAGGCCGCCGAGGACGGGCACCGCATCACCCACCGCGCGCTCGCGGGAAAGCAGGGCCTCGCGCCCGAATATTCCCGCGCCGAACGTTCACCCACATTCCGGGGCAATGGCTCGGTCACGGTCGCCGATCCGTTCTATCAAGAGCAGCTTGCGCAGGGCTTTCCCGAGTGGAAGCTTGAGGTGAAGGGCTTGGTTGAACAGCCGCTCGCGCTCACCCTCGCAGAGGTCAGGGCGCTCCCGCAGCGCACCCAGATCACCCGGCATGACTGTGTCGAAGGCTGGAGCGCGATCGGCGAATGGCAAGGGCCGCAACTCGCCGCTCTGCTTGATGCGGCGAAGGTCAAGGAAGGGGCGAACTTCATCGTCTTCCGCTGCGCCGATGTGCTCTACGGACGCGACTATTACGAGAGTATCGACATGGTCGATGCCTATCACCCGCAGACGATCATCGCCCACAGCCTCAATGGCGAGCCGCTGCCAGAGAAGAACGGCGCGCCGCTAAGGATGCGGATTGAACGGCAGCTGGGCTACAAGCAGGCGAAATATGTGAAGGCGATCGAAGCGGTCGCCAGCTTTGACGATATCGGTCAGGGCAAAGGCGGGTTCTGGGAGGATGTTGCCGGCTACCAGTGGTACGCCGGGGTCTAGTCCTTCGGAAACAGGCGCAGCATCGTCTGCCAATCGGCCGCAACGATTTCCTCCAGCACCGCCAGATCGATATCGGCGAGCTTGTTGACATAGAGGCAGCTCTTGCCGGTGGAGTACTTGCCCAGCCGTTCCAGCTTTTCGTCACGGCCCTGGGCGGTGATGTCATCGCAATAGCCGCCCATCAGGTAGAGTGAGTACTTGGCTTTTCGCGGACTGAAGCCGGTGCGCATCGTATGAACATCGCGCCCGCTTTCGTAGGTGGTGCGGTAATCGCCGTAGCCGATAATGCTCGGCCCCCACATTTTCGGCGCTTCCCCCGTCACCCGGCGGAACATCGCATCCAGTACGCGCGCATCGTCGCGCTTGGCCTGAGGCTCGACAGCCTCAATGAATGCATCGACGGTTACGGCGGTGATCTGTGTCTTGGCCTCGGTCATCTTTCCCCTCCTACCCGCACCTTTTGCTGCAACCGCGTTATTGCGAAAGCTGTGAGTTGCGGTAACCCCACAGGAGTGAACCACGAAAGGAACGCCATGAGCAAGCCACTCCTCGACCGGTTTTTGTCGCGCGCTGTCAGGCAAGGCCGCCTCGGCATTGTGTTCGCCGATGGCAGCGCCAGCACCTATGGCACGAGCGCACCCGGGTTTCCCGAGCTCGTGTTGCGCTTCACCGATGCCCGCGTGCCGCGCGACATCGTGCTCGACCCGCGTCTGGGTGCGGCGGAGGCCTTTATCGACGGGCGGCTGCTGATCGAGGAAGGCGATGTGATGGGTCTCGTCAGCCTGCTGCGCGCCAATAATCCGTGGGACAAGGGCGGCGATATCGGCCCGCCGAGCCGGCTGAAGCGGTGGATCAACCGCGCGAGCTTTGCCGCCGAACAGATCAACAATCGCGTCGGGTCCAAGCAGAACGTCGCGCACCATTATGACATCGGCAATCCGCTCTATGCCCTGATGCTGGACGCGGAGCATTGGCAATATTCCTGCGCCTATTGGCCCGAGGGCGTCACCACGCTGGCCGAAGCACAGGGGGCGAAGCTGGCGCATATCGCGAAAAAGCTGGCGCTGTCAGCCGGGCAGGAGGTGCTCGACATTGGTTGTGGCTGGGGCGGGATGGCGATCCATCTGGCCAAGCATCACGATGTGCGGGTGACGGGGATCACGCTCTCCGAGGAACAGGCGGCCCTCGCCCGTGACCGGGTGCGTGCCGCCGGGGTCGCCGACAAGGTTACGATCCTGCTGGAGGACTATCGGGACACCGCCGCCAGCGGACGCCGGTTTGACCGGATCGTCTCGGTCGGCATGTTCGAACACGTCGGCCGCGCGCAGTTCGAAACCTTCTTTGCTGACTGCGCGCGCATGCTGGCGGATGACGGGGTGATGCTGCTCCACACCATTGGCCGCTTCGGCGGACCGGGCACCACCGATGCCTTCACCCGCAAGTACATCTTCCCCGGCGGCTATATCCCCGCCCTGTCAGAGACGCTGGCTGCCAGCGAGAAGGTCCGCCTGATCGCCGCGGATGTCGAGACCTTGCGGCTCCACTATGCCAAGACGATCCGCGCCTGGTACGCGAACTGCATCGCCAACCGCGAGGCGATCATCGCTCTGCATGACGAGCGGTTCTTCCGGATGTGGACCTTCTACCTCGCCGGGGCGGCCACGGTCTTCGAGAATGGCGGGATGTGCAATTACCAGATCCAGTACGTCCGCAGCCGCCGCGCCCTGCCGATCACGCGGGATTATCTGATCGGCAGCTGACCTGCCCTTTCACATTTTTTTGAGAGGGTCGGTCGAATCCGCGCCGCCACCTGCGTCTCCCTTCACGAAGCCCGCTGCACGTCTCGCGCCGGGCCGCATGGAAGGACGCTGCCCGATGACTGCCACCACTGCTCCCCTCGCCGCCCCCTACCCGCTGCCTGCGCGCATCGTCGCTGTCGCCGGATTGCTATGGAGCCTGTTCGGCGCCTTCCAGTTCGTCGTGCAGACCTTCAATGACGAGGCCGACCTCGTCGCGAACGGCATGACTCCGGAGCAGGCGGCCCTTTACGCCGGGCTACCGGTATGGATGGCGGCGGTCTTTGCCATTGGCACGTTGGGCGGCACGCTTGGGTGCGTGCTGCTGATCGCGCGCCGCAGGGCGAGCGTCGCGGTGCTCGCGGTCTCGCTGGTCGGCTATGTCCTGCTGTGGACAGGCGATGCGCTGCTGGGCGTGTTCGCCGTCTTCGGCACCCCGCAGGTGGTGGTGCTATCCAGCGTTGTGGTGATCGCGGCGGGCTTGCTGTGGCTCGCCCGCCGGCTCGATCAGCGCGGCGTGCTGGCCTAGGCTGGCTCCCCGCTCGATCCCGGGCGGTTGCGCGGGCGGTAAACCGGGCCGAAGCCCATCAGCGCCGCGCCCACCAGCGGCAACGCGATCACCCACCAGCGGACGCCGGATACACCCTCGGGGCTGGCAATCGTCAGCCCCGCCGTCGCGCCGAGCCCCGCGCAGATGGCCAGCACGCCCAGCACCGCGCGCAGGCGCGGCACGGTGCGACCGCCGCGGATCGGGCCGAAGCTGCGCTCATGCCGCGCGAAGATGGCGATCATGGGGAGCAGCGCGAGAATGTAGAGCCCGATCCACAGCGGACGGCTCGCCCACCAGGCGCCGGTGCCGGGAACAGGATCGAGGCCCACCCCGCCCAGCGCCAGCCAGGCGACGGTCATCACCAGCACGAAGGCGGTGAGGTGCCACAGGAACACGGTCATGATCATCCCGTTCATCAGCACCGTCGCCGTCCAGACGCCAACGTGGTCGAGCATCCGCCGCCCCGCCGGCTCCAGCGCCAGCACCAGCCCGATCTGCACCGCTCCGAGCGCAAACAGCGCCAAAGTTGGCGGGAGCGAATTGGAGAAGCCGCCCGGCGCGGACACCATCGAGACGGGGTAGAAGCCATAGACCGTGATCGACACGAGGATCGCCAGCGACACCGCGAACCACGCCCACGCAAACCACGTCGCCGCAAACTTGCCCGCGCGCCAGGCGAACCCCAGCTGGTGAATGCCGAGGAACACCCAGAGGAAATTGGTGAAGTTGACCCACGGCAACTTGGCGGTGAAGGTCAGCCAGTCGGTCAGCATCGCGGCAGGGATGAAGACGGCAAAGCTCAGCCACCCGAACCGCTGCCACGCGCGGTAAGCGATCGGCGTGAAGGCCGTCACCAGCAGATAGACAGCAAGGAACCAGACCGGAATCAGCGCCGCTTCGGTCGCCATGCGGACCTGTTCGCGCGGCAGGCCGACCTGCGTCATCACCAGTGCCAGCGCGGCCCACAGCAGCAGCACCGGGAAGGTTGGGGTGATCAGGCGCTGCACCCGGCTCGCCAGCCAGTCGCGATAGACGCCGTCC
Source organism: Porphyrobacter sp. SLTP (assembly GCF_009905735.1). Classification (GTDB taxonomy): domain Bacteria; phylum Pseudomonadota; class Alphaproteobacteria; order Sphingomonadales; family Sphingomonadaceae; genus Erythrobacter. The sequence goes on from NZ_JAAALE010000007.1 coordinate 19,498, forward strand.
TGGTCGCGCGGCGCCTTGGCCGTGGTTGCAGCCCAGCTCACCGAATTGGAATAGCCGCCGACCAGGAAGAACACCGGCATCACCTGAAAGCCCCAGGTCAGCCAGTGAGTCCATTCGGCCACCGACAGCAGATCACCGCGCCGCAGCTCGCCGGAGGCGTCGACATAGAGCCCCGCCATCAGCCAGTGACCGATCACCACCGCCATGATCGACACGGCCCGCAGAAAATCGACCCAGCGATTGCGCTCGGGCGGGGTCATTTCCGCCAGCTCGCGCGCTTTGCTCCACATTGTCAGCATGCAATCCCCTGTCCGGCAACGCACCTCACGCCGCCGGACAGAGATTTAGCAGCAAATTCCGAAAGAACGATTGCCGTGCGGCCAATCGCCCACAGATCAGCGCGCGGCCACCAGCTTGACTGCGCCGTGATCGTCAGTGTGATCGCCGTGCAGGTGATGCAGCCGCCCGTCATGGATGAAATCGACATGGGCGCCGTGCTGAACGCTCAGGTGTTCCTCGCCCGCGTGGCCGTGGGCATGATCGTCGCTCGTCACGCGCGCGCTGAGTTCCTCGGCTTCGGGATTGGCGGTGCTGACGTCGAGCGTGTGTTCATCGACATGCCCGTCATGGCCATGATGCAGGTGGCCGTCGTGGAGGTAATCGACATGGCCCGCATGTTCGAGCGCCTGATGGCCGCAGGTCTGGCCGTGGGCATGGGCATCGTGGCCGGCGTGAAGCACCTCGTGCGCCATGGCCGGTACGGCGAGAAACGGAAGTGCGAGCGTAGCGAGAAACAGGGACCGGTGCATGACAATGCCCTCCAATTGCGACGATCCCGCTGCGCACTTACGCGTTTCCTTCCGGCAAGTCACCCGGAAAAACATGATACTTTAGTATCTTAGCGCCTGACCTTCACCGGATGCCGAAACCCCGATTGCCCCCGCCCGCGCGCACTGTTAGGGGCGCGCCCGCAGTTCATTCCCAAGGAACCTCTCGCCATGGCCCAGCCCCAGAAAGTCGTCCTCGCCTATTCCGGCGGTCTCGATACCAGCGTGATCGCCAAGTGGCTGAGCGTGGAGCGCGGGCTGGAGGTCGTGACCTTTACCGCCGATCTCGGCCAGGGCGAGGAGATCGAACCTGCGCGCGCCAAGGCCAAGGCGATGGGCATCCCTGACAATCACATCTTCATCGAAGACCTGCGCGAGGAATTCGTGCGCGATTTCGTTTTCCCGATGATGCGCGCCAATGCCCGCTATGAAGGCGATTACCTGCTCGGCACCAGCATCGCCCGCCCGCTGATCTCCAAGCGTCTGGTCGAAATCGCGCACCAGACCGGCGCCGATTTCATCGCCCACGGCGCGACCGGCAAGGGCAATGATCAGGTGCGCTTCGAGCTTTCGGCCTATGCTCTCGACCCGGATATCAAGGTGATTGCGCCGTGGCGCGAATGGGACCTCACCAGCCGCACCGCGCTGATCGCGTGGGCGGAAAAGCACCAGATCCAGGTGCCCAAGGACAAGCGCGGCGACAGCCCGTTTTCGACTGACGCGAACCTCCTCCACACTTCGTCCGAGGGCAAGGTGCTGGAAGATCCGTGGGAGGAAACCCCCGACTACGTCTATTCGCGCACGGTCAATCCCGAGGACGCGCCGGACGTTCCGGAATATATCACGGTGGACTTCGAAAAGGGTGACGGCGTGGCGCTGAACGGCGAGGCCATGTCGCCCGCCACGCTGCTGACCGCGCTCAACGAACTGGGCCGCAAGCACGGCATCGGGCGGCTCGATCTGGTCGAGAACCGTTTTGTCGGGATGAAGAGCCGCGGGATGTACGAGACTCCCGGCGGCGAGATCTATGCCCGCGCGCACCGGGGGATCGAGCAGATCACTCTGGATCGCGGCGCAGCGCACCTCAAGGACGAGCTGATGCCGCGCTATGCGGAGCTGATCTACAACGGCTTCTGGTTCTCGCCTGAGCGCGAGATGTTGCAGGCCGCGATCGACCATAGCCAGGACAAGGTCACCGGCACGGTGCGCCTGAAGCTCTACAAGGGGCTGGCCAGCGTGGTGGGTCGCAAGTCGCCCTACTCGCTTTATTCCGAAGCGCATGTGACCTTCGAGGACGACGCCGGGGCCTATGACCAGAAGGACGCCGAAGGCTTCATCAAGCTGAACGGCCTGCGCCTGCGCCTGCTCTCGCGCCGCAACCGCGACGCCTGATCGGGCTTCAAAACGGGGAAAACCGAGTCGGACCGCTGGGTGCAGCGGTCTGAAGCCCTTATCGTGATGGTTGGAGGGCGGTTCGGTTTCCGCTCGTTGCTCCGCTTCGCGACTATTGCGACGAAGCGTTGACTTATCCACTCGTGTCCACAGGACAAATCGCCCGAAGTGGAAAACTCGCCGGTTGGAATGTTGTCAGATCGCCGATTCAGGCGCACCTTCAACTTGTCTTCGGGACACGAAGCAACCGGAACGGAAAGTCGCAAGGCTTTGAAGAACCTGAGGTTTTGATCCCAAAGATGGCGGTGACATCTGTCCACGCGCTCAGCTGGAGACGGCATGCAGGAGGCTTCGGCCAAAGGCAAGTCTGCTCATTAACGGGTGAGAGCGACGCGATGACACCGGACAGGCCAAGAACCTGGCCGGACAGAAGAGCAGCGGAACCGGCGAAAGCCCCCAAGCCGCCGCGCTTCAGATCGGTAAAGGAACGCGGTCTCGGCCGAGCGAATGCGCAAGGCGGCGAAAATCGACAGGCTTCGGCCGGACGATGGACGCAGCTGGCAGGAGCAGAGCCGGATGCCGGCGCGAGCGCCGGTGACGAAGCTCTGGCAAGGCCAGTCGCAAGACCGGGCAGCTAGGGGTTAGACATCGGGCGCCAAGTATGGCCCGGAGCGAAAAGATGCCGAAGGTTCGCCGGACGTATCAGGAGCGAGGGTCATCCACACGCCGGTGAGAGTGGGGTCGGCAGCAATGCCGGCCCCATTTGCATTGTGCGGGCCAGTCCGCCTCCGTCCCCATCACCTTTGCCCGAGTCGCCTGGCGCAAAAAGCTTACGCCGATGGCCGCTGGCGGTCCCCGGTTCCAACGGTTCATCGCATTTCCGGGGCGACTCACTCCCCACTAGAACCCTCCCAGCGACGAAATGCTAACCTGGTTTGCTTTTGCGTGGGCCCCCGCCTTATCGGCCCCGCCATGCGGACGGGAAATCGCATACATGGCCTAGATGCCCGCAGCGCCGCTACGCGAAGCCTGCAAGCCCTCGCAGTAGCCGGCTTGCTCGGGCTTGTGCCGCTTGCTGCATCCTCGGCCGCCACGCCTGATGCTGGCGCTTCGGGGATCGAGCCTGCCACCAGCGCTGCCATCATTGAACTCGTGCCGCTCCAGCCCACCGCTGACGTCACCGCGCCCGCATCCGTGATCGAAGAGCCCGCGCCCTCGGTCCCGCAGGAAACTGTCCTCGGCCGCGGCAGCGCCTCTTACTACGCGTCCAAGTTCAACGGCCGCCGCACCGCCAGCGGTGAGCGGTTCGACAATTCCGACCTGACCGCCGCCCATCGCAGCCTGCCTTTCGGCAGCCGCGTGCGGGTCACCAACCCCGCCAATGGCCGCAGCGTCATCGTCCGGGTCAACGACCGCGGCCCCTTCACGCGCGGGCGCCTGATCGATGTCAGCCGCGCCGCAGCCGAAGAACTCGGCATGGTTGCGCGCGGACATGCCGATGTCGAACTGGCGCTGATCGCCGACTGATCCGCTTACGGGTTGTCCGAATAGGTCATCCCGAGGCTCGACGTATCGCCGGAAATCTTCAGCTTCAGCCGCGCCGTCTTTTGGCTCGACGTATTGCGCAGCAATGCCATCTCGCCCGGCGCAATCCGCGCATCGACCGCACCGCCCGGCGCGACGGTCCCGCGCGCCACGGCTGCGGCGCCTTCGGCCTTGCTCAGCACCACCACTGCGACCGGCCCGGTGTTCGTGCCGGTGACGACAAAGCCGCCCTCCTGCCCGCCGCCCAGCTCGAAAGTCTGACCGGGTTCGATCTCGAGATTGGAGTTGATCGTCCCCGCCTGCACCGCAGCGCCCAGCGCAGTCAGAGTCAGAACGGCGGCCAAGACCGAGGCAGGACGGGCAATCTTGAATGGCATCATGCGGCGCTCCTTTGCGCTGTTCCCTATCCGCCCTCAGTAACGCGCCCTTCCCCGCGCCGGATGCAGCCGCCTGACGATTGCGCCCCTTCGCCTATTGCGTTCAGTGTCTGCCCGGTTAGGACTTCGCTCGGTTTGCAGGGGGAACGCCGCCATCACGCTCACGCTGATCGTGCTCTATGTCGCTGCCCAGATCGCGCTTGCGGTGTGGGCCGGGCGCGGAGCGAAGTCCGATGCCGACTATCTGGTGGCCGGCCGCAGCCTCGGCCCCTTCGCCGTCGGCATGAGCCTGTTCGCCACCTGGTTCGCCTCTGAAAGCCTGATCGCCACCTCAGGCGAGGTCGCGCGTGACGGGATCGCGGGCGCCCGGGCCGAGCCCTTCGCCTATGCCATCGGCATCCTCGCGATCGCGCTGTTCTTCGCCTACCGCCTCAGGAGCGGCGGCTTCATCACCCTCGCCGATTTCCTGCGCAGCAAGTTCGGCCCCGCGACCGAGAGCCTCGCCGCCGTCGTCATCGCGCTCTCCGCCACCACCTGGTCCGCGGCGCAGCTGTTCGCCTTTGCCACCATTATTTCGAGCGCTTCGGGCCTCGACTTCCTCCCGGCCCTGATCGGCGCGACGCTGCTGGTGATGACCTACACCATGTTCGGAGGTCTTGCCGGGGACGTCGTCACCGACATCGTGCAAGGCGCGATCATCATCGTGGCGATCCTCATCCTGTTCGCGCTGATGGCGGATGCATCGGGCGGCCTGCCTGCCATGTGGGCCGCTGCCCCGCCCACCATCTGGAGCTTCACCGCGCCGGGTGAGAGCTGGAGCGACCGCATCGAGCTGTGGCTCATCCCCATTGCCGGCACCATGGTCAGCCAGGAGGCGCTGTCCCGCACGCTCGCCGCCAGGTCGCCCGAGGTCGCGCGGCGGGGCGCCTTGTGGGGGGCGGCGATCTACCTCTCTGTCGGGCTGATCCCGGTCAGCTTCGGCCTGTTCGGCCCGCAGCTCGCCCCCATTCTCGGCGTCCAGTTCGGCGCGGACGAGGCGTATTTGCCCAGCCTGGCCCAAGCCCTATTCCCGCCGTGGCTGCTGATCGTCTTCACCGGAGCGCTGGTGTCCGCGATCCTCTCCTCGGTCGATTCCGCCCTGCTCGCGGTCTCGGCCGTGGTGACCGAGAGCGGGTATCGCCGCCTCCGTTCCGACGCCTCCCCCCTCGCCCTGCTGCACGCCGCACGGGGGGCGACGGTGGCGGCGGCGGCGGTCGCGGCGTTCCTCGCGATGCAGGGGGAGAGCCTTCGCAACCTCGTGCTCGATGCCGGAGCCATTGCCGCGGTGCTCGCGGTGCCGATCATCGCCGGGCTTGCCGGCTCCACCGCCCGCCGTGCGGCGCTGGCGGCGATCGTGGTGCAGATGGCGGTGCTGGGGGTGCTCGACTGGGGGTTGGGGGTGCCCGGCGCCTTCCTGTGGATGGTGGCGAGCGGCACTGCGACCTTCGCCGCGGTCGCCGCGTTCGAGCGACGCGACGCGCCGCGTACCAGCCGCCTATGAGGCGACAACCACGGCGCTACGCGTGCACAACCACATGGCAATGACCGCGCGCAAACAGACCGCGAAATCCGCCCCCGCTTCCAGACTTATACGCAATTTCAAGCGATTACCTGCGAGGGACACGGCCGCGGGCGATTTTTCCGCAGCGGCGGGCAGAGCGACGCGCGGCGGACCCGTGCGACGTCGCGCGGCCCGTCCCTCACCCAACGCCCAAGCGCCCATCCCCGCCCATCAGCCGCGCCTCGGCAAGCGTGACCGCGCGGATTGTGTCGGGTGTTACAAGCCCGGCCTCATGCAGCGCAGCAGTAGGCCGACACCGACTCCCGATCCGCCCGGCCGCGACAGGGCCGAGCCATGCGGCGGTCAACGCCGCCCCGCCCGAATCGCGCCAGTCGGTCGGCCCGACCGGCCGCTTGCGCGACGGATCATAGGGCGACGGGGTGGTGAGATAGAGCTCGGTACACGTCATCATCCGCGCGGGTCTCCTGCGAGAGCGGGCTGCTCGGCGCGGGCGGCACGGTAGTGGGGTGTGGGGGGTGTAGGAAAGGGGGCCCGCGAGAGCGCAGCTAAGCCTAGCGTAGCAAATCTTATGTATCAGGCATCTTCGCGATCAACGTCACCATCACGTCCTTGTTCGGATCTCGTGGGCTTCGACGAAACCAAGGCACTGATTTTCCCCCCAATCGTTGGCACAACATCTATGGACGTACGAACATTTGAATTGCTCATCGCATCTTGCAAAGGCGAACCATGATAAGCAGGGTCAACTAAACGAATAGGAGCTTCTTCGAAACGATCAAGCGCTGCTGAGAACAACCTTGCCCTCAACGCATCGTCAATTTCAACTGCCTCTGTTCGATAGCCTTCATAGGCCTGAGCAACTGACGCTTTAAAGGCATAGTCTTCGGCAAGACGAAATGTCATACCAAGTTGCTTGGTCGACAACCATGCAAACCAAATTGGAGCTCCAATGCCGATAACTGCCAACATTGCATTTACGATTACCACAACAGTGGATTTATCACCCGTCAGCACTTCCTTCAGTGAGTCAACCCGTTCCCAACCAATCAAAACGGCGGCGAGAAGAGCAACTGCCAATCCAGCAGTCCAAGCAAAACCGGCGTTAGACAGTGCCTTTTTTCGAGCCTCAAAGGCTTTTGAAAGGCCCACCGCAGTCGCGCCGCGCAAGGCGTGTTCACTCTTAGTTAAAAGCGTATCGGCTGAATCGAATGTGGATTTGATCCTGCTATCCGCAGCATCAATATCCGCCAGAACACTGTCGCGAGCTTTTTCTACAATTTCAGCATCGTCACTGACTTGTTTCGCAAGTTGCTGAGCTTCTTCGATTAATACAGCAAGCTCCTGCCGCCTTTCGCCAAGTTCAGCCAGATCTGTGGGCAACTGATCAGCAGCATTATGCGCTGCCTCAATATCTGCGATCTTGCCAGCGATGTCCTTGGTACGTGGCTCTAGGTCTCGCAAGCGGGCTTCAACAGAACGAAGGCGTGCAGCCAAATCCTTCGGAAGAAGAGACTTTTGCTCCCTCAAGTCTTCCCAATTAACTTTCGGCTCCTTCTGCGGCATGACTGGTATGGCCGCATCTATCATTTGAAATGCTGAGACAGCGTTAGTAAGTTGCGATGGATGACCCTGATTTAAGCCGTTGAATTGAAGCAAATCTAACTCACCTGAAACTCGCCCCAGCCATTTTCCAAAATCATCAATTTCTAGCTGTTGTTTATTGAGGCGCTCAACGCGCCGAGCGACAATCTCGCCATAAGCTATAACGCTCTCGACGGACAAAACTGTCGCACTTGCGCCGACATATTGTGAAAATGGCGTGGACATTGACCAGCCAAAAGAATTCATCTGGCTTGAGAGGCGAGAGCCAACTGCTCTAATCTTTTCAGCGACTTCTGAAATCGTTGTCATCAGATTTTCTGCCCGTATTGATCGAAACGTTGAGAATAAAGATAAGGTCTAATCTGATCCATATTGTCTGTCGGGTTCATTTTAAACAGCTATTAAGGGCTCGCCAGCACTCTTCACTTCAATAAGTGATCCGTTACACTTCCGGTGGTATCTTTTGTCACGCTGATACCGGATGAGTGCAGTCATTGGCCCTTTGCGGTAATCTGCCGGTATTCTTTTCGATACTGTGATGCCGCTAACGTACTGGCCACGAAGAATAAAACAAGAACGATCCTCCAGCAAGTCCAATAAGGTCATGATATTGGGGAAAAGCGACCGGCCGCTGCCACTCCTGCATCGCGAAGCTTTACTCCCCGTGCATCACTTAGCCTGACAACCGCGGCATCCTGATCTTGTTTGTGCACGGACAGCTCCGCTTCAGAATCCATTTCACCGCCAGTGCGCCCAGTGCGGGCCGCAGCATGGATGCTGAAACAAGTTCAGCATGACGGATGGGCAGGGGCGGTGCGGTTGCGAACCCTAACGCGAAACGCTCGCAAACGTCCGTAGGTTCGCAGGACCCCTCTGCGCCTCTCCTTCCCTCTGCGGTCTCTGCGTGAACCACACTGTCTTTGCCGGGGTGCGAGGGTGCGCAGGGCTTCGGGCGTCGGACGCCCAACCCCGGCCCTGATACCTGCCCCGGCGGAGCCGAAGGCGTGGCTCAGCCACAACGCCGGGGTCAAGCGAGGGGGGGACAGGAGCGTGAAGGGATTGCGCTGCCCTCTTTGTGTCTTTGTGTGAGCCGGAATTGGTGCCGCTACACTAGGAAGGGCGTTCGGATCAGCCTTGCTTGCCCCTCCACCATCCCTTCGACAAGCTCAGGACAGGCCTTCGGTGGTCCCCCTCCCCTTGCAGGGGAGGATTGCACTCTTGGCTGCTTGGCGGTTTGGCGCGAACCCACTTGAGGCCCCCGCCCTTCGACCCCGGCCTGCGCCGGGGCAGGCAGGCTCAGGAGGGGCCCTACGCGGGGGCTCACTTGACCAGCAATGGCGCCAGATATTGACCCGTGAAGCTGCGCGGCTCCTTCACCACCTGTTCGGGTGTACCAACGGCAACCACCTCCCCGCCGCGCACGCCGCCCTCGGGGCCCAAGTCGATGATCCAGTCCGCGGTCTTGATCACGTCGAGGTTGTGCTCGATCACCACGACCGAATTGCCGCCCTCCACCAGCCGGTGCAGCACTTCGAGCAGCTTGCGCACGTCCTCGAAATGCAGGCCGGTGGTGGGTTCATCGAGAATATAGAGCGTCTGGCCGGTGCTGCGGCGGGCGAGTTCCTTGGCGAGTTTCACGCGCTGCGCCTCGCCGCCGGACAGGGTGGTCGCCTGCTGGCCGACCTTGACGTAGCCGAGGCCGACCTCGTTGAGCATCCGCATCTTCTCGCGGATCGGGGGGACGGCCTTGAAGAACTCCTCGGCGTCCTCGATCGTCATGTCGAGCACGTCGGCGATGGAGTGGCCCTTGAACTTCACCTCGAGCGTCTCGCGGTTGTAGCGCTTGCCGTGGCATTCCTCGCAGGTGACGTAGACGTCGGGGAGGAAGTGCATCTCGATCTTGATGAGGCCGTCGCCCTGGCACTTCTCGCAGCGGCCGCCCTTGACGTTGAAGGAGAAGCGGCCGGGCTTGTAGCCGCGCGCGAGGCTTTCGGGGAGGCCGGCGAACCAGTCACGGATCTGGGTGAAGGCGCCGGTATAGGTGGCGGGGTTGGAGCGCGGGGTGCGGCCGATGGGGGACTGGTCGATCTCGATGACCTTGTCGCAGTACTCAAGGCCAGTGATGGCGTCATGCGCCCCCGCGATGACCCGCGCGCCGTTGAGCGCCCGCGCCGCGCCCGCTTGCAGCGTGTCGATGGTGAGGCTGGATTTGCCCGAGCCGGAAACCCCGGTGATGCAGGTGAAGGTGCCGAGCGGGATCTTGGCGGTCACGCCCTTGAGGTTGTTGGCGCGCGCGTTCTTGACCGTGATGTGGTGCCCGTTGCCCTTGCGGCGCTTCTTCGGCACGTCGATCTTGCGCTTACCGGTGAGGTAGTCGGCGGTGAGGCTGCCCTTGGCCTTGAGGATCTGCTTGAGGGTGCCCTGCGCGACGATCTCCCCGCCATGCACGCCCGCGCCGGGGCCGAGGTCGACGATGTAGTCGGCGGTGCGGATGGCGTCCTCGTCATGCTCGACGACGATGACGGTGTTGCCGAGATCGCGCAGGCGTTTGAGGGTTTCGAGCAGGCGGTCATTGTCGCGCTGGTGGAGGCCGATGCTGGGCTCGTCGAGCACGTAGAGGACGCCCGAGAGGCCGGAGCCGATCTGCGAGGCGAGGCGGATGCGCTGGCTCTCGCCCCCGCTGAGCGTGCCGGAGGTGCGGTCGAGGTTGAGGTAGTCGAGGCCCACGTTGTCGAGGAAGCCCAGCCGCTCGTTGATCTCCTTCAGGATCGCCTTGGCAATCTGGCTCTGCTGCGGGGTCAGCTGCGCGTCGAGCCCGAGGAACCACGCCTTGGCATCCGCCACGCTCATGGCGACGGGGGTGGCGATGTCGGTCTGGGCGATGCGGACGCTGAGCGCCTTCTCGTTGAGGCGCTTGCCACCGCAGGTCTCGCAGGGCTGCGCGGTCTGGTACTTGGAGAGCTCCTCCTGCATCCACGCGCTTTCGGTCTGCATCATGCGGCGGTTGAGGTTGCCGATCACGCCTTCGAACGCCTTGTTGACGGTGTATTCGCGACGGCCATCCTTGAAGGTCAGCGGCACCGGCATCCCGCCCGTGCCGTGGAGGATGATGAGCTTCTGTTCGGGCGCGAGGTCTTTCCACGGGGTGGTCAGGTCGAAGCCGTATGCCTTGGCGAGGCTGGCGAGCACCTGCATGTAATAGGGCGACGGCGGGTTGGACTTGGCCCAGGGTACGACCGCACCCTGTTTGAGGGTCAGCGCCTCATTCGGGACGACCAGCTGCGGATCAAACAGCATCTTCTCGCCGATCCCGTCGCAGGCCGGGCACGCGCCTTGCGGGGCGTTGAAGGAGAACAGGCGCGGTTCGATCTCCTCGATGGTGAAGCCGCTGACGGGGCAGGCGAATTTCTCGGAGAAAACGATGCGGTTGGGCGGCAGGCCTGCGCCCTTCATCGCGCCTGCGCCTTGCGCCTCGTCCTCGCGCCCCGGGACGACGCCGTCGGCCAAGTCGACATAGGTCAGCCCCTCGGCCAGCTTCAGCGCCTGTTCGAAGCTTTCGGCGAGGCGGGTCTCGATGCCCTCCTTCACCGCGATGCGGTCCACCACCACTTCGATGTCGTGCTTGAACTTCTTGTCGAGCGCGGGCGCCTCTTCGATGGGATAGATCTCCCCGTCGATCCGCACGCGGGTGAAACCCTGCCGCTGCCATTCGGCCAGCTCCTTGCGGTATTCGCCCTTGCGCCCGCGCACCACGGGGGCGAGCAGGTACAGGCGCGTTCCCTCTGGCAAGGCCATCACCCGGTCGACCATCTGGCTGACGGTCTGCGCAGAAATCGGCAGCCCGGTGGTGGGCGAATAGGGTGTGCCCACCCGCGCCCACAGCAGGCGCATGTAGTCGTAGATCTCGGTCACCGTCGCCACAGTCGAGCGCGGGTTGCGGCTTGTCGTCTTCTGCTCAATCGAGATCGCGGGGGACAGCCCGTCGATATGCTCGACATCGGGCTTCTGCATCATTTCGAGGAACTGGCGCGCATAGGCGCTCAGGCTCTCGACATACCGCCGCTGCCCCTCGGCATAGATCGTGTCGAAGGCGAGGCTCGATTTGCCACTGCCCGACAGGCCCGTCACCACGATCAGCGCATCACGCGGCAGATCAATGTCGATACCCTTGAGGTTATGCTCGCGCGCGCCGCGCACGGAAATGGTCGTAAGGCTCATGGGTGCAATCTGTTCCGGAAATGTTCGCGTGGGTCAAGGGCGGCACGGCGGGGTTATCCGCAAGGCACCACAGATGGGGACGGGCTATAGCGGGTGCAACGGGCGAAGCGCCTTGCGGTTTCCCGATCCCTGCCGAAGCGGCCCGAACCGCGCGGATGCGAAACAGCAAACCGCATGATCGGATGGCGGCCGGAAATCGCATCCCCCCCTCGCGCGGCAACCCAGGCCAAAGCGCGCGGCGCAAAAGCCAGTCCCATATTCCCGCATCTACTTATCTAAATGTTTAGTAGGGCTACAGAAAAACTGAAGTCGCCCAAACAGCGCGGATCAAGCAGACCGAAGCCCGCTGAGCGATTCCTCAGCCGGGTCCTTTCAGGGTCGCAACCTGGCTCCTCGCAAAAGCGTGGCCGGGGGCCGGAACGTGGCTGCAAGGGTTTACCCCCTGTTCCTCTCAGCCTGTTCCGGTTCCTCAGCCGCGATCAGCGCCTGCGATTCCGGTTCGCCGAGCCACCGCGCCCGCACCCCCCAGCCTTGCGCAATCACCTGCGGCGCCAATGCGATGTGTGGCAGGCCGTCTGCGATCAGGCGGCCGTCCTTCATCACCAGCACGCGGTCGGCATGGTTCATCGCCAGCCCGAGATCGTGGAGCACCACGACCACGCCCTGACCTGCCTGCGCGCAGGCTTTTAGATGCGCCGTCAGGCTGAGCTGATGCGCCAGATCGAGCGCGGCGAGCGGCTCGTCGGCGAGGATCCAGCGCGGTTCGCCTGCCAGCACACGTGCGAGCAGCACCCGCGCGCGCTCTCCGCCCGATAGCTGGCTGACGGGGCGATGCCGCAAGGGTTCGAGGTCGAGCGCGGACAGCGCCGCCGCGATCGCAGCTGTCCCCCGATCGCGCCACGGCAAGCGGCCTAGCGCCACCAGCGCCTCGACCGCGACATCCCACGCGATATCGGGCGCTTGCGGCAGATAGCCGATGCCCTGCGCCCGGACGCGCGGGTGCAGACGGGCAAGGCTATCGCCGTCCAGCGAGACGTTGCCCGAAGCTGGCGCCAGCAATCCGGCAAGCCCCAGCAGCAGCGATGATTTGCCCGCGCCATTGGGGCCAACGATAGCGGTGATGGTGCCGGGCTGGAGCACGGCGGAGAGACCGCTCACGACCGCGCGCGCGCCGCGCGCCAGCACAAGGTTGTCCGCCGCCAGCATCTACAGCCGCCCTTGCCGCATACGCAGCAGCAGCCAGCCGAAAAACGGCGCACCGATCAGCGAGAGCGCGATGCCGAGCCGCAGTTCCGTCACAAGCGGCAGCACCCGCAACACGCTGTCGGCGGCCAGCACCAGACAGGCCCCCGCGAGCGCGCTCGGGAGGATCAGGCTTGATGGCAGGCGGTCGGTGAAGGGGCGCACCAGATGCGGCACCACCAGACCGACAAAGCCGATGATCCCGGCCACCGCCACGCCCGCGCCCACGGTCAGCCCGATGCCCATCACCAGCAGCGCCAGCAGTCGGCGCGGCTCCACCCCCATCGAACGCGCCGCCTCCTCGCCCAGCGTCAGCGCGTCGAGACTGCGCGCGGCGAGCGCCAGCACGGCGACCCCGGCGGCGGTGAGTGGGGCAGCGATCCATACCTCGCGCCACGACCGGTCGGTCAGCGCGCCATTGAGCCACATGACGATCTCGCTCAGGGCAAAGGGATTGGGCGCGAGCGTGATCGCCAGCGCGGTCAAGGCGCCCGCAAGGCTCGCCAGCATCAGGCCTGCCAGTGTGAACAGCGCGATACCACCGCCCGCTCCGCCCGCTGCATCCGAGGATGTGCGCCCGGCGATCAGCGCGAGCAGCGTCATGCCGAGGCCCGCGCCTGCCAGCGCCATCAGCGGCAGGCTCCACGCGGCCCATGCGGGCGGGATCGCTGTGCCAAGCCAGAAGCTCGCGACCGCGCCCAGCGCGGCCATCGGCGCGATGCCGAACAGCCCCGGATCGGCGAGTGGATTGCGCAGGTATCCCTGCATCGCAGCCCCAGCCGCGCCAAGGCCAGCGCCAATGGTGATCGCCAGCACCGCGCGCGGCAGGCGCAGTTCGGCAAGGATCAGCAGCGTGTTGCCGGGGCCGAAATCGGCAGGCGCAATCCACACCCGCCCGGCCAGCAGCGACAGTGGCACCAGCACCGCAAGCAGCGCCGCGAAGATCAGGCTCGCACGGTTCATGGGCGGCGCTCCGCCTCAGCCCGGATGGCGCGGAGGCGCTCGCGTGCCTTGGGGATGGTCGGCCCGCCGCAATAGATCAGCGAGGGGTTGAAGTCGGCGATCAGCATCCGCTCGTTTGGCCCATCCAGCAGCGGATGGCGCTGGCCCGGCGCATCGCCTGCAATCAGCAGCACGCGGGGCGGATCGCTGAGCACACGCTCTAGGCTCACCCGGTCCGCCTGCCCCAATCCTCGCGCAGCGGCATGGCTGGTGAAGCCCTCTTGGCGGAGCAATTCTGCGATCAGTGTCTGCTCGCCCGCGACGATCTCGCCCTCCTGCCACAGCAGCGCATCAATCGGTGCGCCGATTTGCGGCGGGGGAGCAGCAATGCGCGCAGCGAGCGCCTCGCCCTGTCCGGCACGGCCCGCGAGCGCGGCAACTTCGCGCACCTGCGCCACGCTTTCGGCAACAGTGGCGGGGCTGCCGAAGGTCGCAACGGTGAGGCCGGCGCGCTCCAGCGCCGAGCGCGTGGGCTGCGGCAGGAAGATCGAGGCGAGCACCAGATCGGGCTTGAGCGCGATCACCTCCTCCGCCGTCCCGCCCGTGACGCCGTAGCGCTGCGCCACACTCACCGGGATCGAACTCCCGCCCGGATCGCGGCTGTAATGCGATAGAGCGAGAACCTGGCTTGGCCCCGCAATCTCGACCAGAATCGCATCGAGGCAGGGGTTGAGGCTGACGATTGTGGGGGTATCCGATTGCGGCTGCGCCACGGGAGCATCGGGCGCGCAGGACGACAGCAGCAGCGCCGCCGCCAGCACCGCCCTTCCCCCCCCCCTCAAGCTGATGCGATCCCGCGCCATATCCGGCCCCGGCGATAGGGCGGCGCGCGCGCTGGCGCAACGAGTTAAGGTGCTGTGCCCACCTGTCCGGAAACGGGACGCAGCCGCCCGCCGCTCTCGCCGTTGCCGAGCCGCGCGCGTAAGGCCCGGACAGATCATGGCTCAGCTGCGCACCTCCTTCCCCTTCAAGGCCTCAGCCCGCCGCGGATGGATGCCGCCTGTCACTGCCCTCCCCAGCAAGACCTGGCGCAAGCGCCTCGCGGTGCTGTTTGCCGCGATTGCCGTACCCGCAATGGCCGCATCCGGCGGCGTCGGCACTTTGCCGGGCAATGCGATCGAAAGCACCGCCGCGCTCGCCACCCGTCAGGCCGCCGAAGCTGCCCTGCCGTTCGAGCGGCCGGGGATGAGCTTTCCCGGTTCGGCCTTCTTCTACATGGCCGACCCCGCCGGGACCGCGCTCGTCGCGCTGCCGACCGCCGATCCGCTCGCCTCGGGCGCGGAAAGCGGTCGCGAGCTGGGCGCGTTGATCGATGTGGGCGCGGCGGCACGGCCGTTCTATTCGCCCGGCACCGGAATCACCCACGCCCGCGCGCAGGAATGCCTCGCGCAAGCCGTCTGGTACGAAGCCGCCAGCGAGAGCGAGGCTGGCCAGCGCGCCGTGGCGCAGGTGGTGCTCAACCGTGTCGCTCACCCCGCATGGCCCTCCAGCGTGTGCGGCGTAGTCTATCAGGGTTCGGAGCGCTCGACGGGGTGCCAGTTCACCTTCACCTGCGACGGTAGCCTGGCGCGTCGGCCGTCGGGCGCGAGCTGGGCCCGCGCGCAGCGGATCGCGTCCGAAGCGCTGAGCGGCAGCGTCTATGCGCCGGTCGGGCTGGCGACGCATTATCACACGCTCTGGGTCAACCCCTACTGGGCCGGCAGCCTCGACCATATCGGCAGCATCGGCGCGCACCGGTTCTACCGCAATCGCGGTGCGGGCGGGCAGGCTGCGGCGTTCAGCAACGCCTATGCGGGTCTTGAGCCGATGGTAAGCGGGCGCACGACCGCCGCCCCGATCACCGCAGCCGCGCCGGCCGCGACCGCGCCGGGCCGTCCGGTGATCGCCTATCAACTCGACCCTGTCCCGGTCCGCCAGCAGGCGGCACGCGGCGGCGTTGCCAGAGCTGATGCTGCGCCCCTCCCCCCCTCTGCGCCGAGCGAAGCCTATACCGGCACCGGGACCGTGAAGGCCGAATATGCCCGCGCAGGCCAGTGGAAAGCCCAGCCGGGCGCGGCGCCCTCTGCGGCTCCGGCACCGGCCGCCAAGGACTAGGCGCCAAGGACTAGCAGCAGGCCTTCGCGCTGGCCCGAAACAGGGTTAAGCGCTTCTCAACCCTGTTATCACACCAAGCCTTAGCGGCGGATCGCTAGAGCGTTCGGGAACGCTGCGCAGCTGATGACGCGGCGATGATAACGGGAATTGCCGCGCTTCATGTCTGTTCGCTTCGCTTCGACCAATCACCCGGTCCGCCGTCTCGGCTGGCGCGCTGCGGGGCGCGGACTGCTGGCCCCGGCGCTGGCGCGGGCGGCCAATGACAATCGGCGGCTTGGGGCAGACGGTGTGGCCGAGCCCGCGCCGTTCGACCCGCTCCTGACCGAGGCGCTGCGGCATTTTGCCGTCCACGGTCTTGCTTCGGCCGAAGCCGCCGTGGATGCCGCTGCCGATGCGGCTGAGCGCGGGGATGCCGACGGGCAGGATCACTGGCTCGCGATCACCCGGATGTTCGACCGCCGCCTTGCCGCCCGCGCAGGCAGGGAGCTTATTCCCGCCTGAACAGCGCCCTGCCCTTACGGCAACTGCGCTAAGGGGTTCCCCTGATCGGCTGACCTGCCGCATTAATGCAATTGCGAACTGTTTGCAAAGATAGTTGCCGCATCCGACCTTTTGACGGTTGCAATCCCATTTTGAGCGGCCTACCGCCCGGTTTGTAACGGGTGCCATGCCGCTTGGGACGGGGGTTGGCGCCAGCATTCTGTGCGCGTGTTTGTCGTCCCGATGAATAAGGGAAGGACGTCCTCACAATGGCCCGCAAGAAAATCGCCCTCGTCGGCGCCGGTAATATCGGCGGCACGCTTGCCCACCTCGCCGCGCTCAAGGGCCTTGGCGATATCGTGCTGTTCGACGTGGTCGAGGGCGTGCCGCAGGGCAAGGCGCTCGATCTCAGCCAGTGCGGCCCGGTCGAAGGCTTCGACGCCAGCATCACCGGCACCAATGACTATGCCGACATTGCAGGCGCGGACGTCGTGATCGTCACCGCGGGCGTCGCGCGCAAGCCCGGCATGAGCCGCGATGACCTGCTCGGCATCAATTTGAAGGTGATGAAGGCGGTCGGCGAAGGCATCCGCGACAACTGCCCCGATGCCTTCGTGATCTGCATCACCAACCCGCTCGACGCGATGGTCTGGGCTTTGCGCGAATTCTCGGGCCTCCCCGCCAACAAGGTCGTCGGCATGGCCGGCGTGCTGGACTCGGCGCGCTTTGCGACCTTCCTCGCCTGGGAATTCGGCGTTTCGGTGAAGGACGTGAATGCCTTCGTGCTCGGCGGCCATGGTGATACGATGGTGCCGGTGCTGAGCTACTCCACCATCAACGGCATCCCCGTGAAGGACATGGCCAAGATCAAGGGCATTTCCGAAGATCGCCTGGGCGAAATCGTCCAGCGCACCCGCTCGGGCGGCGGCGAGATCGTTGCGCTGCTCAAGACCGGCTCGGCCTTCTATGCCCCCGCCACCAGCGCCATTTCGATGGCCGAAGCCTACCTCTACGATCAGAAGCGCATCCTGCCCTGCGCGGTGCAGGTTGACGGCAAGTATGGCGTCGACGGGCTCTATGTCGGCGTGCCGGTGGTGATCGGCGCGGGCGGCGCAGAAGATGTCATCGAGATCAGCCTGACCGACGAGGAAAAGGCGAACCTCGGTGTCAGCGTCGATGCGGTCAAGGAACTGCTCGAAGCGTGCAAGGCGCTGGATAGCAGCCTTGCGTAAGATGTCCCTGCCTGCCGCGATACTCGCTGTGGCGCTCGGGTCTTCTGCTCACGCGCAGGACGACCCCGCAGCGCTCGTGCGGGCCATGGAGGGCGCAACGTCTTGCGTACTCGCGGCGGGCAAGGATGGTGCTGACCGGTCGACCTTCGATGCAGACGCCAATTGGGAAAAGCAGGACGATGGCAGCTATCTTGCTGCCAAGGGCCTGCCCGTGAAGGTGACTTTCCCGGCAGATCCTGACGGCGTGTCCCGCATCTGCGTGGTCGAAGCGACGCTGCCGTCGCAGGATCAGCAAAAGCAGATGCGCACCGCCCTTGAGGTGCTGCTCAAGAAAAAGCCGATCGAACAGAAGGACAGCCTGATCTGGATGTTTGGAGGCGGCAGCAATGCCCGTGGTCTTCAATTCTTCACGGACAATACGTCCGACCAACCCAAAATCCGCCTCATCGGCGCCGCCTTCTAGGAGCTACTGAATGTCCATCCTCGTAAACAAAGACACCAAGGTCATCACCCAGGGCATGACCGGCAACACCGGCACCTTCCACACGCAGGCCGCGCTCGATTACGGGACGCAGATGGTTGGCGGCGTGACCCCCGGCAAGGGCGGCACCACGCATATCGGTCTGCCGCAGTTCAACACCGTGCGCGAAGCCAAGGCCGCGACCGGCGCGACGGCCTCGTGCATCTACGTCCCGCCGCCGTTCGCCGCTGACGCGATCTGCGAGGCCATCGATGCCGAGATCGAGCTGATCATCTGCATCACCGAAGGCATCCCGGTGCTCGACATGGTCCGCGCCAAGCGTGCGCTGTCGGGTTCCAAGTCGCGCCTGATCGGCCCCAACTGCCCCGGCGTGCTGACCCCGAACGAGTGCAAGATCGGCATCATGCCGGCCAATATCTTCAAGAAGGGCAGCGTCGGCATCGTCTCGCGTTCCGGCACGCTGACCTATGAAGCCGTGCACCAGACCACCATGGCAGGCCTCGGCCAGACCACGGCGGTCGGCATCGGCGGCGATCCGGTCAACGGCACGAACTTTATCGACGTGCTCGACTTGTTCCTCGACGATCCCGAGACCGAGTCCATCATCATGATCGGCGAAATTGGCGGCAGCGCGGAAGAAGAAGCTGCAGCCTTCATCAAGGCCGAACGCGCCAAGGGCCGCAGCAAGCCGATGGTTGGCTTCATCGCCGGACGCACCGCCCCTCCGGGCCGCCGCATGGGCCACGCAGGCGCCATCGTTTCTGGCGGTCAAGGCGGCGCGGACGACAAGATCGCGGCGATGGAAGATGCGGGCATCCGCGTCTCGCCCTCGCCGTCGCTGCTGGGGGAAACCCTCGCCGCGATGCTGAAAGAGCTGGCCTAAGCTTCGACTACCGGCCCCTCGCACCCGCGCGGGGGGCCATGCTTCCTCCTCATTGTTTTCTCCTCCCCGGGAGTCCCATCATGGGCAACGAACCGCAGAACTTCATCCCCGCCTTCACCGATCAGGAAGGCCCGCAGCCCGGCCCTTCGTGGGCGAAGCGCGGCTGGCTCGACACGCTGGCCGATAGCGCGTCCGATCTGACCGCCGCAATGGATCCGACCGAGATGAAGCTCGCGGTCAAGGCGGCGGCGAAAGATGCGGGCAAAGCGCTCGATCCCAAGGCGGTCGAGAAGGCCGCCGCGCTCTCCATCGCGGCGATGACGCTGGTGCGGCTCTATCGTGTGCGCGGGCACATGGCGGCGCAGCTCGATCCGCTCGGCCTGTCGGCGCGCGAAGGCCCGGCTGACCTCACGCTCGAATGGCACGGTCTGGCGGGCAAGGAGAACGAGGACGTCTATGTCGGCGGCGTGCTCGGCATGGAATGGACCACGGTGGGCAAGCTGCACCAGCGCCTGCGCGAGGTCTATTGCGGCAAGGTCGGCCTCGAATACATGCACATCGCCGACACCGAGGAACGCCGCTTCCTCCAGGAGAAATTCGAAAAGCCGGGCGAGACGATCCAGTTCACGCCCGAGGGCAAGAAGGCGATCCTCGCGGCCGTGCTGCGCGGGGAGCAATACGAGGAATTCCTCGCCCGCAAATATGTCGGCACCAAGCGCTTCGGTCTTGATGGCGGCGAGTCCATGATTCCGGCGCTGGAAGCCGTGATCAAGCACGGCGGCAGCGCAGGCGTGCGCGAAATCATCTACGGTATGGCTCACCGCGGCCGGTTGAACGTGCTCGCCAATGTGATGGCCAAGCCTTACCGCGTGATCTTCCACGAATTCTCGGGCGGCTCGGCTAACCCCGATGATGTCGGCGGTTCGGGCGACGTGAAGTACCACCTCGGCACCTCAACCGACCGCGAGTTTGACGGGATCTCGGTGCACATGAGCCTTGTGCCCAACCCCTCGCACCTTGAAGCGGTGAACCCGGTGGTCCTCGGCAAGGTGCGCGCGCAGCAGGCGATCCGTGACGATCTGGCGAAGAAGGAGCAGGTGCTCCCCGTGCTGATCCACGGCGATGCGGCCTTCGCGGGTCAGGGCGTGGTGTGGGAAAGCCTCTCGCTGTCCGGCGTCCCCGGATACGACACCGGCGGCTGTATCCACTTTATCATCAACAACCAGATCGGCTTCACCACCTCGCCCAAGTTTGCGCGGTCCTCGCCTTACCCGAGTGACGTGGCCAAGGGCGTCATGGCGCCGATCCTGCACGTCAACGGCGATGATCCGGAAGCGGTGACCTTCGCCTGCAAGCTGGCCGTCGAATATCGCCAGACCTTCCACCGTGACGTGGTGATCGACATGTGGTGCTATCGCCGCTTCGGCCACAACGAGGGTGACGAGCCCAAGTTCACCCAACCACTGATGTACGACAAGATCCGCGCCCACCCCAAGGTCAGCGTCGCCTATGAAACGCGCCTGGTGCGCGAAGGCGTGGTCGAACCCGGCACGCGCGACCGGATGGCGGGCGAATTCGTCGCGCTGCTGGAAGAAGAATTCGAGGCCGGCAAGAACTACAAGGCCAACGAAGCCGACTGGTTCGGCGGGCGCTGGGCGGGTCTCAACAAGCCCGCCGATCCCGAAACTGCGCGCCGCTCGGTTGAAACCGCGATTGAGCCCAAGATGCTGGATTCATTGGGCCGCGTGCTCACTGAAGTTCCCTCCGATCTGGACGTCCACAAGACGCTCGACCGCGTGCTCGCCGCCAAGCGTGAGATGTTTGCGACCGGCGAAGGCTTCGACTGGGCGACGGCTGAGGCGCTCGCCTTCGGCAGCCTGGTGATGGAAGGCTACGGCGTGCGTCTGTCGGGGCAGGATTCCGGGCGCGGCACCTTCTCGCAACGTCACGCGGTGTGGGTCGATCAGAAGTCGGAACGCAAATACGTGCCGCTCAGCACCTTGCCGCACGGCAAGTTCGAAGTGCACGATTCCACCCTGTCGGAATATGGCGTGCTCGGCTTCGAATACGGCTTTGCGATGGCCGATCCGCGTTCCCTCGTGCTGTGGGAAGGCCAGTTCGGCGACTTCGCCAACGGCGCGCAGATCATGATCGACCAGTTCGTCGCATCGGGTGAGAGCAAGTGGCTGCGCGCCAACGGCCTCGTGATGCTGCTGCCGCATGGTTACGAAGGGCAAGGGCCGGAGCATTCCTCCGCGCGGCTCGAACGCTTCCTTCAGCTGTGCGCTGACGACAATATGTGCGTCTGCAACGTCACCAGTCCGGCGAATTACTTCCACCTGCTGCGCCGCCAGATGCTCCGCAGCTTCCGCAAGCCGCTGATCATCATGAGCCCCAAATCGCTGCTGCGCCACCCGCTGGCCAAGAGCAGCCGCGCGGAGTTTCTGGGTGATCGCCAGTTCCGGCGGATCCTGTCGGACACGACCACGATTGCCGACGAGAAGGTGCGCCGTCTGGTGCTGTGTTCGGGCAAGGTCGCCTATGACCTGATGGAAGCCCGCGATGCCGCCGGGATCGACGATGTCTCGATCGTCCGCATCGAACAGCTGTTCCCCTTCCCGGGCGATCCGCTGGCGGTGCGGTTGCAGCGCATGACGAACCTTCAGGACGTGGTGTGGTGTCAGGAAGAACCGCGCAACAACGGCGCTTGGTTCTTCGTGAACGAGCGGATCGAGGATTCGCTCACCGCCGCCGGACACACCGGCAAGCGCCCGATCTATGCGGGCCGCGACGCTGCCGCTTCGCCGGCGACAGGTCTCGCCAGCCGCCACAAGGCCCAGCAGGAAGCGCTGATCGCTGCCGCGCTGGGGCTCTGAGAGAGAACGCCCACATATCCGTTCGTGTCGAGCGAAGTCGAGACACCTGCACGAATGGTTCTCGACTTCGCTCGAACCGAACGGAAGAGAGTTTAGGAACGCATTGCAATGGCCACCGAAATCAAAGTCCCCGTCCTTGGCGAATCCGTCACCGAAGGCACCATCGCCGAATGGCTCAAGCAGCCCGGCGAAGCGGTCGCCGCGGATGAGCCGATTTGCAGCCTCGAAACCGACAAGGTCGCGGTCGACGTGCCCTCGCCGGTTGCCGGCATTATGTCCGAACACCGCGCGGCGGTGGGCGACACAGTGGAAGTCGGCGCGGTGATCGCAGTGATCGAAGCGGGCGCAACCGCAACCACCGCGGCAGCGGTGACGGTTGCTGCCGCGACGGCGCCCAAGGCGGACACCCCGGCCCCGACGGTCAGCGAGGACGTGCCGGGCGCGGCGCAGACCATGTCGCCCGCCGTGCGCCGTGCGGTGCTGGAACACGGCGTCGATCCCTCGACCATCAAGGGCAGCGGCAAGGACGGCCGCCTGACCAAGGAAGACGTGCTCGCCGCAGCCGAGGCCAAGGCCAAGGGCACCTCTGCCCCCGCACCTGCGCCCACGCCGGCTCCGGCCGCTGCGGCGTCGGCCTCGACCGGCAATGCCCGCGGCGAGGAGCGGGTCAAGATGACCCGGATGCGCCAGACCATCGCCAAGCGGCTGAAGAGCGCGCAGGATAATGCGGCTCTTCTCACCACCTTCAACGATGTCGACATGAGCGCCGTCATGGAAGCGCGCGACAAGTACAAGGACCTGTTCGCCAAGAAGCACGACATTCGTCTGGGCTTCATGGGCTTCTTCGCTAAGGCCGCCTGCCTTGCGCTGAAGGACGTGCCTGCGGTCAACGCCTATATCGACGGCGACGAGATCATCTATCACGACTATGTCGATATCTCGGTCGCGGTCTCGGCGCCTAACGGCCTCGTCGTCCCGGTGATCCGCGATGCCGACAAGAAGGGCTTTGCCCGGATCGAGCAGGACATCGCCGATTTCGGCGCGCGCGCCAAGGCGGGCACGCTGACCATGGAAGACATGAGCGGCGGCACCTTCACCATCTCCAACGGCGGCGTGTTCGGCTCGCTGATGTCGACCCCGATCATCAACCCGCCGCAGTCGGCGGTGCTGGGCCTCCACCGCATCGAGGACCGCCCGGTCGTCCGCAATGGCCAGATCGTGATCCGTCCGATGATGTATCTCGCCCTGTCCTACGACCACCGCCTGATCGACGGGCGCGAGGCGGTGACCGCGCTCAAGATCATCAAGGATGCGATTGAAGATCCGACCCGGATGCTGATTGATTTGTGAATTCATAACGCTCTCGTCACCCCGGCGCAGGCCGGGGCCCAGAGCGGCACATCCCGTTCCAGGAGGCCCGAGATCCCGGCCTTCGCCGGGATGACGAAAGAGGAACGAAATGGCTGACCATTCCTACGATTACGACGTCCTTGTCATCGGTGCCGGCCCCGGCGGCTATGTCGCGGCGATCCGCGCGGCGCAGCTGGGGCTGAAGACCGCCTGCGTCGAAAGCCGCGCCACGCTCGGCGGCACCTGCCTCAATGTCGGGTGCATTCCCTCCAAGGCGCTGCTCCACGGATCGGAGCTGTTCGATGAGGCCGCGAACGGCCACTTTGCCACCTGGGGCATCACCGCCACGCCGACGCTCGACCTCGGCAAGATGATGGCCGAAAAGACCAAGGCCGTGGGCGAGCTGACCGGCGGGATCGAATTCCTGTTCAAGAAGAACAAGGTCACTTGGCTCAAAGGCCACGCGGCGTTTGAGGACGCGCACACCGTCACCGTGGCGGGCGAAAAGGTTACCGCCAAGGACATCGTGATCGCCACCGGTTCGTCAGTCACCCCGCTCCCCGGCGTCACCGTCGACAACGCGGGTAAGCGTATCGTCGACAGCACCGGCGCGCTTGATCTGGACGAAGTGCCCGAACACCTGGTGGTGATCGGTGGTGGCGTGATCGGGCTGGAGCTTGGCTCGGTGTGGCGGCGGTTGGGTGCCAAGGTCACCGTGGTCGAATTCCTCGACCAGCTGCTCCCCGGCATGGACGGCGATGTGCGCAAGGAAGCGCAGAAGGTGTTCAAGAAGCAGGGCATGGCGATGATGCTCGGCCACAAGGTCACTGGCGCGAGCGTTTCGGGCAAGACCGTCACCCTCACCATTGAAAAGTCGGCGGGCGGGGATGCGCAGACGCTCGAAGCAAGCCACGTGCTGGTTGCGATCGGCCGCCGTCCGAACACCGATGGGCTCGCGCTCGACAAGGCGGGTCTCAGCACCAACGCGCGCGGGCAGATCGAGATCGACCACGATTTCCGCACGAGCGTGCCCAACATCTGGGGCATCGGCGACGTCGTCCCCGGCCCGATGCTCGCGCACAAGGCTGAGGATGAAGGCATCGCTGTGGCCGAGAATATCGCCGGGCTGACCGGTATCGTAAACCACGATGTGATCCCCAGCGTCGTCTACACCGCGCCGGAAATCGCCGGTGTCGGCATCACCGAGGAACAGGCCAAGGAGCGCGGCCTCGCGGTCAAGGTCGGCAAGTTCCCGATGATGGCCAACAGCCGCGCGAAGGCCAACCGCGACACCGAAGGCTTCGTGAAGGTCATCGCCGACGCGGAAACCGACCGCGTGCTCGGCGTGTGGATCATCGCCAGCCTCGCCGGCACGATGATCGCCGAGGCCTGCGTCGCGATGGAATTCGGCGCGACCAGCGAAGACATCGCCTATACCTGCCACGCCCACCCGACCCACGCCGAAGCGCTCAAGGAAGCGGCAATGGCGGTGACGGGCAAGCCG
Organism: Porphyrobacter sp. SLTP; assembly: GCF_009905735.1. Lineage (GTDB taxonomy): Bacteria > Pseudomonadota > Alphaproteobacteria > Sphingomonadales > Sphingomonadaceae > Erythrobacter. The sequence goes on from NZ_JAAALE010000007.1 coordinate 44,164, forward strand.
ATCCACATGTGATCCGGCAGGGGTGAGCGCGCAGGCCTTTGATCGCTGGCGGCTCACCCTGCCCCTGCTGCTCCCGACATTGGGCGGGCTGGCATACCTCACCGCCTTTGAAGCGCCCACGCGGCTGATCGCTGTCAACGCGGGCGCGCTGGCGCTGGCGTTGATGTGGGTGCTGTTCGGGCGCGTGCCCTCGGACAAGAATTATCGGCTGTCGCTCGCCGGCTTTGGGGCTCTCGCTTTGCATCTCCCCAACTTCCTCGGTCCCGAGGTGGGCGGCGTTTCGCGGTGGTTTCCCGCCGGGCCGGTCGTGATGCAATCCGGCCCGTTGTTGCTGCCGCTGATCGCGGTACTGGTTGCCAGCGCGCCGCGTGGGGCTGGCGCCGCTGTGCTCGCGCTGGCGGGCCTGGGGCTGGTGCGCCAGCCCGATGCGGCGGGGCTCGCTGCGCTCGGACTTGCGAGCGCGGCACTGGCCTTCTGCACGCGAGGTATTGCCTATGCTGCGGTCAGCCTTGCCGCGCTGTTGCTCGCAGCGGCAACCTTCGAACAAGGCACGCTGGAGCCGCAGATCTTTACCGAGAACGTCCTGCCTCATGTGGCCGAACGTTCCGCGCTGCGGGCAACCGCTCTGGCGGCGATGCTGTTCGTGCTTCCGCTGTGGCATCTCGTCATATCTCCCCAGACCCAGCGCGCCGAGGGTGCCGCGCTCGCCGCGCTGCTTGTCGCACTCGGCGCGATGGCGGTAATTGCCCCCTTCCCCTACCCGCTGATCGGCTACGGCGCGGCGCCCATCCTCGGCTTTGGGCTCGCCCTTGGCGCAACCGCGCGCGAGGCTGGCCATAGCGCTCGCAATCTGCCAACATCCTGATCTGTTGAGACAACGCCCAAGAGCAGGCGAGAAGGGGCGTCAGTGAACGCGGTTCGCAGAGCCATGACCGCATTGGCAGCCGCCAGCTTGATCTTGCTGGTGGGCTGCGGCGCGTCCGACGATACCGCTTCCGTCGCGCCGCCGCGCGGAGACGATCCGATCGTCTTCCAGCAGCAGGCATCGCAGATCGCGGTCGACCTGAAGCTCGATCTGGCTGAGCTTGAACGCACGCTCGAACGCGAATTGCCGCGCGAATTGTGGCGGATCGACCGTCCGGGGAGCGAATGTGTCGCCTCCAAGAAGGTCGATCTGGCGCTGTTCAAGGTCAAATCGCCCAAGATCGAATGCCACATTATTGGCAAGGTTACGCGCGGCAGGCTGCGGCTGAGTGGCAAGGGTGAGGCGCTTATCGTCACCCTGCCGGTCTCAGGCACGCTGGCGGCGCGCGATGTCGCCGGGATGTTCAAAGGCGAGACCGGCACAGGCGCAGCGGAAGTGGCACTGGCGCTGCGGCTTGATCTGACGCCGGACTGGAAGCTCGCCAGCACCGCAAAGCTCGATTACCGCTGGACGCGCGAGCCGGGGATCGACTTCCTCGGACGGCGGATCACCTTCACCAGCGAAGCCGACCGCGAGCTGCGCCCGGTCAAGCGCGAGGTTGAACGGATCGTCGCGCGCGAACTGGCTCGCCTCCCGGTCAGGGCAACCGCGCAGGATGGCTGGACCAAGGCGCACGGCGTGTTCGTGCTCAACCGCGAGAATCCGGCGGTGTGGGGGCGGATGACCCCGCAACAGTTCCGATTCGGCGGCTATACGGTTGAGGGGCGCGAGCTGGTGCTCCGTCTGGGCCTTGATGGGATGTTCGAAAGCTTCGTCGGCATCAAGCCCGATGCCGCCGCGCCCGCCCCGCTTCCTCCGTTGGCGCGGCGTGACAAGGCGCAGGCCAAGTCCATCCTGCATGTGCCGGTGGTGGCCGATTACGCGGTGCTTGAACCGGTGATCGCCAAGGCGCTGGCCAAGCGCGCCCAGCGGCCGTTCGTGATTGCCGATTACGGCTCGGTCACCGCACAGTTCGACACCATCACCGTCTATGGCACCGGCGAGGGGCGCATCGCGGTGGGCGGCGAGTTCACGGCGAACTCGGACCTGCCGGTGATCGAGCAGGCCAAGGGGCGGATCTGGCTGACCGCGCGCCCCGTCAACACCCGCGGATCGCGCGCGGTAAAGTTCACTGAGGTGAGGATCACGGGAGATACCGATATCGTAGGCGAGGAATTCCTGTTCGCGCTCGCCAATTCGCCCGATTTTCAGGGCGCGATCACCGATGCGCTGGCGCAGAATTTCGAAGGCGACTTCACCAAGCTGCGCGGCAAGATCGACCGCGCGCTGGCCAAGCGCAAGGGGCGCCTCGCCGATTACAGCATTACGATCGAGCGGGTCGAGACGGGGATCATCACGGCGCACGGCCAGGGCCTCTACCTCCCGGTCGACATCACCGCGCAGATTGATGCCAGGCTGCGGCGGTTAAATTGAACAGCTAACTATTCAGGCAGGCTTTTGCGCAGGTCCCTGTCTGGGTAGACCCCTGCCCGAGAGAGAGGAACCCACGCATGGCCTATCCGCAATTGACCGACAAAGCCGGGGTGCTGGCGACCGCGTTGGCGATCCGCACGCGCAAGATCAGCGTGGCCGAAGCGGTCGATGCGGCGATCACCCGGGCCGGGCGGGATGATGCCGCGATTGATGCGCTCGCCGTCCCCGATTTCGAGCGGGCGTGCGAGACCGCGCGGGTGATGGACAGCGCGCCTCGGCAACTGAACCAACCGCTGTTCGGCGTGCCGATGACGATCAAGGAAAGCTTCGACGTCGCCGGGCTGCCGACCACCTTCGGCCACCCGGAGTTCCGCGATCAGCTTGCCACCCGCGACGCAGCGCTGGTGCGCCACTTGAGGGCGGCCGGCGCGATCATCATCGGCAAGACCAATGTGCCGGTCGATCTCACCGACTGGCAAAGCTTCAACCCGGTCTATGGCCGCACCTCCAACCCGCACGACGCTGATCGCTCCCCCGGCGGATCGTCGGGCGGCAGTGCGGCCGCGGTGGCGAGCGGGATCGTGCCGGGCGACTTCGGCACCGACATCGGCGGATCGGTGCGGGTACCGGCACACTTCTGCGGGGTGTGGGGGCACAAGACGACCTGGGGCCTCATCCCCAAGCACGGCCATGATTTCCCCGGCATGTCGCGCCGCGAAGGCTTTGTCGCCGCGCATGACAGCCCGCTGAGCATCGCCGGGCCGCTGGCGCGCAATGCGCCCGATCTTGCCGTGCTGACCGAAGTGGGGGCCGAGCTGCCGCTGCGCCGCCGTCCCAAGCCGCTGAAGGAATGCCGCCTTCTCGCCGTCACTGCGCTGCCCAATGCGCCGGTCGACGCCAGCGTGCTGGAGCCGACCGAAGCCGCGCTCGAACAGCTGGCCCGCGCGGGTGTGCGGATCGACCGGTCGAGCGATCTGCTGCCCGATCAGGCGCAGCAATATCGCCACTATCTCAAGATGATGAACGTGGTGATGGCGCGCGGTGCCCCGGCGCCGGACGGCAGACGCGCGAGTGCCACCGACTGGTTCGACCTGCTCGACGCGCAGGCGGCGTGCATCGCGCAGTGGGAGGCTTTGTTCGCGGAGTATGACTTCGTCCTCGCCCCGCCCGCCCCGGTGTTGGCGGTGCCACACAGCGACAAAGCGGTGTTCCGCGGCACCTTGATGATCAACGGCAAGGAAGAGCCGGGCGGCAATGCGCTCGCCTGGGCCGGGCTGGCGACCTTCCCCAATCTGCCGGCCACGGTGCTCCCGATTGGTAGCGGCACTTATCTCGGCAGCACACTGCCCTGCGGCATGCAGGTGATCGGGCCGCGCTGGAGCGATCTCGATTGCATCGCGGCGGCCGAAGCCATCGGTCAGGTGTTGCACTCTTAGCCTTCCCTCGTCATTGCGAGCCGGAGGCGAAGCAATCCATCAACCAATGGTCTGTTGTGGAGCGCAAAGGTCCGTGGATTGCCGCGTCGCCTGCGGCTCCTCGCAATGACGAGTGATTTCTATGTCAGGCCTCTCCATGCGCTCTCTTGCAAAGTGGCACATCTGGCTTGGCTGGCTGGTCGGCGTGCCGATCGTGATTTGGCTCGCAACCGGCCTGCTGATGGTCGCGCGCCCGATCGATGAGGTGCGCGGCGAGCATCTGCGGCGCGAAAGCCCGCCTGTCGCCCTGGTGCTGCCCGGCAGCAATCTCGCAGCGCCCGAAGCGAAGCTGGCCGAGATGCGGGTGCAAATGCAGGGCGACCGCCCCGTCGCGATCCTGACCGGGCTGGATGGCAGCGTCCGCCGGGTCGATTTCGCGAGTGGTGCGGCCCTCCCGCCGCTCGACGCGGCTGCCGCGCAGGCGCTGGTTTCACGCGAGATTACCGGCGGCGATGCGGTGGAGCGCGTCACGCTGTTTCCCGCTGACCGCACGCCCTTCGATTTCCGCCGCCCGCTCGCCGTGTGGCAGGTGGCACTGGCGGATGGCACCAATGTCTATGTCGGGCGCGATACCGGCGCGATCGAGGCAGTGCGCACCCGCTGGTGGCGGGCGTTTGACCTGGCATGGGGCCTGCACATCATGGACTTGTCCGAGCGGGAGGACACCAGCCACCCGGTGCTGATTCTCTTTGCTGCGCTCTCGCTCACCGGCGCGCTCATTGGCTGCGTGCTGATGTTCCGCCGCCGCAAAACGCGCCCGGCCGGTAAGCCCTTATGACCCCGACCGTCCTTACCCCGATCCTTGACTGGCTGGACCTGGCCGGGATTGCGCTGTTCGCGCTGTCGGGCGCGGTGTTGGCCGCGCGGCTCAAGCAGACCTTCGTCACTATGGCCTTCTTTGCGCTGGTAACGGGCGTAGGCGGAGGGACGGTGCGCGATCTGCTGATCCGCGCGCCGGTGTTCTGGATCGACGATCCGTGGGTGGCAGCCGTGTGCCTCGGCACCGCGCTGATCGCGTGGTTCACGCCGGTCCGCTGGTGGGAGGGCAAGGGCTTCGATTATGCCGATGGCGCGGGCCTCGCCGCCTATGCCGCGATCGGCAGCGCCAAGGCGCTGGCCTATGGCATCCCGCCGATTCCGGCGGCGCTGATGGGTGTGATCACCGGCTGCGTCGGCGGGATCATCCGCGATGTGGTCGCCGGGCGCCCGTCGATCATCATGAGCCCCGAATTGTATGTCACCCCCGCCGCACTCACCGCCGCTTTGACGGTGGCGGGCATGCTGGCCGCGCCCATGTTGGGCGTAAGCGACCAATGGGCCTGGGCTCTCGGCTTCACTTGCGGCTTTGCCCTGCGCGCGGCGGCGATCCGTTGGGAATGGGGCCTGCCAAGCTATGGCGAGAGGGAGGGCGCCTAGGCTCCCTCCCCCGCTTTTGCCTTAGAGATCGCTGTCGACGGTTTCGGGGATGACTTCGCCCGGGATCGGCCCGCCGGGATAGGCCGGCATCGCCGTCGTCGTCGTGGCGCGTGCGGCAGGAGCCTGCGCCATGGTCATCGTGGCTTCCTGCACCGCAATGTCCGGGCGAACCGTGCCGCCCAGTTCGGCGCGCATCTGCGCATAGGACTGGTCGTCCAACTGCCCTGCCGCAGGACGCCCTGCATCAGCTTGAGGTTCGCGCCAATCGCCCGCGCCAAAGGTCCCGTCATAATCGATGGTGTCGATCTGGCCGTTATTGCCGATCCGGCAGCGGAACTGCGCGCCGTTGAAGATCGAACCGGTCACCTGCCACCCGCTGGCGGTGCGTTCGACATCGTTGACCGTATCGACGCGGACGTCCCGCTCGATCCGGTCAAGGCACTGGTTCACCGCGTTATCGAGGCCAGAGGCCCCGGTACCGCGCGGCGCGCTGGCGCGGCGATCATCGCGGCGGTCGTCGTAACGGCGGTCATCATCGCGCCAGTCGGGATTGCGCACATCGCGGTCGACAATCACGACGTCGCGTTCACGTTCGCGGCGGTTGTTCGAGCTGGCGATGGCGGCGATCCCGCCGATGATCGCAGCGCCAATCAGCACGTCGCCCGCATCAACCCGGTTGCGTCGCCAACCGCGCCGGTGCCCGCCCCAGCCACAGCCCCAGCGGCAGCGCCGCCATTCGGTCGTGGCGCTAACGGGATCATAGCGGCTGAAATCGAAGGTGCCCAAGGGCGTGGCGGCCAGCGCAGCGCCCGAAGGCAACGGCGCGGCGGCAGCCGGGGCGGCAATCATGGTGGTACCGGCAAGCGCGCCCGCCAAGGCAAGCGCGCGGAATGTCAGAGCCATTGCTGCTCTCTCCTGTTGCTATACGAGCGGCCACCAATCGCCCCGATAGCCGCAGGATTAACCGTGCCAGGCTTGCGCCAAGCTGAACCGAGCGGGGTACAACAAAACCGCCCCGCCATCCCTTTTCGGGGAGACGGGGCGGCAGGTTCACGCGCAGCCGTGAAGGAGACAGGCTGCGCGTAGCTCATTGGGGTCAGCGCAGGCCGCGGATACCGCTGAAGTCAACGAAGGGCGCGCCGCGACCGTCGAAGCGGCAGGTGAAGTTGCCGCGATCATTGCCGCGGTTGTTCCAACCGCCACCCACATCGATCCGGCCCTTGACCCGGAAACCATCGCGCGTGCGGTCAATATCGCGGATGTCGATCACGTCGGCAAAGCGATAGCCGCCGAAGCGCCGCGCCTGATTCTCGGCTGCGCGGACGCAGCGATCCACCGCGGTGCGCGGGTTGCCGAAGCCGCCGCGATCCCAGCCGCCGCGCACATCGCGGTCGCGATAGTCATAGCGGCGGTCATCGCGGTCATTGTCAAAAGCGCCCGCAAGTGCCGCAAGGCCGCCGATCACGACTGCGCCAGCGATGATCTCGCCCGCGCCGATCCCGCCGCGGTCGCGGTGGTCATCAGCCATAGCAGGGGTGGCAGAGGCCGCCGTCAGCGCAGTCGCAGCGACCGCACCGAAGACAAGCCGGGCTGCTTTGCCGGAGGCCAGCAGGTTGGTCTTGGTCGTCATCGAAGCATTCCTCGTCAGGCACCGCGGGCAGGATTGCTTGCGGTGTCGAAGATGCTTTTGCGCGATTCGGGGTGTGATGAAGCTGAATTGAGATGACAGGATTTGTTAATCTAAAGCCCATACAATATGAACGATTATCGGCTAACTGGTCGGAAGTGCCACCAGCACGTCCCGCGTGAAAGCGGCGATGTCGAAACCCGAACCTGCCGGATCTTCGCCCCGCCGGACGATCACGACCCCGCGCGAAGGAACGATCACCACATATTGCCCACGATTGCCGAAGGCGGCGAAGGTATCGGCGGGCACCCCCTCGGTGCGGTTCATCAGCCAGAACCCGGCACCATAGCCGAATGCGCCGTCAGGCTGCGGACCGCTTGGGGTCGACACGTATTTCGCCCAGCCCTCGGGCAGAACACGTTCGCCTGAAGGGAGCACGCCGTTGTTGAGATACAGCTGGCCGAAATCCGCAAGGTCGCTCGCCGTGCTCCACACCTGCGATGACATCACGTGATCGCCGCGAATATCGGTTTCGGCCACCGTGTCCGCCATCCCGAGCTTGGCAAAGAACTGGTGCGGCGGGTAAAATGACAACCATTGGGCGATCCCCTTGAGCGCCAACAGCGTGTCATTATTGGCATAGCGGAACACGGTACCCGGCGCATTGAGCACCGGCCAGTTTACCGCCGTCTCATCAATGGTCGAGCCGCCGAAATAGAGCGGATCGGTGCGGTTGCCCGGAGTGTCGGAATAGCGGCCGCTCGCCATGCGCAAGGCGTAATCGATGGTGATGGCATTGCGCGGATCGGTCTCCCCACCTGCGACCCAGTAATTGAGTGCGATGGGGTCTGCGACGTTTGCCTCGCCCGATTGCACCGCCGCACCGATCAAGGTCGCCGCGATGCTCTTCGCGACGGACCAAGTGCGCTGGGGGGTCTTCTCGCCAAAGCCGGGGGCGTAGAAGGATTGCTCGACCTGCCCGCTCCCGTTGCGGTTATAGCGGACCAGCGTGGCGGTTGTGCGGGTGCCGTCGCCATATTGCCCGGCGAGCGCGCTGGCGAAGACCCGGTCGAGCGTATGGGGTGCCTTGGCTTTGCTGCGAGCCGATGCCGAGACGGTGCCTGAGCCGAGCGCTTTTGCTTCGGGCTGTGCCGCCACGGGCAGCGGTTGATCGGGATTGCTCGAATCCTCCGGCGCACCGATCGGCAGCACCGAACAGCCGGTCTCTGGCCCGAAATTGGCCGCGATCCGAGCTGGCATATCGTCTGCCCAGCGGACCGCCACATGCGCAATCTGCCCGCTCGGGCGGCGGACGATTTCGTAAGGCAGGGTGCCGATGATTGCATCGTGCGGCGCCTGAATGCCGGTGAGCTCCCATTGCTCGACGCTCTCGGGCGTGCGGGTCGCCCCGTTCCGCTCGGCATTGGCGATCGCACCGCACAGCATCAGTGCCTTGTATCCGGCCGCTAGCGCACGATCGTAACGGGCGACGAGCGCCTCCTGCTGGGATTGCGCAGAAGCCGGTAAGGCGGCGAGGAGCAACGTGGACGCTGCAAAAGCGGTGCGGATCATGGGTGCGACACTAGGCTGCACTGCTCAAAAGGAAAGGGCCGGAAGCGTTTCCGCCCCGGCCCCTTCGCTAACTCTGCGTGTGACGCGGATTATGCGTCTTCGTAGTCTTCCGCGGTCTGCACCGGGCCGGAATCCTGGCCGCGTGCGCTTTCGTCGCGGTCGACCAGTTCGATGATCGCCATCTGCACCGCATCGCCAGCGCGCACACCGGCGCGCAGCACGCGGGTGTAACCGCCTTCACGGTCCGCATAACGCTCGGCCAGAACGTCGAACAGCTTCTTGAGCTGCACTTCGTCACCCAGACGGCTCATGGCGAGACGACGGTTCGACAGGCCGCCGCGCTTAGCCAGCGTGATCAGCTTTTCGAGATAGGGGCGCAGTTCCTTCGCCTTGGGCAGCGTGGTCTTGATCTGCTCGTGCTTGATCAGCGCAGCGGCCATGTTGCGGAACAGGGCGTTGCGGTGACCCGTGCGGCGGCCCAACTTGCGGCCCGAAATACCATGACGCATATTCTTTACTCCGTTCGAAAAGGGCCCGTGTCAGGTAGCCCAGTGCTGGTGACTGTTGAGGGCCGTCACCTTCGCCCAGTTGTGAGCCCCCCGCGCAGGCGGGGGTCTCATGCGGCATGAGGTCCCCGCCTGCGCGGGGACTCACATCCCTTTTAACCCAGCAGCTCTTGTTCGAGCTTCTTGGCCATTTCTTCGATGTTCTCGGGCGGCCAGCCCGGGATGTCCATGCCGAGGCGCAGACCCATGCTGGAGAGCACTTCCTTGATCTCGTTGAGCGACTTGCGGCCGAAGTTCGGCGTGCGCAGCATCTCGGCTTCGGTCTTCTGGACCAGATCGCCGATGTAGATGATGTTGTCGTTCTTGAGGCAGTTGGCCGAACGCACCGACAGTTCCAACTCGTCGACCTTCTTGAGGAGGTAACGGTTGAGCTGGTTGGCGTCGCTTTCTTCCGGCTGCACGGCGTGGCCGATCATCTGGCCGACCGGCTGCGGGATGCCGTCTTCGAAGTGGACGAACAGGGTCAGCTGATCCTGAAGGATGCGCGCGGCATAGGCCACGGCGTCTTCCGGGGTAACGGTGCCATCGGTTTCGACGGTCAGCGAGAGCTTGTCATAGTCAAGCTCCTGCCCGACGCGGGCGTTCTCGACCTTGTAGCTCACCTGACGCACGGGCGAATAGAGCGAGTCGACCGGGATCAGCCCGATCGGCGCATCGGCCGGACGGTTCTGCACGGCGGGCGAGTAGCCCTTCCCGGTGTCAGCGGTCAGCTCCATGTTGAGCGTCGCGCCTTCATCGAGCTGGCAGATCACCAGATCCTTGTTCATGACTTCGATGTCGCCGGTGACAGCAATATCGCCAGCCTTGACCGCGCCCGGGCCAGTCGCCGAAAGCTGCAAACGCTTGGGGCCTTCGCCTTCCATGCGCAGCGCGATCTGCTTCACGTTCAGGACGATGTCGGTGACATCTTCACGCACGCCAGCGAGGCTGGAGAACTCGTGCAGCACGTTCTCGATCTTGATCGAGGTGATCGCCGCGCCCTGAAGGCTCGACAGCAGCACCCGGCGCAGCGCATTGCCGAGCGTCAGGCCAAAGCCGCGCTCGAGCGGCTCGGCCACGAACGTGACCTTGCGCTGACGATCGCCGCCGTCCTTGATTTCGAGGGTGTTGGGTTTCTTGAGTTCCTGCCAGTTCTTGGTGTTGACGGACATGGATTTCCCCTAATTCGCCCGGAGGGGGCGGTTCAAACTTGGGCGGGCCAGATGCGAACGCGAAACGCGGCACCTGACCCGATCGGGCGGCGAGAGCGCACAGCGCCCCCGCCATCCCGGCGGATCAGACGCGGCGACGCTTGGAGGGACGGACCCCGTTGTGCGGGATCGGAGTGACGTCGCGGATCGAAGTAATGTTGAAACCCACAGCCGCAAGACCCCGAAGCGCGCTTTCGCGGCCCGAGCCCGGACCCTTCACTTCGACTTCGAGCGTACGGACGCCGTGTTCGGCAGCCTTCTTGCCCGCATCGTCAGCGGCAACCTGCGCAGCATAGGGAGTCGACTTGCGGCTGCCCTTGAAGCCCATCGCGCCAGCGCTGGACCAGCTGATCGCATTGCCCTGCGCATCGGTGATGGTGATCATGGTGTTGTTGAAGCTGGCGTTGATATGCGCAACGCCGCTGGTGATGTTCTTCTTGTCACGGCGCCGAATACGGCCTGGTTCGCGTGCCATCGTTATCTGTCCTCTAGATCGTCAGAAGGGAAAAGCGTGCAAAGGGGGTGAGCCCCGCTCGCTTACTTCTTCTTGCCCGCGATGGGCTTGGCCTTGCCCTTGCGGGTGCGGGCGTTGGTGTGGGTGCGCTGGCCACGGACGGGGAGACCCGAACGGTGACGCAGGCCGCGATAGGCGCGCAGATCCATCAGGCGCTTGATGTTCATCGCGGTGTTGCGACGCAGGTCGCCTTCCACGGTGAAATCGGCGTCGATGGTTTCGCGGATCCGCAGCACTTCCTCATCAGAGAGGTCCTGCACACGCGCAGAGTGCGCGATACCCAGCTTGTCAGCGATCTGGACGGCGGTGGTACGACCAATACCGTGAATATAGGTCAGCGCGATGATCACGCGCTTGTTGGTGGGGATATTGACCCCGGCAATACGAGCCACTTATTTCTCCATGCTCCACAGGGACTTAGGTCAATTAAAGACCACCCCTATCTCAACGCTCAATTCATTCTTGTGTCCGCTTGCCGCGTGATTTGCCAAGTGGCAGGATCACAAACGGCAAAAAGCCCGGTTGGCACGCGCAAGGGCGATGCCTGCCGAACTTGCTTCGAACATGTCGAATGAGCCGCGCGCATAGGCTGATTCGTCCGGGCCGTCAACCGCAAGGCGAAGGACTGCGGATCGGTCGCAAAGCGGAACGCGGCCCAAGGCCTGGCACCCAGCCCCGTCCCACTCCTCAACCCTTGGCGCTAGCGCGGCGGCTCGTCCGCCAGATCGCCGAATACATCCGCCACCGAAGGGGACTTGGGCGCTGGCTTTGGCTCCGGCTTCGGCGCAGCAGGCTTGGCAGCCGGTGCGGCGACCGGCTTCGGGGCCGTAGCGGGTGCAGGCGTGGCGGCAGCGGGCTTCGGCGCAGGCAGAGTTGCAGGCTTCGCGGCAGGGTCGATGGCCGGCTTGGCGACGGGCGGCGCTGGTGCAGCAGCGGGCGGGCCTGCGGCGGGCTTTGCAGCAGACGAGGACGGCATTGCCACGACCACCAAAGGCTTTGCCAAAGCGGCAAGCTGAACACCCATCACCCCGTCGACCGCCTTGGAAATCACCGGCACTTCATACCGCATCGGGCCGCCGACATTATACTCCCATACGATCCGGGTACCCTTGTCGACCTTGCTGATTGCGATCGTCAGCACCCCGGTCACCGGCTCGCTCTGGAGCGGGCCGAGGTTGCCGACCATCCGCAGTGCGGATTCGGGATAGGCCTGCACCACCCGCATGTGCTCGACACTGCCTTCAAGGGTAAAGCGCCCCGGCTCGTCGACCTCGGGGATGGTTTCACAGAAGCAGCCCCCGGCCTGAGGGACGAGCGTCAGGTTCTTGGCACTGCCTGACCACGTGTGTTCCGAGGTCCACCAGGTAGCGGGCGAGATCAGCGCGAGCCACACTTGCTTGGGGCTGGCCTTCACCACGACTTCGTGGCGCGAGACGAAGCTATCGTCCGTTGCGCGCGTAACCTCGGCCGAGGCGGCTGCGCCCCAAGCCATCGAGGCGAGGCCAAGCAGCGCCATGGGCGCGCCAAAGTGAAGTTTCATGGCAAGACCCTCCCGTACGATCCGTGCCGAAGGCTGGGCCAAAAGCGTGGGGGACACAAGTCCCGCTCGGCTCAGCTGTCGAGGATTGCGTCGATCTGACCCGCGACGGTGTCGATCGCGGCCATGCCGTCAACCCGCGTCACAATCCCGCGCGCTTCATAGCCAGGCAGGATCGGCGCCGTCTTGGCGCGGTATTCCTGCATCCGCATCCGCACGGTTTCTTCGTTATCGTCGGGCCGACGCTTGAATTCGGTGCTGCCGCAGGTGTCGCACACGCCCGGCGTCTTGGGCGGATTGGCGGTGTCGTGATACAACGCGCCGCAATTGCCGCAGGAGAAGCGGCCAGTGATGCGCTCTACCAGCGCGTCCTCGTTCACTTCGAGCTCAATCACATGGTCGAGCAGTCGGCCATTGCGTGCCAGAATCGCGTCAAGCGCGTCAGCCTGCGCGGCCGTGCGGGGATAGCCATCGAAGATCGCACCCGTTTCAGGCGCCATGGCGGCCAGTTCAGCATCGATCAGATCGGAGACGATCTCATCCGAGACCAGCTCGCCGCGCTCCATCACTTCCTTGGCGCGGATGCCGACCGGCGTGCCGGCCTTGACCGCGGCGCGCAGCATGTCGCCGGTCGAAAGCTGGCGCATGCCATGCCGCTCGACCAACCCTGCGCTTTGCGTTCCCTTACCCGCGCCGGGAGGGCCAAGAAGAATGATGTTCACGAACCGTCCCCCAATATCGCCTCGGGTCTTCGCCCGGCGCATTCATTCAGACTAGTGGGTTCAACCAAGCAGGGACCTGCGTCAAGCCGACTAATGTCGGATATCAGCGCATCCGCCCCTTGAGCTTCGCCTTCTTGATGAGATCGCCATATTGCAGGGCCAGCAGGTGCGACTGGATCTGGCTGATCGTATCGACCGTCACGTTCACGACGATCAGCAGGCTGGTGCCGCCGAGGAACAGCGGAATACCGGTCTGCGCGATCATGTATTCGGGCACCACGCAGACAACCGTCAGGTAAGCGGCGCCGATCACGGTGATCCGGGTCAGCACATATTCGAGATAATCCGCCGTCCGCTTGCCGGGACGAATACCGGGGATCGAGCCGCCATTCTTCTTCAGGTTATCGGCCGTTTCTTCGGGGTTGAACACCACCGCAGTGTAGAAGAAGCAGAAGAAGATGATCCCGATCGCATAGAGCGTCATGTAGAGCGGCTGACCATGCGCGAGGTACTGGTTCAGTGCCTGAAGCACCGAATAGAAGCTGCTATTGGTGTCAACCGAGCTGCCCGCGAACTGCGTGATCGTCAGCGGCAGCAGCAACAGCGAGCTGGCGAAGATCGGAGGGATCACGCCCGCCGTGTTGATCTTGAGCGGCAGGTAGGACCGCTCGGCCTGCATCATGCCGCGCTGGGTCGCACGCTTGGGATACTGGATCGTCAGGCGGCGCTGGGCGCGCTCCATGAAGGCGATCAGCAGGATCAGCGCGACCACCATCACGAGAAAGGCGATGATGATCCACGGCGCAATCGAGCCGGTGCGGCCACCTTCGAACAGGTTGGTGGCGAAGCTCGGGAACTGGGCCACGATGCCCGCCATGATGATCAGCGAGATACCGTTGCCGATACCACGACTGGTGATCTGCTCACCCAGCCACAGCAGGAACATGGTGCCGCCGACGAGGTTGATGACCGCAACGACGCGGAACATGTAGCCGGGGTTGACCACCGCCGCGAGGCCGTTCTGCGCGGCGAAGCTTTCAAGCCCCACCGCAATCGCATAGCCTTGAATGATGCACAGCAGCACCGCGCCATAGCGGGTGTACTGGTTGAGCTTCTGACGCCCGCTCGCGCCTTCCTTCTTCAGCGCGGACAGCGCCGGGTGCAAAGCCGAGGCCATCTGCACCACGATTGAGGCAGTAATATAGGGCATCACGCCGAGCGCGATGAGGCTCATGCGCTCAAGACTGCCGCCCGAAAAGGCGTTGAATAGGTCGAGGATGCCACCGCGGGTCTGTTGGTACAGCTCGCTCAGGATCAGCGGATTGACGCCAGGCAGCGGCACGAAGCTGAGGAAGCGGAAGACAATCAGCGCCCCGATCGTGAACCAGATGCGCTGCTTGAGCTCGGTCGCCTTGGCAAAGTTGCCGAGGTTCAGGTTGCTCGCGATATTGTCGGCGCGTGATGCCATGTCGTTCTGTCAGTCCTAGCTCTTGATCCGGTAGTCATGGCTGACCTGCAACCATCCCGAACCATCCAATGCGCGCCTGTGCTGCAAGAGCTGGCCCTGCATCAGAAGGGCCCATCCGGCGCGCGAGAGCGTAAATAGGGAGCGCGGGGGCACTTGTCGAACCCCCGCGCGTCACCTTTTGTCGATTACTTCGCCTTCGCAGCCTTGTTGGCGTCGCGGCGAGCAAGCTTCTTCTCATGCTCAGGGGTCGGTGCAGCCGCCACTTCGACGCTGCCACCGGCCTTTTCGACCGCAGCAATGGCGCCCTTGGTCGCACCGGTCACGGCGAAGGTCACCTTGGCGGTGATCTCACCCTTGCCCAGCAGACGCACGCCGTCCTTGCCATCACGCACCAGACCGACCGCGCGCAGCGCGTCTTCGGTGATGGTGGCCTTGGCGTCGAGCTTGCCGGCGTCGATGAACTTCTGGATCATGCCGATGTTCACTTCGGCGTAGTCCTTGGCGAAGGGGTTGTTGAAGCCGCGCTTCGGCAGGCGCATGTGCAGCGGCATCTGACCGCCTTCAAAGCCCTTGATCGCCACACCGGAACGGGCCTTCTGACCCTTCTGACCGCGCGCCGAGGTCTTACCCTTGCCCGAGCCGATACCACGGCCCACACGCATCCGACCCTTGCGGGCACCGGCATTGTCGCGGATGTCATTCAGTTTCATAATCGTGCACTCGCTTTCGCTTTTGTCGCGCTGAGAGAAAGGAAGGCCCCGACTATGCGGGGCCTGCCTGAGTTTTAGTCGATCACCTGCACCAGATGCGGGATCTTGGCGATTGCGCCGCGCACCTCGGGGGTGTCCTGACGCTCGACGATCTTGTGCATCTTGTTCAGCCCCAGACCGATGAGGATCTGGCGCTGACTGGCGGGGCGACGGATCGGCGAACCGACCTGCTTGATCTTGATGGTAGCCATCTCGAATTACTCCACAATCGCCGCAGCGTCGGCTTCAGCCTCAACTGCGCTGGCCCCGCCACGACCCAGAAGGTCGACGACCTTCTTGCCACGACGCTGGGCAACCGACTTCGGCGAAGTCTGATCGGTCAACGCATCGAAGGTGGCGCGGATCATGTTGTAGGGGTTCGACGTACCGACCGACTTGGTCACCACGTCAGCAACGCCCAGGCTCTCGAACACAGCGCGCATCGGACCACCGGCGATGATGCCGGTCCCCGGAGGCGCCGTACGCAGCGTAACCTTGCCCGCGCCGAAACGGCCGTTGCCGTCATGGTGCAGAGTGCGGCCTTCCTTGAGCGGAACGCGGATCATCTTCTTGCGCGCCGCGGCCGTTGCCTTGGTGATCGCTTCGGGCACTTCGCGAGCCTTGCCGTGGCCGAAGCCAACGCGGCCCTGACCGTCGCCGACCACGACCAGCGCAGCAAAGCCGAAGCGCTTGCCGCCCTTTACGGTCTTGGAGACGCGGTTGATGTGCACCAGCTTTTCGATGATGCCGTCATCTTCTTCCTGCTTGCCGCCGCGACGGTCATCACGACCGCCACGACCACGTCCGCGATCGCCGCCACCGCCTTCACGGTTGCCGCCACGGCCACGGCCACGACGGCCCTGCGCTTCACCGGCATCGCCAGCAACTTCGCTGACCACTTCGGGGGTTTCGATGGTGTTCTCGTCAGCCATAATCAGAACTCCAGCCCGCCTTCACGGGCGGCATCGGCCAGCGCTTTGACGCGACCATGGAACAGGAACCCGCCGCGATCGAACACGACAGTGGTCACGCCCGCCTTCTTGGCAGCTTCGGCAATCGCCTTGCCGACCTCGACAGCGGCATCGACATTCGCGCCGCTCGCCTTGGCACCGAGCGTCGAAGCCGCAGCGACAGTCTTGCCGGCTGCATCATCGATGATCTGGGCGTAGATGTGACGGCCGGTGCGGTGCACCGACAGACGGGGCTTGCCACCGGCACGTGCACGCAGAGCGGTGCGAACGCGGCGACGGCGCCGTTCGAAAAGGGAAAGCTTTGCCATCTTATCTCTTCTTCCCTTCCTTGCGGAAGATAAACTCGCCCTTGTAGGCAATCCCCTTGCCCTTGTAGGGCTCGGGCTTGCGCCAACGGCGGATTTCGGCGGCAAACTGGCCAACGGCCTGCTTGTCGGTCCCGGAAATCTCGATCGTGGTCTGGTCCGGAGTCTTGACTTCAAGACCCTCGGGCACAGGCAGGTCGACATCGTGGCTGTAGCCAAGCTGCAGCTTCAGATTGCGGCCCTGCGCATTGGCACGGTAGCCGACGCCCTTGATGACGAGGACCTTGGTGAAGCCGTCAGTGACGCCTTCGACCAGGTTCGACACCAGCGTACGCTGCATGCCCCAGAAGGCCCGCGCCTGACGGCTGTCATTGGCCGGCTTGACCGAGATCTCGCCCTCTTCGACCTTGTAGTCGATGAGGTCGGACAGGCCTAGGGTCAGAGTCCCCTTGGGGCCCTTCACCGTGAGGGTGCCGTTGTCGATCGTGGCGGTAACACCGCCCGGGATCGCCACCGGCTTTTTACCGATGCGGCTCATCAGAACACCTCCGCCAGGACTTCGCCGCCGACGTTGTGGCTGCGTGCTTCGGCATCCGAGAGCACGCCGCGCGGCGTCGAGACGATCGTGATGCCAAGGCCGTTACGGATCGTCGGCAGTTCCTTGGAACCCGAATAGACCCGGCGACCCGGCTTGGAGACGCGGGCCACGTGCTTGATCGCGGGCTCGCCTTCGAAATACTTCAGTTCGATCCGCAGCGCCGGGTGCATGCCCGAATTGTCTTCGCTGTAGCCACGGATATAGCCTTCACGCTGAAGCACTTCGAGCACGCTTGCGCGAAGGTTGCTCGCGGGCGTGAGCACGGAGTCCTTCTTCGCACGCTGGCCGTTGCGGATGCGGGTGAGCATATCACCCAGAGGATCGGTCATAGCCATAGTTCAGTCCTCACCAGCTCGACTTGGTCAGACCGGGAATCATCCCGCTGTTGCCGAGTTGACGCAGTTCGATGCGGTTGATGCCGAACTTGCGGTAATAGCCGCGCGGGCGGCCGGTGGTGGCGCAACGGTTGCGGACCCGGGTCGGGTTCGCATTGCGCGGAAGCTCTGCCATCTTGAGCCGAGCGACCAGGCGCTCCGTCTCGTCGAGGGACTCGTCATTCGCGATCGCCTTCAGCTTCTCGTACTTCGCAGCGTACTGCTTGACGAGCTTCTTGCGACGCTCATTCTTGTTGATGGAACTCAGTTTCGCCATGGACTTAAGCTCTCTTGCCTAGTGTCTTTTGGGGGAAGCGGCTCACGCCGCCTCCTTCTGTTCGGTTGCCTTTGCGCCCGGTGCTTCGCCCTGGAAGGGGAAGCCGAACAGACGCAGCAATTCGCGCGCCTCTTCATCGGTCTTGGCGGTGGTGGTGACGATGATGTCCATCCCGCGCACCTTCTCGATCTTGTCGTAGCTGATTTCGGGGAACACGATCTGTTCCTTCAGCCCCATCGCGTAGTTCCCGCGGCCATCGAACGACTTGGCGTTCAGCCCGCGGAAGTCCCGGATGCGCGGCATGGCTACGGTCACGAGACGATCAAGAAACTCGTACATGCGCTCACGGCGCAAGGTGACCTTGCAACCGATCGGCATGCCTTCACGCAGCTTGAACTGCGCGATCGACTTCTTGGCGATGGTGATGACCGGCTTCTGGCCAGCGATCAGCGCCATTTCTTCGGCAGCGGTCTGGACCTTCTTCTTGTCCTGGCTCGCTTCGCCGACGCCCATGTTGAGCGTGATCTTCTCGAGCTTGGGGACTTCGAGACGGTTCTTGTAGCCAAACTTCTCGGTCATCGCCTTCACGATTTCCGTGTCGTACTTGGCCTTCATCCGGGCGGTATAATCAGCCATCGATGGTCTCCCCACTCTTCACGGCGACGCGGACCTTCTTGCCGTCCTTCATTTCGAAACGGACGCGCGTAGCCTTGCCGGTCTTGGGATCAGCAAGCGCAACCTTCGAGATGTGCATCGGAGCCGGGAACCGGTCGATGCCACCCTGGGGGTTCTGCTGGCTGGGCTTGCGGTGACGGGCAGCGATGTTCACGCCCTCGACAACGACCTTGCCGTCCTTCGGCATGACCTGAGCGACCGTACCGGTACGACCCTTGTCCTTGCCCGACAGCACGACGACGCTGTCACCCTTCTTGATCTTCGCAGCAGCCATCACAGCACCTCCGGAGCGAGCGAAATGATCTTCATGAAGCCGCGCGAACGCAGTTCACGCACCACCGGGCCAAAGATACGGGTGCCGATCGGCTCCTCGTTCTTGTTGACCAGCACGGCAGCATTGCTGTCGAAACGGATCACGGTGCCGTCGGGACGACGCACTTCCTTGCGGGTGCGGACGATCACGGCGCGATGGACATCGCCCTTCTTGACCTTCGCGCGCGGCTGCGCCTCCTTGATGGAGACGACGATCACATCGCCGACGCCCGCGGTACGACGCTTCGACCCGCCCAGCACCTTGATGCACTGGACGCGCTTGGCGCCGCTGTTGTCCGCGACGTCGAGATTGGATTGCATCTGGATCATTGATCCGTCTTCCTTCTCACTGGCTTACCAGGACGCCCGATCCGACCGGGGCCTGACAGTTCCGATTACGCCTAATTCAGTTACCCGCAGCTGCCACGTCGAGGTCGGCTTCCACCGCCTGCACGCCGCCTGCCACAACCCGGTCCTTGACGATCCAGGTCTTGGTCTTGGACATCGGGCGGGTCTCTTCGATCCGCACCACGTCACCCACGGTGTATTCATTGGTTTCGTCGTGCGCGTGATACTTCTTCGAACGACGGATGATCTTCCCGTACAGCGGGTGCTTCACCTTGCGTTCGACCAGCACGGTCACGGTCTTGTTGGTCTTGTCGGAGGTCACAGTCCCGACGAGGATGCGCTTGGGCATTGTGCTACTCCTTACGCCTTGGCGGCGGCGGTTTTGGCCGCGCGCTCGTTTTGCAGCGTCTTGATCTGCGCGATGGTCCGGCGCACCTGACGGATGCGCGAGGGAGCCTCGAGCTGGTTGGTCGCAGCCTGGAACCGCAGATTGTACTGCTCGCGCTTCAGCTCGGTGAGCTCGGCGGACAGCTGATCATCAGTCTTGGTGCGAAGGTCCGCAAAGTCGGCCATTATTCGCCTCCCAGGTGGCTGGTGTCGCCGAGACGGGCAACAACCTTGGTCTTGATCGGCAGCTTCATGGCTGCACGCTCGAACGCTTCGGCCGCGAGCGGGCCGGCAACGCCGTCGAGTTCGAACAGGATGCGACCCGGCTTCACGCGGGCTGCCCAATATTCGACCGAACCCTTGCCCTTACCCTGACGGACTTCAGCAGGCTTCTTGGTCACCGGCACATCGGGGAAGACGCGGATCCAGAGACGGCCCTGACGCTTGATGTGACGCGTGATCGCGCGGCGAGCCGCTTCGATCTGACGTGCGGTAATCCGCTCGGGTTCCAGAGCCTTGAGACCATAGGAGCCGAAGTTGAGGGTGGTTCCACCCTTGGCTTCGCCCTTGATCCGTCCCTTGAACTGCTTGCGGAACTTGTGCTTTTTCGGTTGCAACATGGTCTGTTACCTCAACGAGCCGGACGGACGCCGGAAGTCTGCGCTTCCATCATCAGGCGGTCCTGGGCGGTCGGATCATGAGCGAGAATCTCGCCCTTGAAGATCCACACCTTGATCCCGATGATGCCGTAGGCGGTGAGCGCCTCGCACTCGGCGTAATCGATGTTGGCACGCAGCGTGTGCGCCGGAACGCGGCCTTCACGATACGATTCAACCCGGGCGATTTCTGCACCACCAAGACGGCCACCGCAGGTGATCTTGATCCCCTCGGCACCGAGCCGGATGGCCGACTGCATCGCGCGCTTCATCGCCCGACGGAACGCCACGCGGCGAACCAGCTGATCGGCGATGCCCTGCGCAACGAGCTTGGAGTCGATTTCCGGCTTGCGGATTTCAACGATGTTCAGCTTCACGTCGCTCGGCGTCATGGTCGCCAGCTTCGAGCGCAGCTTTTCGATGTCTGCACCCTTCTTGCCGATGATCACGCCGGGACGCGCCGCATAGATCGACACGCGGCACAGCTTGGCCGGACGCTCGATCACCACCTTGGAAACTGCCGCCTGCGGCAGGTTCTTCATGATGTACTTGCGGATCGCGACATCTTCCTTGAGCAGCTGCGCATAGTCACGCCCTTCGGCGTACCAGCGGCTGTCCCAGGTGCGGTTGATCTGCAGGCGCAGACCGATCGGATTGCTCTTCTGGCCCATCTTACGCCTCTTCTGCTTCGCGAACGACGATCCGCAGCCGTGAGAACGGCTTGAGGATCCGGGTCGACTTGCCGCGGCCGCGGGTGTGGAACCGCTTCATCGTCACCGACTTGCCGACCGAAGCTTCCGCCACGATCAACGCATCAACGTCGAGGTTGTGGTTGTTCTCAGCATTGGCGATTGCCGAAGCGAGCACCTTGCTCGCATCGCGCGCCATTGCCCGCTTCGAAAAGGCGAGAATGTTCAACGCCTCTTCAGCCTTCTTGCCACGGATCAGGGCAGCAACGAGGTTGAGCTTCTGCGCCGAACCACGGATCGTGGTGCCGACGGCCAGCGCCTCGTTATCGCCCACGCGGCGGGGTGCCTTTGCCTTGCTCATCAGCGCTTGCCCTTCTTGTCGGCAGCGTGACCGGGGAAGGTGCGCGTGGGCGCAAATTCACCAAGCTTGTGGCCGACCATTTCTTCCGAAACCGAAACGGGAATGAACTTGTGCCCGTTATAGACATTGAAGGTGAGCCCGACGAACTGCGGCAGAATCGTCGAACGCCGCGACCAGGTCTTGATCGGCTTGACGTTGCTCGCTTCCTGCGCGCTTTCAGCCTTCTTCAACAGGCTCAGCTCGACAAACGGACCTTTCCAGACGGAACGTGCCATCGTCTCTTACCTCTTCTTCTTCGCGTGACGCGAACGGATGATCATCTTGTCCGTCTGCTTGTTATGGCGCGTACGGGCACCCTTGGTCGGCTTGCCCCACGGGGTCACCGGATGGCGACCGCCTGAGGTCCGGCCTTCACCACCACCGTGCGGGTGGTCGACCGGGTTCTTCGCAACACCGCGAGTCAGCGGGCGGACGCCCATCCAACGCTTGCGGCCAGCCTTGGCAAAGTTCTGGTTGCCGTTGTCGGGGTTCGACACGGCGCCCACAGTGCCCATGCAATCGGCGCGCAGGTAACGCTGCTCACCCGAGTTCAGGCGAACGATGACCATCGCGCGGTCACGACCGACGACCTGCACGTAAGTGCCGGCCGAACGGGCGATCTGACCACCCTTGCCCGGCTTCATCTCGACGTTGTGGCAGATCGTGCCAACCGGCATCTGACCCAGCAGCATCGCGTTGCCCGGCTTGGTGTCGACCTTTTCGCCAGCAACCACAGAGTCGCCAACAGCAAGACGCTGCGGAGCGATGATGTAGGCCTGCTCACCATCTTCGTACTTCACCAGTGCGATGAAGGCGGTGCGGTTGGGGTCATATTCCAGACGCTCGACAGTGGCCGGCATGTCCCACTTACGACGCTTGAAGTCGATGAAGCGGTACTTCTGCTTGTGACCACCGGCGATGCCACGCGAGGTGACATGGCCCTTGTTGTTCCGACCACCAGTCTTGTGCTTACCTTCGGTAAGCGCCTTGAGCGGCTTGCCCTTGTAGAGCGCGGACTTGTCGACCAGAATCAGACCGCGGCGAGCGGGACTGGTCGGTTTATAGTTCTTGAGTGCCATTGTTCGTGTCCTGTCCCTTGGCCTCAGATACCGCTGGTGATATCGATCATTTCACCCTCGGCGAGGGTGACAATGGCCTTCTTCACGTCGCTGCGCTGATAGGCCTTGCCCTTCCAGCGCTTGGTCTTGCCCTTGACCACCAGAGTGTTCACGGCGACGACCTTCTTGTCGTAGATCGCCTCGATCGCTTCCTTGATCTGGGGCTTGGTCGCCGAGTTGGCGACCTTGAAGACCACTGCGTTGTTCTCGGACGCGAGGGTCGACTTTTCGGTGATGTGCGGCGCGATGATCACGTCATAGTGACGCGCATCGACAGTCTGCTTCTTAGCCATTGAAGCGCGCCTCCAGCTTTTCGACAGCAGCCTTGGTCAGCACCAGCGTGTCGTGGTTGAGGATGTCATAGACGTTGGCGCCCATGGCCGGCATCACATTGATGCCCGGCAGGTTACCGGCAGCCTTCTTGAAGCCAGCGTCCACCTGTTCGCCGTCGATCACCAGCACCTTCCCCGCAAAACCGGCCTTGGCGAGGTGGCCCTTGAGCACCTTGGTCTTGGCTTCGGCGAGTTCCAGCGTGTCAACCACGACGAGACCGTCCTTGGCCTTGCTCGAAAGCGCCATCTTGAGACCGAGCGCACGGATCTTCTTGTTGAGCGACTGCTCGAAGTCACGCTTGCGCGCGCCGTGGGCCTTACCGCCGCCGATGAAGATCGGAGCTGCACGGTCGCCGTGACGAGCGGTACCGCCGCCCTTTTGCTTGCCGAACTTCTTGCCGGTGCGGGCCACGTCCGAACGCTCACGCGTCGGGCGGGCAGTGCCGCGGCGGTTTTCGAGCTGCCAGGTCACGACCCGGTGCAGGATGTCGGCGCGCGGCTCGATGCCGAACACGTCGTCCGAAAGCTCGATGTCTGCGCCCTTGACCGCAGTACCGTCGATGTTCTGAACCTTGATCTTCATGGCTCAGCCTTCCTTGTTTTCTTCGGTGGCCGGAGCGTCGGTTTCGACGGCTTCGGTCACGACCACGTCTTCGGCGGCAGCTTCGACAACCGAGGGGGTCTCGTCAGCCTGCGGGGCCTTCTTGTCGAGCACCGCGCCGGGGAACGGCACGCCTTCGGGAAGCGGAAGCTTCACGGCGTCGCGAACGAGCAGCCAGCCATTCTTCGCACCCGGGACCGAGCCCTTGACGAAGAGGAGACCGCGCTCAGCATCGGTACGGACGATTTCGAGGTTCTGCTGGGTGCGCTGACGGTCGCCCATGTGGCCGGCCATCTTCTTGCCCTTGAACACGCGGCCCGGATCCTGACGGTTACCCGTCGAACCGTGGGCACGGTGCGAGATCGACACACCGTGGGTGGCGCGCATACCGCCGAAGCCCCAACGCTTCATGGCGCCGGCAAAGCCCTTACCCTGCGTGTGGCCGGTGATGTCGACCATCTGACCAGCGATGAAATGCTCGGCGCTGATGGTCGAGCCGACCGGCACGAGGCCATCGGCGTTTTCGACGCGGAATTCAGCGACGCGCTTCTTCAGGCCGACATCGGCCTTGGCGAAATGTTCACGCTGCGGCTTGGCAACGTTCTTCTGCTTGGCTTCGCCTGCGCCGAGCTGGACGGCAAAGTAGCCATCACGGTCTTCGGTGCGGTGCGAAACCACCTGGCAATCTTCCAGCGCGAGAACGGTCACAGGCACGTGCCGTCCGTCCTCCTGGAAGAGGCGGGTCATCCCGACTTTCTTTGCGATAACGCCGGTGCGCATCGTCAGTTACTCCTCAACAGAGGCACCCTACGGACCATCCGCAAGGTGCATGGCAGGCCACAGCGTCAGACGCTGCAGCCCAGTTCAGCCCAAATTGTCATGCATCGCCCCGTCCGGGCTGAGTGCTCATGCTGGCCGGGTGGCCGCTGGAGCAAGACGGGGGACGCAGCCCGGATGATTTTCATCCGGCGGTATCCACCCTATCGTCAGGTGAGGCACATAGGGCCTCAACGATAGAGGCCCCCACCGAAGCGGGGGCATTTCGGCTGGCTTAGGCCAGCTTGATCTCGACGTTCACGCCGGCAGCCAGATCGAGCTTCATCAAAGCATCGACAGTCTGGGCGTTGGGCTGCACGATATCGAGCAGCCGCTTGTAGGTGCGAACTTCGAACTGCTCGCGCGACTTCTTGTCGACGTGCGGACCGCGGTTCACGGTAAACTTCTCGATACGCGTCGGCAGGGGAATGGGGCCACGAATAAGAGCGCCAGTGCGGCGGGCCGTATCAGCGATCTCACCAGTTGCCTGGTCGAGAACGCGGTGGTCGAACGCCTTGAGGCGAATACGGATATTCTGAGCTTCCATGTCCTACTACCGATGCGAAAGAGCCAAGGAGCAACCGGTCACCCGGTATTTCCCAAAAACAAAGGCCGGCCCCGCTCAATTCCGGTTTCCCGAGAGCGGGCGGCCTTCTTCAAAACTCGTGACAGACGGAACGAATCTCGTCTGCGGATGCGCGCCTATACGGAGCGTGTTGGATTCTGGCAAGGGCCAAGTGGAAGGAAATTGCGCGGGGGTGAAATGACCGCGCCCAACCAGCAAAACCGCCCTGCCCCAACCCTTTGTCGCGTGGCCGAACCCGGAAACCGGCAACCACGTTTTTACGAGCCATAGGCCGCACACAAAAAGGCCCGGCAGCTCAGATGAGCGGCCGGGCCTGCTTTGCGTTCAGTCAGCTCCCAGGCGGGAGCAGAACCTTACTTGGTGATCTTGGCAACGACGCCCGAACCCACGGTGCGGCCACCTTCGCGGATTGCGAAGCGCAGACCTTCGTCCATGGCGATCGGAGCGATCAGCTTCACGCCGATCGAAACGTTGTCGCCCGGCATCACCATTTCGGTGCCTTCGGGAAGGATCACTTCGCCGGTCACGTCGGTGGTGCGGAAGTAGAACTGCGGGCGGTAGTTGGCGAAGAACGGCGTGTGACGGCCACCTTCATCCTTCGACAGCACGTAGACTTCGGCTTCAAACTCGGTGTGCGGCTTGACCGTACCGGGCTTGCAGAGAACCTGGCCACGCTCGACTTCTTCACGGGCAACGCCGCGGATCAGGGCGCCGACGTTGTCGCCAGCTTCACCGCGATCGAGCAGCTTGCGGAACATTTCCACGCCGGTGACGGTGGTCTTGCGGGTGTCCTTGATGCCGACGATTTCGACTTCTTCGCCGACGTTGACGATGCCGGTTTCGATACGGCCGGTCACCACAGTGCCGCGACCCGAGATCGAGAACACGTCTTCGATCGGCATCAGGAACGGCTTGTCGACCGGACGGTCGGGCTGAGGGATGAAGCTGTCGACAGCTTCGATCAGCGCAATCACCGAATCCTTGCCGATGTTGTCATCGCGACCTTCGAGAGCGGCCAGAGCCGAACCCTTAATGATCGGAATGTTATCACCGTCAAAGTCGTACGACGACAGCAGCTCGCGGACTTCCAGTTCGACGAGCTCGAGGATTTCCTCGTCGTCAACCTGGTCGACCTTGTTCATGTACACGACCAGCGCCGGCACGCCGACCTGACGGGCGAGCAGGATGTGCTCACGGGTCTGGGGCATCGGGCCGTCAGCGGCGTTCACCACGAGGATCGCGCCGTCCATCTGGGCGGCACCGGTGATCATGTTCTTCACATAGTCAGCGTGACCCGGGCAGTCGACGTGAGCGTAGTGACGCGCAGCCGATTCGTACTCGACGTGTGCGGTCGAGATGGTGATCCCGCGCTCACGCTCTTCCGGAGCCTTGTCGATGTTGGCGAAATCGACAGCAGCGCCGCCGTAGGTTTCAGCCATCACCTTGGTGATCGCGGCGGTCAGCGTGGTCTTGCCATGGTCAACGTGACCGATGGTGCCGATGTTGCAGTGCGGCTTATTCCGCTGGAACTTTTCCTTGGCCATTTCTCTGGTGTACCTTCTTGAATGAAACGATGTGTTCGCGGGAGAACGGCGGTGCCCGCTGAATCAGGCGCCGCCCCTAGACTGCCGAAGCAGCTTAGGCAAGTTTCTCCTTGACCTCGGCTGCGACGTTGGCCGGAACCTCGTCATAGTGCGAGAATTGCATGGAGTACTGCGCACGCCCTTGCGTGAACGAGCGCAGTTCGTTGACATAGCCGAACATGTTGGCGAGCGGCACGAAGGCCTCCACCGCCTGGGCATTGCCGCGCGTGTCGGTGCCCTGGATCTGTCCGCGCCGGCTGTTGAGGTCGCCGATGACATCCCCGAGGTAATCATCGGGGGTCACCACTTCAACCTTCATGATCGGCTCGAGCAGCTTGATGCCCGACTTCTGCGCGACTTCACGCATGGCACCGCGTGCGGCGATTTCGAACGCGATCGCGCTCGAGTCGACGTCGTGGTACGCACCATCGGTCAGCTTGATGCTGAAGTCGATGATCGGGAAGCCGACCAGGTGACCGCTGGCCGCCTGTTCGCGGAAGCCCTTTTCGATCGCCGGGATGTATTCGCGCGGGATGTTCCCGCCCTTGATCTGGTCTTCGAAGATCACGCCCTGGCCGCGTTCACCGGGGGTGACCGTGACCTTCACGCGGCCGAACTGGCCCGAGCCGCCCGACTGCTTCTTGTGGGTGTAATCGACATCGACCTCGCGGGCGAGGTATTCGCGGTAGGCCACCTGCGGCGCGCCGACATTGGCTTCGACCTTGAACTCGCGCTTCATGCGATCGACGATGATGTCGAGGTGCAATTCGCCCATGCCCTTGATGATGGTCTGGCCGCTTTCGTGATCGGTCGAGACGCGGAAGCTCGGATCTTCAGCCGACAGGCGATTGAGCGCGATGCCCATCTTTTCCTGGTCAGCCTTGGTCTTCGGTTCCACCGACAGTTCGATCACCGGCTCGGGGAATTCCATCCGCTCGAGCACGATCGGCGCATTGGCTGCGCAGAGCGTGTCACCGGTGGTGGTTTCCTTCATCCCGGCGAGCGCGATGATGTCGCCTGCGAAGGCTTCGTCCACGTCCTTGCGCTCGTTCGCATGCATTTCGAGCATACGACCGACCTTTTCCTTCTTGTCCTTCACCGAGTTCAGGTAGGTGCCCTTGCCGAGCGTACCGGAATAGATGCGGATGAAGGTCAGGCTGCCGACGAACGGATCGTTCATCACCTTGAACGCGAGCGCGCTGAACGGTGCTTCGTCGGTCGCGGGGCGACTGTCGGTCTCGTTGCTGTCCATCTTGACGCCCTGGACGTCAGGAATGTCGAGCGGCGACGGCAGGTAGTCGACCACAGCGTCGAGCAGGGGCTGCACGCCCTTGTTCTTGAACGCCGAGCCGCAGCACACCGGCACGAACGACTGGTTGAGCGTGCCCTTGCGGATCAGCGCCTTCAGGGTCGCCACATCAGGCTCGTTGCCTTCGAGATAGGCTTCCATCGCCTCGTCGTCCTGTTCGACGGCGAGTTCGATCAGCTCGCTGCGATAGATCGCAGCTTCGTCAGCCAGATCAGCCGGGATGTCCTCATAAACGAACTCGGCACCCAGCGACTCATCCTTCCAGATGATCGCGCGATTGTGCACGAGGTCGACGAGACCCTTCAGATCGGCTTCGAGACCGATGGGAATGTAAAGCACAGCCGGACGCGCACCCAGACGGTCGATGATCGACTGGACGCAATACTTGAAGTTGGCGCCGGTCCGGTCGAGCTTGTTGATAAAGCACATGCGGGGGACGCCGTATTTGTCGGCTTGACGCCAAACAGTTTCGGACTGGGGTTCAACCCCGGCCACGCCGTCGAAGCAGGCCACGGCGCCGTCGAGCACGCGCAGGGAGCGTTCGACTTCAATCGTGAAGTCCACGTGTCCCGGGGTGTCGATGATGTTGATGCGGTGTTCCGGACCATCGGCGACCGACCAGAAGCAGGTCGTGGCGGCCGAGGTGATCGTGATCCCGCGCTCCTGCTCCTGCTCCATCCAGTCCATCGTCGCCGCGCCATCGTGCACTTCGCCGATCTTGTAGGACTTGCCGGTGTAGAACAGGATCCGCTCGGTCGTGGTGGTCTTGCCGGCGTCGATATGCGCCATAATGCCGATATTGCGGTAGCGGTCGATCGGATGGCTGCGTGCCATGAGGAATTCCTTGGTGTTGGAGAAGCGGCCCGGCCCGACAAGGGGCCCGCAGCGCGCTCCATATAGTGATGATTGTGACAGCCGGAAGACCCTTCCCCCGGCTGCCCACAATCAGCGTGTTACCAGCGGTAGTGCGAGAAGGCGCGGTTCGCATCCGCCATGCGGTGCGTGTCTTCGCGCTTCTTCACCGCGTTGCCGCGGTTGTTGGCCGCATCCAGCAGCTCACCCGACAGACGCGCTGCCATGGTGGTTTCCGGACGACCGCGCGCCGCATTGATCAACCAACGGATCGCGAGGGCCTGCGCACGCTCGGGGCGAACTTCCACCGGCACCTGATAGGTTGCACCACCAACGCGGCGGCTGCGCACTTCGACCTGCGGCTTCACATTGTTCAGCGCATCATGGAACAGCTGGATCGGGTCCGCCTTGGCCTTGGCCTCGACAGTCTGGAGCGCGTTGTACACAATACCTTCAGCGACGGCCTTCTTACCGTCATACATCAGGTTGTTCATGAACTTCGACAGGATCTGATCACCATACTGGGGATCGGGCAGGATGACCCGCTTTTCGGGACGACGACGACGTGACATTTCAAATACTCCAGACTCGGGAGCGCAGCGACCTCTTCAAACGTCATCCCAGCGAAAGCTGGGACCTAGGGCCTCTTGCACTCGGTCTAAAAAAACTCTGCCAAACAAGCGTTCTATTGGGAGGACTGAGATCCCCGATAAAATCGCTTAAGGCGATTTTTCGAGGATGACCTGTCCCCCGGACAGGTCACTTCGGACGCTTGGCGCCGTACTTCGAGCGGCTCTTGCGACGGTCCTTCACACCCTGGGTGTCGAGCACGCCGCGCAGGACGTGGTAACGCACGCCGGGAAGGTCGCGCACACGCCCGCCGCGGATCAGCACAACGCTGTGCTCCTGCAGGTTGTGGCCTTCACCGGGGATGTAGCTGATGACCTCGCGCTGGTTGGTCAGGCGAACCTTGGCCACCTTGCGCAGCGCCGAGTTCGGCTTCTTCGGGGTCGTCGTGTAGACGCGGGTGCAAACGCCGCGCTTCTGCGGGTTCTGCTCCATCGCAGGGACCTTGGACTTGGCCTTCTGCGGAACGCGGCCCTTGCGGACCAGCTGGTTGATTGTCGGCATTAAGTTCTCACTTCACCTTTTTGTCGACCCTTCCGGGCGGGAAACCGGTTCCCACTTTCCCTGAAGGGATCGAGACGAGGGTGACACGGGTGCCGGACGATGGGGGAGGAGAAGAATAAGCCAATTCGTCATCCCGGGCTTGACCCGGGACCGCATTCCGCAAGCGCATGGCCCGCGGCACGATATCCCGATTTTCGCCGGGATGACGAAGAGACTGAAACGCTCCACCCGCAGATCCGGCCCTTCGGCCACCGGGTTACTTTGACGACTGCCCCGCAAAGGAGACGCACCGCCAATGTTCAGCTCAAACCGGGAATGACCCCGGAAGATGCGCGCCCTTAGGCGGGTTTGGGTGGAGGGTCAAGGCGGGAGTTGGAGAGCGAGCAATGCCCTACCCCCTCCCTGTCACCCCGGACCTGCCTGCCGCGGCGCAGGCCGGGGATCCGGGGCCCAGCTTACTTTGCGGAGCCCCAAACCGCCCGTGTCGCGCACAAACGGTGGCGCAGCCGCCGCAAGCGCGACCGCGCGCCCCGCCTTATGGCGCGAAAGCCAAGGTGGACGGACGTCCACCGCCCGGCGCTTGAGGGCGAAAACAAACAGACTCGCGGAGCCACCGCCCCCCGCGTTCGTCACCCCGGCGCAGGCCGGGGTTTGGATTACTACTTTGGGGAGCAGCGGTTTGGGTGGAGGTCAAAGGCTGGTGTTGAGTTCGATTAGCTAGCCGCGCGGCTTTCGGTCAAGTTGAGCCCCCGATGCAATCCGTCATGGACCTTATATAGCTCAGATTCCACAAAGCCTTGAGAGCTAAAGAAACACTTGTAGCGCCATTGATTGGACTTCCCCACTCGAAAACCGATAATCGAATTATCGAACAAAAACCTCAGATACGAGGTGACATCATTTGAAGTGCAAGATGCTCCATTGGCCTTCAACGCCCTTTCAAAATCCACCCGATCAAAGTTAGTCTTACCCATACTCTGTATTGTCGCAAGAAGTGAGTTGATCATCGGAAACTGCGTTCGCCATTCATCTTTCAATTCCTCGACAAGCCACTCTGAATAGGCAGGCTCTACGTTGTAAATGGCTTGGCATTCCAAACGGTCCGCATTCACATCTTCCTCGTCGAAAGGGTTGTCACGGCGTTGAAGCATGTCCTCCCTGACGAGCTGGAAGAACCTAATAAAATCGCGCGGCCTAACCATCGTCCGCAGCATGATATGATCAAATGGAGCGCGTTGCTGCCTCATTTGATCTTTGTCGAAAAGTTCTTCGATCTTTAGAAGCTCGCTCTGACCCGCATTCTTCGCATAGAAATTGACACGCTCCAAGATCATACGGGACAATCCCTCCTTGGACCAAGCAAGAAGTTGACCGCAGTCAGAACGAAGTTTATTTTTATCATTAAGATCAATCGTCTCAAAAATGTCTTCGCGCAAAAATACAATTGGTCGGAGCTTACCACGGAATTTCGAGTTAATAAACTCCGATGCACCTACTAAACCAGCGATGATCCTTTGACTTGCTTCAAATGACGCAGTGTCCCAAGCTTCGTCGATGCGGTCGAAAGAAATCACAATCCGAGGCCCATTCTCTACGCACTCGGTAAGTGCGTCCTCGAATATATCCGTCAAGCGCTCGATGGAACGATTAAGCTGAACCTGTAAGCCGTCGTCCTTTTGAACCTCTGTGAAAGAAATTTCACCACCATCAGCACTCAAGCCATCGAAATTCAATCCTTCAAAATCGAAAGCTCCACTGGGTAGCTTCAGCTTACTCAGTTGAAGCAACTTCTGACCAATAACCTGCCCCAAAGAAGGAACAGGTGAACTGTAAATACGTTCAATAATCTTGACGGCATCTCTAATTTTTTTTGATTTAACTTTTCCTGCAATCTCCTTAACACAAAGCAAATATATTATATATTTCCATGACTGAATATAGGCTAGAGAACTTGCCTTTCCTTCGGCGGAGAGCAATGAATGCACATCCCATGAATAATTCTGCAGGGAGAGATTGACGGCGATGTCACCTTCATTGAGATATCGTCCGTAATTTTCATTGAAATGCTGAAATACGGCAGTTTTTCCAGCGCCCTTCCGCCCTAATACCAAGAACCGATATCGATTATCGACTACAGCCTGAAGCACGCCATTTTCAAAGAAGTAACTGGAGAGATTTTCATCACGCTCCGCAGAAACTTGGCCGAAGTCTATCCAGTCAATCATCATGGTCATGTGCATCAACACTCATTTTGCGAACGGCATAAGCCATCCTACACACTTAACAGCGATCGCCGCAATTAATGCATCATAGGCGAATTGCAATGATTCCTGAATGGTAAGCCGGCTCAGTTTCAAGGCGCGGTTGCGCATGCTGCGCCGCGCGCCGGTTCAGTGGTACACGCGCCCTTGTGGCTCCGCCCCCTCCCCCGACCCCGATACCTGCCCCGGCCTTGAGTCGGGGCCAAGGGGAGGGGGGACTGGCGGCGAGCGCTGGCATCTCTGCGCCTGCCTGCGCCTCTGCGGTCTCTGCGTGAACCCCGCTGGCCCGTCGCGCCGCCCTCTTCGCGTCTACGCGTGAAACCCAAGGAAGCCTGGCCCCGGGTGCCCGGCCTGCGCCGGGGCAGGCAAGCCCGGGGTGACGCAAGGGAGAAAGGACGCCGCTCTCCCCCCTGAAGCGGAGGGGCTTTTTGCATTTTCCTACCCGGAAAATCTGTGCAATCTCCCCCCGGGCCATGACCGAACGCCCCGCTGCTCCCCCTCCCCCCACGCTCGTCAACAAGCGCGCCGTGCCGCGGCAGGCAACCTCGGCGGTGGCGTTTGCGGAGGAGGGCTTTCCCGCGGATGATCCGCTGCTGGACTTCCTCCCCTTCATCCACCCGTGTCCGCGCCGCAATTCGATCACGCCCGATGTGCAACGCGCCTTCGTCTATCATCTGGCGGCGAGCGGGATCGTCACATCGGCGGCGCTCCATGTCGGCAAGAGTGTGGAGGCGCTCTACAAACTGCGGGAGCGGCCCGGGGCGGAGGGGTTTCGTGCGGCGTGGGATGCGGCGCTGGCATGGGGGACGGAGCGGCTGGAGGATTGCGCGCTTGAGCGGGCGCTGGCCGAGGGGGCGCACAACCCGCGCGCCAATTCGATGCTCTGTTTCGTGATCCGGCATCGCAGCCACCACATGGTCGATGCGCGGATGGTGAAGCCCGGCCACTGGCTCTACGACCGCATCCGTTACGAGCTGACGGGGGAATGGGGGGAGGAGGAGGATTAGGCCGACAGGTACGCGACCAGCGCCTTGACCTTCTTGGAGCGCCATTGCGGCGGGGGGGCGAGCAGCCAGTAGGCGCGGGTGCCGGGCTCGGGCTCGCTCTGGGCGGTGAGGGTGCCCAGCGCGAGCGAGCGCTCGGCCAGAGCGAGGGGGAGGATCGTGCGGCCCATCCCCGCCAGCGCCGAGGCGAGCGCCTGTCCGGGCGATCCGGCGCGGATGCAGGGGTTGATGCCATCGGGCAGCGTCATGCCCGGCCAGTCGATCCACGCCGCGCGGTACTCCGGCGCGGCGACGGTGACGCGCATCGCGGGGGCGAGTTGCACCCCCTGGAGCTCGCCCGGCCCGTCGACCAGCCGGATCGCGAGGTCGAGGTTCGCCTCGGTGAAGTCGGCGTGTTCGTCGGGCGCGAGGATGTACTGGACGCCGGGCGTGCCCGCCTGGAACTTGGCGAGGCGGGGGGCGAGCCACTCGGCGTAGAATTCGCGCGGGACGGCGATGGTGTACCGGTCGGACGCCTGCCCCGCCTGCATCGCGGCGACGCTCTCCTCGAACCGCATGAACCCTTCGCGCAAGGGGTCGAGCCCGGCCTCACCCTCGGGCGTGAGTTCGAGGCCCTTGGAGGTGCGGCGGAACAGGACGACGCCGAGGACGTCCTCCAGCGCGCGGATCTGCTGGCCGACCGCGGCGGGGGTGACCGCCAGCTCGTCCGCCGCCCGGGTGAAGGAGAGGTGCCGCGCGGCGGCATCGAACACGCGCAAGGCGTTGAGGGGCAAGTGGGTGCGCTTCACGGGAATGGCGATTAAGCGCGCTTGCCCCGCCCCGCAAGTATCAACGCGGCGTGCGGCCCTCAGCCGTCTCCGGCGCGGCGAGCGGGAAGAAGGGGATGCGCACCTCGGTCGGCGAGCCATCGGCCCGTTCGAAGGTGTAGAACCCCTCCATCGACCCGAACGGCGTCGTCAGCGGGCAGCCCGAGACGTAATCGTGGCTCTGGCCGGGGGTCAGCAGCGGCTGTTCGCCCACCACGCCTTCGCCATCGACATGGTTCACCATCCCGCGCCCATCGGTGATGCGCCAGTGCCGGGTGCGCAGGCGCATCGGCTCGTGCGAGGCGTTCTCGATCCGGATGTGATAGACCCAGAACCACTTCCCCGCCTCCGGATGCGACTGTTCCGGCAGGTAGTTGACGGCTACCCGGACAGTGACCCCATCGGTCGTAGCGGCGTGCTGGAAAAACTCTTTCATGTCGCCTCGCAAGTTAGCGATTCTTTGTGGGGTCACAAGAGGGGCAACGTTCTTAATCCACGCTGTATCCCGCCGACTGCAAAATCACGTCCGCCGGGAAGGGCAATGGTTTTGCAAGACCTTGTCGGATATCATGCGCGTTCAGGAGGGGATGGGTCGCAATGCGTACGGAGATCGATCTCGATGCAGCGGCCGCCGCGGGCATCATCGGTGAAGACCAGGCGATTGCTCTGCGCAATTTCCAGGCGCAGCGCGACGGGATGACCGGCGCGACCTCGGAAAAATTCCAGATCTTCGGTGGCTATGCCGATCTGGTGGTCGCCATCGGGGCGGCGATGGTGCTGATCGCCGTGGCCATCGCGGCCGGAATACTGGTCGGCCCCCGGAACACAGGCGGAAATCTGCTGGGCTCGGGTCTGTGCGCAGGCACGGCGCTGGCTCTGTTCCGGCTGACCGAGCGCATCAACCTGCGGGCGTCTCCGGCGATGGGGCTGGTGCTGACAAGCGCCTTTGCGGGGTTCGGCTTCTTCGCGATCTTGGTCGCCATATTCGTTGCCTACGATCTGTTTCTCTCAGGTTGGTCGATCAGCCGGTATGAAGAAGTCTTCCTGTTCGTCGTGATCATCGCCCATTGTGCCAGCATGCGGCGGCACTGGTTGCGGTTCGGCTTTCCCCCCACACCCGCACTCGTCACGGGCATCTATGCCTTTGCGGCACTGGCAGCGATCAGCGAACTGGTGGGGATGGATACGCGCTGGCCGGTTGCGGCGGCCGCGCTGCTGATCGCGAGCGGTGCGATGATCGCGGGCATCTGGTGGGATCTGACCGACATACGGCGCGAGACCGAACGCTCGCAGACCGCCTTCTGGCTGCATTGCGTTGCCGGGGTGCTGATGAGCCGCGCGCTGTTTTCGCTGCTGACCGGCTCGCAGATGGTCGATGGCGAGTTGATTTTCACCGGTCTTTCGTTCGATCAATTTCCGTGGGTGTTGGCGATGGTGCTGGGGGCAGCGTTGCTATCGCTGCTGCTCGACAGGCGTTCGCTCCTTGTCGGCAGCCTTTTGCCGACAGTCGGCATCTTCGATGTCGGTAACAATGGGGAGGCAGCGATCATGGCGGGATTTGCGCTTGCAGGCACCGCCTTGATCTTTTTCAGCACCAGCTGGGTGAAGCTGCGCACAGGTCTGTTGGCGTTGCTGCCGACCCGCATGGCAGCCCAGCTGCCGCGCACCAGCCTGATGGCCGAAGGTCAGCGGCCCACCCGCCGCCACAAGGAATTGTGGCGGCTGCGATGAGGAAGGTCAGTGATCGGCCTGGCCTGATGCGGAGCGTCTCGCGCCGGACAGCGTGGCAAGGCGTTGCGGCGCTGCTGGCAAGCGGGGCGCTGAGCGGATGCGCAGGGCGTATTGCAGGCGAGGCCCTCGCCCTCCCCATTGACCCCGCCGCCAACCTCGCGCCCGATCTGGTCGATCTCGCCCGCTTCGATCCGCGGCTCCGGTTGGATATCCGTTACGCCACGCCCGCCAACTTCATGGGCCGGGTGCTCTACCCCCTGCCCCGCGCCGTGGCCCAGCGTCCGGTCGCCGAAGCCCTGTCTCGCGTGCAGACCCGCGCCGAGGCGCACGGCTATGGCCTGCTGATCTTCGATGCCTATCGCCCCTGGCGCATCACGCGGATGATGTGGGAGGAAACTCCGCCCGAAAGGCGCGAATTCGTTGCCGACCCGCGCACCGGATCGCGCCACAATCGCGGCTGTTCCATCGACCTTACGCTGCACCGCGGCGGCGCAGAGGTCGTGATGCCCAGCCCCTATGACGATTTCACCCCGGCCGCCTATCGCAGCAACACCGCCGCCCCGCCCGAGGCGCTGGAGCTGAGCCGGTTGCTTGAGGCATGGATGGTCGCCGAGGGGTTCGTGCCGCTGGCCAACGAGTGGTGGCATTACGACTGGGCCGACTGGCGTCGCTATCCGATCATGGATGTGCCGCTGGAGGCGATAACGGCGGGGTAAGCGCAGGGCCGCTGTTGCTGCGCGGTGTCAGGTCCGCCATCTGCGACAGCGTCCGCTCTTCCTCTTGGGTTTCGGAACCCCGCGCTCGCGACTGCGAGGCCGCCTGCTCCCACGGCACGCGTGCGTCGAGCGCCGCGCCGACCAGCGCCGCGCTCAGGAAAGCGGCATCGGCCCCTTCGGCGAGGGCTTGGGCCAAACTCGCCCAATCCGGCCGCGCAGCGCGGCAATGCGCGCGCAATTGCCCGCATTGCCCGCCGAGCTGGGCAAAGCCCTTTCCCATCTGCGGAGCCGTTTGCAGCAGGGCATCGCCAATCGGGAGCAGCACCGCGCCGGGGTGATCGGTCAATTGTTCAATCGCCGCGCGGCGGGCCACCGGCGCGCGATGAGCGAGGCGGTGGCTGCTGAATGTGGCCGCGTGCACCGTCGCCCTGAGTCCCGCCGGCGCCATTTCGGCTAAGGTGCTCAGCCAGCGATCCCGTTCCCCCTCGGTCACCGTGCTTTCTGACTGCCAGGTCATCGTCACCTGATGGCTGTCAATCACCATCAGGGCCGCACCGCCGCTCGCCAGCGTCTCGCACAGCGTCACCTGCGGATGCGCAACGGCAGAGGTCCCGTGCCAGCTGCTGTAGACGCTGTGACCGCCGGTTTCGAACAGATCGAGCCGGGGGTCGCGCGCTTTCAGGATCAGACGACTGCCGCCGGTCGCATCAATGCATAGATCCGCGCCGGTCCGCTCCGGATCGGCCAGCCAGTCGAGCGCCTTGCCGGTCAGAGCCTCGGCAGACCCACAGGCGACAACGGCAACCGGCGCGAGGCCGGTTTGCTCCAGCAATTCGCGCAACTGCGCCGTCAGCCGTCTGGCGTCCAGCACCGGGCGATCGACCGCGCGCACCAGCTTGGAGCCCACGATCTGCCATGCCGGTTGATCGGCGAAGCCTGCCAGTGGCGTTCCAGCCAGCAGGCCAATGGCGCGTAACGTGTCTGCGGTGATGGTGTGGACATGCCCGTGCTGGGGCGAGGGCGCGCCGGTGAGCAAGGTCACCGGCACGCCTGCCTTGGCAAGCACCAGTGACGCGATCAATCCGGCCGGGCCATCTCCTGCGACCAGTGCCGTGCTGCGACCCTGTGGCATGATTAGCCTGCCGGGCGTGTGGGCACGCCGAGCCCTGCACTGGTGGTGGCCGCATCGGCGACCAGTACGAAGAACACGAGGCCGTTCGGCGCACCGCCTTCCCCCAGCGTGGATTTGGCGAGGTCCATCATCAGCGCGCGCGTGGCGCCGTCGCGGGCGCTGGCGGGCACTTTGACCGCAGGTTTGAACATGTCGCCCGGAAAGAACATGTCACCAGGGAAGAACATATTTCCGGGGAAGAACATGTCGCCCGGGAAAAACATATCGCCCGGAAAGGCGACTTCGCCTGCACCCAACTTGAACCCGCGCGAGGCGAACAGATCGGTCACCGCGCCATCATCGATCCGGGCGGCGAGGAATTGCGCCTCGACCGTCATGCCCAGTTCCGACCTGAACCGCATTCCGCGCATGATCGCGCTGCGCAGTTTGCGTCCTGTCAGGCCTTCGAGCGCCTCGGGATTGTCGATCTCGATTGTGATCGACCCGGCCTGCGCGGCAAAGCTGACGCTGCTCGTCGCAAGGCCAGCGGCCAGAAACGCGGTACCGGCGATAAGTCTGCGCCTGCTGATGGTCATGATCATTCCTTCCCGTGACGATAGAACCCGGAGCGGCGTTGCCATTCCGCGCTCCCCGGCAAGCAAAACACGCTACGACCGCGAAAGCGGACATGGCGGGCTTGAGGAACCGGCGGACTTTGCATTTGATTATGCCCGCGCACGGCCATACCCATCGCCTGGCGTTCGATGCGGTTCAAACGGGAAGGAAGGCGCGGGCATGGCTGACGGCGATGACACCGCAGACGATGTCCGCGTTCTCGTCGAGGCGCTCTATCCGCAGTTGCGCATGATCGCAGGCGCACTGTCATCGCGGTTCGGCAGCCCCGAAACCCTCCGCTCGACCGCGCTTATTTCCGAAGTCTTCCTGAAACTCCGCCGCTCGCCGCGCTTTGCCGACGAACAGCATTTCCTGCGCACGGCGGCGCGCGCGATGCGGCAGGTGCTGGTCAATCACGCGCGGGGCCGTGTCGCCCAGCGGCGTGGGGGCGGTGCGGTGGTGCTGCCGCTAGACGATGACGTGCCGGTGTTCTGGCAAAGCGATGCCGATTTGATCGCGCTCGACGATGCCTTGGGCAAGTTGGAGAGCCTGGATGCGCGACTGGCGGCAGTGGTCGAATGTCGGTTTTTCGGCGGCTACGATAATCAGGAGACGGGACGCTTGCTCGGCATGACCGATCGCACCGTGCGGCGCGACTGGGTCAAGGCGCGCGCCTTGCTGCGCACCTTGCTGGAGGATGGCGACCTGCCGGGAGCCGATTGAAGTCCGGAGCGGGGCCCGGGTTCAAACACCGTAACGCTTGCGAATATCGCGGATAGCCTCACCGAGCCGCGCCCCTGCCGGCCCCATCGCCGTCACACCCTTTTCCGCGCTCGCCAATTGATCACGCGCGGCACCCTTGTTGCCCTTGGCGGCATTCGCCCTTGCAAGCGCGATCAGCGCCACGATTTCGGGTGGCGAGCCCGCGCCTGAGGTTTGCAGTGCGGCCAGATGGCCCGAGCGCGCGGTTGCCAGGGCGTCCCCTTGCTGTCCGGTTCCTAGCAAGGCCTCACTTAGCCCTGCGGCCGATGCGGCATGGAGCATCGATCCCTCGCCAGCGAATTCGCGCGCCATTGCTGTCGCCTCGCGCGCCAGCGGCAAGGCCTGGGCGGCATCCCCTGTCAGCAGCAGGGCCTTGGCGTGGTTGTTGATCAGCGCCGCCAAGGCGGCCGAGGGGCCGAACAGCGCACGCCGCAGCCGCACGGCTTCCGCAAATTGCGGCACTGCGGCCTTCGGACGACCAGCCAGAACCTCGCTTGCCGCCAGATTGTTGAGCGTGTTCATCGCATCGGGCGTTTCGCCCGCGCCGATTGCGGCCCAGGTGGCCTGAGCCTGCCGGAAGGATGCGGCCGCTTCGTCATGCTGCCCCATGGTCGACAGGACATTGCCGAGATTGTTCTGGAAGATTGCCACATCGCGGTTAGCCGGGCCTGACATCGCGATACGGTCCGCCAGCGCGCGGCGCAGGATCGCTGCGGCGCGGGGCGGGTCCTTGTCGAGATCGCGCACGATCTGCGCCTCGGCCAAGCGGCTTTCGATCATATCGCTCTGCCACCGGGCCGGATCGCTGGCCCAAAAGGCCTGCGCGGCGGCGAGCATCGCGCGCGCCTGTTCCGGCTCACCCGTGCGCAGATAGACCTGCGCGAGATCGACCTTGGCCTCGGCGATCACTTCCGGTGGTACCTTGCCGGACTGCGCGGCCGGATTGCCAAGTGGCAAGGAGGCGACCGGCTTCAGCAGGCTGATGGCGCCCGGATAGTCGTTCGAATGAAAATACAGCTCGCCAAGCGCCTTGAGGACCGGGGCATAATGCGCCGGATCGCGGGCAAACTCGCGCGTCAGGCGTTCGGATGCGCGGTCGAGCACGTCCTTGCGCGATCCATCAGGCCCCGCCGCCTCGGTCGATTCGCCCAGCACCAGAAACAGCGACTGGCGCACCGCCTCGGTCCGGTCAGCCTCGACCACCGCAGCATCGCGGGCGGCTCTCGCCTCGCGCGCCTGCCAGAGCGCCGCGCCGAGCCCGCCTGTGAGGCTGAGCGCAATCGCCGCCGCGCCCGCCACCGGCCATTTGAAGCGCGTGAGCCAGCGGCGAAAGCGGTAGCCCGGCTCGTGCCTCCGCGCTTCGACGGCGTGGCCGGCCAGCGCCCGGCGCAGGTCGCCGGCAAAGGCGTCCATGGTGGGATAGCGCGCCGCCGGATCGCTGCTCAGCGCACATGCCAGCACCGCGCTGACGTCGTCCAACAAAGCGGATGGCGCGCGCCGCGCGACCTCAGGCAGCAGGGCAGGCCGATTGGCCGCAGATGCCGTTTCGCCCTCCACGGCCAGCGCAATGCCGGCAGGCAGGCCGCTCCGCCGGGCGGCGGGCTGCCCGGTCATCAATTCGTGCAGCACCTGCGCCAAGCCATAAACATCGGTCGCCGGGCCGACCGACAGGCCTTCGACCAATTCCGGCGCCGCATAGGCCAGCGACAGGCGCTCCGGCGCGGCGGCATCATGGCTGCCGATCCGCCGGGCGATCCCGAAATCGATCAGGCGCGGCTGGCCCATCGGATCGACCAGAATGTTCGATGGCTTGAGATCGCGGTGCAGCACCAGCCGCGCATGGGCCTGCGCCAACCCGTCAGCGGCGGCGAGCACCAGCCGCACCCTGTCTGCCAGACCGAGCTGATGGTCAGCGCACCAGCGATCAATGGTCGGACCGTCGATCCGCTCCATCACCATCCAGCTTGACCCGTCGGGCAGAGTGCCCCCATCCAGGATGCGCGCAATCGAGGGGTGATCAAGGTCGGCAAGGACCTGACGTTCCTGCGTCATCACCATCAGGTCTGTGCCGGGCAGAGCATCGTTGAGCTTGAGCGCACCGGCCTGCGTGAAGCCGCCCTCGACCCGGTCGACGGCATAGACCCGGCCCATGCCCCCTTCGCCAATCAGGCCCGTAATCGCCCAGACACCGAT
Source organism: Porphyrobacter sp. SLTP (assembly GCF_009905735.1). GTDB lineage: Bacteria > Pseudomonadota > Alphaproteobacteria > Sphingomonadales > Sphingomonadaceae > Erythrobacter. The sequence goes on from NZ_JAAALE010000007.1 coordinate 84,917, forward strand.
GCGTTGGCCTTCATTCAGGGGCGGAGGACGCTGCGCCTGATCCGCTCCCATCGCCCCTGTGCGCATGAAGCCGGTGAGGCCGGAATGGAGACTGTCGATGAAATGAAAGGCGGCGGCCTGAAAATCCGGATCGCCATCGGTTTGCGCCGCGACAAAGGCGCGCTGCTCGGCCAGCGGCAGCTCCATGGCTTCATCGATCAGCGCCGATAGCCGGGGCCAATTCTGGTTCATCAGCACTACGCCCAATCACTCGGAAAGGCGCCAATACACCTTTCCCCCGGCAACTTGGTAAGCGGCCATGAGGCTGTAACGCAACTTTTTTTGCGCCGCGTGTCCGCTTTGGGGGAGCTTTGCTGTTCTGCCAGGAGGAAGGCCCGCGACCGGGCTCGTCTTCAGGGGGAAGCGAATGTTCGATCCACGCGACCACGATCGCCTGTCCGCAATTTTCTCCCATCCGTGTTCTGCATTCTGACGGCGCGGTGCGCTGACTTCAGGAAGGAAAAATTGATGCCGATCCACACCGATGCCATGTTTGCCGCTCTGGCAGTCAGCGCCCTGATGATCCCCGTGAGCGGGCAGGCGCAGCAACGCTCGGCCGCTCCGACAGCAATGCCGGTGGCGACCAACTGTGCCGACGGGCGCGGGCCGACATCCGGGTTTTTCTGCGCGCCGCTGGTCAACAACGAATCCGTGCGTGCGTGCGCCACCAACGCCAAAGGGGCCGCCCTGACCCAGTGCCAGCAAGCGGCCGCAGCCGCCTTCTGCCGCACCCGTTCCTACAGCGCGGCGGCGGCCTATCAGGTCACCCCCAGCGGGAATCTGTCCGAAGTGCTGTGCCGCGCGCCGGTGGTTTCGGCGGCAGCGGCGGCGCCACGGCAAGGCGCTGCGGCTGCTGGCAATGCGATGCCCGCAGGCGCTCCGGCCGCGCCCGTGCAGATGAACAGCGTTTACGCCACCGCAGTGGAATCAGGTGCGCGGCCAACCCTCACCCTCTCCCCCTTCGGCCCGCAGATGACCGGCACCTACACCGTCACACAGGACGAAGCCTTCTTTGACAGCATCTATCAATCGGGCGGTGGCACGATCACGGAAGGGCGGCTTGAAGGCACCCTCAACGGCAATGTCTTCACCGGCTACTGGTACGAAGCGCAAGGTCGCACGGCCGTGCAGCGTGAATGTGACCCGGCGCGCGGGAGCGAGCGGATCTTCGGCCGTTTCACCCTGACCATTTCGCCCGACCGCAAGAGCTTCACCGGCCTTCACAGCACCTGTGACGAGGCGCCTGAAGATGCCTACTTCGCCAGCTGGAATGGAACCTTGACCGGCGAAGTGCCAGCCGCCGCTCCCACGCAAGCGGCAACGGGGCCCGCCAGCGACAAGAAGAGCAGGAAGCGGAAGTCCACCAGCGAAACCGTGGCCGATCGGCTCGCGCGGGAAGCCGCAGAGGAGGCCGAGCGCGCTGCGGCCGACAAGGTGCGCGAAGGCGTGCGCGATGTGATCGGCGGCAATCTGCCCTTCTGAACTACGCGCCTGCCACTTTCATCACTGTCATCAAGGATTTGAGAAATGACCCATCGTTACATCACGCAGCGTCTTGCGGCTTTGGCCGGGGCCACGCTCCTCTTGGCCGCATGCGGCGGCGAGAGCGCAGGGAATGACGCCAGCGGCAGCGCCGAAGCTGATGTCGGTGCCTCAGCCGCCAAAGCGGTCATCGGCGGCGTGACGGGGGCCGGCGTCTCCGTGTCCGATCTGCCCGACTTTGCTGAAGTGCCTTCGGACACCAATGCGATCCACAACATGGCCGTCAATCAGGACGGCAAGACGGGGGGCTCGGTCACGTTCGAGACATCCCAGTCCCCCGCTGATCTGATCGCTTTTTACCGCGCCTCAATGGCGCGCAATGGTTTGAAAATCGGCATGGAAACGCAGTCGCCGCAGATGGTCCAGATGTTGGGCGAAAGCGAGGACAAGTCCAAATCCCTGATGGTGATGATCGTCGTCGACGATGCGGGCAAGGCATCGCTCAACCTCGTGCATTCGCGCACCGCAGGCTGAACGGGACGAGCATGGCATGATGCCGTTCGGCTTAGCCGGAGCACAGGTTCCGAATCTTGCGTTCGCCGCCGTCGCAAAAAGCGAAGCGGCAGGGCGCTGGACATCGTCATGATCGGGAAATCGCCGACCAATGCGGCGGTCCAGTCGATGCGCCGCATGACAATACTCGCGGCCGCCGCGATGGTCTGTGTGATTCCGAACGCTTCTGCGCAGGAAAATGACGGCGCGATCCCGCCGGGCGATTGGCAGGGGAATTATGCGCTGACCCGCATCGATCCGCGCATCCGCACGCTCGCCGGGGCGGACCTTATCGGGATGCAGGTGATCCATGATCGCGGCGAAGCCACGGCGACGGTCAGCTGGGACGCACGCCGGGCGATCTGCCCCGATCCGCTCGAGGCGCCGTGCGAATGGATCGGCGCCAACGGCACCGACAGGGCGCGCGTGATCGGCGACACGCTGGTGCTGGCGCTACGACTGTCACCAGAAGAGGCCGATCCGGCGATTTTGGTCATGCAACGGCGGCCGACCGGCACCCGCAAGCCCGCGCGCCTCACCGGCTTCATCACCAATGCCCGGGCCGATTGGGACATCGGTTTTGATGCGCTGAAGCAGGATTAGGCCGAGGCATTGGCAGGCATGATGACCGCGTCGTCAGACCCCTAGCAAAACGGTGCCCTTAGCGCGGAAGAAGTAGCCGGGTGCAGCCGCCTGCGTGCTATCGGAGCCTTGCAGTTTAGGCTGGTCGGCCTTGCCTTCCCGCCCCGACTTCGCCCGCGCCCAAAAGCTGCCTCAGCGCCCGCCTCACCCCTTCGCCAGCAACTCCTCAATCTGGCCGAGGCGTTCCTTGCCGAAGAACATCTCGCCCTCTCCTTTTGCGCCAACGAACATTGTAGGGATGCCGAAGGCGCCGCGCGCGACCACCGCGTCGGTGTTGGCGACAAGGCCTTGCTTGACCACGTCGGTCTGCGCACGGGCGAACAGTTCGGCAGCGTCAAAGCCTGCCGCCGTCAGCGCCGCGCCGATCGCTTCGGGTGAGGTGATGTCGAGGCCGTCCTCCCAGATCGGGCGGAGCAGGCCTTCCACGAACTGCACCCCGCGCCCGTCCTGATCGGCGGCGAACAGCATCCGCTGGAGCGTGATCGAATTGAACGGGAACTGCGGGTGAAGACGATACTTGCCGAGGCCGTGCTTCGTGATGAAGCGCTGCATCTCCAGCATCGCGTATTCGTTTTTCCCCTTCACCTCGGCATCGCGGATCATGGGCGGGGCATTGCCGGTGAGCTTGTGCATCCCGCCGAGGAACACCGGGATCACATCCAGCTCGGCCTCGTAACGGTTGACGAGCTCGCGCAGCGGCCACCAGACGAGGTAGGCGTTGGGGCTGACAAAATCGAACACGAGTTCAACGCGGTTGGCCATTGGTCAGGTTCCTTGTTGTCGACGAAATGAAGGGGTTTCTCGCAGGAGAACCAAACTTTTCTACATCCCCGCCGCGGCGAGCGCCTGATCCATATCCTCGACCAGATCGGCGATGTCTTCCAGACCGACGTTGATGCGCAAGAGCCCCTCGGTTACGCCCATCGCCGCGCGGGCTTCGTCGCCCATGTTGGCGTGGGTGCTGGAGGCCGGGTGGCACATCAGGCTGCGGGCATCGCCGATATTGTTCGAGATATCGACCAGCTTCAGCGCATCGAGCACCGCGAAGGCGCGCGCGCGAGTGCCGACGTCCAGTGCGAAGATCGGGCCGGTCGCGTCCATCTGGGCCATCGCCAGATTGTGCTGCGGGTGGCTCGGCAGGCCGGGGTGGAGCAGGTGCCCGCCCGCCTTGGTGACGCGCGGTTCAAGGAACTCGCCCAGCGCCACGGCCTGTTCGGATTGCTTGAAGGCGCGCAGCGGGAGCGTCTCCAGCCCCTTAAGCACCACCCAGGCGTTGAAGGCGCTGAGGGTCGGCCCGGTGTTGCGCTGGAACGGCATCAGCACCTCGTCGATCCACTGCTTGCTCGAACAGATCGCGCCTGCCAGCACGCGGCCCTGCCCGTCCATCAGCTTGGTGGCGGAATAAGCGACCACATCCGCGCCATATTCCATCGGGCGCTGCAACACCGGCGAAGCGAAGGCATTGTCGACCACAGTGGTGATGCCGTGCGCGCGGGCGAGGCCGCAGACGTACGCGAGATCGACGATATCGAGCGTCGGGTTGGCGGGGGTCTCGAAGAAAAACACCTTGGTGTTGGGCCGGATCGCGGCCTCCCACACGGCGTTATCGGCGCTGTCGATGATGCTGACTTCGATCCCGAACTTCGGCAGCAATTGGTCGCACAGCCAGCGGCACGAGCCGAACGCGGCGCGCGCGGCGACCACGTGATCGCCGGTCGCCAGCTGGCACAGCAAGGCCGCCGTCATCGCCGCCATCCCGGTCGCCTGGGTACGGCAGGCCTCGGCCCCTTCCATCAGCGCGATGCGTTCTTCGAGCATCGCCACGGTCGGGTTCTGGAGCCGCGAATAGGTCATGCCCTGCGCGGTGCCGGCGAACCGGTCGGCGACGGTCTGGGCGTCGTCATATGTATAGCCCGAGGTGAGGAACAGCGCCTCGCTGGTCTCCCCATGCTCGGAGCGCCAAGTGCCGCCGCGCAGTGCGCGGGTTGCGGGGCGCCAGTTTGCCGTGGCGGCGCGGTCCATGCCGGTGGTCTTCTTCATGGGCTTGGCCTCTAGGACGGCAAAAGCCCGCCCGCAAGCAGGCCTTGCTGCGCGGTATCGCCGTGGCCGACAGCGGTGAGCATTGCTGTCCCTTCGATCACGGTCATCAGATAGCGCGCGCCGCCTCGGGGATCGGGATCGCCTGCGGGCATCTGCCCTTCCAGCCAGCCGAGCAACTCGCGCATCATCGCCTGTGCCGCCAGCTGATATCCGGGCAGATCGCGGGCGGCCCCGGCGACAATCTCCCACCACAGCCGCATGAAAGGCTGCATCGCGGGCGCATCGCCATGCGCGAGAATCCGGGCGACCACATCGGCGCGGGTCGCAGCGGGCTCGCCCCCCATCGCGGCATCGAGCGCGGCGGCATAGACCTTGGCGATATGGCCGAGCAGGTCGACGATCAGCGCTTCCTTGGTACCGAAATGGTAGATCAGCATCCGGTCGGACGTGCCCGCCGCCTTGGCCAGCGGCCTGAGGCTCGCCCCGCCCAGCCCATGCGCCAGCACATGCGCGGTCAGCAGCGGCAACAGGCTGTCCTTGGTCATCGGCGGCTTCTTTGGAGGATCGGCCATCAGGCACTTGTAGCGGCGGGAGAGGCTTGCTACAAGCGAACGTAGCAGTCGCTACATATCTGGAGGATCGCGCTTATGCCCACCGAACTCACCCCCTTTCTTGCGCTCGCCGGGGGCGGGCTGGTGTTCACCGTGGCCGCCGTGCTCAGCATGGTGCTGCGCCCCCATGCGCCAGGCAATGCGCTGCTGGCGGGCGCGCTCTCGGCAGGCTTTGCGGCCTTCAGCGCCGTCACCATCGTCACCGAAGGCGTGTTCCCGGTGGTGCTCAATCACACCAGCAATCTGTGGGGCGTGCAGGTGTGGTGGGACCTGCTCTTCTCGCTCAGCATCGCCTATTTCCTGATCCTCCCGCGCGCCAAGGCACAGGGGATGAACCTGATCCTGTGGACGGTGTTCATTCTGGCCACCGCCAGCATCGGATTGCTGGCGATGTGTTCGCGCCTGTTCTGGCTGGAGGGGCAATCGGCCACACGCGCCGCATAATCCACCTTGCCCAAGGGGCTGGCGCTCCCTAAGCGCCAGCTCCGACATGGCCGAGGCGCAAACGTCCCCCACCCAGCAAGCCCATTCGCCCCTGCGCCCGCGTGATCCGCGGGCCTGGGTTGCAGCGCTGACCGGGCTGTTCGCTGTGCTGACCGGGTGGCGGCTGGCGATCCCCTCGATCCCCTATTTCGACGAGGTTCACTACCTCCCCGCCGCGCGCGAGATCCTGTCGCTGGTGACGCAAGGCCAGGGCGGCTATCCCAACCGCGAGCATCCGCTGCTGGCCAAAGAGCTGATCGCTCTCGGCATGGGCGTGTTCGGGGACAACCCGCTGGGCTGGCGGATCATGCCGTGGCTGTGCGGCGTGCTGGCCTATTTCGCGGCGGTGCGGACGCTGTGGCACGCGAGCGCAGACCGTTTTGCGACGCTCGCCTTCGCGGTGCTGCTGGCGACGGGCTTCCACCTTTTCATCCACGCGCGGATCGCGATGCTGGACATGGTGATGGTCGCAGGCCTGTGTGTGGCGGCGTGGCAGTTCGCCGGTGCCTGCGCGCAGCCGGAGACCGGGCGGCGCCGGCTCGCGCTCACCGGGATCGCCATTGGCTGCGCTCTCGGGGCCAAGTGGAACGCGATCCCGCTCGCCATGGTGCCGGGGCTGACATTCTTCGCCGCCCGCGCGCTTGCTGGACGCCGCCGCCTGCTCCTCAGCCGCAGGGGCGCGCCGGTGCCGGGGGTGACGCTGGTCGAGGCCTTCGCGTGGCTCGGGATCGTGCCGCTGGTGGTGTATGCGGCGACCTTCCTGCCGGGTTATTGGCTGGCCGAAAATCTCCACCCCTCGCCGCTGGCCGAGAAGGGGTTGATCGGCTTCCATCGCGACATCTTCGCGCTGCAAAGCCAGTTGATGACCCCGCACCGCTATATGAGCACCTGGCCGCAATGGGTGCTGAACCTGCGCGGGATCTGGTATCTCTACGAGCCGATCGACGGCGCGCAGCGCGGGGTGCTGCTGATCGGCAATCCGCTGACGATGTGGCTGGGGCTGCCCGCGCTGCTGTGGTGTCTGGCGGCGGGCGCGTGGCGCAGGGATTGGGCGCGGCTGGGCGCGGTGATCGGCTATGGTGTCAGCCTCGGCTTCTGGATCGTCGCGCCCAAGCCGGTGCAGTTCTATTACCACTACTTCGTCCCGAGCTTCTTCCTGCTCGCGGCGCTGGCGCTCACATGCAGCGACCTGCGCCGCCTGCCGCGCGGCCGGTGGCTGGCATGGGGTATCCCGGCGGCATCGGCGGCGGTGTTCGCGTGGTTCTTCCCCATCATCGCCGCCCTGCCGCTGGCGCGCGCAGATGGCTATGTCACGTGGATGTGGCTGAACGGGTGGCGGTGATGGTGGCCGCTGGGGGCGTAACCTGCTAATTTTCCTTCGTCATTGCGAGCGAAGCGAAGCAATCCATGGACCGGAACCGGTATTTCCAACCCGCCGTTTGCATTATGGCAAACCACAAGGGCGGGACGATCTATACCGGTGTCACGTCGGACCTGCCAAAGCGCGCATGGCAGCATCGCGAAGGTGTTATCTCAGGCTTTACCCAAAAGCTCCGCTGCAAACGCCTTGTCTGGTTCGAACTGCATTCGACGATGGAGCACGCGATTGCACAGGAGAAGCAGATCAAGGGCGGGTCGCGGGCGAAGAAAATTGCGCTGATAGAGGCGGCCAATGCTGAATGGCGAGACTTGTTCTTCGAATTGATCGGTTAGGCCATGGATTGCTTCGCCTTCGGCTCGCAATGACGAGGTAAGCCTAAAACCTACCCCACACGAAGCGGCTCGACAGGGCGTAGTTCCACACTGACCCCACCACGATCCCCGCCAGCGCGGCGAGCACCCAGTGGATGCCGCTGCCTTCCATGAAGGTCGCGATCGCCACGTTGGCAAAGGCCCCGATGGCGCAGGTGGCGATGAAGCCCAGCCAGCCGCGCAGCAGCGCCATTGCGCCGACCAGCCGCTTGTCGCGATAGGTCAGCCAGTTGTTGAGCCAGAAGTTGAAGCTCATCGCCACCAGCACCGCTGCGGTCTGGGCAATCGCGAACCGCTCACCCAGCGCAAACAAGAGCACGCTCAGCACCACGAAGTGCACCAGCACGCCGAACGCACCGACGGTGCCGAACAGGGCAAAGCGGGTCGGGATCACCTTGCCGAGCGTCTTGTCATACAGGCCGGCGAGGAAATCGAACAGAATGGCGCGGTCCAGCTTGCTTTCTCCTTCGCGGCGGGCCGCGAAATTGAGGGGGAATTCCTTGACGGTCATCGGCGCATCCGCCGTCGCCAGCAAGTCGAGCAGGATCTTGAACCCGATGCCCGACAGGCGCGGCACCAACGTGCGCGCGGTCCCGGCGGGGAGCATGAAATAGCCGCTCATCGGATCGGTCAGTTCCACGCCGGTGATCTTGCGCGCCAAGGCATTGGCATAGGTCGACAGCTTCTCACGCTCGGGCGCGGCCCATTCGGCGGTGCTGGCGCCTTCGGCAAAGCGGCTGGCGACGCAGATTTCCGCCTCACCAGATTTGAGCGCGGCGAGCATTCCGGGGAGCAGCGCCGGATCGTGCTGGTGGTCGGCGTCCATCACCGCCACGTAAGGCGCGGCGGTCGCGCAGAAGCCTTCGATGGCCGCACTGGCAAGGCCCCGCCGCCCGATGCGCTGGATCACCCGCACACGGGGATCGGTCAGCGCCAGCGCGCGCGCTTCATCTGCCGTGCCATCCTTGCTGTCATCATCGACGATGATCACTTCCCACACCGCCGCCGGTCCGATCGCACGATCGATCCGCTCGACCAGCGGGGCGAGATTGCCGCGCTCGTTGAGGGTCGGCAGAATGATCGCGAGGTCGAGCGTCATGGGCAAAGGCTCTGCCCAGCTTTCCGCGGGCGCAAAATCAATGTCTGCGTTGGGCACGAAGAAGGCGTTTTCCATAGCCTTCTAGTGGACCATAATTCTTTATAAACCATAACTCGGCCGACGCAGCCTGCGTCAAAGCCTGTCGCGCACCGCGGCACCGATCGCCGCTGTGCCGTGGCTGCCGCCGAGATCGCCGCCGAGGATGCCGTCCGCCAGAGCTGCGGCCACGGCGGCCTCGATCCGCACCGCCTCGGCTTCAAGCCCGAAGGAATGGCGCAGCATCATCGCCGCCGACAGGATCGTCGCCATCGGATTGGCCTTGCCCTGCCCGGCAATATCCGGCGCGCTGCCGTGGATCGGTTCATAGAGACCGAAGGTGCCGTGATCGGTCTCGCGCTCGCCCAGCGAGGCGCTCGGCAGCAGGCCGATGGAACCGACGGCGGCGCTCGCCAGATCGGAGAGGATATCGCCGAACAGATTGCCGGTCAGCACCACGCCGAAGCGTTCCGGGTGGCTCACCACCTGCATCGCGGCATTGTCGACATACATGTGATCGAGCGTGACACCGGGATATTCCCCCGCCACTTCCACCACCACATCGCGCCACAATTGGCTGGTTTCGAGCACGTTCGCCTTGTCGACGCTGGTCAGCGGCAGGCCCGAACTTGCCGCCGCGCGGAAAGCGACATGGGCGATGCGGCGCACTTCGCTGTCGGCATAGGACATCGCGTCCCAGCCCTCACGCTCGCCCGCATCATTGGTGCGCTGGCCCTTGGCACCGAAATAGACGTCACCCGTCAGCTCGCGCACGATCAGCATGTCGAGCCCTGCCGCAATGTCAGCCCGCAGCGGCGAGAGGTGCTCCAGCCCCGCAAACACCCGCGCCGGGCGCAGGTTGGCGAACAGGCCGAGATGCTTGCGCAGGCCGAGGATCGCCTGCTCCGGGCGCAGGTGACGTTCCAGCGCGTCGCAGGTCGGATCGCCCACCGCGCCGAACAGGATCGCATTCGCCGCGCGCGCCATCACCAGCGTCTCTTCGGGCAGCGGGTGCCCGTGGCGATGATAGGCCGCGCCGCCGACATCGCCGGTGAACAGCGTCAACCCCGGCAAGCCGAGCGTCTCGAGCACCGCCACGGCCTCTGCCGTGACTTCCGGGCCAATCCCGTCGCCGGGCAGGACTGCGATTTTCATGGTAACGTCTCTCACCCCATGCGCGCCAACCGCTCGGTCAGCAGCCTGCGCGCGCCCATAACATCGCCCTTGTGGCCTGCAAGCAGGTAGTGCGAGAGTTGGCGTTCGAGTATCCCCAACAAAGCGGCTTGCGCGGGCCAATCGGGCGCATCGGGCAGCGCTCCGCCGCCATAGCCCAATTCGCGCAGCAACATCGTTTCGTAAGCGATCAGCCCACTCACCCACCCACGCGCCGAAGGGGCCACCGCAATCGCGCCCAGCAGCGCGTCGAGCGCGTCATAGAGGTCGGGATAGGCCTGACGTTCGGGCAAGGCGGTCGCCGAGAGCCCGCAGACCCACTGGATCGCAGCGGCTGGCAGCGGCTCGGTCATCAAGGCGGCGCGGGAGTGTTCCAGCTCCAGCCGCGCGAAGGGCAGCTGGTTGGCGGAACGGGTGGTGAGTTCAACCGAAACCCGATTACCCGGCACCATCACCGCGCGCATCTGCCGCCCGCGTCCGCCGGCGACATAGGCGGCGATCAGGCCGTGGTCGGCGGTAAGCAGCCGCGCAATCGCCCCGGTCTCGCCTTGATGGCGCGAGGCAAGCAGAATGGCAGGCGCGCGCAGGTTCATGCCGCAATACCGTCACCCCTGCGCAGGCAGGGGTCCATCCGGGCTCGATGATTCTGACTAGGCATTGATGGTCTCGAACAGATCGAGCCAGTGCGGATTGTCCTTGCGGATCAGCTTGAGCTTCCACTCCCGCTTCCACTTCTTCATGGCTTTCTCGCGAGCGATGGCATCGGTGATCGACTCGTGGCGCTCGGCGTAAACCAGCCGATTCAAGCCGTATTTGCGGCAAAAGGTCGAGCCATGACCCTCGCGGTGCGCGAAGACCCGGGCAGCCAGATCCGCCGTGACGCCGATATAGAGCGTCCCGTGCGGTGCGTTTGTCATGATGTAAACCCAGCCACCCATCGCACCGTGATACGGCCCTTGGCGAATGTCCGCCAGCATGGATGGACCCCTGCCTGCGCAGGGGCGACGGAAAGGGCTGTTACTTCGGCTTGGCTTCCAGCGCCGCAAGGCGTGCTTCGAGCGCATCGGCCTGTTCGCGGGCCTTCTGGGCCATCGCCTTGACCGTTTCAAATTCCTCGCGGCTGACGAAATCGATCCCGCCGAAGGCTTCGCGCAGGCGCTCGCGTGCGCTTTCGCGGGCTTCGCGGCTCATGCCCGCCATGGTTCCGGCGGCGCTGTTGGCGAGTTTGACGAGGTCGGCGATGATCGGGTTCTGGCTTTGCATATATGCTTTTTGGGGAGGCTTGCCCTGAAGTGCAAGCCTATCCTCGCTCTCACGGCGTTCTTGTTGGCCTACCGCTTCGCTACTTGAGGCCCGTCGGGCTTGCGGACGCGCCACGGCGTCCGAACCCAGCCGCGCGCAGACCCCAGATCTACAATTGCACCCGCGTGGCCGCGCCGTCGGCGCTTGGCGCGCCGCCGTCGGGGTTGGCGGCGATGAACTGGTAGTTGAGCGCCGTCGCAAAGCACAGCCATGCCAGATAGGGCAGCAGCAGCAGCGCCGCCGGGCGCCGCACCCGCCACACCAGCGCGAGCGCGAACAGCAGACTCGCAACACTGAGGCCCAGCACCATCAGCCCGGCCATCATGTCCTGCTTCCCGAAAAACACCGCGGTCCAGCTTTGCGAAATGATGAAATGCACCCCGAAGGCGATCAGCGCGATCCCACGGCCATGCGCGCCCCACGCGCTCGCGACCATCGCCAGCGCCACGCCGATCATGATGAACAGCGCGGTCCACACGATCCCGAAGGTGACGGGCGGCGGATAGATCGCGGGCTTCTTCAACCCGGCGAACCACGGCGTGTTCGGCCCACCCAGCTGCCCGGCGGTAAAGCCGATCAGCAGGATCAGCGGCACCATGAACAGCGCCCAGCGGATGAAACTGGCACGCAATTGAGCAGGGGAAGCAAGGACGTTCATGGTTTCTCCAGGGTCCGCACGCGGAAGCGCGGCGATACCAGAGCCCTGCTGCAACGCCAACTTATTGCCGCAAAATCGCCCCGCAATGAACCATTCGGCCACGGCGCGCCCGAGGGGAAAGACAAAAATGTGGTAAAAATTGGGCAAGAGGTCACGAAACGCTTTGGGGTCTGCGAATCTTCCTGCTAGAGGCTGCCTTATTCCTGCCGTGATTCGAAAGTGCGTTGGCGGCAGGAAGATCAGAATAACGCGCTTTGCTCATTACTGGCCCGCTTGGGTCCATAGGGGAATACACCATGAAGAAGACCTTTGCGCTCGTCGCCGTTCTCGCCCTCGCCACCGCCGCTTGCTCGAAGCCGGCTGAAGAAGCTGCGACCGAAGCTGACACCACCGCCGTTGCTGAAGAGCCGATGGCTGCCGAAACCCCGATGGCTGCCGAAACCCCGGCTGCTGACGCGATGGCTGCCGAAACCCCGGCCGCTGCCGAGACCCCGGCTGCTGAGTAAGCCTTAACGGCTTGCCGGTCCCGACTTCGTGTCGGGAGCACGGACAAGAAACAGGCCGGTAGCAACCTTCGGGTTGCTGCCGGTCTTTTCTTTTGGGCGGCAGCCTTAGGCTTGGCTTAGCCCAGAGCTCCGAGCGCCACGGCCACGCCCAGTGCGACCGCCACCAGCGCGGCGATCATCAGACCCTTGTTCTTCATCAGATAGTCCCCCCTTATGCGGTGCGCCGGGCGGCGATCAGAAATTCGACATTGCCCTGCGGCCCGGTGATCGGACTTACCACAATTCCCTGAACCTCCCAGCCCAGCCCTTCGATCCAGCCGCGCACCTCGTCGCAGACGCGCGCGTGGACTGCGGAATCGCGCACCACACCGCCCTTGCCCACTTCCTCGCGCCCGACTTCGAACTGCGGCTTGATGAGCGCGACGAGCTGGCACGGCGTCGCCGCCAGCTTGAGCGGAACGTCGAGCACCTTGGCAAGGCTGATGAAGCTCGCATCGCACACCACCCAGTTGCACGGGCGGTCGATCAGCGCGGCCGTCAGGATGCGCGCGCTGGTCTGTTCGAGCACGGTGACGCGGCTGTCTTCGCGCAGCCGCCACGCCAACTGATTGGTGCCGCTGTCGACCGCGAAGACATGCTCCGCGCCGTGGGTCAGCAACACATCGGTGAAGCCGCCGGTGGATGAGCCAATGTCCATCGCGGTTGCCCCCGCCGGATCGAGCCCGAACTGTTCGATCGCATGGGCCAGCTTGATCCCGCCGCGACTGACCCAGGGATGGTCACGTCCGCGCACGGTCATCGCAATGTCGTCGGCCACTTGTTGACCGGGCTTGTCGACCTTGTTGTCGCCAATGAACACCAGTCCGGCCATCACCAGCGCCTGAGCGCGCGCGCGGCTTTCGGCGAGCCCGCGCTCGACCAGCAGCTGATCGACACGGCGCTTTGCAGGCTTGGCGGGGCGAGACGGGGTTTCAGGCATGGACAAGCAGAGGCTCTAGCGCGCAAAGTGCAGGCATGAAAGCTGCTCTGCCTGCCCTCGTCTCGATCCTTGCCCTTGCGGCCTGCGTGCCCGCCACCAAGGCCCCGCCCGCACAAGGGGCGGCGCCATCGCGACCGGCACCCTTGCGCCCGGCCCCGGTGCAGGCCCCGACCATGACCACCCCCACCTCCGCCGAGACCAATTGGATGGACATCCCGGCCACGGCAGGCAATTGGTCTTTCGCGGCCTTCCCCTTCGGCTCGCAGGCGATCTTCCGCGGGCCTGCCGGGCTCGACACAGGCCTCTCGCTTTCGTGCAACGCGCAAAGCCGCCAGGTCACGCTGCTGCGCTTGGGCCGCGCCGACCGCCCCCTGTCGATGCGCATTCTGACCGAAACCGCCAGTCGGTCAGGGATCGCCGAGCCGGTGGCGGAGCAATTGCCGGGGGTGGTGCTGAGGCTCGACCCGAACGACCCGCTGCTTGATGCAATGGCCCTGTCCAAGGGGCGCTTTGCTGTTGAGGTTGAAGGCCTCGCGCCGCTCTATCTCCCCAGCTACGCCGAGGTCAGCCGCGTGATCGAGGATTGCAGGTGATCTTTTGTTTGGCGAACCCGCCTCCGCGGGTTCGTCCTCGGCGCGTTTCCTTCGCTGCGCTACGGAGCGCCTGCGGGCGGCCGGTCGGCCTTGCGGTCGCGTTGCGACCGACTTCCGCCGCCTTCCCCGATTCTATACATTAATATCCACAGGCTTGCCCCCAGCCTGTCCACAGTCTGGATCTCAAACGAAAAACGCCCGAGGTTTCCCTCAGGCGCGCTTGGCCACGGTATTACGCGGCGAGGAGCAAGTATGACGGCGGAAAAGAATTATTCAAGTCTTGTCCTTTCGCGCCCCATGAATCACATTGCTCCCGAGGCCAGCGGCGAACGCGGCTCTCGGCCCCCGGTGAAACGTTGGGGTCTGGCTCACAAGCGTGAAAGGAGGTGATCCGATGTCTCATGGTTCAGTAGCGAGGTCGGTGAAGATCCCTACGGAGCATACTCGGTAATCCTCTGCCAGAGTAAGGCTACGTGAGCGGCACTTCCGGCCGCTGACCATGAAAGGGCGTTTCCACCGACGGGCTGGAAGCGCCCTTTTCATTTTTGTGGTTTCGAAAGCGCGTCCGCGCCTTCATCCTCGGTGCGTTTCGAGCCTTGCGGTCGCGATGCGACCGTTTCACCGCCCTGTCGATGGCGTGGTAAAAGTCCCTCCCCGTTCGCCCCGCGAATGGGGAGGTGGCACCGCGTAGCGGTGACGGAGGGGTCTGCCATTGCCGCCCTACCCCTCCGTCAGCCCTGCGGGCTGCCACCTCCCCATCCTTGCAGGACGGGGAGGGACTATCTCCCCCACTCTCTCCCGCTTGCCCTTCGTGCCCCACAGTATTACGCGCATCCCATGCAACTGACGCGCCTTCCTCACCCCTCGCCCACGCCTGATGCCACCCGCACGCAGCTGATCGCCGATCCCGGTTTCGGGACGGTGTTCACCGATCACATGGTGGTGATCGATTACGACGAAGCGCTGGGTGGGTGGCAGACCCCGGTGCTCGGCCCGCGCGAGCCGATCCCGCTCGATCCGGCGGCGAGCGTGCTGCATTATGCGCAGGAAATCTTCGAAGGGCTGAAGGCCTATCGCCACCCCGATGGCGCGCTCGGCCTGTTCCGGCCCGAGGCCAACGCCGCGCGCTTCAATGCCTCGGCCGAGCGGCTCGCCATGCCCGCCCTGCCCCAAGAGCTGTTCCTCGGCGCGATCAAGGCGCTGCTGGAGGTTGACGGCAACTGGTATCCGGCGGTCGAGGGCGGATCGCTCTACCTGCGGCCCTTCATGATCGCGACCGAGGCGTTCCTGGGCGTGCGTCCGGCGAAGAAGTACAAGTTCATCGTCATCGCTTCGCCTGCCGGCAACTACTTCAAGTCCGGCGCCAAGGCGGTGAGCATCTGGATTTCCGACTACACCCGCGCCGCCCCCGGCGGGACGGGCGCGGCCAAGTGCGGCGGCAACTATGCCGCCAGCCTCGTGCCGACCGGGCAGGCCTTCGCCAAGGGGCATGATCAGGTGCTGTTCCTTGACGCAGTCGAGCGCAAGTGGGTCGAGGAGCTGGGCGGCATGAACCTGTTCTTCGTCTTTGCCGACGGAACGGTCATCACCCCGCCACTGACGGGCACGATCCTCCCCGGCATCACCCGCAACAGCCTGATGGCGCTGCTGACCGAGCAGGGGCTGACCGTGTCCGAAGCACCTTACTCCATCGACCAATGGCGCGCGGATGCGCAGAGCGGTCATCTCGTCGAAGTGATGGCCTGCGGCACCGCTGCCGTGGTCACCGCGGTCGGCACCGTTGCGGGGCCGGACGGCGCGTTCACCATCGGTGCAGGCGGCATTGGCCAGACCACCGCCAAGCTGCGCGAGACTCTGGTCGGCATCCAGACCGGACAAATCGCCGACACCCATGGCTGGGTGATGCGGGTTTGATTGCAGTCGCCGCGCTCTACCAGTTCACGCGGTTCGATGATCCCGAGGCTCTGAAGGATCCGCTGCTGGCTGCCTGTGAGGCGGCGGGCATCAAGGGCACGCTGCTGCTCGCGCGGGAGGGGATCAACGGCACCATCGCGGGCGAGGCTGCGGCGCTGGCGGCAGTGCTCGGCCACATCCGCGCTCTGCCCGGCTGCGCTGACCTTGATGTGAAGTTCTCCGACGCCCCCGAAATGCCCTTCGGTAAGTTGAAGGTCCGGGTGAAGCGCGAGATCGTCACCATGGGCGAGCCCGATATCGACCCCACGCTGAGCGCGGGCACCTATGTCGATCCGCATGACTGGAACGCCCTGATCGCCGACCCCGACACGCTGGTGATCGACACCCGCAATGATTACGAGGTCGCGATCGGCACGTTTGCAGGCGCGGTTGATCCGGCGACGCCGTCGTTCCGCGATTTCCCCGCCTGGTTCCGCACGCACCGCGCAGAATTGCTCGAAGGCAAGAAACGCGTCGCGATGTTCTGCACCGGCGGTATCCGCTGCGAGAAATCGACCAGCTTCCTGCGCGCCGAGGGCATCGAGGAGGTTTTCCACCTCAAGGGCGGCATTCTCAAATATCTTGAAGAGGTGCCTGCGCAGCAGAGCCTGTGGCGGGGCGAATGCTTCGTCTTCGATGAACGCGTGAGCCTCGGCCATGGTCTTGCGCAGGGCAACCACACCCGCTGCCGCCCGTGCGGTCGCCCGCTGCCTGCGGGGGAGAGTTGCCCCGTCTGCGAAGGCGACGCCGCGCCGCAATGAACCTGCCGGTGCTCTATTCCTTCCGCCGCTGCCCCTATGCGATGCGGGCGCGGATGGCGCTGTGGGTTGCGGGCATCGTGGTGGAGCTGCGCGAAGTGAAGCTCGCCGCCAAGCCACCCGAGCTTTTCGCTGCCTCACCCAAGGGCACTGTCCCGGTGCTGGTCCTGCCGGATGGAACCGTGGTCGACCAGAGCCTCGACATCATGCGCTGGGCGTTGGCGCAGAATGACCCCGAACACTGGCTGGCAGGCGATGATGCCGCGCTGATCGCGATGAATGACGGGCCGTTCAAGCATCATCTCGACCGCGCGAAATATCCCGGGCGCTATGAGGAGGACGGCGTGACCGCCCACCGCGCCTCCGCGCTCGCGCTGCTCGCCCCACTGGAGCTGCGTTTGCAAGCCGCGCCGTGGCTGTGTGGGGAAAGCCTCACTCTCACCGACATCGCGCTGTTCCCCTTCATCCGCCAGTTCGCCGCGATTGATTCGGACTGGTTCGCGGCTCAGCCGCTGCCGCAGTTGCAGGCTTGGCTGGAAGGTCTGCTGGCCTCCGAGCTGTTCGGCGCGGTGATGGGCAAATTCGCTCCCTGGCAGGAGGGCGATGCGCCTGTGATGTTCGGGCGAAACAGCTAAACACCGTCGCCCCGTGTCAAGCACGGGGTGACGACAAAGAGGATCATCGACCCCCCAATCCCTCCCGGAACGCATCGACCAGCCAGCTTGCCGCCGGGCCAAGCCGCGTGTCACGCCGCCACAGCGCGTTGAGGCCGTAATGCGCGCCGGGCTTCTCCGGCAGGTCGAGCTCCACCAGCGCACCGCTCGCCAGATCGCCCGCCACCATCGCGCGCGGCATGTTGCCCCAGCCCAGCCCCTCTTTCAGCAGCGAATGCTTGGCCCCCAGGTCGCCGAGCCGCCAGGTCAGCGGGCTGAGCACCGAGAACTCGCGCCCCTCGGTCAGCGGCGAACGGTCGGTCAGCACGAGTTGCAGATGGCGGCGGCTCTCCCCCGGAGCGACGCCGGGACGCGCGAGGGGATGGGTCGGCGCGGCGACGGGGATCAGGTCGATTGCCCCCACTGCCCGGCGTTCCAGCGCGGGCTGATCGCCGATCACCGGGCCGCCGATGGCAAGGTCCGATCCACCGTCGATCACGCAGGCCGCGACCGCGCCCAGCCCCTCGATCCGCAAGGTCAGCGCGCAGGTCGGGAACATCCGGCGGAATTCGCCCAGCACATGGGCAGTGATCTCGCTCGGCACCATCACGTCGACCACCAGCGTCAGCGACGGCTCCTGCCCGGCGTGAAGGGAGCGGGTCTTGGCGAGCAGCGCGTCCACCCCATCGGCAATCCCGCGCGCTTCGGCCAGCAAGCCCTCTCCCGCCGCCGTCAGAACCGGGCGGCGCGAGCCCTCACGGTCGAAGAGGCTGAGACCCAATTGCGCCTCCAACTGCGCAATCCCGTAAGACACTGCCGAGACCGCCCGCCCCATCGCCTTGGCCGCGCCGCCGAAGCTGCCGTGCTCGGCCACGGCGATGAAGATGCGCAATTGATCGAGACTGGGTTCGCCGAGCTTCATGGCTATATGTTCAGATAATCCGAACATCTTGGCAAGTTTTATCGCACTTATCCGTTCGCCATCTTTGTCCTATCTCACCCTCAACAGAGCGAGCCCATCCGCGGGCCACTCCGAACCAAGGAGAAACGCCATGATCGAACTTCGTCCCTTTAACACGCTGGGTGCCGCCAACCACGGCTGGCTCGATGCGCGCCATCACTTCTCGTTTGCGAACTACCACGATCCGGCCCGTGTCCACTGGGGCGCGCTGCGGGTCTGGAACGATGACAAGATCGCGGCGGGCACCGGCTTCCCGACCCACCCGCACAGCGACATGGAGATCATCACCTATGTCCGCACCGGGGCAATCACGCACCGGGACAGCATGGGCAACGAAGGCCGCACCGAAGCGGGCGACGTGCAGGTGATGAGCGCTGGCAACGGTGTCCGCCACTCGGAGTACAACCTCGAAGGCGAGGAAACCACGCTGTTCCAGATCTGGATCATCCCCGATGAACGCGGCGGCGAACCCAGCTGGGGCGCACGGCAGTTCCCCAAGGACGACCGCAACGGCGCTTTCGTCCCGCTCGCCAGCGGGGTCGCGAATGACAATGACGCGCTCAAGATCCGTGCCGATGCGCGGGTACTCGGGGCGACGATCAAGGCGGGCGAAAGCGTGACCTACACGCCCCGCAGCGCTGACCGTCACCTCTACCTCGTGCCCGCCACCGGCAAGATCCGGATCGACGATGTCGAAGCCAATGCCCGCGACGGCGTCGCGATCACCGCGTTGGACAGCATCACGATCACCGCGCTCGAAGACAGCGAAGTCGTGCTGGTCGACGCAGCGTAACAGCCCCCCCCGGAGCCGGCCGGTCTCCCCCATCCCCCCTGCCGGCCGGCTCCACCCCCGCTTTTCATTCAAGGACACACCGCCATGAGCAACATCCTCTACATCACCGCCAGCATCCGTTCGGACAGCGAGAGCGTTTCGCGCAGCCTTGGCCAGCGCATCGTCGATGGTCTGGCCGCCAAGACCGGCGCCAGCGTCACCACCCGCGATCTTGCCGCCAATGATCTGCCTTATGTGAGCGCCGAGCGCTTTGCCGCCAACCTCACCCCGGCGGCTGACCGCACGCCCGAGCAGGCCGAGCTCGCCGCCATTGCCGACACGCTCATCGCCGAACTGCAAGCCGCCGACACCATCGTGATTGCGAGCCCGGTCTACAATTTTGGCCCGCCCGCCACCCTCAAGGCCTGGGCCGATCTGGTCGCCCGCACCGGCACCACCTTCCGCTACACCGCCACCGGCCCCGAAGGCCTGCTGACCGGCAAGAAGGCCTATCTCGCCATCGCCAGCGGCGGCACCCCGATGGGGAGCGATATCGACTTCATGAGCCGCTGGCTGACCTTCTTCCTCGGCTTCCTCGGCATCACCGATGTCGAGCTGGTCGCGGCGGATGGGATCATGGGCATCGACGGCGAAGCCAAGATTGCTGCCGCCCGCGAGACGGCTGAGCGTCTGGCTGCGTAACTCTGAGGTGGGGGCGGTTGCGAGGGTCGCACCGTCCCCTTCCCACCCGCATTCTCGCCCCGGCGGCCCTAATCTCTCGGACGCGCCAGCTGCGGTTTGAACAGCGTGCGGCTCGGGCGGATGACGATGATCGCCACGCCCACCAGCGCCATCCCGCCGCCGATGATCAGCGGCCAGCCGATGGTATCGCCCGTCAGCCATGTCCCGAAGGCAATCGTCAGCAGTGGGGTGAGCAGCGTCAGAGGCACGATCAGGTTCGCATCATGCGCCTGAAACAGCCGAAAATAGGCCGAATGCGCGCCGACCGAAACAATCACCCCGGCAAACAGCACGCACCCCGCCACCGCCAGCGGTGCAGCTTCGACGGCGGCGATCTGTCCGGTTTCCAGCAGCAGGGTCGCAGGCAGCATCACACAGAGCGAGGCCAGCCCGGCCCACGCTTGCAGCGCAACCGCGCCGATTTCGATCCGCTTGACGAAGACCGAGGCAAAGGCCCCGATGAACACGCCCGCAAAGGCGAACCCAAGGCCCACCGGATCGCCCGCGTCGGACGGCGCGCCGATCGCGAGGCCGACTCCGCCCAGCGCCAGCGCCATGCCGATCCCGCGCCGCCAGCGCACTTCCTCGCCCAGAAAGATGATCGCGAACAGCACCGTCAGCGGCGCGCCTGACAGGTTGACGATCCCGACGGCCGAGGGGCTCGCCGTCTGAAGCCCCACGAATTGCAGCCCAAAGCTCCCCCCGGTGATCGCAAAGCCGATCAGCAACACCAGCGGCAGGCGCGCCGGACGCTGACGCAGCAGCAGCGGGAACAGCACCAGCAGCACCGTCCCCGACCGCAGCACCGTGTAGAACAGCGGCGGCAGGCCCAGCGTGCTCACCGCGATCTTGCTGACCACGATGTTGAGCGCCCAGGCGACATTGCAGAACAGCATGATGCCGAGCGCGGACAGTGGCAGGCTTTTCGGCATCAGGGGGACGTGCTGCCGAATACCTCGCGCACAACGTCTTCGGGCAGATTGTCACGCAGTTCTTCGCGCCACACGGTTGCCACCGCATCGGACGGCGCACGCCAGTCTCCGCGCGGGCTCAAGGCGCCGGCCGAGGACACCTTCGGCCCGTTCGGCAGCGCAGACCGCTTGAACTGCGAGAAACCGAAGAACCGCGCGCAGAACTTGTCCATCCAGTGGGCGATGGTGACGAGGTCGTAAGCGTTCTTGCCCTCGCTGGGGAAGCCCGCAGGCCACAGCCCACTGCCAGCATCTTTCCACGCATGCCACGCCAGGAAGGCAACCTTGGAGGGGCGCTGGCCGAAGCGGATCACGTGGTGGAGGAAGAAGTCGTTGAGCTCGTAGGGGCCGACCATGCTCTCGGTCGATTGCATCGCCCCGTCCGCGCCGGGTGGCACCAGCTCGGGGCTGATTTCGGTGCCGAGCACATCCTCCAGCACATGCCCGCAGGCATCGGTGAACTGTCCGGTGCGGATCACCCAGCGGATCAGGTACTGGATCAGCGTCTTGGGCACGCCCGCATTGACGCCATAATGGCTCATGTGGTCGCCCACGCCATAGGTGCACCAGCCGAGCGCCAACTCGCTGAGATCGCCCGTGCCGACCACGAAGCCGCCGTGCTGTCCGGCAAGGCGGAACAGATAGTCGGTGCGAAGGCCCGCCTGCACGTTCTCGAAGGTCACGTCATGCACCGGCTCGCCGTTGGCAAAGGCGTGGCCGATATCTTCGAGCATCTTGTGCGCTGCGGGGCGGATGTCGATCTCGCCCGCAGTGATCTCCATCGCCTCCATCAGCCGGTGCGCATTGGTCTTGGTGCCATCCGAGGTGCCGAAGCCGGGCATGGTGTAGCCCCGGATCGCGGTGCGCGGCATCCCGAGCCGGTCGCACGCCTTGGCCGCCACGATCAGCGCGTGCGTGCTGTCCAGCCCGCCCGAAATGCCGATCACGAGGCTCTTGGCGCCGGTGGATTCGATCCGCCGCATCAGCGCATCGACCTGAATGTTGAAGGCCTCGTAGCAATCCTCGTCGAGCTTTTCCGGCCGGTCGGGGACGAAGGGGAAGCGCGCAACTGGACGAACTAGCCCGATGTCACCCTCGGCATAGGCGTGTTCGAACACGATCCGGCGGTAGCTGTCTTCCGGCCGCCCGGCCCACTCTGCCGCATCGGCAAAGGTCTGGTTGCGCAGACGTTCAGCGGCGAGGCGTTCGGTGTCGATATCGACGATGGTGAGTTCGCCGCTGCGGTCAAAGCGTTCGCTTTGCGCCAGCAAGCTGCTCATTTCGTAGATCACGCCCTGCCCGTCCCACGCGAGGTCGGTGGTGCTCTCGCCGTAACCGCTGGCCGAATAGACGTAAGCGGCGATGGCGCGCGAGGCCGAGGAACGGCAATGCAGGTGGCGATCATCCGCGCGGCCAATGGTGACAGGCGATGCGGAGAGGTTGCACAGGATCAGCGCCCCTGCGAGCGCGGCGGTCATCCCCGGCGGGATCGGCGCCCAGAAGTCCTCGCAGATTTCCACGCCAAAGCGGAAGCCCGGCAGGTTGGAGGCGGCGAAGACCAGATCGGTGCCGAACGGCACTTCCTCGCCCGCGACCCCGATCCACAGATCGGTGCACCCGCGCCCGTGGGCGAAGTGGCGCTTTTCGTAGAACTCGCGGTAATTGGGCAGGAAGCTTTTGGGCACCACGCCGAGAATCTGGCCATGCGCGATCACCACCGCGCAATTGTACAGCTTGTCCGCGCGCTTCAGCGGTGCGCCCACGATCAGCACCGGGTGCAAGTCAGCGGAGGCTGCGACGACCTCCGCCAAAGCCTGCTCGACCCGCTCGATCAGCGCATGCTGGAGCAGCAGATCGTCGATCGCATAGGACGACAGCGTCAGTTCGGGAAATACCACCAGATCGACATTCGCGTCATGCGCCTTGTGCGCTTCGGCCAGGACGCCTGCGGTGTTGTAGGCGACGTCGGCAGGGCGGCTGCACGGCGTGGCGGTCGCCACCCGGACAAAGCCGTGTTCGTGCATATCGAAAAAGGGGTGGGCTTCGCTCATCGCCTTGGCGTCTCCTGCTGGGGCGGCTGTAACGCGCACATGCCCCGCTGCCTAGAGTCCAGCCCTCAGCCGTTGTCGCCTGACAGAAAATCGCTCGCCGCCCCGCACTCCTCCAGAAAAGCGATCAGTCCGCGCTCGGTGCGGGTGAGCCACCTTGTCTTGCGCGGCAGCTTCAGACTGGCGCGCCATGCCTTTTGCCCGTCGATCCGCGCGATCACTGCGGGGTGGACATAGGAACTGCGGGCGATCGCTGGCGTGTTGCCCAGCCGTTCGGCGACATGCTCAAGCATCTGGGACAGCTTCACATGACCCTCCCCTTTTGCCAGCCGCTCAAAGGCGAGGCTGCTGGCGTGGAAGGTGCGGAAATGCTTGGCGCTGAAATCCGCGCCCATCGTCTCGCGCAGGTAGGCGTTGACGTCGCTTGAGGTAACGGGGCGGATGTCACCGTTCTCGTCCTCGTAGCGGAACAGATGGTCGTCCTCGGCATCGTCGAGATCTTCCATGTGTCGCACCGCCGCAGCAAGGTCTGCATCCTTAACCTCAAGCTCGTGCTCCTTGCCGCCCTTGCCGACGAAGTGGAGTTCCAGCTTGCGCTTGCCCACCTCGGCATGATCGGCCCGCAAGGTGGTTGCGCCGTAGCTGTCGTTGGCCTTGGCGTAATGCTCGTTGCCGATGCGGATCGCCGACAGGTCGAGCAATCGTACCACAGCGGCCAGCGCCCGCTCTCGCGGGACGCCGCGCCCGCCAATGTCCTCCGCAACGCGCTGGCGCACCAGCGGGAGCAGCTTGCCGAAGCTGGTGCAGGCGTCATATTTCGCGCTCTCCTGCTGAGCGCGGAAATCGGGGTGGTAGCGATATTGCTTGCGCCCGGCATCGTCATAGCCGGTGGCGAGGATATGCCCGTTCGGCGCGGGGCAGAACCACGCGTCCTTGTAGGCGGGCGGGAGAGCGATCGCATTGAGACGCTTCTTTTCGCGTGCCTCGCGGATCAGGGCGCCCGCCGGATCGTAATAGGCCCAGCCCTTGCCCACCCGCCGCCGGGTGATGCCGGGCAGATCATCGTCAACATAGACCAGCTTTTCCATATCCAAGGAAATGCGCCCGCCGCTGGCAATGTTCCACCTTGCACAGTGTCCCTGCCCACGCCAGCTAGGCTTTCACGATAGCGCGCGCTTTTGCTGCGCCCAAAGGAGTGAGCCTTATGGCCGATGCCACCTATACCCCGCCCGCCGTCTGGAGCGCCGACACTGTCTCCGGCGGGCGCTTTGCCAACATCAACCGTCCGACCGCCGGTGCGCGCGAGGACAAGGCGCTGCCGGTCGGCACCAACCCCTTCCAGCTCTATTCGCTCGCCACGCCCAACGGGGTGAAGGCAACGATCATGTTCGAGGAACTGATCGAGGCCGGGCACACCGGCGCGGAATATGACGCGTGGACGATCAACATCGGCGAGGGCGAGCAATTCACCAGCGGCTTTGTCGGCGTGAACCCAAATTCCAAGATCCCCGCCCTGCTCGACCAGAGCAATCCCGACGCGCCGTTCCGCATCTTCGAAAGCGGCGCGATCCTTGTCCATCTTGCCGAAAAGTTCGGGATGTTCCTCCCCAGCGATCCTGCGGCCCGCGCCGAGGTGCTGAGCTGGGTGTTCTGGCAGGTCGCCAGCGGCCCGTTTATGGGCGGCGGCTTCGGCCATTTCTACGCCTATGCGCCGGAGAAATACGAATATCCGATCAACCGCTATGCGATGGAAACCAAGCGGATCTTCGACGTCGCCGACAAGCGGCTTGGCGAAAGCCGCTTCCTCGCGGGCGACGAATACACGCTCGCCGACATCGCCAACTATCCGTGGCTGGCGCCGTTTGTGGCCGGGCAGATCTACAACGACGCCAAGACCTTCCTCAGCATCGACGAATACAAGAACGTCGCGCGCTGGGTCGCGGAAATCGGCGCGCGTCCCGGCGTGCAGCGCGGGCGGATCGTCAACAAGGTATGGGGCGATGAAGACACGCAATTGCGCGAACGCCACTCGCCCGCCGACTTCGTCGGCAAGCGGCTGGTGACCAGCGCCCCGCAATAGGACGCAGGCGGAGACGGAGGCGCAAAATTCTGCGCCTCCGCCCCCTTCCCATATGCATTTCAGCCGCTATAGAGCGCGGCTCTTGCTGGGGCGTAGCCAAGCGGTAAGGCACCGGTTTTTGGTACCGGCATGCGAAGGTTCGAATCCTTCCGCCCCAGCCAACAGAAGTTGCAGGTTGTCGCCATCGGCGGCCTGCCTCACCCCAACCCCTGGAAATCAGAGCGAATCGTGCGGGCATGACCGCCCGGCCGCGCGTTTGCCGCTGATCGAGGTTTGGGGCACGTCAGTCCGACAACCCCTCGCGCACTCTTTCGCCCTGTGCCACATCCCCGATCATGTCGCAGCCTCGCGTCTTCCATCTGATTCTCGCCAACAACCTCGTCCAGAACCTCGTCAATTTCACGGTGTGGTTCGCGCTGGTGTTCTGGGCGTTTCTCGAGACCCGTTCGGTGTTCGTCACCGGGATGATCGGCGGCATCTATCTGGTGCTGGGCGCGGTGCTGGCCCCGTGGTTCGGCAGTCTGGTCGATCACCACGCCAAGTGGACGGTAATGCTGGCATCGAGCATCGCGTCCTTCGTGCTTTATGCCATTGCCCTCGGCGTGGTGCTGATCGCGCCGCCCGCCGCGCTGTCGCAGGTGGATAGTGCGCCCTTGTGGGTCTTCACCGGCATTGCGATGCTCGGCGTGATTGCAGGTAACCTGAGGATGATCGCGCTGCCGACGCTGGTGACGGCGCTGATCCCGCCGGAGGGCCGCGACAAGGCCAACGGGCTGGTCGGCATGGTATCGGGCCTCGGCTTCCTGATCACCTCCGCGATCAGCGGCTTTCTGGTGGCGTGGGACGGGATGCGCGGCACGCTGGCGCTGGCGCTGGTAGCGACGGTGCTCGCCTTCGGTCATATGCTGACCATCCGGCTGGCAGAACCCCGCGCCGAGGCGGCCGAGGATGACGCGCCGCGCCGCGTCGATCTGTCGGGCACGCTCGCGGTCATCCGCGCGGTGCCGGGGCTTGGCGCGCTTATCCTGTTTGCCTGCTTCAACAATCTCTTGGGCGGCGTGTTCATGGCGCTGATGGACGCCTATGGCCTGTCGCTGATGAGCGTCGAGGCGTGGGGGCTGCTATGGGCAGGGGCTTCGTCCGCCTTCATCGTCAGCGGGTTAATCATCGCCAAGGCCGGGCTGGGACCCAATCCGCTGCGCACGCTGATGCTGGTCAATCTGGTCGTGTGGTTGGTGGCGGCGCTGTTCTCGGTCCAGTCCTCGATTTTGCTGCTCGGGATCGGCTGCGTGCTGTGGCTGGCGCTCAGCCCCTTTGCCGAGGCGGCCGAGCAGACCGCACTGCAACAGGTCGTCCCGTTCGAGCGGCAGGGCCGGGTGTTCGGCTTTGCCCAGGCGGTCGAGAATTCCGCCGCGCCGCTGATGGCGGTGCTGATCGGGCCGGTGACGCAATATCTCGCAATCCCCTTCATGACCGACGGTGCCGGCGCTGCGGCGGTCGGGCACTGGTACGGCACGGGGCCAGAGCGCGGGATGGCGCTGGTGTTCACCCTGACGGGCGTGGCAGGCATGGCGCTGACACTGGCGGCGATGGCCTCGGGATCGTACCGCGCGCTGTCAGCCGCGGTGCGGGAGGCCTCGGCCCGCCCCGCCTAGAACAACCGCGCCCCCAGCGGCACCTCGGTGTCAGGCGCAAACAGCACCACATTGCCCGCCGTATCGGGGAAGCCCAAAGTCAGCACTTCGGACATGAACTTGCCGATTTGGCGCGGCGGGAAATTGACCACCGCCGCAACCATCCGCCCTTGCAGCGTTTCAGGCGTATAGAGCCCGGATACCTGCGCGGAGGAACGCTTGATCCCCACGCCGGGGCCAAAGTCGATTGTCAGCTTGAAGGCCGGTTTACGCGCCTCGGGAAAGGGATCGACCTGAATGATCCGGCCGACGCGGATATCGACCTTGAGGAAGTCGTCAAAGCCGATGGGCGCCTCAGCCGGGGCGACGGGATCGTGGACCATGTGCATAGCCCGAAAACTAGCGCAGGGGTGCGCGGTCTGTCCAATGCCGCAGGGTGATAGGTTGCATTTGACAATCAATCACCGCTCTCGCAGGTTGCGCGTCTGAGAGAGGCTCTCGCAGGGGATCGAAGTCATGCAAGCGCAAATACTCGCGCCCGCCGCCGTGTTGGTGGTGTGGTCGCTCATCATGCTGTTCTGGATGGCGGGAGTCCGCCTGCCCGCCCTGAAGAAGGCCGGGATCGACCTGGGCGCGCGACCCGGCGGCCGGGGACAGGATCTCGAAGGTGCGGTCGAGCCGCGCATCAACTGGCCCGCGCACAATTATTCGCACCTGATGGAGCAGCCGACCGTATTCTATCCCACCGTGGTGATCCTCGCGATCATGGGCGCGGGCGCGATCGATGTGACGCTGGCGTGGATCTATGTCGCGCTGCGGATCGTCCATTCGATCTGGCAGGCGACAGTGAACAAAGTGCCGGTGCGCTTCCTGCTGTTCATCGTCTCAAGCCTCGCGCTGCTGACGCTGGCGATCCGCGCGGTCATGGCAACCTTGTTCGCCGACCCTTCCGCCCTGCCCCTTTAAGGAGAGACACAATGATCGGAATGGATATTCTCGCGCCTGTCGTCGTGCTGATGGCGTGGACGATGGTGATGTGGGTGTGGATGTATGCCACCCGTATCCCGGCGATGCTGAAAGCGGGGATCGACGCCAAGGGGATGGTCGGCTCGACGGGCGCAAGCCTGCGGGCGCAACTGCCCGAAAATGTCAGCTGGAAAGCGGACAATTACAACCACTTGCACGAAGCGCCTACGCTGTTTTATACGGTAGCGATTGTGCTCGCGATCATCGGGCAGGGTGACGGTTTCAACACCACGCTGGCCTGGGCTTACGTTGGGTTGCGGGTGGTCCACAGCCTCGTGCAGGCGACCGTCAACAAGGTGGCAGTGCGCTTCGCGTTCTTCGCGCTGTCGTCGCTGGTGCTGATGGCGCTGATCCTGCACGCAGCGATCGCGGTGTTCTAGGCCAGCTCCTCCCTGTCCCGGATGTGATCCGGGATGGGGAGGTGGCAGTCGCCGTAGGTGACTGACGGAGGGGTCCGGGGGCATCGGAGGCATACCCCTCCGTCACCGCTCCGCGATGCCACCTCCCCATTGCTGCGCAACGGGAAGGGACCAGATCTCGGGTCTTATTCCGCCGCTTGCGCTTCCTGCACGGCATGGGCGCGTGAGGCGAGGAAGCGTTCACCGTCCAATGCGGCCATGCAGCCCATGCCCGCGGCGGTGACCGCTTGGCGATAGACGTGATCGGTCACGTCTCCCGCGGCAAAGACTCCGGGGATCACGGTCTTCGGCGTGCCGGGTTCGGTCAGCAGATAGCCGCTCTCATCCATCGGCAGTTTGCCCACGAACAGCGAGGTCGCCGGCGCGTGGCCGATGGCGACGAAGGCCCCGTCGACTTCCAGCGTGCTGGCCTCGCCTGTTACCGTGTCGGTCAGCGCGAGGTGGTGGAGCATCCCGTTTGCGCCGGCCTCGAAGCTGTCGACCGCCTTGTTCCACAGTACGGTGATCTTGGGGTTGGCGAACAGCCGCTCTTGCAGGATCTTCTCTGCGCGCAGGCTGTCGCGGCGGTGGATCAGGGTCACGTTGTCCGAATGGTTGGTGAGGTAGAGCGCCTCTTCCACGGCGGTATTCCCGCCGCCGATCACCGCGACGGTCTTGCCGCGGTAGAAGAACCCGTCACAGGTCGCGCAGGCAGACACGCCCTTGCCGCCCAGCTCCATCTCGCCGGGAGCGCCCAGCCACTTGGCCTGCGCGCCAGTGCAGATGACGAGGCAATCGGCGATGTATTCGTCGCCGCTGTCGCCAATCGCGCGGAAGGGCGAGCCGTGGTCGAGATCGACTGAAACGATAGTGTCCCAGATCATGCGCGTGCCGACATGCTCGGCTTGCGCGCGCATTTCCTCCATCAGCCACGGGCCCTGCACCACATCGCGAAAGCCCGGATAGTTCTCGACATCGGTGGTGATGGTGAGCTGGCCGCCGGGCTGGAGGCCCTGCACGACAATCGGTTCGAGCATCGCACGCGCCGCGTAGATCGCGGCGGAATAGCCTGCCGGGCCGGAGCCGATGATGAGCATCTTGGTGGTGTGGGTCGCCATGACGGGTGCCTCTGGTGGATTTCAGGGGAGCGATATGGGGATTTCGGACGCGATTGTCACGCCACCAGCTTGGCGCGCAGGCGCTGTTTTCTTGCCTCGTCCACACCTAATCTTGTCGCCAGATAGGCATCAAGCGATCCGTGATCGCGTGTCACCTCTGCAATGTAAGTGTCGATATATTCGGGCAAAACACCCATCAGATTGTGCAACGCTTCAGGCTCGATTGCGCCATAATGCGCTTCCATCCGGGGGAGCGACTGGCGTTCTAGGATTTCGCGGGTCGGCGCGTCATTGGTGAGCAGAAATTCGCTCACGATATCATCGTGATGCACGCCGAGGACATGGAGCAGCAGGCTTGCTGCGATGCCAGTGCGGTCTTTCCCGGCAAAGCAATGCACGAGGCTGCCGCCTTCATTTTCATCCAAGACGTTGAAATAGCGCGTAAACATGGAGATCATCGCCGGGTTGACCGGCATTCGCGTATAGACTGCCAGCATCCGTTCGCGCGCCTTTTGCGGGGTCATCACCACCTGCCCGCCGCCGCCTTCATGGGGCGGTGAGTTGCTCGTTTCCCCATCATGGGCAATGACTTGAGCGGCAAAGTTCGGATGGCGTCTGCACGGAAAACCCTCCCGCTCGCTCACCCCGCGCAGGTCGATCACGGTGCGGATGTCGAGCGCGTGGAGCAGCGCCAGATCATCGTCGCTCGCTTCCATGTGCTGGCCCGAGCGGAACAGCACGCCGCTGCGCACCCGCCCACCGCCGGGTATGGCATAGCCACCATAATCCCTCAGATTATGAATGCCTTGCGTGACAAAGAAGGGGCCGATGCGGGCGCTGTTGGGTGCCGCTTGCAGAGAATCGCTGGTCATTGCGGGCGACAGTGGCAGTGCGGCACTACCGGGGCAAGACCGCGACAAGACCCGCCTACGACCGGGCAACCACTGGGGTACGACCCGCCAACAGCGCACCCCTCGGCCATCAGCCCCGTGCCCGCGGCCCGGAATCCTATTGCTCCATCAACCGCTACCGGGCGACGGGTGCCTTAAGCCGCTGCCGCCTGCCTCTGCCCGGCCAGCAAGCCGCGCCCGATCACTTGCGCCTGAATCTCAGCTGCGCCTTCGAAGATATTGAGAATTCTTGCATCGCATAGCACCCGGCTGATCGGATATTCGAGCGCATAGCCATTGCCGCCGTGGATCTGCACCGCATTGTCCGCCGCGCTCCACGCCGTGCGTGCGCCGAGCAGCTTCGCCATCCCGGCCTCGATATCGCAGCGTGCGCCCGAATCCTTGGCGCGGGCGGCGGCGTAGGTCAGCTCGCGCGCCATGATGGTTTCCACCACCATCAGCGCCAGCTTGTCGGCGACGCGCGGGAACTGGGTGAGCGCTTCGCTGAACTGCTTGCGCCCCATCGCATAATCCAGCGCCAGATCGAACGCGTTCCACGCCACGCCCACAGCGCGGGCGGCGGTCTGGATGCGGGCGCCTTCGAAGGTGCGCATCAGCTGCTTGAAGCCCTGCCCCTCCGCTCCGCCGAGCAAGCCGTCCGCCGCCACTGCAAAGCCATCAAGCCCCAGCGCATATTCCTTCATGCCCCGATAGCCGAGCACTTCGATCTCGCTCCCCTCGATCCCCGCATCGGGGAAGGGCGCGGCGTCTGTGCCGCGTGTTTTCTCGGCGAGCAGCATCGAAAGGCCGGCATAGCCCGGCACGGATGCATCGGTGCGCACCAGCATGGTCATCAGATCGGCGCGCGCGGCGTGGGTGATCCAAGTTTTCGCGCCGGTGACCTGCCAGCTACCATCGCTCTGACGCGCGCCGCGCGTGCGCACCGCAGCGAGGTCGCTCCCGGTATCGGGCTCGGTGAACACCGCAGTCGGCAAGCACGAGCCATCGGCGATCCGGGGGAGGTATTTCGCCTTCTGCTCGGGCGTCCCGTTTTCGGCAATCAGTTCGCCCGCGATTTCCGAACGGGTGCCAAGACTCCCGGCGCAAATCCACCCGCGCGACAATTCTTCCGAGACCACTGCCATCGCCAGCTTGCCCAGCCCCAACCCGCCGTGCGCCTCAGGAATACACACCCCGAAAACGCCGAGCGCTGCCATCTCGGCAATCACGGCATCGGGGATCAGCGCATCGGCCAAGTGCCATTGGTGCGCGTGGGGCGTGATCGCGTCCGCAGTGAAGGCGCGCAGCTGGTCCCGCACCTGATCGAGCGCCTCATCGCCCAAGGCTTCGTCAGGCCGCACCCCGTCAGCCAGCAGCGCGGCCAGGGCAGCGCGGCTTTCGGCGCAGTTGCCCTCAGCCAGCAGCCGTGCGGTGGCCGGATGTGCGGCGAAGGCGCGGGCTTCGGCCTCGGTGCCAAAGGCGGACGGGCGCACCACCTCATTCGCGCTCATCGGCAAGCCGGACGCGATCTGGGCGAGGTATTCGCCAAAACCGATCCGCACCACGAGTTCCTCGGCCGCACCGAACCGCCCGGCAGCCTCGGCCCGCATCGCCCAGTCCAGCGTCGCTTCCAGCGCCGCGATACTAGCCGCGATCCAGGCAAAGCCGTGGACCCGGTGCTGCTCACGCGCCAGCAGCGCAGGATCGACCACGCCGCCGGGTGCAACCACCCCCGCCACCGCTTCTCGCACGCCTTCCCAATATTCACGCGCCGCTATCAACGAAGCGCGCGCCACTGCCATCCATTCGCTCATGCCAGCCGTGCTAGCAGAGCAATCGCCCGCAGGCGAACCCGCAAAATTGCGCCAGAATTTCACCTATGTTGCTGATGGGTGACAGGTTGCCCCGCGAATGCCGCTGCCGCCCGGATATACGTAGAATGACCACTTACCACCGAAACCCCCAACCGTAATACCGGATGTGACGACGCCGGGGGCGCTGGCGCGCGTCGCAACGCAATTGGGGCAGGCAGGCAAAGGGCGACAACGCCCGGCCACCGACCTCGCGCAGGATGGACCGTACAGAGCACGCTCGACGGGGGATCAACCCTCGCACCGGGACGGCGCTTCTGACGACGACGGCACGGCACTGCAATGCCACGCAGCATCGCAGGCCTTGTCCCGGTCACACCTACGCGAGGACACATCATGCGTATTACGAAGCTCTCTCTCCATTCGTCGTCGCTTCCCGCCATCGCTGCGGCCCTGCTGGTCGCCGGTCTGGCGCCCGCGCAAGCCCGCGCGCAGGACAGCGTGGCAGAGGAAGACCCTGCCGCCGAACCCGCGGAACAGATTGTCGTCACCGGCTCGCGCATTTCGGTGAGCGCGGCGACTGAATCCACCAGCCCGATCACGGTGATCGATGCCGAATCCATTGCGCTGAGCGGGCAGGCCGATCTCGCCACCCAGCTGCGTAACATCCCCGCGCTGCAAGGCTCTCTGCCGGGCACCGACTCGGTCAACCAGGTGGCCGCGGGCGACAGTTCGGACCTTGGCCTCAGCCTGTTGAACCTGCGCCAGCTCGGTTCGGTCCGCACGCTGGTGCTTGAAGACGGGCGCCGCCATGTGCCGGGCACCGGCGGATCGGCTGCGGTCGATATCGGCGCGATCCCGCAAGGGCGCATCAAGAGCGTAGAAGTGCTGACCGGCGGCGCGTCCTCGGTCTATGGCGCCGACGCTGTCAGCGGCGTGGTCAACTTCACGCTGCGGTCAGGCCGCGATTTCGACGGCCTGGAGTTCAACGTTCAGGGCGGTATCTCGGATCAGGGCGATGCCGAGAATTACAGCATCAGCCTTGCCGGCGGCGGTGAGTTCATGGACGGTCGCGGCAGTGCCGTGTTCTCGGTCGACTACAGCAAGCAGAAGTCACTGAAGGCCACCGACCGGGACTTTGCCGGGACTGGACTGTTCGGGCTGGGCTTTGCCAATGACGCGATCTTCGACCTGCTCGGCCTGACCGATGCCGATTTCGGCCTGCCTGCGGGCGAGCGGCCGAGCCAGGCCTTCTACCCCAACGTCACCCTGCCGGTGTCGAGCCGGTTCGGGATCATCGCCATCGACAATGGTTTCGCGAGCGCCTTTGACGCGGTCAACCTGATCAATCCCAATGGTTCGGTGCCGTTCCTTCCCGGCACCAACATCCCGGTCGCGCAGGTGTTCGACGGTACTGCCTTGCGCGCTTTCGGGTCTGGCACCTTTGTCGACGCCTTCAGCGCATCGGGCGGTGACGGGATCGGCGCGAACGTCAACGAGCTGATCCTGCCCGAACTGGAACAGCTGGTCTTCTCCGCCGGAGCGGATTTCGAGATCACGCCAGGAATCGAGGCCTTCTTCGAGGGCAAGTACGCCTTCACCAATGGCGTTGATGCCACCGGCACGCCGTTCAATGATGACATTCCGATCCGGCTCGACAACCCCTTCATCCCGGCCGGGCTGCGCGCTCAGGTTACCCAGCTCCAGGGCCTTGGCCAGAGCCCGGTGATCGCGGTTTCGCGCGACATTCAGGACATCGACGTTCTGCCGCAGGAAGAGACCGAGCGTTCGACGCTGCGCTTCGTGGCAGGTCTGCGCGGCGAGTTTGAGAAGCTCGGGTGGAAGTGGGAACTGTCCTACAATTATGGCCGTACCGAGGTGGAGTCGGTGTTCAGCAACACCCGTCTCGATGACCGCTATTTCTACGCGATCGACGCGATTGCGCTGAACGCTGGCAACCTCGCCGGCTTCCGGGCCAACAACCGCACCGTCTCGGCCATCCGCGGTGGTCAGAGCATCCAGATCAATCCCGGCACGGCGCAGGCAGGCGACATCATCTGCCGCAGCGAGCTTGACGGCACCGCGCCGGGCGTCTCGCCCTTCCCGCGTCCGCCGCGCAACCCCGATGGCACGGGCCGGGCGATCAGCTTCACCCCGCGCACCGGGGTCTGTGCCCCGATCAACATCTTCGGCCCGGATGCGATCAACGGCGCCGGGGCTGACTTCGCCTTTGTCGATATCACCAACTCGACCATTCTGACCCAGCAGCAGATCCTCGGCTCGCTGGCAGGCGACACGGCCGAGTTCTTCGAGCTGCCGGGTGGTGCCATCGGCTTTGCGGCGGGCTTCGAATACCGCAAGGACACCTCGCTGTTCACGCCCTCGCCGCTCCAGAACTCGCCGGGGATCACCAGCGGCGTCGTGTCGAGCGGCTCGCCGGTCAATCCCTCGCCCGATCCGCGCTTCCAGGACCCTTCGATCGAAGTCTACGAAGGCTTCGGCGAAGTGCGCGTGCCGCTGCTGGCCGGCATGACCTTTGTCGACCTGCTCGAATTCAACGGCGCGATCCGCTTCTCCGATTACAACACCATCGGCAAGACCACCGCATGGACAGTCGGCGGGCGGTACAAGCCGCATGAAACGCTGGCCTTCCGCGGCACATACTCCGTCGCGGTCCGTGCGCCGAACCTTGCCGAACTGTTCGGCCCGGTCCGCTCGGCCACCATTGGCCTGCTGGCCGACCCGTGCGCCGCGGCGAACGTCAACTCGGGCAGCTCGTTCCGTCCGGCCAACTGCCTCGAATTCGTGCCGGCCGGGTTCAACCCCGCCAACTTCGCCTCGGCGTTCCGTCCGGGCACCACGGGGGGCAATCCCAATCTGCAAGAGGAAGAGGCCGAAACCTTCACCGCCGGTCTGGTGTGGCAGCCGACCGGGATGCTCAGCGGGCTGAGCCTGATCGTCGATTACTACGACATCAAGATCACCGGCGCAGTCGGCTCGCTCACCGGCGTGCAGATCGCGGCGGCCTGCGTCGACTTGCCGAGCACGGACAACCAGTTCTGCGATGCGATCACCCGCAACCCCACAACCGGGGTGATCGACAACTTCACCGCCGGTAACGTGAACCTCGGCTCGCTCGCGGTGCGCGGGATCGACTTTGCCGCCAACTACAAGTTCGATGTGCCGTTCGGGTCCGACTACGGCACGATCGACCTGTCCTTGACCGGCACGCGCTTCCTTGAGGACACGCAGATCTTCAGCGCGACCCCGGGCACGCCCGATCCTGACCCGCTGGTGGCGGAGCAGGACAAAATCTCGCAGGCGATCGACAACGACAATCTGGGCGAGTTCGGCAATCCGGAATGGATCGCCAATCTCGGCATCACCTGGAACATGGACGCGTTCACGCTCGGCTGGACCGGGCGGTTCGAAAGCAGCCAGCTTTCGCCCGGCATTACCAACATTCAGGTGGTCGATGTCGCGATCGAGGGCGGCAAGGTGGTCGTCAAGGATGACAACACCCTCGTGCCGCTGTCCCAGCGCGACACCGGGGACTCGCTGGTGAGCGACTTCTTCGCCAGCTACGACTTCTCCGAGAAGTTCAGCCTGTATGGCGGGATCAACAACGCCTTCGACCGTGAGCCTTACCTCGGCAGCCTGGTGCGGCCGATCGGGGTGCGCGGACGGTTCTTCTACCTCGGGGTGCGCGGATCGTTCTGACGCGCGGACTGAGTGGCACAGAGGCGGGCGGGACAGTTCACGCTGTCCCGCCCGTTTTCGTTTCCGTCGCCAGCCTTACTCGTAAGTCCCCAGCAAGCCGCGGGCGACCACCCAGTTGTGGATCTCGCTCGGGCCGTCGTAGATGCGCATGGTGCGCAGCTTGTTGCTCATCAGGTAAAGCGGCAGCTCGCGGGTCATGCCCATGCCGCCGTAGAGCTGCATCGCATGGTCGACGATTTCATAGGCGCTTTCGATGCAGAAGCTCTTGATCATCGAGATTTCGCTGCGGGTGTCGCGGCCCTCGTCGATCTTCCACGCGCAATCATAGGTCATCAGCCGCATCGCGTGGATCTTGGTTGCGGCGTCGGCGATCCAGTTCTGCACCGTCTGGCGCGACGACAGCGGCTTGCCGAAGGTCGTGCGCTGCGGCGCGTAGTCGATCATCATGTCGAGCGCGCGCTGCGCCATGCCGATTGACCACGACGCCATCTCGATCCGCCGCGTGCCAAGCCGCACCTGCATCGGCGCAAAGCCCTGTCCCCGCTGGCCGAGCAGCTTCCACCCCGGCACCCGGCAATCGTCGAGCGCAATTTCATAGGTCGACGTGCCATCGATCATCGGGATCCTGCGCAGCACGTTGAAGCCGGGTGTGCCCTTGTCGACGAGGAAGGCCGACATGCCGTTGCGGCCATTGGGGTTCTTGTCGGTCACCGCCATCAGGATGGTGAAGTGCGCCTCGGCCCCCTTGGTGATCCAGATCTTGCGGCCGTTGATGATCCAGTCGTCCCCATCCTGCACCGCGGTGGTGATCATCCGCTGCGGATCGGCCCCGGCGCCGGGTTCCGAAATGCCGATGGCGCTGATGGTCTCGCCGCGCACATAGGGCTCAAGATAGGCTTCGCGCTGGCGCTCGTCTGCGGCGACCATCAGCATCCTGAGGTTGGGCGAATCGGGCGGGAGGTAATAGGGGACGACCGTCTTGCCGAGCTCTTCGCTGACGCCGACCATCGCCACCATCGGCAGGTTCATACCGCCCACTTCCTCCGGCGCGTCGAGCCCCCACAGCCCCAGCTCGCGGCTGACGGCGTCGACCTTCGCGGTCTCCTCGGCGGTGAGATAGGTCCCATGCCCGATGTTTTCGCGGGCGATCACCGCCTGTTCAAATGGCATCAGCTGATCGCGCACGAACTTGCCGACCAGATCTTTCAGCATGGCGTGTTCGTGACTGAGCTCGAAATTCATTACCTCTGTCCCTGTCTACTGGGGTGTCTGCTGCGCCCCTGACACCACACAATACGCACCCTGTCATCCGCAGGATTGAGAGGGGGCGGCGATTTTTCGGCGCGGCCCCGGCATCCCTCCGCGTGTCCCGGCGTCAGCACGGCTGGACAGTGGCGAGCGCAGCCACGCTTGACGCACTATACAAAGTCACATAACTGCATAGGTGCAAGTCTGCGACAATTTGCAGGCTTTGGAGGTTACCATGCCCAGTCGGCTGATCGTGTCGCGCGAACTTGCAGACCTGCTGAAATTGCTCGCCCATGCTGATCGCCTTCGCCTGATCGAAGAGCTCCGCCTTGGCGAAAAGGACGTCACCAGCCTTGCCATAGCCCTTCAGCTGCCGGCCACCCGGGTCTCCCAGCACCTTGCGTTGCTGCGCGCACACCGCCTTGTCGAAGAGCGGCGCGACGGCCGCTCGCACTTCTACCGCCTCGCGCACGCTCATCTGGCCGACTGGATTCTCGACGCGCTTCCCTTCGTCGATATTCGCAAGCGGCTGGGAGAGGCCGACCATATCGACACCGCGCTCGCCCTGTGGGGCGTGCCGGACCCCAACTCGACTCACTGAAAAGGATACCCCCGATGCCCCATTTCGCCCAAGGCGTGGTCAAGTTCCAGCGCGAGGTGTTCCCGGAAAAGGCCGAGCTGTTCGAAAAGCTCAGCACCGGTCAGAGCCCGGAAGCGCTGTTCATTACCTGCTCGGACAGCCGGATCGAAACGGCGATGCTGACCCAGACCGATCCGGGTGAGCTTTTCATCTGCCGCAACGCCGGCAATATCGTGCCGCCGCACACCAACCAGACCGGCGGCATGACCGCCTCAATCGAATTCGCGATCGGTGCGCTCAAGATCCCGCACATCGTGATCTGCGGCCATACCGAATGCGGGGCGATGAAGGGGGCGATGAACCGTGCCGGCCTCACCACCCTCCCCCACGTGCGCGAATGGCTCGGCTACTCGCAGGGTGCGGTCGATATCGTCGATGCGCTAGGCGCGGGCCTCGATGCCGAGGGCAAGATGCGGATGCTGCTCGAACAGAACGTCATCCTGCAATTGCAGCATTTGAAGACTCACCCCGTGGTCGCCGTGGCGCTCGCGCAGAAGGCGGTGCAGCTGCACGGCTGGGTCTATGACATCAAGACCGGCGAAGTTACGGCCTATGACGATGCGACCGGGACCTGGATTTCGGTCGAAGAGCGCTATGCCGCTGACATCGCGGAAACCGTGATCGGCAAGCACGCCTGCTGATCGGGCCCCCCCCTTGCCCCTTCTCCTGCCCTCGCTTCCCCCTCTCAACCTCTCGCTTCGGACGCCCCCGCCATGAACGCCCCTACCGCTGACCGTTTAACCTCTGCCGTGGTGGGGCGCGATTTTCTCGCCTCGATCGTGGTGTTTCTGGTGGCCCTGCCGCTGTGCATGGGCATCGCGATTGCCTCCGGCGCGCCGCCCGCGCTCGGCCTGATCACCGGGATCGTCGGCGGATTGGTCGTCGGCAGCATCGCCGGATCGCCCTTGCAGGTCAGCGGCCCGGCAGCCGGCATGGCGGTGCTGGTCTATCAGCTGGTGCAGGAACACGGGCTGATGATGCTCGGCGTGGTTGGGTTGATTGCGGGCGCGCTGCAATTGCTCGCCGGGGTGTTCAAGCTGGGCCAATGGTTCCGGGCGATTTCGCCTTCGGTGATTCACGGGATGCTGGCGGGGATCGGGGTGCTGATCTTCGCCTCGCAGCTCCACGTCATGCTCGACGATGCACCGCGCGCGAACGGCTTGCTCAACATCGCTGCCATTCCTGAAGCGGTGATCAAGGTCTTCCCGGTCGATGGCTCGGTGCATCACCTCGCCGCGATGGCGGGGATCGTGACCATCGCCACGATCATCCTCTGGAACCAGTTCAAGCCCAAGGCCCTGGCGCTGATCCCCGGACCGCTGCTCGGCGTGATCGTCGGCACCGCCTTCGCCATGGCGTTTGCGCTGCCGATCACGCTGGTGAACCTGCCCGCCACGCTGGCGAGCGGTCTCAACATCCCCACCAGCGAAGCGCTGGCCGGCTTTACCAATCCCGACATCCTCACGCTCGGCCTGGTCTTCGCCTTCGTCGCCAGTGCGGAGACGCTGCTGTGCGCCACCGCGGTCGACAAGATGCACATCGGCACGCGCACCGATTACGACAAGGAGCTGCGCGCGCAGGGCATCGGCAACATGATCTGCGGCGGGCTTGG
Source organism: Porphyrobacter sp. SLTP (assembly GCF_009905735.1). Classification (GTDB taxonomy): domain Bacteria; phylum Pseudomonadota; class Alphaproteobacteria; order Sphingomonadales; family Sphingomonadaceae; genus Erythrobacter. The sequence continues at coordinate 123,898 of NZ_JAAALE010000007.1, forward strand.
CGCACTGCCGATGACCGGCGTGATCGTGCGTTCAGCCGCCAATGTCGAAGCGGGTGCGACGACGCGGATTTCGGCGATCATGCACGGCGCGTGGCTGCTGTTGGCGGTTGTCGCCTTCCCGTTTGTGCTCAACGCCATCCCGACGTCGGTGCTGGCCGCGATCCTTGTCTACACCGGCTACAAGCTCGTTAACGTCGCCCAGATCCGCAAGATCGCCGAATTCGGGCGGCAGGAACTGGTGATCTACTTCGCCACGCTGGTGGGCGTTGTCACGATCGACCTGCTGACGGGTGTGATCCTCGGCTTTGGGCTGGCGACGCTGAAACTGGTCTACACCTTCTCGCACCTCGAAATCCGGCGCGAACATGATGCCGAGACCAACCGCGTCGATCTGTGGATGACGGGGTCGGCGACGTTCTTCTCGATCCCGCAGCTGGGCCAGGCGCTCGAAAGTTCGCCCTTCGGGTCAGAGGTCCACATCCATGTCGAAAAGCTCGACTATATCGACCACGCCTGCCTTGAAATGCTGTCATCGTGGGAGAAGCTGCACCAGAGCACCGGCGGATCGCTGGTGGTCGAATGGAGCGAGCTGGTGGAGCGCTATGGCCGCCGCTCGGAAGAGAAGACCGAAATCCCCGGCCTGATGATTCGCCCCGCCGCCTGACCGGCGGCCGGGAGCGGGGGCCAGCGTCAGATCACGGTTTCGGCCGCTTCGGCCCGCCACAGCATCTTCGCCTGTTCGATATCGACGGCGCTCGCCCGGCTGAGACGGTGAGCGACAAAATCGATCCCCTCGATCAGCCACAGCGCCAGTTCGGGTTGGGCGAGGCGGTACACGCGCTTCTGCCCATGGGTTTCGGTCTCCACCAACGCGATCGCGCGCAGGACACCCAGGTGCTGCGAAACGCGCGTCGGCGAGATTTCCAGCAGATCGCCCAACTCGTTCACTGTCTGGTCGCCGGCTTGCAGCTTGAGCAACAGGCGGATGCGATCAGGGTGCGAGATCTGCCGCAGGACGTGCGCCAATTCGTTTGCAACAATCTTGCGGCTCGGCATGTCGGAAACCTCTCATATGTTAGGAGTTGCGCCGTTTGAAACGACAACGCGCAATGTTGGTAAATGGCCCCCGGAATTTGCAATTTCTGCATTTTTCAGCGCACGCCACGGCATTTGCGGGCGTTTGCTGACCGCCCCCTCGCGGCACAGCATGGCAAGAAACGCGTCATCTGCGACCGCGGTGACATAGGGCGCATCCGTGCCGCGGCCCGTGCTCGTCACCCCGCTATCGCGCAGCCGCGCCCAGGCGTCATGCAGCCGCCAAGCGGCGCGGCCCATCCCGGCCTCGTGCAAGGTCAGGGCCAAGGCATGGATCAGCGCCGGGGCATCGAGCGGCAGGCGGCTCATCCCTTCTCCCGGCGTTTCGGACGTGACCAATTGCAGGCTGCGCCCGAACCACAGCATCGGCCAGGCGCGGCGGACGCCACTGGTCTCGGCGAGGACCGTGAACACGGTGCTGCGCAGATCGGGCATCGCGATGATCGCATCCCACAGCACCGCGCCGGACATCAGCGGCACCAGCGCGTCTTCGATGGTGAGGATGTCGAGTTCCAGCCCGTCACGCGTCAGGCTCTTGCCTGCCGCCAGCAATTGCCGGGCCACCGCATTGCGCTGGCGAGCATGGCAGATGATCGCGACATGCTCGCGCCCCTCGGCCCGCGCGGCGCGGAGCATTGTCCGGAGCACAGCGGCGCGCGGCGTCGGGACATCGCCCACCGCCTCAGCGAGGCAGACAGAAGGGTGCGGGGACATCAGCACGATATCGGTACCGCCGCGCGCAGCGGGCGCACCGCGCGCATGATCGATCAGGTAGCTGGCAACATACTGCGCCTGCGGCAATCCGGCGAGGCCGCCGTGCTGGAAGGCCAAGGGGCTCCAGCCGATCCACGGCGCGAACACCGGCGCAGGTGCTGCCAGCTGTCCCGCGCTGGCCGCCCAGTCGGCCATCCGGGCCAGGCGCCCGGACGGGCGGGCAGGCGTGAGGAACTCCGTCTCGACCCCGAGCCATGCGAGCAGCTGCGCCAAGCCGTCGCGCCACGCATCGGGCGCAGCATCGGCCGGTTCGGCAAGCTGGAACCGCGAAGTCACCAGTGCCAGCGTCGGCCCGCCAAGCGTGCGCGCAGCGCCGGGTGCGGCGGGCTCAAAGCTGTCGGCGATCGGGCTGCTCTGGTCCATGGTGCGGATCCTTTGCCTGTGCGGAAGGGAGAGTGGGTGTCTGTTAGCCGCCGCCTGCCAATCGGAAAAATTCAATCTTTCTTCGCAAACGTTCTAAAATATGAATGATTGAAGATAGGCACCTGCGCATCGCGCGCGCGGCTTGAAACCTTGGCCCTGCGGAGGCATCACAGGTGCGGGAGAAGAGGGGACTTACGATCATGACCATTGCTGGATTGCGGGCAGGCGCGGCACTTGCGCTGCTGATGGCGCTGCCGTGCGCGTCGATGCTGGCCGCGCAGGAGACGCCGCCGCTGCCCACCGCGAGTGACGCGACCCGCGCCGCGCAGGCCAAGGTTGCCGCCAATCTGCCCGCCGAAGGCACACGCGACGGCGCGTTTTCCACACGCGGCTTTCTCGCCACCCGCACCGATCCGGTGATCCTCAATGCAGCAGGCAAGCCGGTCTGGAACCTTGGCGCCTATGCCTTTGTCACCGGTCCGGCCCCCGACACGGTGAACCCCAGCCTGTGGCGGCACATGACCCATCTGAAGCACCACGGGCTTTATCAGGTGGCGGCGGGCGTATGGCAGGTGCGCGGCTTTGATGTCTCGAACATGACGATCATTCGCGGGGCAACGGGCTGGATCGTGATCGACCCGCTCACCAGTGTCGAAGCGGCGCAGGCGGCGATGGAGCTGGTCAATGCGACGCTGGGCAAGCGACCGGTCAGCGCCATGATCTATTCGCACAGCCACGGCGATCACTTCGGCGGCGCGCGCGGCGTGGTCGATCCGGTCGACGTGACAGCGGGCCGCGTCCCCGTGATCGCGCCCGAAGGTTTCATGGAGGAAGCGACCTCCGAAAACGTCATGGCCGGGCCGGCGATGATGCGCCGGGCGGCTTTCCAGTTCGGCACCGGCCTCGTGCCGGGGGCGACAGGGCAGATGGGCAGCGGCATCGGCATGGGCATTTCGGCAGGCACGCTCTCGCTGATCCCGCCGACCGACACCGTCGCTGCGACCGGCGACCGGCGGGTCGTGGACGGCGTCGCGCTTGAATTCCAGATCGTTTCGGGCACCGAAGCGCCGGCCGAGTTCAACGTCTTCATCGCGCCGGAAAAGACGTTTCTCGCCGCCGAGATTGCGACCTGTTCCTTCCACAACATCCTCACCCCGCGCGGGGCCAAGGTGCGTGATGCGCGCGCCTGGGCGCATTATCTCGACGAGGCGGCAACCCGCTATGCTCCGCAGAGCGAGGCCGTGATTTCGAGCCATTGCTGGCCGATCTTCGGGCGCGAGGCGGGGACGGCGTGGCTTTCCGCCCAGCGCGACAATTACCGCTGGCTCCACGATCAGACCGTGCGCCGCATGAACCGCGGCGAGACGATGCATGAAATCGCCGAAGGGCTCGAAAACGCGGCCCCGCCGGGGCTGGCGGCGGAATGGTCGACCCACGGCTACTATGGCACGGTCAGCCACAACGCCAAGGCGGTCTACCAGTTCTATCTTGGCTGGTATGATGCGGTGCCTGCGAACCTCCACGCTCACCCGCCGGTCGAACGCGCCAAGCGGCTGATCGCAGCGCTGGGCGGCGCGGACCGCACGCTGGCGCTGGCACAAAATGCAATGGCGGGCGGCGATTATCGCTGGGCGTCAGACCTGCTCCAGAACCTCGTCTTTGCCGTCCCGGACAATGCGGCGGCCAAGGCGATGCTGGCGCAAAGCTATCAGCAGCAGGGCTTTCAGGCGGAAAGCGCGATCTGGCGCAACCAATTCCTCTCCGCCGCATCCGACCTCACGCGCGGTCGCCCGCAGATGAGCGCGACCCAGAGCAATGACATGATCGCCGCGATCTCGACGCAGGAACTGCTCGATTCCGCCGCGACCCTGTTCGCGCCCGAGCGCCCCGGTCGGCGCGGCTTCACCGTCGCGATCGACCTCTCCGATCGCAAGGAGACCGCGATGCTCGAAGTCGGTGAGCAGGCGATCATCGGCCGCGTGGGCGCGCTGCCCGCCAAGGCCGACGTCACCTTCCGCGGCCCGCGCCGTGCGCTGCTGGCGCTGCTGTTCGTGCGGATGCCGGTCAGCGCGGTGGCGGGGATGGAGGGCGTGGTGATCGAGGGCGATCAGGCCGCCTTGCAAGCGCTGGTGGATGCGCTCGATCCGATGCCGCAGGGCTTCGATATCGTCACGCCGTAAAATTCCGGCAACCCCGCGCAAAGGGTCTGGCACATTCAGGCGTTGATCAGGGGCAGCATGGCCAGTGGCTATGCGCCCCTTTTCGCAGAGCGAGGAAGCCATGCCATGCGTCTGACCCCCACCAGCACGGTCCGCCGATGAGCCCGGCCAGCATTGCGCTCAACCGCTTCGGCTATGGCTTCAGCGCGAAGGACAGCGCGGTGGGCGATCCGCGCGCTTACCTGCTGCGCCAGTGCGATGTATTCGACCCCGCGCCCGCCGCCATTGCCACGCGGCTCAGCACCCGCGCCAAGACCGGCGAAATGCTCGAACTGCTGCGGCGGCTGCGGCAGGACACCCGCGCGATGACCGCAATGGAGCAGGACGGCGCGCCCGCGATGGCCGAGGGGATGACGCGGCAGGAAGCCCGCGCCGCGGCCCTCGACGGTTTACCGCCCGAATATCGCGAACAGCTGGTCGAGGCCCGCCGCGTGCTCGCCGATGACATTGCCGTGCGCGTGAACACCGCGCTCACCAGCCCCGCCCCGATGGTGGAGCGGCTGGTGCATTTCTGGTCAAACCACTTCAGCGTCTCGGTCGGCAAGCCGGGCATCCAGTTCGAAGCCGGCCCGCACGAATTCACCGCGATCCGCCCGCATGTGCTGGGACGGTTTTCCGATATGCTGAAGGCAGCAGTGCTGCACCCGGCGATGCTGATCTATCTCGACCAGTTCCAGTCGATTGGCCCCAATGCGCCCTTCGCGCAGCGGCGCGCCCGGCGCGGCGGCGATCAGCAGCGCCCGCGCGGGCTGAACGAGAACCTCGCGCGTGAAGTGCTGGAGCTGCACACGCTGGGCGTCGACGGTGGCTACAGTCAGACCGACGTGACCGAGCTGGCCCGTGCGCTCACCGGCTGGACCGTGCCGGGGATTGGCCGGGTGGGCCGGTTTGCCGAAGATCAGCCGAGCGGCGCGGCGTTTGTGCCTTTGGTCCATGAACCCGGCGCGCGGCAGGTGCTGGGCCGCTCCTATCCCGCGGGCGAGGCGGGCCAAGCGCTGGCGATACTCGACGATCTTGCCACGCACCCGGCGACCGCGCACCATATCGCGACCAAGCTTGCGCGCCACTTCGCCGGAGACACGCCCCCGCCCGCGCTGGTGGCGCGGCTGGAGGAGGATTTCCTGACAACAGACGGCGATCTCGCCAGCCTCACCCGCGCCCTGATCGAAGCGCCCGAGGCGTGGAGGTCCGGCCCAGTCAAGTTCCGCACCCCGTTCGAATGGCTCGTCGCAGCGCTGCGGCTGACCGGCACCACCACCCTCCCGCCGCAGCGGATTGTCGGCGCGCTAACCGAGCTAGGACAAGTGCCGTGGCGCGCGCCCTCGCCTGCGGGCTATGATGACCTTGCGGCCAGCTGGGCCGGGCCCGACGCGCTGATCCGCCGGGTGGAGCTGGCCGAGCGGATCGCGCGCAATGCCCCGCAGGACGGCGTGATCGCCCGTGCCGAAGCGGCCTTTCCCGGCACTCTGGGCGAGGCGACCCTCACCCAGTTGAAGCGCGCCGAAAGCGGCCAGCAAGCGCTGGCGCTGCTGCTGGTCTCGCCTGAAATGTTGCGGAGATAGACGCCATGACGACCTCCCTCGATCGCCGTTCGCTGCTTGCCGGATCGCTGCTGGGCGCAGGCACCCTCGCCCTCCCCCGCCTGGCTTTTGCGCAAGGGACGGGGCGCCGCAATCTGCTGTTCGTGCTGCTCCGCGGCGCGGCGGACGGGATGGCGATGCTCGCGCCGGTCGGTGACCCCGGCTTCGCGGCGTTGCGCGGCGCGACCCTCGCCGATTACGAGAACGCGCCGCGGCTGGGCAGCTTCTTCGCCGTCCACCCGGCGCTGGCCGAGATCGCCACATCGGCAGCGGCAGGCGAGGCGCTGTTCGTCCACGCTGCGGCGACCGCCTACCGCGAACGCTCGCACTTCGATGGCCAGAACCTGCTGGAGAGCGGCGGCACCGCGCCCTATGCGACCAAGGACGGCTGGCTCAATCGCCTCGCCGGGCTGATGAACGCAGGCGCCCCCGCCCCCTTGCGCGCGCTGGCGATTGCGCCTGCCGTGCCGCTGGCGCTGCGCGGCGACGCGCCGGTTTCGAACTACGCCCCTTCGGCCCTGCCGCAAGCGAGCGAGGATCTGCTGGCGCGGGTCAGCCTGCTGTATGGCGCGGATGGCGAGCTGGGCCCGCTCTGGGCGCGCGCGCTGGAGACGCGGGCGATGGCGGCGGATGACGGCCTCAAAAACCTGCGCGATGCCAGCGCGGCGGGGGAACTTGCCGCCTCACTGATGCGCGGTGACAGCGGCGCGCGGATCGGGATGATCGAGCTTGGCGGCTGGGACACCCACGCCAACCAGCGCGGGGCCTTTGCCCGCTCCGCGCGGCAGCTTGACGCGCTGCTCGCGGCCTATCGCACGGGCATGGGCGCCGCCTGGACCGACACGCTGGTGGTGGTGGCGACCGAGTTCGGCCGCACCGCGCGCCTCAACGGCACCGGTGGCACCGATCACGGGACGGCGTCTGCGGCGCTGGTCATGGGCGGCGCGGTGCGCGGCGGGCGGGTCATTGCCGACTGGCCGGGACTGGCGGACGGCCAGCTTTACGAAGGCCGCGACCTGGCGCCCACCATCGCCCTGGAAAGCGTGATCGCAGGCGCGGTGGCCGAGCATCTTCGGCTCGATCCCAAGCTGGCGATGGCGCGGCTGTTCCCCGGTCGCAGCGATGCGCCGCTATCCGGGATCATCCGTGCCTAGAACGAGCACTCGGCTTCGGCCGCGCCCTCATCACGTGTGATCTCGCTGATCTGCATCGTGAAAGCGGCCTTCGAGGCGAAGGTCAGCTTGCCGCCCGTCGTGCCGAGGCATTTCGCGCTCAGCACCATCTCGCGCCAGCCCTTGCCCTCGGCGACCGAGAGGCCCTGCGTGATATCGAGCACCTTGCCGCCCGCCGTCACCGTCACGGCCGAGCCGGGGCGCGCGGTCACCTGATAGGTGATGCGCCACGCGGCGGCGCTGTCCGGCCCGGTCAGGGAAAGCTTGGCACCCGGCGCAAAGGCGACCTTGCGCGCGTCTTCCTGCGCCTTGCGGTCAACGCCGGTGGCGGTGATGCCGTTGCCCGCGCCGCGCAGGTCGGGGAGCAGCGCATTGTCGGCCACCGCCTGCACCTGCATCCCGAGCTTGCCATTGGCGAACCACACCGCGCCAGTATCGGCGGTGAGCGCCGCGCAGGTCTCGTCCAGCGGAGCCAGCGGCGCATTGGCACCGAGATCGAGGCCATAGCCCAGCGGGAACAGCGCGCCTTCGGGGCCATTCACCGGCGTGCCGTCGCAATGCGCCGGCCAGCTGAACGACAGCCGCCCGGTGGCAGGCCGCGCGCCGAACAATACGTCGGCCACGCCCGCACCTTCGCTGCCCGGCAACCAGGCGGCGACGAACGCGTCAGCGGCGTTGAGCTCGCGGTTGACCCACAAGGGGCGGCCCGAAAGGAAGACGGCCACGGTCGGAATGCCGCGCGCGCGGTAGGACTTGAGCAGGGTCAGGCCTTCTTCGTCGCGGAAGGCGAGATCCTTACGGTCGCCGACGAATTCGGCATAGGGCTCCTCGCCGAATACGACGATCGCGACGTCGGGCTTGCCGGCGGCGCTGCCCTTGGGTGCCAGCACGGCTTCACCGCCGCCTGCCTTGGCCGCCGCGGCGATGCCTGCATAGATCGAGGTCGCGCCGGGGAAATCGGCTGCGGTCAGATCGCCGCCGCCTTGCCATGTCACCGACCAGCCGCCTGCTTGCTGCGGGACATTGTCCGCCGCAAGCCCCGCCACTTCGATCCGCGCGCCCGCCTTCAGCGGCAGCACGCCCGCGTTCTTGAGCAAGACCTGCGATTTCGCCACCGCCTCACGCGCAATCGCGCGATGTTCGGCCGAGCCGAGCTTGTCCCACTTGCCGCCCAGCGCACGGGCCGAGGGCTTCACCTCGCCGGCAAAAATGCCGAGCTGCTGCTTCAGTCGCAGCACCCGCAGCACCGCCTCATCGAGCCGCGCCATCGGGATCGTGCCGTTCTTGACCTGCTTGAGGAGGCTGGCGTGGAGCGCCTTCCAATCCTCGGGCACCATATAGACATCGAGGCCCGCCAGCAGCGCCGCCGAGCAATTGGCATTGGTGCAGCCATCGACCTGCCCGTGACCGTTCCAGTCGCCCACCACCAGCCCGCCAAAGCCGAGCTTGCCGCGCAGCTCGCCGGTCAGCAGCGGTCCGTTGCCGTGCATCTTGGTGCCATTGATCGAGTTGAAGCTCGCCATGACGCTGGCGACCCCGGCGCTGATCGCGGCCGGGTAAGGCGCGGCGTGGATCGCCATCAGCGCCTTGAGATCGCCGTTGACGTCCCCTTGGTCGACGCCCTGCTCGGTGCCGCCGTCGCCGAAGAAGTGCTTGGCGGTCGCGGCAACCTTGCCCTCCCCGAGAAAGCCGGATTCGCCTGGACGGCCTTGCAGGCCTTCGACCATCGCCGCGCCCAGCTTGCTGACCAGCGCAGGATTTTCCGAATAGCTTTCGTACGTCCGGCCCCAGCGATCATCGCGTGCCACGGCAATCGTCGGCGCGAAGGTCCAGTCGATGCCGGTCACTTCAATCTCGATGGCGGTGGCAGCGCCAATGCGGCGGATCAGGTCGGCATCGCCGGTCGCGCCGAGGCCGATATTATGGGGGAAGACGGTCGCGCCCACCACATTGGCATGACCGTGCACAGCGTCGGTGGCCCAGACCGCCGGGATTGCCGGTTCGCCCTTGGGCAGCGGCGCAGTCGAGGCCGCCCAATATTCGTCGGCGAGCTTCAGCCAGTCGGCGGCAGGGGCCTTGTCATTGCCATAGGGGCCGGAATTGCCGCCATTGAGGATCGTGCCGAAGCGGTATTTGCGCACATCGGCGGGGGTGATCGAGCCGATGTCCGGCATGACCAGTTGCGCGACCTTGTGCTTGAGGCTCATGCGCGCGAGCAGACCCTCAGGCGTGTTCGCATCCGCCGCAGTCGGCACAGTCTCGCTTGCCGAGCGCACTTCCGGCGCCGTGCTGCATCCGGCCAGAAGCGCCGCCAGCGCTGCCCCGCAGGCCAGCTGACCAAACCCGTTTCGTGCCATGCACTCAGTCCCTCCCAAGACCGCGATTTTCTTTGTGAACGTTATCAATCTATGCCGCCGCCCGTCCGCTTTGGCAAGCATCAAGCGCAGGCTTCACCTCCGGCGAGCAAAGCCCGCCAGCAGCACCGCGCTTGCCAGTGACAAGGCGGCAAACAGCACGAACAACGCGCCATAGCCGAAGCGCGGCACCAGCAACACGGTGAACCATGGCATGACCATCCCCGGCACGGTGTTGGTGAGGTTGAACACACCGAGATCCCGCGCCCGGTGCTGCGGTGCAGGCAGAACGCGCAGGGTCTGGCTGGCATGAAGCGCGAGAAAGATCGCCGCGGCGATCGCGAACAACACATAGCCCGCAATCGCCAGCGCCAGCGTGTCCGCCGCCGCCATCACCAGCATCCCACAGGCACATAACACCGCAGTCGCCACCAGCGGCTGGATCGGGCGACCGTGGCGGTCGGACCAGCGCCCCAGCAGCAGCGAAATCGGCACCGCGCAGACCAGCACGGCGCTGAAGATATTGGCGGCGCCGTTTTCGGGATAATCGGGCGCAAGCGAACGCAACCAGTAGAGCAGGAAAGCGAACATCCCGCCTTCGGCCACCTGCACCAGCAGCCGCGCAGCCCACATCCGCGCGACGACGCGTTGGCGAAAGGGGCGGGGTTCGCGGGTGCGCAAAATGGGCGCCATCAGCGCAGGACGCTCCCGCCCCTTGCCCAGCGCCACCGCAGGCAGCACCAGCGCGCTCACCAGCACCGCGACCAGCATCAGCCGCGCTTCGGGTGCGACCAGGCCCGCATAGGTCACCAGCGATCCCGCCAGCGCGCCCAAGGCAGGCGAGAGCGCCAATGCACCGCCCAGCACGCCCTTCTGTTCGTCGGGAAAGCAGTCCCCCGCCCAAGCCATCAGCGGCGCGAGCATGAGGTTAAGCGCGACCTGCCAGACCATCACCAGCACGATGATTTCAGTAACGCTCTCCGCCCTGCCAACCGCCAGCAGGAGCAGGTTGGAAGCGATCAGCCCGGCGATGATCCAAGGACGCCGCGTGCGCGAATAATCGCTGAGCATGCCAACCGCGATATTGGCGATGCTCGCCATCAGCGCGCCGAGGAAGGTGACTTGCGCCAGCGCGGCGACATCCTCGCTCCCTTGCAGATCGGCGATCCGCTGCGGCAGCAACACGGTCAGCAGCGGGACATAGGCGACCGCGCCGCCCGCCGCCGCCAGCGCAAACAGCGCGAGGAACCAGCGGGGCTGGCGTTGCGGCGGCGGGTCGGCGGGGGCGGCGTTCAAGCCCGGCTCGGTGCGTGGGCGTGAGCCTGAGCAGGAGCCTCGACAGGGGGCGGCGCGGTGGAGGAACGCTCGACCAGCCCGGCGGCGACTTCAATCACCGCGTCATCATCACCGTCCGGGCCGCGCGCGATCAGCTGTTCGACCGCGCGGCTGACCGTCTCGGCAATCGGCTGATCGACCGCGGTCAGCGGCGGCTGTGAGAAGCGCACGATCGGCGTGTTATCGAAGGAGATCAGCGACAGGTCATGGGGCACCGCCAGCCCTCGGTCACGCGCCACTTCAAGCGCGGCGAGGGTCATCTGGTCGCTCGATCCAATGATCGCGGTCAGATCGGCGTGTCGGTCCAGCAGAGCGCGTGCAGCGCGGGTGCCGGAGGCGTAGCCGAAATCGCCCACTTCCAGCAGCCCGTCATGCGGCAGGCCCGCCTCGTCCATTGCGCGCTTCCAGCCATCGATCCGCCAGCCGCTCAGGCTGTATTGCGGCGGCCCGGCGATCATCGCGATGCGGCGATGGCCGAGCTCGATCAGCCGCGCGGTGGCGAGATGCGCGGCGCTTTCATCGCCCATGGTGAGCGGGATGCCTGGCCCCGGCGCGTTGGAGCCGATACGAGCAAAGGGAATGTTCCGTTCCGCCAAAAGCTGCGTGATGAGGCGGTTTTCCGAGTGCGGCGGCGTAAGGATCACCCCATCGGGCTGCAAGGCAGACAGCGCCGCGCCCAGCTCGCGCTCGACGTGATCGGAGTGGGTATCGACCAGCTCCACCATCATCCGGTAGCCGTGCTGCGAGCAGGTCAGGATCCCGCCCAGCAGCATCTGGTCGACCCAGTCCGTGCCGAGCCGCGCGCGCCAATCGGCCAGCGTGCGTTCCCGGTCATTGATGGCGAGGATGATGTAGGAGCGCGATCCGCTCATGCGCTGGGCGGCGAGGCTGGGGACATAGCCCAGCCGGTCAATCGAGGCGCGCACCTTGTCGCGCAGCTGCGGGCGCACGTTCGGCCCGCCGTTCACCACCCGGCTTACGGTCTGGAGCGAAACGCCCGCATCTTCCGCGACGTCCCTGATCGTGACTGTCTTGCGCACCCGCGCCATTACCCGTCAAACCTCGTCCCGTTTACCGAATGCACGCGCGTCCCGTCGCGGGATCGCTGGCGCAGCGATAGACCCTGATCCAGTCGATTGCGAATTGCGCGGGAAAGGTATCCGCTGCAACCCCCTTGGCATTGTTTTCTTCGGACAATCGCCCGCCCACCGCAAGGTTGGCCATGACGTAGAACGGCTGGTCGAACGGCGCTGTCGGGCGGCCCTTGGCGTTGGGTGCGGCGGTGCTCCACTGCTCGGCCGTGACGGTGAGATGCACGCGGTCATCAACCAGGAAGCGGATCAGCCCCTCGGCCCATTCGACGGAATAGACGTGGAAATCATCCGATGGCAGCGCCAGATCGGGCAGCGCATTGCGGTGATCGACGAACCTGTTCTGCGGCGCGAAATCGCCGAAATGGAGCGCGCTGATAGTCCGGTTTTCGCCGCGGCCGCCTTCGCATTGCTTGCACTTGGCGCCGATGTTAACCGCTTCGAGGATATCGATCTCGCCCGAGCGCGGCCAAGCGCCATAGGCATTGTCTTCCGGCATCATCCACACCGCGGGCCACGTCCCCTGCCCCGGCGGCACTTTGGCACGCACTTCGATCCGCCCATATTTCCACGCGTGCTGGCCGATGGTGCGAACCTTCCCCGAAGTGTGCGACTGGGTCACGCTGGGATTGTTGTGTTCCGCAATCTCGGGCGGGCGCGCGGGGCCGGTGAAGCGCTCCTTGCGGGCCTTCAGCAGCAACATCCCGCCTTCAACCGCGATATTGTCGGGCCGGTCGGTGTAGCATTGCCGCTCGGCATTGCCGCCGCCCCAGCACGAGACTTCGGGCGTCCACTTGGAGCGGTCGAGCTGCGAGCCTTCAAACTCGTCAGCCCAGACCAGCTCCCAGCCCGCCCCTTCCAGCGGGGCGAGCGCCTGCTCCTCAGACGGAGGCGTCGCCCCCAAAAGCAGCAGGGCCGCTGACAGCGTCCCCGCCTTCAGCAGCCCTGCGATTGTCATATCCTACTCTCTGATCAGAAGTCGAAGCGGGCAATGAAGGTATAGCGGCGGTCATTGCGGAACACCGCACTGATCGGACGCGTTCCGTCATAGTCGATGACCGTCGACAATTGCGTGGTCTCGTCGAGCAGGTTCACGCCCTGCACGCCCAGCTTGATGTTGTCGGTCAAGCTGTAAAGGATCGTCCCGTCAAGCTGGCCGCCGGCTTCCTGGAAGATCGGCGCGAATGGGAACAGATCGTCCCGCTGCGTCACAAGGAAGGCGCTGCGCCAGTTATAGGCGGCACGCATCGACAGCGGCCCCTTTTCATAGAACAGCGTGGCGTTGACCGTGTGCTTCGAAATCCCGGCAAGCGGCAGCTGACCGGAGAACGGACCGTTGTTGAGCGGCTGGCCGCTCGAATTGACCGACGGCGAACCAATGCCCGAGATGTTCGGGTTCGGGAAGTCACTGCCATCGACGTAGGTATAGGTCACGGCCGTCCCGAACCCGCTCAACAATCCGGGCAGGAAATCAAAGGTCTGCTGATAGGCCAGTTCGACACCCTTCAGAACGCCTGAGAGATCGTTGGCCGGACCATTGATGATCACTTCCTCGGAATCGCCATTGGACGAGGGGTAATTGACGAGGCCCGTTCCGTTGGTAACGATCCCCTTGATGTCCTTGACGAAGAAGGCCGCGCTCAACTGGCCGAGCTTGCCGAAATACCACTCCGCGCTGAGATCGTAGTTCCACGATTCGGTTGGCCGCAAGTTGCGGTTCCCGGTCGACACGGAGAGCAGCGGCCCATCCGTCACACGGCCACTGAAGCCCAACACCCCGCCTGCGTTGAACAGGTTCAGGTCGGGACGACTGATCCCCTTCGATACCGCCGCCCGCACAACGATCCCGCCGCCGTTGTCATAGCGGACGTTGAAGGATGGCAGGAAGTGATCGAAGTTGATGTCTCGGGTATCGCGGATGAGCTGGCCGGTGTGCAAGGCCGCAAATTCAGCGAGGCGTGAGCCGGTGAGCTGGCAGAAGACCTGCTGCGGAACGCCCGGGCCAGCCCCACGGCAGGCCGCGGCGATTTCAGCCACCTGCACCGTGCCGTCACCATTGCCGCCGACCGACGTCGCATCGAAGCGGGCCGGATCGGGGAAGGCCAACAGCGAATTGTTGCTGACGTTTGTCCGGACGTAACGCAGGCCAATGTTCCCCGCGAGCGAAGCGCCGCCGTCAAAATCGGTACCGAAATCAAGGCGCGCATAGGCTGCTGACGTGATTTCGGTGACATCCGAAATTTCCCCGGGGCAGAACGGACCGCACGCCACCGTCGTACCATCCAGCAGCACACGGGTGCGGCCATTGACGCCCAGGTTGAAGCGTTCCGGCGACTGACCCAGGGTGCTGATCTGGTCCCACTGCTGATCTGTCACGCCCGACAGATATTCGCCGAGGAAGTCGTCACCGCCATAGAAGAACGCACCGCCACCCGCGATCGGGGTGCTTGCTTCGCCCCGCTGGAAGTTGTCGGCGAAGGGCGTGCGATACGCGGACGCTTCGGGGACTTCATCGGTGAAGACACCACCCGCGATCGCAAATTCCTGCCCGGGCAGTCCGGTGAAGAAACGGCCCGGCTGGAAACCGCCGGTCGCAGCGCAGCCCGGACCTTCGTTCCACGGTGCACAGCCCGCACGCCCGGCCCAAGGCGCCGAAAGGTTGCCCCAAGTGCTGAAGTTGGTGTTGCGGTTAATGCGATCACGCGCCGCCCAGCGCCCGCCGACCTCGACCTTTTTGAAGAAACCATCGTCGCTGAGGTCATATTCGAGACTGCCGGCAAGGCTGAACAATTCACCCTCGTTCGCCTCGCGGCTGTCGAGACCGAACCAGTAATAATTGTTGCGCCCGCTGGTGAAGTAATCGGTGGGTGCGCCGACCGGGGCCAGGAACTGGATATCCGGCGTCTTGCCCCGCAGATCGATAGAGATATCAGACCAGGTGCTCAAAGCGCCGAACACCGCATCGCGGCGAAGGTTCGAGCTGAGGCTCTGCATCTCGACCTTGCCGCGGAAGCGCTCAGTGAAGTTCATCTTCGCATCGAACGATATGTCCTGCGTGACCGAATTGACTTCACGCAGGAAGCGCAGCGAGTCCGTGGGGATACCACCGCGGCCGAACGGGTTGGCATAGGCATTGCCGACATTCTGCGTGAGAATGCCGCTGACGAAGTTGCCGTTTTCGTCGAATTCGAAATTCGTACCCGGACGCGGCTGGTTGGTCGACACGCCATCGTCGATCCGGCCAAGCAGCGCGAACTCTTCCGTGGCAAAACTCGTTTCCGAACGCAGGTATTCCAGCGTCATCACCAAGTCGCCATCAAGCGTTTCGAACTGACCGATCGCCGAGATCGCCTCGCGATCGCGATCCAGCGTGGTCGAACGCACGTTGGCGAACTGCGGCACGACGACCGAGTTGGCCGGCGGGAAGTTTTCAGGCGTGAAGTTGGGCACATCGCCGAACCCGCCCGAGTTGAGGTTGAAAATGCGCGCACAGCCGCCGGAAAGGTCAGCCGGGCGATAGCAATAATCGACCAGCTGCGAGGCATCGGTGCGGCTCTTCAGCTTCGACTTCGAGTAGCTGAGCTGGACCCCGAAGGTGCCCTGTCCGGTGTCGAAAGTGTTGGAGGCAAGGATGTTGTAGGTCGGCGACCATTCTTGCCGCAGATCGCCGTAGTTCGCTTCAATCGATCCGGCGACATGGAAACCGCGCCTGTCGAGCGGCTTGCGGGTGACGAGGTTCACGAGGCCCGCAATATGGCCTTCGATCTGATCGGCAGTGATGTTCTTGTAGACTTCAACACGGCCCACAAGCTCGGGCGAAACGTCCTCGAAGCTCAGCGCACGGCCGCCATTGGCCGAGAAGATGTCGCGCCCGTTCAGCTGCGAACTGACAAAGGGCAAGCCGCGAATGATGACGCCCGTGCCTTCGACCGAGAAGCGGGTCGGGTCAGACGTCTTTTCGAACCGGCCGATGTTGACGCCGGGGATACGCTGCAGCGTTTCCGCCACCGAACGGTCGGGCAGCGCGCCGATGTCTTCTGCCGAGATCACGTCGACCACGGTATCGGCATTGCGCTTGATGTTCTGGGCGGATTGCAGCGAGGCGCGGAAGCCGGTGACGATGATATCGCCCTCTTCCTCTTCGGCAGCCACGGCTTCTGGCGCGGCGGCATCGGCATCTTGCGCCCATGCAGGAGCCGCGGTCGCAGCGGAAATCGCCAGCAAGGATGCGGTCCCGAATGCGAACGGGCGCCGACGCGGCGCAACACTAGCGGTGGTCATAAGTTTCATCTCTCCCCATGCCGCGCGACAGATTCGTGCCTGTTGCTGCGGGCTGCGGCACATTCTTAGCGCATCTTGAGAGCGTTCTCAAGACTTGTAATCTTGGGTTCATATTGCATTCTGGCAACACTTCGCGGGGTGGTGTAGACCCCGCTGACATAGCCCGCAGAGGCTCGACCGGGATTGGGAAAAACGTGGCAATTGAACGCATTATCATCGTCGGCGGCGGAACGGCCGGGTGGATGGCGGCAGCGGCGCTGTCGCGCATCAAGGCTGGCCGGGCTGTGGAAATCACACTGATCGAATCCGAAGCCATCGGCACGGTCGGCGTCGGCGAGGCAACGATTCCACCCTTTGTGGGCTTCAACGATCTGCTCGGCATCAAGGAAAGCGAGATGCTGGCCGCCGTGGGTGGCACCTTCAAACTGGGCATCCAGTTCGAAAACTGGGGCAATCTGGGTGACAGCTACATCCACCCCTTTGGCGCCTATGGCTACACGATGGGCGGGATCAGCTTCCACCATGTCTGGCACCGCATGAACAAGGCCGGAGACAAGCGCCCGATCCAGGTCTTCAATCTGGAAACCATGGCTGCCTATTTCGGCAAGTTCGCCCGGACCGAAGATTACGCGCGCGACGATCTGCCGCCGGTCAATTACGCCTACCACCTTGATGCGGGCCGCTACGCCGCGTTCCTGCGCCGCTTTGCTGAAGAACGCGGCGTGGTGCGGCAGGAAGGCAAGGTCGCTGATGTCGCGCTCGACCCTGAGAGCGGCTTTGTCACCGGGGTCACGCTGGACGATGGCCGCCAGTTTGCAGGCGACCTGTTCATCGATTGCTCGGGCTTCCGGGGCCTGCTGATCGAGCAGGCGCTGAAGACCGGCTATGACGACTGGAGCCAGTACCTTCCCTGCAACCGCGCCGTGGCGCTGCCCTGCAAGCGCGACGACGGCAGCCCGCCCCCGCCCTTCACCCGCGCGACCGCGCACAGCGCCGGCTGGCAATGGCAGGTGCCGCTGCAACACCGCAACGGCAACGGCCATGTCTATTGCTCCAGCTACATGGAAGACCAGCAGGCGCTCGACATCCTGCTTGGCAATATCGCGGGCAAGCCGCAGGCCGAGCCCAATTGGCTGCGCTTTGTGACCGGACGCCGGAAGAAGTTCTGGAACAAGAATGTCGTCGCCCTGGGGCTGGCGGCGGGCTTCATGGAGCCGCTGGAATCGACCTCGATCCACCTCATCAACACCGGCATCGACAAGCTGATCTCGCTGCTGTCGCTGGACGGGATCACACAGGTGCAGGAGGATACCTTCAACCGCCTCACGGGCCGCGAATATGCCCGTATCCGCGACTTCCTGATCCTGCATTACAACGCCACCCAGCGCACCGATTCCGATTTCTGGAATTACGTCCGCACGATGGAGGTGCCGGACACGCTCAAGGAAAAGGTCGAGATCTTCCGGGCCAACGGCCAGATCTTCCGCGAGGAAGACGAATTGTTCACGGAAACGAGCTGGGCCGCAGTGATGATGGGTCAGGGGATCACCATGGGCGGCCACAATGCGATGGCCGACGCGCTCGATCCGGCCACGACCCGGACGGAGGTGGACGAGATGGAAAGATCGATCCGCTACCTCGTCCAGCACATGCCGGGGCATGGCGATTATCTGGCGCGTTATTGCCCTGCACCAATCGCCGCGTGACGCGCGGCTAGCGGGCGATTCTTGACAAACGCGGGCGGCGCTTGAAAGGGGAAGCGTCGCCCATCCCCCGTTCGCCCCGAGGTTTCGCCCCGCCATGACCCCCGATCCGCACGGCTGGACCGCGCTCGTGCTGGCCGGACAGCGCCCGGGCGTTGACCCGGTGGCCGCGCATTTCGGGCTGGAGGCCAAGGCCCTGGTGCCAGTCGCCGGTGAATTGATGCTGGGCCGGGTGCTGATGGCGCTGGCCGACACCCCGCACATCGCGCGGATCATCGTGCTGGCGCAAAACACGCTCAAGCTGCAAGCGCACCCCGATCTGGCCTGGGCGGTGGAAGAGCCGCGGATCACGTTCCAGGTGTCAGGCCCCACGATCAGCGGGTCCGTTCTGGCGGCGGTGAACGATCCGACGATTGGCCTGCCGGTGCTGGTCACCACCGCCGACAATGTGATGCTCACGCCTGCTACCCTTGCCGAATTCATTGCCAGAGCGGGCGCGAGCGATGTCAGCGTGGCGATGGTCGAACGCGCCCGGTTGGAAGTTGCCGTGGGCCCCAACCGGCGGACATGGCTGACCTTCAAGGGCGGCGCTTACACCGGGGCGAACCTGTTCGCCCTGACCGCCCCGGCCGCGCGCAATGCGCTGACATTCTGGGAGCGCGTCGAGCAGGACCGCAAATCAGTGCTGCGGCTCGCCGCGCATTTTGGCCCGGTCTTGATGGCAAAGCTGCTGCTGCGGCGGATGACCGTCCACGAAGCGCTTGCGGCCGCCGGTACGAAGCTTGGTGCGAGCGCCGCGCCGGTGCTGCTCAGTGATGGGCGCATGGGGGTCGATGTCGACAAGGTCGAGGACCACGCGCTGGCCGAGCGTCTGCTGGCCGATCGGGGCTGACTGCCGGTGCAGCGCATCGCCCTCTATGATCTCGACCGCACGGTGACCCGCGCGCCGACCTTCACGCCGTTTCTCGTCCACATGGCAGCAAGCGGCAACCCGTTACGGCTGCTCGCCGTACCGCTGTGGGTGTTGGCAATGTTGGGCTACAAGGCAAAATTTTACGGGAGAAAGCCGCTCAAGCAGTTCGGCTTGCGCCTGCTGGTCGGGCGGGAGGTGCGCAATGCTGCGCTGCAATCCCAAATCGACGCCTTTGTTGCGCGGCAGTTGGCGCGCAATATCCAGCCGGGCGCGCGTGCAAAGATCGCCGCCGACCGGGCAGCGGGCGTTCGCCTCGTCCTCGTCACGGCGGCACCTGAAATCTATGCCGAGGCACTGGCGCAGGCGCTCGGCTTTGAAGCCTGCATCGCCACCCGCCACCAGCGCGATGGTGCGGGCAACCTCCTCGCGCTGATCGACGGCGAGAACAATTACGGCGGACATAAGGTCGCCCGCGTCGAGGATTGGCTGGCAGGCCAAGGCCTCGCCCGCGCGGACTGCCACCTCACCGCCTATACCGACCACGCCAGCGACGCACCGATCCTGAATTACGCCGATACCGGCGTGCTGGTCGGCCGTTACGCCAAGGTGCAGCGCGGCTGGGCGCAGGTCGATTGGAGCGCGCCTGAACAGGGCCGGGCCGCCACATGAGCCGCATCTGCTTCCTGTTCAACCACGATCAGACGCACCAATTGGCGCATTCGCTCCCCATCGCGATGGCGCTGGCGGCCCGGAGCGAGCACCGGATCGTGCTTGCCTACACCAAGCCCGCGATGCGGGCCGAGATCGAGCGGCAGGCAAATCCGGCGCTGCTCGCCAAGGTCGAACTGGTGCGGCTCACCCTCAAGCAGAGCGGCTCGCAAGCGCTTGCGAGCCTGCTTGAGCGGGTGGTTCCGGCGCGCAAACTGCTCATCTACCGCGACAATCTCGATTTCTTTGCCAGCTTCGATGCGGTGGTGGTCTCGGAAAAGACCTCGCTGCTGCTCAAGACCCTCTACGGGCTGGACAACGTCAAGCTGATCCACACCCGCCACGGTGCAGGCGACCGGGCCATCGGCTTCAACAAGGAAAGCGCCGGTTTCGATCTGGTGCTCGTCTCTGGCCCCAAGATCCGCGACCGGCTGATCGCGGAAGCCGGGCTCACGCCTGAACAGATTGCACTGGTCGGCTATCCCAAGTTCGATCTGTGCGCGAACAACCGCTTCGCGGATACCTTCCCGGCGCCCGAGCGGCCGACCGTAATCTACAACCCCCACCCCTCGCCCAAGCTATCGAGCTGGTTCAAGCATGGTGCGGCGGTGATCGCGGCATTTCGGAATCAGGATCGCTACAATCTGATCTTCGCGCCGCACGTCATGCTGTTTGAGCGCAAGTGGGTGGTCACGCTGGACCCCCCGAGCCTTGCGCGGGTGGTGCCGCCCGGCGCGCAGTACCGCGCTGAACGCCGCATCCACATCGACACCGGCAGTGCCGCCAGCAGCGACATGAGCTACACCAACCGCGCGGATATCTACCTCGGCGATGTCAGCAGCCAGGTTTACGAGTTCCTGCGCGCGCCCCGTCCGTGCCTGTTTCTGAACTCGCATGGAGTGGATTGGCAAAACGATCCTAACTACCTCCACTGGCGCGCGGGCCCGGTGCTGGATTCGCCTGCCCATCTGCTCGATGCGATTGATGCTGCGGTCGCTGCGCATCCCGACTATGCCCCCACCCAACAGGCGCTGATCGACGCGACCTTCTCTCTCAGCGAGCGCGCCTCGGCCGAGCGGGCAGCCGAGGCGATTGGCGCGTTTCTCAAAGGAACCAAGCCCCTTGGGTAGTCTCAGCGATTTCTGGCGTTACGGCGTGGTCAAGACAGCGCGCAAGCTGAAGGCCGCCGCCCTATCGCCAGTGCGGGCCGCGCGCGGTGAGGGGCCGGTGCGCTCGGCTTACGGCGTGCTGATGGTGCCGAACTGGCAGGACACCACGTTCCGCTATTGCATCTTCGGCACCTATGGCAGCGATCTCTCCGATCTGCTGCTGGGCCAGCGGGAGCCGTTCGTGTTTGTCGATATCGGCGCCAATCAGGGGCTCTATTCGCTGATCGCCGCGCAGAACCCCACGTGCCGCCAGATCATCGCCTTCGAGCCTGTTCCGGCCACCCACGCGCGGCTGGCGGCCAATGTGGGGCTGAATGGCGGGGCAGAGCGCACGGTGCTGCACCAGCTGGCGATTGCCGACACTGTTGGCGAAGTCGAGATCAGTGTTGCCGAAGGTCACACCGGCACGGCCACACTGGCCGGACGCGAGGGACAGGGCGGTGGCGGCGGCGTGGTGATCCACACCATCGACGCGCCGCTGGTCGATCCGCTGTTGGCGGGCGACCTGCCGATGTTCGTCAAGATCGACGTCGAGGGGCTGGAGGCGGTGGTCATAGCCGAACTCGCCAAGACCAGGGCGTTCGCGCGGGTCCAGGCCATCTTCTACGAGGTGGATGACCGCTGGGCGCGCGCAGAGGCAATCGAAGCCCTCCTGCGCGGCGCAGGCTTCACCCGCTTCGCCAAATATGGCCGCGGGCATCACTACGACGTGCTGGCGACCCGCTCCTGAAGCACCGCTTGCGCGAGCGCGCGGCCTGACAGCCAAGCCCCTTCGACCCGCGGGCTGTGCAGATAATCGCCCGCGATCCCGATCCGCAAAGCGGCATCGAAGCGCGCGCCTTCTCCGCCAAGCGCTTGCGGCAGGGCATAGAGCCAGCGGTGCGCATCCAAGTGTTGCGGCGACTCCGGCGCAGCGCCGGTCGCGGCGAAGAAGTCAGCCAGCAAGGTTTGCGCGACCTCCTCCTTGGGCAGGTCGATCAGTTCGCGGCTGCGGGCGGGTGAGGCGTGGATCACCCAGGTCTCCACCCCTCTACGCCCCGGCTTGGCCGAGTTGCGCGCGGCCCAGCTGATGGGGCCGGTATCGGAAGGGTAGGTGTCGGGGGCAATCGGCAGAGGTGCATCGAACCCTGCCATCACCGCCCAGCACGGCGCGGAGGCAACGCTCCCCGCCAGATCGGCAAGATCGGGCGCGACCCCGGCCAGCAGCACGGCGGCCTGTTCGGCAGGGACAGCCACAAGCACGGTGGCGGCGGTGAAGCTCTGATCGCCCGCTCCGATCCGCCAAACCGCGCCGGTGCGCTCCAATCGCTCCGCCCGCACGCCCCAGCGCACGTCCAGCGGCTCGGCCATCGCCTTCACACAGGCGTTCATCCCCGGCGTGCCGACCCACGCATCATCGCCCGCGGCAGGCCAAGGCGCGGCAACGCCCGCCGCTTCCCAAGCCAGAACCGCCTCGCGGAACGCCGGATCGCGTGCGGTGAAATACTGCGCGCCGTGATCGAAGCCGACCTGCGCGCCGCCGAACTCCACCCGCCGCGCCGCCATGCGCCCACCAGGGCCGCGCCCCTTGTCGAGCACGATGATGCGTTGTCCCACAGCCTCCAAAGCGGTCGCCGCGGAAAGTCCCGCCATGCCGCCGCCGATAATCAGAATATCACAATGTCCGTCCATCCCGCGCCAACGCACAGGAGGCGGCGAAGTTTCAGGGCGCCGACCGCGGCGCGCGCGCTTCGGCCAGCAGCAGCGAGAATTGCTTCGCCTCATCGGTCCAACGCGCCCGCGGCTCCCAGCCGCCTGCCGCCAGCAACATCTGACCCGACCGCTTGGTGAACTTGTGGCTGTTCTCGGTGTGGATGCTCTCCCCCTCCTGCATGGAGAAGGATTGCTCGCTGACCGTGAAAGCGAGATCCTGCCGCGCGACCAGATGCATCTCGATCCGCGCGAAGGTATCGTTCCAGCGTGCTTCGTGGCGGAAGGCGTCGACTGGAATATCACCGCCCAGCTCGTGATTGATGCGGGTCAGCAGGTTGAGGTTGAACTGCGCCGTCACCCCCGCCGCATCATCATAGGCGGCGAGCAATACGTCCTCGTCCTTCACCAGATCCATCCCGATCAGCAGCAACGCGCCCTCCCCCAAAGTCTCGCGCATTGAGCGCAGCAGGTCGGTTGCGGTGCGGGCGATCATGTTGCCGATGGTCGAGCCGGGGAAGAAGCCGAGTTTGGGCAGGCTGGCGACCTCAGCGGGAAGCTCGACCCGGCGCATGAAATCGGCCTCAACCGGATAGACCGGCAGACCCGGAAACTTCGCCGCCAGCGCCGCGGAAGATGCGCGCAGGAAATCGCCCGCGATGTCGAGCGGGACATAGGCCGAA
Source organism: Porphyrobacter sp. SLTP (assembly GCF_009905735.1). Lineage (GTDB taxonomy): Bacteria > Pseudomonadota > Alphaproteobacteria > Sphingomonadales > Sphingomonadaceae > Erythrobacter. The sequence goes on from NZ_JAAALE010000007.1 coordinate 147,027, forward strand.
GGCGCGATCGCCGACAGCAGCAGCGGCGTCTTGACCGAAGAGCCCGAGCCGAACTCCACCACCGCCCGTCCCGGCCTGATCAGCTCGGCAATCTCTTCCGACCGACCGCGCAGGATCGCCGTCTCGGCGCGGGTCGGGTAGTATTCGGGCAGCCGGGTGATGTCCTCAAACAGCTGCGAGCCCGTATCGTCATAGAACCAGCGCGCCGGGATCGCCTTCTGCTCGGCCGCAAGCCCTGCCAGCACGTCGGCGCGGAATGCCAGATCGACCCCGCCCGCGTCGCGATTGACCAGCTTGAGACCCTTGGCAAATGTCATGTCAAACGTCCTTAGCGAGCCGGAGCGCAGTGAATTGCCAGCGCTGATGGGGATAGAAGAAATTGCGATAGGAGGCGCGCGAATGGCCGCGCACCGTGGCGCAAGACGCGCCGCGCAGTACCACCTGTCCGCTCATGAACTTGCCGTTGTATTCGCCTACCGCGCCTTCGGCGACGCGGAAGCCGGGATAGGGCAGATAGGCCGAGCGGGTGAATTGCCAGCCATCGCCGAACAGGCCGGGCGAACCCATCGGCATGACCGGTCCCGCGCAATAGAGCTGGTTCCCCGCCGAGGGGTGATGCGCAGGCGCGCTGGAAGCGCAATCCTGTCCGCGCGCGATCGCTTCCCATTCGAACTCGGTCGGCAGGCGCGCGCCAGCCCATGTCGCGTACGCATCAGCCTCGAACTGCGAGATGTGAGTGACGGGCGCGTGAGGATCGCGGGTCTGCCAGCCTTGGTGAGTGAAGTGCTCATCCTCGCGCCAATAGAGCGGCGCTGAGATGCCCTCGCGCTGCACCCAGCCCCAGCCATCCGCGAGCCACAAGCGGGCATCGCGATAGCCGCCATCGGCGATGAACGCGTCCCACTCGCCGTTGGTCACCAGCCGGTCTGCCAAGGCGAAGGGTTCAAGCAGCACCCGGTGGCGCGGGCCTTCATTGTCGAAGGCGAAGCCTTCCTCCTGATGCCCGACCAGCGCGATCCCGCCGGGATGCGTGTACCACCCGACAGGCGCGGCGGGCGCGGCGGCTGCGGGCAACGCACCGTCCCACATCGCCGGGCTGAGCGGGTTCTGGAACAGGGCGTGCTTGATATCGGTCAGCAGCAATTCGATGTGCTGCTGTTCATGCGCCACGCCGAGCGCGATCAGCGGCGCTAGGGCAGGATCATCGAGCAGCGGCGCCATGGCGTCATTCACCACCGCGCGCCATTCGAGCACTTCCAGCAGGCTGGGACGCGACAGCAAACCGCGCGCCGCCCGGCTGATCCGGGCGCCCTCCGCCTCGTAGTAGGAATTGAACAGGAACGGCCAGTCTTCGCGGTGGAGCCGATATCCCGGCGCGTGTTCGCGCAGCAGGAAGGTCTCCCAGAACCAAGTGGTATGCGCGAGGTGCCACTTGGCAGGGCTCGCATCCTCCATCGATTGGATGCTGGCATCAGCGTCGCTCAGCGGCGCGACCAGCGCTTCGGTCAGAGCGCGCGTTGCCCGGAAACGATCGGCCAAACCGGCAAGATCATCGGCGCCGGCAGCCATCTGTCGTTCGTTGCGCTGCAACCCGCGTCTCCCGTTCCACCCTGCACCGTCAGATACGGATCATGTCCGCCTGCCGTTACACCAAGAAGACGCATCATAGGCATGAACCTACGGCAAAATCATCACACGCATCAGATTTTCCTGCCGGAAAGGGGCGGACAGTGCCCGCCCCGACCCGTAATCAGGCCGCGTTGGCGCTGACTTCGGCCTCGCGTTCGCCTGCGGCCGAGTTCAGCATCTCGGCCACCAGGAACGCCAGTTCGAGCGACTGTTCGGCATTGAGGCGGGGGTCACAATGGGTGTGATAGCGGTCGCCAAGGCGCTCCTCGGTGATCGCTACGGCCCCGCCAACGCATTCGGTCACGTCCTGTCCGGTCATCTCGATATGGATGCCGCCAGGATGCGAGCCTTCGGCGCGATGGACGGCGAAGAAGCCCTTCACTTCGCGCGTGATCCGGTCGAACGGGCGGGTCTTGAAGCCGGTGTCGGACTTCACGACGTTGCCGTGCATCGGATCGCAGCTCCACACCACCGGATGCCCTTCGCGCTGCACGGCACGCACGAGGCGCGGCAGCCCGTCTTCGACCTTGTCATGGCCGAAGCGGCTGATGAGCGTGATGCGCCCGGCTTCCCGCTTTGGGTTGAGATCGTCGAGCAGGCGCAGCAGTGCATCGGGCTCCAGCGAAGGCCCGCACTTCATGCCCAGCGGATTGCCGATCCCGCGCGCATATTCGATGTGAGCGCTGCCGGGGAACCGCGTGCGATCGCCGATCCACAGCATGTGGGCCGAGGTCGCATACCAATCGCCGGTCAGCGAATCCTGTCTCGTCATCGCCTGTTCGTAAGGCAGCAGCAGGCTTTCATGGCTGGTGTAGAAGCTGGTGCCCTTCAACTGTGGCACGGTGCCGGGATCGATCCCGCAGGCTTCCATGAAATCGAGCGCTTCGCCGATCCGGTCCGCCATCTGGCTGAACTTCTCGGTCCACGGCGTGCGGCCCATGAAATCGAGGGTCCACTGGTGGACCTGCCGCAGATTGGCATAGCCCCCGCCCGCAAAGGCGCGCAGCAGGTTGAGTGTGGCGGCGGCCTGCGAATAGGCCTTGACCATGCGGGCCGGATCATTGCGGCGGCTGACCGCGTCGAACTCGATCCCGTTGATGTTGTCGCCGAGGTAGCTCGGCAGGGTCACGCCATCGATCGTTTCCGTCGGCGCGGAGCGCGGCTTGGCGAACTGGCCCGCCATGCGGCCGACCTTCACCACCGGACGCTTGCTGGCGAAGGTCATCACGACCGCCATTTGCAGCAGCACGCGGAATGTGTCGCGGATGTTGTTGGGGTGGAACTCGGCGAAACTTTCCGCGCAGTCACCGCCTTGCAGCAGGAAGCCGTGGCCATTCGCGACCTGCGCCAGATCGGCCTTGAGCGCGCGCGCCTCACCCGCAAACACCAGCGGGGGATAGTGCGCGAGAGTCTTTTCCGCTTCCGCCAGCTCCGCCGCATCTTCGTAATGCGGCAGGTGGCGCGCTTCGTGAGCCTTCCAGCTATCCGGGGTCCAGGTCTCGGGCACAGTCACAACTCTTTCTTCTCAAAGGCGCGCGGCAAGGCTTGCGCGGGGGCGCCCGCTACAGGAGCGAGGCACGAATTGTAAAGCAGCAATGCCGCTCAAAACAACTTTATTTCCCGAACAGTGCCAGTGAGCGCAGCGATCAGCGCCCCGCAGGCGCTGCCAGCGCAGCATTTGCACGCGCCCCGCCAGCCGGAGCCTCGGCCAAAGTCTGGCCTTCCGGGATGATGGCCAGACGGAACGGCGAAGCCTTGGACAGATAGCGCTCCGCCAGGAACTGCATCACCTGCGGGCTGGTCTGCGAATAGTCCGCCAGCAGGCTGCGCAGCAGGGTCACACGCTGGGGATCCTGCGTCGCGCCCTCAAGGTTATAGAGCCAGAACTGGTTGCCGGTCGATGCCCGGCGGATCATCTGGCTCAGCGGCTCAGTCACCCGTTCAAGTTCATCGGCGGTGGGCGGGCTGGCGGCGAGGTCCTTGGCGATCTTCTCGGCCTCGGCGAAGAACACCGGCACGAATTCCGGCTCAAGCTGGGCCAGCGCCGTGATGCGCCCGCCGCTGGCAAGATCGGTCGGCCAGTTCGAGAACACCTGCGGCGAATAGCTCGCTCCCGCGCGTTCGCGCAGCGCATCCATCAGGCGGTTGTTGAACAACTGGGTGAGGATTTCGAGCTGGCGGCTTTCGCGCAAGCTCGCAACCCCGCCCCCGCTCGGCCAGGCGACCACGGCGGCAGCCTGATTGGCATCGCCGCGGTGGGTGACGACCGAGGGAGTGGCCGAAGTCGGCGCAAATGTCGGAACGCGTGCAGCGACATCAGCAGGAATCGGCTCACGCGGCGCCAGCGCGCCGAAGGTGAGGCGCAGCTGTTCGATCACGGCGGGCTGATCGAATTCGCCAAACACCAGCACTTCGATCGGGCCTTGCTTCAGCAGCGGCTCCCACACCGCGCGGAAGCCCTCGGGCGTTACGGTCTTGAGCGCTGCCGGATCGGGCGTCGCAAACCGCGCGTCGCCGCCGGTCACGAGATATTCGAGATCGCGGTTGAGAATGCCGCCGGGGCTGGTGGAATAGGTGTTGTAGGCTAGTTCCGACGCTGCCTTGGCGCGGATCACCGGATCCTTGTCCCAGCGCGGCATCCCGAGCTTGGCAGCAAAGAGATAGAGCTGGTCGTTCACATCTTCCGACCGGGTCTGGGCCGTAAAGGTGAACACCGCATCGTCGATTGCGAAGTCAAAGCCGATCTTGCGGCCTGTTGCCAGACGGTCGAGCTCGTTCTGGCCGAGCTCGCCCACGCCCGATCCGACCAGCGCGCCCTGACCCAGCGCGGCATAGACCGCGTTGTCTTTGTCAAAGGCGCGGTAGCCTGCGCCAAAGCGCACACGCACCGTCACACGGCCCGGTTCGGCATCATTGGCCCACACCAGCGCCTTGACGCCGTTGGCAAAGTCGACCTGTTCAATCTCGAGCACACCCAGCGGGTTCTGCGCCGTGATGGCCCCCGGAGCACCCACCGGGGGCAGTTCGTCGAAGGAGATCGACTGTGCAGCCAACCGCGCAGTGCCGTCGACCTTGGCTTCGGCAGCAAGCGCCAGCTTGAGCGCGCCCACATCGGCCTCACCCGCCGTCGGCGTCACATAGACCGAACGGGTCACCGTGCCTTCAAACAGCCCGCGCGTCCGTTCCAGCACCACATCGGGCGTCAGGCGCGGCTTCATGCCCCGGAACACGTCGAGCACCACCTTGGGCGCGGCGACGGTTTCACGGATATCGACCGCATTGACCAGGTTGTTGGCGAGATCGGACCCCGATTCCACGGTCTCCTGCTCGACCGCATTGGCGAAGACCACGTCGAATTCGGCGACCTCGCGGTCGATTTCTTCCTGCGTCGGCGGGTTGGTGAGCGCGTCCGCAATCACGGCGCGGACATCGGCGAGCGCCGCCTGCCAGTCGCCGGTCAGAGGGGCGAAGGTCACGAAGGTCGCATCGGTCGAGCGCGAAACGTCGTCCTGCTGTACCTGCGCATAAAGGAAGCTGCCGCCGCCGCGGGCGCGCGATTCGAGCCGCCGGTTGATGATCGCCTGCGCGACAGCATCGGTCAGCAGGCCTTCGTTGTACTTGATCGTATCGGTCACCTGCCGCCACGGACGCATGACCGCATAGGTCAGGCTGCGCGGCAAATCGGGCTCCACGCCGACCGCCAGCTGGCCAATCGGTGCGCCAGTCACGCCGTCATCCTGCGCCCCGGCGGGCGGGACAGGATCGCCGAAATCGGGGGCGACGCCGGGCTTGCCGGTGCCTTTCCAATCCCCGAACCACTGCTCCACCAGCCCTGCCAGCACCATCGGATCGGCATCGCCAACAACCACGATCACGGTGTTCTCCGGGCGATACCAACGGTCGTAAAACGCCTTCACATCCTTGCCATTGGCGGCCTTCAGGGTCTCGTCCGTGCCAATTGGGCTGCGGGTGGCGAGGCGCTGACCGGCAAAGAAGGTCTGCCGCGTAAGGTCGGCCATGCGCAGCCCCGCCCCGCCGCGCTCGCGCTTTTCGGCGAGCACAATCGGACGTTCGGCCGCGACATTGGCGTCATTCAGCACCGGCTCGCGGATCATGCCCGACAGCAGCTTGAAGCTTTCGCTCAGCTTGGCGTCGTCGATATTGGGAATGTCGAGCTTGTAGGCGGTGTGGGTCGGGCTGGTTTCGGCGTTGGCATCGCTGCCGAAGGTCGCGCCCAAGCGCTGCCAGGCATAGATCGCCTCGGCCTGCCCGAGATACTTGCTCTCCCGGAACAGCAAGTGTTCGAGCAAGTGGGCATAGCCCTGCTCCTTATCGGTTTCATGCAGGGAGCCCGCATCAATGCGCACCCGGATCGAAACCTGACGCGGCGGCACGCCATTGCGGCGCACCGCATAGCGCACGCCGTTCTTCATCTGCCCGAACAGCCACTTTTCATCGACCGGAACGTCCGAGCCCTTGTAGAGCCACGGCACTTCGCTGCCGGTCTGGAGCGCCTGTGGCTGGGGCACCGGCGGCAGCGGTTGCCCTTCGACCGGCGGCGGGGGCGCGGCCTGCTGCGCGAGCAGCGGCTGCACCAGCGCAAAGGGGGCAAAGAGAATGGCGAGAGCGCGACCAGCACGGGAGAACGACGTCATATCGCACTTATAGGGCGGCAAAGTGTGAAGCGATAGTGAATGGTTCTCGGCCCATCCGCCCTTGCCCCGCGCAGCCGCGGCACCTAGATTGGGCTGATGTTCATAGAAACCGAAACCACTCCGAACCCCTCTGCCCTCAAGTTCCTGCCGGGCACCACCGTGATGCCCACCGGCAGCCGCGAATTCGCCACGCCCGAAGCGGCCGAAGCGAGCCCGCTGGCGCAGGCGATCTTCGACACCGGCGAGGTCGTGAACGTATTCTTCGGTGCCGATTTCGTCAGCGTGACCGCTGCGCCGGGTGCCGATTGGAGTGCCTTGAAACCGCAGGTCATCGCGATCCTTCTTGATCACTTCGTGTCGGAAGCGCCGCTGTTTGCTGGCGGAAGCGGTAACGGGATTTCCGTTCCGCCCGAAGACGAAGCGGTGGTGGAAGAGCGTCCCGAAGATGCCGAGGTAATCGCCGCCATCAACGAGCTGCTCGAAACCCGTGTGCGTCCGGCTGTTGCCGGTGACGGCGGCGACATCGCCTATCGCGGCTTCCGCGACGGGGTTGTGTATCTCACCCTGCAAGGCTCGTGCTCGGGCTGCCCGTCAAGCACTGCGACGCTCAAGCACGGCATTGAAGGCTTGCTCAAGCATTACGTCCCCGAAGTGACCGAGGTGCGCGCGGCGTGACGGTGCAATTTCACGACCACGTCCTGTCGGACGCGGCGCTCGACCAGCTGTTCAACGAAGCGCGCAGCTATAACGGGTGGCTCGACAAGACTGTTTCGGACGAACAGCTTCACGCGATCTGGGACCTGATGAAGATGGCCCCGACCTCGGCGAACATGCAGCCGGTGCGGATCGTGTGGGTGAAGTCAGCCGAGGCCAAGGCCAAGCTTGCCGACTGTGTGATGGAAGGCAACCGCGCCAAGGTTCTCGCCGCCCCCGTCACCGCCGTGATCGGCTACGACATCGATTTCCACGAGGAACTGCCGTGGCTGTTCCCCCACACCGATGCCAAGAGCTGGTTCGAGGGTGATGAACAGGCGCGCGAGCAAGGCGCGTTCCGCAACTCCTCGCTGCAAGGGGCCTATCTCATGCTCGCCGCACGCGCGCTGGGCCTCGATTGCGGCCCGATGTCAGGCTTCAACGGCGATGCGGTGAACGCGGCCTTCTTCGCCGACGAACCGCGCCATCGGGTCAATTTCATCTGCTCGGTCGGCTATGGCGATCCCGCCAGCATCTTCGCGCGCAGCCCGCGTCCGGAATTCGCGACCTTCAACCGCATCGCCTGACACGAATCTCGCGCTTGCACGGGCGCGCGGGGTGAGGCATCGCGCAGCGCCATGCGCGTGCTTGCCATCGAAACCGCCTCTGAGGCGTGCAGCATCGCCCTTACCGAGGGCGCGGCGATGCTTGCGCATGATCACCGCGTCATGGCCCGCGGCCACGCCGAGGCGCTGGTGCCAATGATCGGCGCCTTGCCGGACAAGGGCCGCGCGGATCGCATTCTCGTCAGCCTTGGGCCGGGCAGTTTCACCGGCGTACGCATCGGACTGGCGACCGCCCGCGCGCTCGGGTTTGCGTGGGGCGCTGAGGTGCTCGGCTATCCGACGCTGGCGCTGATCGCGGCGCAGGCGCAGGCACTGCATCCGGGCGAACCGGTGACGGTCTGCATGAACGGCGGACACGGCGAATGGTTCGTGCAGGATTTCGGGGCCGATGGCCTGCCAGCCAATGAGTTGTCCTCGATGGCTCCTGCGGCAGCGCTGGCGGCCGGGGCGCGAAACCTGATCGCAGGCAATCGAGCCCAGGATTTCGCCGCACTGTTGGGCGATGCACGCCAAATCATCCCGCTACTGCCGGATGCGGGGCAAGTCGGGCTGGTGCCGGACGCGCTGCTCACCGCGCACCTCGCGCCGATCTATGGCCGGGGAGCCGATGCCACCCCAATGGCGCTGCGCAAACCCGCATGACCCCCCGCCCAGCCCCCAGTCCCGCTCTCATCGACCGGATCATGATGGTGATGGAGGCAGCGTTCGACCCGGCCTATGGCGAGGCCTGGAACCGGCGGCAGGTGGCCGATGCGCTGACTCTTTCCAGCACCCAGGCGCTGGTGGTCGACGCTGATGGTGCGCCAATCCCCGACACGGGCGATGGCGATGAGGGCCCCGCTCCCGCCGGATTCGTGCTCACCCGCTATGTACTCGACGAAGAAGAACTGCTGCTGATCGCGGTCATACCCGACGCGCGGCGGCGCGGCGTTGGCGCAGCGCTGCTCGAACATCTGTTCGCGGCCGCCCGAACGCGCGGCGTCACGCGGATCTTCTTGGAAATGCGGCGCGGAAATCCTGCGATCCAATTATATCACAAGTTTGGTTTTGAACCGATTGGTGAGCGGCGTAACTATTACCGCATGGCAAACGGCGAGCGTGTCGACGCGATTACTTTCGGTCGATCAATCTAGTAGAACTCCATTCATCGCAAATTGATGTGCAGGCGGACCACACCAGTTGCCAAGATTGACGACTTGAGCCATGGCGCAGTAACCGGTGCGCCTTGAACGCCGTGCGAGAGGAACTCATGCAGGATCTGGAAATTGATATGAACGAAACACTTATCACGCTGACGAGCGACATTGTCGCTGCGCATGTCAGCAACAATGATGTGGCGGTGACTGATGTTCCGGCACTTATCACCAACGTCTACAACGCGCTCGCCAATCTGGGTGAGAAGGTTGAGATCGAAGAACCCAAGCCCAAGCCTGCGGTCGCGATCCGCAATTCGGTCAAGCCGGATCACATCGTCTGTCTTGAAGATGGCAAGGAGCTGAAGATGCTCAAGCGCTATCTTCGCACCAATTACAACATGACGCCGGAAGACTACCGCGCGCGTTGGGGCCTGCCGGCTGACTATCCGATGGTCGCCCCCAACTATGCCGAAAAGCGCCGCGATCTTGCCAAGAAGATCGGTCTTGGCCGCAAGCCCGGTACTGTCATGGCGCCCAAGGGGCGTCGGACCAAGAAGACAGCTTAAAACCGCGCCCTCTGGTCGCATTGTCCATCAGCCGGCCCGACTGCCCCTGTTGAGAGGGTGGACGGCCCGCTTGAGCAAGCAGCCTCGTCCCTGTAGGGATGAGGCTGTCTTGCTTTCGGGCGATCGCATCCCACAGGGGCGGCGCACTCGGCGATGGAGCGTTCCTTGACCCAGAAAATCGATCTCGAACAACTTTGCGCCGAAAAAGGCCTGCGCATTACCGAACAGCGCCGGGTGATCGCCAAGGTGTTATCGGAAAGTGACGACCACCCCGATGTCGAGCTGCTGCACAGCCGCGCAGCCGCGGTCGATCCGCGCATCTCGATTGCGACGGTGTACCGCACAGTGCGCCTGTTCGAGGAAGCGGGCATCCTTGACCGCCACGATTTCGGCGATGGCCGCTCGCGCTATGAGCCCGTCCCCGAAGCGCACCACGATCACCTGATCGACGTGGAAACCGGCAAGGTCGTCGAATTCGTCGACCCGGAAGTCGAAGCGCTGCAACGCCAGATTGCCGAGCGACTGGGCTACCGGCTCGTCGATCACCGCATGGAGCTCTACGGCGTACGCCTGTCGCGCAATGACTGACAGCGAACTGCGCGCAGCGGCCGCACGCGGGGAAAGTACGCCGATTTCCCTCGCCGGATGGCTGCGGCTCACGGCGCGTGCGCTGGCGCTGGTTGGTCTCATCATCGTCTTCGTGCCGTTGCACTATCTTTACCGGGTGGTGTCCTATGGATCGCCCTTCCCGATGCTGTTCCTGCGCTATGCGGCGCGGGTGTGCGGGGCCAAGGTCGAGGTGATCGGCACCCATCTGAAGCGCGATGTGTTCTTCGTCGCCAATCACCTGTCGTGGATCGATATCCTTGCGCTGGCTGGCGCGAGCGGCACGGCCTTCGTCGCCAAGGCGGAACTCGCCGAAGCGCCGGTGGTCGGTTGGCTTGCGAGCCTCAACCGCACGGTCTTTGTGAAGCGCGAACACCGCATGGGCGTGGCCGAGCAGATCAACGCGCTGAAGGAAGCGCTGGTCGATAACTGGTCGGTGACGGTCTTTCCCGAAGGCACCACGACGGACGGGCAATCGCTGCTGCCGTTCAAGACCTCGATGCTCTCGGTGCTCGAACCGCCGCCGCCGGGCGTACTGGTCCAGCCGGTGATCCTGGATTATGGCCCGGTCGCCGAATGGATCGGCTGGGTCGGCGAGGAAAGCGGCGTCAACAATGCCAAGCGGGTGCTGTCACGCAAGGGCACCTTCAAGGTCAGGCTGCACTATCTCGAACCCTTCAGCCCGGAGGACTTCCGCGGCCGCAAGGCGATCAGCCACGAATCGCGCCGCCGGATCGAGGAAGCGCTGATCGAGATTCTGGGCAAGCCGCTGCGCCCGTTTGCGCATACGGTTGCCCCGGTTCGCTATGAGCCGAAGGTTGACGCGGCGGATTAAAGCCCGGCGCGCACCAGCCAGTCGTGGAAGATCCGCACCGGGCGGCTTTCCAGCGCGACCGGCTTGCACACGAACCAGTAGCTATAGGGGCTCTCGACCGGCTTGCCCGGGAGGTTGATCAGGCGGTTGTCGTTGGCGCGGCGAAGGTGATCATCGTGCATGATTGCGATGCCGAGGCCCTGTGCGGCCGCCTCCAGCATCAACGCGCCGGAATCGTAATGGTCGATGGCAGCCGGGTCCATCTGTTCGAGCCCATTGGCCTTCTTCCACGCCATGAAACTCTCGGGGAGTTCGTTGTGGATCAGGAAGGTTTGCTTGGTCATCACGTCCGGCGTGATGTCCGGGCCGATCGCGCGGGCGGTATCCTTGGAACAGATAGCATGGACGAGATTGTGGTCCAGCCGCACCGCATGCAACCCGCTCGCCGGGCCGCGTGACAGGATGATCGCGGCGTCGAGCGTGTCGCCCACCCGGTCTTCAAGATGCGGGGCGGTGTCGATGTCGATGTGCAGCAGCGGATGGCGCTTGCGCAGCTCGCCCAGCCGCGGGAACAGCCGCTGGCTGCCGAACATCGGAAGCACCCCGAGGCGGAGGCGCAGCAGCGCGATATTGTCCGACTGGCTCTCCACCGCGCGGGCGAGCGCTTCCATATGCGGGTTCACCGCCTCGTAGAAGGCCTGGCCCTCATCGGTCAGCTGCATCGACTGACGCGCGCGAGTGAACAGCTTCTTGCCGACAAATTCTTCGAGATTGCTGATCCGCCGCGACAGCGCGGACGGGCTGAGGCCAATCTCCTCCGCCGCCGCCCGGGCAGAACCCAGACGGACCGTGCGCATGAAGGCTTCAAGCGCGCGCAGGGGGGGAAGACGTCTAGCAGGCATGGAATCTCTCCTTGGTGAGGAGAGATACGCCCGAGATGCCGAATGGATGCAAAAAATCGAAGAAAAAACGCGTGGAGGACGAAAAAGTTGCGCCTATTGCATGTCACTCGCATCTTCGGGCGGGTGCAGCCGCAACCGGGTCACGTGGGTTTCGTCACCCGCTGTTACTTCAATTCGCCAACCGCTCGGATGTTCCAGCACGGTGCCCACAGCAGGCACAGCCTCAGCCAACACGAAGGCGAGGCCGCCCAGCGTGTCGACCGATTCTGCCACTTCAGCAAGACGCGGGTCGATCCGTTCGGCAATATCATCAAGCTCGGCGCGCGCGTCTACGTCCCACATGCCTTCGCCAATGGGGACGATCAGTTCTTCGGGTGTCTCGTCGTGCTCATCCTCGATCTCGCCGACAATTTCCTCGACCAGATCCTCGATCGTGATGAGCCCGTCGGTGCCCGAAAACTCATCAAGCACGATGGCAAGGTGCACGCGCTGGGTGCGCATATCAGCGAGCACGTCCAACGCACCGCGCGCCTGCGGCACATAGAGCGGCTGGCGCATCAGCGTGGTCCAGTCAGCGGGCGGCGGGGTGCCGTTGGCGAGGAAGGGGAACACATCCTTGATGTGGATCATGCCGACCACGCTATCGAGCGTCTCACGATAGACCGGCATTCGCGAATGGCCATGCTCGCTGAAGGCGGCGACCATTTCTTCCCAGCTGATTGACGCATCGACCGCAATGATCTTGCCGCGCGGCACGGCCACGTCATCGGCATCATGTTCGGAAAAGTGGAGGAGGTTGCGCAGCATCTGCCGCTCGACCCGCGACAGGTCACCCCCGCCACTGCCGCCGGTATCGGAACCGGGGCCGCCGTTTTCGTCCTCGTGCTCGTCGATGGCTTCTTCAAGCTGCTCGCGCAGTGAGCGGGCGCCTTCGAGCTTCAGGAGCTTGCGCAGCACAGGCCACAGCCCGCTGCTACTGTCCGCGTCTCCGGATTGAGATGCGGGCGAATGGGAATCGGCCATGGCCTTGAATGGGGCTCCTATGCAGTTTCAAGCGTCATATGGGTCAGCGATGCCCAGTTTGGCAAGTATCGCTGTCTCCAAGGCCTCCATCGCCTCGGCCTGAGCGTCGCTGTCGACATGGTCGTGACCGGCAAGATGGAGCAGGCCGTGAACGATGAGATGAGCGGCGTGGGCTTCCAGCGTCACGCCCTTCTCGGCCGCTTCGCGTGCGCAGGTTTCATAGGCCAGCGCGATATCGCCGAGCATTTCGGGCGGACCGTCCGATGCGAGGGCTTCGAGCTCCCCGCGCTCCAGCATCGGGAAGCTGAGGACGTTGGTTGGCTTGTCCCGCTCGCGCCATTCGCGGTTCAGGGTGTGAACTTCGGCATCGGAGGTGAACAGCAGGCTGGCGATCAGGCGCGGGTTGGCGAGCAGCGGTTCGCCCTCCCCCGCCGCCTGCGCGGCGCGCTCTGCCAGCGCGTCCCAATTGCCCGCAGGCCAGTCTTCGATATCGATGTCGAGTTGCATGTTGGCGCGGCCCTTAGCGCGGAAAGCGCCGCCGCGAAATGCCGGGCTGCGTGCCGCGTCCGCCTATTCGTGCCGCAACGCGTCGATTGGATCGAGTTTGGAGGCGCGGCTGGCGGGGTAGTACCCGAAGACGATCCCCATGCCCGCCGCGAACAGGAAGCTCACCAGATTTATCATCGGATCAAACACGAAGGGCACATCGATAGCCGCGGCGAGCCCGATCGAGGCGCCGAAGCCCAGGGCAATCCCCACCAATCCGCCCAGCGCGCAGAGCACCACCGCCTCGGTCAGGAACTGCAAACGCACCTCCCGTGCCAGCGCACCGATGGCGAGGCGGATGCCGATTTCGCGGGTCCGCTCGGTCACGGACACCAGCATGATGTTCATGATCCCGATGCCGCCCACCAAAAGGCTGATCGAGGCGATCACCGCCACCATCGCCGTCAGCGCGCCCGTCGCCGCGCCAAGCGCCTGATTGACCTGCGCGGTGTCGATGACGTTGAAGTCATTGGGCTGCTCGCCCTGCAACAGCCTGCGTTCCCGCAGCAGATCGACCAGCGAGTCCTGAATGACAGACGGCGCATAGGACGGGTCATACTTCAGCACGAAATAATCGAGGTTGTCGTTGCCGCGGAACCGCCGCTGGACGTTCTTGAGCGGCAGATAGACCGCATCGTCATCATCCGCGCCGTTGCCGCCCTGCCCGCGCTCCTCCATCACGCCGATGACCTGGCACGAGACACCGCCGAGCCGCATCCGCGCGCCGATCGGGCTGGTGCCGGGCACGAAGATCGCTTCGCGCACCTTGAGACCGAGCAGGCAGACGTTCTTGCCTGCCTCTTCCTCGTCCTTGCTGAAGGGGCGACCTTCCTCGACCGTGATCGATTGGGCCTCGAGGAAGTCGTTATTCGAACCGACGACCCGCGTGTCCCAATCTTGCCCGTTATAGAAGGCTGTCGCGTTGGCGGCGACGGTGCCGGCTGCGATTGTCACCCCGGCGATCTGCTGCTCGACCGCCTTCACATCGGCTTCGTCGAACGGGCGGATCGTGCCGCGGTCGGTACGGACCGGGAAAACGATGAAGTTGCTCGCACCGAGCGAGGAAATCTCTTCCTGCACCGACGCTGTGACGCCGTTGCCGAGCGTGACCATCGTCACCACTGCCGCAACCCCGATGATGATCCCGAGCGTTGTCAGGATCGAACGCAGGATGTGCCGCCGGATTTCGCGCAGCGCCAAAAGGAGGGTCGACCCGAGCATCAGACAGCGCTGCCTTCCACGGCATGCGCACTCCGGTCAATCCGTTCGACCAGCCCGTCACGGAAGCGCACGATGGTCTTGGCGTAGGCGGCCATTTCCTCCTCATGCGTGACCATCAGCACAGTGATGCCCTCGCCATTCAGGCGTTGCAGCAGTTGCATGATTTCGACCGAGCGTTCGCTATCGAGGTTGCCGGTCGGTTCATCTGCCAGCAGCACATCGGGCTGCGTCACCAGCGCCCGCGCAATCGCGACGCGCTGTTGCTGGCCGCCGGACAGTTCGGCTGGAGTGTGCGAGGCCCACGGCACCAGCCCGACCTGGTCGAGCGCCCGCATGGCCGATTCGCGCCGCTGGGTCTTGTTCTCACCGCGATAGAGCAGCGGCAGCTCGACATTCTCAAGCGCGGTGGTGCGCGCGAGCAGGTTGAAGCCCTGAAACACGAAGCCGAGATAGCGGCGGCGCAGCAGACTGCGCTGATCGCGGTCCAGCTTTTGCACCTCGACCCCGCGAAACCGGAAGACGCCGCCCGTCGGCACATCAAGGCAGCCGAGGATGTTCATCGTCGTCGACTTGCCCGAACCAGACGGGCCCATGATGGCAACGAACTCGCCGCGTTCGATGGTGAGGTCGACCCCCTTCAGCGCCTGAAACGCTGCCGCCCCGCTGCCGAAGGTCTTGGTGATGCCTTCCAGCTGGATCAGGGGTTCGGCTGTCACTGGGCCGCTGCCTTGATCCCGGTGACGACCTTCATCCCCGGCTTCAGCCCCTTGGAGGTGACCACGGTCCGCCGCCCGTCACTGCGGCCAGTCACGACTTCGATGGCTTTGAGTGTGCCATCGGCTAGCAGCACCTGCACCAGCTGGCGGCTGCCTTCGCCAATGCTGGCCTGCTGCTTGCCATCCTCAAGCCCGATCTGCGGATTGAACACGCCGCCGCCCGCTTCCTCCTCGGTCTCGGGACGGAAGCGGAGCGCCGCATTGGGCACCAGCATCGCGCGGCCGGTGTTCTGGGTCGCGATGGTCGCGGTCGCAGTCATGCCGGGCCGCAGCAGGCCATCGGGGTTCTGCACGGTAAGCCGCGCTTCATAGCTCACCACCGACCCGCCTGTTGCCGCAGCGCCAGTGCCGCCGCTTGCCGCGGCCTGAGTCGTGCCGGTCGAGGCCAGATCGATCCGCTCGACCGTCGCCGGAAACTGCCGACCGGGATAGGCATCGACCGTAAAGGTCGACTTCTGGCCCGGCTTGACCTGCCCCACATCGGCCTCGTCAATCGACACGCGCAGCTGCATGGCGGACAGATCTTCGGCGATCACGAACAGGGTCACGGTGTTGAAGCTGGCAACCACGGTCTGCCCCGGTTCGACCCGGCGGGCGAGCACGACACCGGTGACAGGCGCCCGGATCACCGCGCGGGTGCGGGTGGTGAGGTTACCGTTGAGCGACGCCTGAGCCGCTTCGATATTGGCGCGCGCGGAAGCGACCGCGGCGCGATCACGTTCAACGGCAGCCTCGGCCCGCTCGACCTCGATCTGCGACGGCACGCGCCCGCCTGACAGGCGGCGCACTTCCTCAAGCCGATCGAGCTGGACCTGATCGATCTCGATGGTCGCCTGCGCCTGCGCCAGAGCCGCACGTGCGGCATTGAGATTGGCGCGCGACTGGGCGATCTGCTGGTCGATGATCTCGGTGTTGATGACAGCGATCACCTGCCCCTTGGTCACGCGGTCGTTGACATCGACAAGCACGCTATCGAGCGGGCCGGTGACTTCCGCGCCGACTTCGACCTGGTTGGTCGGGCGCAGGTTGCCGGTCGCGGTAACCGACAGCGACAGCGACTCCTGCACCACCGGAGCGGTGATGTAATCCGGCTTGGGCGCCTCCCCGGTGCATTGCGCGATGCCGAGGATCAGCAGCACCACGATCAGACCGGGCAGCCAATATTTCATCCACCGCCGCCAGCGCGGGCGCGGCTTGGTGCCGAGGAATTCATCGACGCTCGGCTGCTCTTCCGGCTTGCTCAAATCGATCACTTGGTGGGCCCCTTCGCCGCGATGTCGTCAAGGCCAGCGCCCTCAGGCACCGACCATCCCCCGCCCAGCGCGCGCGCCAGACTGATAAAGGCGAGCGCGCGCGATGCCTGAGCGTTGACTTCGGCCGTGCGCGTGCTCAGCAGCTGGCTTTCGGTCACCAGCAGCGTCTGAAAATCGATCAGTCCGGCCTGATATTGGCTGCGGGCGAGGATCGCGGCGTTCTGCGCGCCGTCACTGGCCTCGATCAGAGCCGTGACCCGCGTGCCGCTGGTCTCAAGATCGACGCCTGCGCTTTCGACCTCTTCGAGCGCCACGAGAATACTCTGCCGCCATGCCGCCAGCGAGCCATCGGCAATCGCCTCTGCGCTCTCGATTTGTCCGCGCACCCGGCCGCCATCGAAGATCAGCTGCGTGAGGCCCGCAAAGATATTGCCGGTGACGAGGTCGAACAGGCTGCCCACATCGGTCGCGCTGGTGCCGATCGTGCCACTCAGCCGCACCAGCGGATAGAGCTGCGCGCGGGCGACCCCGATGCGGTCAAGATCAGCGGCCAGCCGGGCCTCGGCACCGCTCACATCGGGACGGCGGCGCAGCATGTCGGCCGGAGCGGACAAGGCAACATCGGTCGGCGGCGCGGGAACGGCGCGCGGCGCTTCGGTCAGGGCACGATAGACCCGGCCGGGGGGCTCACCGATCAGGGTCGAGATCGCATTCGCCACCGCCACCAGATCGCTCTCCAGCAGCGGAATGCTGGCCGCGGTCTGAGCGCGCTGGGTGCGGGCCTGTTCGACGTCGAGGCCGTCGACAAGCCCAGCCTGATTGCGCCAACGCGCGATCTGGAGGTTGTCTTCCTGATTGGCGAGCGTCTCACGCGCAATCGCCAGCTGCGCAGCGAGCGAGCGCGCCGTCACGACCTGGCTTGCCACCTGTGCGACGATCACCCGTTCCAGATCACCGACCGAATAGCCAGCCGATTGCAGATCGGCCCGCGCAGCATCGACCGAGGCATCGAGCCGCCCGAACACATCGGCCTCCCAAACGATATCGCTGCCGAGCGAGAACTGCACATCATCGCTCGCCAGATCGCCGACATCCCGGCTGGCACCGCCACTTCCGGTGATTTGTGGCAAGCGGGCCGCGCGGGCCTGCCGCAAGCCCGCTCTTGCTGATCGCAGCCGGGTCACGGCTTGCGCCAGATCGAGGTTGCTGGTTTGCGCCTGCGCGACGAATTCCTCGACCAGCGGGTCGTTCAGCAGCACCCAGTAGCGATCGAGCGGAATATCGGCCCCGGCAGGCTCGGCCAGAACCCATTGGTCCGGGATTGGCTGAGCGCTCGCCATTGCCGGCGGCGCGGCGCGCGGAATGGCACAGCCGGAGAGAACCATCACCGCGAGCGACAGCGGCACAATTCCGCGCGACACCGCACCTCGGCCCCAAGGGCGATCAGCGGTCATGCGCAATCCCGCAATTGGTAATGAACCACAACGCCCGCCCCTGTGTTGCCGCACAGATCGGAAGAACTATTCCGGCCCCTGGCTCAGGAATAAAACTTCGCCCTTGGCGACTGAAAAATCATTATATTGCTAACAGCCAGCCTCCGTCCCCACAACGCAGTTTCGTCGGACTGACTGCATCGCTCATCGAACAGGCGCGGGCCGCACAGCCGCTAGCCCTCCTCGCCGCCGCCCTCATAGGCCTCGACGATGCGGCCCACGATCGGGTGACGCACCACGTCGGCCGCGGTGAAGCGGATCGTGCCGAAGCCTTCAACCCCCTCAAGCCGCTCGACCGCGTCGTTCAATCCGCTCATCCGCGGACCGCCGGGAATATCGACCTGACGCGGATCGCCGCACACCACCATCCGGCTGTTCTGGCCAAAGCGGGTGAGGAACATTTTCATCTGCTCGCGCGTGGTGTTCTGCGCTTCGTCCAAGATGATGAAGCTGTCGGCGAGCGTGCGCCCGCGCATGAAGGCAATGGGCGCAATCTCAATCTCGCCATTGGCCAGCCGCCTTTCGACCTGTTCCGGGGGCATGCAGTCGTTCAGCGCGTCGTACAAAGGCCGCAAATAGGGATCGACCTTCTCCTTCATGTCGCCGGGGAGGAAGCCGAGCTTCTCCCCCGCTTCCACCGCCGGGCGGGACAGGATCAGGCGCTGCACGCTCCCGGTGATGAGCTGGCTCACCGCCTGCGCGACCGCGATATAGGTCTTGCCGGTGCCCGCCGGGCCCAGCGCGAAGATGATGTCATCCTTTGCCAGCGACCGCATATATTCGATCTGCGTCGCCGAGCGCGGCACGATCGTTTTCTTCCGCGTGCGGATCATGATCGGCGGCGCGTCCATATCGCCCGAGATGATCCCTTCCAGCGTTGGTTCAGCCGACATCGCGATCATCGACTCAACGGCGCCAGCATCCAGCGCCTCTCCGCGCGCCAGCCGGTCATACATGGTCTTCAATGTCTCACGCGCCCGGGCGACGTCATCCTCGGGACCTTCGATCACCACCTGATGCCCGCGGGCGTGGATATAGACCCCGAGCCGGTTTTCCACCTGCACCAGATTGGCGTCGAACTGGCCGAACAACGGCCCCAGCAGAGCCTGATTCTCGAAGGTCAAATCAACCCGCGCGCGCCGCGGTTCCGGAATGCCGCGCGGATCAGGCGAGAGCGCCGGGTGTCCGGCACGGGAGGGTCGTCGGCCCATAGGTTCCTTTGGCTGCGGCCGTGGGACAATCCCTCGTCCGTGAGTCGTGAGGGTAAGCGGCCCCCCGCGCAAAGCAAGCAGGCTGCGGCGAGATGGCGGTGGATAGTCATCGAAACGCCGCCAAACGAGGTCCTCCGCGAGCGGAACCAGCCCTCGCCGGAAGAATCGCATTCACCCGGGATTAAGCTTTAAGATGTTGATATTTCGCCGAAGGAGCCGCTATCAATGAAGCATAGCCTCACAGTCCTCGCCGCATTCGCTACCGCGATCAGCGCCCCTGCCGCTGCTGAAGACGCACCCCCGGCGGATGAGGCAGTGATCGACTGGGGGCTCACGCTGGCCGGGAACGTGCTGCCCGAAGGCAAGCTTCACAGGCTGCGACACCCGATGTGCCTGCTGGTCGCTGCCGAAGACAAGGCGCTTGCCAAAATCGTGGCAGAGCGCGTCGTCGAGAATGCCGAGCAGGCAGGCGTCGCCGTGAAGCGCGGACGCTGCGATCCCAACACGCTGATCGCTGTCACCGATGACGCGGTCGGGCAGCTGCGCGATATGCGCAATCAGTACCTCCAGTTTTACGGCGCGCACTATCTCCAGCAGCTCGACGAGATGTTCGCAACCGAAACTGCCAGCTTTGCTTTCCACGAACCGGTGCAGCTGTGGATGGGGCCCGAGGTCTTTCAGGGGCAGCGCGAGGTCATCGGTCAGCCGGACGTCTTCGGTGCGGCCGTGGTGATCGAACGGGCAGCGACCGAAGGGCTCGATCCAGTGCAGCTCGCTGATCATGCGACGCTCCGGCTGCTGGCCCCGACCATCAATGCCAGCAAGTTGCCGCAGGACGCTCCGGTGGGCGCCACGACCATCCTTGCCCTGTTCAGCGACCGCGACAGCGCGCCACGCGAGATGACGGCATTCGACCGCGCCTATCTACGCTCGCTCTACGCCATGCCGCGCGGCAGCTCGGCGCGGACCGTGATGGCGCGGGCGTCCAAGATCGCTCTGGCATACGAGGGCAAGTAGATGAAAGCCGCCGGTCTGGCTCTGGCAGCGGCTCTGGCCATCCCCGCCGCCGCGCAGGAGGTGGACCCGCCGCCGATCGTGGTTGAGAGTGAAAAGCCCCAGACCGAAGCCGCCCTCACCGATCTTGCCCGCGATCTGGCGGGTCATCCGCGCCCACGCCGCCCGCTGGCGCGGTTTGAACAGCCGCTCTGCCTGATGGTCGCAGCGGGCGACGCGGACCTTGCCCGCGAAGTTGCGACACGGATCATCGACAATGCACGAAGCGCCAAGGTTCCAGTGCGCAAAAGCGGGTGCAAGCCCAATGCGTTGCTCGCCTTCTCGGACGATGCCCACGCCCAGCTGCGCGATATACGCAAAAGCGGGCGGCGGCTGTTTGCCGGGATCAGCGCGCGCGAGATCGACGCGGCGATGGGCGCGCGCGATCCGGTCTATGTGTTCCAGGCGAGCCGAGAAACCTCCGCCACCGGGCCAGCGATTGTCGCCAGTCCCGAAGCTGGCGGCTCGGGTGGCATTCCAGGGCCAACCAACCAGATCTGGAGCGCAGGGCGCCTGAAGCGTGAGACCCGCGAAGACATGCTCGCCGTGCTGGTCGTCGTCGATAATGGCGCGATTGCGGGCCTCAGTCCGGTTCAGATCGCCGACTATGCCAGCCTGCGCCTGCTCGCGCCCACAGGCGAAGTCGATATGGCCGAGGCTGACGCGCCGCGCACGATCATGACGCTGTTCCTTGCGCCCGGGAACGCCCCTTCCGCGATGACCCGCTTCGACCGCGCCTATCTCAAGGCACTCTACCGGATGCCCGCAGGGGCCTTTGCGTCCGAAGTGCTCCGCGCCGCAGTGGTGGACGTCACGCGCGGGTCGGAGGACGAGGGATGACGCTTTCGTCGGAGCACATTCTCAGGCGGGGGTGGTAACGACGCCCCTGAGCGAATTTGGCCCCGCATCGGCGAGTGTCACTTCGACCAGATCGCCGATGGCATAATCGCCCTCGAACCACACCGATTGCAGCCACGGCGACTTGCCGAGCCATTGGCCGGGGTCGCGGCCGGTGCGATCAATCAGGACGGCGCAGGTCTTGCCGACGCTCGCCTGATTGAAGGCGTATTGGTGGTGCGCGAGACGGGCCTGCAAGCGTTGAAGGCGGTCGGCCATCACGTCTGGCGCAATCTGCCCCTCCATCGTCGCCGCAGGGGTGCCGGGACGGGGCGAGTATTTGAAGCTGAAGCACGCGGCGTAGCGAACTTCGTCGACGATCCTGAGCGTGTCTTCAAACTCCGCCTCGGTCTCGCCCGGAAAGCCGACGATGAAATCGCCTGACAGAGCAATATCGGGCCGCGCCGCCCGGAAGCGCTCGATGACCCTCAGATAGCTTTCCGCCGTGTGCTGGCGGTTCATCGCCTTGAGGATGCGGTCATTCCCCGCCTGCACGGGCAAGTGCAGATAGGGCATGAGCTTGTCCACCTCGCCATGTGCGGCGATCAGCGCGTCGTCCATGTCGTTGGGGTGGCTGGTGGTGTAGCGGATGCGCTCCAGCCCATCGATCCGGGCGAGCGCGTGGATCAGGCCTGCCAACCCGGTGCGGCGGCCCCGGTCGTCCTCGCCGCGCCACGCATTGACGTTCTGGCCGAGCAGTGTGATCTCCTTCGCGCCCGCTTCGACCAGCTTCTGCGCCTCGGCAACAAGGTGCGCAAAGGGCCGCGAGATTTCCGCGCCGCGGGTATAGGGCACCACGCAATAGGTGCAGAACTTGTCACAGCCTTCCTGCACCGTCAGGAACGCGCTGGGTCCCCGTTTCTTGCGCTGCGGGAGCGCGTCAAACTTGGCGATGGCGGGCATGTCGGTATCGGTTGCGCGCTTGCCCTGCACCGCTTGCCCGAGCATCTCCGGCAGGCGGTGATAGGCCTGCGGGCCAACCACGATGCTCACCGCAGGCGCGCGGCGCATGATCTCTTCGCCTTCGGCCTGAGCAACACAGCCCGCCACAGCGATCAGCGGTTGCTTGCCGGCCTGCTTGCCCGCCAGCACCAAGCGGCCAATATCCGAATAGACCTTCTCGGCGGCCTTCTCACGGATGTGGCAAGTGTTGAGGATGACGAGATCGGCGTCCTCTCCTTCGGACGCCGGCGCGATGCCGCGGTCTCCCAGAAGCTCGGCCATCCGCTCGCCATCATAGACGTTCATCTGGCAGCCGAAGCTCTTGACGCGGTAGGTTCTGGGAGGGGCGGCGGCAGGTTTCATCAGGCCCGCGCCTTTAGCGCCGATGGTGCGCGCGTTCAATCGCCGCTGCGCCCGATGGTTACCTGCGCTTGCCCTCGGGCTCACGCAGGCTGTTGTGGACGCAGGGCTCTTCCGGCTTGGTGCCCGGCCCGGGGTGCGGCTTGTCCTCCGGCCCGCACTCCACGAACGGCTTGGTGATGCCGTTGGCCTTCATCACCTCGAGGGCGTCGCGGCTGGCATAGGCCGCGATCCAGGTGATGCATTCGGCCAGCGGCCGCACTTTATGCTTGGTGATACTGCCCTTGCGCGGCTCACAATTGATGGTGAAGACATTAGCCGCAGGCGGCTCACTGCTGCGCGCAAACCGCCGCAGAAACTCGCCGCGCTCGTTGAAGACGGTCCGCCGCAGAGCATTGGCGCGCACTTCATCGCGATAGAAAGGCGAGGTGTTGAACAGGAAGGCGCGCACTTCGGGATGCGCGTTAGAAACCTCTGTCGCCAATGCGCCGCCGAGCGAATGGCCGGCCACCACCCACGGCAGATCATTGCCCAGCCGCTCGCGTTCGGCATCGAAATAGCGCAGCGCCAGTTCGATCTGGTCATTGCGCAGCGTGCCGAAGAAGATGTCGGAGAGGCCTTTGAAATCGGTGCCGCGGAAAGCGAGCACCCGCGCGACGGGCTTGCGGGCGGCATCGCTCCCCGTGCCCGGCGCATACTGATTGAACAGCTCGTAGCTGAACCCCTTGCCCGCATCCTCGGGCGCGATCGGCATATGCTCGATGCGCTGGAGCACCCGGCCCGGCTTGGCGAAAAGGTCATCATCGCCTGTGTAGGCGTTGGTCGAGGCGACCGCATAGGGCCACGCTTCGACCGCCGCCTCGCGCACAAAGCCGCACCACCCGCCAGGCTCAAGCTGGCAGGGTGAACGCGCCTGCGTGATGTCGGGCAAGGTGGCACACCCACCTAAAAGCAATGCGCCCAAGCCCACTGCTACCGAACGAATTTTCACCCCCTGGGACCCCTCCGCCCCCGTCAGGCCACCGTGGCCTTGACGATCTTGCCGGGGCTGCGCGGCGGTTCGCCCTTGGGCAGGGCGTGGACGTGTTCCATGCCGCTCGTGACCTGACCCCACACGGTGTACTGCTTGTCGAGGAAGCGCGCATCATCAAGGCAGATGAAGAACTGCGAATTGGCGCTGTTCGGGTTCTGCGCGCGGGCCATCGAGCACACGCCTTCGACGTGCGGTTCGGCGTTGAATTCGGCGGCGAGGTCGGGCTTGTCGCTGCCGCCCATGCCGGTTCCGGTCGGGTCGCCGCCCTGCGCCATGAAGCCATTGATAACGCGGTGGAAGATCACGCCATCATAGAAGCCTTCGCTCGCCAGTTCGGTGATGCGCGCGACGTGGCCGGGAGCCAGATCGGGGCGCAGCTTGATCACGACGTCGCGGGCCTCGCCGTCGCCGGTGTCGAGGGTAAACGTGAGGGTATCGGCCATTTGTCTGTCTCCGAGTAACAATTTGGGCGGTTCTATAGCGGTCGTGGCGAGCCTGTCACCCTCCCCGCTTGCTTTTCATAGGTCGCTCCGTAAACGCCTCTCATATGGCCGAAGATCGCATCCACGACGACGACCTTGCGCTCGCCGATCACGGTGAGGGCGAAGTGCGTCCGGATGACCGGGTCGATGATGAGCGCCATGACCAGGAAAACCGGCTCAAGCCTGCCTATGTGAGCGCGGTCCACGATGCGCTGGAAGCGGGCGACAAGGGCGCGGTCTATGACCTGGTCGAGCCGCTCCATGCTGCCGACATCGCTGACCTGATCGAACTGCTGGAACCGCGCGAACGCGCACAGCTGGCCTCCGCGATCAGCGATCTGATGACCAGCGACGTCATCGCGGAGCTGAACGATTACGTCCGCGAAGACCTCATGGACACGCTGTCCGCGCAGGCCGTCGCGGTGATCGCCGAACAGCTCGACACCGACGATGCGGTGCAGCTGATCGAGGATCTCGACGAAGACGATCAGCGCGCGGTGATGGCCGAGCTGGAGCCGGAAACCCGCGCGGCGGTTTCCAGCGCGCTTGCTTACCCCGAGGAAACCGCCGGCCGTTTGATGAGCCGGCATTTCGTGGCGGTGCCCGAACATATGAGCGTCGGCGATCTGATCGATTACCTGCGCGAAAACGGCGATATCGAGCATGACTTCTTCGAAGTCTTCGTGATCGACGAAAGGCACCATCCGGTCGGCACCTGCGCGCTGAACTGGATCCTCACGACCCCGCGCTCCGTGCGCCTGACTGACCTGATGAAGCGCGACCAGACCCTGATCCCGGTGACGATGGATCAGGAAGAGGCCGCGCTGATGTTCCAGAAATACGCGCTGATTTCGGCTGCAGTGGTGGACGAGAGCGGGCGGCTGGTGGGGCAGATGACGGTCGACGATATCGTCCACATCATCTCCGAAGAAGCGGGCGAGGATGCGCTGCTGCTGTCGGGTGCGGGCGACGGCGACATCAACGAGCCGATCCGTGAAGCCTATACTGCCCGCGTGCGCTGGCTGATCGCGAACCTTGGGACGGCGGTGATCGCCTCATCAATCATCGCGCTGTTCGGCGCGGCGATTGAACAATTGGTGGCGCTCGCCATCCTCATGCCGATTGTCGCCAGCATCGGCGGCAATGCGGGCACGCAGACAATGGCCGTGGCGGTGCGCGCGATTGCGACCAACCAGCTGACCCGTTCCAACACCCGCCGCATCCTGTGGCGCGAATTCCGCGTCGCGTTGCTCAATGGCGGCACAATCGCAATGCTGATCGGCGCGGCGACCGGCATCCTGTTCACGCCGATGATGGGTCTGGTGATCGGCATGGCGATGATCATCAACATCGCGATTGCCGGGATTGCGGGCGTGGCCGTGCCGGTGATTTTCGAACGGCTGGATCAGGACCCGGCGGTCGCCTCCAGCGTGTTTGTCACCATGATCACGGATTCGATGGGCTTCTTCGCCTTCTTAGGTTTGGCAGTGGCGATGGGTCTGGCCACGTTCTAACTCTCTCCCAGACGATAAAGGGAGAGAGTGATGGCAGGACGTGTGGCAGGCAAAGTGGTGCTGCTGACAGGCGGCGCTATGGGTCTGGGCAAGGCGGCGACCAAGGCTCTGATGGCCGAAGGCGCGACTGTCATCATCACCGATATCGACGAGGCCGCCGGCCGTGCCACGGCAACGGAACTGGGCTGCGATTACCTTCATCAGGACGTTACCGACTGGGGACGCTGGCAGGCGATCATTGCCGAGGTCGAAGCCAGCCACGGGCGGCTCGACGTGCTGGTGAACAACGCCGCGATCACCGTGTTCGGCTCCATTGCCGACATCTCGCCGGAGGATTTCAAGCGCTGCTACACGGTCGATGTCGATTCGATCTTCATGGGCTGCAAGGCGGCGATCCCCTTGATGGCCAAGGGTGGGGGCGGCTCCATCGTCAACTTCTCCAGCGCGGCGGGCAACAAGCCCTCGCCCGATCTGGCCGCCTATAACAGCGCCAAGGCCGCAGTCGTGACGCTGACCAAGTCCATCGCGCTCTACTGCGCGCGCGAGAAGAATGGCGTGCGGGTGAACTCGGTGCAACCGGGCACGATCCTCACCCCCAACGTCGAAAGCGTGATCGCGGGCACCCCCGATCCCGATGCCACCCGCGCGGCCTTCTCCATCGCCCAGCCCATCGGCCGCATGGGCGAGGTTGAGGATATCGCGCATCTCGTCGTCTATCTCGCCAGCGACGAGAGCAAGTTCGCCACCGGGGCGCCGTTTATTGTCGATGGCGGCCTGAGCATCGCATGATGGGCACCGCGGACGATCGCTTCGCCATCATCGACCTCGCAGCGCTCTACATGCGCGGGCTCGACCGGCTTGATGGCGACTTGCTGCTGGCACAGTTCTGGCCCGGGGCGCGCTGCGAATACGGGGTGTTCAGTGGCCCGGCGGAAGACTTCGCCGCCTTCTGCATGAAGATGCTCAAAGAGCATCAGCGCAACCACCACATGCTCGGCCAGCATCTCATCGACTTCACCGGCCCTAACGAGGCCTATGGCGAGGTCTATTACCAAGCCTACCACCGCGTTTTCGATAACAGCGGGGACGCACGCGATCTGTTTATCGCGGGCCGTTATGTCGACCGCTACGAGCGGCGCGATGGCGTCTGGAAATTCGCCTACCGTAGCGAGTTGGTCGACTGGGTGCGCGATGATCCGGCCACCGATGGCATGGTCGCAGTCGCGCCCTTCATCATGGGCCAGCGTAAGCCCGACGATCCCCTCTACAACCGCCAGGCGATGAGACACCCATGACCCGACCCGATCTGACCGCCCCGTCCGACCCCGCCCTCGCCCCCGGTGAGGCGCGCTGTCCCGGCCTGTCGATGCAGGACATCCTCGATGCGGACGGCGATAATGCCCCCGCCGCGATGCGCGAGGAGGCCTACACCTTCCTCGGCGACACAGACGTGCCCTTTGCCCGTTACACCGACCCGGCGTTCCACGATCTCGAGATGGAGCGCCTCTGGCCCAACGTCTGGCAATGGGCCTGCCGCGAAGAGCACATTCCCGGTGTCGGCGACCGTTACGTCTACGACGTCGGGCGCCATTCGGTGCTTGTGGTGCGCGGGGCCGACATGGCGATCCGCGCCTTCGTCAATTCCTGTCCGCACCGGGGGATGAAGTTCGCCGCCGAAGGCTCCCGCGGGGTCAGGCGCGCCAATATCCGCTGCCCGTTCCACGGGATGAGCTGGAACCTCGACGGAACCTTGCGCGAAATTCCCTGCCGCTGGGACTTTCCTCATGTGTCAGACGAGACCTTCGGCCTCGATGAAGTCGCCTGCGACACCTGGGGCGGGTTTGTGTTCATCCACATGGGCGACAATCCCCCGCCACTCGCCGAGCAGCTTGAGGTGATGCCGGAGCACTTCAAGCTTTGGCCGATGGATGATCGCTATGTCGCGCTTCACACCGAAAAGGTGCTGCCAGCGAATTGGAAGATGGCGATGGAGGCCTTCCTCGAAGCCTTCCACGTGCTCGAAACCCACGCACAGGCGGTCTACACCGCTGCCGATGCCAATGCGCAATACGACATCTTCGGCAAGCACGTCTCGCGCTTTATCCATGCGGTCGGCGTGCCCAGCCCGCACCTGAAGCAGGACATCAGCGAGCAGACCCTGTTCGGCAAGCTCGGGCGCGATCCCGCTGCCCTGCCCCCCGGCGCCTCGGCCCGCGCCGAACACGCGCGGCGGCTGCGTGAGGAACTGGGCGCGGCCTTTGGCACCGATCTGTCGCAAGTCTCCACAACCGAGATGATGGACTCGATCGAATACTTCCTCTTCCCCAACGCCTTCTTCTTCCCCGGGATCGGCATCCGCCTGTGTTACCGCTTCCGCCCGCTGGGGCCGGACGAGTGCCTGCACGAAATCCTCGTCCTCCAGCCGATCCCCGCGAACGGCGAGCGCCCCGCACCCGCGACACCGATCCGGCTCGAAATTGAGGACAGTTACACCACCGTCCCCGGCTTCGCGCTCGCTGAGATCCTCGATCAGGATACCGACAACCTCGCGCTCCAGCGGGACGGGGCCAAAGCCTCGCGCAAGGGCGCGCAGACGCTCGGCAATTATCAGGAGGCGCGCATCCGCCAGCTGCAACTGACGCTCGACTCCTATCTGGCCGGTTGACACGCGCGAAGGGGCGCGTGACAGCGGGGTCATGCCGCTTCACCTGACCAAGATCGCCTTCGGGGCGAAAAGCTATGATCATCTCGAAGGCTGGTATGAGGGGCGCGGCGAGATCCGCCTGACCACCCGCAACCGGCCCACGCGGCATGAGGAAGTGGTGGGCGGCTCGCTCTACTGGATCATCAACCACGCCATCGTGGCGCGCTCACCGATTCTCGGCTTCGTGAAGACCGATGATGGGCGCTGGGACATCGTGCTCGAACCCACCCTGATCCGCGTCCATCAGCAGGCCAAGCGCGCGCATCAGGGGTGGCGTTACCTGACCGACGAGAAAGCGCCCAAGGATCTCGCCGCGGGTGAGGATATCGGCGACGCGCTGCCCGGCAAGCTGGCGATGAAGCTGGAGCGGCTGGGGCTGGTTTAGGCCCTCCCCGTCACCCCAGCCAATGCTGGGGCCTAGGGCCTCGAACGCAGTGGTAGCCGCTCTAGGTCACAGCTTTCGCTGGGATGACGATCTTGGAAAGGCTATTTCCTCCAGCGTCAGTCGGCATCCATCGGCCTGATCCGCGCGCGCCGCTGCTTTAGCCAGCGCTTGACGATGAACGCGATAGAAACTGCCACCACCGTCGCAGGAATGAACCAGATGAACGCGAACAGCGCCAACTCCGCGCTCGTCCCACCGGTAACGAGCTTGTGGCTGTGCCACATGTGAACGAACATGCATTTGCGTCTGCAGGTGAAGCCATAATCTTCTGGCCAACCGATGTTTCCGGCAAGGAGGGCGAAAATCAGTCCATAGGCAAGGATAGGCACCAGAATTGTTGCGAAAAGCAGGAAGAAACGCACCGGACCAAGCTGGCGAAACAGGGCTCCGATTTCCGTAAACGTCTTCATGGCAAGCGGCAGCGCTGCAGTGCTTTACTGGGCCGCCGCCCGCGTCTTTTCCGCCACGCGCCGCAATGCATTGACGTACACATCAGGCGACTGCGCGCCCGGGATCAGGAACTTGCCTTCCACGATCATCGCCGGAACGCCCGAGATGTTCAAGTCCCACGCCTGCGCCTCTTCTGCGAGGACGCGGGCTTCGAGGTCGGGATCGTCCAGCGCCGCCTTCGCCGCCGCGCGGTGGAGGCCCGCTTCGGCTGCGATGTCGAGCAGAACAGCCCTGTCGGAGAGGTTCCGCCGCTCGTTGAAATGCGCGCGGAACAGGGCGAGCTTCAAGCTGGTCTGCACCTCAGGCCCGGCCTGCTCCAGCGCGAAGGCGAGCAGTTTGTGACAGTCCCGCGTGTTCCACATCATGGCTGGCGGGGCCTCACCATCCCCCTCGTAGGAGAGCGATACGCCTGCGCCTTCCGCAATCGCCTTCATCTGGCCGCGAATGCGCGCGCCTTCCTCGGCGGGGCGACCATATTTGCGTTGGAGATGCGCTTCCTGCTCCTCGCCCTCGGCAGGCATCTGCGGGTTCAGCTCGAACGGCCGCCAGCGGATGTCTGCCGCGATTTCGCCCTCCAATTCGCCCAAGGCCTTGGTCAATTGGCCGTAACCGATCAGGCACCAGGGGCACATGACATCGGAATAGATGTCGATGGTGAGGCGATGAGTGGTCAACGGTCGAGCCACCAGGCGACCAAATGATGCGCAATCGCAAAGGGGCGCGGGAAGTAGAGGAGTTCGGTGCCGTGCTCCCCTGCCGCGCGAGCCTCTTCCAGCTCCGCGCGGGTGAACCAGCGCGCGTCTTCCAGTTCGGTGCGGTCGATGGTGAGTTCGGGATCATCCGCGACCGACGTGCAGCCGATCATCAGCTGGCTCGGGAACGGCCACGGCTGGCTGGCGATATAGCGCACATCGCGCACCCGGACGCCCGCCTCTTCGTGGATCTCGCGCGCCACGGCTTCCTCGATCGTCTCGCCCGGCTCGACGAAGCCCGCGAGCGCGGAATACATCTTGGGCGGAAAGCGCGGCTGGCGGCCGAGCAGCAGGCGATCCTCATGCTCGACCAGCATGATCGTCACCGGATCGGTGCGCGGGAAGTGATCCGCGCCGCAATTGTCGCAATGCCGCTGCCAGCCGCCCTTCACGGGCTTGGTCGCCCCGCCGCAGCGCGCGCAGAAGCGGTGCCGCGCGTGCCAATCGACGAGGCTCCTCGCCCCGCCATAGATCGCCAGATCGGGCGGCGAGAGCAGTTGCATCAGCTGCCATGCCGCAGGCTGCGCATAGGCCGGGCCTTCCGCGCCCGCAGGCGGGACGGGAGCAAAATGTGCCTTGCCGTCCATCATCCCGAGGAACACCAGCTCGGCATCCTCGGCCACATCGGCAAGGCTGCCCCAAACGAGCCCGCCCACATCGTCCACCCCCGGCAGCAACCCATCGAGCAACAGCACCCGCGCGCGCCAGTTCATCAGGCCCGCCAGCGCATCATCATCGACGCGGATGTGATCCGCCCGGTCGAGCGGCGAGCCTGCGAAGGCCATCATGGGCGCGGCGGCAGGCGCGTGCATCAGGCGGCCTTCTTCTTGGCGCGCATGGCGGCAAGGTCAGCTTCCATCGCGGCGATGAATTCATCGCGGATCGGATAGGCTTCGGACGGCATGTACTGAGTCCACAGGCACGAGCGCAGGTTGAGGTCGAAATCGACCGCCGCCAGCGTCCCCGCAGCCCCGCCCCAGCCGAAGGTGGCCCCCTTCGAGCGGCCGCCTGCGCCGTGGCCTTCGCCCTCCAGCCAGCTACCGGTGAGATCGACCGTCGCCGGGATCAGATCTGACACGCCCACGCGCACCGCTTCCTCGCTCATCACGAACTTGCCGTCGAGCCTGCCGTAACCGAGCAGCATCCGCAGGAAGCGGTCGTAATCCTTGGGGCTCGACACCAGCCCACCGCCGCCAGCAGGGACTTCGGGTGCATCGAGGTAGATTGAGTTGGCCGCCGGATCGAGCGGGAAGACATTGCCGCCCAGCACGCCGATATTGTCGGTCAGGCGATGCGCCTCGCTCGCGGGCACCTGCATCCAGGTGCTGGTCATGCCGCAGGGATCGAAGATGCGCTTTTTCAGAAACGCCTCGAACTCCATCCCGCTCACCACTTCGATCACCCGGCCCAGCAGGTCGATCGAACAGGAATAGCTCCACTTGGTCGCAGGCTGATACATCAGCGGCAGCTCGGCCAAGCGATCGGCCCAGGCGGCAAGGCCCGGTGCCGGAGTGACGACCGGGAAGCCGGG
>NZ_JAAALE010000008.1 GCF_009905735.1 Porphyrobacter sp. SLTP
TGGGGCGGGGGTTTGCGCTGATGCAGGCGCAAGGAAAGCGCCGCCGAGCGCGAGCGTGGCGGCCAGTGCCGCCGTCCAGACCTTCATGCCGCCGTCTCCTCGCTTCTTCAGCCGCCGTCCTATCCGGCCCGCGGTGCCGCCGCCATGCGTCATCCGGCCAGCATCGCTAGCCGTTGAACGCATCGACCGTGATCGGTACCCCACCCGCATTATCGCGCCCCGCATTGCCAAGTTCGATCCAGTGCCCTTCCATCCGGACATCGCGCGATCCGTCGGGGTTGGCGGTTTCCTCTCGCGTGAAGACGAAGGGTTCCTCGAAGCGGTAGATCACATCGGCCGCCGCGAGCGAGCGGCAGTCCGGCGCGAATCGGCCCGCCACCGCGACACTGACGGTAAAGCTGCCGAGCGGCACGCCGCGGATCGTCATCTCGCCGCTCGGGGCGATGAAATAGACGTGATCCTCGCCGCCGCCGCCCGCCCGTTCGAGCTTGACCAGCACATGGCTCGTCTCGCGGTTGCGGATGGTGAAGTCGGGCAAGTCGCGCGACGGCGCGAAACCGCCGCGCACCGCGGTGCCGTTGGGCAAGGTCACCGGGCACGGCGCCGCCTGCTGCGCGGACAGGGCCGCGGCAAGGACAGCGCCGAGCATCACGGCCCGCTGTCCCTACCCCCGATACAGCCCGTCAATCCGCTCCTGATACCGCTCGCGGATCTTGTGGCGGCGGATTTTCATGCTCGGAGTCATTTCCTCGTTCTCGATCGAGAACGCCTCGTCAGCGAAGGCGAACTGGCGGACCTTTTCGATCACCGACAGGTCGGCATTGGTGCGGTCCACCGCCGCGCGCACCGCGTTCTTGAAGGCGGGGAGTTCTTGCAGCGCCTTCATGTCGAACTTCTCGTCATTGGCGCGCGCCCACTCCAATGCCCATTCGGCATCAGGCACGATCAGCCCGACCACGTAAGGCCGCTTGTCCCCGCTCACCATCGCCTGCGCGATTTCAGGCTGGAGCGTCAGCATCCCTTCGACCTTCTGCGGGGCGATATTGTCGCCCTTGTCGTTGACGATCATGTCCTTCTTGCGGTCAGTGATCTTGATCCGGCCCTTGTTGTCGAAGTGGCCGATGTCGCCGGTGTGGAGCCAGCCGTCCTGAAGCGTCCGCGCGGTTTCCGCGTCGTTGCGCCAATAGCCGTGCATCACCAGCTCGCCGCGCACGAGGATTTCGCCATCCTCGGCGATCTTCACCTCGACCCCGCGCAGCGGCGGGCCGACGGTGTCCATCTTGAGCCCGACCTTGGGGCGGTTGCAGCTGATCACCGGCCCGGCCTCGGTCTGGCCGTAGCCTTGCAGCATGGTCAGCCCCATCGCATCGAAGAAATTGCCGACTTCCGGGTTGAGCGGCGCGCCGCCCGAGACCATCGCCTTGATCCGTCCGCCGAACTTCTGGCGGATCTTGGGGCGCAGCGTCTTTTCGACGAGGAAATCGAGCGGCCGGTCACGCAACCGCTTCTTGCCCTCCTTGGAATGCTCGGCGATCTTGAGCGCGCTATCCATCATGAAGTTGGCGACTTTGCCCTGCTTTTCGATCTGCTTCATGATGCGGGTGCGCAGCACTTCGAACAGGCGCGGGACGACGACCATGATCGTCGGGCGGGTTTCCTCGATATTCGAGGCGAGCTTTTCCAGCCCTTCCGAATAGAAGATTTCCGCGCCGACCCCGATGGGCAGATATTGCCCGCCGGAATGCTCATAGGCGTGGGAGAGGGGGAGGAACGACAGGAAGCGTTCGTCCGTGATGCCGAAGTCCTCGATCAGCACTTCGGCTGCGCCTGCCACGTTGCACAGGATCGCGCCGTGGTGCTGCATCACCCCGCGCGGCGCGCCGCCGGTGCCGCTGGTGTAGATCAGGCAGGCGGTTTCCGACCTCTCGATGCGGCTGATACGATCGTCCACCGCCGCGCGCGCGGCGGCCGCGTCGCCGGTGATCAGCCCGGCCCAGGCGTGATATTCGAAGCTGCCCGATTGCTGGCGCTTGAGATCGTCAATGCCGATGACATGCTCGACCAGCCCGGTCTGCCCGATCGCGCCGACCAGAGGGGCGAGCAGCTTCTCGGTCGAGACAAACACCGCCCGCGCGCCTGAATTGTCGAGGATGTGCGCGTGATCGCGGCGGGTGTTAGTGGTGTAGGTCGGCACGGTGATGCAGCCCGCCGCCATGATCGCGAGATCGGCGATGCACCACTCGGGACGGTTTTCGGAGACGAGCGCCACCCGGTCGCCATCTTCCAGCCCCATGGCGCGCAGCGCCTCGGCCAGCAGGCAGACGTGCTCCGCCGCCGAACGCCAGCTCTGCGTCACCCATTGCCCGCCGGTCTTGTGGCCGAGGAACGGGGCATCGCCCTTTTCGTCCGCGCGCTTGAGGAACAGTTCCACAAGGTTCTGCGCGTTATCAATGTCCTGCAATAGCTGGTGGTCTGCCGGATTGGCGACCGCGCGGCCGGCGTGAGGAATGGTGGGGGAATGCACTGGCAAAGGCTCCTGATCCCTTCGAGTTTATCCTTCGCAGGTTCAGGTGCGACCCGCGTGTGGTGCACAGACTAGAAGGTCAAATCCGTAGCGGCAAGCATGGGGATGGTGTCTCCCCCAGCCGCGCACTCAGGGCGTGACGACGCTGACGAGGCGTGGCTCGGTCGCCGCTTCCCACGTGCCGTCTGCGCGCAGGCCGAGCGCATTGGCCTTGATCGGCGCCGGGCCCAGCCGGATGCTGGTGTGACCCAGCGCGATCAGCTGCTCCTTCATGGCAGCAAGGGTGGTGCCTTCCTCGATCAACAGCATATCGCCGAAGGACATGGCGAAGGGCAGGGCGAGCGCGTCCTGCGCGCCGAGCTTGAAGTCGAGCACGCCGATGATCGCGCGGGCAACGGTCACGGGGATCGTCGGACCACCGGCCGCGCCGATCACCAGCACCACCTTGCCGTTCGCGTCATAGACGATGGTCGGTGCCATCGACGAACGCGGGCGCTTGCCGCCTTCGACCCGGTTGGCGACCGGCTTGCCGTCGGCCTCGGGGGTGAGGGTGAAATCGGTCAGCTCATTGTTGAGGTAGAACCCGCGCCAGTGCAGTCCCGACCCGAAAGCGCCTTCGATGGTCGAGGTGTAGCTGACCGCATTGCCCGCCGCGTCCACCACCGCAAAGTGCGTGGTGCCGTTCTCCGGCTCCTCCGGCCCGTCGCCGCGCGCGAGCGGCGCGCCGGGGGGCACACCGGCCTGGGGCTTGGCAATCCTTGCCTCGGGCGAAATCAGACCTGACCGGGAGGCGAGGTAGCCCGCATCCACCAGCCCCGTGACCGGCACGTCGACGAAATCGGCATCGCCCGAATAGAGCTCGCGATCGGCATAGGCGAGGCGCTGGCTCTCGATGAACAGGTGCCAGAATTGCGGACTATCGGGGCCGAGCGCGGCGAGATCGAAGCGTTCGAGCTGGCCGAGCATCTGCGCAACGGCAATGCCACCCGAAGACGGCGGCCCCATCCCGCACACCCGGTAAACGCGGTAGCGGGCGCAAACGGGGGCACGTTCCTTGGAGGTGTAGCCGGTGACATCGGCGGCGGTCATCCGGCCATCCTGCGGCGTTTCGCCCGCGACATAAGCGGCCAGCGCCGTAGCGGACGTGCTGCCATACATCGCCTGCGGGCCTTCTGCGGCAAGCGCCCGGAAGGTGGCAGCCAGTTCCGGCACCCGGATCGTGGAGCCGAGCGGCAGCGGGTTGCCATCCGCGCCGAAGAACACGGCTTTTGCGGCAGCGCTCTTGTCGGCCCGGCCCTTGTTGCCGTTCAGCGATTCGTAGAGGCGGCGGTTCATCACGAAACCGTCTTCGGCGAGCGCGATGGCGGGCGCGAACAGCTTGGCCCAGGGCAGCTTGCC
This sequence comes from Porphyrobacter sp. SLTP, assembly GCF_009905735.1. Taxonomy (GTDB): domain Bacteria; phylum Pseudomonadota; class Alphaproteobacteria; order Sphingomonadales; family Sphingomonadaceae; genus Erythrobacter. Next base: position 3,923 of record NZ_JAAALE010000008.1, read on the forward strand.
ATGCTCGGCATGGGCCTTCGCGGCGAGTGCGACATTGCCCGGCACCCCGACGCTGAGGCCGGAGAAGACGCGGGGTTCGCGCGGAAGCACCTTGCCGCTCTCGTCAAGGAAACGGTTAGGGGTGGCGGCGGCAGGCGCGGTTTCGCGCCCGTCGTAGGTCACCAGCGAGCCATCCTGACCATCCGCCCGCACCATGAAGCCGCCCCCGCCGATGCCGGAGCTTTGCGGCTCGACTACGGTCAGCGCCAGCATCACCGCAATCGCGGCGTCCGTGGCCGATCCGCCCTGCGCAAGGATCGTCTCGCCCGCCGCGGTCGCACGCGGGTCAGCGCTGCTGACTGCGCCACTTCCGTTGAAGCGAAGGTTTTCTACCCCCTCAAGAGGGATGGTCTGGGTGGTGGCACAGCCCGCAAGGGCCAGCGCCAGCGGGGCGATCAGGGACGGAAAGATACGCATCGCGGCGGTGCTATTCGCTTCCCACCGCTTCCGCAATGCTGGCGAACCCGTCGCGCCGCATCAGCCGCTCCAGTCCGCGCACAATCTGGGCACCAAGACCGGGGCCTTCATAGACCATCGCCGAATAAAGCTGCACCAGCGAAGCCCCCGCCCGGATGCGCTCCCATGCGTGTTCAGCGGTGGCGATGCCGCCGACACCGACCAGCGGGATCGCCGCCCCGGTCGCCTTGCGAAAATCGCGCAGGCGCTGGGTCGCCAGACTGCGCAGCGGCGCGCCCGACAGCCCGCCCGTCTCACCCGCATGATGCGATCGCAGCGCGGGCCGCGAAATCGTGGTGTTCGATACCACCAGCGCGCCCAGCCGCTTGTCGATCGCGATGCGGGCGATGGCGTCAATGTCGGCCGGTTCGAGATCGGGGGCGACCTTGAGGAAGATCGGGGCGGTGCTGCCCGTCTCGTCCCGCGCGGCGATCACCGCGTCGAGCAGGCCAGTGAGCGCGCTTTCGTCCTGAAGCGCGCGCAGGCCCGGGGTGTTGGGGCTGGAGATATTGACGCACAGATAGCTGGCAACCGGGGCCATCAGCCTCGCCATGATTGCGTAATCGGCGATGCGGTCGGCAGAGTCCTTATTCGCTCCGATGTTGACCGCCACGATTCCCGGCCGCCCGGCCCGTGCGCGCAGTCGCGTCAGCGCCGCTTCGGCCCCGCCATTGTTGAACCCCATCCGGTTGATCACGGCCTCATCCTCGACCAGCCGGAACAGGCGCGGCCTGGGATTGCCCGCTTGCGGCAGCGGGGTGATCGAGCCGACCTCGGTGAAGCCGAAGCCGAGCCCCAGCAATGCGTCGGGCACCTCGGCATCCTTGTCAAAGCCCGCCGCCACGCCGACCGGATTGGTGAAGGTCAACCCCGCCACCTCCACCGCCAAGGGCCCGCCTGCCGCCGCCGGCGCGCGGCGCGGCAATGCGGCGAGGGAACGGATCGCCAGGCGGTGTCCGGTTTCCGAATCGAGAACGAAAAGGGCGGGCTTGATCAGGCGGAACAGCATGGCTTGGCGCCTATGTCAGCACGCCGAGCATGTCGAGCAAATCGGCCTGATTCCGGACCACCCCGCATGATTTTAACCTGTGTTAGATTTTGGTGCCGTTTCCCGTTGATTTGGGGCGATTTCGTGTCGCTTGCATACAATCCCGCGGCGAATTCGCAGGTTATGCCGGTCTTGCGACCCGAAGGGCTCGGAGCAGCAATGCAAAGAGTTCCTCAACTCACATAGGCGGCGTTCCTGATGGAGCGCCGCCTTTTTTTGTCCTGTTTTGATGGGGAAAGAAATGTGGCATCAGGTGTTCCGTTGACATCATGGACGCGCCCCTTGCCTCTTCCGCAATGACACGTGGCCTGCCGGGAGGGGAGCAACGGCTTACCTCTGCGGCCCTGATTGCCGTCGATTACATCCCGCCGCCCGCGGCCATCGCGCCCTTCGTCACCACGCTCTACCACTTCCGCTGCGACGAGCCGGTGATCCGCGACATCCAGCCAGCTGCGATTGGCAATCTGTGCCTGTTTCCGCATGGCACGGGCGAGATGCTGTTTGCCCAGGGGCACCGCGATCCCAATCACACAGTCGGCCTGATGACGCCGCTGTCACGCGCCACGCCGATCGTGGTCGAAGGGCCGTTCCATGCCTTTGGCGCGGCGCTGACGCCGGTGGGCTGGGCGGCGCTGACCGGGCTTCACGCCGGGCAATGCCGTGACCGGCTGCTACCGGCCGCCAGCGTGCTCGGCCCGGAGATCGATGCCTTGGGGGAGCGGCTGATCGCCGCCTATCGTCAGGGCACAATGAGCGGGCGGGACTGCGCCCTGGCGGTCGGCGACTTCATCGAACGCAACATCAAACCGATCAATCCGCGCCATCTCGAACTGGTCGCAGCGACCGGCCGGTGGCTGAGCGCCTCGTTCAATCCCGAAGTCAGCGAGCTGGCCGGGGTCGCGGGCTATTCGGATCGGCAGGTGCAGCGGCTCGTCGAACGCTATTTCGGCCTGCCCCCGCGTGCCTTGGCCCGCAAATATCGCGCCTTGCGCGCTGCGGCGCTGCTGTCAGCCCCGCAATTGTCGATGGAGGACGAAGCGGCGATTTCCGAAGCCTTCTTCGATCAACCGCACATGATCCGCGAGATCGCGCATTTCGTCGGCCGCACACCGGCGCGGCTCACCGACGCGAGCACGCCCTATCTTGCCGCAATGATCGACGGCCGGAATCTGCGCGAACTCGACGTCTGAGCGCGGGCCGCATTGGCGGTTGTAATGCGAGCAAAATGCTCCTAATTCCAATTCGGACTGATTCCGTCCGAATTGAGAACCGCTCGCAAATGCGCCTGTCCAACCTTGCCGATTACGCCGTCATCACGATGTGCCAGGCCGCTCTGCATTGCGGCAACGGCCGGGTAAGCGCGGCTGAACTGGCGGCGGAGACGGGCCTGCCGGTGCCGACAGTGCAGAAGCTGGTGTCGAAGCTGACCGCAGCAGGCCTGCTCCGCTCCGTTCGCGGCGCGCATGGCGGTTTGCAGCTCGGGCGGCCGGCAGCGGCGATCACGGTCGCCGATATTGTCGAAGCGATCGAAGGCCGCATCGCGCTCACCGCCTGCGTCGATCACACGCCCTGCGATTTCGAGGCCGCGTGCAACATGAAGCCGCATTGGCCGATCATCAATAACGCGCTGCGCGGGGCGCTGGCGGGGATTACCCTTGCCCAACTGCGCGGACCGGTCGCAGCACCGACCCCCATTATCGAGGAAACCCTGTCATGAGCGACCGTATCGACCTTCAGGACAAGCCCGAAACCGATATCGAAGCCCGCGAGGCCGCCGCCAAGGTCGCCGATTACGAGCATGGCTGGTCGTCCGACATCGAGACCGAATTTGCCGAAAAGGGCCTGACCGAAGACACGGTCCGCTTCATCAGCGCCAAGAAGAACGAGCCCGAATGGATGCTCGACTGGCGGCTGAAGGCCTTCCGCCTGTGGCAGACCATGGAAGAGCCCGATTGGGCGAAGGTCGGCTATCCCAAGATCGACTATCAGGACGCCTATTACTACGCCGCGCCCAAGAAGAAGATCGAACTGGATTCGCTTGACGAGCTCGATCCCGAGATCAAGCGCATCTACGACAAGCTCGGCATCCCGCTGGGCGAGCAGGAAGTGCTCGCCGGGGTGAAGGGCGCGAAGAAGGTCGCGGTCGACGCGGTGTTTGACAGCGTCAGCGTCGCCACCAGCTTCCGTGAGGAATTGTTGCGCGCGGGCGTGATCTTCCTATCGATCTCCGAGGCGATCCGCGAATATCCCGATCTGGTGAAGAAGTGGCTCGGCAAGGTCGTGCCGGTGCGCGACAACTACTTCGCGGCGCTCAATTGCGCGGTCTTCTCCGACGGCACATTCGTCTATGTGCCTGAAGGCGTGCGCTGCCCGATGGAGCTCAGCACCTATTTCCGCATCAATGCCGAAAACACCGGCCAGTTCGAACGCACCCTGATCATCGCCGACAAGGGCGCCTATGTCAGCTACCTCGAAGGCTGCACCGCGCCGATGCGCGACGAGAACCAGCTCCACGCCGCCGTGGTGGAACTGGTGGCGATGGACGATGCCGAGATCAAGTATTCGACCGTGCAGAACTGGTACCCCGGCAATGCCGAAGGCAAGGGCGGCATCTACAACTTCGTCACCAAGCGCGCGCTGTGTCAGGGGGACCGTTCCAAGGTCTCGTGGACGCAGGTCGAAACCGGCTCGGCGGTGACGTGGAAATATCCTTCGTGTGTGCTGAATGGCGAGGATAGCGTGGGCGAGTTCTACTCGGTCGCGGTCACCAACAATTACCAGCAGGCCGACACCGGCACCAAGATGATCCACAACGGCAAGAACAGCCGCTCGACGATCATCTCCAAGGGGATTTCGGCGGGCAAGTCGTCGAACACCTATCGCGGCCTCGTCCGCGTCGGGCCGACGGCCAGCGGCGTGCGCAACTTCACCCAGTGCGACAGCCTGCTGCTCGGCGATCAATGCGGCGCGCACACAGTGCCCTATATCGAGGTGAAGAACCCGAGCGCGCAGATCGAGCACGAGGCGACCACCTCCAAGATCAGCGACGAACAGCTGTTCTACGCGATGCAGCGCGGCCTCGGCGAAGAGGAAGCCGTGGCGCTGATCGTCAACGGCTTTGCCAAGGACGTGCTGAAAGAGCTGCCGATGGAGTTTGCGGTCGAGGCGCAGAAGCTGCTGGCGATTTCGCTTGAGGGTTCGGTCGGATGATCCGCGCCGCGACCACCACAACCGTCACCCCAGCGAAAGCTGGGGCCCAGAGCGGAAAAGTGCTGTGCCCGGCGTCCCTAGGTCCCGGCCTGCGCCGGGATGACGAGAGTAGAACAACCAAATGACCACCCGCAAAACCCTCGCCCTCAACCCTGAGGCTGCCACCGCCGAAGCCCCCGCGCTCAAGAAGAAGGGCCGCGGGTGGGAGATTTCGGACAAGCGGCTCGACGCCCTGCACGAACAGGCCCGTGAGTTGCGGCGGCATTCGTCCGAGGCGCACAAGGCGCTGGCGGAGAAGTTCGCCAAGGCCGATCTCGGCCGCTACACCTTCAAGCGGTTCGCCGTCGTCGGCTCGGCGATTGTCGATTTCAACTGCCACAACCTCGGCCTCGCGCTCGCGATTGACGAGGAGGGGCAGAACGATGCCCTTGCCAAGCGCCGCGACAAGAGCCTCGAAAGCGTCGGCATCAAGGTGATGCGGATCGCGGCCAGCGATATCCTCGCCGACATCGACGCCGTGCTGAAACAGCTCACCCAGGTGATGCGCGACCGGATCGAGGAACGCAAAGCCGCCGCCCGCGCGCACAAGGCGGCCAATCCGAAGCAGACCTATTCGCGCCCCAAACCGCCCCCCGGCGACAGGGACGCAGCACCCACCCGCAACGCCAAGCCCCGGAGCCGCACTTGATCCTTGCTACCCTCTTTGCCCCGCTCCTCGCGCTGCAATCCGCGGGCGAAGCGGTTGTCGCGATCAAGAACGACAATCCCGAAACCTGGTCGGTAGAATATCCGCGTCTGATCCAGCCCTATGTGGCCGATTACCGCCGCTGCCTCACCGTCGCCAACCGCCGCATCGCGGGCACCGCCGATTTCGAGCGGCAGCACGCGCTTGACGTCACCCGCTGCGCGGAGACGAAAGCCGCCGCCATCGCCAAGTCGAACGCCGATCTTGCCGGGGCCAAAACCACCTTGAGCGCGGAACAGGTGAACACCCTGTTCGACAATATCGGCAAGATCCACGTCGCGCGCGGGCGCGATCTCGACCAGCAATTTGCCTCGCGCATGGCCGGGGCTGCTGCGGCGAGCGAAGCCTATGAAGCAGGACGGCCCAAGGGTCTGGTGATCGAACTGCGCGATGCCAGCGTGGTCAAGGCCCGCACCGATGCCACCGCGCCCGGTGCGACCAACGAAGACAAGGATTCACAGTAATGCTGACCATCACCGATCTGCACGCCTCGGTAGGCGATAAGCCGATCCTCAAGGGCCTGACGCTGGACGTGCCCGCGGGCGAGATCCACGCAATCATGGGCCCCAACGGCGCAGGCAAATCGACGCTGGCGAATGTGCTGGGCGGCAAGCCGGGTTACGAGGTGACGGGCGGAAGCGTGATGTTCCGCGGGCAGGATCTGTTCGCGCTGGAACCGCATGAACGCGCGGCGGCTGGCCTGTTCCTCGGCTTTCAGTACCCGGTCGAAATCCCCGGCGTCTCCAACGTCCAATTCCTGCGCGAGGCCCTCAACGCCCAGCGCCGGAGCCGAGACGAAGCACCCTTGACCGGCGGCGAGTTCCTGAAGCTGGCCAAGGACAAGGCCGGGCTGCTCAAGATGGACATGGAGATGCTCAAGCGGCAGGTGAATGTCGGCTTCTCCGGCGGCGAGAAGAAGCGCGCCGAGATGGTGCAGATGGGCATCCTCGACCCGGCCTTCGCGGTGCTGGACGAGACGGACTCGGGCCTCGATATCGATGCGCTGCGGATCGTCGGCGCGGGGATCAATGCAATCATGCGCTCGCCTGACAAGGCGGTGCTGCTGATCACCCATTACCAGCGCCTGCTCGACGTGGTGCGCCCCGACAAGGTCAGCATCCTTGCAGGCGGCCGGATCGTCGAGACCGGCGGGCCGGAACTCGCCCTGCGGCTTGAGGCCGAGGGTTATGATTCGGTGATGGCGTGATGGCTGAGGCCGCGACCCTGACCCTCCCCACCCGCCGCGACGAAGCGTGGCGCTATGCCGATATGGACGCGGTAGCGCGGCTGGGCGTGGTGGCGCTTGACCAGTGGCAGACGATCACCGTCGCCGCTGGCGAGAGCGTGACCCGCTGCATGATCGTCGGCAGCGATGCGCCCGAACTGCATCGCTTCCGTGTCAGCCTGGGGGAAGGCGCAAAGGCGGCGTTCTTCGTCACCAATCGCGGCGATGATTACACCCGGGTCGAGTTGGAAGTCCGCCTCGCCCAGGGCGCGCATTTCGAATTTGGCGGCGTCACCATCGGCGGCGGCGCGGCCACCCGCGAATTCGTAACGCAGGTCATTCACGCAGAGCCGGAGGCGACCAGCAACCAGACCGTCCGCGCGGTCCACTGGGGCACTGGCACCGGCAATTTCCTCGGCGAGATCAAGGTCGCAAGACACGCGCAGAAGACTGACGCGGCGCAGGACTTCAAGGCCTTGCTGCTCGAAGCGGGTGCGAGTGCCAACGCTGTCCCGCAGCTCGAAATCTTCGCCGACGATGTGAAATGCGCGCACGGTGCGACCGTGGGCGAACTCGACGAGGCAGCGCGGTTCTACATGATGGCGCGCGGGGTCGATCCGGCCACCGCGCAGCGCCTGCTGGTGCAGGCCTTCATCGGCGATGCCTTCGTGTCACTGGACGACGAGGCGGAGCGCGAGACACTGCTCGACGCGGCACTCAGTGCGCTGGAGGGGGCACAGCTGTGAGCGTGATCCCCGCCCTCGCAATCATGCTGGCTCAGACGCCCGCCGTCATCGGCACCGTGCCGCAGCCCAATGCCGCATTGGATGCAGCCCACGCCTGTCTGCGCGCCGGGATCGCGGCGCGGCTGGGCGACAATTCACCCGCCCCGCTTGACGGCGAACGCTGGGACTGGGCGCTCCAGATCGCCGACATGTGCGAAACAGAACTCAACACCGCCGCGGACTCTCCGGAAGCCGTCGCGCTCTACGCCGAAGTCTCGCACGGCACGATTACCAAGCGTCAGGCCCTGCGGTCCGAAGCGCTCTACTTCGTCGACCGGCTGATCCGCGAACATTACGAGGCGCAGCGATGAACGCCCCCGCTACCATCCAGCGCGACCTGCGTGCGGAATTCCCCGGTCTCGTCACGGCCGAGGGCAAGCCGTGGCACTACCTCGACACCGCCGCCACCGCGCAGAAACCGCGCGCCGTGATCGACGCGATGGCGCGCGCGCTGGGTGAGGATTACGCCACGGTCCACCGCGGGGTCTATGCCCGCTCGGCCGAGATGACGCTCGCTTACGAGGCTGCGCGGCGCAAGGTCGCCAGCTTCATCGGCGGGCGCGAAGAGGAGCTTGTCTTCACCCGCGGCGCGACCGAGGCGATCAATCTGGTCGCCAACACCTGGGGCCGGGCGAACCTGAAGCCGGGTGACCGCATCCTGCTCTCGCAACTGGAGCATCATTCGAACATCGTGCCGTGGCAGATGATCGCGCAGCAAACAGGCGCCGTGATCGATGTCTGTCCGCTGACCGCCGACCATCAGATCGACTTGGACGCCGCCGAAGCGATGCTGACCGAAGCGCACAAGCTGGTCGCCTTCGGCCATGTCTCCAACGTGCTCGGGAGCGTGCTCGACGCTCCGCGCGCCGCTGCGCTGGCGCACAAAGTTGGTGCGATGCTGCTGCTCGATGGGTGCCAGTCGGCGCCTCATATGCAGGTAGATGTCACATCATTGGCGTGTGATTTCTATGTCTTCTCCGCCCACAAGCTCTACGGCCCGACCGGGATCGGCGCGCTGTGGGCGAGGGCCGAGCTGCTCGCCGAGATGCCCCCGTGGGAAGGCGGCGGGGCGATGATCGACCGTGTGACCTTCGAACGCACCACCTACGCCTCCGGCCCGCAGCGGTTCGAGGCCGGGACGCCCGCTATCACCGAAGCGATCACCTTTGGCGCGGCGGTCGATTACGTCGAGAGTATCGGGCTGGGTCACATTCACGCCAACGAGCAGGCGCTGGTCGCTCGTCTCCGGCGCGAACTGGGCGCGATGAACGATGTCACCCTGTTCGGCCCCGCCGACAGCGCCGGGATCGTCAGCTTCACCATCGACGATATCCACCCGCACGATCTCGGCACGATCCTTGACGAGGCGGATGTCGCGATCCGCGCCGGGCACCACTGCGCCCAGCCCTTGATGGACTATCTCGGCGTTCCCGCCACCGCACGCGCCAGCTTCGGGCTCTACTCCACCGAGGCCGACATTGACGCGCTGATGGCCGGGATTGCCCGCACCCGTAAGATTTTTGGAAAAGGATGAGAGCGATGGACAGCTCAACCGATCAGCCGGACATGACCAAGCCGCCTCGCGCCCGTGTCGCAGACGCCGTCGATACTGACGCAGCACCTGAGACCCCACGCAATCGCGACTATCTCGAAGGCTTTCTCGCCGCCAAGACCGGCACGGCTGTCGGCGGTGAGGGCAGCGACCTTCAGGCTGACGTGATCGCCGCCCTGCGCGAGATTTTCGATCCGGAAATCCCGGTCAATATCTATGACCTCGGCCTGATCTATGGCGTCGAGGTGGACGACAACCGCGACGCCACCGTCACCATGACGCTGACGACGCCGCATTGTCCGGTCGCCGAAAGCATGCCGGGTGAGATCGAGCTGCGCGTGTCCTCCGTGCCGGGGATCCGCGACGCTGAAGTGGTGCTGGTATGGGAACCCGCCTGGGGCCCGCACAAGATGAGCGATGAGGCCCGGCTCGAACTGGGGATGCTGTGACGCTCGCACCTGCCCTGACGATTGATCTGGCCGATTACGCCGATCCGCGCGATGCGGCAGACGTGGTCGCGTTGCTCGATGCCTATGCGCGCGATCCGATGGGCGGAGGCGCGCCGCTGCGTGAAGAGGTCAAGGCGCGGCTGACGGGCGATCTGGCGGCGAATTCGCACGCCTTTTCGATGCTGGCGCGGATCGACGGTGAAGCCGTCGGCCTTGCCAATTGCTTTATGGGCTATTCCACCTTCGCCGCCGCGCCGCTGGTCAATATCCACGATTTCGCTGTCCTTCCGGGCCATCGCGGCACCGGCATCGGCAAGGCTTTGCTGGCCGCCATCGAGGCCGAGGCCTTGAAGCGCGGCGCCTGCAAGGTCACATTGGAAGTGCTGAGCGGCAACCACCCGGCCAAGGCGCTCTACGCGGCGCAAGGCTATGGCGATTACCAGCTCGATCCTGCGTCAGGGCACGCATTGTTCTGGCAGAAGAGGCTGACATGACCGAGACCACCACAACCACCCTTCCCGCGCCCAAGGCGGCCGTCATCCTCACGCCCTCCGCCGAAGCGCGGATCGCCGACTTGATGAGCAAGGCCCCCGAGGATGCGATCGGCGTGAAACTCTCGACCCCGCGCCGGGGCTGCTCGGGCCTCGCCTATTCGGTCGATTACGTCACGTCAGAGGCGAAGTTCGACGAGAAGATCGTCACCCCCGGCGGCGTGTTCTACATCGACGGGGCGAGCGTGCTCTACCTGATCGGCAGCGTGATGGACTGGCGCGAGGACGACTTCACCGCCGGTTTCGTGTTCGAAAACCCCAACGCCAAGGGCGCCTGTGGCTGCGGCGAGAGTTTCATGGTCTGAGGCGCGGTCGCCCACAACCGGCGCCTGATTCGCAATTGCTGTGTTGGTGTGCTAAGGCACCGCCATGGCTGACAGAATTCGATCGCGGCAAGAGAGCTTTGAAGCGCTGATGCGCGGCGCCGGGACACGGCGGCGCGAAATCGCTGCTCGTGCAATCGAGGCCGAGCGCATCGTCGGGCAGTCACGCAAAAACAGGGAGGGGCGTCCGCGAGTCGATCTGGCACTGAGGCTTGAGTTGGAAATCGAATCACTCGAAGCCGTGCTCGAATTCACCGCTGACGTCGAAGAGCGCGTGTTCCTCAGGGCCGAAATCGCCTATTTGCGCAAAGCGCTGGAAGCGAAGCGAGGCACCGGTCGCCGCAAGCCGCCCGAGAGCGGCGTTCCCGTTCCCGCTGTCCCGCCAAACGGGCCAACGCCCAAGCAAGGCGGCGCTGCCGCCCCGCTGGAGTTCGATAGCTAGGCGCTCAAACTTCCGCTGCCAGCCGCGCGATCAACCGGCTTTCGAGCTCGTCGACTTCGCCATCGGCAGCGACCATCTTTTCGAGCCATTCGCTCTCATAATCGGTGACGACTTCGCCCGCTGCGGCCAGGGCCTCGAAGTCCGTGCCCGCCGCCTGCTTTTTCCCAAACACCCGGCCAAAGTGGTTCATCACTTGCGGCGCTTCACGCGCGACGCGGCCCATGAATCGACCCACGTTGACCGAGCTGTCGGCGACGAAGGCTTCCAGTTCGCGCTTGCGTTCATGGCTGACTTGCGCATTCGGCAGGACGAAGCCCTTGAGGAAGTTCGCGACGCCGTCGATGAACAGATCGTCCCACTCGGCGGCGTTTTCCTCTGCCAAGGTGGCGTCCTTCAGGCGGAACAGCAGCTCGGCATCCCAACGCGTCACCGCCGCCGGGCCGTGGCCGCCGCTGGCGAAGATCACGCGGCGGATGATGCGGCATTCCGCGGCGCTGATGTGGGTCGCGGCCAGCGCACCCCCGCAGCGGGTTGGGCCGGTGCCGGTCAGCACCTCGCGCTCGACCAGATCAAGCACATAGTTCTTGAGCCGGTCCGGCGTATTCTCGGCCCGCTCAAGAATGCGGACGATGGCTTCCAGCTCGACCATGCTTTCGACAACGCCGTCATGATCGATCTGACCGATCAGCCATTCAGCTTCCTCGAGCGAGCATTGCAGACGCGGCGGAGTGCCGTTGAGGACGAATTCGCCGATCGCTTCGACGAAGAAGTCGCACCATTCGGGCGTGCGCTCGTTGAGGGCATTGTTGACCGCAAACAGCGCTTCGGCCTCGGCGCGGGTGATGATGCCGTCACCCCAGCCTTCGCGGCGCAGGCTGAGCAGTTCTTCGGCGGTGATGCGTCCGTCCGCGACAGCGGCCTGCGCGACGGCGATGAATTGGGTGGTCATGCGGCGGTCTATCCCCTGAAAATCGCGCGGAGCATGGCACGAACAGGCTTAAGACGGCGTTACCGCCTCTCGACCTCGCGGATGCAGGCCCCGGGATCCGCCGGAGCCCCGCCCTGGCGCAGCCGCGCCTCGACATGGGTGGCGGTCGGCTGGGCAACGGCGGAAACGGGGTAGATGAAGATGTCGAGCACGCACTTCGCGCCTGCGAACTGGAGCTTGCGCGCGTCGCCTTCGACCAGATCGATACGCGGGGTGCCGAACCGCTTGAGCAGCGCTTCGGGCGAGGCGCCAATCACGCCCTCAAGACCCTTGGGCGCCATCACCTCCGGCACGCGCACCACTGTGCTGCGCGGCTGAGCCGCAGCGGTCGGGCGGGCCGGTGCAGGCTTGCTCGACCCGGCGCAGCCCCCCAGCAGCAGCGCAAGCGCCGCGAGTGATAGCGCAGCGCTCTTCATCGCGCTGCCGCTCCGGCTTCAAGCCGCCGCAGCACCAGATGCGTTCCCGCTGCCGCACCGATCACCGGAGCGACGAAGTTCAGGAACGGCACCAGCATCATCCCCGCAATCGCCGCGCCCAGCAGCGCCCGCTCGGCCCAAGGCGAAGGATTGGCCGCCTCGTCTCCTCCGCCCGCGGCCTTGTGATGTCGCAGCCACGCCATGTCGGTGAACTCGCGCCCGAGCAGCACGGCATTGACCGCCAGAAACACCACCGCCGGGCCGATTGCGGTGAACAGCAGCACCGCGGCCAGCGGCAGGGCGAGCAGGTTGTAGCCCAGCGCCCGCAGCAGGCCCCGCGTCGCCACCGCCACCTCGCGCGTCAGCGGCAAGGGCTGTGCGCGCTCTGCCAGCGCCGGATAGTGCCGTGCCTCGACCGCGACGACGATTTCGTCTGCGAAGAATTGCAGCACCACCAGCGCCACCACTCGGAACAGGAGCCACATCGCAATCGGCACCAGCAGCACCGCGGCAAGGCCCGCCCAGCCCTCATTGACACCGTACCGCTGCCCCGCCTCGACCAGCCCGAAATAGAGCCCCACCCCCAGACCGGCAAACAGCACCAGCGTGATCACGATGCTCTTGACCAGCACCGCGACGACCGCGCGGTCGCCCAGCTGCCCAAAGGCTTTCACAATCGCGGCGGGGACGGCTGACATGCCGCTGCGATGGTATGCCCGCGCGGCGAAGTCAACGCGAGTATGCTGCGCCGCACACAGATGGCTTGGCCTGTGGGCAGAAGGGGGCTAGGCGGCGCGAAAGCCAACCAAGCAAGCCCAAGGAACCCTCTGTGCCCGCCAACACCGACCCTCGTTATGACGTAATCGCCATCGGCAATGCCGTGGTCGACGTGATCGCCTCCTGCACGGAAGAGCTGATTGACGAGCTGCAACTGAACCGCGGCGGCATGACCCTGATCGACGAAGCGCGGGCCGACGAGCTTTACGAAGCCATGCCCCCCGCACGCGAGCTCTCGGGCGGATCGGCGGCGAACACGCTGGCGGGCCTCGCCACATTGGGCCTGCAATGCGCCTTCATCGGCCAGGTCGCCGACGATCAGCTGGGCAAGGTGTTCCGCCATGACATGCGCGCCACCGGCATCGATTTCGACACCCCGGCGCGGGACGGCGAGCCGGCGACGGGCCGCGTGCTCATCTTCGTGACGCCTGATGGCGAGCGGACGATGAACACCTTCCTCGGCGCGGGGCAGTTTCTCCCCGCTGCCGCGCTCGACGAGGAGCTGATCGCCAGCGGCGCGATCCTGTATCTCGAAGGCTATCTGTGGGACCCGGAAGAGCCCCGCCGCGCCATGCGCCGCGCGATCGAGGTTGCGCGCGAGGCGGGCCGCAAGATCGCCTTCACCGCGTCGGAAAGCTTCGTGATCGCGCGCCACGGCGATGATTTCCGTGCCATGATCGAAGAGGGCGTGATCGACATCCTGTTCGTCAATGAAAGCGAGCTCGCGACCCTGACGGGCGAGGATGACTTCGAGGCAGGCCTCGCCGCCGTCGCGGGCAAGGTGCCGGTGCTGGTCGCCACGCGCAGCGAAAAGGGCGCGGTTGCCGTCGCCCACGGCGAACGCGCCGAAGTCGCGGCCGAGCCCGTCGCCAAGGTGATCGACACGACCGGCGCGGGTGACCAGTTCGCCGCCGGGTTCCTGTCAGGCTATGCCAAGGGCGAGCCGCTGGCGCAGTGCCTCAAGCGTGGCGCGATCTGCGCTTCGGAAGTCATCGCCCATTACGGCCCGCGTCCGGAAGCCGACATGCAGGCGCTGATGGCAGAGCGGTTGTAGGCTGTTGGGAAGGTGACAAAGGTTACACCCTGTCAACTTCCCAATACGGCATATTCATAAGCGATTTGATACGCTTACTCTCCGTTCGCTCCGCGGACGGACACGGGGATCAGAGCCTTGAATTGCGCACCCGGGTGGAAGGCTGGCTGACGATGGCAAAGAGCGCGGGCCCGCAAGGGCGCCCTTTGCGTGTCATAATCCGGTGAGGCCGTTGTAGGAAAGCAAGCCCATCAGCCCGCCGCCGCCGCACGAGGCCGGGCCGGGATTTTTCCCGCCTCCCAGCCGAGCCACGCCACCGCACCGCCCGCCGCAATGCCCAGCGCAAGCGTCAGCGCATGGGGAAGCGCGGCATAGGCTGCAAAGCCAGCAGTGATCGCGGGCACGAAGGGCGCAAACCACATCACCACGCCCTGCAACGCGGTGAACCCCGCCGCCACCAGCCACGGCGCGCCGTGCTTGCGGTTCCTCGCCCACAGCACCAGCGCGAAAACGGCCACCAGTGTGTCGCTGATCGCGATGGTATCAAGGATCGCGTGGGGATAATCGCTGCCAATCACGTTCATCCAGGGAAGGAAGTTGCCCATCACCCGGCTAAACGGGCTTTCGAACAGGATCAGCGGGGTCGCCAGCATATAGCCCGCGTGAAGCTTCACATTGCGGCGGTGCTTCAGCGCAAGGAAGAACAGCGTCAAATAAGCCGCAATCGCAATCCCCATGCCCACCCCGAAGGCCGGGCCGAGCGCGGCAATCTCCGCGTCCTCGCGCACCGCGAAGCGCTGCGCAGCGCGGTTGATGATCATCATGAAGCCGAAAATCATGAACGGGAACAGCACGAAGCTGGCCTTGCCGAGGATGCGGTGCAACTCCATCGCGCGGCGTTGCACCGCGACTTGCTGGACGATCAGCAGCGTGAGCCACATCATCGACGAGATCGCATGGACATGGAACGCCAGCGGCACCGCGCGCTGCGCGGCGAAATAGCTCGCCCAGAAGCCGGTCATGATGACCAGCAGCACGAAACCCACAAAGTAAGGCGCGTAGCGATACGGCATCGAGATCCCCCTTCCCGATTGCAACCGCGCACCGTGTAACATGTTTGCGGGCGCGCGCCAAAACCAACCGCTGCCGCCTATTCGTCCGGCACGTAACCCGCCTGGCGCAGTGTCACCATATAGGCCGCAATCTGGTCGATTTGCGCGCGGGTGAGGGTGAAATCCATATCCTCGGGGTAATTGTGCGCCTCGGCCAGCCAATCGGCGAGCGATCTCTCGGACAGCCCCGGCCGGTTCGCGATTGACGCAAAGCTGGGCGAGGCGGGGTTGGGCGAAAGGAACGGCGGCTCGACCGCATGGCACCCCCCGCAAGCGGCCTCGACAAAGGCTGGCGCCCGCGTATCGGCCGAACGCGAAGTCGATTTGCCCACCATCGGCGGCGGGTTCTCCGACCCCGGCGTCTGGCAGGCGGCGAGCGCCAGCAGCGGTGTTGCAAGAAGAGCGATCGCGCGAAGGGGGTGCTGGGTCATGGCGGCACCATGCACCCTTTCCGTCATCCTGTCCTTGATCGTGGTCAAATTTGTCGCGAGCCTTCCGACAGGGAACCAATGCAATGACCGCTTTCGGGGATACGTGTCGGCAAAGCAAATGACTGGGAATGGGTGAGAAGCGGACGATTAGGGGCAAACCTACTCGACCGCAGATTTAGGCGTCGACGCGGTCGTCGGCCCCCCAAGATGCAGTGTGCCGGAATACATAGCGTCTTCGGCGTGCATTTCGACGCCGAAGACCTGATGGTTCGGTGTGGGATCGGGCAACGCATGCGGTCCGCAGCTGTCAGCTCCATGACAGTTCCACGCCGCACCGCCCTGCGCGGAGGCATTCAGGCTAACTGTTTGTTCGCGCGGCAATCGGCCTGCCATCGGTGTATAAGTCGGTTGCCAAGGCACATCGGTGCGCATCGCATGGACGTTTCCGACCAAGACCATCACGGTTGTGTCGGGTTGTGCGGCCGCTATCAAGAGATCGGCCATGGCCTGCTCGTATTCAGCCGGAGTTGGCTGGGTCTTGAAAGTGGAAGGCTGAAAGGCAACGACCTTTGCGATAAGCCCGGCGGCGAACATGCGCCGCAAGCTCTCGAACAATTGAAAGTACGCCTCGCTCGAGCGCCCGTCCTTCATGTCGAAATGCCACATCTGCGCTTTTAAGAACGCGCCTTGAGCGGCCAACCCGCCATCGGATTGCATGAATGCGTCGATCGCGGGCTGGTCGGAGGTCGGTTGCTCCAATGCGACCACCACGGGGTTCAATCGGGATGTCAGGCAAACGGCATTGACGAACGCTTCTGGAATCTCGTTCGAGCCATGCACTTCGCCGATAACGATCCAGCGTGGTTGTTTCCCGACCACCCGTTCCCAATTCGGAATTTGCTGACACTCCATCGGCGCCACGGGGACAGCCGCAAAGAGAGCGAACGCAGAAAGATACAACATCGGCATCCGAGATTCTTAAAGCAGATTTATCAGTTCATCATCTTCTAAGATCGTCCACTCCGAGGTCGATTGCCGAACCGCAGCGTTTTTCCGAACACTTTGCAAAGCTGCCGCTATGCTGACGCCTCCCGCGCCACTTCCCGCCAACCGATGTCGCGGCGGCAGAAGCCGGTGGGGAAGTCGATCTGGTCAACGGCTGCGTAGGCCTGTGCCTGCGCCTCAGTCACGTTCCGCGCCATGGCGGTGACGTTGAGCACCCGGCCTCCGTTCGCCACCAGCGCGCCATCCTTCAGCGCGGTGCCTGCGTGGAACACCTTTGTCCCGCCCAACGTCACGCCCGAAAGATCAATCCGCCCGCCTTTTTCCGGCGTGCCGGGGTAGCCCTTGGCCGCCATCACGACGGTCAGCGCGGTTTCGGGGCGCAGTTGCACCGCCACGCCGGCCAGCTCACCTTTGGCGCAGGCGAGCATGATCCCCGCCAGATCACTCTCCAGACGCATCATCAGCACCTGGCATTCGGGATCGCCGAAGCGGGCGTTGTATTCGATCAGCTTGGGGCCTTCGGACGTCAGCATCAGGCCTGCGAAGAGCACCCCGGAATAGGGGTTCCCGTCTGCGCGCATGGTGCGCACGGTGGGCTCGATAATCTCGGCCATGACGCGGGCCTGCAATTCCGGTGTCAGCACCGGGGCGGGGGAATAGGCACCCATGCCGCCGGTGTTCGGCCCCACATCGCCGTCGCCCACCCGCTTGTGATCCTGCGCGCTGCCGAAGGGGACAATCGCGGTGCCATCGGTGAGCGCGAAGAAGCTCGCTTCTTCTCCCTCCATGAATTCCTCGATCACGACTTCCGCGCCCGCCGCACCGAACCCGCCGCCGAACATATCGGCGAGCGCGGCTTCCGCCTCGGGCAGGGTCTCGGCGATCACCACGCCCTTGCCCGCCGCCAGCCCATCGGCCTTGAGCACATAGGGCGGCTGGAACCGGGCGAGCGCGGCGCGGGCCGCTTCGAGGCTGGCGGTGCGCACGTAACCCGCCGTCGGGATCCCCGCGCGGGCGCACAGGTCCTTGGTGAAGCCCTTGGAGCCTTCCAATTGTGCGGCAGCCTGCGAGGGGCCGAACACCGGCACGCCTGCCGCCCGCAGCGAATCCGACAGCCCGTCCACCAAGGGCGCTTCGGGGCCGACGACCACGAGGTCGATGGCCTTGTCAGCGCCAAACGCGATTACCGCAGCGTGGTCGGTCACGTCCAGGGCGACGCATTCCGCCTCCTCGGCAATGCCGGGATTTCCGGGGGCGGCGTAGAGCTTTGTGAGGCTCGGGGATTGCGCCAGCTTCCATGCCAGCGCATGTTCGCGGCCTCCCGAACCCAGAAGCAGGATATTCATGGCCCCTCCGCCGACAAGTGATGATGCCGGGCTGGTAGCGCGCACGCCGCAGGGGGACAATGCGCAGCCCCTCACCATCAGCGAAATATCCGCGTTGCTGAAGCGCACAGTCGAGGATCGCTTCGGCTTTGTGCGGCTGCGCGGCGAATTGTCGGGGGTGAAGCGGGCCGCTTCGGGGCATTTCTATTGCGCGCTGAAGGATGAAGGCGCGGTCATCGACGGGGTGATGTGGAAGGGCAATGCCGCGCGCATGAACTTCCGCGCCGAGGACGGGCTGGAAGTGATCGCGACCGGGAAGCTGACCACCTATCCCGGGCGCTCCAAGTACCAGATCGTGATCGATTCGCTGGAGCTGGCGGGTGAAGGTGCGCTGCTGGCGCTGCTCGAGAAGACCCGCGCCCGGCTGGCGGCGGAAGGCTTGTTCGACGCGGGCCGCAAGCGCGCCTTGCCCTATCTGCCGCAGGTGATCGGCGTGGTGACATCGCCCACTGGCGCGGTGATTCGCGATATTCTCCACCGCCTGGCGGATCGCTTTCCTTCGCATGTGCTGGTGTGGCCGGTGCTGGTGCAGGGTCAGGGCGCCGCGGAGCAAGTGGCTGCCGCCGTACGCGGGTTCTCGGCCCTCCAGCCCGGCAGCCCGGTGCCGCGCCCCGATGTCGTGATCGTCGCACGCGGGGGCGGGTCGATCGAGGACCTGTGGAGCTTCAACGAGGAAGTGGTCGTCCGCGCCATCGCCGAATGCTCGATCCCGGTGATCAGCGCGGTGGGGCATGAAACCGACACAACCCTCGCCGATTTCGCCGCTGACCGCCGCGCGCCGACACCCACCGCCGCTGCCGAAATGGCGGTGCCGGTGCGCGCTGACCTCGCCCTGACCCTCGCCGATTTCGCCGCCCGTCAGCGGCGCGCGGTCTATCGCCCGGTGGAGCTGGGGCGCGAGCGGCTCGCGGCGCGGGTGCGGATGATGCCGCGGCCCGAAAACCTGCTGCAACCGCAAGCCCAGCGGCTCGACGATCTGTCAGAGCGGCTGCGGCGCGCCCTCGGCGACCGTTCCGCCAAGGGGCGTGAGCGGCTGGCGGGCGTGGCGGCGCGGCTGTCTCCCAGCCTGCTGTCCCGTTCTGCCGCCGAGGCGCAACGCCGGCTTGACCGCGCGCGGCTCAGCCCCGCCCTGATCGAGCGGCCCTGGCGCCAAGGCACGGACCGGCTCGCCGCGCTCACCCGGGTGATGAGCCAGCTCCACCCCGAAAAGCCGCTGGAGCGCGGCTATGCGATCGTGCGAGACGCTGGCGGCAAGGCGCTGACCACCCGCGCCGAGGCTGCGGGCGAGGCTGCCCTGACGCTGCAATTTCGGGATGGGACGCTGGCGGCGGTGCCCGCTGGACACGCGCCAACGGCGCCCCCGCCGCCCGCTGCCCCGCCACGCAAACGCGCTACGCCAAGCTCGGCGACCCAAGATGATTTGTTCAGTTAGCCGCTCGGTGCTATAGTTCGCGCCATGCTGATGACCCCGTCCGACAAGGCCGCCAAACTCTATTACGGCCCCTCCAGTTTCCGCGTGCTGCGCCCGGGGAGCCATGTGCTCTGCGCGGTCTCCGGTGAAGCCATCCCCCTGCCCGAGCTGCGCTATTGGAGCGCCGAGCGGCAGGAGGCCTATGCGTCCTGCGAAATCGCCACGCGCCGGCTGCTCGGCGTCGAGTGATCTTCGCGCTCCGGACAATACCCCACCCCAAGTCCCGCGCCTGACTTACAGTCCCTCTGTGCAGGACCCGGCTCGCGCGAAACCTCGGGCACGCCTGCGGGCAGGGCGACTGGCGCTGCTGGCGCTGGTGGCTATCGGCCTGGTGCCCGGCACCATCGTCCAGACCACGATCGGTCAGCGCAGCGATGCCGCCGACATCACTGTCACCCCGCTGGATGCGCGAGACGGTGTTTCGGGTGATCTCACCCTGACCGGAGCGTGGGAGCTGACCGCCGGGCATGGCTGGTTCGGCGGCTTTTCGGCGCTGGTCTCCGATGGCCAGCGCGGGCTGATCGCGGGGACCGACCGGGGCTTTCTGCTCGATCTCGACCTGTCAGGCGATTCGCCCCGCGCCGTGCCGGGCAGCTTCCGCTTTGTCGGGATAAGCGACGGCGGGCGCAGAGAGGTCGTCGATCTCGAATCGCTCGCTCATGATCCTGTCACGCGAACGCTGTGGGCGGGGTTCGAGAACGACAATCTCATCATGCGCCGCGCCGCTGATGGCACAAGCAAGAACCGCGCCCCGCGCGAAATGGCGCGGTGGAGCCAGAATAGCGGCCCCGAAACGATGGAGCGGCTCGCTGATGGACGGTTTCTGCTAATCGCCGAAGGGCCGGAGCGCGGCAGCGATACACTGCATCAGGCGTTGCTTTACCCAGCCGATCCGATCGCGAAGGGCAAGCCGACCGCGTTCCACTTTGTCGCGCCGCGCGATTATGACCCGGTCGATGCGACCCAGCTCCCCGATGGGCGCGTGCTGATCCTGCTGCGGCGTGTCGCCTATGCCCTGCCCGCGCGCTTCGACACCGCCATTGCCATCGCCGATCCGCGCACCATCCGGGCCGGGGAGCCGTGGAAAGCGCGAATCATCCAGCGGCTGACGGGCGGGGTCTTCGCCGACAATTTCGAGGGCCTGGCCTACGCCCCGTCCGCATCTGATCCGGCACGGGGCAGCCTGTGGCTGATCGCTGATGACAACTTCTCGGTCTTCCAGCGCAACATCTTGGTGAGATTCGAGTGGGACGCGTCAGCCGCAGACAACGAAAAAGCGCCCGGAACCCCGAGCGCTTGATCGATGCGTTACTATCCCGAAGGACAGCGCCGTCTTAGGCGGCGGCCTGAGCCTTCACCAGCTCGCGCTTCACCTTCAGCGCGCTGGCCGAAAGCTTTTCGTCGCTGGTCTTGAGCAGCCAGTTATCGAGCCCGCCATTGTGCTCCACCGAGCGCAGGCCGTGGGTCGACACGCGGAACTTGAAGCTCCGTTCGAGCTTTTCGCTCATCAGCGTCACGTTCTGCAGGTTGGGCAGAAACACGCGCTTGGTCTTGTTGTTGGCGTGGCTGACATTATTGCCGGTCATGCGGCCCTTGCCGGTCAGTTCGCAGATGCGAGCCATGGTGTGTCTCTTCTCGTAAAGTTCGGGCCTAAGCACGGGCCTATGTAAGGAAAGCGGCGCGCATAACGGGGTGCTGCCGAATCGTCAAGCAAGTTGCGCGCGTCGGACGGCTGGCACGTGGCTTGTCGTATTCCCGCCGCCTATTCGCACAAGTCTAACCCATGTGATGGCCGGATCGGCCCGTCCAGCGTGCTGATGCGCCAGACCTGAGCCGGGCGCCGCCCGCTGTTTCAGGCTGACAGGAGAAGACCAGCATGAAACGTATCCTCATCGCCAGCCTCATCACCCCCTTGGCAATCGGGCTCGCCGCGTGCGATGTCGACCAGACCAAGGAAGGCGAAATGCCCGAAGTCGAAGTGACAGGCGGCGCGCTGCCGGAATATGACGTCGAAACCGCCGACGTCGATGTCGGCACCAAGGAAACGACGGTCGAGGTTCCGGATGTCAAGATCACCATGCCCGACGCCGAGGGTACGCCGGCTACCGGCGACGAATAACGCCGTACGAACACGTCCGCAGGGGCGCGGGGCGTGAGCGATGCGGGTTTCCGCAGCTTCATGCCTCGCGCCCTTGCGCTTGCCCGCGCAGCGGCGGACGCGGGCGAAGTGCCGATCGGCGCGGTGATCGTGAAGGACGGTCACGTGATCGCCGAGGCGCATAACAGTCCCCGCACCGACCACGATCCCACCGCCCACGCGGAAATCCTCGCGATCCGCCGCGCTGCGCAGGCGCTGGGCGATGAACGGCTGACCGGATGCGAGTTGTGGGTCACGCTGGAGCCTTGCGCGATGTGCACCGGTGCGATTGCCCATGCGCGCATCCAGCGCCTCTATTACGCGGCAAGCGATCCCAAGGGCGGCGCAGTCGAACATGGGGCTCGGGTGTTCGAGCAGGAGCAATGCCTGCACCGTCCCGAAATCTACAGCGGCATCGGCGAAGCCGAGGCCGCAGACATGCTACGAGGGTTTTTCAGGGAGCGGCGCTGAGGCACGGCATTTACGGTCGGGTTTCGTCGCAAGCCCGCCACGGATGGGCGGTCGATGAGCAGGCCATCAGTCAATTCCTTGCAAACTGGCGGCGAATTTGCGACGGGCACGAGGGTTCAGGTTGGTCCTCATGCCCGGGGGCGAGGCAAGGGATACTGATCGATAATGGCCGGTTACGAAGTTACGCAGACCCGCAGGCTGACCCGCTGGAAGCAGAAGCTTCGCAGTTTTCTGGGGCCTTGGGGGGTGTTCTTTCAGGGCTTTATCGAACACCCGGTGATGGTCGGTTCGATCATCCCGTCCTCTGGGTACACGATCCGCAAGATGCTTGCACCCGTCGATTGGGAGCGCTGCCAGCTGTTCGTGGAATATGGCCCCGGCGTCGGCACCTTCTGCCGTCCGGTGCTCGATCAGCTGCGACGCGATGGCACACTGCTGGTGATCGACACCAACAAGCTGTTTATCGACTATCTCAATCGCACCATCACCGACAGCCGCTTCATCGCGGTGCATGGCTCAGCCGAAGATGTGGAAGCGATCATCCGCGCGCATGGCCATGACCACGCGGATTACATCCTTTCGGGCCTGCCGTTCTCGACCTTGCCCGAAGGCCTCGGCCCCCGCATCGCCGCCGCCACGCACCGCGCGATCCGTCCCGGCGGTGCGTTTCTTACCTACCAGTTCAGCAAGGCGGCCCATAACCTCACCGCCCAGCATTTTGACCGGGTCGATAGCGGGTTCGAGCTGCTCAATATTCTCCCCTGCCGCCTCGCCTGGGGCTGGAAGGACGCGGAGTAGGCTCAGTGGGCTACAGCCCCCGCCAGATCTTGGCGGGTGCGGCGTCCTTGGCGCCCCAGCGTGACGGCGTGCAGCGGGCGGGGCGGAAGGTCTTGGAATAGCACAGCCTGATTTCCTCCAGCCACCCGCGCGCGTTGAGTTTCACCCCAATCGCCTCCTCGCGCCAGCCGGGATTGACATCGGCAAAGGCCGCGCGGATGCGGCCTGCGGTGAGGTCGTCCTCGCGGCTGATGCGGTCGTAATCGGGCAGGCGCAGTCCTGAGCGCAGGACGCGGATGATCTTGAGGTAATTGGCGGGACGCTTGACCATGCACGCGCCGTGCTTGGCCCATTGGCGCGCGATCAGGCGTTCGGAGGGCATCAGGCACATGTTCGCGCGCACCTCGGCGGGGGTGAGCGCGTTCTTGGCCTCGCACCATTGCGGCCAGCTTTGCCCCCCTTCCGGCCACAGCCCGTGCACCACAAGCCCGAAGCGCCCGTTGGTGCCCGCGCATTGCACGGCATGGCTGCGATCATCGGCGCGGGGTTTGCAGAACTCCGGGCTCCAGCTCAATGCCAGGGTGTAGCCGGTGATCGGCATCACGCGGCGCGGCCCATCGGGCGTGACTTTGGGAACGCTGGTGACCTGCGGCGCGCGGCATTGATAGGCCTGCGCGCTCGCGGCGGCGGGGAGCGCCAGCGCGAGCGCGGCGAGGAGGCTATTCGAATACCGCAGGGCCGTCCTCCTCCTCGGGCTCGCGCGCGAACCAGCGCGCCGCTTGTGGCGTCAGCAGGCTCGCCATCGCAATGGCGACAAGCAACGGCCCGACCAGCGCGGCGGGATCGAGCATCGCGAGCCGCAGCGCCCCGAAGCCGAGCACCAGCCAGCGGGCGAACGGCGCGGCGAAGAGGTAGATCCACGCCAGCGGGATCAGCGCAATGGTGAACTCGGCCGAGAGGGCGACGATGGTCCAGTCACGGTCCCATGCGAACCACGGGACATTCACGGCAAAGATGGTCTCGGACAGCGCCAGATCACTCAGCCCGCGCACCAGCCGCAGCACGGCGGCGGCAAGGAAAGCGGCGGCGAAGACCCGGATCGCCAGCGGACGCGGCCCCCGGACCAGCTTCATGCCGGCTTGAAATCCAGCCCGATATCCGCGGCAGGCGCGCTCTGGGTCAGGCGGCCGACCGAGATGTAGTCGACGCCGCTCGCCGCCTTGGCCGCGATGGTATCGAGGTTCACGCCGCCGGACGCCTCGGTCGGGACACGGCCCGCGACCACGACCACGGCCTCAGTGAGCGTGGTGGGGTCCATATTGTCGAGCAGCAGATGGCTCGCACCTGCTGCCAGAGCGGGTTCGATCTGGTCGAGGCTGTCGACCTCGCAGATGATCTTGGCGACACCCGCTTCGCGCGCGCGGCGCACCGCCTCGCCGACGCTGCCGGCGACCGCGACGTGGTTGTCCTTGATCATAGCCGCATCCCACAGCCCCATGCGGTGGTTCTGCGCGCCGCCTTGGCGGGTCGCGTATTTCTCGAGGAAGCGCAGGCCGGGGATGGTCTTGCGGGTATCGAGCAGCGTGCAGGCCGGATTGCCGCCCGGGCCGCGCATCGCAGTAACATAGGCCTGCGTCATGGTGGCAATGCCGGAGAGGTGCTGGACGATGTTCAAGGCGCTGCGCTCTGCGGTCAGCAGCGCGCGGGCTCTGCCTTCAATCCGCATGAGATCGGTCCCGGCTGGCACCTTGTCCCCATCACGCGCGAGGGCTTCGATGGTGCATTCGGGATCAAGGTACCGGAAGAACGCCTCGGCCAGCGGCAGGCCCGCGACGACAATGGCATCGCGGCTGTCCATCACCCCGGTGAAGCGCGCGTTCACGGGGATGACGCTTTCAGAGGTCACATCACGCCCGCCGCCGGGCAGGCCTTCCCCCAAGTCCTCCGCCAGCGTTTCGCGGATGAACTTGGCGAGGTCGAAGCCGGGGAGGGTGAAGGTCATGCGTTCTCAATAAACGGTCGCAAGGCGACCGCAAGGCCGACCGGCCGCCCGCAGGTGCCCGGAGCGTAGCGAAGGAACAGCACCGAGGACGGGGGCGCGGAGGCGCCCCCGCACCCATCAATGCACGAACCGCGCCACCACATCCCTGTAGCTGCGACTCACCTTCACCTCGGCGCCGCTTTCCAGCACCAGGAAGCATTCGCCGTTGGTGTGCGGCTTCACCTGGCGCACCAGATCGAGGTTCACGATGGTCGAGCGGTGCACGCGCTGGAACTTGCGCGGGTCAAGGCGGCGCTCGAGGTCCTTCATCGTCTCGCGCAGCACCAGTGAATTGTCGCCGGTGGAGATGATCATGTAATCGCCCGCGGCCTCGATATGCTCGATCGTGTCCACCTCGACGCGGAAGATCTGGCCGCGGTCCTTGACGTTGATGAGCTTTTCGAAGCGGTCCGCGCTTTCTGCGGCCGGCGCGGTAGTCTCCACAAAGTCCGCCGCCCGTTCAGGTGCAATTTCCGAGAGCACTTCGAGCAGCTGCCCGGCATCCTCGGACGATTTCTTCTCAGCCAGACGCTGACGGACGCGTTCGATCGTGTCGGCGAGCTTCTGTTCGTCGACCGGCTTCATCAGGTAATTGACGGCGTTGGCCTCGAAGGCGCGGATCGCGTGTTCTTCATAAGCGGTGACGAAGACGAACAGAGGGGGTTCGATCTCCATCACGCCCTTCACGACAGAAAAGCCGTCAAAGCCGGGCATCTGGATGTCGAGGAAGACCAGATCGGGTTTCTCGGTCTTGATCTTGCGGATCGCTTCGCGCCCATTGGCGCAAGTGTCGATGATCTCGACGTCCTCGAACGGCGCAAGGCGCAGTTGGAGGCCCTGAATCGCGAGCTTTTCGTCATCGACGAGAATGGTTCTGATAGTCATGCGGGGGTTCCGATTGTTCGTTGGGGGGGATTGAGGGGGATGATGTTGTCTCCCCCGGCCACGGCAGAGGGGCCAGAAGCCCCTGACCCTGCCGCGACGGGTTCGGGCACATCAGCCCGGGTGAAGGGGATTTCGATCAGCACGGTAAAGCCGCCCCCAGCTTCCGAACGGGTTTCAAACAGGTGTGTGTCGCCATAGGCCTGGGCCAGCCGATTGCGGATATTGGCAAGGCCGACCCCGGTGGAGACCGGACGGCCCGGCACAGGCGTGCCGGACGGATCGCCCGCCATGAAACGCTGCACGTCTTCGATACCCGGCCCGGTATCCTCGACGGTGAGCCGCAGCCGATCGCCGATCACCCGCGCGGTGAGCGAGATGCGCGCACCTTCCTCCTGCGGGCTGACGGCATATTTGATCGCGTTTTCGACCAAGGGTTGCAGCAGCATCGCGGGCAGCTGCGCGGCGAGCGCGGCGTCCTCGATCTCGAAATGGGTGCGCAGGCGTTCTTCGAACCGCATCCGCTCGATATCGAGATAGAGCTGCAAGGTCTCGACCTCCTGCGCCAGCGTCACCTGACTGCCGGGCTCTGCGATCAGGGTATGGCGCAGGAAGCCTGACAGGCGGGTGAGCATCGCATTGGCGGGCTCGGTCTGCTTCAGCAGCACCAGCGTGCTGATCGAATTGAGCGTGTTGAACAGGAAGTGCGGGTTGAGCTGGTAACGCAGCATCGCCAGCTGCGCGGCGGTCGCCTGCGCTTCCAGCCGCTCCAGCCGGTCGGCCTGCTGCTCCACCGTCAGGAAGAAATTGATCGCGTAATAGAGCGCGCTCCACCCACCCAGCAGCGTCAGCGGCAGATAGAGCAGCCCGATCAACCGCTGGGCGAAGGTCGTCTCGCGGCTGGCGGCGTAATAGACGCCTTGCACCCACGCATCGATCGACGCGTGCAGCACCACCGCAAAGAACAGCACCACGGCGGTCAGCCCCCAGGTTACCAGCGGGCTTTGATGGATCAACTTGCGGTAGATCACCGACAGGATCAGGCTGATCGAAAAGCCGGTGATGGTGGTGACAAGGATCAGCGCCAGCAGATCCAGCGGCTGCTCGTTCGCAAGCGCGGAGACCGCACGCAACAGGAAAGCCGCGCCCCAGCCTGCCAACTGGAGGTTCCAGAACGCCCGGTTCTTGCTGGCGAAGAACGGCGCCGCCTGGATCTGGAGCACTGCCATAGCCCGACAGTCCTAACTCATTTCGTCGCAAACCACACGGCTAATCGGTCGCATCATCGCGGGGCCGCCACGGCTCGGCGCAAGGATTACCGCTTCGCTCGGGAGATGAGGCCGCCGGCCGGGTCGATCTCGCGGCGGAAATGGGTGGCCCAGTCGGCCTTGCCCTGATCCGCCATCAGGGACTGCACCACCGGAACTTCAGCGGCCATCGCCTCGGCCCGTTCATCCCAGCCTTCGTGATGACGCCGCACCCTGAGCCCGGCGTCGTGGGTCGAACCCCAGCGGGTCATGAAGGCGACAGCAGCCTGCGGATCATAGCCCGCATTGGCGAGCAGCCACGGCACCAGCCGGTCGGCCTCCCGCTCGACCCGGCGCACATGCTTGGCCTTGCGCCCGTTACGCTCAAGCCAGGCATTATGGCCGAGCACATTATGCGCCAGCTCATGCGCGACCAGCGCGGCGAATAACGGCTCTTCCGCATAGCCGAAGGCGGGAAAACCGATCCCGATCACCACCCGCGCGCCATCGGCGACCGCCCGCTTGCCATCGCCCATCAGTTCGAACCGGGTGGCGCAGACCTCGACCGGTTGAACGCGCGCTTCCGCCCCATCCGCAAAGCCAATCGCGATGCCGCCGTGTTCGGTCAGCATCGCTTCGATGTGGTCATGCGCGCGCACCAGCCGCTGCCATTCCATCGCCGCGCCTGCGGGCCACTCGTTCGGGTCGAACCGTTCGAGCGCAATGACCTCGCGGTTTCGGGGGAACGCCCCCGACAGCGCGGCGGGCGATCCGCGCGCGGCGGTCTGCACCGCGAAGTCGCGTTCCAGTCCCAGTGCGGCGCGGGCGATCGCGGGCGAACCGTAGCTTGCCATGTCCTGCAATTGCAGCCCGATGCTCGGCACGACCCGCGGGCAAAAGGCGGCATTCGCGCGGGCGAGGTGCCAGCCCACATCCTGCAAGCGTTGGTCAGCGTCCTGATAGCGCCCGATGGCCGCCCGTTCGGCCGCGTAGTCGATCACCGGCGGCGCCTCCTGCGGCTGTGACGCCAGTGGAGCGGCCAGCAGCAGCGCGGCGAGCGCAATGGCGCGCATCAACGCGCCTCGGTCGACGCGGCGAGCGCGGCCTTGAGCTTTTCGTAGCCGACCGCCCCGCCAAACGGGGTCTTGCCCGCGATCCATGCCGGGGTGCCAGTGAAGCCCAGCGAGCGGGCGAAATCGAGGTTGCGGGCGATCTCGGTCGAAACGGCATCGGACGCCGCATCACGCTCGGCCCGCGCCATGTCGAGCCCGGCTGACTTGGCGGCGGCGGTGACATCGCCGGTCGCGAACATGGCATCGTGGAAGGCGCGGTACTTGCCCTGCAATCCTGCCGCCAGCGCCATGCGCGAGGCGACATCGCTGCCTTCAAAGATCGGCCATTCGCGGATCACGACCTTCAGATCCGGGTCTTCGGCAATCAGCTGATTCACGTCCTTGAGGCTCGCCTCGCAATAAGGGCAGTTATAGTCGGTGAACTCGACCAGCACGGTCTTGCCGTTGGGGTTGCCGAGCACCACGCCGGGGAAAGGCTCGCGGACTTCGCCGCCCATCTGTGCCAGCCGCTTGGCCGATTCCTGCTCCTCGTAAGCCTGCGCCATCTGCGGCAGCAGATCGGGGTTGGCGAGCAGGAAGGTGCGGGTGCGGTTGTCCGCAAGGCCGGAGTAGGACCACGCCGCCGCCCCCAGAAAGCCGAACACCAGCGCCAGCAGCGCGGTCAGCAGGGTCGCGGTCAGCGTGCGGGGCGCGTCTGCGGGGGGGGAGGCAGGCGGTTGGGAGGACATGCGCGAGGGTTCCGTCGGTCAGCGGGTGAATGCGCGCCAGCCTAGCGCCGGTCGCGCAGCCGTTCCAGTTCAGCGCGCGCTTCCAGGGCAACATCCTGCGCGCGGATCCAGTCGGGCGAGCCATAGGGCAGGCTCGCCTCGGCGGCCTGCGCGTTCATCAAAGCCTGCGGGTAGAGCCGGTTCATCACCTGCTGCTCCGCGCTCGCCAGCCGTGCGCGCGGAATATCGCCGCGCGCTTCATAGACCACGCCCAGCTGATACCATGCGAAGGGATTGTAGCGATCCTTCTGCACCGAAGCGCGCAGCACCTGTTCAGCCTCGGGGAAATTGGCCTTGTTCTCGGTCGCGATCAGGGCGTGGCCGAGCATTCCGGCAATCAGCGGATGGGCGCGGGTCAGCTCGGTCGCGCGGCGCAGCGGCACCAGCGCTTCGACCGGTCGGCCGGATTCGAGCAGCACTTGCCCCTTCAACTCAAGAAACCACGGATTGTCGGGTTCTGCCGCCAGCAGCGCGTCAGCCTCAGCCAGCGCCATGTCGACCCGCGCTTCCTTGTGATAGGCATAGGCGCGGGCATAGCGCGCCGGGATGCTGGTGTCGCGCGGGGGATAGGCGTTGAACGTGCGCTGCGGTTCGGCAAGGTAGCCGAAGAGCTTGGCCTTGGCCCGCACGAAGCGTTCTTGCAGCGCCAGATCGGGCGGCGCATCCCACGCCGGGTCCTTTTCCAGCAACCCGCGCAGCACTTGGATACGGTCACCCGACAGCGGGTGCGTGCGGGCATAGGCGGCTTCGTCCGCCTGACTGTAGCCCGCGCGGATTTCATTGCCGCGCAGCCGCTCGAAGAACTTGATCATCCCCTTGCCGGTGATGCCTGCGCCCGAGAGATAACGCGCGCCGGCGAGATCGGTCGAGGCTTCCTGATCGCGGTTGAAGGAGAGAAAGCTCCCCATCGCAGCCTGTTGTCCGGCGGCAATGATACCCATTGCGCCTTCGCCCGCCCCGGCCAGCGCCGCGCCGACGCCGAGCAGCAGCGACAGGATTGAGATATTGGTTGCCCGCTTGGTGCGCTCGTCGAAACGGACCACGTGGCCAGCCGTGATGTGCCCCAGCTCGTGCGCGAGCACGCCTTGCACTTCGTTGGCGGTTTCGGCCTCGTTGATCAGGCCCGAATGGACATAGATCGCCTGCCCGCCCGCCACGAAAGCGTTGATCGAACCGTCATTGATCAGCACCAGCTCGACATTACCGGGTTCAAGCTCGCTCGCCTCGACCAGCGGGGCGACCATGTCCTTGAGCAGTTCCTCGGTCTCGGCATCGCGCAGGATCGACTGCGCAGCGACCGGCTGGACTGCAAGAATCGCGCTCGCCAGCAGCGCAAGCAGGACGGCAAGGGGTTGGGGGCGACGCATTACGCCGACCCTACTGCGTTTCCGCCTGAACTCAAACTGAAGCGCGCGGCCTCACCCGAACAGCTTGCGTGCCGCGCGTTCGATCTGGGCGAGGTCTTCGGGCACTTCGGCGAGGATTTCCGCGCAGCCGATTTCATCGCGGCGGATCAGCACCAGCGCGAATTCCGGCCCGGCCCCGTCGAGATGTTCGAGCGAGATCGCATCCAGCGCGCGCAACTGTTGCGCGAGCGCCTCGCGCACGGCGGCGGCATCTTCGACCGGCTTGCCCTGCTCTTCGCGGCGCAAGCGGCGCTCGGCCTTGACCACGGCTTTCACCCCGCCTTCGACTTCGGCGAGGAAGCGCGACAGGCTCCCGCGTTCCAGCTTCAGGCGGTGGGCGTGGGTCAGCACGGCGGCGTATTCGGTGAGGCGCGTCTTGTCGTAGTCGTGCCCGAACACGAGCTTGACCACCGGGGTCATCGGCGCGCGGTCCTGCACGGTGAGGCCGCTTTCCGCGATCAGTTCGGCATAGTCATCGGGCGCGGCCTGCGCGGCGAGGCTGAAGTCATAGGCGCGGCTGACCGCGGCATAGAGCGCGTTGCGGCTGCGATCTTCGGTGCTGTCAGCGGCACGCGCAAGTTCGCGCGCGGCGGCAAGGCAATCATAGAGCCCGGCATCATCGGGCAGATCGTCGACAAAATCGTCGGCGAAATCATCGTCTTCGGCCACCGGATCGGCGATGGGCGCGACCGGTGTGAAGACCGGCACAGCTTCGATTGCGGGCTCGGGTTCCAGTTCACTCACGGGCTCCAGGCCGAAGTGTGTGGTGCCGTAATCGGGCTCCGGCACGTCCTCGTCTTCCGGCAGCGGCTCAAGGCCGGTCAGGTCGATCGCCTTCTTGGTCGGCGCTTCGATGTAATCGGCCAAGGAGGCGAAATTGTATCCGGCAAGCTCGCCCTCGCCTTCGTCCTCGTCATATTCCTCGTCGTCATCGCCGAGGCCGAACTGGCTGAAATCGGGCATCCGCAGACCTTCGTCGGCGCCGACGGCGTCATCCGCGCTTTCATGCGCAGGCGAATCGGCCCAGTCGGTCACCGGGTCGGCGGGGCGAAGGACTGGCTCTGCGGCGAGCTCAAGCTCGGAACCCAGTTCGAGCGCCTGATCGATTTCCAGCAGCAGCTCATCCGCGGTCAACTGGTCGGCCATTTCCTTCCAGTTGATCACGCCATAGATGAAGTCGATCGTGGAATCGTCGCTGGAATAGGGCAGCAGGATCCCGCGATAGAGGATCGCGACGCCGGCGTGGTTGACGAACTCGGCCTCGAACCCGATCGGCGCCTGATTGGCGAGAATCTGCATGTAATGATCGGTGATGCGGCTCAGCAACGAGCGCGGCGGCACATCCGATAGCCGGGTGATGACGCCGGTGGCGCCGCATTCCTGCCCGAGCTTCGCGCCGAGGAAGCAGACCGCCGGATTGTCGATACCGCTCGAGAAGTCGAGCAGCACCGAATGCGGCCCGAAATCGGGAAGGGCGGCCGGATCGAGGTCTTCGATATTGGGGAACATGCGCTCGCCCAGCAGGCTGGCCCAGTGGTTGTAGGCGCGCACCTGCATCCGGCGCTCGTCCTGGCCGATCGCATGCGGCGGCAGGTCGCGGCGCTGGGACGACTCGGGGCCGTCGTCGTCGGATGCATCCCAGCCCCGATCCGCAATCGCGTCGGGATCGAAGGTGCCGCGCAGAGTGTCCATGGCTGTAATCCGCCCCTTGGTGAACCTAGTCACGCAGGGTTGTGGCGCGGCGTGGTAAACATCCCGTTAAACGAAGGTGGGATGTTTTGATCTTGCAGAGAATCCTTTCAGCCGTAAGTGGATAAGACTACAGGAAATACCGCATCTTGATGGTCACGCGGCTGGTGCCCGCACCTAGCGCGAACACAGCGTCCGTAAACTTGGGCGGTGCCATGCGGACCGGTGCATCGCGCGAGAAGCCATAGCCTTCCTTGGGCATCATCCCCATCGCCCGGTCGGCCTTGCCGTTATTGTTCTCGTCATGCAGCAGCGCGATGGCATATTGGCCGGGCTTGACCCCGGTGAAGCGGATTTCAACCTTGCCATTGGCGGGCACCACGGTGCGATGCGCGGCGGGATCCTTGATGCATTTGGGGAAGATATCCGCGCGCGTCGTCATGCAGGCGCGCACCACGCCTTTGGCGGAGCGGATGTCGGTGACGGTGATGACCACCTCGCCGGTCTGGGCCGGAGCCGCCGCCAGCGCAGCGCCAAAGCTCGCGCCAAGCCCCAGCAGCACCAGCGCGCCCGCTTTCACGGCGTGATGGCCTGCGCGCTGTGCCCGGCCTCGGTCACGATCCGCCGCGACAGGCCCTTGTCGGTCCCGCACAGCCTGTCCCACACGCGGAAATATAGCCCGAAGTTGCATCTGTATTCCTCGTGATGACGCTCGTGATGGCTGGCGGTTATCAGCCAGTTCCCCAACGGCGAGTGAACGAGCCAGCGCGGGAACATCTCCCAGCCCATGTGATTGGTGACGCCCATCACCGTCGCCACGGTCAGCACGAGGCCGAGCATGGCGATGTGGATCGGCACGACAAACACCAGCACCGGCACCACGATCGCGCCGGTCACCGCCTCGATCGGGTGAAAGCTCATCGCGGTCCACGCCGTCGGCGGGCGGCTGTCATGGTGGACGGCATGGGCGAGGCGGAACCACCTGGGCCGGTGCATCCAGCGGTGGCTCCAGTAGAAGCAGGTGTCCTGCACGAAGAGGTAGATGAGCACCGAAAGCGGGTGATACCATAAGGGCAGGCTCGTCCAGTCGGCGGTCATCTGGGTCCAGCCATGATGGCGCCAGCCCCACAGCACGATCCCTGCCGGCGCGCCGTAAATCGCCGCAGACAGCAGCGACCAGCGCACCTCGCGTAGGATCTGCGCGCGCTTGCCCTCATACAATCCGGGCCGCATTTTCGCCGTCGCATAGGCGAACAGCCCGCTGGTCAGCAGATAGCGCAGCGCCACGATCAGCGTGACGGCGAGACTGACAATCAGCAGCGCAATCGGAACGGGCGTGTCAGCGGGGAGCATCCCCGCTGATATGCCGCAAATCCGAACGGCGCGACAGGGTTAAGTCAGGGGGCCACCCTCATCCGTGCGAATCGAGCGCCGTCGCCAGCGGGTCGAGCAGCGCCATGTGCCGCCGCATGGCGACCCGTGCGAGGTGTTCGACCTGCGTCTTGCGCCGCGCAGCCGCCAGCGGTTCAAGCGCGGCGGGTCGCAGGATTTCGGCGTCATAGCCATCGGCGACGATCACCCCGCAAGTGCCGGGCCGATAGGCCTCGCTCTCCAGCGGCGTACGGTCAAGCCCCGGCGGCAGGCCCCAGAAAAACCGGTCGCAGTAATCGAGATAATCGGGCCACTTGGCATCGCCGAGCAAGTCTGCGCGGGCGACCTTGATTTCGACGATCACGACCAGTCCCTTGGCATCAATCCCCATGAGATCGGCGCGGCGACCGTTCCTCAGCGGCACTTCGGCCAGGCACCAGATATCGTTGCGCGCGAACAAGCGCCCGATCCCGCGCGCAACATCGCCAGCGGCGAGCGCCAGCGGTGCGGCCAGCGGCATGGGCGAATCAGGGGAGGAAATCGGCCCGCCGGTCATGAGCGAGAGTTGGAACGAAAGCGGAACGCAGTCAAGCCGCGTTCGAACGCTGTCAGGCAAGCACCTTTAGTCGGGTCGCGGGTTCTCGAGCACGCTCACCATCGCGGCGCGGGCGGCATGAAACTCGCGCCACAGCACCAGCGCCGGCGCCGCCGGGTCCTGCCCGCGTCGCGCCAGTGTGCCGAGCGCGGCCAGCCCGCTGTCGAGCATCGCAGCGCAATCGGCGACAGTCTGCGCGACCAGCGCCCGCTGCCATGGCGCAGCGCGGGCAAGCACGGCGCCAAGCTCGCCGCCGATCTCCACCGGCTCAGGCGCCAGCCGGGCGAGCAGCGCCAGTCCGGCCGCCTGCCCGTGGAGCGCCACCAGCGCCTCGGCCAGCGCCTCGGGCGCGGCACCATCCGCAGGCAGGTTCGCGGCCTGCGGGGGAATCGTCTCGGGCGGAAGCGTGGCCATAAACGGAGCCTAGGCGGGCGTCCTTGCCGATTGGTTAAGCCCGATCCCGGCGATTGCGCGCCGATCCGCCCCCCGCGCCCCCGGAACAATTGTGTGGCATCGCGCCCCACCTCTTGCTAAGCGCCGCGCCGCGCGCAAGAATAGCGCGCACCGCATGGCACCATGCACCCGTAGCTCAGCTGGATAGAGTGCTGCCCTCCGAAGGCAGAGGTCACAGGTTCGAATCCTGTCGGGTGCGCCACCTCCGAACCACCACCTATCGGATCAGCAAGCGGCGCTGCCCGCTGCCGCTTCCTATTTTGCCGCGGCTGGTTTGAGGTAGCGTTCGAACCATTCCACCGTGCGCTTGAGCGAATCGAGCTGGTTTTCGCGCTTCCTGAAGCCGTGGCCTTCGGCGGGGTAGAACACGGTTTCGACCGTGTTGCCCTTGGCCTTCAGGATATCGTCCACCTCCTGCGCCTGCCCGCGCGGCACGCGGATGTCGTTGTCGCCCTGGATCGTCAGCAGCGGAGCCTTGGCATTGGCGAGGTAGGTGAGGGGCGAGGCGCGGTCGTAGCCTTCGGGATTTTCCTCGGGCGTGCCCATCAGGCTGCGCAAATAGGCTTTGAGCACCTCGTCCATGTCGCGGTACATCGTGCGCCAGTTGATGATGCCGAACCACTGGACGCCCGCCGCAAATTCATCGGGCGCCTTGCCGATCGCCATCAGCGTCATGAACCCGCCATAGGAGCCGCCGAAGATGCCGACGCGCTTGGGATCGACATAGCCGCTTTGGACCAGGAAGTGCTTGGCCGCGATCACGTCCTTGAGATCGCCGCCGCCCATGTCATCATAATTGGCCGCCTGAAACGCCTTGCCGTAGCCGGTCGAGCCGCGAAAATTCGGCGCGATGATGATGAACCCGCGACTGGCAAGCGCGGCGGCGATATCGTCGAAATAGTCGTCGGTCTTACCCGTCGGCCCGCCGTGGGGGATGACGATAGCCGGGTTGCTGCCATCACGCTTGAGGTTCGCCGGCATCGTCACCAATGCGCTGATGCGGGTGCCGTCGAAGCTCGTGTAGGTCACCATCTGTGAGCCCGCCAGCGCTTCAGGCCGCAGGCTGGCGAGGGCCAGTTGCGTAATCGGCGTCACAGTGTCGCTGGCAAGGTCATAGCGGTTCAGCTCGCCCGCGACATTGGCGGCCATGTTCACCACCAGCAGCGACTTTCCATCGGGTGAGCGCGGATCGTTGCCGGTCGTGTAATTGATGCCGGTGGGCAGTTTCAGCGCCGTCTCCGCGCCGGTCGCGAGATCGAACCGGACCAAGGTGCTGCGCAAATCGTCAGAGCTTTCGACCAGCAGGGCCTTGCCGTCGCGCGTGAAGCGCAGCGCCGACTGGTCCCAGACGATCGGCTTCAACCACCGCCACTTGCGGGTCTTGAGGTTGTACAGCCCGGCGCGCGGGCGGCCGATCTCGACATCGGTGGTGACGGCGAGCCATTCGCCATCGGCGCTCACGTCCATCACCCGGAAGATCGTTCCGTCCTGCCCGAGCACCTTGGTCGCCTTGCCACTGGCCACATCGACACGCCAGATTTCGGTCGTGGTCGCATCGATCTTTTCGCGATTGGCGAAGATCGTCTGGCCGCCATCCGCCCACAACCGGGGTGACCACTCGAAATCGGGATCGCCCTCGGCCGTGAGGACGCGCACCGTGCCATCCGGGCTCAACACCGCGAGATTGGACTGCGCTTCGGTCTTCTTCTTGACCGACAGGGCAATCCGCCCCTCCGCGCCGCCCGGGACCATCGCCCGCTCGCTGAGGTCCGGGGTGGCGGTGACCCGCTCAACCGCGCCGCCGCTGGTGGGGACGCGGTAGAGATCGTAATACTCATCCCCGCCGTTATCCTGCGTGAAATAGAGCCACTTGCCATCGCGCGAGGCAGCTAGGCCGCCCTGGGAGTCATCCGACTGCGTCATCTGCAACGGCCAGCCGCCATCGGCATCGACCCGCCAGATGTTGTAGCGCCCAGTGAGATTGGTCGAGAGAAACACGTGTTCACCGTCCGCGCTCCACGTGACCCCGCCGACGCTGCGCGAATTGCCAATGTCCTCAAGCGGCACTGCGCGCGCCTCGGGGTTTACGGGGGATTCGATGGCCTTGGGATCAGTGACCGGCCGTTCAGGCGTGGCAATCTGCGCCGCCAGCGGAGAGGCCGATAACAACATGACTGTGACGATAATCGAACGCATCGTAATTCCCCCACTGGCGGTCTGCGCGGATCACCCGCCGTCAGACTCGCATACATGCACGCGCGTGCATTCCCCGGGGCCAGCATACCAAAAGGACGCAGCGGCGCCAGTGCCGAGAGATCAGGCGCGCGGCGCGGAGGGCCCTTGATCCGGCAGCGCGATCAGCTCCTCAAGGAACAGCGCGATCAGGGCTGACTGGGAATCGACTCCGGCCTTGGCATAGACACGGGTGAGCTGCGCGCGCACGGTGCCTGCCGCTGAACCGCGCAAGGCTGCAATCTCGGTGATATCGCAGCCTTTCAGAGCGAACAGAGCCACGTCAGCCTCGGCCGCGGTAAGCTGCCATTCTGCGAAGCGCAGAGCGATCAGTTCGGACATCGCGCCTTGCGCCGCGGCAACCGCGGTCTCGTCACGCCGGGCAGCAGCGATCAGGCTGCGCACCTGCAGGCTTCCCAGCACCACGGCGACCAGCAAGGCGATAGCGGCCATGCCTTCGATGGCCAGATGCAGGCCGATCCCGTCTGCCAGCACATCGCCGACCAGATCGGCCAGAAAGAACGCGCAGGCCAAGGCTTGCAAGGCCACCAGGATGCTGATCCCGGTGGCCTTGCGTTCAATGCTGCGCGCTTTTGCGTTCATGTCACGTGCCTATCGCCCGAACGGCGCCATCGCCACCAGAACCTGCTTGCCGCTCCGCCGGGTCTCGAAGATCACCCCGGCAAGGTGCAGCAAAATCAGCAGGTAGAGCAGATTGGCGGCGGTTTCATGGATTTCGCCGAGCAGGCCTTCTTCGCCTTCCTCTTCGCTGTCCCCCTCTTCGCTGGCCTCTTCATGGCTCTCCCCTGAGACCACGGCACTGCGATGCTCTGCTTCCCGCTCCGCGCCGTCCCACGGGGGTGGTCCGGCCATCGTGATCCCGGTGGCGATGATCGTCAGCAGGCAGACCCAGATGGCATAGACCATCAGCGCGCCCAGCGGATTGTGCGAGGCGTGCGGGGTGACGGTGCCAGCCCGGATGTCGCGCAGATGGGCGAACGCTTTGCGCGGGCTCGGCCAGAAGGCGGCGAAGCGGGCCTCGGCCGGGCCGACCAGCCCCCACAACAGACGCAGTGCGAGGATTGCGGCAAGTCCGTAGCCGACCCAGATGTGCGGGCCGGAGCCTTCTTCGGTGAGCAGAGCATTGGCGAGCACCGCCAGGGCGATCGACCAGTGGGTGATCCGGACAATCGGATCCCAGCGGCGGCGGGCGGGTGTTGTTGTAGCGGTCATGGCGCATCCTTTGCGAAGGGTGCCAGCGACTGCTCGGGACATTGGGGACAAAGCCAGCCGCTGACCCGCGTCATGTGAGGCGGCAGATGCGGCCGCGCGATTGGCGATCTGCTTATCCGGGCCCGCCTAAGCCGCTGCTTATGGTCAGCGCCTCAGACACTGACCCCGAACAGGCGTCCCACCAGCGCCGTGGTCGCCATCGCGAATGCCCCCCAGCCCACCACCCGGAGCGTTGCGGGGACAAGCGGTGCGGCACCGGCTTTGGCTCCGAGCGCGCCGAGGATGGCCAGCGCAAGGATCGATACCGCCACTACGGTGAAGGTGATCGCGTCGGCCGGTGCAAGCCACGCCGCCGCCAAGGGCACGGCCGCCGCCGCGCTGAAGGTCAGCCCTGATGCCAGTGCTGCCTGCAACGGGCGCGCCGAAAGCTGATCCGACAGGCCGAGTTCGTCGCGCACATGCGCGGCCAGGGGATCGAGCGTGGTGAGCTCGCGCGCCACGGCAGCAGCCGTCTGTTCGCTGAGGCCGCGCGCGCGGTAGATCGCGGCAAGCTCTGCCTCTTCGTCGGCTGGCGTGGCGGCGAGCGCCTCGGCCTCGCGGCGGATGTCGGCCTGTTCGGAATCGGCCTGGCTGGAGACCGAGATATATTCGCCCGCCGCCATCGACATGGCGCCGGCCATCAGCGCCGCCACCCCGGCGACCATGATCGCACCCGGTTCAGGCGTCGCCGCCGCCACGCCGATGATCAGCGACGAGACCGAAATGATTCCGTCATTGGCTCCGAGCACGGATGCGCGCAGCCAGCCTGTGCGGTGAACATAGTGCGGATCGTCAGGGTGGGCGCTGGCGGTTGTCATCATTGTCTGGCTCCACCGGGTTTGCTCCCCGGCTCTTGGGCGTGAGTGTCCGCCTATCGGA
Source organism: Porphyrobacter sp. SLTP (assembly GCF_009905735.1). Lineage (GTDB taxonomy): Bacteria > Pseudomonadota > Alphaproteobacteria > Sphingomonadales > Sphingomonadaceae > Erythrobacter. The sequence continues at coordinate 42,658 of NZ_JAAALE010000008.1, forward strand.
GCCGGATTGCAACTGCGGGAGCCTGTTCAGGCAGAAGGAAGGAGCCAGCCGCCCCTTCCTTCTTGCGCCCATCAGAACGAAGCCGTTACCGCAGCCACAACAGTGGAGCCAGCGATCGCGCCGACGCCGTCCTGGCCGCGCGAGAAACTGGGCTGGAGGTAAGCGCTCTCCGCCCGCGAGATATCCGTATCGACATAGGCGATCGAGAAGGTCAGCCCTTCCAGCGGCGTGATGTCCGCGCCGAGCGACCAGTCGAAATAGGTGCCGGTCGGCGCGACGCTGGTGGCATTGGGGCCAAGGCCGGGATTGCCGTCCGAATAGCCGAGATGGGCCTTGAGGCTGACCGGCGTACCGCCAAGCGCATAGACCGCGTCGGCGGAGAGATAGAGGTTATCCTCCTTGTCGCCCGGATCATCCGGCAGTCCGGCCAAAGCCGCTGCGCCGGTGAAAAAGACGTTGCCCAGCGCCTCTTGCTGGGGTGCATAGGCCACGCCTGCGGTCAGCGCGAGCGGGCCGACGGTGCCGGACAGCTTGGCATAGAGTTCGGCAAAGTCGGTCTCGTCCGCGCCGCCCGGATACATGTACCAGACCAGGCCGGTATCGAGCGTCCCCGCACCCACCGGCACCTTCACCCCGGCATAGAGATCAAGCTCCATATTGGCCCCGCCGAACGTGCCCCAACCGGCAAGGTTTGAACCCCAGGCGCCAACATAGACACCGCTTGTGTGCGTGGCGGTGATGCCGCCTTGCACCGCCAACTCGCCATCTGTCTGAGAGACGCCGCGAAAGCGGTAATCGGTGGTGAGGCCGGCGCTGCCCGAGACGGTGATGGTATCAGCCGCTTCGCCCGGCTCTTCCTCGGTTTGCTGCGCATGGGCGGGAACAGCGGCGATGGTTGCCAGCAAAGCGATGGGGAGAAAACGCATGGAAATTGTTCCTTCTGGCGGCGCAGCCGAAAGGGCTGCCCGGAGCCCGCGCAGTTCCCCTGCCTTGCCGTTAAATCGCCATGCGGAATGCGGCTGGAGAGCATGAAAGCCGCATGAAACCGGCCACTTGGCGACAGACGCCGCGCACCGCTTTCACGCGGATTTAATGTCAGCGCCCCCGAACCCCCTGCGACTTTTCATGGGCGCCGCGCGCATTGGGACGGCTCCTATCTGAGGAGCCTTTGATGACCTTCGATCTCCTGCTGGCCGCGCTCGTCGCGCTCGGCCTGTTTGCCTATCTGGTGTTCGTGCTGCTCAAGCCGGAGCGGTTCTGATGGCAAGCGCCGGGATGTTCGACCGCGCGCTGGTGGGACCCGCCATCCGCGACGCCTTCACCAAGCTCGATCCGCGCACGCTGGCGCGCAATCCGGTGATGTTCGCCACCGCAGTGACCGCAGCGGCAGCGACACTGGTGCTGTTCTACAACCTGTCGATGGGCACGGGCGATCCGCGCTTCGAAGGCCAGCTGGTGTTCTGGCTATGGCTGACAGTGCTGTTCGGCAATTTCGCCGAAGCGCTGGCTGAGGGGCGCGGCAAGGCGCAGGCGGCGAGCCTGAGAGCGACCAAGGATCAGCTGGTCGCCTACCGCATCGGCCGCGATGGCGCGGCAGAACAGATCCCCGCCACCCAGCTCCAGCGCGGCGACGTGGTGTTGGTGGTCGCAGGCCAGCAGATCCCTGCCGATGGCGAGGTCGTCGCCGGGGTCGCCTCGGTCAACGAGGCCGCGATCACCGGCGAAAGCGCGCCCGTGATCCGCGAGGCAGGCGGGGATCGCTCGGCGGTGACGGCGGGGACAACCGTGATTTCCGATCAGCTCCAGATCAAGGTGACGGCGGAACCCGGCAGCGGCTTTCTCGACCGCATGATTGCGCTGGTCGAAGGCGCGAGCCGCCAGAAAACCCCCAACGAGATCGCGCTGACGATCCTGCTCACCGGGCTGACGCTGGTGTTCCTGATCGCGGTCGGCACGCTGCCTGCGTTTGCCGCCTATGCCGGGGGCAGCATCGCCGTACCCGTGCTGATCGCGCTGTTCGTGGCGCTGATCCCGACCACGATTTCGGGGCTACTCTCGGCGATCGGGATTGCAGGCATGGACCGGTTGATCCGCTTCAACGTGCTCGCGAAATCCGGCCGCGCGGTCGAGGCAGCGGGGGACATCGGCACGCTGCTGCTCGACAAGACCGGCACCATCACCATCGGTGACCGGCAGGCGAGCGAGTTCGTGGCGCTGACCGGCGTGGCCGAGGCTGACCTGATTTCCGCCGCCCGCCTGGCCAGCCTCGCCGACGAGACGCCCGAGGGCCGCTCCATCGTGGTTCTTGCGGGCCAGGGCGAACCCTTAGCGCCTGATGCGGAAGTGGTGGGCTTTACCGCCCAGACCCGGGTCAGCGGCATCGACCAGCAGGGTCGCAGCATCCGCAAGGGTGCGGTCGATGCCGTTCTCAAGCTCGGGGAGTTCCCGGAGAGCGCGGTGATTGAATTGCGCCGCATCACCGACAAGATCGCGCAAGCCGGTGGCACCCCGTTGGCCGTGACCGAAAACGGGCGGCTGCTCGGCGCAGTCCACCTCAAGGACATCGTCAAGGCGGGCATCCGCGAACGCTTCGTCGAACTGCGCCGCATGGGCATCCGCACCGTGATGATCACCGGCGACAACCCCTTGACTGCCGCCGCTATCGCCGCCGAGGCAGGGGTCGACGATTTTCTCGCCGAAGCCACGCCCGAGGACAAGCTCGCCTACATCCGCAAGGAACAGGCCGAGGGCAAGCTGGTCGCCATGTGCGGCGATGGCACCAATGATGCCCCCGCGCTCGCTCAGTCAGACGTGGGCGTCGCCATGAACACCGGCACCCAGGCCGCGCGCGAGGCGGGTAACATGGTCGATCTCGACAGCGATCCGACCAAGCTCATCGAGGTCGTCGGCATCGGCAAGCAATTGCTGATGACCCGCGGCGCGCTCACCACCTTCTCGATCGCCAATGATGTCGCCAAGTATTTCGCGATCCTGCCCGCGATCTTCGTGGTGCTCTATCCGGGGCTGGGCGCGCTCAATGTGATGGGACTGGCCAGTCCTTCGAGCGCGATCCTGTCCGCGATCATCTTCAACGCGCTGATCATCCCGCTGCTGGTGCCGCTGGCGCTCAAAGGGGTGGCCTACCGCCCCATGCCCGCTGCCAGCCAACTGCTGCGCAACCTCGCGATCTATGGCGGCGGCGGCGTGATCGCCCCCTTCGTCGGCATCAAGCTGATCGACCTCGCGGTCGCCGGCCTCGGCCTCGCCTGAGCCGCAAAGGAACCTGACCCATGCTTGCAAGCATTCTCACCATCACGCTCGTCATCGGCGGCACCGCGCTGTTGTCCTGGCCGCTCGGCACATACATGGCCGCGCTGTTTTCGGGCCGTTTCGCCCGCGCCGACCGGCTGTTCACCACCTTCACCGGCGGCGCAGGGGAGCAGGACTGGAAGTCCTATGCGCTCGCACTTGCCGCTTTCAATGTGGTGATGTTCGTCTTCGTCTTCGCGCTGCTGGCAACCCATCACCTGCTGCCGCTGAACCCAGACGGACAAGGCGCGACGAGTCTGCACCTGATCTTCAACACCGCCGCGTCTTTCGTCACCAACACCAATCTCCAGCACTATTCGGGCGAGAGCACCTTCAGCTACCTCGCGCAGCTCGGCGGGCTGATGTGGCTGCAATTCGTCTCGGCCGCGACCGGCATCGCCGCACTTGCTGCGGTGGCGCGGGGGATTGGCGGGCAGGCGAGTATGGGGAATTTCTTCCTCGACGTGCAGCGCGCGACTTTCCTGATTCTGCTGCCGCTGGCGATCATCGTTGCCGTATGGCTCACGCTGTCGGGCGTGCCGATGACGCTGGAAGGCGCGGCGACGGTCACGACCCTAGAGGGCGCGGCGCAGACCATCGCCCGCGGGCCGGTCGCGGCCTTTGTTGCGATCAAGCAGCTTGGCACCAATGGTGGCGGGTTCTTCGGCCCCAACTCCACCCACCCGCTCGAAAACCCGAGCTTCTGGGCGAACCTCATTGAACTGGCCGCGATCATCATCATCCCGATGGCCTGCGTGTGGATGTTCGGGAAGATGATCAACCGCCCCCGCCATGCGATGGTGCTGTTCGGCGTCATGGCTGCGTTGCTGGCGATCAAGCTGACCGCCGCCGTCACCTTCGAAAGCGCGCCGACGATGGCCTTTGCCGACCTTCCGGTGCAGCAGGATGTCGGCAATCTCGAAGGCAAGGAACTGCGTCTCGGCGCGATCACGGGGCCGCTATGGGCCGTGATCACCACCGCGACCAGCAACGGATCGGTCGGGGCGATGCACGACAGCCTCAATCCGCTCACCGGCCTCGTGCCGATGGCGGGGATGTGGCTGAACGAGACCTTCGGCGGGGTCGGCGTGGGCATGATCAACATGTTCCTCTACATCGCGCTCGCCGTGTTCGTGGCGGGGATGATGGTCGGCCGCACGCCCGAATATCTGGGGCACCGGATCGAAGGGCGCGAGATGCGCCTCGTCGTCCTCGCCCTCATCAGCCACCCGCTGCTGATCCTCGGCGGCACGGCGCTGTTCGCAGCAACCCCTTGGGGGCTCGACACCCTCAACAACACCGGCGCGCACGGTTTCTCGGAGATCCTCTACGAGTTCAGCTCGGCCGCCGCCAATAACGGCTCGGGCTTCGAGGGGCTGGGCGACAACACCCCGGCGTGGAACATCGCCACCGGCCTTGTCATGCTGATCGCGCGCTTCCTGCCCATCATCGTCCCGCTTGCCATCGTCGGCTCGCTGATGGCCAAGCGCCGCAGCGCCGAGAGCGCGGGCACGCTGAGCGTCGAGGGGCCGACATTCGGGGTGATGCTGTTCATCACCATCCTGATCTTCGGCGCGCTGACCTTCTTCCCTGCCGCCGCGCTTGGCCCGATTGCCGAGCATGTCACCCTGATGCGCTGAGGAGCACTGTCGCGATGCAATACATTCTTCCCTCGATCCGCCTGTGGCTGGTGACCTTCTTCGTCTGCGTGGTGCTCTACACCGCCTTGATCCTCGGTTTTGCGCAAGGGGTCACGCCCTACAGCGCCAACGGCTCGATTATCGCGGTCGAAGGCAAGGCGGTGGGCAGCGAGCTTGTCGCCCAGAAGTTCACCAGCCCCCGCTACTTCTGGCCGCGGCCATCCGCACCCGATTACAACGCGATGGGTGCGGCGGGCAGCAACAAGTCACCGACCAGCCCGGATCTCACCGCCCGCGCGCAGGATACGATCGCCGCCTATGGCGCGACGGCGGCCAACCCGATCCCGGGCGACCTTGTGGCGGCATCGGGCGGGGGGCTTGATCCCCACATCAGCCTTGCCGGGGCGCTGTATCAGGTGGACCGCGTCGCCGAAGCGCGCGGCCTGACCCCGGCAGCGATAAAGCAGCTCGTCGAGAGTCAGGCGACCAGCGTCGGCGGAACGCTCGCGCCAGAGCGGATCGTCAATGTGCTCGAACTCAATCTGGCGCTCGACCGGTTGGAGCAGTAGGCGAACGCAATGGACGATCCGCGCCCCACCACTGATGCCGAGCGCTTCCTGCGCCTCGCACAGCGCGAGGCGCGGGGGCGGCTGACGGTCTATCTCGGCGCGGCGCCCGGCGTCGGCAAGACCTACCGGATGCTGCAAGATGCGGCGCGGCGGCAAGGTGAGGGCGTGGATGTCGTCGTCGGCATCGCCGAAAGCCACGGCCGCAGCGAGACCGCAATATTGCTCGAACCCTTCGCGGTGTTGCCCCGCAAAACGGTCACCTACGAGGGCCACTCTCTCGACGAATTCGATATCGACGCCGCGCTGGAGCGCCGTCCCGGCCTGATCCTGGTCGACGAATTGGCCCACACCAACGCCCCCGGCAGCCGCCACCCCAAACGCTGGCAGGATGTGGCCGAACTGCTGGTGTCGGGGATCGACGTCGCCACCACGCTCAACATCCAGCACATCGAAAGCCTCAACGATATCGTCGCCGGCTTTACCCATGTCCGGGTGCGCGAAACGGTACCGGACAGCATCCTTGATTCCGCCGAGATCATCCTCGTCGACCTCCCGCCCGAAGCGCTGATCGAGCGGTTGCATGCGGGCAAGATCTACCTGCCCGAAACCGCCGGACAAGCGCTCGCCAACTTCTTCACCCCGGCCAAGCTCGCCGCATTGCGCGAATTGGCGCTGCGGTTTGCGGCGGGATCGGTCGACCGCCGCTTGCTCGACGATCTCGCTATCAGCCCGGCCGAGGGCGACTTTGCTGTGGGCGAACGCCTGCTCGTCGCGGTCAGTCCCGGCAAGGGCGGGGCGCGGGTGATCCGCCATGCCAAACGGCTGGCCGACCTTGCCCATGCGTCCTGGACCGCCGTCGTGGTCGAGAGCGGCGGCGCGCGCGGGGTTGCGGGCAGCCAGCGCGAACAGCTGGCCGAGAATCTCGCGCTGGCTTCGTCGCTGGGCGCAGGCTTGATGACGGTCGCCGCAACGGACGTGGCTCAGGCGCTGGTCGATCAGGCGCGGGAACTGCGCGCAAGCCAGATCGTGGTTGGCAAGAGCCGCCGCAGCCGCTGGTTCGAGTGGCGGCATGGCTCCATCGCGCAGGATGTGATCCGCAAGGCGCGCGGGATCGCGGTTCAGGTCGTCCCGCTGGACGAGGCGGACGAGAGGCCCGCGCCGGTGCGCGAGGCCAATCCCTACTCTGCCCCGGCGCTGGCGCTGATGCTGGTGATGGCGATGATGGTGCCGCTGTGGCTGGCGGAGACGTGGCTTCCTGCCAGCGCGATCGACATGCTGTTGCTGCTGCCAGTGATTGTCGCAGCCAGCATGATCGGCTTGCAAGCTGGGTTATGGGCGGCGGTGTTCGCGGCGCTGGCGTACAATTTCTTCTTCACCGCGCCGCGCTTCACGTTGTTCATCACCAGTGCTGGCGACATCCTTACCTTTGCCGCGCTGGCTTTGGTGGCGGGCGTGATCGGGGCGCTCGCAGGCAAGGTGCGGCGGCAGGCCGAGACCAGCGCCGGAGTGGCGCGCCTCAACGCCAGCCTCGCACGGTTTGCCGGGTTGCTTGGCGGCGTGTCCGACCGCGACGCAACCGCGCGCGTCGCCTGTCGCGAGATCGGCGCGCTGCTGGGCGTCCAGGCGATTATCGTCGCCGACGAAGCGGGTCACATGGTTGTGCGGGGAAACGACAGCTTCCCGCGGCTCGATCTGGTGGACGAAGCCGCGGCGCGCTGGACGCTGGAGCATGGGCAGGCGACCGGCCGCGATACCGGCACGCTCAACGCGTCCGACTGGCAGTTCCACCCGCTCCAGACGGCGCTCGGAATCATGGGCGCGCTGGGCGTGGCACGGCCCGAACAAGGCCGCGTGATCCGCGCGGACGATGCCACCCTGCTGGCCTCTCTGATCGATCAGACGGCGCTCGCCCATGAACGGCTGGTGCTGGAAGAAGATGCGCGGCAGGTTGACGGCTTGCGTGAACGTGACCGGCTGCGCGGCGCCTTGCTCGGCAGCATCGCCCATGATCTGCGCACCCCGCTGACGGCCGTGATCGCCGCTGCCGAGACGATTCCGGCCACCGGCGATTATGCCGAAGAAGTGCGGATCGCGCGGACCGAAGCGCGGCGGCTCGAACGGTTTCTGGGCGACCTGCTTGAAGCCTCGCGGATCGAACATGGCGCGATCGAGCCGCGGCTTGAAACGCTTGATCTGACCGACGTGGTCGCGGCGGTCCTGCGCGATCTCAGACAGGACCGCGATGGCGGCCGGGTCGACACGCGCATCGCACCGGAGTGCCCGCTGATCATGAGCGACCCGGTCTTGCTGCGTCATGTGCTGATCAACCTGATCGACAATGCGCTGAAGTTTGCGCCGGAGGACACCCGCGTCGAAGTTGCGGTCGACACAGCGCCCGATGGCGTCACTTGCGCCGTCCGGGATCGCGGCCCCGGCCTGCCACCCGATCACGCCAACCTGTTCGAACGCTTCGAACGCCTCGAAGGAAGCGACCGGGTCGGCGGGTCCGGCCTTGGCCTGTGGATCGCGCGCAATTTCACCGAGGCGCTCGGCGGACACATAGCCGCCAGCAATCGCGAAGGCGGCGGCGCGGCGTTTGTTGTGACCTTGCCGGTTGCGGCAAGCGGCAGCGAAGCGCTACGCCCCACTGATGATGCGTAAGGACGTTCTCATCATCGATGACGAGCCTTCAATCCGCAGGCTCCTGACCAGCGCGCTTGACCGGGCGGGGATCACCCATGCCGAAGCTGCCAATGCGGGCGAAGCGCTCCGATATGCCCAGGCGACCCCCGCACCCTTGGTGGCGCTGCTTGATCTCGGCCTCCCGGACCGCGACGGGCTGGAGATCGTGCCGCAACTGGCGGCGCTGGGTCTCTCGGTCATCATCCTGACCGCGCGTGACGCGACCCAGGAGAAGGTCGCCGCGCTCGACCTGGGCGCGGACGATTTTGTCACCAAGCCGTTCGACAGCGAGGAGTTGCTCGCCCGCATTCGCTCGGCGTTGAGGCGCAAGGCGGGGCCGCTCATCAATGTCCACCGGCGCGAGTTTGCGGGCGGCCATATCGACCGCGATACGCATGAGGTGATCGTCCGCGGCGAGCGGGCCGAACTGACCCCGCGCGAATTCAACCTGCTATGGGCGCTCGCCGACCGGCCCGGGCGCGTGGTCACGCATGAGAGCCTGCTCGAACAGGTGTGGGGCCCGGCGCACCGGCACGATCTCGACTATCTGCGGGTTGCGATCCGGTCCCTGCGGCGCAAGCTGGAAGTTGCACCGGCGACCCCTCGGCTGCTGATCAACGAGCCGGGTGTGGGTTACCGGGTGGCGGAGTCCTGACGCTCAACCACTACGCTAAAGTCGTTTAGGGTGCTCGATCCTGTTCACCGGTAATCCGTGGGTTTCCCCATTGACGTGAACCGGAGGAATTCCCCGATGCCCCGCAGCAAAGCCCCCGGTGAAACATCACCCGCAACGGATAACGCCCTACGCGAACACCAGCCGGGCAGCGGCTCGGCGGCCTTCGCGCCAAACGAAGGCAACGCCGGTGAACTGCATCAGGATATTCCGTCCGATGGCGATCACAGTGCAAGCCAGGCCCATCTGACCGACAACCACGGTCATCGCATCGCCGATAACCAGAACTCGCTGCGCGCAGGCGAGCGGGGGCCGACCCTGCTCGAAGACTTTGTGCTGCGCGAAAAGATCTTCCACTTCGATCACGAACGCATCCCCGAACGGATCGTCCATGCGCGTGGCTCGGGCGCCCACGGCACCTTCGAAGTGACCCGCGCGATCCCCGAATGGACCCGCGCCGGGCTGTTCCAGAAAAAGGGCAACACCTGCCCGGTGTTCGTGCGGTTCTCGACCGTTGCCGGGGGCGCGGGCAGCGTGGATACGCCGCGCGATGTGCGGGGCTTTGCGGTCAAGCTCTACACCGACGAAGGCAATTGGGATCTCGTCGGCAACAACATCCCGGTGTTCTTCATTCAGGACGCGATCAAGTTTCCCGATCTCGTCCACAGCGTGAAGATGGAGGCCGACCGCGGCTATCCGCAGGCCGCCAGTGCGCACGACACCTTCTGGGATTTTGTGAGCCTGATGCCTGAAAGCATGCACATGATCATGTGGGCGATGTCAGACCGCGCCATCCCGCGCTCGCTGCGGATGATCGAAGGATTCGGCGTCCACACCTTCCGCTTGATCAATGCGGCAGGCGAAGGCCGTTTCGTGAAGTTTCACTGGAAGCCGGTGCTCGGCCTGCAAAGCACCACCTGGGACGAGGCGGTCAAAATCGCTGGCGCCGACCCCGATTTCCATCGCCGCGACCTGTGGGAAGCGATCGATAACGGCGATTTCCCGCAGTGGGAGCTGGGCGTGCAGGTGTTCGACGAGGCATGGGCGGCCAAGCAACCCTATGACGTGCTCGACGCGACCAAGCTGATCCCGGAAGAGGAGATCCCGGTCGAGGTCATCGGGCGCATGACGCTCAACCGCAATGTCGACAATTTCTTTGCCGAGACCGAACAGGTCGCCTTCATGCCGACCAATATCCTGCCCGGCATGGATTTCTCGAACGATCCGCTGCTGCAGGGCCGGTTGTTCAGCTATCTCGACACGCAGAAGTCGCGGCTCGGCACCACCAATTTCCACCAGATCCCGATCAACGCGCCCAAGTGCCCGTTCCACAATATGCAGCGCGACGGGATGATGCAGACGCTCGTGCCCACCGGGCGCGCCAATTACGAGCCCAATTCGCTGGCCGAAGCGGGTGAAGATGGCGGTCCGCGCGCGTGCCCGGACACCGGGTTCACCTCGTTCCGGGAGAACGCAGAACGCAACGACCCCACCGAGAAACTGCGCGTACGGGCGGAAAGCTTTGCCGATCACTACAGCCAGGCGCAGATGTTCTATCGCTCGCAAACCGAGAACGAACAGGCGCACATCGCCTCGGCACTGGTGTTCGAGCTGTCGAAGGTGTTGATCCCGCACATCCCGCCGGCGGTGATTGCCCGGCTGCGCAATATTGACGAGGATCTCGCCCAGCGTGTGGCGGACGGCCTTGGGATTGATCTGCCCGAGAAAGCCCCTGCGGCGAAGAAGCCGGTTGATCTGGGAACCTCGGATGCCCTGTCGATCCAGAAGCGCGCCAAGCCGACGTTCAAGGGCCGCAAGATCGGCATCCTGTTCGACGAAGGCTCAAGCAAGGCCATGATCGACACACTGGTGGCCGACATCGTCAAGGAAGGCGGCACGGCGTTCCTCGTCGCACCGAAGATCGGGCCGCTGAAGGTCAAGGGCGGTACGCTCAAGGCTAACGGCCAGCTTGCTGGGTCGCCGTCCGTGCTGTTCGATGCGGTCGTGGCCATCCTCATGCCCGAACGTGCCGAGAAACTGGCAGGCGATGTCGGCGCGGTCGCATGGTTTGCGGACGCCTGGTACCACTGCAAGACCATCGGTGCCTGCGGCGGAACACGGCAGCACTTGCTGCCCAAGGCCAATATCGAGCCTGACGACGGGATCGTCGATCCCGAGGACTTCATGGGCGTCGGCCCCATCCGTCACTGGCACCGCGAACCCAAGGTACGCGATCTGGCGTAATCCCGAGCGCTACAGTCCGATAGCGAGGGGCTGGCCGTTGTACGTCAACGTCCGGCCCTCGCGCTGGTCGAACACCTCGCCCTGCGCTTCTCCCTCATGGAGAACCACAGTGATCGGGCGCGTCTCCAGCATGCCGGGGAAGCTCCCTTCGCGCGCGCCCAGCGTGAGCGTGCGCGCGGCGTCGTCCCACCTGATCGGGATGCGAACGAGTTCGCCGCGGGCGTAGCCCATGTCGGAACCCGCATCCTCGTAGAACGTGAAGCGACCATCGGCCCCGGCAAAGACGTGGAGCGTCAGCGGGCCTTGTGGGTTCTCACCGGACCATTGCACGTCCGGCCCGACGGGAATGATCGCACCCGCCCGGATGAAGAGCGGCATCCGCTCGCGCGGGGCGGCGGCGCTGACGGTTTGGCCGCCCGTGAGTGGCTTGCCGGTGAGCGCGTCGTACCAGTCGGACCCGTCCGGCAGATAGACCTGCCGCGATCGGGCTTCGAACGCGGTCACTGGCGCCGCCATGATCGAAGGGCCGAACAGATATTGGTCGTCGATCTCCAAAGCCTTCCGGTCGCTGGCGAAATCCATCACTAGGGGGCGCAGGATCGTCGCATCGTCAAAATGCGTCGCGGCGGCCAGCGTGTAGATATAGGGCAGCAGTCGGTAGCGCAGACGGTGATAGTGCGTGAGCCCGTCCAGCATCACCGGATCGCCTTCGCTGACGATGTAGGTCTCGCGGCTCGGGAACTCGCCATGGCTGCGGAACAGCGGCGAGAACGCGCCGAACTGGAACCAGCGCAAGTAAAGCTCGCGCCATTCGGGCAGGTGCGCGGGGTCCTGCTTGCTGAAGCGATCCTCGACCGCAAAGCCGCCGATATCGTGCGTCCAGTTGGGCACGCCCGCAAGGCTCAGGTTGAGGCCCGCGCTGATCTGGTCGCGCAGATCGTCCCACCGCGCGGCGACATCGCCCGACCACAGTGCGGAGGACGCGCGCTGAATCCCGCCAAAGCCGCTGCGCGTGAGAATGAAGGGGCGCGTGTCAGGCTGGGCCTGACGCAGCCCCTCGGCCACGCCCTCGGCATGCACCAGCGGGTAGGAATTGAAGATCGCCGCCCCCGGAACGCCGGTGATGGGCGAGGTCATCTGGTAGGCGCGCTCTGCGACCGAGAGATTCGAGTGCCAGTCGGGTTCGGTCGCATCCATCCACCACGCATCGAAGCCGAGCGGCAAGAGCGTGTCCTGCATCTGCTTCCAGTAAAGCGCGCGCGCCTCCGGGACATAGGGGTCATAGAAAGTGTTGGCATAGCCCTTCCCCACCCAGTCGCGCTGACCCGCGTCGAGCGGGCGTTCGTAGAGGAACCCGCGCTCACGCAGCGCCTTGCCGTGGGCGGTGTCGGGATAGAACTTGGGCCAGACCGAGATCATCACCCGGCCATTCAGCGCCTTGACTGCATCGACCATCGCGGCCGGATCAGGGAAGCGCGCGGGGTCGAAGCAGTGGCAGCCCCAGCTGTCTTCGGGCCAGTAGAACCAGTCCTGCACGATGGCATCGATGGGAATCTTGCGGTCGCGATAGGCTTGCATCACGCCGACCACTTCGGCTTGCGTGTTGTAACGCTGGCGTGATTGCCAGAAGCCATAGGCCCAGCGCGGCATCATCGGCGCCTTGCCGGTGAGGCGGCGGTATCCGGCGATGGCGTCGTCCATGCTTGGGGCGGGGACCACATAATAATCGATCGCCTTGCCCGCGTCGCTTGCGAAGCTGACCGAGTGACGGTCTTCGGGCGACAAGGGGTCTGCGTGTTCGAGCGCGATATAGCCCTGGTTCGGCTCCCACTCGATGCGCAGTTCCACGGGCTTTCCCGCCGCGAGGTCGAGCTGGAAGTTATGGTACCACGGGTTCCAGTTCTGCCGCCAGCGGGAGAGCACCTCCTTCCCGTCCGCGAACACCGAGACATAGGACGAGGAATAGAGCCGGAACTTGTGCATGCCCGCCTTGTCCGGGGAGAAGGTGCCGGTCCACACCACGCGCTGGGTCTCCACGGCATTGCCCTGCGTGTTCTGGCCGGTCGTCGCGGCCACCGTCGCCGCCTTCGCTTCGGCGGGCCAGCGGGACTGATCCTTGAGGTACTGATAGTCGACCGCGCTCTCGGCCCGCTCCAGCACCTTGCGGCTGCCGAGGAAGTATTCCGCCCGCCAGTCCAGCGCCAGCTTGGCATAGGGTACAGGATCGCCGACGCGTGTGATCGCGGCGTTGTCCCACAGGATGCCGTAGCCCTTGGTGGAGACGAGATAGGGAATGGCAATCGCCATGTTGTGCTGGGCGAGTTCCACATCCTCGCCATTGTAGTTCATCTGGCGGTTCTGATGTTGACCGAGGCCGTAAAGCCCCTCGTCCGTACCGCGGTTGAACTGGACGCGGGTGGCGAGCCATGGCTGGCCTTCGATGCTGACGGGGGCAAGGCGGCGCGCGGGGGCATATTCGTCCAGCAGTATCGCGCCGTGCGGGTCGCGGATCGCGATGTGGCCATCGGCAAGACGTACCGCTGCGGAGGCCTGAGGCATGACCAGCGTGGCCACTTCGCCCTCATGCCGAAACCCAGGCGTGCCGTCCGCATCGGCGATCACCATTGCGGTCGGGCGGCCATCGGGCAGGGTTTCGGCCACCGTGATGCGGAACGTGCCATCGGCATAGGCCAGCACGCGTACCTGCTCGCCCGCATCGGTGGTGACGATCATGCCATGCGTCACCTGCTGCACTTCGCCAGCCGAGGCTTGGGCCGCAAGCATACCTCCCAATGCCGCAAAACCTGCGAGCACCCTCCATGTTACCGCTACCAATTTTGATCCCTGCACAGGTCAGCCCCCGTCCTTTCACCGCAGCTTTTGCCGCGAACTCCCAGGATACAGGCTAGTGGTGGGGGCGCGGCGGTGCAACCCCGGCCTCAGCCGCTTAGCCGAGCGGCAGGCCCAGCGCTTCGGCCACGGCGGGAATGTGCAGCTTCCCGCCCGACACATTAAGTCCGGCCGCCAGATGCGGGTCAGCCGCCATCGCTGCGTCGGCGCCCATGTTCGCCAGCTTCAGCACGAAGGGCAGCGTCGCGTTGCCGAGCGCCATGGTCGAGGTGCGCGCCACCGCGCCGGGCATGTTGGCAACGCAGTAATGGATGACGCCGTCCACCACGAACACCGGGTCTTCGTGGGTCGTGGCATGGCTGGTTTCGAAACAGCCACCCTGATCGATCGCAATGTCGACCACCACTGTGCCGGGGCGCATGCTGGCGATCATCGCGCGCGTCACCAGCTTGGGCGCGGCGGCGCCCGGTACCAGCACCGCGCCGATCACCAGGTCAGCGCCCGCCACCGCGTCGGCAATCGCGGCGGAGGAGGCAAAGGCGGTGCGAATCTGGTTGCCGAACACCATGTCGAGTTCGGCGAGGCGGCGGTTGGAGATGTCCAAGATCGTCACGTCCGCACGCAGGCCGACCGCCATCTGCGCCGCGTTCACACCCGCAACCCCGCCGCCAAGGATCACGACCTTGCCCGGCTCCACGCCCGGAACGCCGCCGAGCAGCACGCCGCGGCCGCCTTGATGCTTCTCAAGGTAATGCGCGCCGCACTGCACCGACATCCGGCCTGCGACTTCGGACATCGGCTTCAGAAGCGGCAGGGTGCCGTCGGGCGCGGTCACAGTCTCGTAAGCAATGCACGTCGCTCCCGAGGCCATCAGGCCCTCCGTCTGCGGCTTGTCGGCGGCGAGGTGGAGGTAGGTGAACAGCACATGGCCGGGGCGCAGCATCGCGACTTCCACGGCCTGCGGTTCCTTGACCTTCACGATCATCTCGGCCGCTTCGAACACCGCTGCCGCATCAGGGAGGATCGCCGCGCCTGCCGCGACATAGGCGCTATCCGTGAAGTCCACCCCAAGACCCGCGCCGCTCTGCACCACGACCTCATGCCCTGCGCGGGTCAGTTCGGCGACCGCTGCCGGGGTCAGGCCGACGCGGTATTCGTTGTTCTTGATCTCGGTGGGAACGCCGACGCGCATGGTATCTCTCCTGCTGTATCTCTCTGCCGCGCCTTTAGCAGAAGGGCCATGCGCGTTCTTCGCAATGATCGGCATCGCGGGTCGGGTATGTGAGAAATTCTTGCACAAGCTTCCCGACTGGCGCAGAAATCTCGCGTATGGACGGCATCGACCGGAAAATTCTTGATCTGCTGGCGCAAGACTCGCGCCTGACTGGCGAGCAGCTGGGCGAGCGGGTTGGCCTCTCGCCCTCTGCCGCGCATCGGCGGGTCAAGGCGCTTGAGGAAGGCGGCGCGATCCTTGGCTACCGGGCGCGGCTGTCAGCGGCGGCGCGGGGGAACCCTTCGACCGTGTTCGTGCAGGTCACCCTCACCGATCAGCGGCAGGCGACGATGCTCGCCTTCGAGAGCGCCATGGCAAACACGCCGCAGATCGTCGAAGCCTATCTGATGAGCGGGCAATCCGACTATCTGATCAAGGTGCTGGTGCGCGAACAGGACAGTTATGAGCGGATCCACCGCGAGATTCTCTCCGCGCTACCGGGCGTGCAGCGGCTGGTAAGCCAGTTCACCATCCGTACATTGGAAGGCGGCGATTAGGCTGCGCTGCTCGGACGGCCCCGCCCTCCAGCGCAACCAGTGCCGTCGAGACACCCGTCGCAAATCACCTTGCTTCCGTCGCCCTGCCCCCTTGTTTTTCGGGGCAGATCGCCGATCTCGCAAGGCTGCTGTGACAGTTCCGGGTCAAGATTGCGGTAGAAAGTTAGTTTTCCGACAAGTATAGGACGCACATGGCGACGCCGATCTACGAATTTGCGCAAATCCCGCGGGTTGACCCTGCGGACAAACCGCGCGGCCGCGCGCGGCGGGTGCGTGACGTGGGTCAGGCGCCCACGGTCGGCGTGATCTACAATCCGCGCAGCCACCGCAATCTCGGCGCCGATTTCGACTGCGGCGTGTGTCCGCATGTCCACATCGCCCAGCCGCGTGAGCGGGGGCAGTTGCCGCTGGCGCTAGCGGAATTCGCCGCCAAGGGGATCGACCTGCTGGTCATCAACGGCGGCGATGGCACCGTGCGCGACGTGCTGACCTGCGGACAAACGATCTTTGGCGATGAATGGCCCGCGATTGCCGTGCTCCCCAAGGGCAAGACCAACGCGCTCACCGTCGATCTCGGCGTGCCGGACGATTGGACGCTGCAAGACGCAATTGACGCGCTGGATCACGGCACCCGTGTGTGGCGCCGCCCGATGGCCGTGTCGCGGATGGATGAGCCCGGTTCGCGCGTCGCGGGCTTCATCCTCGGCGCAGGAGCTTTCAGCAAGGCGACTCAGGCCGGGCAAAGCGCGCACAAGCTTGGCGCGTTTGACAGCATGGTCGTGGCGGTCACCGGTCTCTGGGCGCTGGCGCAATCGCTGTTTGCCGGGCGGAGCAATCCGTGGCGCAAGGGTGCGCGGATGCAGATCGGGCTCGGCGCCTCGGATGCACCGATGGAGCATAGCGGCCATGGCGATCCCGCAATGCGGCAATTGCTGTTCGCCTCGACGCTGGAACGTCTGCCCGCCGGGATCAAGCCCTTCGGCGCGCTCAAGAGCGGGCTGAAGCTCGTCGCGGTCGACCAGATTTCGCGCCGCACCACCGCGCTAGTGCCACTGGCATTGCTGGGCAAGCTGCGTGGCTCCCTGCGTGAGCGCGGCATTCACCAACTCGCCGCGACCCAGTTCAGCCTGTCGATTGACGATCAGTTCATCCTTGATGGCGAGGCGTTCCCGGCAGGCGATTACCTGATCGAGCAGGGGCCGGAGCTCGCCTTCATCGCGCCATGAGCGGTGCACAATGAGTGCGGGGCCCTCGGCGCTCGCCGAAAGGATCGCCGCGCGCCTTGCTGTCCCGATTGATCCTGCCGTGGCGGAATTCGCACGCGCGCTGGGCGATGCGGCGGGTGCACGAGCGGTGCTGTTCTACGGATCGAACCTGCGCACCGGATCGCTTGAGGGCGTGCTCGATTTCTACATCCTGCTGCCGGGCACCAAGGAAAGCGCGATCTGGCCGACAGTCTCTTACCATGAGCGCGACCATCACGGCGTGACTCTGCGCGCCAAGGTGGCGACCATGCGGCTGGCGACCTTCGCCCGCGCTACGAGCGGTGATCTGACCGACACCACAATCTGGGCGCGGTTCGTCCAGCCGAGCGCGCTGATCTGGGCGGTGGATGATACAGCGCGCAGCGAAGTGATCGCCGCCATCGCCTCGGCCGCCAAGACCGCCGCGCGGCTGGCGGCGGCGCTTGGCCCCACCAGCGGCACAGCGGAGGATTACTGGCGCGCGCTGTTCCGCGCCACGTACAGCGCGGAATTCCGGGTCGAGAAATCAGGCCGCGAGAATGACATCCTCAGCGTCAATGCCGAGCATTTCGCCGGATTGCTGCCGCTGGCGCTGGAGGCAGGCGGCATCCCGCCCGGCCAGGATGGCACCGTCCTCACGCCGCAACTGCCCCCTGCCGAGCGCGCGCGCATCCTGAGCTGGTGGAAGCGCCGCCGCCGCATGGGCAAGCCGCTCAATCTGCTGCGGCTGGTCAAGGCCAGCACCACCTTCGAAGGCGCGGCGCGCTATGCGGCGTGGAAGATCGAGCGGCACACGGGGATGCCGGTCGCCATTACGCCATTCCGCGAACGCTTCCCGCTGCTCGCCGCGCCGCAAGTGCTGCTCGACCTGCGCCGCCACCGTCGCCGGCAGCGGACGGGATAACCAGCCTCACATATACTGCATGGAAATCGCCATCCGGGTGACACCCGAACCGGCGTTGAAGCGCACCTTGTCGACCGAAGGCGGACGCGGGACAAGGCCGAGGATCTTCTTGATCCCGGGATTGTTCGACATCCCCGCCCCATCGGACAGATCGGACTTGCGGTTGCCGTTCACGTCATGGTGGACGGCGATCGCAAAGTCACCCGCCGCCGGCAACGGCACGCACACGGTCACACTGCCCGCCTGCGGCTTGACGTCGACCCGCATGATATAGCGCTTGCTCTCCAGCCAGTCGCGGCTGTTGGCGGGATAGGCGCGCACGAAGAGGTTGCCCGCGGACGATTTCAGCCCGCTCACCACGACGCGCACCGCCGGACCCTTGCCCGGCGCACATTGGCTCATGTCGTTCGGAGCGGTGCGGGCATAGGCAAAGGGCTGCGCGGCCAGCGGCGCAGCGACCAGTCCGGCGAGCGCCAGACCCGTCACCACCACCGGCAACAGCGCAGGCGACGTGCGATCCGGCAAGCGGGAAGAGGGCATAAAACCGGTCATGGACATCTCATCGGTAAGGGGAGAGGGGCGGGCGCGCAAGCAGTGCCGCATCGTCAAAGCCATCGTGGCATGAAAGCCTTATGACGAGCCGTGCCTGAATTACGGCTTAATTGACACAAACAGGGATGTTGGCGGTGGAAAAGGTCCGTTCCGCGCCTTGTGGCGCGATTCGCGGCACTCCTATGACTGGTCCAGCGTCCCAGAAAGGCCCAAAGCCCGCGCCATGCCATCACCTTTGATTTCTCCCTCGATCCTGTCTGCCGATTTCGCTCGGCTGGGCGAGGAAGTGCGCGCCATCGATGCGGCGGGAGCGGACTGGATTCACATCGATGTGATGGACGGACATTTCGTGCCCAATATCACCATCGGCCCGGATGTGGTGAAGGCGCTGCGACCGCACACCAAGAAGCCGTTCGACGTGCATCTGATGATCGCTCCGGTCGATCCCTACCTTCAGGCCTTTGCCGAGGCAGGTGCCGATATCATCACCGTCCATCCCGAAGCAGGGCCGCACATCCACCGCACGCTGCAAGCAATCAAGGCGCTCGGCAAGAAGGCGGGCGTGGTGATCAATCCGGGCACGCCGGTCGAAGTGCTCGACAATCTGATGGACCTCGCCGACCTGATCCTGGTGATGAGCGTCAACCCCGGCTTCGGCGGGCAGAGCTTCATCGCCTCGCAGCTGGGCAAGATCGCTCGCATCCGTTCGATGATCACGCGCTCGGGCCGGGCGATCCACCTTGAGGTCGATGGGGGGGTCAACGCGGAAACTGCCCGGATGTGCGTTGAGGCCGGGGCCGATGTGCTGGTGGCGGGCTCGGCGACGTTCAAAGGCGGACCGGATGCCTATGCTGCCAATATTGCAGGCCTGAAAGGCGCGCGCTGATGGCGACGCTGCTGCGCACCTCGGCCGCCATCCGTGCCGATGCGCTGGTGGAGCGGGTTGCCGATAATCCGGTGCTGGCGCTGGCCACCGGGGCCGAACCGAGCGCAACGCCTTCGTCCGAACAGCCGCAACTGGCCGAACCTTCGCGCGCGCTGGCGCTGTCCGATGTGATTGCGGTCAAGGCCGGGCCGGGTGAGGCGCTGATGCGGCTGGCCTATCGCTTGGGCGTTCCGGGCCATGCGCTCGCCGCCCCGTTCCGCCGACCGCAGCCGCTGCGGGTGGTGGCGACGGTCGAGAGCCCCAATCGCGGGGATCGGGCCGCCGGCACCGCGCTGCGCGCCGGACACTTCCTGATCCACGGCGCGCGCCTGCCGATCGCGAGCTTCGATTTCTCCGCCGCCGCGCGCCATGCGCCGGGGGTGGAGCGGGTGCTGCATTCTTTCAGCTGGCTCGCCGATCTCGCCGCCAGTGCCGCGCGGGCCGATGGCGCCGCCGTGGCGGAACGGATCGCGACGCAATGGCTTCATGCGCACCGCGAAGTGGGCAAGGGTCCGGCGTGGGAGACCGAGCACGCCGGTCTCAGGCTGGTGGCATGGCTGGTTCATGCTCCGCTGATGCTCGGCGGGCAGGACAAGCAGCTGAAGTCGCGCCTGCTTGCCGCCATTGCAGAAACGGCAGGCTGGCTCGACAAGCGCGCGCCGCGGGAAGACGCAGGGTTCGGGCAGGTCGCGGCATGGGCGGGTGTGGTGGCGGCCGGCCTGCTGCTCCCCCACGGCAAGCCGCGCCGGTTGTTCGGCGAAGCGGGCCTGGTCAAAGCGCTGGGCGACATGGTGGGCGAGGATGGCGGCTTGCTGTCGCGCTGTCCCGCCGCGCAATTGGATGCGATCCGCCTGCTGACCGATCTCATCGCCTGTTACGAAGCCGTCGACGTCACCCCGCCCGCCGCACTCAAGGTGATGCGCGAATTGCTGGTGCCGCCCTTGCTGGCGCTGCGCCATGGCGACGGGATGCTTGGCAGCTGGCAGGGACAGGGAGCGATCTCCGCGGACCGGATCAACGCCGTGATCGAAGCCAGCGGCGTGCGCACCCGGCCGCTGTCGGTGGTGCAGGGCTGGGGCTATCAGCGGGCCAAGGCGGGCGAGACCCTGCTGCAATTCGACACCGCCCCGCCGCCCCGCGCCAAGCACGCGCGCACGGGCTGTGCATCGACCCTGGCGTTCGAATTGTCCGACGGGCCGCAGCGGGTCATCGTCAATTGCGGGGGCGCAGCGCTCGCGGGCGGACAGGTTCCCGCGCGCATCGGACAAGGCCTGCGGGCCACTGCCGCGTTCTCGACGCTGGTGCTCGATAACGCCAATTCCACCGCGGTGCTGCTCAATGGCCAGCTCGGCAAGGGGGTCGAGACGGTCAATTTCGATCGCCGCACGGTGCCGTCACGCGGCCGCGAGGCGACCCGGATTGATGCTGCCCATGATGGTTACGCCAGCCGCTTCGGCCTCACCCACCAGCGCATCCTGACGCTGTCGGGCGATGGCACCGAATTGGCGGGTGAAGACCTCCTGATCCCGACCTCCAAGAACGGCAAGCGCGGCAAGATCGCCTTTGCGCTGCGCTTCCATCTCGGGCGCGGGGTCGAGGTGCAGCTTTCGGGCGACAAGCGCGGCGCGAGTCTGCTGCTGCCCGATGGTCGGCTCTGGCAATTCCGGCTCGGCGGCGATAGGGCGGGCGCCGACGCAATCACTCTCACTGCCGAGGATAGCCTGTGGGTCGACGGTGACGGCCGGCCCCATGCCACCGAGCAGCTGGTGATCGAAGGACTGGCATTGCGCAGCGGGGGGCACTTCTCCTGGCTGTTGAGGAAAACAGGGTAGATTTCCACCATGAGCGAGAAGGCGATTACGCGGGCGCTGCTGTCAGTGTCCGACAAGGCGGGTTTGGCTGAACTGGGCGCCGCTTTGGCCGCGCGCGGCGTCGAACTGGTCAGCACCGGCGGCACCGCCAAGGCTTTGCGCGATGCGGGGCTGACAGTGAAGGACGTTTCCGACCTCACGGGCTTTCCCGAGATGATGGACGGGCGGGTGAAGACCCTCCACCCCACAGTGCATGGCGGTCTGCTCGCCCTGCGCGACAACCCCGAACACGTCGCCGCGATGGAGGCTCACGGGATCGGCGCGATCGATCTGGTCGTGGTGAATCTCTACCCGTTCGAGGCGACCGTGGCGAAGGGTGCCAGCCGCGAAGAGATCATCGAGAATATCGACATCGGCGGGCCTTCGATGGTGAGATCAGCCGCGAAGAACCACGGTTTCGTGACAATCCTGACCGATCCGGCGGATTACCCGGCGCTGCTGGAGGAGCTGGACGCTCATGATGGCGCGACCAGCCTTGCCTTCCGCATCCGCATGGCGGGCAAGGCCTATGCGCGCACCGCGTCCTATGACGCCGCCATCGCCAATTGGTTCGCGTTTGGCGATGCCTTCAGTCACCCGCTCGGGGCCGAGGCGCTGCACGCCACCCCCTTCGTGGAGACCATGCCGCTGGCCTTCAAGCGCGCCGATGTGCTGCGCTATGGCGAAAACCCGCATCAGGCCGCCGCGATCTATGTCCCGCAGGTGGTTGGCGCGCGCGGAGTGCCGCAGGCGACGCAGTTGCAGGGCAAGGAGCTGAGCTACAACAACCTCAATGACGCCGATGCCGCGCTTGAACTGGCGGCGGAGTTTGCCGGGCAAGCCCCTGCGGTGGTGATCGTCAAACACGCCAACCCTTGCGGCGTCGCGCAATCGGGCTCGCTGCTGGACGCGTGGGAAGCGGCGCTGGCCTGCGATTCGGTCTCGGCCTTTGGCGGCATCGTGGCGGTGAATACCGAGCTTGATGCAGCAACGGCGGAGGCGATTTCCGCGATCTTCACCGAAGTCGTCATCGCGCCTTCCGTGAGCGCCGAGGCCCGCGAGATCTTCGCCAAGAAGAAGAACCTGCGCCTGCTCGAATGCGGGGCGCTGCCGAACCCGCGTCGGGGTGGGTTTGCGATGAAGACCATCGCGGGCGGGATGCTGATCCAGTCGCGCGATGCGGGGGCGGTGAGCCTCGATGACCTCAAGGTCGTCACCAAGCGCGCGCCGACGGATCAGGAGCTCAAGGACTGCCTGTTCGCCTGGACTGTGGCCCGCCACGTCAAGTCCAACGCGATCGTCTATGCCAAGGATGGCGCGACCGCCGGGATCGGCGCAGGCCAGATGAACCGCCGCGATTCGGCGCGCATCGCCGCGATCAAGGCGAGGGAAGCCGCCGAGACCCACGGCTGGGACGCCCCCCGCACCGTCGGCAGCGCTGTCGCCTCGGACGCGTTCTTCCCCTTCGCCGATGGGCTGATCTCCGCCGCCGAAGCGGGGGCGACCGCCGTGATCCAGCCGGGCGGATCGATCCGCGACGACGAGGTGATCGCCGCCGCCGACGCAGCGGGCCTCGCTATGGTGTTCACCGGGATGCGGCATTTCCGGCACTGATTTGTTTGCGAAGGGGCCTCCGCCCCTTCGTCCTCGGTGCTATTCCCTCCGCTTCGCTACGGGGCACCTGCGGCTCGCGCGCGTGCGCTCGCGGGCCTGTGGCCCGTTAATCCTCCTCGAGCTTGCTCGGGGAGGGGAACCACCGCAGGTGGTGGAGGGGCAGGTTCGGCTGTTCCGGAAGGCCGCCTTCGCATTCCCCCGCATTCGTCGCACAGCGCGCACGGCTCGGCACGAACTATCCGCCAGCTCAACTTTTTCTCAGCGGTTCCGTAACTAAGTTAAGGCCGCGACCTAATCGGGCCTGACCGCCATGTTCATCCCGCTGCAATTCGGCATCGGGCAGAGGCATTGGCGGCAACCACACGAATCACGAGTTCCCCATGCGTCTGTTCTCTCCTGACCTGTTCCGCAATTTCGGCATCGGCTTCGTCCTCGGAGCCCTGTTGATCGCGGGCGCCGAGGCGGACAGCTGGGTGGGTGAGCTGGCTCCGGCCGCGCAGGCTGCCGAACGCCATGAGACACCCGGCCCATCGGCGGAGTTCGTGATCGCGCCCGAAGGACGCTGATCCCATGCACAAGATTGCTGCCTTGCTCGCCGCCACGTCGCTGGCCCTGAGCGCCTGCGCCGAACCCGCGGTCGCTGAAGAAGCCGTCAACGCCCCCGCCGCGACCCGCGTCGCCAAGGAAGCGAAAGGCCTGAAAACCGCCGTTTTCGCCGGTGGCTGTTTCTGGGGTGTCGAAGGCGTGTTCAGCCATGTGAAGGGCGTGACCTCCGCGGTCTCGGGCTATCACGGCGGCAACGCAGCCAGCGCCAAATACGACCTCGTCTCCAGCGGCGTGACCGATCATGCCGAAGCCGTGCGGATCACCTATGACCCGGCGGTGGTGCGCTATGACCAATTGCTACGGATCTTCTTCTCGGTGGTCGCCGATCCGACGCTGAAGAACCGCCAGGGCCCGGACACCGGCGCGCATTACCGCAGCGCGATTGTCCCGATGAACGCAGAACAGGCCGCCGTTGCCAAGGCCTATATCGCCCAGCTCGGCAAGGCGGGCATCTGGAAGAACCCGATCGTGACCCGGATCGAAGCCTACAAGGCATTCTATCCCGCCGAGGCCTATCACCAGGACTACATGGCGATCAATCCGACCAGCCGCTACATCGTGCGCTGGGATGCGCCCAAGGTGGCAGCGCTCAAGACGATGTATCCGAACATGTATCGGGCCAGCTTTCTCAGGGATGCAAGCTGAAGATCCCTTTGACAAAACCGTCATCCCAGCGAAAGCTGGGACCTAGGGCCACACAGGGCAGCGCTTGCCGCCCTAGGCCCCAGCGTTCAGCCTTCGCCTGTGCTTCGCAACCGCTGGGGTGACGAAGAGGGGTGGGGGCCAAGTTACCTTCCTCTCTCCCCACTGGCGCTCCCCCGCCTGTCTCATTATATTGGCAGACATGGGACAGCACGCGCACAGCCATCAGGAACACACCGGACAGGATCTTGTCGCCGAAGCCGCGCGCGCGCTTGTGGCGGCGGGCGAGCAGTGGACCACCATGCGCGAAGCGGTCTTCGCGGAACTCGCGCGGCACGAACGTCCGGTCTCGGCCTATGACATTGCCGACAATCTCTCGGCGGCGCGCGGCAAGCGGGTGGCGCCCAACTCGGTCTACCGCATTCTCGATGTGTTCGTGGCGAACAACCTCGCCTTGCGGGTCGAAAGCGCCAACGCCTATCTCGCCAACACCCATCCCGGCTGCGCGCATGATTGCATCTTCCTCGTCTGCGATGAATGCGGCGAAGCTGCCCATGTCGATGATGAGGATGTGAGCCGCGCCGTCCGCGCGATCGCCGCCGCCCGCAGTTTCAAGGCGGAACGGCCGGTGCTGGAGATCCGCGGATTGTGCAAGGCCTGCACGTAACGTGCATCGGCGCGGCGTTTGATCTCCATCAAGCCTTCAATCGACAGGTCCGATTTCCCTGTGTAAGGCTTAATTCTATGACACAATCGCCTTACACACCTTTGCTCGATCAGGTTGACACCCCTGACGATCTGCGCCGCCTCAAGCCCGAACAGCTCCGCCAACTCGCTGACGAACTGCGCACCGAGATGATCGATGCGGTCAGCACGTCGGGTGGGCATCTGGGATCGGGTCTGGGCGTGGTCGAACTGACCGTGGCGATCCACTATGTGTTCAACACACCCACCGACAAGCTGGTGTGGGACGTGGGCCACCAATGCTACCCGCACAAGATCATCACCGGGCGGCGTGACCGGATCCGCACGCTGCGGCAGGGCGGCGGGCTGTCCGGCTTTACCAAGCGCAGTGAGAGCGAATACGACCCCTTCGGCGCGGCGCACTCGTCCACCTCGATTTCGGCGGCGCTGGGCTTTGCCATCGCCAACAAGCTGAAGGGTGAGCCGGGGCGCGGGATTGCCGTGATCGGCGATGGCTCGATGAGCGCAGGCATGGCCTACGAGGCGATGAACAACGCCGCGCAGGCGGGCAACCGGCTGATCGTGATCCTCAACGATAACGACATGTCGATCGCGCCGCCGGTGGGCGGGCTGTCCGCCTATCTGGCGCGGATGGTGTCTTCGAGCGAATATCTCGGCATCCGCAGCCTCGCCAGCCGCGTGATCCAGAAGATGAGCCGCCGGATGCACGACACCATCGGCAAGGCGGAAGAATTCACCCGCGGCATGGTGACCGGCGGGACTCTGTTTGAAGAACTGGGCTTTTACTACGTTGGGCCGATTGACGGGCACAATCTCGATCACCTGCTGCCGGTGCTGGAGAACGTGCGCGATACCTCGGAAGGCCCGGTGCTGATCCATGTCGTCACCGAAAAGGGCAAGGGCTATGCCCCGGCGGAAAACTCTGCCGACAAGTATCACGGCGTGCCCAAATTCAATGTCATCACCGGCGAAAAGGCCAAGAGCGCCCCCAGCGCGCCAGCCTATCAGGATGTGTTCGGGTTGACGCTGGCGAAGCTCGCCGAGACGGATGACCGCATCTGCGCGATCACCGCCGCCATGCCTTCGGGCACAGGCGTCGACAAATTTGCGAAGGCGCACCCCACCCGCACCTTCGACGTCGGTATTGCCGAACAGCACGCGGTGACCTTTGCGGCAGGCCTGGCCGCTGAAGGGATGCGCCCGTTTGCGGCGATTTACTCCACCTTCCTCCAGCGTGCTTACGATCAGGTGGTGCACGATGTGTGTATCCAGAATCTGCCAGTGCGCTTTGCCATCGACCGCGCCGGGTTGGTCGGCGCTGACGGGGCGACCCACGCAGGCAGCTTCGACATCACCTATCTCGCCACGCTACCGAACATGGTGGTGATGGCCGCGGCTGACGAAGCCGAGCTGGTCCACATGACCTACACCGCCGCCGAATATGACGCTGGCCCCATCGCCTTCCGCTACCCGCGCGGCAACGGCACCGGGGTTCCGCTGCCGGAGGTTCCGGTGAAGCTCGAAATCGGCAAGGGCCGCTTGGTGCGTGAAGGCACCAAGGTTGCGATCCTTTCGCTCGGCTCGCGCCTGACCGAAGCGCTCAAGGCCGCCGATACTCTGGAGGCCAAGGGGCTCTCCACCACGGTCGCCGACCTGCGCTTTGCCAAGCCGCTGGACGAAGACCTGATCGCCAAGCTGATGCGCAGCCACGAGGTTATCGTGACGGTCGAGGAAGGTTCGATCGGCGGCCTCGGCGCGCATGTGCTGACCTTCGCCAGCGATACCGGCCTGACCGACAATGGGCTGAAAGTGCGCACCTTGCGCCTGCCTGACACCTTCATCGATCACGACGATCCGATGAAGCAGTATGACGAGGCTGGCCTCAACGCCCCGCAGATCGTGGACACGGTGCTGAAGGCGTTGAAGCACAACAGCACCGGGATCACAGGCGAAGAGGCGCGTGCCTGAGCCTGATGGACAGGCCGCGCCCGAAGCCTTCGTGGCGCGTTATTCGCTTACCAAGCTGATCGCCTGGGCCGCCCTGTCCGGGGGGATGGCAGCATTGTGCCTTGCGTTTGCTACGGGCAGCTTTGGCATTCCGGGGCTGATCGGACTGGCCCTGGGCGGATCGGGCACGTTGTTTTTCGGCACGATCGGCGCGGTTCATATCGTCCGTCTCTTTGACCGGCGTCCGCAGGTCATTATCGACAAGCGCGGGGTTTATGTCCGCTCGCATGGCGAAAAACGGATCGGACTGCGTTCGATCAAGGGGCTGCATAGGGACGCGGGCCGACTCAGCGTCACGTTCTACAAGCCGTCCAAATATCCGATAGAACGCTGGCACCGAAGATTGATCTACCGGATCAACGGCAGCGCAGCGCGGGGATTTTTCGGCGACATGTGGATCTGGACGAACCAGATCGACAGATCGCAGACCGCCCTGATCGATGCGATTCTGGCACACCGGCCCCAGACCGATTTTGAGCGCGAACTCGCCGAGATTATCGCCGCAAACCGTTAGGCATCAGGCCTAGCGCGGCTGAGTGATCGCGATGGCCTCGGGATTGGCGGGGGCCTCGACCGGGGCGCCATTGTCTGGTTGGGGCGCTGTGGCGGGCGTATCCGCTGAAGGCGTCCCCTCCAGCTCCTCCAGCCGCATCTGGTCCAGTTCCGAAATCGGTTCGCCCTTCAGCAGCGCGATATCGCGGCGGCGCTTGGCGAGATAGGTTTCGCGCCGCATCAGATAGGGATCGTCCGAGTTGCGGATCGCGGCAATCTCCGCGTCGAACTCCAGCCGCTGGTCGAGCGAGTTCACCACGAAATACGGAACAGTATAGGTCGGCTTGTTGAATGGCTTGCCGAACGCGAAGGGCAGCAGCGCCTGATCCAGCGTCAGTCCGATAATGTCGCGCACGCTTGTCGGCCCGGTCACTGGCACAAACATATACGGCCCCGGCCCGATGCCATAATAGCCCATCGTGTTGCCAAAGCCGTTGCGGCGATAGGGAAGATCGGCCTTCTTGCCCGCCACGTCGAACAGGCCGCCCACGCCGATGGTGGAATTGATCGCCAGCCGCCCCAACGTCTCGAACGCCTTGCCGACCTTGCCTTGCAACAGGAAATTCAACGCATTGGTCGGCTCGGCCAGATTGCGCACGACATTGCCCAGCCCGTCGCGCAGTGGCTCGGGCAGGCCATCGCGATAGGCATTGGCCATCGGCTCGACCAGCGACTGATCGACCGCCTGGGTCAGGCGATAGCTCTCTTCATTGACGCGTTCGAGCGGATCGCTTTTGGGCGGGCCATACTCGCCCTCGACCACGATTTCGTTGGTTGGCTGACCATCCACCGGCTCACCTTCGGGCGACGGGGGAGCGGCGTCATCAGGCGGGCCGTCTGTCGGTGGCGGCGCGCTGTCCTGCACCGCAGCCATGTTCCATTCGAGCGGAACGACCTGCGGCGGCGGCGGGGGTGCCTGAGGCTGCGGCGCTGCCAGCGCGAGCGCTGTGCTCAGCAGCTGGGGCGAGGTCGCAAGCAGGGTGAGGCTGGGCAATCGAGTTCTCCGCTTCGACCCCTATCATTAGCAAGGGCCGCGGGGCGCCAGCCTTGCCCTTGCCATCCCCCGCCTATACGCAAGGTGAATTATCTCTCGCAAACGTGCAAGGTTGCTGATGTCACTGATCCAGATTGCCAAAGAAGGCCCTGTCACCATTCTCACGCTCGATCGGGCCGAGTCCATGAACCCGCTGGGCGCGCCGGGCGATGGGGATGAGTTTGTCCGGGTCGCCAATGCGATCAACCGCGACATGGAATGCCGGGTGGTGATCCTGACCGGCGCCGGGCGAGCCTTCAGCGCGGGCGGCGATGTGAAGGCGATGCGGGACAAGACCGGCACGTTTGGCGGCACCACCCCGGCGATCTCGGACGGCTATCGTGACAATATCCACCTGATGCTGCGCGCGCTCTATGGCCTGCGGGTGCCGGTGATCGCGGCGGTCAATGGCCCGGCGATCGGGCTGGGGTGCGATGTCGCCTGCCTCGCCGACATCCGCATTGCCAGCGAGAGCGCGAAGTTCGGCGTGACCTTCCTCAAGCTCGGGATCATCCCCGGCGATGGCGGGACATGGATCCTGCCCCGTGTGATCGGGATGAGCCGGGCAGCCGAGCTGTTCTATACCGGCGACGTGATCGACGCTGCCACCGCGAAGGACTGGGGCCTCGTCAGCCGCGTGGTCGCGCCCGAGGCATTGATGGACGAAGCGCGGGCGCTGGCAGGTCGGATCGCGCTGCTGCCGCCGCATTCGCTGCGGCACACCAAGAACCTGCTGCGGCAGGGCCAGCAGACCAGCTACGACACGGCGCTCGAACTCGCCGCCAACACCCAGGCGATGATGCACACTACCGCCGACCACGCCGAGGGGGTCGCCGCGCTGATCGAGAAGCGGGGCGCGGTGTTTACGGGCGAGTAGCGCAGAGGGTCAGGCCAGCCACTTGAACACCCCCGCCGGGATGCCCGCGCGCCACAGGTGGATATAGCTGCCCGCCAGCCACAGCACTGTCCCCGCAATCAGCGGCACAGCGCCGACGCTGAGCAGCGCTCCCCAGCGCGGCCAGTAGCTGGTCTTGCTCTCCCACTCGGCCCACGCCGCGCCCATCAGGACTTCCTTCTTGGCGTCCTGAAACTTCGCGCCGACCAGTGCGAGGATGCCCATGGCGAGAGCGGTCAGCAGCGTCCGGGTGCTCCAGAACAGGATGATATGCGAGGCTGCCCATAGGCCGATTGCCCACATCATCGGGTGGCGGGTGACCTTGAACACGCCTTTGGGCTCGGCGCGGGCCTGCGCCTCGGCCATCGGGGTCGGCAGCGCGGGATTGCCCATGAACGAGCCCGCCAGCAAAATCATCGCGGGCAAAGTGATGATCGTCGCCGCGATCCAGCCGATATCGCCGGACCCCGGAAGGTCCGCTGGCGGGGCTGCGATGAAGGCGAAATAGACCCAGGCCAGCGCGGCGAAGCTCACCACAGTATAGGCCGCTTGGAACCCGCCCGCCCCCAAGGCCTTGACCATCGGTGCCCGCAAGGGGTGCGACATGGCGAAATGTGTGCCGACGAATGCGACATTGGCCGCGATGAGTGTGATGATTGCCCCGTCCATGGCGGCGAACCTAACATGGGTGAGGAGGCACGCCTAGCGGGCTTGGATCACGCCCCGACCCCGGTCGGAACGATGCCAGTGGGAACAATGGTCGCCTGCGCCACTGCGACATGGACCGGCGCCTTGCCGTCGCTTTCGGCCCACACATCCGCGCGGACCACCACCTGCCGCTTGCCTGCCTTGATCACGGTGCCTCGCGCACGCAGCCGATCGCCCTTCGCAGGCCGCAGGAAGTCGATGGTGTAGCCGCCGGTGACGACATCGCCCACCACAGATGCCCCCGCCCAGGCGCAGGCATTGTCGGCCATCAGTCCGACAATTGCGCCGTGGGCATAGCCGTGGTGCTGGGTCATTTCCGGGCGCATCACCAGCAGCAATTCGCTCTCCCCCTCCCACACTTTCACCGGCTCGACATCGAGCCAGGCGGAGAAGCCCGAGCGCGCGACGGCGACCTTCTTCATATAGGCGATGGAGTCTTCGGGAGAGGCGAAGCGGGATGCGGACATGGGCAGGCTTCCTTTAAGTCTGTTATGCAGATGTTATGCCGCTTGCCTTGTCGGCGCGCAAGTCTGATAATCAGACGATGAAAACCTACACGCCCTCACGCGCGCCTTGCCCGATTGGCCGCGCCGCCCGCCTGCTCGGCGATCGCTGGGTGCTGCTGATCCTGCGCGATGCATTTCTGGGAGCGGAGCGTTTCGAGGAGTTCGTGGACCGTCTCGGCATCAACCGCGCCGCCCTGACCTCGCGATTAGCGATCCTGCAAGAGGCGGGGCTGATGCGCCGCGACCCGCCCGACGGCAAGCGTGCGCGCTACATCCTGACGGACAAGGCGCACGCACTGGTGCCGATGTTCGAACAGATGGCGGGATGGAGCAGCGCGCATCTCTTCGCGGAAGGCGAACCCGTGCCGCAATGGCCGCCGCGCGCTGGCTAGGTCTGACCTTCGATTCCGATCAGCTCAACCTTGAACACCAGCGTCGCATTTGGCGGGATCGGCCCTCGTCCGACCGGGCCGTAAGCGAGGTCTGCGGGAATAGCGATTTCGATGATCTCGCCCACGCCCATCTGCGGAATTGCAAGCTGCCAACCCCTGACCAGCCGGCCCAACGGGAAGGTTGCAGGCTCCCCCCGGGCATAGGAGCTGTCGAACACAGTCCCGTCGAGCAACCGCCCCTCGTAATGGACGGTGATCCGGTCAGCGACAGTCGGCTTGCGGTCTGACGCGAGATACTTGATCCAGCGCCAGCGCACCCCGCCATCGACAAAACGCCAGCCGTCTTCGGGCGTGAGACCCAGCAGATAGATCTGCTGCGCAGAATGCCATGCAGAGTCTTGCGCCCTGGGATCGGCGACGGCCTCGCCCGCCCCTTCCTGTGCGTGGACAGGTTGCAGGGCGAGCAAGAGCGCGGCCACCAGAGCGGCGGCCGTCTGTCTGGACATCAACGCCATTACCAGTCGTAGGCCTTGGGCCGGTCGCTTTCATCGAGGTCGATATAGCGGTCGCGCAGGCGGGTCTGGTGATTGGTGAGATCCTGCTCGACCCCGGCAATGAACACCTTGGTCGGCACCGAGCCGACTTCGAGCGGATCTCCGGTCCACATCACCACATCGCCCAGCGCGCCGGGCTTGAGCACGCCCGCCTTGCCGCCCATGCCGCTGATTTCGGCGGGAACCGAGCTGATCGCGGCAAAGGCCTTGCCCCAGTCCATCCCGCTCGCCCCAGGCATCCGGGTCAGCGCGACGAGGTTACCCGCCACCTGCTGCAAGCGGCGCGGGTTCTGGAGGCTTTCGGCGTTGATCGCGACTGTGACGCCCGCCTTGGCCATCCGTCCGGCATTGGACTGGGTCGCACCCAGTTGCTCGAAGGTCTCGGGCAGATCGTTCAAGCCGTTGGCAATCACCGGAACCCCGGCGGCAGCGATTTCATTCGCCACGAGCCACCCTTCGGTCACGCCGACCAGCACCAGATCGAGCTTGGGATATTCCGTCTTCAGCGCCAAAACGGCGCGGATATCGGCCATCCGGTCCACCGCAACGTAGAGCTTCTGCCTGCCCGTCACCACCGGCACCAGCGCCTCGGCATCGAAGCGGCTGAGGAACACTTCGTCGTCCTTGCCGATCTCGGTCGTCTCGGGAATGCCGGGCTTGCCCACCAGCGCCTGCGCCTCGCGCAGCGCCGAACGCAGCAGCGCATGGGCTGCGGCGCGGCTGCCACCCGCGCGGTCCGCTCCGCCCTCGCCCAGATTGATCATCTGGAACGCGCGCGCCTGCATCACCGGCTTGGCATCGCCATCAAGGTCGATGATCGCGCCTTGCCCCGCAAAGATCGAACCGGACGGCATCATCGATGTCGCCGCGCGGGTGATCCCGGCGGCCTTGTGGACGAGGATGTGCTGCGAGGTGGGGTTGATTGCCGTCGCCGCATCCAGTGCGGCGCTGAACGGCGTTTCGCGCGCGGTGATGTCGTTGCTCTCGTCCACCGCCGACACATCGGCGAGGCCGAGCGTCGTCACGGTCGCGAACAGCCCGGGGGTGACCCATGCGCCGCCCGCGTCGATGACAACGTCGGTCGTGAAGGTCTGGCCGGGGGTGGGCGCTCCCGCAAACACCACCTTGCCATCGTCCACGATCACGACGCCGCCTTCGATCGGGGCGCCGCCGTCACCGATTACCAGCTTGGCGTTGGTGACGACCATGTCCTGCGCGAATGCAGGCGAGGCGGTGAGGGTCAGAACGCTGGCCGCTGTGATGAGGAGCCGCTTCATTTCACATCTCCTTCACCGGGCTGGCCAAGCTCGAAATCGCTGACGGGCCGTGTCTTGGGGTTCATCGCATCGAACATCAGCGCGCCGTCAATCCAGACCTTCTCGGGCCGCGAATAGACGCTGAGCGGATCGCCGTTCCACAGCACCACATCGGCCATCTTGCCGGTCTCGAGACTGCCGGTCATGTCGGCAATCCCCATCGCCTTGGCCGCGTTGTAAGTGAGCCATTGGATCACGGTCGCATCGGGAATGTCGATCCCAACCCGCGCACCGGCGGCCTGCGCCTTGGCGGCCTCCTGGTTGAGGCGCTGGATATCGTTCTGATCGTCCGAGTGGATCACCACGCAGGCGCCTTCGCGCTGGAGGAACGCCGCGTTCTCCAGAATCCCGTCATAGCTTTCCATCTTGAAGCCGTACCAGTCGGCCCAGATCGCGCTGCACACGTCATTTTCGCGTAGCAGATCGCCGATCTTGTAGGCTTCGACCGCGTGGTGGAAGGCCGCGACCTTGTAGCCCATCTCCTTGGCCATATCGAGCACCAGCGCCATTTCGTCGGCGCGGTAGCAGTGGTTCTGGATCAGGATTTCGCCCTTGAGCACGCCCACCAGCGTCTCCTTGCCGAGATCGCGCTTGGCCTTCGGGTCGTTGGCGTAATCGATCGCGCCGAGCCAGGTTTCGCGGTTGACCGCGAGGTTGCCCATCCGGGTCGAAGGCATCCGCCCGCGGCTGCCATAGACGCGCTTGGGGTTCTCCCCGCAGGCCATTTTCATCGAATAGGGCGCGCCGGGGAACTTCATCCCCTGCATGGTGCGCGCGGGCACGTTCTTGAGCGTCACTGAACGCCCGCCCATCAGGTTGGCCGAGCCGGGGAGGATCTGGAGCGCCGTGATCCCGCCATTCGCCAGCGCGCGGCTGAAGCCGGGGTCTTGCGGCCAGACGGAATGTTCGGCCCAGACTTCGGGCGTGGTCGGCGCGGTGGCTTCGTTGCCATCGGAATGGGCTTCGACGCCGGGCGAGGGGTAGTCGCCGAGATGCGAGTGGATGTCGATGATGCCCGGGGTGACGAACTTGCCGGTGCCGTCGTACACGGCGATGTCGGCCGGGATCGGGGTGTCCGGGCCGCCGACCGCGGTGATCTTGCCGCCCGACATGAACACGACGCCGTTTTCGATTGTGCCGCCCTTGCCGTCATAGATCGTGGCGCCGCGGATCGCGGTGGCGACGTTGGGGTAGGGCTTGTAGGTCGAAGCAAAGACCGGATCGCCTGCGGGCGTGGCGGCGAAAGCGTCATCCTTGGCCTTATCCGAGGCGCTGGCGGTATCGCCGCTACCGCCGGTGGTCGCGCAGGCAGAAAGCGCCAGCGCGCTTGCCAAAGTGGCTAGCGCGCCCATGCGCGCTCGCAGTTTGAAGTGTGAAAGCATCGAAAACCCTTCCCGTTTCCCAGTCACATTGTGTGACGGGAAACGGGCGGGTTGTCTATGCAGCTCGACGATTAATGTGTCAGGCCAAGGTTACTTGGCGGGACGCGTGGCGGGATAGCCCTCGTCTGCGGCATCGAAGGTGGGAACAACCTTTTCGTCCGCAAGCGTATCGAGGTGCATCCACTTCTTCACAATCGGGCTGACCAGCAGCACCGCCACCGCCGCACCGATCGCGATCCAGCCGAACACTTCGTAGATGTCGAGCAGGCCCTGCTTGGTCATCACACCGTCATGTCCGCCGGTCGCTTCGCCGATCTTGCCAGCGACGAAGTTGCCGACCGCGGTCATGTAGAACCACGCGCCCATGATGAGGCTGGCGAGGTGCTTGGGCGCGAGGCGGTTCATCGCCGACAGGCCGACCGGCGAGAGGCAGAGTTCGGCCGTGGTGGCGAAGAAGTAATAGGCGAAGACCAGGATGACCGGGGTCATCGCGGCGATGCCATAGGCTTCGGCACCCCACACCAGCACAAGATTGGCAAAGCCCATCTGCGCCAGCGCCAGCCCGAACTTGGCAGGAGCGGAAGGCTCCTTGCCCTTGCGTCCCAGCCACTGCCACAGTCCGGCAAACAGCGGGGCGAGCAGGATGATGTAGATCGGGTTGATCGACTGGAAGATCCCCGCAGGCACCCCGCTGCGATCGACGAACTTGTCGGTGAATTGATTCATCGACCCGCCCGCCTGCTCAAACAGGCCCCAAAACAGCGGGTTGAGGCTGATCAGGAACAGGATCGCGAACATGCGTTCACGCGGTTCCTTTTCGAGCTTGAAGCTTTCGAACAGCACATAGCCGAGCAACGACACGCCGGAGATGATCAGCAACGTCTGGATCACGTCCTGATACTGCACCAGTCCCCAGATCACGGCGACCGCAGCGACACCGATACCATAGAGGCTGTATTCCGTTCCCTTGGTCAGCGGCCGGGGGGCCTCACCTGCGCCGCCCAGCGTTGATTTGCCGAGGACGAAGACAACGAGGCCCAGCAGCATCCCGATCCCGGCAAGACCGAAGCCAAAGCCCCAGCCAACCGTCTGGCCGAGATAGGCGACTAGGATCGTCCCGATCGCCGCGCCGACGTTGATGCCCATGTAGAAGATCGTATAGGCGCCATCGCGGCGGATATCGGTCATCGGGTAAAGCTGGCCAACCATCACCGAGATGTTGGCCTTCAGGAAGCCCGAGCCGACGATGATGAAGGCCAGCGCCGCCCAGAACACGTTGATCGTGGGATCGTCCTGCCCGCCGGTGCCTTCCACCGCCATCAGCGAGTGGCCTACCGCCAGCAGCAAGCCGCCGAACAGGACCGCCTTGCGCTGGCCGAGATAGCGGTCAGCCAGCCAGCCGCCCAGCACCGGCGTGATGTAGACGAGGCTGGCATAAGCACCGAGGATCAGGTTCGACTTGCCCTCGGTGAAGTCCCAATGCTGGGCCAGATAGAACACCAGGATTGCGCGCATGCCGTAGTAGGAGAAGCGC
The DNA here is from genome assembly GCF_009905735.1 of Porphyrobacter sp. SLTP. Classification (GTDB taxonomy): domain Bacteria; phylum Pseudomonadota; class Alphaproteobacteria; order Sphingomonadales; family Sphingomonadaceae; genus Erythrobacter. The sequence goes on from NZ_JAAALE010000008.1 coordinate 78,316, forward strand.
TCCCACATCTCGGCGAAGAACAGCATGTAGAGGCCCTTGGGGTGCCCAGCGAACTCGGGCTCCTTCTGCACCGCGATCTTGCTGCCAATCGCAAGAAACACGATCAGCACGACCACGGCGATGGCCGCAATCCAATCGGCCTCCGCCCACAGCGACATATCTTTCATGAATTCGATCCCCATCGAATGGTTAAGCGGTGCCTCACCACACCGCCGCAATGGGGAGGCACCCTAGCGCCTGTTGCGCCCGTGTGAAGCTTTTGTTGCGTGCTTGTTTTGCGATCGTGCTGACGCACGATGCAGACCACCGTTAAGTAGCCAAACACATTGACCGCATGGCTGTATTATGGCACTGATGCACCTCGCAAGGGACACCGCTGTTATGAACCCCAACCGCCCAAGCTCCAACCGGCCCGTCTATCTCAAGCTGCGCGATCAGATCGCCGCTGCGATCATAGACGGCGCTTATCCCGAAGGCGCGATGCTTCCCTCGGTGCGGGCGCTGGCGGCTGAGCAGGGGGCGAACCCGCTCACCGTGGCCAAAGCCTATCAGCAATTCCAGAACGACGGCCTCGTTGAAGTGCAGCGCGGCGTCGGCATGTATGTCGTGCGCGGCGCGGCGGAGCGGCTGCGCGCCACTGAACGCGAGACGTTCCTGCGCGAGGAATGGCCCGAAATCCGCAGTCGGATGCAACGCCTCGGTCTTGATCCAGCAAATCTCGCGGTCGTTTTGTAAGGTTTTGCCTTACTGACATTAATGCAGGTTGCGGACTTTCCCGAATTCTGACAGTTTGTTCACACTCTTCAGCAACGGGTTGCATATCTTGCAAAGCTGAGAGTAAAGGGGGCCGCCCCACGGGTCGGGGGCGCGTAAACGAAACGACGGGGTAACCCGCATTTACGACGTGATATGGCGGCGAGACCGTCCATGGGCGTCGGGAGATCGCCATGATCAGATCCGAATTGCTGCAGGAATTGCACAAGGATAATCCAGAGCTTCGCGCGGACGAAATCGAACAGGTGGTCGACATCTTCTTCGATGAAATCGCGCAACGGCTGGCCGAAGGCGGCCGGGTCGAACTGCGTGGCTTTGGTGCCTTTTCGACGCGAGAGCGTGAAGCGCGCAGCGGACGCAATCCGCGCACCGGCGAAACGGTGGACGTGCCCTCGAAGCGCGTGCCCTATTTCAAGGCCGGCAAGGAAATCCGCGAGCGTTTGAACAAGTAAGGTTGGCCCTTGTGTTGCGAAGGCGCCTCCGCGCCTTCGTTTTCGCCGCTATTCCTTCGCTACGCTACGGGCACCTGCGGCTCGCGCGCGTGCGCTCGCGGCCCCTTCGGGGCCGATCCTCGCTCGCAGATCAAACTTAGGCGGTGATCCGGCCCGCAAACGGACGGGCCGCAAGGCCGACCGGCCGCCCGCAGCGACGCGACCTTCAGGTCGCATGAGCGAGGATTTCGCATCGCGGAGGCGATGCGGAACACAAAAACGCCCCGAGGACGCTCGTCCGGAGGGGCGAGCGAAAAGCAAATCACGCCACCTTGCGCGGCCGCACTTCGTCATGGGCGAGGCTCGGCACAGGCAGCGCGCGCTGTTCGCCCAAGGCGGCGAAGACCAGTTCGATCAACCGCTCTCCCCCGCCGCTCAAGCTCATGTCGACCGGCAGCATCCCGAGCGCAGCGATCTCGTCGATCTCGTCCGGCCCCGGCACCGCGATGATGCGCGCCAGCCCCGGCATCCGCTGCTGTGCCAAGGGCGTGACCTCACGCGAGACCGAGGTATCGCCCGTCGCCACCACCAGCACCTGCCGCCGGTCGATCCCGATCGCGTCCCAGCTCCTCGGGTCGGCCGGGTTGGCGCGGTGGACGTGGTAGCCATCGGCCAGCGCCATCTGGAAGCGATCATGATCCGCCTCCAGCGCGAGGTAGCCAATGTCATTGAATGACAGCGCATCCGCCAGCGTACGACCCGCCGACGTCATGCCGATGATCAGCACCGGCGCGTCATCACCCGCCAACTTCATGTCCGGCGGCCCGGCGCGCAGGCGTCCGGCCAGTTTGCGCCCGATGTTCGACACCAGCGGCGTCACCGCGAGGCTGATCGCGATTGCGGTGACCATCGCGGACACCAGCCGCGGTTCGGCCAGCCCCGCCACCGCAGGCAGCGCCAGCAGCACCAGCGTGAACTCGCTTCCCTGCCCGAGCAAAAACCCAAGCTGGATCGACCCCGGCACCGACCAGCGGTTGAGCAGGGCAGCCACGACGTTGAAGGCGCATTTCAGCACGATCATGCCGAGCGAGACGCCCACCACCAGCATCCAGTCCGCCACCAGAAGCGCCGGATCGATGCTGAGGCCGACCGAGATGAAAAAGAAACTGAGGAACAGCCCTCGGAAGGCGTCGATCTCGGTCTGAACCAGAATTCGGTAGCGCGAATCCGCCACGGCCATCCCGCCCAGAAACGCGCCCAGAGTCAGCGACAGCCCCGCCATCCCCGTCGCCCACCCGGCGGCAAGCGCGATGAACAGCGCGGTGGCGGTATAGACCTCGGTCGTGCCCGCGCGGGCGATCAGGTTGAACAACGGCTCGGTCAGGTAGCGGGCGAACAGCACCGCGATCCCGAAGGCGGCGAGCGCCTTGGCCCCCGCCAGTCCCAGCGCAGGCGCCAGCGCCCCGCCGCTCGCCAGTGCACCGGCGGTCACCAGCAGCAGGATCGCGGCAATGTCCTGAAAGATCAGGATCGATTGCGCCGCGCGGCCGACGGGACAATCCTCCTGCCCGCGCTCACGCACCAGTCCGATCACGACAGCGGTGGAGGACAGGCCCATGCCGAAGCCGGCAATGATCGCAAAGGCCACCGGCAGGCCGAAGGCGATGAACAGCGCCGCAAAGGCCCCGCCCGCCACCACCATCTGCAAGCTGCCGAAGCCGAAGATATTGCCCGCTTCAGCCCGGATCCGCCCCAGCGAGAAGTGCAGGCCGAGATTGAACAGCAGGAACATTACTCCCGCCTCGGCCATCGCGGCCACCACGGGCCCGCGAAAATCGGACGCCATGCCGAGGCTCGCCAGCCCGAGCCCCAGCCCGAGATAGCCGACGATCGGGTTGAGCCGCAGCGCCCGGCTCGCCAGCGCCGCGCCGATGCCGAGGCCCAGCAGGGAAATCGCCGGCTGGATGGTCGCCACCACCGAATGCGCGTCAGATGCTTCGCCCGCCATGCTGCGCCCCTGTTGTGTGAATATCCTCGCCGAAATGGGCGATGATACGCCGACTGGCAAGCTTTCGGGCAAGCTCTGGCTTTGGAACCGCAATCTGTGGCAAGGGCCGCATCATGCGGGCGTGGCGGAATGGTAGACGCCGGGGACTTAAAATCCCCTGAGCTTTGCTCGTGCGGGTTCGAGTCCCGCCGCCCGTACCAGATACGTCATTCAGCGTAAGCAACGCGCGTTGACGCTCAGTGTGCATTATCTCCCCCTTAACGCCTTCTACCTATGTCCGTTCTGGGAACATGGGACAGGCGCGTCCCATTAACATGTCTCGCCAGTGCCAGGACCAGGGGCTGTCGGGTTGGGACAACAGGGCATGGACATAGCGACGAATACCGCACGTCTCGAAGAAGCATCCGATACGCTCGGCGCGGATCAGCGCGCTGCGCCGCGCTTCACGCTGCTCATCCGCGCGGCCAAGCTGGTCTCGGCGCAGGGCGAGTTCGTGTGCGTAATCCGTGACGTTTCCGAAACCGGGGTGAGCGTTCGCCTGTTCCACGCCTTGCCCAGCTGCAAGGACTACGCGCTGCACATGCCCGCCGGCGCGACCTACGAGGTCAGCTGCGTGTGGCAGCGGGAGAACGAGGCGGGCTTTACCTTCGCGCACAGCGTTCAGGTCGGCCAACTGGTCAATGAAGCGAGCGATTATCCCAAGCGCGGGCTCAGGCTTGGTCTGTGCTTCCCGGTGCTGGTCCACACCTTGTCGGGCAGCTTCGATGCGGTGGTGGAAAACCTCTCGCAGCAGGGCGCGCGGATCACTTGCGACCAGCTGCTGGCGATCGACCAGAACGTGCGGATCGCGGCGCCGGGCCTGTCGGGCAAGACCGGCGAAGTGCGCGCCAAGGTGCGCTGGCGGCGTGAACGTCAGTATGGGGTGGTGTTCGACGACACCTTCACGCTTGGCGAATTCGCGCGTCTCGCGGCCCAGCTTCAGGCCCCGGCGCTCCTCGGCGAGTAACCTGCCCGAAATCAGGCAGGCACGAACTTCATCGCGACCCCGTTGATGCAGTGGCGCTTGCCGGTGGGCTTGGGGCCGTCGTCGAAGATGTGCCCCAGATGCCCGCCGCAATCGGCGCAGTGCACTTCGGTGCGGGGGTAGCCGATCAGGTAATCGGTCGAAGTCCCGACCGCACCCTTGTCGATCGCCTGCCAGAAACTCGGCCAGCCGGTGCGGCTGTCATACTTGTGGGCCGAGGCATAGAGCGGGTTCGCGCAGCCTGCGCACACGAAAGTGCCCTTGCGCTTTTCCTTGTCGAGCGGCGAGGTGAAGGCGCGTTCCGTGCCCGCCTGACGCAGCACATAGAACTGGTCCTTGGTTAGCGCCTTGCGCCATTCGGCTTCGGTTCTGGCCTTGGGAAAGTTCTTGGCTTCGGCGGGCGCGGCGGAGCAGGCGCCGATAAATGGCAGCGCGGCGCCAAGGGCGAGCAGACGGCGGCGATCAATCACAGGCAGGCGCATCGGGGCGTGTTCCATCCGGGGGGCATGAAGGTCCTGTCCTTAATACGCCCGGAACACGCCTGAGGTTTCACCTGCCCATCCGGCAATCAGAAAGAGGTGATCTCAACCTCAAGCTTGCGGAAGCCGTGGACGAAGTTGGCGCGCACCCGCTCGACATCGCCGGCGACATGCACCCGCATCCGGCGCTTGTGCATTTCCTCCAGCAGCACCCGCAATTGCAGTTCGGCCAGACGCGCGCCGACGCAGCGGTGGATGCCATAGCCGAAGGCGAGGTGGCGGCGGGCGTTCTCGCGGGTGATGTCGAGCTTGTCGGGGTTCTCGAACACCTCGTCATCGCGGTTGGCGCTGATGTACCACAGCACAACCTTGTCGCCCGCCTTGATGGTCTGGCCGAACACCTCGGTGTCCTCGGTGCAGGTGCGGCGCATATGCGCCAACGGCACCTGCATCCGCAGGATTTCCTGCACGGCATTGGGGATCAGCTCGGGCCGTTCCTCGTAGAGTTTGCGCTGATCGGGGAACTTGTCGAGCGCGTGGATGATGCCGCTCATGGTGTTGCGGGTGGTGTCGTTGCCGCCGACGATCAGCAGCACCAGATTGCCCATGAATTCCTCCGGGCTCATCTGGTTCATCGCGGGCGAGTGGATCATCATCGAGATGAGATCATTGCCCGGCTCCTTGTCCATCGTCCGCTCGATCCAGAGCGTCTGGAAATAGGCCGCCATTTCCTGAAGGATGCCCCAGCGGGTCTCATCCAGCGCGCGCACCGCGCCCAGCTCGGTATCGCCCGCCCAGTCCGACCAGAAGGTCAGCAGGCGGCGGTCTTCCCACGGAAAGCCGAACAGGATGGCGAGCATCCCGGTGGTGAGTTCAATCGAGACCGTATCGACCCAATCAAACACTTCGCCGCGCGGCAGGCGGTCGAGCACTTCGCCCGTGCGCTGGCGGATTTCGGCTTCCATCTCGGTGATGGCGGTGGGTGTGAACTTGGGCGCGACGGTGCGGCGCTGCCCGGTGTGCTGCGGGCGGTCCATCGCAATGAACATCGGCAGCTCGCGCCGTTCGACGCCCATTTCGGCCAGCTGTGCATCATCGGGCCGTTCGAGGATGGTGATCCCGCCATGCTCCCAGCTCGAGGAGAAGGTTTCGGGCAGGGCCTCGATATGCTGGATCGCCTTGTGGCCGACCACCGCCCAATAGGGGCCGAACGGGCTTTCGGGAATCCAGTGCAGCTGCCCCGCCGCGCGCATCTCGGCGAAGACCGGCTGCCACTTGTCCTCGAAATAGATCTCCGAACGGCTGACGTCCCACGGGTGCGTGTGGCGGAGGCGTTCTTCGGGATGGGCGGCGAAGTGCGCCTTGAGCGCATCGTAAGAGCTCGGCTCGCGGCGCACTTGCGGGCGCTGAATCGCAGGTGGGGTGGGGGCGATGGTGGCCATGTCTGTCTCCCGTCAGGCAGCCTCTGGTACGGGCCGCTCCGATCCGAGTCGCATCCTCAGACTAACTGACAGCAATGTCAATAGTGGGTTGCGAATGGAGACCTATTCGGCCGGCTGAGTTGGGCCAGACGCACGGCGAGCGAACCAGCTCTTCTTGGCCCGCCCGGCCCCGCCCGACTTCATCACCCGCTTGCGGAACAGCAGCGATCCGCCCTTGACCAGCAGGATCACCGCAATGCCCTGCCACACAATCGCCAGCGCATGGGGCCACAGCGTATCTTCCAGCGCGGCGCGGGCCAGCATGGCAAAGGGCGAGGACAGCGGGAAGGCGATCGCCCCCAGCTCCAGCGGGGTGCCGGTCTGGCCGATATTCGCGGCCGACAGGAAGAACACCATCAGTTGCAGCATCGTCACCGGCATCGAGAGGGTCTGCACCTCGCGCACCGAAGCCGCCATCGCCCCAATCGTCAGGAACAGCGATCCGAGCAGCAGATAGGCCATCGTGAAATAGATCAGCCCCAGCGCCATGAACATCGGCCAGCCGACCGCCGGGCCGGGCAGCTCGCGGAAATTGGTCTGGGTGACAGTGACAATCGCGTCCTCGGCAATCGCCCAGAACGCCCAGCCGACCGTGCCCCACACCGCAATCCCGACGAAGGACACGCCGAGCATCGCGAAGAGCTTGCCCATGAACACCGCATCCATCGGCAAGGCCGCGGCGAGGATTTCGATGATCTTGTTGCCCTTTTCCTCGGCGAGGTTGGACAGCACCATGCCGCCCAGCAGCATCGTCAGCAGAAACAGGACCATTTGCGCGGCCTGCGCGGTCCGCACCCGGTTGGTGCGTTCGGACGCGGCGCTGGTCGCGACCACTTCGCTGGTGGCCTTGGGGAACTGCGAGGGCGAAGCGCCGCTCGCTGTCGCCGCGATCAATTCGATCGGCCCCGACCAGCGATCAATCTGACCCTTTGTGCCGACCAGTTGCGGCTCCGCCAGCGATCCGGTCAGGATCGCGGCGTAATTCCCGCGGCGCTGATCCAGAAAGGCGCGCGCATCGAAATTGCTGTCCTGCGCAGCCTCTTTGATCACCCGCAATTCGGGCACCTGAGCGCCGAGCTGCGGGCGCAGGACATCAGCCGCCGCGATCATCGCCGCGTTGTCTTCAGGCGAAAGGGCCATGCCGATCTCCGTGCTGACAGCACTGCGCTGCACCTGCCCGCCGATACTGCCCGCCAATCCCCCGATCAGCACCGGGAAGAGCGGGCCGAGCAGGAAGAACAGGAAGGCACGGCTGAACAGCACCGCGACGAAATCGCGCCGGGCGATGACCCAGGCGGCTTCCAGCGTGGTGAGGCGCGGGCGCAGCATTTCGGTATCGCTCATGCGCGGTTCCCCTGATTATCAGCTTCGAGCTGGCGCGCGGCAGCCTCACCCGCGATGGCGACGAAGGCATCGTGCAGGCCCGCGCGCTCGATCGAGAGCGAGAGAATCCCCGCCTCGCCTTCGATCAGCTGGCGCAGCAGTGGTTCGATCCCGCTTTCGGGCAGCGGGAACTGGAAGAAATCGCCATTGCGGCGGGTGTCAGCGGGCAGGGCCGAAAGCCACGCGCCCTCGCGCGCCCGCGTCTCCAGCCGCACCTGCGCCGGGATCCGGTCGCGCGCGGCCTCGACTGACCCTGCGTAAGGCACCTTGCCCCCGGCGATGATCGCCACGCCTTCGCACAGGCGTTCGGCATGGTGGATCACGTGGGTCGAGAAGATCACGGTCACGCCATCTTCGGCCAGCGCGCGGATCATCAGTTCCAGCTTGCCCTGATTGATCGCGTCGAGGCCGGAGAACGGCTCGTCCAGCACCACCAGGCGCGGGCGGTGTACCAGCGTGCCGAGCAGCTGGACGGTCTGCGCCATACCCTTCGACAGCTGGCGGATCTGGCGGTCAGCGGCATAGCCAAGCTCGTGGCGTTCGAGCAGTTCGGCGGCGCGTTTACGGCCCTCTTTGAGCGGAAGCCCGCGCAGCGCGCCCATGAAGGCAATCGCCTCGATGCACTTCATCGCCGGGTAGAGCCCGCGCTCCTCCGGCAGGTAGCCGATCAACCGGCCGATATCATGCGGGCGATCATGCCCGAACACGCGGCGCACGCCTTCATCCGGGTCGATGATGCCGAGCAGCATCCGCAGCGTCGTGGTCTTGCCCGCACCGTTGGGCCCGAGGATCCCGTAAATCGCGCCCTCGGGGACGAAAATGTCCACCCCGTCGACGGCACGCGTGCCGTCAAAGCTCTTGACCAGCCCGCGGGCTTCGATTGCGAGAGGGCGCGCATCGGCCGGGATGGCGCTGAAGCCGTCCGCCCGATTGCCCGATGCTGTGTGATCGCTTACCGCCATATCCATAGCCTACGCGGTTAGCGGGCAGGATTAAACGGGAGCCTCTCCGAATATGGTTAATGCTCCGGTAGCATCTGACCTTTCAGCCCGGATTGCGGGGGAGGCAGCCGCCTTGGGCTTTGCCGTGTGCGGCTTTGCCAGCGCAGGCGAAGACCCGCAGCGCAGCGCCCGGCTGGAGCAATGGCTGGTCGAGGGACAGCACGGTTCGATGGAGTGGATGGCCGCACGGCTCGATCATCGCCGCTCCCCCCAAGGCCTGTGGCCTGAGGCGCGCAGCGTGATCGCGCTGGGGATGAGCTACGCCCCGGCCCATGACCCACTGGCGCTAGAGGGGTCGGACATACACGCCCGCATCTCGGTTTACGCGCAGGGCAAGGATTACCACGATGTGGTGAAGAAGCGCCTGAAAGCCCTCGCCCGCTGGCTGGTTACCGAGGTGCCTGACGCACAGGTGAAGGTCTTTGTCGACACCGCCCCGGTGATGGAAAAGCCGCTGGGCGAAGCGGCGGGGATCGGGTGGCAGGGCAAGCACACCAACCTCGTGAGCCCCACCCACGGCAGCTGGCTGTTCCTCGGCGCAATCTACACGACACTCGACCTTGCCCCCGCAGAGCCGCACCGCGACCAATGCGGTTCGTGCCGCGCGTGCCTCGACGCCTGCCCCACCGGCGCCTTCCCCGCGCCTTACCGCTTGGACGCGCGGCGCTGCATTTCCTATCTTACCATCGAACACAAAGGCCCGATTGCCGAAGAATTCCGCGAAGCCCTCGGCAACCGCATCTATGGCTGCGACGATTGCCTTGCGGTCTGCCCGTGGAACAAGTTCGCGAGCGAAGCGCAGGCGATCCGCGAATTCCTCCCCCGCGCCGAACTGGTCGCCCCGCGCTTGGGCGAGTTGCTGGCGCTGGATGATGCGGGGTTCCGGGCGCTGTTTTCCGGCTCACCGATCAAACGCATCGGGCGCGACCGGTTCGTGCGGAACTGCCTTTATGCAGCGGGCAATAGCGGCAACAGAGCGCTAACCGCGCAGGTCAGCGCGTTAACGAGCGACCCCGATCCGGTGGTGGCGGAGGCGGCCGAGTGGGCGCTTGGCCGACTTCGGTCGGCCTAAGTTCTCCCCTCCCCGGCGGGGAGGGGTCGGGGGTGGGGGCTCGACGATAGCTGTGACGCGAGACCTAACGGCCTCGCTCCCCCATCCCCAGCCCTTCCCCGGGGGGAAGGGAGTCGGAATGCCCTGCTCGCTACATCAAATCCTTGATCGCCACCTCGGGGTCAGCCAGCAGCGCCGGATCAATCCGGCCCGCCCCGCTTTCCAGCAGCTTCCGCGCCTGCACATAGTCCTTCATCGTGCCGACGCAGTCGAAGGCGATCGGCTTGCCGTCCTTCAGGTACACCACCGTAAACTTGCGGGTCTCGGGATCACCGCGCAGCACCGTCTGATCGAAGCCGAGGCTCAGCCCGGCGGTTTGCAGCTTCAGATCATACTGGTTCGACCAGAACCACGGCAGCGCATGGTAAGGCTCCTTCTCGCCCATGATCGCCTTGGCCACAGTGTTCGCCATGTCATGCGCGTTCTGGACCGATTCCAAGCGGATTACCGCGCCATCGGCAAAGTCGTTGGCATGGGCGGCGCAGTCCCCGATCGCATAGACGTCATCCAGCGTCGTGCGGCAGCAGAAGTCCACATCGACCCCGTTGCTCCCCGCCGCGCCCGCCGCAATCAGCGGTGCGACCGCGGGCACCACCCCGATGCCGACGATCACCATGTCGCAGGCGACCTCCTCGCCATTGTCGAGCCTGACGCCTGTCACCCGGCCCGCGTCCTCGCCCAACACGGCGTTAACGCCGGTGCTCAGCCGAACGTCGACGCCCTGACGGCGGTGCTCCTCGGCATAGAAGGTGGACAGCTCCTCACCCGCCACGCGCGCCAGCAGGCGGGGGAGCATCTCGACCAGCACCACCTCGCAGCCGAGCTTGCGCAGCACGGCGGCTGCCTCCAGCCCGATATAGCCGCCGCCGATCACCACCGCGCGCTTGGCGCCATCGGCCAGCGCCTGCATCATCGCATCGGCATCGGCCTTGTCGCGGACGTAGAACACGCCCGGCAGCACCGCACCCGGCACCGGCAAACGCCGCGGATCGCCCCCGCCTGACCAGATCAGCTTGCGATAGGTCACCTGTGCACCGTCGCTGAGGGTGAGCGTGTGCCTGGCCGGATCGATCCCCGTCACCGCCGCGCCGAGGCGCAGGGCGATGTTCTTCTCCGCCCAGAACTTCTCGGGCCGGATCATGATCCGCTCGAACCCCTTGTCCCCGGCGAGGTATTCCTTCGACAGCGGCGGCCGCTCATAGGGCGGCGCATCGTCGCGGCCGATCATCAGGATCGAGTCCTCGTGGCCGTGCTGGCGCAAGGCAATCGCTGCCTGCGCACCGCCGTGGCCGGTGCCGACGATCACGACATCTGCGTGCTGGTTGGTAAAACTCATGTGCTTGCTATGCCCCTCCGGCGTCTTGCGGCCCTTGATGTGGCGCAAACAGCCGGAGGGTCAACCCGCCATAAGGACGAGTGCTACCGTTCGAGCAGATTGCGCGCCTGGCTGGCGATCTGGGCGAGCATCGCCGCACCCACCGGCGGGCGTGCCTGTGCGCGGGCGATCATGGCGCGGAACTGCGCGACGCCTTGCGCATTGCGCTCGGCCCATTCGGCCACGGCACCGCGCGGGTCTTCTGTACCCGACTTCGCCTGCATCAGCCGCCGCAGGAATTCGATGCGCATCTGCTGGAAATCCCGCGCGAGGCCGGACACCAGCAACCGCTCCCACACGTCGGACGGTGACATATAGGCCGCGGTCCCCTGCGCCCAGTCGAGCCCCAGCCGGGTGCCGATATCGGTAAAGGCGTGGGTGAGCAGCTTGGTCTCGATCCCGGCGACGAGCGCGCCTTGCGCCAAACCCACCGCCCCGTCGAAATCGAACAGGTTGGCGACCTTGGCGGCCAGCGCCTCGGGCGCTCCGGCGGCGACAAAGCGGTCCCGCAGTGCCCGGGAACGGGCGCGCGGCTCGTCGGTGAGCAGCTCGTCACGGCCCGAGACGAGGGCCGCCACGCCGCTCTGCAATTCGCCGATCATGGCGCCTGCGGCGACCTTGCCCGAAGCGGTGCGCAGAACGTCGGACATCAGGTTGCCGACGGCCGCTGCCAGTCGGTCAAACAGCACCAATCGCGCCGCTTCGGGGATGTCGGCCCCGTCAAGCTCGCGCCACAGCGGGTCGAGCCCGAACAAGCGCTCGGCCACCACGAAAGCGGCGGCGACTTCGGCGAGGCCCACGCCCTCTTCCTCGGCGAGTTCGAAGGGGTGCACCATGCCGAGCCGGTTGACGATGCGGTTCGACAGGCTGGTCGAAATCATCTCGGACCGCAGCCGGTGACCGCGAATCTCGGCGGCATAGGCCTTGCGCATGGCGGAGGGGAAGCGCGCCAGCAGCACAGGCTCCAGCACCGGATCATCGGGCAGCGTGCTCGCCTCTATCGCCGATTGCAGCGCCAGCTTGGCCGAGGACAGCAGCACCGCGAGTTCGGGGCGGGTGAGCCCCTGTCCGTCCGCCGCGCGGCGGCTCAGGGTCTCGCCATCGGCAAGGCCTTCGGTACGGCGGTCGAAATCGCTGACTTCCTCCAGCCGCTCGATCAGGCGGATGTAGGACGCCGTGGCACCCGCGCCGCCGCTCGACGCGACCGACAGGGCGAGTGCCTGCAAGCGGTTGTCTTCCAGCACCAGCGCGGCGACCTCGTCCGTCATCGCGGCGAGCAAGGTGTTGCGCTTCTTGGGACTGAGCTTGCCCGAAGCGGTCGCCGCGGCGAGCGCGATCTTGATATTGACCTCGTTGTCCGAACAATCGACCCCGGCCGAATTGTCGATGAAGTCGGTGTTGATGCGCCCACCATTGAGCGAGAAGGCGATCCGCCCCGCCTGCGTCACGCCAAGATTCGCGCCTTCGCCGATCACGCGGGCGCGCACTTCGGTCGCATCGACGCGCAGGCCATCATTGGCCGGATCGCCGACCGCGATGTTGTTCTCCTGCGGGGCCTTCACATAGGTGCCGATCCCGCCGAACCACATCAGGTCAACCGGCGCGCGCAGGATTGCGCTGATCAGCGCTTCCGGCTCGATTTCCTTCGCCTCGATCCCCAGAACTTCGCGCGCCTGCTTCGACAGCTTGATCACCTTGGCCGAGCGCGGGAACACGCCGCCGCCCTTGGAGATCAGCGCGGCGTCGTAATCCTCCCAGCTCGACCGGGGGAGTTCGAACATCCGCTTGCGCTCTTTCCAGCTGCTCAGCGGATCGGGCGAAGGGTCGATGAAGATGTGGCGGTGATCGAAGGCGGCGACCAGCTTCAGCGCCTTGGACAGCAGCATCCCGTTACCGAACACATCGCCCGACATGTCGCCGCAGCCTGCGACGGTGACGCTCTGGGTCTGCACGTCGATGCCCATTTCGCGGAAGTGGCGCTGGACCGAAACCCAGGCGCCGCGCGCGGTGATGCCCATCGCCTTGTGGTCATATCCGTTCGACCCGCCGCTGGCGAAGGCGTCGTCCAGCCAGAAATCCCGGCTTTGCGCGATCCCGTTGGCGATGTCGGAGAAGGTCGCGGTGCCCTTGTCGGCGGCGACCACGAAATAGGGGTCTTCGCCGTCGAGCACCTGCACGCAGTCGGGGTGAACAACGGTCCCGCCCACGATATTGTCGGTGACCGACAGCAGCGTGCGGATGAAGATTTCGTAGGCGGCGCGGCCCTCAGCGGCCCAACCTTCGCGGTCGATCGCGGGGGACGGGAGCTGCTTGGGATAGAACCCACCCTTCGCGCCGGTCGGCACGATCACGGCGTTCTTCACGCGCTGCGCTTTCATCAGGCCGAGAATTTCGGTGCGGAAGTCATCGCGCCGGTCTGACCATCTGAGGCCCCCGCGCGCCACAGCGCCCGAGCGCAGGTGAATACCCTCGACCCGGCGCGAATAGACGAAGATCTCGCGCCACGGCACGGGCTTGGGCAGGCCGGGGACCAGCGCGGAATCGATCTTGAACGCCAGCGCCTCGGCAGCAGCAGGCGCGAAAGCATTGGTGCGCAGCACCGCGTCGATCACCGCGCGGTAGAGCCTGAGCAGCCGGTCGTCATTGATTGCGGTGACCTTGGCGAGGCCGCGGGTAAAGGCGCTTTGCGCGGCGGCGATCGCCTCGTCCCGGTCACCGGCGAAGGTCGGATCGTGGCGCGCGGCGAACAGGTCGATCATCGCCCGCGTCACGTGCGGCGCGGCAACCAACGCGTCGACCACGGTGTAGATCGTGTAGCTCACCCCGGTCTGGCGCAGATAGCGATAAACCGCGCGCAGCCAGTTGGCGCTGCGCGGGGCGAGGCCAGCGGCAGGGATCAGGCGGTTGAAGGGATCATCCTCCGCCGTACCATTCAGCACCTCGGCCAGCGCGCCTTCGATCAGCGCGGCGCGTTCCAGCAGCGCCCCCGCATCCCGTCCAGCGGGCACGGTCAGGATGAAATCGTGGATCGAGCCGAGGCTCGCGTCGGTCAGGAAGGTCGGCACTTCGGCGGCGACGCGGAAGCCGAAATTCTCCAGCGCCGGAACCGCATCGGACAGGGCGAGCGTGCCGGTCATCACATAGACCTTCAGCCGCAGCGTATCGGCCCCGTCACTATCCAGCCGGTAGAGCCGCACCGTGCGGGTGGCGCGGGTCACCTCGCCTTCGGCCACCACGAGCGTGCGCAGCTTGGCGATGTCGCGCGCGGCTTCCTGCGGGCCGTAGGTCAGGCGATAACCCGTCGGGAAGGCAGGCGCATACCGCGCGGCGAGCGCAGCGGCTCGGCCTTCTTCCTCGCTGGCGGCGAGATGGCCTGCGACCGCCTCGTTCCAGCCGCGCAGCAGATCGACCAATTGCGCTTCAATCGCGGCATCATCGGGCAGATCGGCGCAGGCGCGCACATCGACCAGGAAGCGCAGCAGCGCGAGCGTGCTGCTTTCGACCTCAAGGCTCCAGTCGAGCAGCGCCGCGCCCGGCGTGCCGAGCAGCATCGCCTGAATCTGCAAGCGCACATCGGTCGACAGCTGATCGCGCGGCAGCCAGACGAAGGCGAAGACGTGCCGCTCCAGCGTGGCGCGCACCATGATGAGGCGCGGGCGCGGACGGTCAATCAGGGCCATCTTGGCGGTCACCAGATCGGCGACGCGCGCAGGCTCAAAGGCGGTCAAAAGGTCATTGGGCAGCGAGGTGAAAGCGTGCACCAGCGCCTTGCCATTATGCCCCGCCGGATCGAAGCCGAGCTGCTGGGTCATGCCCGCGACCATCGCGCGCAGCACCGGCACTTCGCTCGGCCGCGCGTTCAGCGCCGCGCTGGTCCACAGCCCGGCATGGATCGACAGTGCGGTGATCGCGCCACCGTCGCGCACCGGCACGATGAACAGATCGAGCGGGCTGAAGCGGTGCACCCGCGCCTGCACATTGGACTTGATCGCCAGCAGCGCCTTGGGCGTGCCAGCCGCCTCGTGCCGGTCGAACCATTCGAACGCGCGGGCATAGCTGACCTCGGCGAGCAGCTCGCCCGCCGAAGCGCGGCAGATGCCAAGCTGCTGGGTGGTCGTCCCGTCACGGTGGCGGGTGAGGTGGCCGAGCTGGGTCAGCATTCCGCCGCCCAGCCAGCCGAGCAGCGCGCCTGCCTCGGCGTCCAGTGCCCCGGCCAGCGCCGCATCGGCATTGATCGCGGCCTGCATCGCGGGCCAATCGCTCACCGCGGCATGGACATCGGCAAGCGTGGTTTGCAGCGCTTCGAGCAGGTCGCGCCGCTGGCGGGCATCAACGCGCGGGGTTTCGATATAGATCAGCGATTCGCGGCTGCCGTCCTTGCCCAGCCCCGTGACCGCGCCCGCATCATCACGCTCGACCGGGACAACGGGGTGCAGCAGCCGGTCAATCGCCAGCCCCTGCGCTGCAATCGCCGCCGCAATCGAATCGACCAGAAACGGCATGTCGTCATTGATGATGGCGATGCGCAGGTGGCGCCGGTCGCCGGTCGCGGATTCGATCTGGACTAGCGATTGGCCGGGCGCGCGGGTGGCCGCAGCGGCGAGCAGCCAGGTGGCGGCCTCTTCCAGCGCGGCCTTTTCTACCGGGGCGTCACCGGGAAGCAGCGAGGCTTCAAGCTGTAGGCGCAAGGCCTTGATCAACGCGCGGCCCGGGGATTTGGGCGCCGCGGCGGCAACGGTCTTGGACCCCATTTTTGGCTCCTGCTCATCCTGCGTTCCGGCTGCGCTTTGCGCGCAATATTGTTGTTCCGGATTGTTGTTATCGTGTCTTGGGCGATACCCGCTTTCGTGCGTCTGGCGCAAGCGTGATGATTGCGCAGTGTTACGCTGCGAGGACGGTTTCGCAGGCTTCCAGAGTGAGTTCGAGGCTGCGGATACGTGCCGCGGCGTCATAGGTTGCGCCGCACAGCAGGATCTCGTCCGCGCCAGTGCGGGCGACGAAAGCGGCGATCCGTTCGCGCACCTGCGCGGGGGTGCCGACGGCAGCGGCCTGCCCCAAATGGGCAAGCATCGCTTGCGCCTGTGCCGGCAGCGTGTCGGTGTAGCCTTCAATCGGCGGCGGCAGCTTGCCGGGCGAGCCGCTGCGCAGCCGTACGAAGCTTTGCTGCTGGCTCGACGCGAGCAGGCGCGCCTCGGCCTCGGTCTCGGCGGCGAACACGTTCATCGCCACCATCACGTGCGGCTTGGCGAGCGCTTCGGAGGGCTGGAAATCGCGGCGATAGACGGCGAGCGCGGCGTCGAGGTGATCGGGCGCAAAGTGGGCGGCGAAGGCATAGGGCAGGCCCAGCTTCGCGGCGAGCTGCGCGCCAAACAGGCTCGACCCCAGCATCCACAGCTCCACCTGCGCGCCAAGCCCCGGCGTGGCGTGGATCGGCAGGTCGTAATCCCCCGTCAGCAGTGCGCGCAGTTCGACCACGTCCTGCGGGAAATATTCGGCGGCCTGATGGAGATTCTTGCGCAGGGCCCGCTGCAATTCCGGCCCAGCTCCCGGCGCGCGGCCGAGGCCCAGGTCGATCCGGCCGGGGAACAGCGCGTCCAGCGTGCCGAATTGCTCGGCGATCTGGAACGGGGTGTGGTTGGGCAGCATGATCCCGCCCGATCCGATGCGGATGCGGCTGGTGGCATTGCCGATATGGGCGAGCACGACCGAAGTCGCCCCGCCCGCGATCCCGTCCATCGCGTGATGTTCGGCGACCCAGAAGCGGTCGCAGCCGAGCGCCTCAGCGGCGCGCGCAAGTTCGGTGGTGTCGGCGAAGGCTTCTGAGAGCGTACCGCCTTCGCGCACCGGCACGAGATCGAGCACGGAAAATCGGGTCATGACGCGGGTTCCTCCTGCGGGGCGACAGTCTCCCCTGCTTGTCCAAGCTGCGCAAGGTAATCCTTGGCGGTTGCGGCGGCCGGACTTTCGGGCGCGAGGGCGAGCACGGATTGCCAGCTCTCCCGCGCGGCATCCTCCCGCCCGGCGAGGATCGCGATCACGCCGGCCTCAAGCCCGATATCCGGATCGCCGGGAGTGAGCAGGGCGGCGCGTTCGATCGCGGTCTGCGCCTCGGGGAGCCGGTCGAGCCTGCGGAGCAGAGTGGCTTTCAGCAGCCAACCCTCGGCCCGTTCCGGCGCGAGCGTGGTCGCCGCTTCCAAAGCGCCCAGCGCATCCTCGCCGCGCGACAGGGCCACCAGCGCGCGTGCACGATCGGTCGCTGCGATAGCTTCAAGCGGGGCGAAACCGGCGGTGCGGGCATCGGCCTCGGCTGCGGTCAGCAGGGTGAGCGCGCCCTCGGCATCCCCACCCGCCAGCGCAGCATTCCCGGCGAGCGCGGCAAAGCGCGCGCGGGTGCGGGTCTCGTCTGCGGGCGTTTCATCGCGTGCAGCGAGAAAGGCGGTGCGCGCATCCTGCCACAGACCCAGCTCACTCGCAGCGGTGCCGAGACAGTGATTGGCGAGCACGCGGTCTGCGCCCTTGGTCTCGCTCCGGCGGATTTGCGCCATGGTGTGGGCGCGCGCCGGGTCTTCCGCCAGCTGATCAAGGCAGGTCTGGAGCCATGCACTGGTGGCGTTGATATCGCCCTTCACCCCATCGGCACGGGGCGGACGGTCGCGCATCAAGTCGTCGCCCGCCATCCCTCCGGCCATGGGATTGGGGCCAACCTGAAGCAGCAGTGCGAGGAGCAGGGACAAAGGATCTATCCGTAAAATTCGGCCACGATGGCCTTGAGGGCGGTAATGTCGGCGGGGCGCGACAGGCGGTGGTCGCCGTCTTCTATCAGAGTCACCTGAACATCGTCCGACCGCAGCGCCGCTTTCAGCCTGAGGCTGACCTCCCACGGCACGTCAGCGTCCGCCTTGCCGTGGAGCAACCGCACCGGGCAGGTGAGGGCGATGCCGCTCTCCAGCCGCAGGTGGCATTCGGCGTCGGCGAAGAACTTGGCGTAAGTCGGCGTGGGTTTGGGGCCATAGGGGTTGGGCTCGAAGATCGTCTCGCCCGCTGCCAGCGCCGCGCGCTGTTCCTCGGTATAGCCCCAGCGGGTGAAGTCCGGCGCGGGGGCGATACCGATCAGCCCGGCGAGGCGATGCTTCAGATGCTCGGCCACCAGCAGCATCAGCCAACCGCCCATCGACGAGCCGACCAGCAGCACCGGACCACTGACGTACGAAGCGACCAGCGCCAGCACCTCATCGCGCCAGCTGCTCAGCATCCCTTCGGCAAACTCGCCGTCGCTCAAGCCGCAGCCCGAATAGTCGAGCAGCAGGCAGGCCCGGCCCTTTTCCTGCGCCTCGGCAAACAGCGCGGTCGCCTTGCTGCCGCTCATGTCGGACATGTAGCCGGGCAGGAACACGAGGCACGGGCCCCCGGAGTCTTGGGCGCCCTGCGTGTAGCGGAAGGCCACGCGGCGGCCATCGTAGAGGGTGTGGTGCAGATGATCGGTCATGCGCGCAACCATGCCTTGCCCGGAGGCGCAAAGGCAACCATTGTCGGCGTGCGACTGTCACAGCAGCGCAACGGGAGAGGATTACGCGACGCGCCATGTTCACCAATGATTCTGCCGCCCAGCCGGCCCCCTCGCCCACGGCTCTGACGCGCCGCAACCTGTTCACGCTCGCCGGGGCGTCCGCCGCCTTGGCAGCGACCCCGCTCGCCGCGCGCAGCTTCGGCACCGGCTTCACGCACAATGTCGCCAGCGGGGAGCCTTCGGCGACCAGCGTGTTGCTGTGGACCCGCTACGTCGCCGATGCGGAAATCACCCTGACCTGGCAGGTGAGCGAGGCTGAGGACTTCGCAAAGCCGATAACCGAGGGCAGCGTAACGGCCTCGCCCGCGCGCGACTGGTGCGCCAAGGGCGTGGTGACGGGCCTGTCGCCGGATCGTTGGTATTTCTACCGCTTCCTCGCGCCCGATGGCGCCGCTTCGCCCGTGGGCCGCACCCGCACCTTGCCTGAGGGGCCGTCCGCGACCTTCCGCCTTGCGGTGTTCTCCTGCTCCAACTTCGGGTTCGGCTGGTTCAACGCCTATGGCCATGCCGCCGAGGCGAATGACGCCGACCTCGCGGTGCATCTCGGCGATTACATCTACGAATATGCCGCGGGCACCTATCCTAGCGCGGACCAAGCCAACCCCGACCGCCTGCTGGCGCCGGCGACCGAGATCGTCGCGCTCACCGATTACCGCCTGCGCTACGCCACCTACCGCGCCGATCCGGATTGCCAGCGGCTGCATCAGGTGCTGCCGATGATCGCCGTGTGGGACGATCACGAAAGCGCGAACGACGCCTACAAGGACGGCGCGCAGAACCACCAGAGCGAGACCGAGGGCGATTGGGCCGCGCGCAAGGCTGCCGCCAAGCAGGCCTACCGCGAATGGATGCCGGTCTCCGACGCGCCCTATGCCGCCTATCAGGTCGGTGACCTGGCGACGCTGTTCCGGCTCGACACCCGGCTGGAGGGGCGCGAGAAACAGTTCAGCCTTGAAACCGTGCTGGCGGGCAAAACCGATCCGCAAGCCGCCATTGCCGCCCTCGACGCGTTTCGGACGGGAGACTGGGCCAACCCTGATCGCCAGCTGCTTGGGCAGGCGCAGGATTCGTGGCTGGCAGAGGGCCTCGCCGCCTCCACCGCCAAGGGTACCGCGTGGCAGGTGCTGGTGCAGCAGGTGCTGATCGGCAATCTCAAGAGCCCGCAATCGCTCTACGCCCAGCTCGGCGACGGCTTGCCCGATTACGTCCGCCAGCGCCTCACTGCCGCCGCCATGGCGAGCAAGGCGGGCTTGCCGCTCAATATGGACGCATGGGACGGCTATCCCGCCGCGCGCGAACGGGTGTTCAAAGCGGCGCTGGCGGCGGACGCGAACCTGATCGTGCTGGCGGGCGACACCCACAACGGCTGGGCCTTCGACCTGACGCAGGACGGCGCGAAAGTGGGTGTCGAGCTGGGCGTCTGCTCGGTCAGCTCGCCGGGCTTTGAAAGCTACCTCAGCACCATCAAGCCCGATGTGCTGGCCGCCGCGTTGGTGGCGGAGAACGAACAGCTCAAATGGGCTGACACCGCGCAGCGCGGTTACATGGTGGTCGAGCTGACCCCCGCCCGCGCGACGACCGAATATCGCTTCAGCACCGGCGTGAAGCAGCGCTCGACAAAGCTCGCAGGCACGAAGCGGATCACGACCGAGAAGGGCTCGGGCACGCTGGCGGTTTAATCGCGGCTGAAGATCGCCTCGATCGGCAGGCCGAAGACATCGGCAATGGTGAAGGCGAGCGGGAGTGAGGGGTCATAGCGGCCGGTCTCGATGGCGTTGACGCTCTGGCGGGAGACGCCCAGACGGTCGGCCAGATCCTGCTGGCTCCAGCTGCGTTCGGCGCGCAGCACGCGCAGGCGGTTGTTCATTCGCCGCGCACCTTCATCACGACCTGCGCAATCCCAAGTCCCACAGCCCAGACCGGCAGCACCCACCACGACCAAACGTGCGGGACCAGTTCGAACATCTCCAGAAAGCCCCAGAAAATGCCGATGGCGAGCACCAGCCCGAGGCTCATGAGCGCGGCGCGGACCATGCGGTAACGCAGGTATTCGTCGGTTTCCTCGACCAGATAGCGGCCCATCGCCCAGATCATCCCGAAGGTCGGCAGGGTTGGCAGCAGCGCGAGGGCAAAGACCGTCGCACCCGTGAGCTTGTAGCTGTTCCACACCGCAATCGCGATGCCAAGGCCGAGGACATAGCCGAAGGATGCGATCAGAAACCGACGGTTGTAACGGATGATGACGGGGTTGACGCAGTCCCCGCGCTCGCTCGCCCGCACCAGCGGGATCAGCAGCCCCATTGCGCCCAGAAACAGGATCATCGCGACCGGGGCTGTGATTGCGTCGGTCAGCTTGAGCACGACGATGATGGCGGACGAAGCCAGATAGTTTCCGGCCCAGAACCAAGGGCTGCGGCGGGAAGGGGATGTTGCCTTGTCCATGGTCAGCACGCCCGACCAGCGCAGGTCTTGCGGCGGCGCAGGACGAGCGGCACCAGCGCCAACGGGGCGTATTGGGCGACAGCCTCGGGGATCACATCGAACACTGCGAGCACCGCGATGGCGATCATGGCGGCGCCGAGCAGCAAGGCTTCTTGTGTAGGCGACATGGAAAGCTCCTTTTGCATAATGGCAAGGTTGCTTTACATTCGACTCACCGACCGTGTCAAGGACGCTTTCCATTGATGCGCCCGAAAGCCCGCTTCGCGGTGCACTTCATCAAGTTGCGCGTGACTTTTCGCCGTCAGAGGCTAATCTTGCCGCCATGGCCATGCTGCCCACCACAACCCGCACCACCACCACCCGGACGACTATCCGGGGGCGGCGGCGCGCGGGTTAGACCCGAGCAGCCCGCCGCCCGGTTCGGGGCGGCGCGGTGTTCTCCCTGATCCGGTTACTTGCTCAACACCGCTCTTCCGGTGCGTTCCCCTTTGCCCTAAGGCGCGCCCAAACGAGACGGAACTGCGACGATGACCGAACTGCTCAAGATCAGCCTGCCCGATGGATCGGTGCGTGAAGTGCCTGCCGGATCGACCCCGGCGGATATCGCCGCCGCGATCGGCCCCGGCCTCGCCAAGGCGGCGCTGGCGGCGCGCGTGGATGGCGAACTCCGCGATCTCACCCGCCCCTTCGATGGCGATGCGAACCTCGCGCTGGTCACCGCGCGGGACGAGGCCGATGCGCTCGAACTCGCCCGGCACGACTATGCCCACGTCCTCGCCGAGGCGGTGCAGGCGCTGTTCCCCGGCACGCAGATCACCTTCGGCCCCTCGACCGACGATGGTTTCTATTACGACGTGAAGGCGCCGGAGAGCCGCGAGCCGTTCAGCATGGACGATCTCCCCGCCATCGAGGAGGAAATGCGCCGCATCATCCGTGCCGATAAGCCGCTGCGCCGCGAGGTGTGGAGCCGCGAAGATCTCATCGCCAAGTGGGCGGGTGAGGGCGAGACCTTCAAGGCCGAATGGGCCAAGGAACTGCCCGAAGGCGAGGAGCTGACGGTCTACTGGAGCGGCAACGACTGGCTCGACATGTGCCGCGGCCCGCACCTGCCTTCGACCGGCAAGCTCGATCCCGATGCCTTCAAGCTGATGCGCGTCGCCGGAGCCTACTGGCGCGGCGACCAGAACAATGCGCAGCTGACGCGCATCTACGGCACCGGCTGGCTCAACAAGAAGCAGTTGCAGGCGCACCTCACCCGCCTCGAGGAAGCCGCCAAGCGCGACCACCGCAAGCTGGGCCGCGAGATGGACCTGTTCCACTTGCAGGAAGAAGCGCACGGCAGCGTGTTCTGGCACCCCAAGGGCTACCGCATCTGGCGCGAGCTCGAAGCCTATATGCGCCGCAAGATGGACGGCAGCGGCTACCGCGAGATCAAGACCCCGCAGCTCATGGACGTGCGCCAGTGGACCCAGTCGGGCCACTGGGGGAAGTACGCGCAGAACATGTTCGCGGTCCCCGATATCGTGCCGGACGTGGACGAGGAAAGCGGTGCGGCCTCGCCCAAGGTCGCCGATGATGCCGAATGGCTGGCGATCAAGCCGATGAATTGCCCCGCGCACGTGATGGTGTTCAAGCAGGGGATCACCTCCTACCGCGATCTGCCGATCCGCCTCGGGGAGATGGGCTGCTGCCACCGCAACGAACCCCACGGCGCGCTCCACGGGCTGATGCGCGTGCGCCAGTTCACGCAGGACGATGCACATATCTTCTGCACCGAGGCGCAAGTCGTGTCTGAAGTGCAGAGCTTCATCGCGCTGGCCGATAGCGTCTATCGCGACTTCGGCTTCACCTATGACATCAAGCTCGCCCTGCGCCCGGAGAAGCGTTTCGGGAGCGAGGCCGATTGGGACAAGGCCGAGCAGGAATTGCGCGATGCCCTCACCGCCAACGGCCTCGAATGGGAGGAACTCCCCGGCGAAGGCGCGTTTTATGCGCCCAAGCTCGAATGGCACCTCACCGACGCGATTGGGCGCACCTGGCAGGTCGGGACGATCCAGTCGGACCGCGTTCTGCCCGAGCGCTTGGACGCGAACTATGTCGGCGAAGATGGCGAAAAGCACCGCCCGGTGATGCTCCACCGCGCGATCTTCGGCTCGTATGAACGCTTTATCGGCATCCTGATCGAGCACTTCGCCGGTCGCCTGCCCGCATGGCTGGCTCCGGTGCAGGCGGTGGTGGCGACCATCGTGTCAGACGCGGATAGTTATGCCCATGAGGTCGAAGCGCAACTGAAGGCGGCGGGCATCCGCGTGGAGACCGACACCCGCAACGAGAAGATCAACTACAAGGTCCGCGAACACTCGCTGGCCAAGGTCCCGCATCTGCTGGTGGTTGGCAAGCGCGAGGCCGAGGAAGGCACCGTCGCCGTCCGCACGCTGGGGGCGGAGCACCAGAAGGTGATGCCGCTCGCCGAGGCCATCGCGATGCTCAAGAGTGAAGGCACGCCGCCCGATCTGGCCTGAGACCCTTGAAATCCGTTCGTGTCGAGCGAAGTCGAGACACGGCCAAACGGCATCTCGACTTCGCTCGATGCGAACGGGAACTGAGGATGTTCGAGAGCTTTACCGCGCTGCAAATCGCCGTTGCGCTGGCAGCGGCGCTGGGGTCTGCCTTTGTGCGCGGCCTCACTGGGTTCGGCATGGCGATCCTGCTGGTGCCGGTGCTGGCCTTGGCGCTCCCTCCGGTCGAGGCTGTGGTGCTAACCAACGCGCTCTCGCTGATGATCGGCGCGACCGAGATTCGCAGCCTTGTCCGCGATGCCGAGCCGACCGCGTGGGGCATCGGCGCAGCGGTGGTGCTGGCCACGCCGCTTGGCCTCTGGGCGCTTGCCATGACGGGCACGGATGTCGCGCGGCTGGTGATTGCGCTGATCGCTCTCAGCGCCTTTGTCGCGATCCTGCTGCCGAAGCGCGGTGCGGCCGTGCCCGGGCGCTGGGTGACCGGCGGCGTCGGCGTGCTGAGCGGGCTGATGACAGGCTATGCCGGGATGCCGGGTCCGCCGGTGGTGCCCTATTATGCAGGTCGAGACCTGCCGCGCCCGACGATCAAGGCGTCAATGCAACTGATCTTCACCATTGCGGCCTGCGCAGGGCTGGCCAGCGCGACCTGGCTCGGCATCCTGCGACCGGAATTGCTGCTGTTTGCGCTGGTGATGCTGCCGATGATCATTGCGGGCAATCGGCTCGGGGCGCGGGTATCAGGGCGAGTCAGCGATCCGCTCTGGCGCGTGACAGTGGGTCTGATCCTCGGCGGCGCAGCAGCGGCGGCCTTCGTCCGCCTGATTTAGGTGAGCCAGCGCGCCGCGAACACCGTGCCGCCGCCCGGCGCGCGCAGCACCAGCGCATAGGCATCGGCCCCCGCCACCTTGAGCTGATCGGCCCGAACGGCCACCTTCACTGCACCGCCCTGCCAGTCGGCGATCTTGCGTTCGCCCCGCAGGACATTGGTGTAGCTGACCTTGCGCCCGCCATTCTCGCCGCTGCCGATCCCGACCGTCTCCTTGCGAGTCACGGCGACCAGCACGAGTTCGCCCTTACCCTTAGCCGTGCCCGAGAGGCTGACCGCGTAGCCGCCCGCTTCGCGCTTCGCCGCCCGGATCGTCGTATCGCCCGCGCGGCCATAGCGCTTGACCCCGGCGGCGATGTCTTCGCGGCGCGATCCGACCGCGCCGAAGCGGCCGTCCACCACGAGCTGCGGGGTATAGACCCCGTTGCGCCCGGCCAATCCGCGACGGGCGTAATCCTGTTGCAGCGTTGTATTATCCTCACGCGCCAAACTGTCCTTCCAGCCGAGCCGGTCCCAATAGGTCACCGGCCGGGCGATCACGACAAGACTGGGATCAGTCGCGAGCGTCTCTGCCAGCCGGTCCGCCGGGGGGCAGGAGGAACAGCCCTGACTGGTGAACAGTTCGAGCAGCACCGGCTCGCCCGAAGCGGCAATTGTGGGCGCATCAGGCTTGGCACCGGCCACAGTCGGCACGCTCTGCGGCCAGACAAGCGCCGCCGCGCCAACCATGGCAAGGCCACCGAGTGCGGCGGTAAGGGTCTGTCGGCGGGTCATGGGGTCATCCTCGTCACGTTGCGAGGATGGGTTCGCGTTAAACCGTCATCCGGTTACGCGGAAGGTATTAGAACGGCAGCGCTTGTCCGGCGAGGATCAGGGCCGCCGCGCAACCCAGCACGATCACGCGCCGCACCAGATCGAGCGAATCGAAGCGGGTCGCAGTGGCGAGCGGCAGGGCAAGGGCGAGTGCGCGGGTCATAACCTGCACCTTCGCCCCAATATGCTAACGAACCGTTAATTTGGCTCCGGCAGCGAGGGCATTTGCTGGCTGGCGCAGTGGAATCCGCCGCCGCCGGCCAGCACCGCCTCGCCCGGCAGGCCGATCGTGTCGCGGTCAGGGAACAGCGCGGCAATCGCGGCGACACCCTCTGCATCATGGGGCGAGCCAAAGGTCGGCACCACCACCAGATGGCTGGTGATCGCGAAGTTCACATAGCTGGCAGGCTCGATCACCCCGTCGCGGACCAGCAGGCCGGGTGAGGGGATGCGGACGACGTCGACCCCGAAGGCCGCAGCGCGGGCGGCGGCATCGGCATAGATCGCGGCGTTGGGATCGTTTGTGCCGGTCGCTTCCGGCACCACCAGCCGGTTCGGGCCGACAAACCGCGCAAGGTTATCAACATGGCCATCGGTGTGGTCATTGATCAGGCCATCGCCGAGCCACAGCACGCGGGTGAAGCCGAGCTGCTGGCCAAGTTCCGCCTCGATCTGCGCGCGGCTCAGGTGCAGGTTGCGGTTGGGGTTGAGCAGGCATTGCTCGGTCGTCGCGACGAGGCCCGTGCCGTCGCCATCCACCGCCCCGCCTTCGAGGATCATCGGGGTGCTCGTGACCGCCAGCCCCGCATCGCGCGCCAGTTCCGCGCCGATCTCCTGATCGCCCGGCATCAGATACTTGCCGCCCCAGCCATTGAAGGCGAACCGCCGCGCGCTGCGCTCGGCTCCGTCCGTCACCACCAGCGGACCGGTGTCGCGCAGCCAGACATCCCCATAGACGCGGCGCTCCAGCGTCACCTTTGCGCTCACCAGCGCACGGGCGCGGGCTTCGTTGGCCTCGTCGCGCACCAACAGGCGCACCGCTTGCCCGCTCTCAGCGACAGCGCTGGCGAAGGCCGCCATCTGCACCTGCGCAGGTTCGAGCCAGCCGGGCCACTCCTCGGCGAGATGCGGGAAGCCGATCCACAGCCAGTCCTGCGGGGCCCATTCGGGAGGCATGATCATGGTCATGCCGCGCCCCATCGCAGAGCCTCGGTGGACACGCAAGCACGCCCTCAAGTCGCGAAGCGATAGGGCCACAAGGCCCCCTCTTGCAGCCGCAGCGCCGGGGGGCCAGAGAGGCGGATGATGGGAGAGAACCACACGCCTGATTGGGAGCACGCGCTCCACCGCGCCCGCAATCACGCGCCGTTTCTGGCGCGCGCGCTGGACCGCCAGCCGGAACTGGCCGCCCTGCTCGCCAAGGGTGAGGGCGATGCCGCGCTGGCATGGGCGCGGGCGCAGGGCGATGGGGGCGACGCCGAGGGGGCGCTCAGGCGCGAGCGGCTGGCGCTGGCGGCGGCGCTGGCGGTCGGCGATCTGGCCGGAGCATTCCCGCTGGCGCAGGTGGTGGGCGAACTCACCGCTTTTGCCGATCGCGCTCTGGACCGCGCGATCCGCACCGCGATTGCCGAACGCACCGATTCCGACGCAGCCGATGGCTTCATCGCCTTGGCCCTCGGCAAGCAAGGGGCGAGCGAGCTCAACTACTCCTCCGACATTGACCCGATCCTGCTGTTCGACCGCGAGCGCCTCGCCCGCCGCGCCACTGACGATCCGGGTGACGCGGCGCAGCGTTACGCCCGCCGGATCGTGGCCCTGCTCTCCTCGAGCACCGCCGATGGCTACGCGCTGCGGGTCGATCTGCGGCTGCGCCCCAATAGCGAAGTCAGCCCGCTGTGCGTGCCCGTCGGCTCGGCCATGACCCATTATCAGGGGCACGCGCTGGCGTGGGAGCGGGCCGCCTTCACCCGCGCCCGTGCGGCGGCGGGGGACATCGCAGCGGGCGAGGATTTCCTCAGCCAGATCCGCCCCTTCGTCTGGCGCGCCCAGCTCGATTTCGGCGCGATCGAGGAAATCCGCGCGCTCACGCACCGCATCCGCCACAGCCACGAAGGCCCGCCCGCCCCCGGGCCCGGCTTCGACGTGAAGCGCGGGCGCGGCGGCATTCGCGAGATTGAGTTCTACGCGCAGACCCACCAGCTGATCCACGGCGGGCGCGACACATCGCTGAGGGTGCGCGGCACCCGCGCCGCGCTTGATGCGCTGGCGCAGGCCGGGTGGATCACAGCCGAGAACGCTGCCACGCTGGGCGCAGCCTATGACCGGCTGCGGCAGGTCGAACACCGGCTCCAGATGGTCAATGACCGCCAGACCCACGCGCTGCCCGACAGCGCTGCGCTCGATAATGTCGCGCAGCTTGACGGGCTGGCGGACGGCGCGGCGCTGGTGGCGGAATTGACCGCGATCACCGCCCGCACCGCGCGCATTTACGAAGAGCTGATCGGCCAGCCCGAGACCGTGGCCGTGCCGGTCGCCATGCCGGTCAGCGCGCTGACCCACCAGCTCGGGGAATGGGGCTATCCCGAGCCTGATACCCTCGCCGAACGGATCGAGTCCTGGCGCGATGGGCGCCATGCAGCGATCCGCAGCCCGCAGGCGGTGGCCGCGTGGGACCGGCTCGCCCCAGCCCTGCTCCAGGCGATGGCGGCGAGCGATGACCCGATGCGCGCGATCACCCGGTGGGAGCGCATCATCGAAAGCGTGCCTTCGGCGATCACGACCTTCCGCCTGCTTGATGCGCGGCCCGATCTCACCCGGCGGCTGGTGGCGGCCCTCACCCTCGCCCCCGTGTTGTCGGACGAATTGGCGCGCAAGCCCGAACTGCTCGACACGCTGATCGATCGCGATGCGCTCGACCTGCCGGGCGATGTGCCGCAGATCATGGCGCGGATGCGCGGGGCGGCGATCCGGGCGGATTACGAGGCACTGCTTGATGCGATCCGCATCATCACCGGGGAAATCCGTTTCGCGCTCGGCATCCAGCTGATCGAAGGGCTGGCCGACCCGCTCGACATCGCCCGCGCCCTGTCACGCACCGCCGAAGCGGCGATGCAATTGGCGGCCGAAGCGACAGTGCAGGAATTCGCGGCCAAGCATGGGCGAGTGCCGGATAGCGAGTTGCTGATCCTCGGCCTCGGGCGGCTCGGCGGCGGGGCGCTGACCCATGCCTCGGACCTCGATATCGTCTACCTGTTCACTGGCGATTTCGCCGCGCAATCGGATGGCGCGCGGCCCTTGGGAGCGACGGTCTATTACAATCGCCTCGCCAGCCGGGTCAGCGCCGCACTCTCGGTGCCGACCGCGCAGGGCGCGCTTTACGAGGTCGACACGCGGCTCCGGCCGCAGGGCAACCAGGGGCCACTGGCGGTCAGCTGCGCAGCCTTTGGCAAGTATCAGCGCGAAGCGGCATGGACGTGGGAGCACATGGCGCTCGCCCGTGCACGGGTGCTTTATGGTTCGCCGCAAGCGCGCGCCGAGCTGGAAGATGTGCTCGCTGAAGTCCTGCACGCCCCGCGTGACCGGGCGGCTCTGCGCGATGCCGTGCTGGAAATGCGGGCCGAGATGGCGAAGCACAAGCCCGCCAGCGGCCCGGTCGATGCCAAGCTGGCGCGCGGCGGCCTCGTCGATATCGAGTTCCTCGTCCACTATCTGCAATTGAAGGGCGAAGCGGCCGACGGCACCCCGCTGGCCCAGACGGCACGCCGCGCGCTCGATCCCGATCTAGCCACGGCGCTGGAGGGGCTGATTGCGGCCGGCCTGCTCCCCGCCAGCCTTGCCGCGCCGCACGCGCTGATGAGCCGGATGCTGGTCGCCGGACGCCTGCTCGCCCCCGATGGCCGCGAACCTCCGCCGAGCGGTGCGCGAGCGCTGGCGCGGGCGTGCGGGTGTGACAGCTACGAAGCTTTGCTCGAAGCCTTCGCCGCCGCGCGCCACGAGGTCGCGCAGGCATGGAAACAAATCTTGGGCACAGACATTCTCGCTACCGAACAGGAGAACCCCGCATGAGCAATTTCCCCGGCGTCGGCGACGCCATCCCCGATATCGCCATGGAAACCCCCGAGGGCGGCCAGGTGAAGCCTTCGGACTTCGCCGGATCGAAGCTGGTGATCTTCTTCTACCCCAAGGACGACACCCCCGGCTGCACCACCGAGAACAAGGATTTCTCCGCGCTCAAGGCCGACTTCGAAGCGGCGAGCACAAAGCTGCTCGGCGTCAGCAAGGACCCGGCCAAGAAGCACGCCAAGTTCATCGCCAAGCACGGCCTCACCGCCCCGTTGGCGACTGATGCGGAAGAAGGCGGCCTCTCCGACGCGCTGGGCGTGTGGGCGGAAAAGCAGATGTACGGCAAGACCTACATGGGCATGGTGCGTGCGACCTATCTGGTGGGCGCCGACGGGAAAATCGCGCGCATCTGGGACAAGGTGAAGGTGGCCGGCCACGCCGAAGAGGTTCTGGCGGTAGCTAAAGCACTCTAACGCACCTTCATGACAACCATCGCCCGCGCCATCCGTTCAGCCCTGCTGACCGCCGACCCGCGCGCCAAGTGCTTCGCCACCCGGCAGGTGGCGCGGGACTGGCGCATGGGGAAGCTTGCGTGGGACTTCGACGTGGCGATGCCGGGCCAGCCCGCCTGGCCCGACGCGCCCGAACTGCTGTCGCCGGGCCAGATGCCGAAGCGCCGCAAGGGCGGCAGCGAACGCGGGCGAATCGCGCTGTGGCACAGCCTTGCCCATATCGAATTCGTCGCGATTGATCTGGCGCTCGACATGGCGGGGCGGTTCGGGGCCGAGATGGGGCGCGAATTCGTCAGCGATTTCATGGATGTGGCAGCGGACGAGGCGATGCATTTCGCCCTGCTGGCGCGAAAACTCGAACAGCTCGGCAGCCATTACGGCGCGCTGCCCGCCCATGCCGGGCTGTGGGAAGCGGCCCACGAAACGCGCGATGATGTCGCCGCGCGGCTCGCCGTGGTGCCGATGGTGCTCGAAGCGCGGGGGCTGGATGTGACGCCTGCGACGCTCGACCGGGTGCGTGCGAGCGGCGATGAGGGCGGGGCAAAGATCCTCTCGCGGATACTTGACGACGAAATTCGCCATGTCGCGGCAGGCACCAAGCACTTTTTGCGATGCGCGGAACTGACGCAGTCTGAGCCCGAATCCCTTTGGCAGAGCCTCGTAAAGCGGCACTTCAAAGGTCACGTTAAGCCACCGTTCAACGACTCAGCGCGTCTTGCAGCCGGTTTGTCGCGTGGTTTCTATGCAGAGATTGCGCATTAACGACTCACCCGGATAACAACGCTTCAAGAAAGGCGCGCAACAGACGTGCTGGGGCATTCAACGGCGAAAGCTGCTATCGGGATTCGGGTCAGTATGAAATTTGCCGTGCGCCACATGCTGAAGCTTGCTGTGTCAGCTGCTTCAGCCATTCTGGTCTCCGCTGCCGCTCCGGCATTCGCCAACACCGCCAATTCCGCCACCACTGCCACCAGCGCCGACGTGACCCAGCCGCTCCGCGAAGGTCAGCCCGAAGTGGTCGACACGGGCGATGCCCGCTTCAAGTCGCTTTTTTCCAGCTGGACCGCGATGGAGCGTACCAGCCCCACGCTCGGATCCGGCGCCGAGGTGACCGCCTATTCTTCCCCGATCCCGCAGCGCGCCGTTTCGGTGCCGTCGCGCATGCCGCTTGAAGGCGCATCGCTGACCAGCGGCTTCGGAATGCGCACGCACCCGGTGCTCGGCGGGCGCCGCGCCCACGCCGGGATCGATCTCGCTGCGCCGACCGGCACCCCGGTCTATGCCACCGCTGACGGCGTGATCGGCCGCGCCGACTGGTATTCGAGCTATGGCCTTTACATCAGCATCAATCACGGTGCTTCGATGGAAACGCGCTACGCCCACCTCTCGCGTCTGGCAGTGGCTGCGGGCGACAATGTGAAGAAGGGCGACCTCATCGGCTACGTCGGTTCGACCGGCCGTTCGACCGGCCCGCACCTGCATTACGAAGTCCGCGTTGACGGGCTTGCAGTCAATCCGATTCCGTATATGGTAGAGAGCGAAGCACAGCTGGCTTACGCCCGCGATGCTCGTCTGACCGGCCAGGGTGGCGAATAAGCGACCCTCACGATAGGCTCCGGCGAGTAGGCTTCACGAGATTGCCCGCTGTAAGTGGGCCGGACATTGGAGAGGGTGTCCGATCATTGGCGGCGGGTTTACCCGCCGCCTTTTTTTGTGCCCTCGTGATCGCCAGCTTCGCGCCTCACTCCCCGCACGATAAGTAGCATTTTCCATACCGTTTTTGCTTGCGGGGCCGCGCGCCTCGCGTAATTTCCTCTCCAAGCCATGCAAATGGCAAGGGAGAGAGAAACCATGTCGATGCATCCGATCGCGCACGCCGCGACCCGCCCTGATCATCCCGCTGTCATCATGACCGGATCAGGCAAGCAGATCACCTATGGCGCAATGGAAGCGGAATCGAACCGCTTTGCCCACTTGCTGCGCGCCCGGGGCATCAATCAGGGCGATGCCTTTGCGGTGCTGCTGGAAAACCGGATCGAGTATTTCACCCTGATCTGGGGCTCGCAGCGCGCGGGCACGATGCTGGTGCCGATCTCGTCGCGCCTGACCGCGCCCGAGGCTGCCTATATCATCCGCGATGCGCAGGCCACGCTGCTGATCACCAGCGGCTATTTCACCGAGATCCTCGGCGATATCCGCAAGGAGTGTCCCGGCCTTGAGGTGCTGATGATGGATTCCGGCGACGCGGAAGATTTCGCCGCCGCGCTTGCCGCCCAGCCGACCACTCCGATCCCCGATCAGCGCGCCGGGATGGTGATGCTCTATTCCTCGGGCACCACCGGCCGCCCCAAGGGCATCCGCCCCGCCCCGCCCGAAGATCCCGATCCGCAGGCGCCCGTCCCGCTGCTCGGCCTCGCCACGATGGGCGCGGGGATGCCGGCGGACGGCACGATGGTCTATCTCTCCCCCGCCCCGCTCTACCACGCGGCCCCCATCGGCTGGTGCTCGATCGTCCACCGGCTTGGCGGGACGGTGGTGATGATGGAGAAGTTCGATCCCGAGGAAGCCTTGAAGGCGATCGAGCGCTACAAGGTAACCGACAGCCAGTGGGTGCCGACCCATTTCGTGCGCTTCCTCAAGCTCGATCCGGCGGTGCGCACCCGTTACGACCTTTCGAGCCACAAGCGCGCGCTCCACGCCGCCGCGCCCTGCCCCGTGCCGATCAAGCGCGAGATGATCGAATGGTGGGGGCCGATCGTGAACGAATACTACGCCGGCTCCGAAATGATCGGGATGACGCTGGTGAAGTCCGAACACTGGCTCGCCAAGCCCGGCACGGTCGGTATTGCGGTGCATGGCAAGGTCCATGTCTGCGGGCCGGAGGGCGAGGAGCTTCCCGCCGGGCAGGATGGCCTCATCTTCTTCGAGAACGTCAATCTCCCCACCTATCACAACGATCCCGCCAAGACCGCCGAAGCGATGCACCCCAGCGGGTGGATGACGCTTGGCGATATCGGCCATCTCGACAGCGACGGCTTCCTGTTCCTCACCGACCGCAAGAGCCACATGATCATCTCCGGCGGGGTGAACATCTACCCGCAGGAGATCGAGAACCTGCTCGTCACCCACCCCAAGGTGATGGACGCCGCCGTGATCGGCGCGCCTTGCCCTGATCTGGGCGAGAAGGTGGTGGCGGTGGTGCAGCCCAAGGACATGGCGCAGGCCGGGCCGGGGCTGGAGGCGGAGCTGCGCGACTTCCTCAGCGCCAGCCTCTCCAAGATCAAGATGCCCAAGCTGTTCGACTTCCGCCCCGAACTCCCGCGCGAAGCCAATGGCAAGCTCTACAAGCGCGAGCTGCGGGATGAATACGCTGCCAAGGCAAAGGCCGACGCAGCGTGAGCGGGGAGGCGGTGCTTTCGGGCGACGTCGCCCGCAAGGTCATCGATCCGCACGCCTATGCCGAATGGGACGGGCTGCTCGACACCTTCGATCATATCCGCGCCACCACGCCCGTCGCCAAGGTGCAGCCCGACACGCCGGGGCTGTTCGACCCGTTCTGGCTCGTCACCAGCTATGACGATGTGATGCGGATTTCGAAGGACAACGCTGCCTTCCTCAACAACCCGCGCCCGGTGGTGTTCAGCTTCAATCAGGCGATCGAATTCAGCCGCGCGGCGACCGGATCGAACATGCTGGTCGATTCGCTGGTGGTGTTCGACGCGCCGATCCACCCCAAGTATCGCAAGCTGACGCAGGAATGGTTCATGCCGCGGAACCTCGCACGGCTCGAGGATGAACTGCGCGCGCTGGCGGCCCGCACGGTCGACCGGATGCTGGAACAGGGGGCCTCGGGCGAGGTGGACTTCGTCAAGGAAGTCTCCGGCCCCTATCCCTTGCGCGTCGTCATGCAAATCCTCGGCGTCCCCCCGGAGGACGAGTTCCGAATGCAGATGCTCACCCAGCAATTGTTCGGCGGGCAGGACAAGGACCTGTCGGGCAGCGGCATGGATCAGATGACGCCCGAACAGGTGGTGCAGATCGTTGCCGGGGCGGTGAAGACTTTCGAGGATTACTTCGCCGGAATCGCCGAGGATCGCCGCAAGCACCCGACCGAGGACGTCGCCAGCGTCATCGCCAATGCGCTGGTCGATGGCCAGCCGCTCCCCCCGCGCGACATGGCGGGCTACTACATCATCGTCGCCACCGCCGGGCATGACACCACCAGCGCCAGCACGGCGGGCGCGATGCAGGCCTTGGCGAATGACCCCGAGCAATGGGCGCGGGTCAAGGCGGACCGCTCGCTCCTGCCCGGCATCGTCGAGGAAGCGATCCGCTGGACCAGCCCGGTGCAGCACTTCATGCGCACGGCAGCCGAGGATTGCGCGCTGGGCGGGCAGCAGGTGAAGAAGGGTGACTGGCTGATGATCAACTACGTCGCCGCCAATCACGACCCCGCGCAGTTCCCCGACCCGCGCCGGTTTGACGCCGCACGCTCGCCCAACCGCCACCTCGCATTTGGCGCGGGGGCGCACCAGTGCCTTGGCCTGCATCTGGCACGGCTGGAGATGAAGATCCTGTTCGAAGCGATCCTCGACCGGGTCGCCAGCGTGGAACCGGCAGGCGAGGCCAAGCGCGCCAGCAGCACCTTTGTCGGCGGGCTGAAAACTCTGCCGCTGCGGGTAACGGCGGCCTGAGCCGCTACTTCAGCAAGTCCAGCGCAATCGCCCGCACCTCGGCGCCCATGTCAGGGCGGGCGAGCGCGATGGCCAGCGTCGCCTCGACAAAGCCGACCTTGCTGCCGCAGTCGTAGCGCGCGCCGTCGAAGGTCACCGCGTGGAACGGCTGCTGGCCGATCATCTTGGCCATCGCGTCGGTCAGCTGGATCTCACCGCCCGCGCCCTTGCCCTGATTCTCCAGCACCCGCATCACTTCGGGCTGGAGGATGTAGCGGCCCGAGACGATCTTGTTGGACGGCGCGTCGGCCTGCGCCGGCTTCTCCACCAGCCCCCGCACCTCGGTCAACGCGCCCTGCGAAGCGCCGGGGTCGATCACGCCGTAGGACGAGACCTGCGCCATCGGCACTTCGAGCACGCTGATGAGGTTGCCGCCGACCTCGCTATAGGCCTCGACCATCTGCTTCATGCAGCCGGTGCCCCCTTCGCGGGCGACCATCAACTCATCAGGGAGGAAGATCGCAAACGGCTCGTCTCCGACAATCGCCCGGGCGCACCAGATCGCGTGGCCAAGGCCCAGCGGCACCTGCTGGCGCACCGCGATGATGTCGCCCGGCGTGGCGCGGGTGCAATCGAGCACCGACAGGTCCTTGCCCCGCTCCGCCATGGTCTGTTCGAGTTCAAAGGCGATGTCGAAATGCTCGACAATCCCGGTCTTCCCGCGCCCGGTGACGAAGATCATCTGTTCGATCCCCGCCTCGCGCGCTTCGTCCACCGCATACTGGATCAGCGGACGGTCAACGACAGGGAGCAGCTCCTTGGGCACCACCTTGGTCGCGGGCAGGAAGCGGGTGCCAAGACCGGCAACGGGGAAAACGGCTTTCCGGATCGGCTTGGGAGACATGAACTGCCCTCGTTGCTTGCTTCTGGTTGCCTGATGTCCCGCGACCCGTGCCTTGCGCCATAACCGAGGTCAATGATTGATCGGAAACCGGACCCGGCGAGTTGCACGAAAGGCACTTTTCGCTAAGGCGGAATCATGGACAAACTCATCATTCGTGGCGGCAACCGCCTTTCCGGCACCATCCCGATCTCCGGCGCGAAGAATGCGGCACTGACGCTCATTCCCTGCGCGCTGCTGACCGAGGAACCCTTGACGCTGCGCAACCTGCCGCGGCTGGCGGATATCGACGGGTTCCAGCACCTGATGAACCAGTTTGGCGTCACCACCGTGATCCAGGGCACGCGCCCGGAGGATTTCGGCCGGGTGATGAGCCTTGAGGCAACCCGCATCACCTCGAACGTCGCGCCCTATGATCTGGTGCGCAAGATGCGCGCCTCGATCCTCGTGCTCGGCCCGATGCTGGCCCGCAGCGGCGAAGCGACCGTGTCGATGCCCGGCGGCTGCGCGATCGGCAACCGCCCGATTGACCTGCACTTGAAGGCATTGGAAGCCTTCGGGGCCAAGATCGAGCTGGCAGCGGGCTATGTCCGCGCGATCCAGCCCGATGGCGGAATGCCGGGCGGGGACTTCGATTTCCCGGTGGTCAGCGTCGGCGCGACCGAGAATGCGCTCATGGCCGCTGTGCTGGCGAACGGCACCAGCCGCCTGTTCAACGCCGCGCGCGAGCCGGAGATTGTCGACCTTTGCAACATGCTCGTTGCGATGGGGGCGGAGATCGAGGGGATCGGCACCTCCAACCTCACCATTCACGGCGTGAAGCGCCTGCACGGGGCGACCTACCGCGTCATGCCGGACCGGATCGAAGCCGGCTCCTACGCCTGCGCGGCCGCGATCACCGGCGGCGAAGTGCGCCTGGACGGCGCCAAGGCTGACGACATGATGGCGACGATCCACGCGTTGCAGGCCATCGGCTGCGATGTGACGTGGGACGCCAAGAGCATCACCGTGGGGGCAAACGGCGCGCTGAAAGCCACCAACCTCACCACCGCGCCCTATCCGGGCCTTGCCACCGACATGCAGGCGCAGCTGATGGCGCTATTGTGCAAGGCCGAAGGCGCGAGTGTGCTGAAAGAAACGATCTTCGAAAACCGCTTCATGCACGTGCCGGAACTCGCGCGCATGGGCGCAGACATCACCACCGAGGGCCGCACCGCGATCGTCAAGGGCGTGGACCGGTTGACCGGCGCCGAGGTCATGGCGACCGACCTGCGCGCGTCGATGAGTCTCGTCATCGCCGCCCTCGCGGCCGAGGGCGAGACGACGGTGCGGCGGCTGTATCACCTCGACCGTGGGTATGAGCGGCTGGAGGAGAAGCTCCAGCTGGTCGGCGCGGATATCGAACGGGTGGATGATTGATCCGGCGCTCCCTCGTCATTGCGAGCGAAGCGAAGCAATCCATCGACTGAGCTTGCAGTAGTCGGTCGGTCTTTGGATTGCCGCGGCCTTCGGCCTCGCAATGACTAAGTCAGCCGTTCACCACCAACCAGACCCTGATCGCGCTCGCCAGTCCCGGGGGCGTCGGTGACTTGATCCGTTCGGCATCGATGCGGGCGACCAAGGCAGCAATCGCCAGCCCCTCGCGCATGGCGGCGCCTTTCAGCATATCCCAGAACAGCGGTTCAAGGCTGATCGAGGTCTGGTGACCCGCGATACTCAGCGAGCGTTTGACCGGGGGGTGATAGGGCGACGTCATCCGCCGCCTCTTAACACGTCTTTGTGGTCGCATCGCTGTTTGCAGAAAACCGGTTCCCACTTTTCTGCGCGATGCTCCGGATCACGCCGCTTCGAAGTCGTCCACATATTCGGGGAGGAAGCCCGGCTCGCGTTCCGACCAGCCGGGCGCGGTGGCGGCGGCCTCGCTCAAGCTTTGCAGCAACAATTTGCGGCGTTCGGGGCGGATCGAGGGCAGGGCGGCGGCCGCGCAGAAGGCGGCGGGCAGATAGGGCCGCGCGCGGGCACCGAGCAGGCGCTCATACAGGAAGCGGAAGGCCGAAAAACACCCCAGCCGCTCCTGTTCGAGATCGAAAGCGGCCACCCGCACCAGCTTGCCGAGGAAGCGCTCGACCTCCTGCGGGGTGCCTTCGTGCGGGATCAGCGCGCGCAGAGTCTTCAGATCCTGATAGGCGACATATTGGCGGCGGATCGCAGTGTTCTCGCTCTCGCTGCGGCCCCAGCGGCGGAACGCATCGGTGCGGGCGAGGCCGATATCGAGGCTGCGCTTGATGTAACGCTGTTCTGCGGGTGCGAACCCGGCGAATTCCCGCATTTCGGCAATCGGCATCATCATGGCGCATGTCTCCTTCAGACAGGGAGAACGTCGCACGCCATGGTTAATTTAAGGTTAGGTAGAAATGGGGTCACAGAAAGGCACAAAGACACAAAGAGGGCAGCGCATGCGGCCCGTGAGGGCCTGTCTCTTCAAGCCCACCTTGAAAACGAGGCTCGGCTTCGCCGCAGGTGCCAACCTCTTTGTGCCTTTGTGTCTTTGTGTGAAACCCTCAGATCAAACCCGCGAGCGGCGAGGACGGATCAGCATACATCCGCCGCGCCATGCGGCCTGCAAGGTAAGCCTCGCGTCCGGCCTCGACCGCCAGCTTCATCGCGCGGGCCATGCGGATCGGGTCTTTCGCCTCGGCGATGGCGGTGTTCATCAGGATACCGTCACAGCCCAGCTCCATGCCCACCGCTGCATCCGACGCCGTGCCAACGCCCGCGTCGACCAGCACCGGCACCTTCGCGCCCTCAACGATCAACCGGATCATCACCCGGTTCTGGATGCCGAGGCCCGAGCCGATCGGCGCGCCCAGCGGCATGATCGCGACCGCGCCCGCATCCTCAAGCTGCTTCGCCGCAATCGGATCGTCGGCGCAATAGACCATCGGCAGGAAGCCCTCCTTGGCCAGCACCTCGGTCGCCTTCAGCGTCTCGCGCATATCGGGGTAGAGCGTGCGTGCCTCGCCCAGTACCTCCAGCTTGACCAAGTCCCAGCCCCCCGCCTCGCGCGCCAAGCGCAGGGTGCGCACCGCATCCTCGCCGGTGAAGCACCCGGCGGTGTTGGGGAGGTAGGTGATCTTTTTGGGGTCAATGAAGTCGGTCAGCATCGGCGCCTTGGGATCGCTGACATTCACGCGCCGCACCGCCACGGTGACGATCTCCGCGCCCGAAGCGGCAACGGCCGCGGCGTTCTGCTCGAAGCTCTTGTACTTGCCTGTGCCGACGATAAGCCGCGAGGTGAAGGTTCGGCCCGCCACGGTCCAGCTATCCGCGACGTGATCGCCGCCGCCGACAAAGTGCACGATTTCCAGCCTGTCGCCATCCGCCAGCGGCGCGTCACCCAGCGTCGAACGCGGGACGATTTCGCCGTTGCGTTCCACGGCGACCTTCTCGGGTGCGAGGTCGAGTTCGCGGACCAGATCGGCGATGGTGGCGGCGGCGGAACGGTGCGGCGCGCCGTTCAGGATAAGGCTCTTCGTCATGGCACGGGACATAGGCGCTCAGGCCGAGGCTGCAACCCAAGTGTTTTGAGAGGCTGCGTTTGGATAAGCGCGTCAGCGCGCGGCGCGCAGGTTCAGCACATGGCCGGCCGAAACCAGCGCCACACCCAGCAGCGTCAGCAGGAATTCGTTGGTTCCATGCGGCACGACCAGCGCAGCTGCCATCAGCACCAGACCGACCACCGCGACGAGGAACGGCAGCATCCGCCCGTGGCGCAGCAGGCCCCAGCCGATCGCCGCGGTCGCCACCGCCACCGCAACGGCGAGGCCGATACGGTGGATGTTCTCTTCCAGCAGGAAATGCCCGCCCAGGCCCAGAGCCGAGACCAGGAACAGGGTCGCGAGACAATGGATCGCGCACAGGCCGGCCAATCCGATCCCGAGCTGATCGAGTCGGCGACGGAGCGAGGTCCGACTCGCAGGGGGGAGCGCATTTTGGGGCATGATCTCAGCCGCACATATGTAATGTTGTTACATTGTGCAAGGCGGACTTGCGCGCGAAGCATTTGCATTTGCGCCGAACAGACTTGCACTGGCACGGCGCGCGGCACAAAGAGCGAGCCACCATGGCCACTTCCGCCTCCGTGTCGAACCTGTTCAAACCCGCCCCGCACACCCGCGCCCGGCCTCTGGCGATTGCGCGCTGGCTGGAGCTGGTGGCGCTGCTGGTGGTGGGCATCGTGGTTGTCGGCGGGATTACCCGGCTGACGGAGAGCGGCCTTTCGATCACCGAATGGAACGTGGTCAGCGGCATCCTCCCTCCCTTGAACGAGGCCGCGTGGCAGGCCGAATTCGCCAAGTACCGGCTCACCGCCGAATTCCGGATGGAAAGCGGCCCGGCGGGGATGGATCTCGCCGCGTTCAAGTTCATCTTCTTCTGGGAGTGGTTCCACCGCATCCTCGGGCGGGTCATCGGGCTCGCCTATCTGTTGCCGCTGATCGTGTTTGCGGCGCGGCGAGCGATTCCGGCGGGATACGGCTGGCGGCTGGCGGCGATGTTCACGCTGATCCTCGGGCAAGGGGCACTGGGATGGTACATGGTGTCGTCGGGCGTCGGGAATACCGACCTGACCGATGTGAGCCATTTCCGCCTGTCCGCCCATCTGCTGACGGCGCTGTTCCTGCTCGCGGGTCTGGTGTGGACGTCACGCGATTTGCGGCTGCTCGCCCGCGATCCTGCCGCCCGCCCGGCGCCGCTGACGGCGGGCGCGGCGCTGGTGGCGGGCGTGTTGTTCGTCCAGCTGCTGCTCGGTGCGTGGGTGGCGGGGCTCAATGCCGGACTCGCCGCCAATGATTGGCCGCTGATGAACGGGCGGCTGCTGCCCGAGGTGGACTGGTCGCAGGGCGCGCTGTGGACGCTGACGCATGATCCCTTCCTGCTCCATTTCCTGCACCGCTGGTGGGCGTGGGTGGCCGTCGCGGCGCTGGTGTGGCTGGGACGGGCGGTGCGCACAACGGATCGGTTCGCGAGCATCGCGGTGCACAGCGCCTTCGGGACGATGGTGCTGCTGGGGATTGCGACCGTGATGAGCGGCGTCTCCCTGTGGATCGCCGCCGCGCACCAACTGGTCGGCGCGCTGACGGTCG
The DNA here is from genome assembly GCF_009905735.1 of Porphyrobacter sp. SLTP. Taxonomy (GTDB): domain Bacteria; phylum Pseudomonadota; class Alphaproteobacteria; order Sphingomonadales; family Sphingomonadaceae; genus Erythrobacter. Next base: position 118,842 of record NZ_JAAALE010000008.1, read on the forward strand.
CCGCGACGGTCTGGGCGATGCACAGCAACGGAGTCGCACGGCAAGGCGGAGCTACCGCCTGATGGCCGCCGCGCTGGTGTGGTGCCCCTTCCCCGATGTTGAAAGCGCCCGCGCCGCTGCCGACACGCTGCTCGATGAAGGGCTTATCGCCTGCGCCAATATCCTCGGCACCATCGAATCCCGCTTCGTGTGGGAGGGCGCCCGTGCTTCGGGCACCGAGACCGCGGTGCTGTTCAAAACCGTCGCCGACCGTCTGGATGACGTGGTCGAGCGGGTCGGCGAACTGCATCCCTACGATACGCCCGCCATTCTCGGTTGGCATGTCGATGAGGCCCATCCGGCAACGCTGGCATGGCTGGCCGGAGCCATTTCCAGCTAACGGTATTATTTTACCGCATCGCGAAATGGCGCTTTTGCTTGACTTTCACGGGGGTCGGCGACATTTGCGCCCCACTTCTCCGCTCGGCCGTGTGCCGCGTGGGGGCGATTCTCCCGGACATTTGCCGGCAGAACAGTTTCGAACCAAGGACACATGCCATGAAGGCGCTCAGCAAGCAGACCCGGTCGATCAAACCGGCCGAGGTCGAAAAGAACTGGCACATCATCGACGCCGACGGTCTCGTCGTCGGTCGCCTCGCCGCGATCGTCGCCAACATCCTGCGCGGCAAGACCAAGCCGACCTACACCCCGCACGTCGATTGCGGCGATCACGTGATCATCATCAATGTTGAGAAGGTGAAGTTCACCGGCAACAAGATGGGCAACAAGATCTATTACAAGCACACCGGTCACCCCGGCGGCATCAAGGAAACCACCCCGGCCAAGGTGCTGGGCGGTCGTTTCCCCGAGCGCGTGCTTGAAAAGGCGATCGAGCGGATGATCCCGCGCGGCCCGCTCGGCCGTGATCAGATGCGTGCGCTGCACCTCTATGTCGGCACCGAACACCCGCATGATGGCCAGAAGCCGCAGGTGCTCGACGTCGCTTCCATGAACCGCAAGAACAAGGTGGCCGCATAATGTCCGACGAAACCACCACCGTCTCGGATCTCGCCGACCTCAAGGATATCGCCGCTGGCGTTCCGCAGGGTGACGCTGCCGAAATCGCTCGCGTGGCCGCACCGCTGCGTGACCGTGAAATCGACGCGCAGGGCCGTTCCTACGCCACCGGTCGCCGCAAGGATGCGGTTGCCCGCGTGTGGGTCAAGCCGGGCACCGGCAAGATCACCATCAACGGCCGCGATCAGGAAACCTACTTCGCGCGCCCGACTCTGCGTCTGGTGATCAACCAGCCCTTCACCATCACCGACCGCAGCGGCCAGTACGATGTGATCTGCACCGTGCGCGGCGGCGGGTTGTCGGGTCAGGCCGGCGCTGTGAAGCACGGCATCGCTCAGGCGCTCAGCAAGTACGAGCCGGAACTGCGCAGCGCGGTGAAGGCTGAAGGCTTCCTCACCCGCGACAGCCGCGTGGTCGAGCGCAAGAAGTACGGCAAGGCCAAGGCCCGCCGCAGCTTCCAGTTCTCGAAGCGCTAAGCTTTTCCCGCAAGGGATACAAAAAAGGGCGGCCCCGGAAGGGAGCCGCCCTTTTCTTTTGCCGCCCGGGAGACTCGGGGGCTCAGCGTTGCAGCAGCATGATCCCGAAGGACAGCCCGCTCGCCGACAGGAAGATCGGCCACGACCAGTAGATTTTGGCATCCGCGAGATGCACCGCATGAATCGCCAGCGGACCGGCGCTCGATCCCTGCGAGCCGACCACCAGAGCGACCGTCGCTGACAGGATCGCGCCAAAGGTCATCGCCTTGATCAAATCCATCGCCATTCCCTTCGTCGCACCAGCCGCAGGGGGGGAGACTTGCCCCAGGCGGCCGTCGGTTGAACAGGGCAGGCAGGAAAGGGCCAGCGCGTGCATGCCATCCCAGCCTGCATCCGCGATTTGACCAACAAAACCTTAAGGCCAATCCTAGGGAAAAGGTTAAGGCGCAGCCCCGAAATATTACCGATGCGCGCAGATCAATGCACCGGCGGATCGACCGGGGGGACACGATCGACCGGAGCGACCGGCTCGCCCGGTGTGCGCGGCGGGGTGGCATCCTCGGGGACATCCGCGATCAGCATGTCGGGCGTCGGAACACCTTCGAGATTGCGCACCGCCACCTCCAGCCGCACGCCATCCCACGTCAATTCGTTGAAACTGGGCGGGGTTGAGCGGGTGCGATGCGACAGGGTGCCCGCGCCAATCATGCGGACGGCGCCTTCGCTGGTCGGCTCGGCGATGTCGAAGGCGTCATGGACATGGCCCGACAGCACGCCGAGCACATCGCGCCGCGCGAGTTCACGCAAGGCATTCTCGCCCCCGCGGGTCAGCGCCGTGCCATGCGTTCCGGCCTCGCGCAGCGGGTGGTGCACCGCCACCAGCGCCCGCGTTCCGGCAGGCAGCCGGTCGAGCGCATCAAGGCAATCGGCCAGCGCCGGGGCCGTCACCCAGCCCTTCGACCAGTTCATGCGCGGCTGCCAGCGCCGCACGGTCTTGAGCGGCACGATCGCCAGCCCCGGCAGGTCGATCTCGCGTTCGACCAGCGTCTTCATCCCCTCGAACCGTTTGTAGGGATCGAAAAAGCGCTCGATCAGGTTGAAATAGGGCATGTCGTGATTGCCGATGCTGATCGTCACCGGAACGTCGAGCGCGGTGATCCAGCGGGTCGCAGCGGCGAATTCGTGATGGCGCGCGCGCATCGTGTGATCGCCAGTAATCACCACCGCAGCGGGGCGCTTGGCCGCGATCTCGTCGCGCACCCATGCCAGCGCGTCGCGATCCTCCAGCCCGAAGTGGATGTCGGACAGGTGGAACAGGCGCAGCCGGTCAGAGCTCATGCGATGTCGCCAGCAGATCCACGCCGCATGGCTCAACCGAGAATCGCGAACCGGAGGGGCATTCGCTTGGCTCACCGTCGATCAGGCAGGCCAGCGGGCTGCCATCGGCGCTGACGAGCGTAAAGCTGTCAGCGATCCCGAGCCGGTCGTGCGGCCCTTCGCGGAACCGGCGGCGCACCAGGGCCCAGGCCTGCCCGGCATAGTCGAGCGGGGCCTCGGCGAAGTATCCGTCGATCTGCACACCGTGTTCGCCGGGGGTCAGTTCGATGAGCGGATAGCCGCCGTCGCGCGACAGGCGGCTGTCGGCCAGCATGACGCCTGCCCCGGTGGTGGTGTGGCGCAGCGCCTCGACCGTTTCCTTCGCCATCTCCGCGATATCGCGCCTGCGCATCGATTCGCGCACGCGGCTCCACGCGGTGCCCGGGCCGACCAGCAGCCCCGCCAGCGCCAGCCCAGCCTCGCAGCGCACACAATCCAGCCGCCGCGCGCGCGCACCGCCGCCGGCCACAATATCGAGGATCGTGTCGAGGTCCGTCGTCCGGTGCAGCCGCAGTGGCAGCAGGTTCATCGTTCCGCCCGGCAGCACCAGCACCGTGCCGCCCCAGCCGGAGAGCTGATTGATCAGCGTGTTCATCGTGCCGTCGCCGGTGTAGATCACCACATGCCCGATCCCTGCCGCATCCAGCGCGGCGGCATCGGGCAGGGGATCGTCGGGAAAGGCCACCACCCGCTCGACCGGCCAGTCGCGCGCCGTCAATGCGGCGGTGAGCGTTTCGGCGGAGGTCTGGTCATTGCTCCCGCTTGCAGGGTTGACCACGAGCCAGCAGGGGGTGTGCGTATCCATCGTCGTTTGTGCTCCGGCGCCCCCGGCTTGGGCGCTATACCCGCCCGCTCAGGATCAACCAAGCGGCACCGGCATTGAAAAAGGTGTAGGCGGCATAGGCCCAGGCATAGCCCGGCCATCCCTCAACCGAGAGCAGCAGCGCGAAGAACAGCACGGCAAATTCGCTCACCAGGGCGGCGCGGCTGCCCAGCGTCTGGCTCACCTGCGGCAGGCGCGCGAACAGCGGGTGACCGCTTTTGAACACAGCGCGGTTGATCGCGAAGTTTCCGATTCCCAGCAGAAAGATGATGATGGTGGCCGAACCCATGCCGCCACTATGGCGCTGCGCTGGTCGATTGGGAACCGCCATTTGTCCCGCCATCAGCACCATTGGTCATCAGGCCGCCGCGTCTGTCGACGGCGGTACACGGGTTGATCGAAGGCCGAATGCGGGCGGCAGGAAGGGGGCGTATCAGGGGTTTCAGCAGGGCGCTTGGCACCCCCGCCGGATCGGACCCCCGCCCGATCTCAGGCCCCTGCGAGATGGAGGAGATGAAACATGAAACCCCTTGCGAAAACACTCACACATGCCCTTGCGGCGCTTGGCCTTGCCGGCGCGGCGATCAGCCCGGCGATGGCCGCCGAGATGCAGAAGACGACCATCCGGGTCACAACCACAGACATCGATCTCGGCACGGCGAACGGTCAGAAGACCCTCGACAAGCGCGTCGAGAAAGCCGTGCGCCAGGTGTGCCGCACCACCAGCCTGACCACCGGTTCGCGCGTGATGAGCCGAGACGCCCTCGCCTGCCTCGCCAAGGCGCGCAGCGATGCCAAGCAACAGGTCGCCGCGCTTATTTTGGAACAGCAGCGCGGCGGCTAACCGCAGCTGCAATCCTGCGCCAACCGACGCCCCGCAGGCTGGATGGCGCAGTCGATACGGCCCGAACCCTTCCAGTCCCTGGGGTTCGGGCCGTTTTTTTGTTTTCCGGCACTATTGGTGGGGCGGGCGTCAGCGCAGACCGCGAATCAACGACCCGCCATCGCCTTGACGCGCGCGAGGTAAGTGCGCCCGATGCGCAGCGCCTCGCCGTTGACCAGTTCCGCCGACCACACGCCTAGGCCATCGTGACGCAGTCCGCGAATATGGTCGCGGCGCAGGATGGTGGAGCGGTGGATGCGGATGAACTGTTCGGGATCGAGCCGTTCTTCCAGCCCGGCGATGGTCTGGAGCAGCAGGTAGGACCGCCCAGCTTCCGGCCCGCCCACGTGCAAGCGGACATAGTCCCGCTCGGCATCGATCTGGTGGACTTCGCTCACTGCGATGCGCAGCAGCTCAGACCGGTGCGGCACCCACAATTCGTCGAGATAGCGGCTCGCCTTCTGGCGGCGCTGGCCACGGCGGGCGACGGCACGCTCGATCGCGCGTTCCAGCCGGTCAGCCGAGACGGGCTTCAGCACGTAATCGACCGCCTCCAGATCGAACGCCTCGACCGCGAAGTGATCATGCGCGGTGACGAAGATCACCACCGGCGATTGCGGCTGATTGGCGAAATGGCGCGCAACGCCAAGCCCGTCCAATTCGGGCATGGTCATGTCGAGCAGCACGAGATCAGGTTCAAGCTTCTCGGCCAAGCGCAGCGCGGCGGCGCCGTCGCTCGCAGTGCCGACCACGCGGACGGCAGGGATTTCGGCGCAGATGACCTGCACCCGCTCAACCGCGAGGGGTTCGTCGTCGACGATCAGGGTGCGCAGCGCAGTGGTTTCCGTGTCGGTCTCAGGCATAGCGGGCTGTCATTCTGGTCAAGGGGATGCGGATTTCGGTGCGGTAGCCGCCCGGCACGGGGGCGGAGGAAAAGCCGATGTCGGGGCCGAAACGGGCCTCCAGCCGGTCACGCACATTGGCAAGGCCAATGCCGAAGCCGTGCGGTGTCCCTTGCGGCACGCCGGGGCCATCATCGCTGACGGTGATCACCAGCCGGTCAAACTCCTCGCGCGCGGCGAGCGTGATCGTCACCGGGCGCGACACCGGCGAGACGGCGTATTTGACCGAGTTTTCAACCAGCGGTTGCAGGATCATCCCCGGCACCCGCGCTTCCTCAAGCTCCTGCGGGAGATCGAACACGCACACCAACCGGGTCGGGAAGCGCACCGCCTCGATATCGAGGTAGAGCTTTTGCAGATCGAATTCGTCGCGCAGGGCAACATCGGCGGTCGGTTCAGTGGCGAGGCTGTGGCGGTAGAAGCGGCTGATCGTCTGGATCATCCGCTCGGCCCGGTCGGCCTTGCCGGTCATCACCAGCGCGGACAGCGAATTCAGCGTGTTGAACAGGAAATGCGGGTTCACCTGATAGCGCAAGGACAGCAATTCAGCGGCCTTGGCGGCAGAGCGGAACTTGTTCTCACGCTGCTGCGCCGCGCGCGCCTGGACGCCGGCGAGCAAGGCAAAATAGGTCGAAGCCCAGGCGAGGAGGAGGAAATACCGCCCCAGCGCGACGTCGAGCAGCTTGCGCCAGAAATCCGCATAGGTTTCCGCTTCCTCGATCAGCACGCTCTGCGAATCGGCGGACTGATCATCGGTTCCGCCCGCAGCAGGATCGGCGCGGCGCACCGGCACGTCGATCAGCAGATTGCCGGATTCGTCGCGGCGCAGATTGAGGTTGTACCGCTCGGCATAGGCCTGCCGCTGGGCGAACTCCATGTCCTTGAAGACGACGTAATTGACCTGCCCGATCGCCAGGGCCACCGGCATCGCCAATACAATCGCGCCCGAAATCTTGAGCCACAAGGGCCGGTTATCGAACAGGCGCAGCAGCAGCCACAGCACCAGCGTCAGCAGCACGCCGACGCCCGTGACCAGCAGCCGCCGCCAGCCGAGTTCAAACTGGAGTCCGAAATCCATCACCAGCGCGCGGACTGTGGTGAGCGCGAAGTAGGTCGCCCATAGCACCACCATCGAAAACAGCACCGTGCGGAAAGACACGGTGGGGGCGGGTGGATCAAGAGCGGCGTCGCTGGTCGGGTTCGTTGCCATTGTGACGGCCAGCGATAACGCCCCCGCCCGCTCAGCGCCACTGGCAGTGGCGCTTATTGTCGGGCGGGGTCAGGTCTTGGTCGAATTATGAACGGCTGTTCAGACACGCCGAACGACTTGCGACGCGCCAGCGCGCCGTCAGTCGCGCGGCTTGATCATGTCCGCCGGCACCACCCATTGGGCAAATTGCTCTTCGGTGAGCAGCCCCAGCGCCAGCGCCGCCGCCTTCAGCGTGGTGCCCTCGGCGTGCGCCTTCTTGGCGATCTTGGCGGCGTTGTCGTACCCGATATGCGGGTTCAGGGCCGTCACCAGCATCAGGCTTTCATTGAGCAGCTGGGTGATGCGATCCATGTTCGCCTCGATCCCGACCACGCAATTGTCGGTGAAGGCGTGGCTGGCATCGCCCAGCAGCTTCATCGATTGCAGCACGTTGTAGATGATCACCGGCTTGAACACGTTGAGTTCGAGATGCCCGTGCGATCCGGCGACAGTCACGGTCATGTGATTGCCCATCACCTGAGCGGCAACCATCGTCATCGCCTCGCACTGGGTCGGGTTGACCTTGCCCGGCATGATGGACGAACCCGGCTCGTTGGCGGGGAGGCTGAGTTCGCCGAGGCCCGAACGCGGGCCGGAGCCGAGCAGGCGGATGTCGTTGGCGATCTTCATCAGGCTGACGGCGAGCACATTCAAGGCACCCGAAATCTCCACCATCGCATCATGCGCGGCGAGCGCTTCAAACTTGTTGGGCGCGGTCACGAAGGCGTGGCCGGTTTCGGCGGCAGCCTCGGCCGCGAAGGCGACATCGAACCCGACTTTGGCGTTGATCCCGGTGCCGACCGCCGTGCCGCCCTGCGCCAGTTCCAGCACCCGCGGCAGCGCCGCACGCACGCGGGCGATGCCATATTCGACCTGCTTGGCGTAGCCCGAGAACTCCTGCCCCAGCGTCATCGGGGTGGCATCCTGCAAGTGGGTGCGGCCGATCTTGACGATGTCGGCGAATTCCTGCGCCTTGGCGTCGAGCGCGCCGTGGAGCTTCTCCAATGCGGGAATCAGGTGATCAAGCGCTTCGCTCGCCGCAGCAATGTGCATCGCGGTGGGGAAGGTGTCGTTCGACGACTGGCCCATATTGCAGTGATCATTGGGGTGAACCGGGGACTTGCCACCCTTTGTGCCGGTCAGCATCTCGTTCGCGCGGCTGGCGATCACCTCGTTGGCGTTCATGTTCGATTGGGTGCCGCTCCCGGTCTGCCACACCACCAGCGGGAACTGGTCGGCGAGGGTGCCGTCGATCACTTCGCGCGCGGCAGCGACAATCGCCTCGCCCAGTTTGGCATCGAGCACGCCGAGCTTCATGTTGGCCTTGGCCGCCGCAAGCTTCTGGATTCCCAGCGCCCGCACCAGCGCCGGCGGCATCTTTTCGCCGCCAATCGGGAAGTTGACGATCGAGCGCTGCGTCTGCGCGCCCCAATGAACATGCGCCGGAACCGCCACTTCGCCCAGCGAATCCGTCTCGATCCGCACGTCCTGCCCAGCTGCCGTCATGTCACTCATCGAAGCCATCCCTCATTAAGTCGAATACAATCCCGAAGGGTTCGGCGCTCCCCTAAGCACCAGCGCGCTGCAAGGTCAAAGGCCGAAATCGCCAGCATACGCGTCGCTGCGACGCGGTCCAAAGGCCTTGGAACCGGAGCCGCGCGCGTTTAAGGAGAGGGTTGACGGACTGTATTGCGTCACTAATACAGTTAGCCCGAGAGACGATGAACACCATGACCACGACTTTGCCCGATACTCATCTTGCGCGCCGCGCCATGATCGACAGCCAGCTGCGCACCAGCGGGGTGAACGAGGAATATGTGCTGGCGCGCATGATCGCTGTCCCGCGTGAGGATTTCCTCCCCGCGGACAAGGCTGCGCAGGCCTATATCGACCGTGCGGTGATGCTGGGTGAAGCAGGCCACCTCGCCGCCCCCCTGTTCTATGGCAAGCTGCTGCTCGAAGCCGCACCGATGCCGGATGACCGCGTGCTCGTGGTCGGCGGCGGCACCGATTACCTCGCCGCGCTGCTGCGCCCGCTGGTGGCCGAACTTCACCAGATCACCGCAGCCGAGGCGGCGAACGCAGGTGGCACCGGCGCCTATTCGCTGATCGTGATCGATGGCGCGATCGAGCAACTGCCCGATGGCCTCGCCGCGCAATTGACCGATGAGGGCCGGATCGTCACCGGCCTCGTGCTGCGGCAGGTCACGCGGCTGGCGACGGGTCGCAAGGTCGCCGGCAAGGTCAATCTGCAACCGGTCGAGGATCTCGGCATCCCGGTGCTCCACGCCTTCGACGCGCCCAAGACCTGGACCTTCGCGTGAACCGCAAGCCCGCCTCGCTGATCTGGGCCGGTTCGGCCAGCCTGTTGGCGCTTGCCGCTGTGGCAGCGCCCGCGCAGGCCGATAACCTGCGTGATGCGCTGGCGGCGGCTTACACCACCAACCCGACGCTCGAATCCGCCCGCGCCACGCAGCGGGCGATCGACGAAGGCGTGCCGATCAACCGCGCGCAGGGCCTGCCCTCGGTCGCGGTCACGGCGACCCATATCGAGTTCATCCAGCAATCGGCCAACGCCTTCACCGCGCCCGAACGTAACCTGGGCGTGAATGCCCAGCTGCTGGTGCCGGTCTATTCGGGCGGCGCGGTGCGCAACGGGATCGCTGCCGCCAAGGAGCGGGTCGAGGCCGGACAGGCCGATCTGCGCAACACCGAAAGCACGATTTTCAGCCAGGTCGTCGCCTCCTACATGGACGTGCTGCGGACCGAGGCGCTGGTGGCGCTGGCGCGCAACAATGTCGCCGTGCTGCGCACCAATCTGGAAGCGACCAGTGACCGGTTCCAGATCGGCGATCTGACCATCACCGATGTCGCGCAGTCACGCTCGCGCCTCGCGGTGGCAGAAGGCGATCTGCAAGGGGCCGAGGCCAACCTGATCGCCGCGCGGGAAACCTATATCCGGCTGGTCGGCAACGAACCGGGTGAGCTGGAAGCCCCGCCGCCGCTGCCCGGCCTGCCCGACACTGTCGGCGATGCCATTGTTGCGGCGCTGGAGAACAACCCCAACCTCGATGCGGCCAAGCAGCGCGCACAGGCCGCCGGGTTCGACACCAAGGCGGCTGGCAGCGGACGGCTGCCGTCCGTCAGCGTGTTCGTCAACGGCGATTACAGCGACTTCTTCGGCACGCTGGGCGGCCCGGTGTCGGCCGACTTCGCGCAGAGCGAAAAGACCGCCAATGCCGGCGTGCGGGTGACGATCCCGCTGTTCCAGGGCGGCCTGCCCGCCGCGCAAAAGCGCCAAGCCGGCGCACGCGAATCCGCCGCGCTGGAAGATGTGATCGCGGCCGAGCGGCAGATCATTGCGGAAACCCGCGCGACCTATTCCAACTGGCTGGCTGCGGGCGCCATCATCAAGAGCGCGCAGGCCGCTGTTGAAGCCGCCGAACTCAGCCTTGAAGGCGTGCGCGCGGAAAACTCGATCGGCAACCGCCAGATTCTCGACGTGCTCAACGCCGAACAGGAACTGGTCAACGCCCGCGCGCAATTGGTGACCGCGCGGCGCAATGCCTATGTCGCGGGCTTCAACCTGCTCGCACTGATGGGCCGGGCCGAAGCGCGCGATCTCAACCTTGATGCGGGCGTGCTCTACGATCCGCAGATCAACGCCGACCGGGTCAGCAGCAAGATGTGGGACTGGGACCGCGACCCCAAGGCGGAAGCGAAATCGACCAGAACCGTTGACATTCCCCCCGCCAACGCAACAATCGGCCCGCAATTGCTGCCCGGTGAGTGAGTGCGATCCCGATTCGGGACGGACTGGGCGGCATGACGACGGGGCGATACATGGCGCAGGATAACGAAGCATCGGTCGAGGAAATCCTTGAATCGATCAAGAAAGTGATTGCGCGCGATAACCGCGTCGGTGCGCTGGAAGCCCGGCGTCGGCGGATGCTGGTCTCCGAAGATTCCGAGGCTGAGCCCGCCCCGCTCGCCCGCACCCATCAGGTGCGCGATGCCGGTGAAGCGACCGACGAAGTGCTCGACCTGTCCGAAATGGAATATCAGGCCGAGCCTTCGGCGCTCCCGCTCGATCAGGCGGACGAAACCCCGCTGATTGCCGAAACCGTGCGCGATGCGATGCAGGAAAACCTCGCCGCGCTGGCGATGCTGGCAGAGCCCGGCGCAAGGCCGCAGATCGTGCGTTCGGGCGAAACCTCGCTCGAAGGCCTGACCCGCGAATTGCTGCGCCCGATGCTGGCGGAATGGCTCGAAGCCAACCTGCCGACGATGGTTGAAAGCCTCGTGCAGGCGGAAATCGCCCGGATCGTCGGCAAGCGCCGCTGATACTGGTGCCCAAAGGCTAGCCGGATCGGCAAAGGCGGGCTAATCCCGCCGCCATGCGTAACCTTACTGCTTTCGGCGCTGTCATCGCCGCCGCCCTTATCGCCGCGCCGCTTGCCGCGCAGGACGCCGCCACCATCCCGGGCGTCACCGCGCCGCCGATGAGCGCCGAGGATCTGGTCACCCTGCCGCGTCTGGGTGCGCCGGTGGTCAATGCCGCAGGCACGCTGGCGGTTTACAGTGTCACCATCACCGATCCCGAAAGCCTGTCGCGCAGCCCCGCCCACTATCTGCTCGACCTGAGCACACCGGGCGCCGCGCCGACCGCGCTGACGCTCCCGCTCAAGGGCAGCGATCTCGCCTTCGGTTCGGACGGCCAGCTCTATTTCCTCAGCAGCGCGCATCCCGAAGCAGGCGCGCCGCAGCGCAGCCGCGTGTGGCGGGTGACGCTGGCGAAGGATGGCACGGTCGGCACCCCGCAAATGGTCGCGGACGCGCCCCATGCCGCGATTGCCGGGTTCAAGCTTGCCCCCAATGGCACCGCCATCGCCCTGTGGGGCGAAGTCGCACGGACTTGCCCGACCTTCGGCTGCGCCGATGCCAAGCCGCAGCACCTCCCCGGCCCGGGCACCGGACGGCTGTATGACGCCAAGGACGGTTTCGTGCGCCATTGGGACCGCTGGGCCACCCCCGGCACCCCCAACCGCATCTTCACCTTCCCGCTGAAGAATGGCGTCGCGCAGGGCGAGGGCGTTCCGGTCGACGGCACCGATCCCGCCACCGGCATCACCGCCGACACGCCCACCATGCCGTTTGGCGGAGCCGAGGAAATCGCCTTCAGCCCTGATGGCCGCGCGCTTTACTTCACCGCGCGCCTTTCCAACGCGGAGGAGCCGACTTCGACCAATCTCGATATCTACGCCTCTGACCTGTCAGGTGCGGCCCCCAAGCTGCTGACCGCCAGCAATAAGGCGACCGATACCACTCCCGTCGTCTCGCCCGATGGCCGCTATCTCGCATGGCTGGCAATGGAGCGCCCGATCTACGAGGCGGACAAGCTCGCGGTACAGCTGCTCGATCTCTCCACTGGTGAGAGCCGCAATCTGACCAAGGACACCGACCTCAGCTTCGCGAGCCTCGCGTGGAGTGCGGATGGCAAGCACCTGATCGCCACCGCGCAAAAGGTGCTCGATACTCCGGCGTTCAACATCGACCCCAAGACCGGCAAGGTCACCGAGCTCAATCTGATGGCCGGGAACGAGGCGCATATCGCCAATCTTGTGCCGCTGCTCGGCGGCCGGGCGCTGTTCACCCGCGATTCGCTCGGGCAGCCGGCTGAGCTCTATCTGTCGGACGGCATGGGTCAGGCCCGCCCGCTGACGGATGTGGCGACCACCCGGATGGGGGGCCTTGCCAGCATCGTCACCCGCCGCTTCAGCTTCAAAGGCGCCAATGGCGACACGGTATGGGGCCAGATCACGCGGCTTGCGGATCAGACCGGGCCGATCCCGGCGCTGCTCTACATCCACGGCGGACCGCAGGGCAGCTTCAACGACAGCTGGTCGAACCGCTGGAACCCGCGCGTCACCGCCTCGCAGGGCTATGCGGTCATCTCGATCGATTTCCATGGGAGCACCGGATACGGGCAGGCCTTCACCGACGCGATCAACAAGGATTGGGGCGGCGGGCCGCTGGAGGACTTGCAGAAGGGCCTCGACGCCGCGCTCAAGCTCGATACCCAGATCGACGGGGACCGTGCCTGCGCGATGGGCGCCAGCTATGGCGGTTATATGGTCAACTGGATTGCGGGCCAATGGCCCGATCGCTTCAAGTGCATCGTCCAGCACGATGGCCTGTTCGATATGCGCAGCATGTATTATTCGACCGAGGAATTGTGGTTCCCGCGCTGGGACTTCGGCGGATCCTATGACGAAGCGCGCGAGACCTACGAAAAGTGGAACCCGGCCAATCACGTGGCCAAGTGGAAGACCCCGATGCTGGTCGTCACCGGCGAAAAGGACTTCCGCGTATCCTACAGCCAGGGCCTGATGAGCTTCACCGCCTTGCAGGAACGCGGCATCCCGTCGCAATTGCTGGTCTTCCCGGACGAGAATCACTGGGTGCTGGGCGCGAAGAACTCGCTGCAATGGCACAACACCGTGTTCGCGTGGCTGGACCGCTGGCTGAAGGTTGAGGCCGCGAAGTGAGCCGCCAGGAACTGCTCTCGGCGCAAACCGCGCTCGCCAAGCATTATGGCGATCCGGCCAAGGGAACGCAGATCACCCGCCACATCATGCTGTGTTCGGTATCGGACAAGCAGAAGTGCTGTTCGCGCAAGGAAGGCGAGGAGGCGTGGGGCTTCCTCAAGTCACGACTGAAGGAGCTGGGGCTGGTAGGCCCGCAACGCACCGACGAAAGCAAGCGCGGCGCGGGCGGGGGCGTGCAGCGCTCCAAGGCCGATTGCCTGCAAATCTGTGGCGCAGGGCCGGTCGCGGTCGTGTGGCCGGATGGGGTGTGGTACCATTCGTGCAGCCCCAAGGTGCTCGAACGGATCATTCAGGAACATCTGGTGGGCGGCGTGCCAGTCGAGGACTATCGCCTCAACCCGCCCTCCTAATCATCCTTCGGCGACCAGAACTCGTCCTTGCCCGGAAGCTGGTTATCGACCGATTCGTCGTGCCCCGTGCCGTTGCTGAGGAACACCAGCCCCATCAACCCGCCACCCAGCAGCATGGTGAGGCTGATCCCCAGCGCGACGGCGATATAGAAGTGCACCGAAATCATGCCGTTATAGGCAAAGAGCAGGCCCATCGCGATGGCGACGGTCAGGATGGTTGCGGCCAGCAGAACCTTCATGATCTGCCGATAGCGCGCCCAGGCGTGGGCGGCGTTCACAGGATCGTCGAGCGGGGATTTGCGCGTCATGCCCCCGACATGGCGTGCCACCGCCCGCTTGGCAACGCGCGAAAGCTGCAAGGCCTGATACGTGCGGTGCAAGACGCGCGCTGGACTGGATTCGCTTTTTGGCCGCGATCATGGCACCTTCCCGGTCTGAGAGAGAGGGAGTCGTTATGACCATTGCTCGAATCATCGCCCAGCGCGGCCCATCCGACATCATCGCCTGTGACGTCACCACCCCGGTGTCCGACGCCGTCGGCATCCTTGCCAGCAAACGCATCGGCGCCTTGCCCGTGCTGCGCGACGGGCGGGTGGTCGGCATCGTCTCGGAACGTGACGTGATCTACCGCCTCGCCGATCACGGGGGCAATTGCCTCGATCTGCCGGTCGAGCAGATCATGACCTCGCCCGCGGTCACGGTTGAACCGGCGACCACGGTGGACGAGGCCTTGAGCCTGATGACCCGCCGCCGCTTCCGCCACTTTCCGGTGGTCGAGAACGGGCAATTGATCGCCTTCATCTCGATCGGCGACCTCGTGAAGCACAAGATGGACGAAGTGCAGCACGAGGCCGAAGCGCTGCGCAATTACATTCAGGCGGTGTGACCGCTTGAGGAACGCCCTCACGCGCCCTAAATGAGAGCCATGACCGCCGCGCCCCTGATCCTCACCCCGTCCGCCGCCAAGCGCGTCGCGCTGATTGCCAGCAAGCAATCGCGCCCCGCGATCCTGCGGCTGGCTGTGGAAGGCGGGGGCTGTTCGGGCTTCCAATACAAGTTCGATTTGGCCGATGGGCCTGAGGCTGACGACTCCATCTCGGAAACCGATGGCGTGAAGCTGGTGGTCGATTCCGTCAGCCTGGATCTGATCGCGGGCAGCACGGTCGATTTCGTCGAATCGCTCGGCGGTGCGGCGTTCAAGGTCGAGAACCCGCAAGCCGCCGCTGGCTGCGGTTGCGGGGCGAGCTTCGGGATTTAGGTTGATCTCTCCCCTCGTCATTGCGAGGAAGCCCCATGAAAATCGCCACCTTCAACATCAACGGTATCAAGGCCCGCCTGCCGCGCCTGCTCGAATGGCTGGACGAAACCCGCCCGGCGGTTGCCTGCTTGCAGGAGATCAAGTCGCAGGACGAAGGCTTCCCCGCCGCCGAGATCGAGGCGCTGGGTTACTCGGCGATCTGGCATGGGCAGAAGAGCTTCAACGGGGTCGCCATTCTGGTCGACACGCGCGCGGGCTACACCCTCACCGAGGTGCAGCGCGGTCTCGGCATACCCGGCCCGAACGAGGGCGATGACGAGCAGGCGCGCTATCTTGAAGCGGATGTCAGCGGCGTGCGGGTCGCGTGCCTCTACTTGCCCAACGGCAACCCCCATCCGGGGCCGAAATTCACCTACAAGCTGGCGTGGATGGACAAGCTGCGCGCGCGCATGGCGGACATCTGGGCCGAGGAAGTCCCCGCCGTGGTGCTGGGTGATTTCAACGTCATCCCGGAAGATGACGATGTCTGGTCGGTGAAGGCGATGGCGGACGATGCGCTGATGCAGCCCGAATCGCGCGCCGCCTATGCGCGCTTCCTCACGGATGGGTGGACGGACGCGCTGCGGACCCACAACCCGCGCGGGGGCGTGTGGACCTATTGGGACTATCAGGCAGGCGCCTGGCAGCGGGACCACGGCTTCCGCATCGACCACATCCTGCTGTCACCCGAATGCGCCGATCGGCTGGAAGCCTGCGGCGTCGACAAGGCCCATCGCGGCCGGGAGAAAGCCAGCGACCATGCGCCTGTTTGGGCGCGGTTGAGAGCCTGACCAACCTTCAAGGACGCCCTCGGCGCGCAGCGCCGCAAGGGCGACCGCCCGCCCGCAGCCGCTCGCCCGTCAGGGCGAAACGCGGCGAGGATCAACGATAAAAGATGTGCGTGTCGATCTGAGCCAGCCGCGTCTTGGTGCGGCTCCAGCTCGGGCGGACGTAGCGGGCGTGGAAGAACACGGCATTGCCCGCTTCCGATTCCCACAGGCCCTGATGCGCGATTTGCGCGACAGCGACGGCGCGATCCCAGGCGGCGGTCCCGGTGCGGATGGCCGGCATCCGGCTTCCGCGCATGAAGGAGAATTGGCCCGGTTGGGCGACAACGCCGCAATAGGACCGCGGGAAGCGGCCATCTTCGGTGCGGTTGATGATCACCTGCGCCACGGCCAGCTGGCCCGCCAGCGGCTCACCGCGGGCTTCGAAATAGACCGCGCCCGCAAGGCAGCGCAGCTGTTCGTTCATCGGAGCATCGGTATCGACCATGCCGACCAGCTCCGTGAGCGATCCGGCTTCGGTCAGTGTCGGGGATTGCGTCTCGGCGGGGAGGGGTTGCACCACCGGCTCGGAAACGAAGCTGATCGCTTCAGGGACCAGCTCGACCTGTTCGGCCAAAGCGGGGAGGGTGGGCTGATCCGTGGCGGCTTGGGCCAGAGCGGCGGCATCGCGGCCGCTCGGAAACATCGTGGTTGCGAAAGCCAGCCCGGCAATCGCGACAATCGTGGCAGTCTTGCGGCGCATTCAATCTACAAATTGGGCGGTGAGCGCGCACAGTCGCAGGCGGGAACCTTATCCGGATGAAATCGGGATGTGGGGGTTCAAAGAAGCCTGCCGGCCGCTCCCCGTCTGCGTGCTGTAGGTTACGACCGAATTGCCGCCCTGCCAGCCTGCGCGAGGAATTGAGCGGGGCCGATAGCCACCTTGCCGTTTACGTCAACGCGAATCGTTCAACCCTGCGACGAACCGTTCGGGATCCGCGATGTCCACCTCGATAAGCCACATATCCTGGTCCTGACCACGCCTACGGGCCAGATATTCGGAAAATTCCTGAGGGTTATCAGCGTTTTCGTGCTTTGTGGCAATAAAAAGGCGCGAACCATCCCGTTGCGGCATCCTTTCGTAAAGCGCAGCCGCCTCCCCGCGACACAGCATTACCAAGAGGATCGTCCCCGCATCCCGCTCCCCTTTGGCGAGCACCGTGGCATAGCCGCCTTGCGACTCGGCAAGGCGCAGGATCGCGCTGGCCTCGAGATGCGCGGGGAGCCTGTCGTTCACATCACAACCCGGATGGGCCGTCAGCGGCGTAACCCGGCAGGCTGGACAGCGCGATGCGGCTGCGCATGAAGGTGCCGGTGCCGCGGCCGATCTCGTCACCTTCCTCATCCACCAGCCGCGCTTCGGCGACGAACACCCGGCGGCGGCCGCTGACCCAGCGGCCTTCGGCGGTGACGGTTCCGGCGCGCACCGGCTTCGAAAAGAACAGGTTGAAGCTGGTGGTCAGCAGGAAGCGATCAGTGACCAGCGAATTGGCGGCATAGAAGGCCGCATCATCGAGCATCTTGAAATAGATCGTCCCATGCGCCGCCCCGGCCGCGTGGTAATCCTCAGGCGTGACGGTGAAACGCAGCCGCGACTGCCCCTCGCCCGTGATGGTCAGGCTGCTGGCAAACTTGGCGTTGACCGGGGCCGAGGCATAGAGCCGCTCCAGCGCCCGGTAGTGCTGCTGGGCCCCACTCGCCGAAGGAAATCCGTCACTGCCAGACATGGAAAATCGGCGCGGATCAGGCCGCGGTGCGCAAGAACTGGTTGGTCAGCAGCGCATAGGCCGCATCGGTGTCAGGCGCATCGGCGAGCATCTGAAGCATGGTCTCATCCCGCGTCAGGCGCGAAATGGCGGCCAGCGCGTGAAGATGCGTCGCCCCGGCATTCTCGGGCGAGACGAGCCCGCACACCAGCGACACCGGGCGCGCATCCGCCGCCGCAAAGTCGATCGGCGTGTCGAGCCGGATCACCGCCAGCGACGGGCGGCGGATATCTTTCGAGCGGCAATGCGGGATCGCCACGCCGCGCCCGAACCCGGTGCTGCCCAAGGCTTCGCGCGCTTCGAGACTTTCCAGCACCTCGCCTTCATCCAGCCCGTAAGCCGAGCTGAGCAGCTGGGCCATTCGGGCCAGCACCTTGGGCTTGGTATCGAGCCGGGCGAAGGCAATCGCCTGCGGTGAGAGAGCCAGGTTGACGTCCATGCTTGTGCAAATCCCGATTGCGAGCGCGCGTGGGTGGCGAAAATCCGGGCCGGCTATGCTTTTCAAGGCACCGCCGGATCGGGGCGAAGCCCCTCCTGCTTCCGCCGCCTGGGCCTTTGACATGCGGCTTTCGCCCTTACGGCAACCGCTGATTCAGGCCCTATTTCGGCTCCACCCATCCGATAGAGCCATCGGCGCGCCGGTAAACCATATTATGCCGTCCGGTGCCAGCGTTTTTGAAGAACAGCGCGCCGGTGTTCCTGAGGTCGAGCATCATCACCGCGTCCGCAACGCTGGCGGTGGGGATGTCGACGCGGGTTTCAGCGATGACCAGCGGGGCATCGGCCACCACTTCCTCTTCCTCGTCTTCCTCGACGGCGAAGATGGTGTAGGCGGCCTCTTCCTCGCCGCGCGCGTGGTCGGCCTGTTCATGGCGGTCGGTCAAGCGGCGCTTGTAGCGGCGCAGCTGCTTTTCGATCTTGGCCATCGCATCATCGAAGGCGACATGCGCATCATAGGCCGAGCCCTGTGCCTTCAGGATCAGGCCCTGCATGACGTGGGTGACGATGTCGCAGCTGAAAGCGCCCGCAGGGGCTTTGCCGAAGGTCACGTGGCTGGAGATCGCACGGTCGAAATACTTGTCGACGACTGCGCCGAGCCGGTCAGCCGCATGTTCCTGCAAGGCTGCGCCGGTGTCCATCTGGTGGCCCGAAATCCGAATATCCATGAAGTGTAGTCCTCCCGTCCAGGTTGAGGAGCCCAATGTAAGGCGATGAGTCGCGCTCAGCCTTCACCGCGTCCAGATCGCCTCGGCGATTCCGGCGATGAAGGCGCGGTGACGTTCCAGCTCCTCCGGGCTGGCAACATGAGGGCGAGGTTCGCGCCGGGGCTTGTCGGCCGAAGGCCGGTGCCAAGGCGCGTTGGTGGTGGGTTGGGCCGCAAGGCCTGCGTCAGAATCTGCCGGCGCGAGGCCAAGCCCGATCTGCCGCCCGCCGGTGAGTTCGACATAGACCTGCGCGAGCAATTCGGCATCGAGCAGCGCGCCGTGCTTGACCCGGTGGCTCCGGTCGATCCCGTAACGGGTGCACAGTGCATCCAGACTGAGTTTGGCGCCGGGGTGCTTCTTGCGCGCAAGGGCGACGGTATCGACCATCCGGTCCAGGCTGATCGGCGCGCGGCCCAGCAATTCCAGCTCGTTGTTGAGGAAGCCGAAATCGAACCCGGCATTGTGCGCGACCAGCGCGGAATCGCCGAGAAATTCGAGCAATTCATCCGCCGTTTCGGCAAAGCGCGGCTTGGTGGCGAGGAACGCGGCGCTGAGGCCGTGCACGCGCTCGGCCTCGGGCGGCATACCGCGATCGGGGTTGAAATAGGCGTGAAAGGTGCGGCCCGTTTCGACCCGGCCGATCATCTCGATGCAGCCGATTTCCACCATGCGGTCCCCTGTCTTGGGATCGAGTCCGGTGGTTTCGGTGTCGAAGATAATCTCGCGCATTGGGCGGACTATCCTCCCATGTTCGGGCACTTGCAAGGGGTGCTTGCAATCAAATTGCAGCAATCAGAGCGCGGCAATCAGCGCGGCGACCTGCGCGCGGGTGTCATCGAGGCTGGTGCCGGTGTCGATGACATGATGCGCGCGGTCGCGCTTGTGGGTGTCGTGGAGTTGCAGGCCGAAGATGTGCGCGAATTTCTCGGGCGTCATGCCCGGTCGGGCAAGCACGCGGGCGCGCTGGACAGCCTCAGGTGCAGAGACGACGACGATGGTATCGACCGCCTCGTGCCCGCCGCGTTCGAACAGCAGCGGAATGTCGAACACGACCGCGGGCTTGGCGTGGTGCTGCTCAAGGAAAGCGGCGCGCTTGGCGGCGACGGCAGGGTGGACGATGGCCTCCAGCCGCGCGAGCGCAGCCTTGTCGGCGAAGACCAGCGCGCCCAGCCGTTCGCGGTCCACGCCGTCCGGCCCGGTTGATCCGGGGAAGGCGGCCTCGATCGCCGGAACAAGTTCGCCGCCGGGCCCCTGCATCGCGCGCACCTCGGCATCGGCGTCAAACACCGGGATCCCCGCCTCGGCGAACATCGCCGCGACGGTCGATTTGCCCATGCCGATGCTGCCGGTGAGGCCGATGATCTTGGGCCGGGTCATCGGGTCAGCAGCGCGCGCAATTCGGCGTCATGTTCGCGGGGTGGGGGGGCGCCGAAGAAATGCGCGAAGGCGGTCGCCGCCTGACCGATCAGCATGGACAGCCCGTCAATGGTGCGGTGTCCCTTGGCGCGCGCGTCTTGCAGGAACGGCGTGTCGAGCGGGGCGGTGACGATGTCATAGGCGATGCTGCCAGGCGGGGCGTGGCTCCAGTCGAAGGGGAGCGGGGGCTGGCCCTGCATCCCCAGCGACGAGGCATTGATCACCAGATCAAGGCACCCTTCGCGATCATCGAAGGCGAAGTCGGTCGGATCGGCGAAATGCGACAGGGCGATGGCGTGATGCTCGCCCTTGGGCGCCAGTTCATTGAGCAGCGCCCGCGCCTTGCCCGGATCGCGCCCGGCCACCACCAGGGTGAAGCCCTTGTCCGCCAGCGCGGTGATGATCGCGCGGGCGGCGCCGCCGGTGCCCATAATCCGGGCCATGCGATAATAGTGCGTTTCTGCCAGATCAGCCTTGAGCGGCTCCAGAAACCCGCTCGCGTCGGTGTTGGTGCCCGTCATAGCGGGGTGGTTGTCGGTTCGTAGCACAGTGTTCACCGCCCCGATGGCGTCTGCGGGCGGCGCAATGCGGTCCAGCAGCCGCATCACGGCCTGCTTGTGCGGCATCGTGACATTGCACCCGCGCCAGAGCGGATCGGCACGGCGCTGGGCGATGTAATCGGCGAGCTCCTCGGGGCGAACATGGCAGGCGCGGTAGTCCGCTGCGATACCCAGCTTGGCAAGCCAGAAACCGTGGATTGCCGGGGACTTGGACTGCGCAATCGGATCACCGATCACCTCGGCGTAGGCGCGGCTCATGCGATCAGCACTCCTTCCTCGCGCAGTGCCGCCAGCAACGGGAGCAGCGGCATCCCCAGCACGGTGAACTGATCGCCCTCGATCGCGTCGAACAGCTGCACGCCGGGCCCCTCGATCCGGAAGGCTCCTACTGTGTGGCCGATCGCGGGCCATTCAAGCTTCAGATAATGCGAGATAAATTCGTCTGACAGATCGCGGACATGGAGGCGCGCGATGCTGGCATGGCTCCATTCGCAGCCCCCATCGCGGACCAGAGCAGCCGCGCTGTGCAGCTCCATCACCTTGCCGGAGAAGAACCGCAGATGCTCCGCCGCTTCCTCGGCCGAGCGTGGCTTGTCGAATCGGCGACCTTCGGCGACCACCAGCGAGTCCGACCCGAGCACCAGCGCCTTGGGATAGAGCGCCGCGACAGCCGCCGCCTTGGCGACTGCCAGTGCTTCGGCGACTTCGGCAGGCGCGGCACCGGCCAACCCCGCCTCGACCGCGCGTTCGTCAATATCGGCGGGGATGCTCTCGTAAGTGACACCAGCCGCATCGAGCATCGCCCGGCGGGAAGCGGATTTGCTGGCGAGAATCAGACGCTGGCTCATATCGGCTTGCCCACCCCGCCTTCGCTCGCAGGTTTGCGCTCGCGCTCCTGCGCCAGCCGGATGATCGCCGCTGCCGTCTCTTCGATCGAGCGGCGGGTGACATCGATCACCGGCCAGCCATTATCGCCGAACATCCGCCGGGCATATTGCAGCTCGGCCTTGACGCGGTCATTGTCGACATAGGCAGTCTCGGTCGCTTCATTGAGAGATAACAAGCGGTTGCGGCGGATTTGCACCAACCGTTCGGGGGATGTCGTCAGCCCCACCACCAGCGGATGGCGCAGGCCGAACAGCGCCTTGGGGGGCGGGCTTTCGACCACCAGCGGGATGTTGGCGACCTTGTAACCGCGGTTCGCCAGATAGATCGAGGTCGGCGTTTTCGAGGAGCGCGACACCCCCACCAGCAGGATATCGGCCTCCTCCCAATCCTCATGCGCGAGACCGTCATCATGGGCGATGGTGTACTGGATCGCATCGACGCGCTTGAAGTAGCTTTCGTCCATCATGTGCTGGCGGCCAGGGCGGCCATGCGCCTCCTGCCCGAGCTGCGCCTCCAGCGCCGCCGTCACTTGGTCAAGCACTGGGACAGCAGGCAGGCCCAGATGGCGGCAATGCTCCTCGAGCCGCTTGCGGGTCTCGGGGTTCACCAGCGTGTAGAGCACCAGTCCCGGATGGGCGGCGAGATCGGGCACAATCCGGTCGAGATGCTGCAACGACCGCACCATCGGCCAGAAGTGGCGGTTCACACTCGGATTGTCGAACTGCGCCAGTGCCGCCTTGGCGATCATTTCCAGCGTCTCGCCGGTCGAATCCGATACAAGGTGGAGGTTGAGTCGGTTCATCACGGGTGCCTGTGGACAGATGGGCGCATAAACCACGGCAGGGTGCAGTGGACAAGCTGGGGAGCATTTTTCATGCCCGCTCCCGGCCTTTTCCTCGGGCTATTTGCGCACACGGGACAAGTTTTGTCGACAGTCTGTGAAGAGTGGGGATAAAGCCAGCTTGACGTCCAATCCATGCGGATTCGGTGGGGGCTTGGGAGCAGTAGATGAGAGGGGACAATCCGGCAGGGCCCGGTAATTCCCGCTATCCACAGGGCCAACAGACTCCATCAGTCCTTTTATAATTTGTTTTGATTTGTTTATAGGAATCCTATGCCCGGTCCGCTTCTCGATACGCTCAAAGGTGTCCGTCAGGACATTGCTCCCGTCTGGCTGATGCGCCAAGCCGGGCGCTATCTCCCTGAATATCGCGAACTTCGCGCCGAGAAGGGCGGCTTCCTTGAGCTGGTATACGACAGCGAGGCTGCGGCCGAAATCACTGTGCAGCCGATCCGGCGCTTCGGATTTGATGGCGCGATCCTGTTCTCCGACATCCTGATCGTACCGCACGCCATGGGGCAGGGACTGACCTTCGCCGCCGGGGAAGGCCCGCATCTGGCGCCGACGCTGCTGGAGGTCGGACTCGATGCGTTCACCCCGGCGTTCGAGCGGTTCGAGCCGGTGTACGAGACGGTTCGCCGCACCCGTGCGATGATCGGTCCCGAAGTCACGATGCTTGGCTTTGCAGGGAGCCCCTGGACGGTCGCAACCTACATGATCGCGGGCGAAGGCTCCAAGGATCAGGGCCCGGCGCGGCTGCTCGCTTACCGTGATCCGGCGCATATGCAGGCGATCATCGATGCGATCATCGATGTTTCGGTGACCTACCTGCGCGGACAGATCGATGCGGGCGCGGAAGCCGTGCAGCTGTTCGATAGCTGGGCGGGGAGCCTTGCGCCTGACCAGTTCGAAAAGTGGGTGATTGCGCCGAATGCCGCGATCACCGCAAAGCTCAAGGAAACCCACCCCGATACCCCGGTGATCGGTTTCCCCAAAGGCTCGGGCGCGAAACTGCCGGCCTATGCGCGCGAGACGGGCGTGGATGCCGTCGGCCTCGACGAGACGCTCGATCCCGCCTGGGCCCATGCCAGCTTGCCGGAAGGCATGCCGGTGCAGGGCAATTTCGATCCGCTGCTGCTTGAAGCGGGCGGCCCGGCGGTCGCCGCGCGGGTCAAGACGATTATCGCCGCCTTCGAAGACCGTCCGCATGTCTTCAACCTCGGCCATGGGATCGGGCAATTCACCCCGATTTCGCATGTCGAGGAACTTCTCGCAGCGCTGAGGGGCTGATCCGATGCAGGAGCTTATTGCCTCGATCTACCTGTTCCTCAAATCGGGGCATGTGATCTTCATGGTGTTCTGGCTCGCGGGGCTGTTCATGCTGCCGCGCCAGTGCATCTACATGCTCGATCACGAACCGGGCTCCGCGGGCGAGGCCAAGTGGGCCACCCGCATGGGCAAGCTGCGTGCGATCATCCTCACGCCCAGCCTGATTATCGTCTGGGTGCTGGGGCTGACCATGGCCTATGGTGGCGGCTGGTTCAGCTCAGGCTGGCTCCATGCCAAGCTGACGCTGGTGCTGGTCCTGACCGGCTATCACGGCTGGCTGGTGGGCCAGACCAAGAAGATGGCCCGCGGGGAGCGACCGCTCTCGGAAAAGACCCTGCGGATGATCGGGGAAGTGCCGGGGCTGCTGCTGGTGCTGATCGTGGTGCTGGTCTACCTCAAGCCGTTCTGATCCTGCGCGCGCCTCGCACAATCGCTGATTGACCTGCGCCTTGCGCGCTCCTATTTCGCGAACACCTATCCGGTATCGGAGCGTCAATCCCGCTCCCACAGGTCTGCTTTCTCCAAGCCCAGCTCCGTCGCAATCGGGGCACCTCTGCCACGCAGAGGCACTGACCATCCGGCCACACTAAGACTTTCGGAACACAACAAAAATGCATCTTAAAGACCTCAAGCGAAAGACCCCGGCCGAGCTGGTCGCGATGGCGGAAGAACTCGGCGTCGAAGGCGCTTCGACCATGCGCCGCCAGGATCTGCTGTTCAGCATCCTGCGCGAACTGGCCGAGGACGAGGAATACGAAGAAAAGATCATGGGCATCGGCACCATCGAGGTGCTCCAGGATGGTTTCGGCTTCCTGCGTTCGCCCGAGGCGAATTACCTTGCTGGGCCGGACGATATCTATGTCTCGCCCAATCAGGTCCGCCGCTGGGGCCTGCGCACCGGCGATACGGTCGAGGGCGAAATCCGCGCCCCGCGCGAAGGTGAGCGCTATTTCGCGCTGACCACCCTCGCCAAGGTCAACTTCGATGATCCTGACGCGGTGCGTCTGCGCACCAATTTCGACAACCTGACGCCGCTCTACCCGGATCAGAAGCTCAACCTCGACACGCTCGATCCGACCGTCAAGGACAAGAGCGCGCGGGTGATCGACATCATCGCTCCGCAGGGCAAGGGCCAGCGCGCCCTGATCGTCGCCCCGCCGCGCACCGGTAAGACCGTGCTGCTCCAGAACATCGCCAAGGCGATCACCGATAACCACCCGGAAGTGTTCCTGATCGTCCTCTTGGTCGACGAACGCCCCGAGGAAGTCACCGACATGCAGCGCAGCGTGAAGGGCGAGGTGATCTCCTCGACCTTTGACGAGCCTGCCAACCGTCACGTGCAAGTCGCTGAAATGGTGATCGAAAAGGCCAAGCGCTTGGTTGAGCACAAGCATGACGTGGTGATCCTGCTCGACTCGATCACCCGCCTTGGCCGTGCCTACAACACCGTCGTGCCCAGCTCGGGCAAGGTGCTGACCGGCGGTGTGGATGCCAACGCGCTCCAGCGTCCGAAGCGCTTCTTCGGTGCCGCGCGTAACATCGAGGAAGGCGGCAGCCTCTCGATCATCGCCACTGCGCTGATCGACACCGGCAGCCGGATGGACGAAGTGATCTTCGAAGAGTTCAAGGGCACTGGTAACTCGGAAATCGTCCTTGATCGCAAGGTTTCCGACAAGCGCATCTTCCCCGCGCTCGACGTTGGCAAGTCCGGCACCCGCAAGGAAGAGCTGTTGGTTCAGAAGGACAACCTCTCCAAGATGTGGGTGCTGCGCCGCATCCTGATGCAGATGGGCACCGTAGATGCGATGGAATTCCTGCTCGACAAGATGAAGGATTCCAAGACCAACGAGGACTTCTTCGCCACGATGAATCAGTAGGTTAATTGCCAAACCGGGCCATGGGGTCGGCCCGGTGAAGAGGTCAAAAGGACGGGAATTCGTGCTTAGCCAGTATCTCTATATCAGCACCGCGCCGACCCTGCCGCGCGAGGAAGTCGATGCGATTCTCGCGGCCAGCGCGCGCAACAATCCCGAGCGCGGGATCACCGGGCTGCTGCTGTTCAACGGCCGCAATTTCCTCCAGTTGCTGGAAGGGGAGGAGAGCGCAGTCGCCGGCCTGATGGACACGATCACCGCCGATCCGCGCCACAGCGGCGTCTCGGTGCTCGATCGCCGCGGGATCGATGCCCGGACCTGCCCCGACTGGGCGATGAAGCGGGTGATGATCGCGGAAAGCATCGAAAGCCGCCGCGATATGCTGGAGCGGGATCTGCCCGAGGGGCTGGACCCCGAAGTGCGCAAGATGATCGTCAACTTCGCGGTGCTGAACTAGCCTTTCGCCGCGGCCAACTGCGCTGCCATCATTTCCCAGATCTTGTTGATCGCTTTCAGCGGCCGCACCATCACCTTGAAATCGGTGATCTGGCCCGCGTCATTGAAGCGGATGATGTCGACGCCGTTGATGGCGATGCCGTCCAGCTCGGTGACGAATTCGAGCATCATCTCGTCCCCGTCCACCAGCTCGCGGACATAGTGGAAGCTGTCGTTCCCCAGCACGTGTGAGGCGGCGACCAGATAGGCCATCACCACCGCTTTGCCGGCTTGCGGGGTGTGCACCACGGGGGAGTGGAACACCGCATCATCCGCCAGCAGGGCAGACAGGGCGGCAGGATCGCTGCCGCCCATCATGTAGTCGTGCCAGCGGGCGAGGCCTGCGTGCCCGCTCATTCGAGATGCTCGGCGAAGAAGGCAGAAGTGCGGCTGTCAGCGAGGGTCGCGGCAGCCTCATCCCGGCGCTGGCCGGTTTCAGTCGCGAAGCCGTGGTCCAGCCCTTCGTAATCGTGCAGCGTCACCTTGGGGTGATCGTCCAGCCCGGCATGCATCGCGGCCTGTGTTTCACGTGGAACAAAGCCGTCCGCGGTCGGGATGTGCAGCATCACAGGGTGGGCGATCGCGTGCTTCTCACCCAGCAGGCCATCAATGCCGACCCCGTAATAGCCCACGCTGGCATCGATATCCGTGCGCGCCGCGGCCATGAATGCAAGCCGACCGCCGAGGCAATATCCGACGCACCCGACTTTGCTGACGCCCAGCGTGCGGCGGATGTGGTGGATCGTCGCTTCGATATCGCGGATGCCGGCGTCCTGATCGAACTGGCCCATCATGCCCAGCGCCCGCTGGAACTCAGCCTCGACATCGGGATCGGTCTCCACGCCCGGCTCCAACCGCCAGAACAGGTCCGGCGCGACCGCGAGATAGCCTTCAGCGGCCAGCTTGTCGCACTTCTGGCGGATGCCGGGGTTCACCCCGAAGATCTCCTGAATGACGATGATTGCCGCACGCGGCGTGCCTTCGGGGCGGGCGACATAGGCGCCGAAGCTGGCATCAGCTTCCAGCGTGGGAATGGTTGCGTTGAGGCTCATGGGGTCTCTCTCTCGTGGCTTGGGGGGTTGGCCTATCGTCTATCTCTTGCCTTGCCGCGCTGCCAAGCGCAAATGAAGGGCAAGGAGAGCGGCGCCATGAAGATCACCATCGAAGTCGATTGCACCCCCGAAGAAGCGCGCAGCTTCATGGGCCTGCCTGACGTGTCAGCGGCGAACAACGTCTACGTCGACAACATCACCAAGGCGATGCAGGGCGTCTCCAATCCTGACCAGTTGCAGCAATATGCGTCGGCCTTGGCGCCGATGGGGCAGGTGGGGCTGAAGCTGTTCCAGAGCTTCGTGGAAAGCGGAATGAAGGCGGCGCAAGGCGGATCGGGCGGGGCGAAGGGCTCCGACTAAGTCTACGATGAATTCCACGCCGACGATCTTCGCGCTGTCGAGCGGCGCGCCGCCTGCGGGTGTGGGCGTGATCCGCGTGTCTGGGCCTCAGGCCAGCGCGGCCCTGTTGGCATTGGCTGGTCGGGTGCCGCCGCCGCGCCGTGCCTCACTCGCGAAGCTGCGGGACGGGACGGGTGCTTTGCTGGACGAGGCGCTGGTGCTGTGGTTTCCCGGCCCGAACACCGCGACTGGGGAGGATCTGGCCGAGTTCCACTGCCATGGCGGCCGTGCCGTAATTGCCGCAGTGGAGGCGGCGCTGGCGGCTTTGCCAGAGACCCGCCGTGCCGAACCGGGGGAATTCACCCGCCGCGCTTTCGCCAATGGCCGTATTGATTTGGCCGAGGCGGAAGGGCTGGGCGATCTGCTCGCCGCCGAGACCGAACTGCAACGCGCTGCAGCTTTGGCAAACCTCGGTGGGGCTCTGTCCCGCCAGGTAGAAAGCTGGCGCGAGCGGGTGCTGGTGCTGTCAGCGGACGTCGAAGGCGTGCTCGATTTCTCGGACGAGGAAGATTCGAGCGATCTGCCGGAATGTTTCACGTGGAACATTGGCGCGCTGGCGGGGGAGATTGGCGAATGGCTCAGCCGCCCACGCTCCGAACGGTTGGGGGAGGGGTTCCGCGTGGTGCTTGCGGGGCCGCCCAACGCCGGGAAGTCGACCTTATTCAACGCCTTGGTGGAAAGCGAGGCGGCGATCACTTCGCCCATCGCCGGAACGACCCGCGATGTGATCGAACGCTCGGTCGCGATCGCCGGTGTACCGTTTACCTTCGTCGATACCGCGGGCCTCCGTGAGGTTGGGCCGGAAGCTGAGGCTGACCAGATCGAGGCCATCGGCATCGACCGCGCCAAGAGCGAGTTGCTGCGCGCTGATCTGGTGCTGTGGCTTGGGGCTGAAGGCGAGGGACCCCAGGGTGCGTGGGAGATCGCAGCCCAAGCCGATCGCGCGGGCTTTGTGCCGAAGGACGCGGCGCGCTTCACGGTGTCGGCAGCGACCGGGGAGGGGCTGTCGGGTCTCAAGACCGCTCTCGTAGCTTCAGCGCGAGACGCTCTGCCCAAGCCGGGCGAAGCGGCGCTCAACGCACGGCAGCATGCGCGGCTGAGTGAGGCGGGGGAAGCGCTGGCGGCAGCAAAAGCCCTCACTGATCCGCTCCTGGTGGCCGAAGAACTGCGTCGGGCGCGTGTGGGGTTTGACCGGTTGATCGGGCGGACGACGACCGAGGACATGCTCGATACCTTGTTCGGGCGTTTCTGCATCGGCAAGTGAGCCCGGCGGCGCCAAAATGTTTCACGTGAAACATTGGCCGTGGCGAATCATCTTTGACGATCCGGCCCCCGCAGCCTATCTGCGCCCCTATGCATTCCTTCGATGTCCTCGTCATCGGCGGCGGTCACGCCGGGGTTGAGGCTGCCTGCGCGGCGGCCCGCATGGGTGCGCGAACGGCATTGGTGAGTTTCGATCTCGATGCCATCGGGGCGATGAGCTGCAATCCGGCGATTGGCGGCTTGGGCAAGGGCCATCTGGTGCGCGAGGTCGACGCGCTCGATGGGGTGATCGGCCGTGCTGCGGATGCGGGGGCGATCCATTACCGGATGCTCAACCGCTCCAAGGGCAGCGCCGTGTGGGGCCCGCGCGTGCAGGCGGACCGGGTGCGATTCAAGGCGGCGGTGCAGGCGATGGTCCGCGCGCAACCGAACCTGACGCTGGTGCAGGGCGAAGCCGCGGCGCTTGTGCTGGAAGGCGGTACAGTCGCTGGATTGGAGCTGGCCGACGGCACGATCCTCCATGCCGGGCGCGTCGTGCTGTGCACCGGCACGTTCCTCGGCGGGGTGCTGTTCCGCGGGGAGGAGCGCTACGAAGGCGGCCGCATTGGCGAGAACGCGGCCAAGCGGCTCGCTGCGCAATTGCGCGGTGCCGGCCTGCCGATGGCGCGGCTCAAGACCGGGACCCCGCCGCGTCTCGATGGCCGGACGATCAATTGGGCGGTACTCGAAGAGCAGCCCTCGGACGGCGAGGCCTGGACCATGTCCGCGCTAACCCCGCGCCGGGTCAATCCTGAGGTGTTCTGCGCGATCACCCGCACCACCCAGGCGGGCCATGATGCGATCCGCGCCAATCTCCACCGCTCACCGCTGTTCTCCGGCGCGATTGCGGCGGCGGGACCGCGTTACTGTCCGTCGATCGAAGACAAGATCCACCGCTTCGGCGACCGCGAAGGCCATCAGGTGTTCCTCGAGCCCGAGGGGCTGGACACCCACATGGTCTATCCCAACGGCATCAGCACCTCGCTCCCGACCGATGTGCAGGAGACCGTGGTGCGCACCATGCCGGGCTGCGAGCAGGTGGTGATTGTGCAACCGGGCTATGCGGTGGAATATGACCACATCGATCCGCGCGCTCTGACGCCCGATTTGCAGGTCCGCGCGATCCCAGGGCTCTATTGCGCGGGGCAGATCAACGGCACCACGGGGTACGAGGAAGCCGCCGCACAGGGCCTTGTCGCGGGGCTGGAGGCCGCAGCGGCCGCGCTCGGCAAGCAGGCGCCCCAGCTTGACCGCGCCAATTCCTATATCGCGGTGATGGTCGATGACCTGACTTTGCAGGGCGTGTCCGAGCCCTACCGGATGCTCACCGCCCGTGCTGAATACCGCCTGCGCCTGCGCGCCAATAACGCCGCGACCCGCCTCACCGGGCTGGGCGTCGAGGTCGGCTGCATCGGCGAAGAGCGTTGCCAATGGTGGGAACGGCGTGAAGCGACCCGCGAAATGTTTCACGTGAAACATTCGCAGAAGGTCCACGCGCGCGAACTCGCCGATCTCGGCCTTTCGGTGCGCCGTGATCAGGGCGAACGGTCTCTGGCCGAGTGGCTCCGCTATGACGGGGTCACACCGGAGGCGCTGGCACCGTGGCTGGGTGAGGTGACGGCGCTTGATCCGCTGCTGGCCGAAGAAATGGCCGAAGATGCCGCCTATGCGCCCTATCTCGCGCGGCAAGATGCCGAACTGCGCGATTTGCGCGCCAGCGAGGCGCTGCCCCTCGCGCCTGACTTCCCCTATGGCGAAGTGCCCGGTCTTTCCAACGAGATGGTCGAAAGGCTGGCCAAAGCCGCACCCGGAACACTGGCGGCGGCCGGGCGGGTTGCTGGCGTCACGCCCGCCGCGCTGTCTGCGCTGCTGGTCCACGCCCGTCGCCTCGCCCACGGGCAGCGCGCGGCATGATTACCAGTGAAGCCGAAGCCCGCGCCTATGTCGCGGGGCTGACCGATGCCGAGGGACTCGCGCGGATCGACGCCTTCGCCGCACTGGTGCTGGAGGAAAACCAGCGCCAAAACCTCATCGCCAAGGCGAGTGAGGCGCATCTGTGGCAACGGCACATTGCCGACTCGGCGCAGCTCATCGAAAATGTTTCACGTGAAACATTGGGGCCGAACGCGCAGGGGCCGTGGCTCGATCTCGGCAGTGGCCCGGGCTTCCCGGGTGTGGTGATCGCCGCACTTTGCCCCAACATGCCGGTGGTGCTGGTCGAATCACGCGCGCGGCGGGTCGAATTCCTCGAAGCGGTGATTGCGGCGCTGAATCTGCCCAAATGCCGCGTCGAAGGTCAGCGGTTGGAACGGGTTACGCCATTTCCGGCCCGCGCCATTTCGGCACGAGCTTTCGCGCCGCTGCCCAAACTTCTCGAGCTATCCGCACCCTTCTCCACAAGGGCCACGGCCTATGTCTTGCCCAAAGGGCGGTCGGCGGCGCAGGAGTTGGAGACGCTCAAGCCTTCGATTCGAGCAATGTTTCACGTGAAACATTCCTTGACCGATCCCGACGCGGGAATCATTGTGAAGGCCTGACACGCGAAACTGTGCGGATTCAGCCTGAATCGGCGCGCGGAAGGACGGGAACAACCATGTTCGTAATCGCGATTGCCAATCAGAAGGGCGGAGTGGGGAAGACCACCACCGCGATCAACATTGCCACAGCCATGGCGGCGACCGGGTGGCGCACGCTGCTGATCGACCTTGATCCGCAGGGCAACGCCTCGACCGGGCTGGGTGTTCGCGCTGAGTCGCGTGAGGTTTCGAGCTATGATCTGTTGGTCGATGAAGTGCCGCTCGCCAGCGCAATCGTTCCGACCAGCATCCCGCGGCTCGATCTGATCCCGGCCACGGTCGATCTGTCCGGCGCCGAGGTTGAGCTGGTGGCCGTCGAGGGGCGGACGCACAGACTGGATAAGGCGCTGGCGAACCATGCGGGGCATGACATCTGCTTCATCGACTGTCCGCCGTCGTTGGGCCTGTTGACGCTCAATGCCTTGTGTGCGGCGGATACGCTGCTGGTGCCGTTGCAATGCGAGTTCTTCGCGCTGGAGGGGCTCAGCCAGCTGCTCCAGACTGTCGATCAGATCCAGCAGCGGTTCAATCCTGATCTCGGAATCATCGGCGTGGCGTTGACGATGTATGACCGGCGCAATCGCCTGACCGATCAGGTGTCCGACGATGTGCGCGATTGCCTGGGCAAGCTGGTGTTCGAGACCGTGATCCCGCGCAATGTGCGCCTCTCCGAAGCGCCGAGCCACGGGCTTCCCGCGCTGATCTATGACCAGCATTGCACCGGCAGCCGCGCTTATATGGCCTTGGCGCGCGAATTGATCGGGCGATTTCCCGCAGAAAGACAAGCCGCATGAGTGAGAATGTGACGCAACCCGCTGATTCGCCTGTGACTTCGCGCGGGGATGATAAGCCGCGGCGCCTGGGCCGGGGGCTGGGTGCCTTGCTCGGCGAGACCCGTCGTGAGGAACCGCTGGTGCGGCGCGATGATGGTTCGGCGGATGCGCCGCAAGTGGTCGGCTCGCCGCTGCGCAATCTCGCGCTGGCCTCGATCAAACCGCTGCCGGGCAACCCGCGCAAGTATTTCGATGAAGCCGCGCTGGACGAGCTCGCCGCCTCGATCGCCACGCGGGGCGTGATTCAGCCGATCATTGTCCGCCCGCACCCGAACGGTGAAGGTTATCAGCTGGTCGCAGGGGAGCGTCGCTGGCGCGCGGCGCAGAAGGCTCGGCTGCATGAGATTCCGGCGCTTGTGCGCAACCTCTCCGAACGCGAGGTCATGGCGCTCGCACTGATCGAGAATTTGCAGCGCGAAGACCTGAATCCGGTCGAGGAAGCGCGGGCCTATCATCGTCTCTCCGAACAGGAGGGCATGATTCAGGTCGACATCGCCAAGATGGTTGAAAAATCGCGCAGCCACGTCGCCAACATGATGCGGCTGATGACGCTGCCGGAGCCGGTGCTCGGGTTTATCGAACAGGGCAAGCTGTCGATCGGCCACGCCCGCGCGCTGATTGGGCGGGATGACGCGGTGCAGATTGCCGAGATCGCGGTGGCTGAGGGGCTATCGGTGCGCGATGTCGAAACGCTGACCCGCAAACCCGCCAAGCGGCCCGATGCGCCGTCTCCTGCGCCGTATCAAACCACTGAAAATGCTGATATTCTGGCCGTCCAGCAGCATCTTGAGGAGTTTCTCGGGCTGAGCGTCAAGATCAAGCCGGAGGTTGATCCGCGCAAGGGCACGATCACGATCCGCTATACCACGCTGGATCAGCTCGATCTGGTCTGCCAGCGCCTGACCGGCGGCGAGTTCTGATT
The DNA here is from genome assembly GCF_009905735.1 of Porphyrobacter sp. SLTP. Classification (GTDB taxonomy): domain Bacteria; phylum Pseudomonadota; class Alphaproteobacteria; order Sphingomonadales; family Sphingomonadaceae; genus Erythrobacter. The sequence goes on from NZ_JAAALE010000008.1 coordinate 152,148, forward strand.
TTGGGTCCGCACGCCATCCGGCGTGCGTAATCCTCGCTCACACGCTTTTTGGACGCGTCACCGCCATGCGCGCCTGGCCGACAGTTAATTAAGCATGAAAAAAGCCCCGCAAGGTCGCCTGATCTTGCGGGGCTTTCTCGTTATCCCCCGACGGGGAAACGCAAATCAGCGGTTCTTGATCATCTTGGGTGACGGACGCGGGGCCGGATCAATCACGCGCGCCGCGCCGGGCACGGTGTAGGTCTCGTAACGCTCTGTCTCGCGCACCACCACCTGCTGCTGCACTTCGGTCCGCACCGGCACCATCACCATCTGCGGCGGCGGGGCGTAGGTGTAACCGTAGGAATAGCCCGCCGGATAGCCATAGCCATAGGAGTAGCTCTGCGCCGGGTAGGCGATCTCGCGGCTGGCGATGCGGGGGCCGGGGGCACCGTAGTGCGACAGATAGCTGTCGAGCGCGGCTTCGCAGTCGTAGCGGTCCTCGTCGTCATCCCCGTCGAAGATGCTGCCCAGCAATCCGCCGATCAGCCCGCCACCGCCAACGCCAAGCACGGTGCCCAGCACGCGGTCGCCTGCGCCGGCGATCTCGTAACCGGCAAAGCCGCCAGCAATTGCGCCAAGCAGGCCGCCGATGATCAGGCCGGTGTCATCCTTGCCCTGATCTTTGGTGCGGCGGCGGCATTCGTCAATCCACTGCTGACGCTCGAACACCACCGGAGCGGGCGCATAGGCCATCGGCGGCGCATAGCCGTGGTGCTGCATGGGCGCGTAACCCTGATGCGGCGTGGAATGGCGCGGCGGCGGCCCGTCAATCCGGCGGGTGCGGGTGATCGTCTCGACCCCGTTGACGTTCGTCACGGTCTCTTCCGCCTGCATGGTCACCGGCGCGGTGCGGTATTCGGCCGGGATCGTGCGCATTTCGGCTTCGCTCATCGGCGAAAGCGGCGGAAGATCAGAGTAATTCTGCGCTTGCGCTGCTCCCGGGATAGCGAGAGCCAAAGCGGCGAGCGAAACGGTCGGCGAAAGCTTGAACATGGGCAATTTCCCCCTGAATCAGCCGGATTGGGCTGATGGTTAGCGAAAGCTTACCACCGAGTCCGCCGCGCGCCCAAGCGGTGCTGTCAGCGCTGTCCCGTTTCGGGAAGGTCGTCGGCGCAAATCGCTCAGATCCGGTCAGCGAGCAGGGCCGCCAGCGCCTCGATCCCGGCGGCGTCGGCGGCGGTAAAGCGCGCCGGGGTGGGGCTGTCGAGGTCGATCACCGCGATTACCACGCCATTGCGCAGCACCGGCACCACCAACTCGCTCGCGCTCGCCGCGTCGCAGGCAATGTGGCCCGGGAAGGCGTGGACATCGGCGACAAGTTGCGTGGCGCGACTTTGCGCCGCTGCGCCGCAAACGCCAATGCCGAAGGGGATGCGGATGCAGGCGGGGCGGCCCACGAAGGGTCCGAGCACCAGCTCGTCCGCGCCGCCGGTCTTGGCAGGAGCGACCCGGTAGAAGCCCGCCCAGTTGAGATCGGGCAGAAACTCCCACAAAAGCGCCGCAACATTCGCCATATTGGCGACCGCATCCGGCTCACCCGCCGTCAGCGCTTCAGCCGCGCCGAGCAGCTCGCGGTAAAGCTCGTCCGAGGCGAGCGGTGCGGCGGGTTTGAAATCATACATCGCGGTCAGTGGCCTTTCGTCGCATCGCCCCGGCGCTTATCGGTTGCCGCATCGGCGGCTGGGCTTTATCCCGCGTCACATGGCTCTTTTTCGCAAAATCGCAATCGCTCTTGTCACCGCAATCGTGGTGACGGGGGTCGCCCTGTTCTTCCTGTCGCGCGGCGACACCGCCGATCTGTCGGTGGAAGAGGTCGCTGGCACCGAACCGGTGTTGCAGGAGGGCGACCCGCAGAACTTCCCGACCGTCCAGATTGCCGAGCCGGTGGGCTGGAAAGCGGGCGAAGCACCAACCCCGGCCAAGGGGCTGGAGGTTGTCCGCTTTGCCGAGGGGCTGGATCACCCGCGCACGCTGTTTGCGCTCCCCAACGGGGACATATTGGTGACCTTGACCCGCGCTCCCGCGAAGAAGGAGGGCGATGACGGGATCATGGGCACGATCCGCGGCTGGGTTGAAGGAATCCTGTTCTCCAAGGCTGGCGCGGCGGGCGAATCCCCCGATCAGGTCGTGCTGCTGCGTGATGCGGACGGCAATGGCACCGCCGAGGTGAAGCAGGTGATCCTGTCAGAGGGCCTCGAATCGCCCTCGGGCATGGCGTGGAAGGATGGCACGCTCTACGTCGCCAACCACAATGCGCTGCTGGCTTTCCCCTATGCGCTCGGCAGCGACAAGGTCACCGGAGCCCCGCGCAAACTGATGGACCTGCCAGCAGGCGGCGGGCACTGGATGCGGAATCTCGAACTCTCGCCCGATGGGCAGCTGCTCTACGTCGCGGTCGGATCGGTCAGCAATATCGGCGAGGCCGGGATGAAGGTCGAAGAAGGCCGGGCGATGATCTGGGAATATGATCTCGCCGCGGGCCGCGCGCGCCAGTTCGGAGCGGGGCTGCGCAACCCCAATGGCCTCGATTTCAGCCCTTGGACGGGCGAGTTGTGGACCACCGTGAATGAGCGCGACATGCTCGGATCGGACCTCGTGCCCGATTACCTGACCAACGTGCCGATCGGGGCGCAGTATGGCTGGCCCTGGGTCTATTACCGCACCAATATCGACCGCCGGGTCGAAGCGCCGATGCCGCGCTTCCTGATGGAATATGTCCGCAAGCCCGAGTACGCGCTCGGCCCGCACGTGGCGGCACTGGGGTTGGTGTTCTCCAAGGAGGGCGACCGCATGGGCAAGAGCTTCGCCAGCGGCGCCTTCATCGCGCGGCACGGATCGTGGAACCGCAAGCCGCCTTCGGGCTATGACGTTGTGTTCGTCGACTTCGACGCGCTCGGCAATCCGGTGGGCAAGCCGATGCCGGTGCTGACCGGGTTCCTGACGGGCGAGGGCACCACCCGCGGCCGTCCGACCTGGGTCGAATGGGCGGGCGATGGATCGCTGTTGGTGTCGGACGATACGGCCGGGATCATCTGGCGTGTGCGCTCACCCACGGCCACGCCGGCTCCGGCCATCGCTCGGCTAAAGGACGATCCACTCCCCCCGAGCGCGCTGAAAGACCCGCAGGCGGCGTTCGAGGCGGATTACCTGCGCAAGCAGGCGGGGCAGAAGGTCAACTGAGCCTCAAACCGGCGCGCCCGGCCAGCTCGGTTGCGAATTGCAGCGCGGTGCGGCCTGAGCGGTTGCCGCGCTGGATCGCAAAGGCCATAGCCTCCTCGGGATCGAAGCTGAGGCCGAGCGGCGCGGTATAGCCTGCAAGGATCGCGAGGTAGGTGTCCTTGTCCGCCGGGTGGAAGCCCAGCGTGAGCCCGAAGCGGTCGGCCAGCGCGAGGGCATCGTCGCGCTCATCGCGTTCGTGAATCGCGGCGGAGGTATCCTCCCGCTCGACGATGGAACGGCGGTTTGCTGTCACCACAATGCGGACATGCGCCGGGCGGGGCGCGACGCCGCCATCTAGCAGGCTTCTGAGCGCGAGCATTTCCGCCCGGCCATCCGCGCCGAAGCCGAGATCGTCGATAAACAGGAGGAAAGCGCGGGATCGCTGCGCCAGTTCGGCGACCAGTGCCGGGAAGCTCGGCAGGGCACCCGGCGCGATCTGCACAAGCGCCACAGCTTGCGGGTCGCGGGTCTGCACATCGGCTACGGCAGCTCGCACCAGCGCCGATTTGCCCATCCCGCGGGCGCCCCACAGCAGCACATCATGCGCCGCCGCACCTTGGGCGAGCCGCTCGCAATTGCTGCGCAACGCGGTCTTCTGCGCGGCGATCCCATGCAGTTGAGCGAGCGGCACCGCATCCAGCACCGCCACCGCGTGCGCTGTCTCGCCGTCCCACACATAGGCAGGCGCGGTGAGCCAGTCGGTCGGGGGCGGGGGCGGGGGCGCGAGCCGTTCAAGCGCGGCGGCGATCCGTTCCAAGGCGTCGCCGCGCTCCATCTCAGCCCACCAAGGCTGCGGCGGGCAGGGCGTAGAGCAACTCGGCCCCTGCGACCGCGCCTGCCTTGAGCCCAGCGGCTTCCGGCACGATCCGGTCGAGGAAGAACCGCACCGTCACCGGCTTGGTCGCCGCGAGTTCGGGCGCAGCGCCGGCCGCGACCGCTTCCGCTTGCTTCATCAGCTGCCATCCGGCGACCGTGACGGCGGCCATGGTGCAGAATGGCACGCTCCCGGCGAGGCGATCATCAAGGCTCGCCTCGTCGCGCATCCAGCGCGCGACATGGGCGCAGTCCATCGCCAGAGCGGTGAGGGCATATTCGGACGCGGCTTCGCGGGCGATGGTTTCGAACAAGGTCACCATCGCCTCGCCGCCGTCCAGCCCGAGCTTGCGGGTGACCAGGTCTGCGGCCTGAATGCCGTTGGTGCCTTCGTAGATCGGCGCGATCCGCGAATCGCGCCAGTGCTGCGCCGCGCCGGTTTCCTCGACGAAGCCCATGCCGCCGTGGATCTGGATGCCGAGCCCGGCGACTTCGACCCCGATATCCGTGCCCCACGCCTTGATCAGCGGCACGACGATTTCGGAGCGGGCCTTGGCCGCCTCGTCACCCATATTCCCGCGATCGACCTGACCTGCGCAGTAATAGAGCAAGGCGCGCGCGCCTTCGGTCAGCGCCTTCATCCGCAGGATCATGCGGCGCACATCGGGATGCTCGATAATCGCCACCGGGTTTTTGTCGGGCGAACCGGCGCGGGCCGATTGCACGCGGTCGCGCGCATAGGCGAGCGCCTGCTGCGTCGCCCGCTCGCCGATCTGGACGCCTTGATTGCCGACATTGATCCGCGCATTGTTCATCATCGTGAACATCGCGGCGAGACCCTTGTTCTCATGCCCGACCAATTCGCCGATGCATTCGCCATTGTCGCCGTAGGACATGACGCAGGTGGGCGAGGCGTTGATGCCCAGCTTGTGTTCGAGGCTGACGCAGCGAAGATCATTGTGCGGGCCGAGCGAACCGTCGGCGTTCACATGATACTTCGGCACCACGAACAGCGAGATGCCGCGCGAACCCTCGGGCGCGCCGGGCAGCCGTGCCAGCACCAGATGGATGATGTTCTCGGCCAGATCATGCTCGCCCCAGGTGATGTAGATCTTCTGGCCGGTGATCCGGTACTTGCCCGCGTGCGGCCCGTTGACGATCGGCTCGGCAACCGAACGCAGCGCGCCGACATCGCTCCCGGCGGCGGGTTCGGTCAGGTTCATCGTGCCGGACCACTTGCCGCTGACGAGGTTGGGCAGATACATCGCCTTCTGGTCGTTCGAGCCGTGATGCTCCAGCGCCTCGATCGCGCCGACGCTCAGCATCGGCAGCAGGGTAAAGGCCATGTTCGCCGCGCCGAGGTTTTCGAGCACGTTGCAGGCCAGCGTGAAGGGCAAGCCCTGTCCGCCCTGCTCCACCGGCGAGGCAATCGCGTTCCAGCCCTGCTCGACATAGGCATTATAGGCCGCTTCGAACCCGTCAGGCAGGCGCACCACGCCATTTTCGAGCTTCGCCCCTTCGAGGTCGCCCTTACGGTTCAGAGGGGCGAATTCGCCCGCCGCAAACTGCCCGACGCCTTCGACGATGGCTTCGATCAGATCGGGTTCGGCGTGGGCGAAGCGTTCTGTCTGGGCGAGTTCCTCGATCCCCGCGTTCACACGGATGGCAAGCAGCTGGTCGGCGGTCGGCGGGGTAAAGGGGGTCACTTCGGGGGCGTCCTTGAGATGGGTAAAGCCCTCGCGCACTTGGCAGGGCGGGGGTTTGAATATAGCGCCGGGGCATGAGCGGCAAGAACGTTACGGAAGTGCGACTGGCAGACGCGGCGGGGATCGCTGAGGCCGCGCGAATCCTCGAATCGGGCGGGCTGGTCGCGGTGCCGACCGAGACGGTTTACGGGCTCGCCGCGCGGGCCGACAGCGCCGAGGCGGTGGCGAAGATCTATGCGGCGAAGGGCCGGCCGGACTTCAATCCGCTGATCGTGCATGTGGCAGGGTTGGCGCAGGCCGAACGCTATGCCGACTTCTCGCCCGAGGCGATTGCTTTGGCAGAGGCGCATTGGCCCGGCCCGCTGACGCTGGTCGTCCCGCGCCGTGCCGAGGCGGGGCTGGCTGAGGCGGTGACCGCTGGCTTGCCCACGATCGCTCTGCGCGCGCCAGATCACCCGGTCATGCGGGCGTTGCTGGCGGCGGTCGATTTCCCGCTTGCCGCGCCATCCGCCAACCGGAGCGGCTTCATCAGCCCCACCAGCGCCGCTCACGTCCTCGCCTCGCTGGATGGGAGGATCGACCTCGTCCTCGACGGCGGGATCACCACGGCAGGGGTGGAGTCGACCATTGTCGCGGTGCGCGCCGACGGCAGCATTGAGGAGCTACGCCCAGGCCCGCTCCAGATTGGCCCGCGGGGCAAAGCGACGCAGGTCGAAACCCGCATCGAAGCCCCCGGGCAAATCGCCAGCCACTATGCGCCGGGCAAGCCGGTGCGATTGAATGCGGTGAGGGCCGAGGCAGGCGAATTCCTGATCGGCTTCGGCACGGTTGCCGGTGACTGCACGCTGTCAGCCAGCGGTGATGTCATCGAGGCCGCTGCCCGCCTCTACGCCGCCTTGCACGAAGCCGCCCGCGCTTCGCAGCCGCGCATCGCGGTCGCTCCGGTGCCGGAGGATGGCGTGGGCCGCGCGATCAATGATCGGCTCAAGCGGGCGGCGGCTTAGTCGCCGCGGTCAGGCTCCACCGGGACACCCGGCAACAACGCTTTCATCTCCGCCCGGATCGCCTGCGCCTTGTCGCAGGCCTCGTCATTCCCGTCAGCACAGCGGTCCATCTGCTTGTCCAGATCGCGCTCGAGCTCACCCAGCCGTTCTTCGCGCTTGCGGATGTCGCGACCCCGCTTCTCGTCGGCTTCGGATTGGCTGGTCGTCGCCAGATCGACACCCTTGCTCACCGCTCTGACCGGCAACGTAACAACATCCACCGCCGCGCGGGCCAGACAGCCCTGCAAGGCGAGTGAAGCGAGGCCGAGGGCCACGAGGCGGATTGCGCGCATGGCCGCATTATGTCGCGCGGCCCGTGCGATAAGGCAATGCTATTCTGCGGGTTTTGCGGCGACCGGAGCAGTGGGCGCTTCGGGTGCTGTCGGCGGCTGCGGGGCCGATGCCCCGGGACCCTCGGTGCAGGTCAGCGTGCCCGAGCCGAATTCGTTGACGGTGCACTTCGCTTTGCCGGTCACGGTGACATCACCCGCGCCCGCGATGTTGGCGGTCACTTCTCCGTCCGAGGCAAAAGCGACATCGCCCGCGCCGCCGATCGAGACTTCGGCCGTGTCGGCTTTCAATCCCGCCAATTCCACCTCGCCGCTACCGCCGATGTTGATGGTCAGGCTCTTGACCGTGCCAGCGCCGCGGATGGTGCCCGAGCCGCCGATATTGATCCCGAGGTTCTGGGCTGCGACCGTGCCGAATTCGACCAGGCCCGACCCGCCAATCGTGACCTCGGCCTCGCTGGCGAGGGTGGGTGCCTTGATCGTGCCAGCGCCGGCGATCACGACTTCTTCGGGAGCGGGCATGGTGATGCGGATGATGGCGTTGGTCTCACCGCTCCAGCCTTCTTCGCGGGTGATGCCGATGGTCCGCTCGTCACGGACGAAGCGCAGGCTTTCGGTGTTGCCGCCTTCGACCTTGATCGTGAAATCATCGCCTTCGGTGAGGATCACCGTATCGCCCGAGGCGAGCACCACTTCGGACGGCGGTGTGCCGGTGAGGACGACATCGGCAAGCGGCACGCCCTTCTGACCGTTGATTTCCATCTCCGCCCCTTCGCATCCGGCCAGCGAGATCGCGGCGGTGAACAGAGCGGCGGCGGCGATGCGGCGGCCGGTAAATTGGGTCATGGCGTGTCTCTCCCGAAGTGCGCTAGCGTATTGCTGATATAATACACCCCGACGCGTGGCACAAGCCTGCGCGCCGCACAAACAAAAAGGGCCGCCCCGCAGGGCAGCCCTTGATGTCGCACACGGCGGAAAAAGCCTCAGGCTTCTTCGGCAGTATCGTAATATTGCGGCGCGTGTTCACGCAGCACGTCGAGAATCTTGCCGAGCGCGGTGGGCTCGTCCGTCTCTTCCATCGCCGCCAGTTCGCGGGCGAGGCGGCTGGAAGCCGCTTCGAAGATCTGGCGTTCCGAATAGCTCTGCTCGGGCTGGTCTTCGGGGCGGAACAGATCGCGGGTCACTTCGGCGATCGACACGAGGTCGCCCGAATTGATCTTCGCTTCATATTCCTGCGCACGGCGCGACCACATGGTGCGCTTGACCTTGGGCTTGCCCTTCAGCGTTTCCATCGCCTGCCGCAGCGTCTTGTCCGACGACAGCTTCCGCATCCCGATCGCTTCGACCTTGCCCACCGGCACGCGCAGAGTCATGCGCTCTTTTTCAAACCGAAGGACGTAGAGTTCGAGCTGCATCCCGGCGATTTCCTCGCGCTGAAGCTCGATCACCCGGCCAACGCCGTGCTTGGGATAAACGACATAATCGCCGACGGTGAATGCGTTCGCGGTGCTTGCCATGCAAGTTCCTTTCAATCGGCCGTCCTGGCAACGAGAGAGCGGACAATCGGCCCAGCGACGCGGGGGCTTGGCTGAAGAGTGCCTCAGACAAAGCGAGCGCCGGGTGTCAATCATCCGGTTGGGGGGTTGCTGGTGTCGGGCCTTCCTGGTTTTCACGCCTGCGCGGGCACAGCCCTGCGCGGTCGGAGTATTATATAGCACGTCTGCAACAAAATTGCGAGTCGGCGTTTGCGAAAGCGTGCCGAACTATGCAAACTGCGCGAAAAGCTGCCGAAAATCAGTCACCATCGCCTGGATCGGCGCTGAAATACTTCTCGAACTTGCCCTTTTCGCCCTTGTGCGCGTCGGCATCTTCGGGCGGCGCCTTCTGGCTGGTGATGTTGGGCCAAAGGGCCGAGTACTGGGTGTTCAGTTCAAGCCACTTTTCCAGCCCGTCTTCGGTATCCGGGAGAATCGCTTCGGCCGGGCATTCCGGTTCGCACACGCCGCAATCGATGCATTCGCTGGGATTGATCACCAGCATGTTCTCGCCTTCATAGAAGCAGTCGACCGGGCACACTTCCACGCAGTCGGTATACTTGCACTTGATGCAGTCTTCAGTGACGACGTAAGTCATTGCGGCTCTTTCAATGGAAGTCTTCGGAATTGTCCGGCGGGGCATCCGCCGTGAGAGTTGACGCTGCTATTGTCATTTGCCCTTTACGGTCAAGCCCATCAGAATCAACCTCCCGATAATACGAAGCCGCCTGCGCCGGAGAACCGCGCCGTTCGGGGAGGGCGAGCAGTTCGATCACGCGCACATGGCCGCCCACGGCGATCGTCAGCACATCCCCGATACGCGCCTGTTCGGCACAGCGCAGCACATGCTTTCTGTTGCGGCGCAAAGCGTGGGTATCGATCAGGCTTTGCGCGGCGGAACGGGTGCGGGCGAAGCGGAGATAGACCAGCAGGCGGTCGATCCGGATCGACTCTCCCACCCCGCCGCTGTTCATCCCTTGAGCAGGTCCGCCAGCTTGTCGAAGGCGCCGCCGGCGCGGGCTGGTCCGGTGTCTGCGGCGGGTCTGGAGACGGGTTGCGCCGGACGAGGGGGCCGCTTGCCGCCGTCACGCGGAGGCTGGGCGCCATCGCGCTTGGGCCGAGCGTCGGCGGGCTTGCCCTTGCCGTGCGGAGGGCGCTGGTCCTTGCGCTGAACGGGGCGTTCGGGGCGGCGGTCTGGCCGCCGTTCGTCCTTCTCTCCCGGGCGGCGCGGGCGCCAGTGCCAGCGATCGGGCGCGGGCGGGCCAAAGGAGCCTTCCGCCAAGGGTCGCGCACGGTCGCAGCGGAAACCGGCGCTGCCAAGCAGGCGGCGCGCGTTCTCGGCTTCCAGTCCCACTGAGACTGCCAGCGCCATGTCGAGCCGGAAGGCGCGATTGCGTTCCTTGGGGTGCGCCGCCGTGGCCACCGCACGTCCGTCAAATGCGGCGCGCAGGATCTTCTCGGCCAGATCGACCCGGATCGCCTGCGACCCGGCATAGCGATAGCCCGCAGGCAGCCGACCTTTGGCCCAGCTCCCTTCGGCCAGCACCGGTAGCATCGCGTCCTGCACCGGGCGCAGATCAAGGCCAAGCGCGTGCAGCAAACGCCGCGGCGCGGGCTTGAGCAAGGGCGCGGCAAAAATGTCCAGCGCGCCGAAGGTCACGCCCAGCTTGCGCAGATAGGGGCGCATTTCCTTGGGGAGGTGTTCCAGCCCGGCATCCTCGCGGCTGATCACGCCGCGCGCTTCGATAAGGGTGATAACCAGCGCCCGCGCCTGCGATCCGGCTTCGGGATCGCGCGCGGCTTCGGCCAGTTTGCGCAAGGGCTCCAGCGGTTCGAGCTGCTTGTCGAGCCATTGGGCCAGCCCCGCTTCCAGCTTGGCCCGTGCCCCTTCGGGCACCAGCACCAGATCGCGGGTCAGCGTGAGCTTGGGCGTGCCGAAATTGCCCGCGCCCGGCTGACCGGGGAAAGTGATGTCGGCCAGCGCACGGTCTTGCCAACGGATCGCTCCGCCGGAGATGACCAGCTCGCTTAGACCCTGCGTCAGCAGCCAATCGGCCCGGTCCGCCAGCAGCGCGGGCAAAGCCTTCTCGCCTGCCGCCAGCAGCATCCGCCGGTCAGCGACGCCTGCACTCGGATCGACATGGAAGCGGAAGCCTTCAAGCCGCCCGATGCTCAACCCCTCCACGGTCAGGTGGCCATCGGGTTCAAGCGTGACGGGCAGCGCACTTGCGTCCTGCCCCAGCGATTTCATCAAGAGAGTCGTCCTTCGGTTCACGAATCGCTCGGTCAGCCGCGCGTGCAGCGCATCCGAGAGTTTCGCCTCGACCGCGCGCGCCCGCGCAGCCATTTCGTCGCGTGCCAGCACCCAATCGGGCCGCTGGCAGATGTAAGCCCAGCTGCGAATCGCCGCGATTCGCCCTTGCAGCGTGTCGATGTCGCCCTGCATCCGGTCAAGCTCGGCGATACGCGCAGCGACGAAATCCGCGCCGAGATACCCTTCGCGCAGGTCGTCCCACAGCCGCGCGACGAAGCGGGCGTGCTGTTCCACGCCAAGGCTGCGGAAATCGGGGAGCGAGCACGCCTCCCAGAATCGCCGCACCGCGCCTGCGCCGCGCACGGAACGGCCGATGTCATCCTCGGCCAGACGGCGCAGCACCGCCATGTCGATCGCTTCCGGCGCGGCCTTCAAGACAGCATGGCTGGGCCGCGCCTCCAGATCGGCGATCAGTGCGCCCAGCGTGTCAAAACGCGGGTCGGCATCGCGCCAGAACAAGTGGGTGAGCGGGGCGAATTTGTGTTCTTCAATCGCGTAGACTTCCTCATCGGTGAAGGCGAGCGGCTCTCCGTCGCCCTTGCCCGTCCCCGAGAGCGTCCCGAACGTCCCATCGCGCTGGTGCCGTCCCGCCCGTCCGGCGATCTGCGCCATTTCCGACGGGGTGAGCCGCCGCTTCCTGCGCCCATCGAACTTGCTGAGCGCCGCGAAGGCGACATGATCGAGATCGAGGTTCAGCCCCATGCCGATCGCGTCGGTGGCGACGATGTAATCGACCTCGCCGGACTGGAACATTGCGACCTGTTTGTTGCGGGTCTCGGGTGAGAGCGCGCCCATCACCACCGCCGCGCCGCCGCGGAAGCGCCGCAGCGCCTCCGCCATGGCGTAGACCTGCTCGACCGAGAAGGCGACCACCGCAGAGCGTTTGGGCAAGCGCGACAGCTTGCAGATGCCCGCATGGGAGAGCGTGGAAAAGCGCGGGCGGCTGGTGATCTCCGCCTTGGGGATCAGCGCCTTGACCATCGGTTCCAGCGTCGCGGAGCCGAGGATCATCGTCTCTTCCCGGCCCCGGGCGTGCAGCAGCCGGTCGGTGAAGATGTGCCCGCGCTCGGGGTCTGCGCCCAATTGCGCTTCGTCCAGCGCCACGAAGGCATGCTGGCCGCTGGTGCGCGGCATGGCTTCGGCGGTGCAGAGGAAATAGCGGGCGTCGGGCGGCTCGATCCGTTCCTCGCCGGTGATCAGCGCGACCTGCTTGTCACCCTTGATCGCGCGCACCCGGTCATAGACCTCGCGCGCCAGCAGGCGCAGCGGGAAGCCCATCATGCCGGAGGAATGGCCGCACATCCGCTCGATCGCCAGGTGCGTCTTGCCGGTGTTGGTCGGCCCCAGCACCGCGCGGAAACGCGCGTCAGCGGCGTTTTCACGCGGAGAGCCGAGGCTGGCGAGCTGGCGGGCAGACGGGGGAGCTGGCACGGTATCGGGGGTTCTGTCAGGCTTGCACCATGGGGGCAAGGCCGCCAGCCCATCGGGGTTGCGCATAAGGGAAACGTCTGGCCGTGCTGGCGATGCAATTGGCCGCTGGTTAACCGTGCATTTACTATGATCGGGCAAAGAAATGCGACATGGCACGCGCGGCCGTCGGACGAGACGTCCTTACGGGTGCAGCCTTCGGGGCATAAATGTTGGATCATGCGCGGAAATTGATTGACGAGCCCGAGGCTCATGACGCGCCTGACAGTGCGCCTGATGCGCGCGTGTTGGCTCAGGTGCCGCGCGACCGGATCGTCGCGCCAAATGTAGCCGAACCGCTGTCCCATCAGGGCAATTCCACGAATCCCGCTCCGCCCACCAGGACCCAGACCGCCAAGCATCAGACTGCTGTATGGCTTCGTGAGTTTGGCGCGCGGTATGATACATGGCGTCTTGCCGCCTCGGGCTGGTTCGCCCGGCTCGACCTGGCCCCGGACCTGGCCGAGGATATCGGCAGCCGCCGCTGGCTGCGCGGGCTGGGGACGATGGTGGGCCTTGGCGCGGTGGCGCTGGCGTTCTGGCCCGATTTCACGCCGCTCGAAGCCCGCCCCGCCATGCCGCAGGGCGCGGATGTGGCCAGCGAAATGCGCAGCCAGATGATCCTGCCGCTGGCGCTGGGCGCCGATAGTGGCCGCCGGATGGGGCCGACCGCAGCGGTGATTCCGCTCAAGAGCGCACCCGAACGCCCACAGATCCAGCTGGTGGTGACGCTGGCGCCGGGCGACAGTTTCGCCTCGATGCTGCGCCGCGCCGGTGTGGCCGCGGGCGATATCGACCGGGCAGCAGCGCTGGTGGGGCAAGCCGTGGCCGTGGGTGATATTGCCGCGGGCACGCAAATGGACTTGCTGCTCGGCCGCCGCCCGGCTCCGGGGGCGCCGCGCCCGCTCGACAGCCTGGCCTTCCGTGCCCGCTTCGATCTGGAGCTTGAACTGACCCGCCCCGGCGTCGGCACGATTGCGGAGGATGGCACGCCGGTTGTCCCCTCCGGCCCGCTCGCTCTGAAGCGCAACATCATCCGCGTCGATGAAACCCCGCTGCGGGTGCGCGGCGTGGTAGGCAGCAGCCTCTACCGCTCGATGCGGCAGGCAGGCGTTCCAGCCAGCGCGGTGCAGGAATATCTCAAGGCGCTCGACGCGCAGATCGACATGGATCGCGAGGTCAGCTCGGCCGACGAATTCGACATCATCATCGCCTATCGCCGTGCGGCGACGGGTGAACGGCAGGCGGGGCAATTGCTCTATGCCGGGATCGACCGTGGCGGGCGTCCGCGCACCCAGTTGATGCGCTGGGGGAGCGAGGGGCGCTTCTACGAAGCCTCGGGCGTGGGTGAGCAGCGGCGCGGGCTGCTGGCCCCGGTTCCGGGCGCGGTCACCTCGAACTTCGGTCTCCGCCGTCACCCGATCCTCGGCTACCGGCGGATGCACGCGGGGATCGATTTCAAGGCGCGTTACGGCACGCCGATTGTGGCGGTTTCGGATGGCCGGGTCAGCGCCGCAGGACGCGCGGGCGGTTGCGGCATCGCGGTGCGGCTGGAGCATGGTGGCGGCCTTGCGACCCGCTATTGCCACATGAGCCAGATGGCAGTGCGGTCCGGCCAGCAGGTGCGGCGCGGGCAGGTGATCGGCTATGTCGGCTCGACCGGCCTCTCGACCGGCGCGCACCTCCATTATGAAATGTATCGCGGTGGGCGAGCGATCAACCCGGCGAGCGTGCAATTCGTCAGCCGCGCCGAGCTTTCGGGCACCGAGCTGGCCGATTTCCGCCGCCAGCTGGCCCGCCTGAAGGAGATCAGCGTGGGTGAGGCCCTCAAGGATCTCGCCCCGCTGCCGAACGAGGTGAAGGAGCCGGTGCGCGAGATCGAGAAGGTCGAAACCGCGCGCGCGGGCAAGCCGGCCACCACGCCGTAACGAGCACTTGTCGAGCGTGCGCGATTGGGCGTAAGCCTGCCCGCATGAACGGACATTACCCCAACACCCGCCTGCGTCGCACCCGTGCCACCGGCTGGAGCCGCGCGCTCCACCGCGAGACGGTGCTCACCCCTTCGGACCTCATTTGGCCGCTGTTCGTGACCTCGGGCAAGGGCGTGGAAGAGCCGATCGCGACGCTGCCCGGCGTCTCGCGCTGGTCGGTCGACGGGATCGTGGCCCGCGCCAAGGAAGCGGTGGACCTCGGCATTCCGGTGATCGCGCTGTTTCCCAACACCCCGCGCGAATTGCGCAGCGATGACGGGGCCGAGGCGCATAATCCCGACAACCTGATGTGCCAGGCGATCAAGGCGATCAAGGACGCCTGCGGGGACTCCATCGGCGTGCTGACCGACGTGGCGCTCGATCCCTATACCTCGCATGGGCAGGACGGGCTGGTGAATGATGCGGGCTATGTCGTGAATGACGAGACCGTGGCCATGCTGGTTGATCAGGCGGTCAACCAGGCGAATGCGGGCGCGGATATCATCGCGCCCAGCGACATGATGGATGGCCGTATCGGCGCGATCCGCCGCGCGCTGGAAATGAACGGGCATCCCAATGTCCAGATCATGTCTTACGCGGCGAAGTATGCGAGCGCTTTCTACGGTCCGTTCCGCGATGCGGTGGGGTCTGGCGGGCTGCTGAAGGGCGACAAGAAAGCCTACCAGATGGACCCCGCCAACGCCGACGAGGCGATGCGCGAAGTGGCGATGGATATTGCCGAGGGCGCGGATTCGGTGATGGTGAAGCCCGGCCTCGCCTATCTCGACATCATCTACCGGGTGAAGCAGCGCTTCGACGTGCCCGTCTTCGCCTATCAGGTGAGCGGCGAATACGCGATGATCGAGGCCGCGCAGGCTGCCGGGATCGGGGATCGTGATGCGCTGGTGCTGGAAAAGCTGATCGCCTTCAAGCGCGCTGGGTGCAACGGAGTGCTGACCTATCACGCCGCCCATGTTGCTCGCCTGCTGAATGGCTGACGACACACTGGCGACGGAACGGCTGATCCTGCGCCCGCCCGTGGCAGAAGACCTGCCGTGGGTGCTCGAACACATGAACACCGACAGCGTGATGCGCCATCTCGCCGGGGTGCGCGCGCCCGAGTTGGTGGCCGAGAGCCTCGCCGATGATGTCGCCGCCTTCCACAATGGCGGGCATCAGCGTTGGACAGTGTGGCTGCGTGACGGTGAGACGCGGGTGGGTCGCTGCGGGCTGTTCCACTTGCGCTCCCCCGCTGCTCCCAAGGCGCTTCAGGGCCAGCGCGAGATCGGCTGGACTTTCGCAGAGCCGCATTGGGGCCGCGGCTATGCGACAGAGGCGGCGCGGGCTGTTATCGCCTATGCTTTCGCTGAGCTCGCCGTGCCGGTGCTCTATTCGCAGACCAGTGATTCCAATGCGGCCTCGACCCGGATGATGCAGCGGCTCGGCTTCACCGCGCGGCCCGAGCTCGGCTACCACGATGCCGACTACCCGCCCGAAGACAACCCCACCACCGTCTGGTCAATGGACGCCCCCGCATGAGTGAATTCCGCCACGAAACCACCCGCCTGATCCTGCGCGATTGGCGCGCGGAGGATTGGCCCGTGTTCTGGGACGCGACCAACACGCCCGCCGTGATGCGCTGGCTCGGCGGGGTGCAGGACGCGGCGGCGCGCGCGGCGGGGGAGGCGCGGATCGAGGGCTATCGGCGTGATCACGGTCACACCTTCTGGGTGGTTGAACGCAAGGAAGATGGCGCACTGCTCGGCTTTTGCGGGATGAAACGCTCCAACCAGCCAGGCGGTCCGCAGGGCATGATGGAAGTCGGTTGGCGGCTGCGGGAGGATGCCTGGGGCCAAGGCTATGCCAAGGAAGCCGCCACCGCCTCGCTGGCGCTGGCGTTCGATCATTTCGGCGCGGATGAGGTGATTGCGCTGACGGTGCAGGGCAATACCGGCAGCTGGGGACTCATGCTCCGGGTCGGCATGGAGCGCCGCGCCGATCTCGATTTCGACAGCACCGACTTTGGCTCCGAAGACCCGCGCATCATCGCCTATGGCATTACCCGCGACCGATGGCGCGCGGCGGCATGACGGCCACCGTGCTCACGACCGAGCGGCTGGTGCTGCGGCAGATCGGCGAGGATGATCTCGACGCGCACATGGCGCTGCTCAACACACCTGCGGTGATGCGGCATCTCGGCGGGGTGCAGCCGCGCGCGGTGATCGCTGCCAAACACGCCGCTTCGCGCGCCAGCTTTGCCGCTGAGGGTTTCGGCTTCATGCTGGCTGAAGAGCGCGCCACGGGAGACATCGTTGCCCATTGCGGGCTGCGCCGCATCGCCCATCCGCTTGCCCCCAATCCCACCGATCACGAGATCGGATGGGTGGTGCGTGAGGATCGCTGGCGGATGGGCTATGCGCATGAGGCGATGCGGGCAGTGGTGGACTGGGGCTTTGCGGTGCACGCCGTGCCGCACCTCGTCGCCGTGACGTGCGAGGCCAATATCGGCAGTTGGCGGCTTATGGAAAAGCTCGGCATGACGCGGCGGCCCGCGCTTGATTTTGACGATCCGGCGCTGGACCCGCAGGAACGTCCGTTGATCCAATATGCCATCACCCGCGAAGAATGGGAAAGCCAGCAATGACACATCGACCGGGCGTCAACATCATCCCGATCCACGGCAAGACGCCGAAGATTCACGAAACCGCCTTCATCGCCCCCGGATGCACCATTATCGGCGATGTCGAAATCGGGGCCGGCTCCTCGATCTGGTACAATTGCGTGCTGCGGGCCGACGTGTTCTCGATCCGCATCGGTGAGCGGACCAATGTGCAGGACGGGAGTGTGCTCCACTGCGACCCGCCGCGTCCAGGCGATCCCGATGGCTCGCCGCTGATCATCGGCGATGATGTGCTGATCGGCCATATGGCGGTGGTGCACGGCTGCACGATCCATGATCGCGGGTTCGTGGGCCTCGGCGCGATTGTGCTGAACAAGGCGGTGATCGGTTCGGATGCGATGCTGGGCGCGGGCGCAATGCTGACCGAGCGCAAGGTGATCGAACCGCGCGAGCTTTGGGGTGGGCGTCCGGCGAGGAAGATGCGCGATCTCGACGATGCGGCCATTGCCGGAATGCGGATCGGCACGATGCACTATGCCGAGAATGCCAAGCACCATGCCGAGGCGGTTCGCGCGGCGCTCGGCCAAGAACGGGGATAATGGCACGGCCCAAGCCGGATCTGCCCGACCCCGAGGCGTTGCGCGCCTGTATTGATCCCGAGGGACGGCTGGCGGTGCGGGTTACGCCCGGTGCGCGCGAGCAATCGGTGGTGATTGCGGACGGCGTGGTGCAGGTCAAAGTCCGCGCGCCGGCAGACAAAGGCGCGGCGAACGCAGCCGTGATCGAATTGCTGGCCGAGGCGCTTGACTGCCCGCCGTCGCGCCTGACCTTGCTACGCGGGGCGACATCGCGGCAGAAGCTGCTCCGGGTGGAGGACTAAACCGCGCGTTCGATCCTGAGGGCCGCGCCCCACAGCAGCAGCGCAAAGCCGAACGCCGCGCCCGCCGCAGCAAGGGGCGCTGTGAGACAAAGCCCGCCGCCCACAACTGCGCCGAGCGCCAGTGCGCTCCACAGCCACCCATAGCCGCGCGTCGACGTCAGCGGCTGGTGATCGATCCGCGCCGCCAAGCCCTGGCCGAAGCGCACCAGCGCGCCGGTCATGTAGGTCACCCCCACAGTCACCTCGCCATCGCGCACAAAGACATTATTGGCGAGGCCCATCGCCATCGCCGAAGCGCCGAGGAAAATGATTGGCATCCCACCTGCCAAAAGCCCCGCACCTGCGCCCAGCAACGCTGCGACCAGCCCAAGCAGCACGCGCTTGCGGTGCCCGCCCGCCCGCCAACGCCTCGCGCTCGGCCTTGCCGGATTGGCGGGGCTGGTGGATGCGACGGGGTTTGTGGTCGCGGG
>NZ_JAAALE010000009.1 GCF_009905735.1 Porphyrobacter sp. SLTP
ATGCGCTGGTCGAATTCGGCAATGATGACGGCCTCCAGGTCTTCGGCGGCGGGGGGGCTGCGACGGGAGCCGGCGCGGGACGACCACCGAAGTTGTAGGTCAGGCTCGCCAGCACCGAATGCGCCGAGTAATCCGCGCGCAGATCGCGGCCATTGGCGGCCTGCAAATCGAAGTTGTCCGCGACGAAATAACGGTACTTCACGCCGAGATCGACATTGTCGGTCACCGCAAGGCGCGCGCCAGCCAGCAGCTGCCACGCGAAATCGGTCGCGCTGTCGTCAATCACGGTGCCAACGCCAGCCACGTCGACCGGGAGCTTCATGTTGGCAATACCAACGCCGCCGCCGCCGAAGACCTGGAAGCCGTCATCATTGCCGAATTCGACCAGCGCATTGACCATGCCGCTGTAGATTTCGAGATCGCGCGAGTTCTGCACGCGTGTGCCCGAAGGAACGGTCAGGCCGCCCGGCAGGATTGCCGAATTCACCACGGTCAGGCCTTCATAGCCGGCGCGCTTGTAGCCGCCTTCTGCTTCGAGCCGGAACGCGCCGAAATCGTAACCGATCACGACATCGCCATCGAGGCCGAGATTGGTGTCGGCAAAGGCCGCGTTGTTGTAGGTATCGTTGCCGGTGTCGATGTCGACATCGACCTGATCGTCGAAGCTGACGCCGCCATTGATGCCGATATAGGCTTGGCCTTCACGTGCGAATGCGGGGGCGGCGACGATCATCGCTGCGCCTGCCATGAGAATTGCAGTCTTTTTCATTGTTTTAATCTCTCGAAAAGGGGTGCCCGGAGGTAACTGGCGCCGCTCTGTGCCACAGGTGTGACACACGGGTATTGAGAGCGGCGAGTGGGATAGTGTCGCGATGGTCGGAATGTTTCATGACACCGGGACGAAACGTGTCAGCGATTGGGCGAACCGATTGCCAAGGCCTATAAGCAGAGGCATGAACACAGCCTGTGCCGTTTCTGCGCGGCGAAATTAAATCACAATGGGAGAGAGACAGACAATGGCCGGAACCAGGCTCGGGGCAATGCAGGACTGGACCATGCGGGTGACCGCAGTGATCGATCACGCCGCGCGCGAAGCGCCGGAACGCGAGATTGTCAGCCGTTGGGCCGACGGAAGTGAGACGCGCACGAACTGGGCAGGCATCCGCCGCGATGCGCTGAAGATGGCGCAGGCGTTACAGCGTTTGGGGCTGAAGCCGGGCGACAAGGTCGCGAGCCTCGCGATGAACCACTCCCGCCACCTGGTCAGCTGGTATGGCGTGGCGGGGATGGGCGGGGTGCTCCACACCGTGAACCCGCGCCTGTTCGATGATCAGCTCGATTACATCGTCAACCACGCCGAAGACCGGGTGCTGTGCTATGACGCGGCGTTCCAGCCGATCGTCGATCGGATGCGCGAGCGCTGGACCACAGTCGAGCATTACATTTGCTACGATAGCGGCGCGCATTCCCCCGCCTTTGAAGACTGGATCGCGGCAGAGGACGGCGATTTCGAGTGGGTCATGGGGCCGGAAACCGACCCCTGCATGATTTGCTACACCTCCGGCACCACGGGCAATCCCAAGGGCGTGCAATACGAGCACCGCTCGACCGTGCTCCACGCCATGAGCGGGCTGCAACCGGCGGCGTTCAATTTCAGCTCGGCCTCGGTGATGCTGCCGGTGGTGCCAATGTTCCACGCAGCGAGCTGGGGCTTGCCCTATGCGGGCGCGATGGCGGGGATCAAGTTCGTGTTCTCGGCGGTGAACGATCCCGCGGTGCTCCACGATCTGATGCTGCGTGAAGGCGTGACGGACAGCGCGGGCGTGCCGACCGTATGGCTGGCGCATTTCCAGTATTGCGACCATGAAGGCCTTGATCTGCCGCCCCTGAAAGCCGCCACCATCGGCGGCTCGGCCGCGCCGAAGTTCATGATCGAGCGCTTGCTGAAGAATGGCACCCGTGTGCAACACGCCTGGGGCATGACCGAAACCAGCCCCATCGGGACAGTGGGTGGGCCGACCTGGGACTGGGACAGCCTCACGCTGGAACAGAAGGTCGAGAAAACCGCCATGCAGGGCCGCCCGATCTTCGGTGTCCAGCTGCGCACCGTCGATCTTTCCGACATGGCGACTGAGCTGCCGCGCGACGGCAAAACCTCCGGCGCGCTCCAGATCCGCGGGCCGTGGGTGATCAAACGCTACTTCAAGGCCGAGAAGGACGCGGTCGGCAATGACGGGTGGTTCGACACCGGCGATGTCGGCATCCTCCACCCCGACGGCACGCTGCAACTGACCGACCGCACCAAGGACGTGATCAAGTCGGGCGGCGAGTGGATCAGCTCGGTCGAGCTTGAGAACGCGGCGTGCGGGCACCCGGCGGTGGCGGAAGCCGCCTGCATTGGCATCTACCACCCCAAGTGGGACGAGCGCCCGGTGCTGTTCGTGGTCAAGAAGGCGGGCGCGGAGGTCTCGGGCGATGACATCATCGAACACCTGAAGCCGCTGATCGCCAAGTGGTGGCTGCCCGATGCGGTCGAATTCGTCGACGACATCCCGCACACCGCAACCGGCAAGATCAGCAAGAAGGACCTGCGTGACCGCTTTGCGGATTACACGCTTGGCTGACCTGACCATCCGGCCTGCGCGCGCGAGCGATGCGCAGGCCGTTTGCGACATTTACGCGTTTCACGTCGCGCACAGCACGGCGACCTTCGACACGGTTGCCCCCGATGCAGCGGCGTGGGCGGAGAAGATCGCGGCCGTCTCCGCGCGCGGCTGGCCGTTTCTTGTCGCCGAGCGGGACGGTGCGGTGCTTGGCTATTGCTACGCCACACAGTTCCGCGACCGCGCCGCCTATGCGCGGACCTGCGAGGACAGCATCTATGTTGCCGACACGGCGCGCGGGGGCGGGGTGGGCTCGGCCTTGCTCGCTGCCCTGGTCGAAGCCGCGCGGGCGAGCGGCTTCGAGCAGATGATCGCGGTGATCGGCGGGGGCGAACCGGCCTCGATCGCGCTCCACACCAAGTGCGGCTTTGTCCACGCGGGCCGGATGCGCAATGTCGGCTTCAAGTTCGGACGCAGGCTCGATACGGTCTATATGCAATGTGATCTGACGCTGGAGGGACATGAGCGATGACCTGCGAAACCTATATCGACCCCTCGCCGGTGAACTTTCAGGCCTTCAAGGACCTGCCCCGCGATACGCCGATCAATATGCTGAACCTATTGCTTTATCGGGATTTGGCCGAATATCCCGAGGGCCACGAACACGCGGGCAAGGGCTGGAGCGGCAAGCGCGCCTATGAGGAATACGGCAAAACCAGCGGCCCGATCTTCCAGCGCGTCGGCGGCAGCATCCTGTGGCGCGGGAGCTTCCAATCGGTCGTGACGGGGCCGGAGGGCGAGCGCTGGCACGATGGCTTTATCGCCCAATACCCCAATGCGGGTGCGTTCTTCGCGATGTTGAAGGACCCGGAGTATCAGCAGGCCGTGGTCAACCGCACCGCGGCGCTGGTGGATAGCCGCTTGGTGCGCTTTGCGCCGGGTGAGGCCGGGGCGGCGTTCGGGTGAGCTAGAGCAACCGCAACTGCCCACCCACCTCCGGCGCGCGGAACCGTGAGCAATCCAGCTCAAACCGCGCTTTACCGATCCCCGCCCGCTTGCATGCGACCTTGAACCGCGCACGGATCAGGTCGGCCCAGACGCCTTGCGGGTTGAAGCGGCTGTGGAAGTTGGGGTCATTGTCGCGCCCGCCGCGCATTTCGCGCACGATGCTCATCACCTTGCCTGCGCGTTCAGGGTAGTGGACCGCGAGCCATTCGCGGAACAGGGGCGCGACTTCGTGGGGGAGGCGCAGGGGGATCCAGTTGACGCTCCGCACCCCTCGCCGGGCGACTTCGGCGATGGTGGCTTCGATGAATTCGTCAGTGATTGCCGGGATGATCGGCGAGATCGAGCAATGCACTGGCACGCCAAGTTCCACCAGCCGCCCCAATGCCGCGAGTCGCTTGGCAGGCGCAGCACAGCGTGGTTCGAGCTTGGCGGACAGGATGGGGTCAAGGCTCGTCACCGAGATCGACACGGCCACCAGCTTCTCGCGCGCCAGCGCGGCCAGCAAGTCGGCATCGTCCAGCACGCGGTCTGACTTGGTGGTGATGGTGACGGGGTGGCGGGCTTCCAGACACACCTCCAGCACTTGGCGCGTGATGCGGTAATCGCGCTCGATCGGCTGATAGGGATCGGTGTTGGTGCCCATCGCGATCGGCTTGGGGCGGTAGCCGCGCTTCGCCAGCGTCGCTTTGAGCAATTCGGCCGCGTTGGGCTTGGCAAACAGCCGCGTCTCGAAATCGAGGCCGGGGGAGAGATCGTGGTAGGCGTGAGTGGGGCGGGCGAAGCAATAGACGCAGCCATGCTCGCACCCGCGATAGGCGTTGATCGAGCGGTCAAACGGTACATCGGGCGATTGGTTGAAGGTGAGGATCGACTTGGGCCGCTCCTCGATCACCGTGGTGCGGAGCTTGACCGGCGGGCCGTCGAGCGATTGCACATGGTCGCGCCAGTCCCCATCGACCTCGCGCTCCGCCAGCCCGAACCGGGTAGGGACCGCCCCCGATTGTGCACCGCGACCTTTGACCGGAGAATGTTTCACGTGGAACATTTACGGAACAAAGGTGCGTTTGCCAAGACCTGCTACAATCGCAACGCGACGCCTCTACCTGCGAACCGCTTGGCAACTGCCCCGGTACGAAGTGACAACCACTGGCCGTCAGACTTCCTTCAACCGCGGCATCAGCTCGACAAAATTGCAGGGCCGATTGCGGCTGTCGAGTTGCTCTGCGAGAATCCCGTCCCAGCCGTCTTTCACCGCGCCGTTCGATCCGGGCAGGGCAAAGATATAGGTGCCGCGCGCCACCACCGCGCAGGCGCGGGACTGGACGGTGCTGGTGCCGATGGACTGGAAGCTGAGCCAGCGGAACAGTTCGCCAAAGCCGGGAATGTCGCGGGCACCTGCAATCAGTGACAGGGCTTCGGGAGTGACATCGCGGCCCGTCAGACCCGTGCCGCCCGTGCTGACCACAGCGTCGATGGCAGGATCGTCGATCCAGGCATCGAACTGGGCAGCGAGCAGCTTCGCATCATCCTTCACGATCATTCGGGCGGCGAGATTGTGCCCCGCGTCCGTGACCCGCGCCGCCAGAATATCGCCCGAGGTGTCGGTTTCCGGCGTGCGGGTGTCCGATACGGTCAGGACGGCAATGTTGATCGGCTTGAAAACCCGGCTCTCGTCAATCGCCACCTGCTGCGCTCCTCACGGCTCCAATCGGGCAGAGCGGGTCGTAGCAGCGCGCGGAAACTCAGGCCAGCGCCCTTGCGCCAGCGCCCGGCGGCTGGGCGATTGCACGCCTGCGGCACGCTCATACATCCAGTAATTGCGCATCACGATCGCGACATAGCCGCGCGTTTCCCAATAGGGGATCGACTCCATCCAGAGCAGCGGATCGCCCTGATCGTTGATCTCGTAATTCCAGCGGCCGACCGGGGTGAGGCCGGCGTTATAGGCCGCCATGATCTTGGGCAGCACGCCGCCGGTCGCCGGGTGATCGCGCAGCATCGCAAGGTGGCGCTGGCCATAGGCGAGATTGACCTGCGGGTCGTTCAGATCCTCGTAGCTCGCGCCGAGGCTGAGGCGGCCCGAATGATCGCGCGCCGTGCCGGGCATGATCTGCATCAGCCCGCGCGCATTGGCAGGGCTGACGGCGGAGGCGCGGAAGTTCGATTCCTGCAAGGCATGGGCAAAGGCCAGAGCCGGATCGACCTGCCACCCGCCGACCGGTTGCCAATGGGCAACGGGAAAGCGCAGGCTCGGATCGCTGCTGGTGCCGTAAGGCGCATTGTGCGCCATGAACAGCTGGGTGGAGGGCAGGCCCATCTCGCGTGCCAGCCGGGCGAGCGCGCTGTACTGATAGGCCGGACCGATCCGGGCTTCGTGGCGCAGCACTTCGTCTGCCAGACTGGGCCGCCCGATCTCCGCGAGCGCTGCGGCCACGCGGACATTGGACCGCTGGGCGAGCTGCGCCCAATCGTCACGACTGAACGGCGGCGGCGGCGCATTCGCAGGCAGTTCGACCCCGAGCTGATCGGCGGCGAGCATCCCGTACAGCGTCTCATTCATCTGGGCTGCGGCAGACAGATGCTGCTGCGCCTGCTCAGGCTCCCGGCACCGCACCAGCGCGCGGTGGGCCCAATAATGCCCGGCGGCGGCCAGCTCGACATTGGAAGCACTGCCCGCCACCCGTGAAAACGCGTCCCCGGCGAGCGAGCAATAGCCCAGCCGCCACGACGACAGCCCTTCGACCCACGCGCCTTCCGCAACCCACTCGCCTGAGCCTTCGGCCACGGTGCGTGCAAGCTCGAGAGCAGCGTTGTCGTTATTTTCGATATAGTGGCTCCACGCCACGCGCTGACGCCACTCGGCGCGCGCATCGCTGGAGAGCATTGGATCGATTTCGGCAAGCAGGCGCTGCGCTTCGCCCGGATTATCGGCCTTGATCGCTTCGAGGATCAGGCTTGCGGTGGCGCTCGGCATGGTGCCGTCGTTCACGGAGCGCGGCAGGATCCGCTTGGGCGCATAGGGCTGGCGCGCAAAGCCCTGTTCGCTCGGCAGGGGCGGCAGGTAGGTGACCCCGCGCTTGGCCCCCATCTTCGCGAGCTGCTCAGCCTGCGGGAGATCGGTGCCAGCGGCAAACCAGCTCGCGATCTGCTCGGCCGAAACCTTGGGGCTTTTGGCGTGGGTGTAGAATTCGGCGCGCGCGGCCTGAGTCAGGAGACCTTCGGGCCGTTGGGCCAGCAGGTTTTCGACCACGTCCCACTGTTCGGCGTCGATCGCGGCGAAGACCTGACGGTAGGCATTGCGCTCCTCAGGGGTCAGCACCGGCGCAATCGCCGTCTCGGCCGGGGTCGCGCCGTTCCAGCGTGCGACCAGATCGCCCGATTGCGCGGCCAGCGGCGCAGGCAGGGCCGCGGCAGCCAGCATCGTCGCTGTCAGTACGCGCAGGCGAAGTTTCATTGTGGGGGCGACCATTGCGTCCATCTCCGCCAGAACCGGGCTTTAAGCCGGGGCATGTCCATCAGGGAATCGAGCGTTTCGCTCACGATTACCGGGACCTTGCCGCCGGCATGGTTGATTTCGCGTAAAGGATGTTCCGCCTCATTCGCGCCAAGCATCGGCGCGAGGCCGGTGCCGAAGGCGATCAGCCGCGCCGGGCGTACCAGACTGATATGATGGCGTGTCACCGCGTCCATCCCGCCCGCTGCCAGCATGGCCAGATCGGCCATCGGCGTGTGACAGGGCAGGGCGGCGGCGATATAGGCCGCGCTTTCATCCAGCCCCATCGCGGCCAGAATATTGGCGAGCAGGCGTCCTTGCCGCCCGGACAGCAGGCGGTCCCGGTCGGCCTCTTCGGGCTGCGGCACCAGCACCATGAGGGCTGCATTCGCTGCGCCGCGCGGCGCAATCCGGGGAAAAGCGCGCGCGGTGTCGATGCCGTGTGCCGTCATCCACCAGTCGCGGAAAGCAGCCAGATCCTGCGGGGGCGATTCGCCCAGGAGATCGCGGCGCAGCGTAGCGGGCGGCGATGGTGGCGCAGCGGGCAAGGCGCGGGCGGCGACAGATTCGCTGGCTGGGCCCGATACCTGAGCGGAACCGCCGCGCGCTGATCCGGCTTTGTTGGCATCTGCGGCAGGCTTGGCCAAGGGCGCGTCGGCCAACCACGCCGTAGCGTCATCCGCATAGTCGCAATCGACCCCCGCCGCGTGCCACCAGGCAAGCGCCGCTTCGAATTCGCGCGCTATTGTAAGGTCGGGCCGGCTCATTGCGGGGTCATGCTATCCATCGCGGGTCTTGACTGTCCCCGAGGGTGTTAGCAAGTGGACAATCAAGCCATATCGCCAGACTGTGCGGCCTGCGCGCCCAATACCAACAAGGATCAGGAAAGCCCCATGATCGAACGTGAATCAATGCCCTGCGATGTCGTGATCGTCGGGGGCGGTCCTGCGGGGCTGGCAGCGGCGATCCGCCTGAAGCAGATCAACGCAGACCTCGAAGTGATCGTGCTGGAGAAAGGCTCCGAAATCGGGGCGCATATCCTGTCAGGCGCGGTGGTTGATCCCAAGGCCTTGGACGAATTGCTGCCCGAATGGCGCGATCAAGGCTGTCCGATGGCGCAAACCCCCGTGACCGATAACTGGCATTGGGTGCTGTCGAAGACCGGCAAAACCTCGATCCCCCATGCGATCATGCCGCCGTTGATGAGCAATCACGGCTGCTACACCGGTTCGCTGGGCAACATGACCCGCTGGCTGGCCGAACAGGCCGAAGGGCTGGGCGTGATGGTGTTCCCGGGCTTCCCGGCCGCCGATGTGATGATCGACGAGGACGGCCGCGTTGCCGGGGTCATCACGCAGGACATGGGCGTTGCCGCCGATGGCAGCCACAAGGGCGACTACACCCCCGGCATGGAAATCCACGCCAAGTACACCGTCTTTGCTGAAGGTGCGCGCGGCAACCTGACCAAGCGGATGAAGGCGAAGTATGATCTTGAGGCGAATTGTCAGCCGCAGGTCTATGGCCTCGGCATCAAGGAATTGTGGGACATTGATCCCAAGAAGCACAAGCCGGGCCGTGTCATCCACACGCAGGGCTGGCCGCTGACCGAAAGCGAAAGCTGGGGCGGGGGCTTCCTCTACCATCAGGCCAATGGTCAGGTGGCCTTGGGCTTCGTGACCGCGCTCGATTACAAGAACCCCTGGGTCTCGCCCTATCAGGAATTCCAGCGCTGGAAGCAGCACCCGGCGATCCGCGAATATCTCGAAGGCGGCAAGCGGGTGAGCTACGGCGCGCGCGCGATCAACGAGGGCGGCTGGCAGAGCGTGCCCAAGCTCGCCTTTCCGGGCGGCGCTCTGATCGGCTGCGCAGCGGGCTTCGTCAACGTGCCCCGGATCAAGGGCAGCCACACCGCGATGAAGAGCGGGATGCTGGCGGCTGAAAGCATCGCGGCGGCGATTGCGGCCGGGCATGAAAAGACCGAGTTGATGGACTATGACGCCGCCGTGCGCTCCAGCTGGATCGCGACCGAGCTGAAGGTCGTCCAGAACGCCGAGCCTGCGGTCGCCAAGTTTGGCGGTGACATCGGCACGGTGCTGGCGGGCATCGACATGTGGATGCGCACATTGAAGATCGGCCTGCCGATTTCGATGAAGCACCACAGCGACTACACGATGACCGGCCGCGCTGACCTGTATCCGAAGATCGACTACCCCAAGCCCGACGGCGTGATCACCTTCGACCGCCTCACCAATGTCGCCTACAGTTACACCAACCACGCGGAGGACCAGCCCTGCCACCTGCAGGTGAAGGACCTCGAATTGCAGAAGGTGAGCGAGCTCGGCGTCTTCGGCGGGCCTTCGGCACGCTACTGCCCCGCGGGGGTCTATGAATGGCTGACCGACGAGAAGACCGGCGAGCCCAAGTTCCAGATCAACTCGCAGAACTGCGTCCACTGCAAGACCTGCGACATCAAGGACCCCAACCAGAACATCAACTGGGTGACACCCGAAGGCGGCGGCGGGCCGAACTATCCGAATATGTGATGAGGGATCGCCTATCCCTCGTCATTGCGAGCGCAGCGAAGCAATCCAGTATCGAACGTTCCGTAAAGGCGAAGGGCTCGGTAATGGATTACCGCGTCGCCTGCGGCTCCTCGCAATGACGAAGGATTGAAGTTTGGCCCACACCCAAACCGCCCAAGCGATTATCAAACTCGCGCTGCTCGCCACCGTTACGAGCGCAGGTTACGCGTCTGCGGAAGAGCCACTGCCGATGACGTCCGACGATCAGGCCTGCGAACGCGTCATGTCGGTCCTCGTCGCCAACAGGACTTTCCATGCCGATCAGCTGGCAGGCTGCGATGGCGGCAGGGATGACCAAAACCCCGGATTTTATGTCCTGCGCGTCAACGGAATCTGCGGCGACCCCCAAGGCTGCGGGACTGTGCTGATGGGCTGGTATGCGGTCGAAGCGTCCACCGGCGCGGTGCACAAATGGGACGTAGCCGAATGGCAACTCGGCGCGCGGATCGACGGACAGGACTGATGCGCGAAACCGCCTACGCCAAGATCAACCTTGCGCTGCATGTCCGCAGGCGGCGGGAGGACGGGTATCACGCGCTTGAGACCCTGTTCGCCTTCGTCGATGCGGGCGATGTGCTGACGGCGAAGCCGGCCGCGCAGGACAGCGTTGCCACGTTGGGCGAATTTGCGGGCGGGCTCGACAGCCCCTTCGACAACCTCGTGGCCCGCGCGCTCACCACGCTACCGCGCCCGCAGGGCCTCGCGGTGACGCTGGAGAAGAATCTCCCCGTTGCGGCTGGTCTCGGCGGGGGGTCGGCGGATGCAGGAGCGGTGTTCCGGATCGTCGAGGCGCTCCACGGCCTGCCGGAGGACTGGCAGGCCCGCGCAGCGAAGCTCGGCGCAGATGTGCCTGCCTGCGTGCTCAGCCACACCCATATTGGGCTCGGCACCGGCACTGAGCATTTGGAGGTCGAGGATGATCTCGCCGGAACCCCGGTCCTGCTGGTCAACCCGCGCGTGCCGCTTGCGACCGGGCCGGTGTTCAAGGCGTGGGATGGGCAGGATCGCGGCGCTCTGCCGGAAGGTCCGGCGTCCACAATCGCAAGGGAAGGGCGCAACGACCTCGAAGCTCCCGCGATTTCGCTTTGCCCGGTGATCGCGGAAGTTTTGGCGGCACTGGCCGAAACCAACCCGTGGCTCGCCCGCATGTCCGGCTCCGGCGCGACCTGTTTTGCGCTCTATGACACCCCCGAGGCCCGCGACGCGGCGGCGGCCGCGATGCCTGCAGAGTGGTGGACCATGGCGGGGCGGCTGCGGTGAGATTCTATCCTTCACCCCGTTCGCATCGAGCGAAGTCGAGAGGCTGGGGCAGGGTGTCTCGACTTCGCTCGACACGAACGGAGTTAGGTTGTGAGTGAGGCTTACCGCCAACTCGGCACGCCCACCCCCGGCGGGATCGTCTGCACCGCAGACCATGCCTCCAATGCCGTGCCGCCCGACATCACCCTCGGCATCCCCGCGCAGCTGCTCCACGAGCACATCGCCGTCGATATCGGCACCGCGGCCATCGCCGAACGGTTGGCGCAGTGCCATGCCATCCCCGCCCACATCGCTGCCGTCAGCCGCCTCGTCTGCGACCTCAATCGCGAGGAAACCGCTCCCGGCCTCGTCCCCGAAGCCAGTGACGGCCACCCGATCCCCGGCAATGTCGTTGCAGACCGCGAAGCGCGGCTCGCCCGCTTCCACCGACCCTACCATACCGCGCTGGAGCATTGGCTGGCCGCCGCCGAGCCCGCGCTGATCCTCTCGCTCCACAGCTTCACCCCGCGCCTCGCCAGCCGGGACGAGCCGCGCCCGTGGCAGGTGGGCGTGCTCTACAATCAGGACGACCGCGCCGCGCGCATCGCCATCCCGCTGCTGGCGACAGAAGGGCTGAACGTGGGCGACAATCTCCCCTATTCAGGGCGCGATCTCAATTACACCATGAACCGTCACGCCGAAGCAAAAGGCCGCCCTTACCTCGGGATCGAGCTGCGCCAAGACCTTGTTGCAACCCCCGAAACCCACACCCGTTGGGCGGCATTGTTGGCGAATATTGCGCAAAGGGTTGCGTCAGCGCTCGCCTGAAGGCAGGGGACGTTTCACAAATTGCCTTCAATGGGAAATCTTATGTCGCAGAAGTTTGACAAGTCGAAGCTCCCCAGCCGCCACGTGTCGGTCGGCCCGGAGCGCGCGCCGCACCGCTCCTATTACTACGCGATGGGCATGACCGAGGAAGAGATCGCCGCGCCCTTCGTCGGCGTGGTCAGTGCGGGCAACGACTCGGCTCCCTGCAACACCACCCTGAACGCGCAGGCCGATATCTGCCGCGAGGGCGTGATCGCAGGCGGCGGCACCCCGCGCCGGTTCAACACCATCACCGTCACCGATGGCATCGCGATGGGCCACCAGGGGATGAAGTCCTCGCTCATCAGCCGCGAGATCATTGCGGATTCGGTTGAAGTATCGGTCAGAGGCCATTGTTATGACGCGCTGGTCGGCTTTGCGGGCTGCGACAAGAGCCTGCCCGGTATGATGATGGCGATGCTCCGCCTGAACGTGCCGTCGATCTTCGTCTATGGCGGCTCGATCCTCCCCGGCACGCACCGCGGTAATGATGTGACCGTGGTCGATGTGTTTGAAGCCGTGGGCCAGTTCGCGGCCGGCAATTGCCCGCTGACCGAGCTGATCGCCTTGGAAAAGGTCGCCTGCCCCGGCCACGGTGCCTGCGGCGGTCAGTTTACCGCCAACACCATGGCCTGCGTCGGCGAGGCGATTGGCCTCAGCCTGCCCAACAGCAACATGGCCCCCGCGCCTTACCGCTCGCGTGATGATATCGCGGTGGCGGCGGGCAAGCAGGTGATGGAACTCGTCGCCCGCAACCTGCGCCCGCGCGACATTTGCACCCGCGAGGCTTTCATGAACGCCGCACGCGTGGTCGCGGCCACCGGCGGCTCGACCAATGCAGCGCTCCATCTGCCCGCGATGGCGAGCGAGGCGGGGATTCATTTCGATCTGTTCGACGTTGCTGAAGTCTTCAAATCAACGCCTTACATTGCGGACTTGAAGCCCGGTGGGAAGTATGTCGCCAAGGACATGCACGAAGCGGGCGGGGTCTATATGGCGATGAAGACGCTGCTCGACGGCGGGTTCATCGATCCCAACCCGATCACCGTCACCGGCAAGACCATCGGCGAGAACCTCGAAGAGATCACCTGGAACCCCGATCAGAAGGTGTTCTACGATGTGAAGACCCCGATCACGAGGACCGGCGGCGTCGTGGGCCTCAAGGGTAGCCTCGCGCCTGACGGGGCCATCGTGAAGGTCGCCGGGATGGCGCGCCTGCAATTCTCCGGCCCGGCGCGGGTGTTCGATTGCGAGGAAGATGCCTTCGCCGCGGTTGAAAAGCGCGACATTGCTGAGGGCTGCGTGATCGTGATCCGCTACGAAGGGCCCAAGGGTGGCCCGGGTATGCGCGAGATGCTCTCCACCACGGCCGCGCTCTATGGGCAGGGCATGGGCGAGAAGGTTGCCCTCATCACCGACGGGCGCTTCTCGGGCGCCACGCGCGGCTTCTGCATCGGCCATGTCTGCCCCGAGGCCGCCGACGGCGGGCCGATCGGGCTGATCGAGGATGGCGATATCATCAGCATCGATGCCGAGGCGGGCACCATCGAACTCGACGTGCCCGAGGACGTGCTGGCCGAGCGGCGCAAGGCCTGGCAGCCGCGCACCAATGACTACCAGTCGGGCGCCTTGTGGCGTTACAGTCAGGTCGTTGGCCTCGCACGCTACGGTGCCATCACCCATCCCGGCGCAAAGGCGGAGACCCATGTGTTTGCGGATATCTAGCACGCTTGCGGCCTTGGCTGTGCTGGCAGGCTGCGGCGCGGCGGAAAGTCCGCCGCCGCCGGGCGACGAGGTCGAATGCGCGATCGGCGCAGGTGCGGCGCTCTCGCCGGTCTGCACGCTGGAGCTGGTCGGGAATGACGTCATTCTCCACCATCCCGACGGCGGTTTTCGGCGCTTGACCCGCGATCCGGCCACCGGCGCGCTTGCGCCGCGTGACGGGGCCGAGGTGCTGGTGCCCGAACAGGGCGCGGCGGGCGCGGAGGCCTTTGCCATCGGGGCAGACCGCTATCTGATCCCGCGCACGCTCCTCGATCCGCCGCCAAAGTGACCGCCGCACAGGTCCTTACCGCCGCCCAGATGCGCGCTGCCGAACAGGCGCTGTTCGATGCGGGCACCAGCGTTTCGGAACTGATGGAGATCGCCGCAGGCGGCGCGGCCGAGTGGATCCGCCGGATCGCCGCCGGACGCGCGGTGACGGTGCTGTGTGGCCCCGGCAACAACGGCGGAGACGGCTATGTCATCGCCCGCCGCCTGCGTGAGGCGGGCAATGCGGTGGCAGTGATCGCTCCGCTCGACCCTGCAACAGACGCCGCCAAAGAGGCGCGGCGGCGGTGGGACGGGCCGGTCAGCACGGCCGGAGGGGCCGGAGCTGATGTGTTCGTCGACTGCCTGTTCGGTTCCGGGCTCGCGCGGCCCCTGATCGCCGAGCACGCGTTGCTGCTGCGCGATCTGGCGGCAAGGCATCGCTACACGGTGGCGGTCGATGTGCCCTCGGGCATTGCCAGTGATAGCGGCGCGGTGCTGAACGAGCGGCTGCCCGACTTTGATCTGACCCTCGCGCTGGGCGCGTGGAAGTTTGCGCATTGGAGCCTGCCGGGCCGGGCGTTGATGGGACAGATGCGGCTTGTGCCGATCGGAATCGCACCGTTGGAGGGTGCAGCGCAGCTGGTCGAACGGCCGCGCCTCAGCGCCCCCGCGGCGGATAGTCACAAATATCGCCGTGGGTTGCTTGGCATCGTGACCGGCGCCATGCCGGGGGCGAGCCTTCTGGCTACGGCTGCCGCCCAGCACTCGGGCGCGGGTTATGTGAAGCTGCTCGCCCCTCACGTCGATCCGCGCACGCCGCCCGATGTGGTGACGGACACTGCGCCGCTCGCCGAAGCGCTGGCCGATCCGCGTATGGCTGCGGTGTTGGTCGGGCCAGGGCTGGGCCGTGATGACGCGGCGCGCGAAAGGCTCGAAGCCGCGCTGGCGCAGGCCCCCGCACTGGTGCTGGATGCAGACGCGCTGATGCTGCTTACCCCCGCGCTGCTCACCCGTGCTGTTCCCATGCTTGCCACCCCGCATGACGGCGAGCTTGAGGCCTTGTGCCGCAGTTTTGGCGTCATCGCGGAGACCCGCCGTGACCGGGCTTTGGCATTGGCGAGGGTCAGCGGGATGGTTGTGCTGGCCAAAGGGCCGGACAGCATCGTCGCTGCGCCCGATGGCCGCCTCGCGCTCGGGCAGCCTGCGCCGAGCTGGCTGTCGGTGGCCGGAACGGGCGATGTGCTGGCCGGGATTGCCGCGAGCCGGATGGCGAACGGGGCCGATCCCTTTACCGCCGCCTGTGAGGCGCTGTGGCTCCACGGCGAGGCCGCACAGCGGGCGGGGGCGGCTTTCACGCCGACGCAGCTTGCCGAACGGGTGTCCGAGGCGCTAGCGGCCTGCTTGTGACCTTATCTGAACCCATTATCCGCCTCGCCGCCAAGGGCGACGGCGTGACCGTCTCTGGCCGCCATATCGCGGGCGGCGTGCCTGGCGACATGGTGGACGCAGCTGGCACGATCACGCCGGGCCCACACCACATCGCCCCCGCCTGCCGCCATTTCGGCGTGTGCGGCGGGTGCCTGTTGCAGCACGCAGACGACACGGCGCTCGCCGAGTTTGTCGAGGGCCGGGTGGTCAACGCTGCGCGGGGGCAAGGGCTGGAACCGGCCGTATTGCTCCCCGTCCATCTCTCCCCGCCGCAGACGCGCCGCCGCGCGGGCCTCCACGGGCTGCGCACGGCCAGGGGCGCGGTCTTGGGCTACCGCGAGGGCGGTTCGCACCGTGTGGTCGATCTGGCCGAATGCCCGGTGCTGCACCCCGCGCTGGCCGCGCTGATCGCGCCGCTCCGGCGGTTTGTGGCGGCGCACGGGCCAAAAGGGATGGTCGGAATCGATCTGACCTTGGCGGATCAGGGCGTGGAAGCGGGCCTGATGCACTTCCCGATCGAAGGGCTTGGCCCGACCGAGGCGACGCTCGATTTCGCGCGCGATCAGGGGCTTGCAAGGCTTACCATAGACCAAGGCTATGGTCCTGAGACCCTTTGGGAGCCTGAACCCGCGACGGTGACATTGTCAGGCGTGCCAGTGAGCTTGCCCTCGGGCGCCTTCCTTCAGGCGGCTGCTGATGCGGAGCGCGTGATGGTCGCCGATGCTGCGGAATGGTTGGCGGGTGCTGGGGTCGTTGCGGATTTGTTTGCTGGGCTTGGCACTTTTGCCTTTGCGCTGCGGGGAGGACGCAAGGTGCTGGCGGTCGAAGCGGAACGCGCCGCGCATCTCGCTTGCAAGGCGGCCGGGGCGATGATTGGGGGGCGGGTGTTGGCGCTCCACCGCGATCTGTTCCGAAGCCCGCTTCAGCCCGAGGAATTGAACCGCTTCGACGCCATTCTGCTCGATCCGCCGCGGGCTGGTGCCCGTGCTCAAGTCGCGGAAATCGCCGCGAGCACGGTCGCCCGGGTGGTCTATGTCAGCTGCAACCCCTCAAGCTGGGCGCGCGATGCCGCTGTGCTGGCAGAGGCAGGGTTCCGGCTTGCGAAGCTGCGCCCGGTTGGCCAATTCCGCTGGTCGACCCACGTGGAATTGGTAAGCTATTTCGAGCGTTAAGCGCGCAAGCTTTCTAGAATTCGCGCTTCCAGCCACGCGCGGTGCTCCGGCTCGACATAGGCATGGCCTGCGCCTTCGCAGCGGTAGATGCGCGGGTCGTTCCTGTCCCACGCGGCTTCGAACACTTGCGCGGTGCGGTCTGCCGTCGCGACGAGGATGCGCACCTGCCCGGTGAAGCTCGCCAGCCCGGCGGCCATGTCCTGCGCGAGGCTCGACGGTGGCGGGGGCGGGCGCAGGGCGTGGACAATACCGCGCGCCAGCTTGCCAAGGTTTACACCTCCGCCCAGCAACCGCATGACCTCACGCGGGTTTTTCAGCTTTTCCAGATAGCGCGCGCGAATTGCGGCCGGGGGCGGCGTGTCGTCGGCCGCGCCTTGGCTTTCGTCCTGCTCGATTGTCCAGGGGTTCGACAGCACCAGCCCATCGCAGCCTGCACCGCCCGCCAGCATCAGCGCAGACGCCGCATCACAATTGCCGAAAGCGACCACCCGCGCGAGCTGCGGTGTCATCGCGCGGAAAGCATCGACGGCGCAGGCAATGTCCTTGGCAGATTGGCGGAACCCGCGGTTTTGGCCCTCGCTGTCGCCAATCCCGCGCCTGTCGAACCGGAACACCGGAAAGCCTGCCCCGGCGATCCGCGCGGCCATGTCGGCCTGTCCGCCGAACGCGCCCGAGCGGATCTCGTTGCCGCCGCTGACAATCAGCAGCCCGGTCGTCCCCGGCGCGGTGTCGAGCGTGCCGGCCAGCGTCAGACTGCCGCAACCGAAGGTGTGAGAAAGCCGCGTCATGGCGCTGAATTTCCGATACTTTCGACGATAATCGCGGCGAGACGATCGGCCTGCCCAGCGTCTTCGTCAGGCTCGGCGCGCAGCCATAGGCCGGGGCCTCCGACCATGCTTTGGGCAATGTCCATCTGGCCCGGGGCGAGCGCCGGTTCGGCGGTTTCGAGTTCGCGGAACATCGCCGCCCCGATGGGCCAGCCGCCCAGCACCAGACCGGACTCGCGACCTTGCGCCATAAGCCCCTCAGACGTTTCGGCCATTCCGGCCTCTCGCGCCGCAATGGTACGCGCGCGGATCATGCCGCGCAGCAGCTTGGGGCCGGTTTGTGCCGTATAGTGCCAACCGGGCAGCGAAGCCGGCGCGACAAGCGCGCCCGCCCGGATCGCCAGCACATGGGTCGCGCCCAGCGCTTCGCCCGCAGCGGCCATGCCCGCGCGCCAGCTTGCCAGTGTTTGATCTTCAAGCGGAGCAAGGCTCTCGTTGCAACCCGGCAGATCGGGCAGCAGCGTGTCGATCCCCGCCGCATCCAGCCGCCGCATTACCTCGATGGTGAACCGGCGCAGCTTGTTCGCTTCATCGAACCATGCCGGGCACACCAGCACCCGGACCGTGCGGCCGCGATCGAAGGCGACCAGCAATTCCTCAGACGGAGATCCACCGTCGGGCCCCGGATGGTTCCACGTGAAAATCACCCGAGAGGCACCCTGGAGGAGGTCAAGCCCGACCTAGCGCGGGTTGAGCTTTGCCCGCGCAAACGCCAGCAGGCCACCATAAGTCTCAAGCATCTCGCCATCGACATCGTCATCCTCGATCACGATGCCGAGCCGGTCTTCCATTTCGGTCAGCAATCCGGCGACCGCCATCGAGTCCAGCTCGGGAAGATGGCCGAACAACCCCGATTCCGGACCGAAGGCAGCGGCCTGTGCCGGGTCGAGCCCCAGAACATCGGCGATCAACGCCTTGAGTTCGCTATCGAGCGCGGCTTCGCCTGCTGCGCTATCGATGTTCGGAATGGTGGTCATTTATGCCCAAATCCCTGTGTTTGGCCGTGGCGGCGGGGCTTAGCCATGCGCGGGGCTGGGTGCAAGCATTGCGGGCCCGCACCCGCGCGCCTCAGGCCCCGTTATGGCGCAGCAGGCGCTTGGCGAGCGGGGGCCAGCTTTTCGGCTGTGCCGGGTCGAGACAATCGACGCGGAAACGTGGACGCACATCCTCCATCCAGTCGGCCTTGTAGCCCTGATCGCCGGTGCCGAAGTCGACAAGGTCGACGTGGTCCACATCGATCACGTGCTGGAACAGCGCGGCGGTCAGCGTGGTGCCGGCCGATAACGGCTTGTGGCTCTCAAGATGGGCGAGCTTATGAATGTAAGCAATTGAATTTTCGACAGTCCAGCATTGCGCTGCGACCGCGATGCCTTCGGCTCGGGCCACACCCAAGCGCAGCCGTCCCGCAGTGCCTTCCGCCTCGGCGAAGGCACGCAGCATGGCGGGTTGATCCTCGGCGGGTTTCCAGCTGGCAGCATAGATCGCTTCGTAATCGGCCCAGACGTCCGCGTCGAAGTGGGTGAGCACCTCCACCTCGACCTTCTTCGCCTTGCGTTTCAGCGTCGTGCGCAGGGCGCCGGGGCGGCTCTCCCAATATTCGGCAAAGCTGCGCCCGCGCACGGGCAGGATGTGGTTGATATCGCAAGGTTCCACCGCAACCTTCCAGCCAACGTTGCGGAACGCACGGGCGAGCCGCTCGGCTGACCCATCCTCGCCCGGCACGGGTTCGAGCGTCACCCGATATCCGCGCGTTTTCAGCTGCCGGGCAATCGCTTCGAGCAGCCGGTCACCCGCTGCGCCGGCCGGAGCAAGCTCGCGCCAGGTAAAGCTGTACCAGTTGCGCAAGGGAATGATTCGCCCGCCATCTTCGGTCAAGGCGAGGGCGGCGGCGCTATCGGCGTCGCTCGCCATGGCGATCAATGGAACGAGCCCGGTCTCCGCCAGCAGCGCAAACCACTCGGCACGGTCGAACGGCGCGGGAGTGCCGCTGCCTGCTCCTTTGGCGCTCAACGCTTGCAAGACGTTAACGCTATCGTGATACCGCGCTTCGATCACTGTAAAAGAATGCTCCTGACTATGCCGCACCAGCCTGATCCCGCCTTGCGCCCGCTTGACCACCTTGCCGAACTGGCGGGGGCGGCGGGGCGTGGGGAGAACCCGGCGCTGGTGCTGCGCGAGGGTACGCTTAACCACAATCAGTTAAGACAGCGTGTCGCGCGGCTCGCCGGATGGCTGGCCGAGATGGTGCCGGACAAGGGTGCGCGTGTGGCAAGCTGGGCGGCGAAGGGCGAGATCACCTGCCTGCTGCCGCTCGCTACCGCGCGGGCTGGGCTGGTGCATGTGCCGATCAACCCGCTGCTGAAACGCGCGCAGGCAGCGCATATCCTCGCCGATAGCGGGGCGAAGCTGCTGATCGGGACGGGCTCGCGGCTTGCCTCGCTGGAGCCGGGCGATCTTCCGCCGGGTTGCGCCGCGCTGGGTGAGGCTGAAGCGCTGGCAGCCGCTGAGGCTGCTGCGCGAGAATTGGGGCCGTCCGAGGCTGATCCTGGGGAGCTGGCAGCGATCCTCTATACCTCGGGCTCGACCGGTCGCCCGAAGGGCGTCATGCTGAGCCATGCCAATATGTGGCTCGGCGCGGTGAGCGTGGCGCATTATCTCGGGCTGGCCGATGACGACGTGACGCTCGCCGTGCTGCCGCTGTCCTTTGATTACGGGCAGAACCAGCTTTTGAGCACCTGGTATGCGGGTGGTTGTGTGGTGCCGCTCGATTTCCTGTTCCCCAAGGATGTCGCCAAAGCCTGCGCGAAGCATGGGGTAACGACGCTCGCAGCCGTTCCGCCCCTGTGGGTGCAACTGACCGAGATCGACTGGCCCGCGGAGGCGTGCGCGCCTTTGCGACGGCTCACCAATAGCGGCGGGGCCTTGACGGTGGATCTGGTGCGATCCTTGCGCGGCCTGTTTCCCGACGCGCGCCTGTTCCCGATGTACGGCCTGACCGAGGCGTTTCGGTCGACCTTCCTTGATCCCAAGCTGGTTGATTCGCATCCAACATCAATGGGTAAGGCGATCCCCTTCGCAGAGATTCTCGTGATCAATGATGCAGGTGATATCGCCGCTGATGACGAGGAGGGCGAGCTGGTCCATTGCGGCCCACTGGTCGCGCAGGGCTATTGGCAGGACCCGGAGCGCACGGCGGAGCGCTTCAAGCCTGCACCGGCCGCATCGGCCTATGGCGGGATGGCGGTGTGGTCGGGCGACCGGGTGCGGCGCTCGGCGGAGGGGCTGCTCTATTTCGCCGGACGGCGCGATGCGATGATCAAGAGCGCAGGCAACCGCATCAGCCCGCAGGAAATCGAGGAAGCCGCGCTGGCCTCAGGTCTGGCTGCCGAAGCGGTCGCGCTGGGCGTGGCTCATCCGCGCTTGGGCCAAGCGGTGCATCTGGTGGTGCGCGGCGCCGCAGACGAAGCGGCGCGGGCGGAATTGCCCAAGCGGCTCCAGCGCGACCTGCCAAATTTTATGCAGCCCCAGCACATCCATTGGCGCGAGACGATGCCCTTGAACCCCAACGGCAAGATCGACCGCACCGCCTTGCAGGCCCAGCTCAATCAGGAATTTGCCCCATGAAGCCCGTCGGCCCGATCCCCGCTGGTTACGAGACGATCGCAGGCGAACTCGCCATTGGCGGCAAGCGCGCGAGCGAATTGGTCGCCGAGGCGGGGCGCACCCCGCTGTTCGTCTATTCGCGCGCGCACCTGGATGCCCGCGTGGCGGAGTTGCGCGCGGCGCTGCCGACGCGGGTAGGGCTGAACTACGCGGTGAAGGCGAACCCGAACCTCGCCGTTATCGGCCATATGGCGCCGCTGGTGGACGGTTTCGACATCGCCTCCTCGGGCGAGCTTGCCCTGTGCGTGGCCGTGGGGATCGACCCGCGCCGCATCAGCTTTGCCGGGCCGGGCAAGCGGGACGATGAGCTGGAGGCCGCGATTGCCGCAGGCGTGACGCTCAATTGCGAAAGCGAGGGTGAGGGCGCGCGGGCGATCGCCATCGGCCAGCGGCTTGGCAAGGCGCCGCGCATCGCGATCCGGGTAAACCCCTCCTTTGAAATGAAGGGCTCGGGGATGAAGATGGGCGGCGGGGCCAAGCAATTCGGCGTCGATGCCGAGCGCGTGCCCGAACTGGCCCGAAACCTGATCGGCGAAGGGGCCGAGTGGCGCGGCCTCCACATCTTCACCGGCAGCCAGACGCTGAGCGCGGACGCGATCATCGAAGCACAGGGCAATGTGCTGGAACTGGCCGCCGAACTTGCCGACGCGATTGGCCACGGCCTGCCCAAGCTGAACATGGGCGGGGGACTGGGGATTCCGTACTTCCCAGGCGATACGCCGGTCGATCTGGCGCGCGTCGGTGCGGCTTTGTCCGAACGTGTGGCGGATTTGCCGCCCGTCCTCGCGGATACCGAGCTGTGCATCGAACTCGGGCGCTATCTCGTCGGCGAGGCGGGCGTGTATCTGACCCGCGTTATTGACCGCAAGGTTAGCCACGGCGTGACTTACCTGGTGACGGACGGCGGGTTGCATCACCAGCTCGCCGCTTCGGGCAATTTTGGTACCG
The DNA here is from genome assembly GCF_009905735.1 of Porphyrobacter sp. SLTP. Classification (GTDB taxonomy): domain Bacteria; phylum Pseudomonadota; class Alphaproteobacteria; order Sphingomonadales; family Sphingomonadaceae; genus Erythrobacter. Next base: position 21,862 of record NZ_JAAALE010000009.1, read on the forward strand.
TGGTGCGGCGCAACTATCCTTCGGCCATTGCAACGCGTTACGGGGCAGAGGTGACCGAGGAGGTCAACATCGTCGGCTGCCTGTGCACCCCGCTGGACCGGCTCGCCGACAATGCCGCGATGCCTCACGCTGACGTGGGCGATCTGGTCGCGGTGTTTTGCGCCGGGGCTTACGGCGCGACCGCCTCACCCAGTGCTTTCCTCGGTCACGGCCCGGCGGCCGAACTGCTGGTCTGACGCGTCACAACAACCTGCGTTAATCCCCGCAAAGCCGCTGTCCCATCGCGGGATAGGGCCGGATTTGGCGCTGTATAACTAACCAGATGTTCACCATTTCCAGCGACAAGAACCCCCATAACCGGGCGGTCCGTGTTGCAGGTCGCTCCTGCGCTGATACGCGCCGCCCGGCAAGAACTGGCCAAGGATCTTCGACCGATGTTGTACCGTCTGCCCCCGATGCGCCTCGCAGCTCTTGGCGTCAGCGCTGCCTTGCTGGCAGCCTGCACCACTGGAGGCACGGAACTGCCATCGGCCAGCTATGGTGACGGCAGCGTCGCCCCGTCCGAAGAATATACCATCGGCCCGCTCGACGAGATCACGATCCACGTCTGGCGCAACCCCGAACTCAGCGCCGACAAGGTGCGCGTGCGTCCCGATGGGCGGCTGACGATCCCACTGGTGCAGGACATTCCGGCCGTGGGGAAGACCGCCACCCAGTTGCAGGAATACATCGCGGGCGAGCTGGCGAAGTATATCGAGCAGCCGATTGTCTCGGTGATCGTCAACACGCCCGAGGGTAACTTCACCCAGCAGGTGCGCGTCATCGGCGCGACCGGGCAGCCGGCGTCCTTGCCGTACCGCGCCAACATGACTGTGCTCGACGCGATGATCGCGGTGGGCGGGCTCAATGAATTTGCCGCGGGCAACCGCGCCAAGCTGATCCGGCTCGATCATGAAACCGGCACCCAGGTCGAATACCGGCTGCGGCTGTCGGACCTGATCCGCAAGGGCGATTCGACCGCCAACGTGATGCTCAAGCCGGGCGACACGATCATCATCCCCGAGAGCCGGTTCTAAAGGGCGCGCTGGGGGATGAGCGAAATCTTCGACGAGCTGCGCGCAGCGCTGTGGTCGGTATGGCACCGGCGCTGGGTCGCGATTGCGACCGCATGGGGCGTGTGCGTGCTGGGGTGGCTGGTGGTCAGCATGATCCCCAACAGCTACGAATCCAAAGCGCGCGTCTATGTCGATGTGCAGGATGTGCTCTCCAAGCAGCTCGGCATTGCCGGGGACGGCAAGGAAGAGATCATGCGCGTGCGGCAAACGCTGTCGAGCGCCAAGAATCTCGAAAAGGTCATCACCTCGACCCGGTTGGGCGAAGGCATCACCGAGCGCGGCGCGCTGGATTCGATGATCGGCGAGCTAGAGAAGAAGGTCACTGTCACCAGCGAGCAGGATAACCTGTTCGAAATCACCGCCGCTATCGGCCGGGGCGATCTGTCCGATGCCGAGAACGCCGTGCTGGCGCGCGATGTGGTGCAAAAGCTGCTCGACATCCTGCGCGAAGAGCATGTGATCGGTAACCGCACCGGGATCAGTACCGCGATTGGCGATCTCGACCGCCAGCTCGACGAGCGCAAGCTCGAACTGGAGCAGGCCGAACAGCGCCGTCTGGCGTTCGAAGCGCAATATCCCGATCTGGTCGGCGGCTCGGATAGCCTGTCGACCAAGGTCCAGCAGGCCCGCACCGAAGTGCGCAATGTCGATGCCGATCTGGCTGCGGCGGAAAGCGGCCTTGCGGCGATTTCATCGCAGCTGGCCGCCACGCCGCGCACGATTGCGGGCGGTCCGCAGGCAACCGGCCCGCGTGCCGCGCTGCAACAGGCGCAGACCCAGCTGGCCGAATTGCGCTCACGCGGGCTGACCGACAGCCATCCCGATGTCGTCTCGACCACCAAGCAGGTTGCGATCCTCGCCCGGCAGGCTGCGGCTGCGGGCGATGACGCGGGCGGCACGCCCAATCCCGCCTATGCCTCGCTGATCGCGATCAAGAGCGAGCGTCAGGCGACCGTCGAAGCCCTCCAGGCCCGCCGCGCCGCGCTGCAAAGCAACTTTGCCGCCCTGATGGCGAGCCAGGCGAGCGAGCCAACGGTCGCCGCCGAAGCCAACCGCATCAGCCGCGATTACGACGTGCTGCGCCAGAATTACGAAAAGCTGCTGCAAGACCGCGAGGCGCTGCGCACGCGCGGCAAGGTCGAGGACAAGGCCAGCCAGTTCCGGTTCGACATCATCCAGCAGCCCGGTGTGCCGCAAAAGCCTGCCGCGCCCAACCGTCCGCTGCTGCTGTTCGGCGTGCTGATCGTCGGGATCGGGGCAGGGGTCGCAGCGGCCTATGCGCTGGCACAGCTCAAATCCAGCTTCGCCACGCCGCAGAAGCTGGAGCGCACCTTCGATCTGCCGGTCATCGGTTCGATCTCGCTGACCGTGTCGGACGCCGCGCGCGTGATCGAACGCCGCCGGTTGATGCAGTTCGCCGGAGCCTGCGCAGGGCTTGGCATGATGTTTGTGATCCTTGTCGCCATCGAGGTCATCTCGATCGGGTCGATAGCGTGAGGATGGGGGCCGAAGCATGACCGATCAGGGAAAGATCAACCGCGAAGGCGCACGGCCGGCATCGCTGTTCGAGCGCGCTGACGCGACATTCGGGCTAGGCCCGGTGCGCACGCCGCCCGTGCCGCCGGTGCCTGAAGCAGTGCGCCCTGCGCCCGCCCCGCAACCTGCATCGCAAGCGCCCGCCGCGCTGCAGCCGGTGGCTTTCGCCAAGCCCGAGCCTGCCGCAATACCCGCTGCGCCTCAGCCCGAAGCGCCGCGCGCTGCCGCCTTTGGCGGGCCGCTTGTCCACATCGACCGCCAGCATTTGCGCGATGGTGGGCTGATCGTGCCGGAAGACCCGGTAACCGGCCTCCTCGAAGAGTTCCGCATCGTCAAGCGCGAGCTGCTCGCCGATGCCCGTGCGGGGGCTAGCGCACTCGCCCGCCGCATTCTCGTGTGTTCGCCCCATCCGGGCGAGGGCAAGACCTATTGCGCCACCAACCTCGCCATCGCGCTCGCTGCCGAGCGCGGGCTTGAGGTGCTGCTGGTCGATGCCGATGTGGTCAAGCCGTCAGTGGCGCTGCGCCTCGGCATCGATGTTGAGCAAGGCCTGATGGATGCGCTCGCCGATCCGGCGATCCGGCCGGAAAGTCTGGTGATCCGCACCGATATCGAAGGCCTGTTCGTGCTACCCGCCGGAACCGCCACGTCACTCGACGCCGAATATCTCGCCAGTGCGCGCACCGGTGAAGTGCTCGACCGGCTGACCCAGGGTGCGCCGGACCGCATCGTGATTTTCGACACGCCGCCCGCGCTTGCCGCATCGCCCGCCGCCGAATTGGCCCAGCATGTCGGGCAAGCTCTGCTTGTGGTGCGCGCAGACGAAACCAGCCGCGCGGCTCTGGAAGACGCGCAGCAGCTGCTCTCGGCCTGCGGCGATATCAAACTGCTTCTGAATGCCGCGCGCTACAGCCCTTCGGGGCGGCGCTTCGGCACCTATGGCACCAAGGGGAAATGACAATGCGTGCCCGCTCATTTGCCGCCGCATTGCTGGCTGCTGGCTTGATCGCCGCGGCTGCCAATCCGGCTTACGCACAGGCCCAAGGTCAGGGTTCCGGCCAAGGTCAAGGTCAGGGGGGCGACACCCCCGGCCAGCGCAGCAACCGCGTCGTGCAGCCCTATATCGAGGTCGGGCAGATTGTCTCGGCCGAGCTGAGCCCCGGCAATGATGTCGTCACCTTCACGCAAGTCGCGGTGGGCGTGGACATCAACGTGCAGGGCCGCAACAGCGGCGCGGCGGTCTCGGTCCGTTATGAACGCAATATTGGCTATGGCGATGACAGCGTCGACACCAACACCATCAGCGGCGTCGCACGCGGCACGCTGGCGCTGGTGCCGAACACGCTGAGCCTCGAAGCGGGCGCACTTGCCTCACGCAGCCGGATCGACGCGGGCGGCGGCACCACCGCCAACCCGCTGGTGCGCGAAGATGCCGAAAGCCGGATCTACAGTTTCTATGCTGGGCCAAGCCTCAACACCCGCGTTGGCGATGTTGATGTGCAGGGCGTGGCGCGCGTCGGGTACAACCGCTTTGAGGCCGATGATGCGCTGGTCACGCAAGCGGGCAACACCACCGATGTGTTCGATGACAGCGTGACCTATCTCGGCCAGCTACGCGCCGGGGTGAGTCCGGGCGAGGTTCTGCCGGTCGGCCTTGCGGTCACGGCAGGTGGCTTCCAGGAAGATATCGGCAATCTCGATCAGCGGGTCCGCGATCTGTTTGTGCGCGGTGATGTGACACTGCCGGTGTCGCGCACCCTCGCTCTGGTGGCGGGCGCGGGTTACGAGGACGTCGAGATTTCGAGCCGCGATGCCGTGCGCGATGCCAATGGCGTACCGGTGATCGGTTCGGATGGCCGCTTTGTCACCGATCCCAACGCTCCGCGCCGGATCGCCTTTGATGTCGACGGCCTGCTGTGGGATGTCGGCGTGCTGTGGCGGCCGTCTTCGCGCACCAGCCTTCAGGCGTCGGTCGGGCGGCGGTACGATTCCACCACCTATTACGGCACCTTCACCTACGTCCCCAGCCAGCGCAGCGCCTTTGCCGTGGCGGCCTATGACGGGGTGAGCGGCGTCGGCGGCACGCTCAACAACGCGCTTGCGGGCCTTTCGAGCGATTTCGAAGCGATCCGCAACCCGGTGACGGGTGATTTCGGCGGGCTGGTGAGCGGCACCGAAGGGCAAGCGCTGATCGGCGGCGTCGGCTCGACCCGCTCGGCCGCGTTCCGCGGGCGCGGGGTGCGTGCGTCGTATCAGCGCACAATGGGCCGCACTGTGGCGGCGCTGGGCGCGGGCTACGACCGGCGCACTTTCATCGCTGCGGCCGGGACAGTCCTCGCACCGGTGAACGGGCTGACCGACGAAAGCTACTACGTGATCGGCGGTCTCACCCGCCAGATCGGGCAGGACGCGAACATCACCACCAATGCCTACGTCAACTGGTTCAACGCGGCCGGTAACAACAACGACGTGACGGCAACGGGCGCTTCGGCGGCCTACAACCAGTCAATCACCCAGCGGCTTGTGGGCCGGGCAGCGATTGCGGTCGATTATTTCGACAGCGAATTCACCGCCCAGGACTTCGCCTTTGCCACCGCGCTGGTTGGCCTGCGCTACAATTTCTGACGGGATAAGCGGCTCATGTACGAACAATTCTACGGCTTCAGCGGGCGACCCTTCCAGCTCACCCCCGACCCGCAGTTCTATTTCGAGAGCACCAGCCACAAGAAGGCGATGAGCTATCTTGGCTATGGCCTGGCGCAGGGTGAGGGCTTCATCGTCATCACCGGCGAGGTCGGCGCAGGCAAATCGACGCTGGTCGCCCACCTGATGGAGCGGATCGATCCGGCGGCGTTGACTGTGGCGCAGGTCGTTACCTCCGCGCTCGACGGAGCCGAGGTTGTGCATGTGGTGGCGCAAGCGTTTGGTCTGCAGGTCGAAGGGCAGGACAAGGCCGGCGCGCTCGGCGCGATCGAACGCTTCCTCCAGGACGAAGCGCGCGCGGGCCGCCGCTGCCTGCTCGTGGTCGACGAGTGTCAGAACCTTGAGCTGACCGCGCTGGAAGAGCTGCGGATGCTCTCCAACTTCCAGCTTGGCGCACATCCTTTGCTGCAAAGCCTGCTGCTCGGCCAGCCCGAGTTCCGCCGCATGGTCGCGCATCATCCGGGGCTGGAGCAGCTGCGCCAGCGGATCATCGCGTCCCACCATCTCGAAGCGCTCGATGCCAGCGAAGTCGAACATTACGTCCGCCACCGGCTCCGCCATGTGGGGTGGGACAATCGGCCGATGTTCGATGCCGGGCTGCTCGAAAGCCTTTATCGCCACACCGGCGGGATTCCGCGCCGGGTCAATCAGGTCATGAACCGCCTGTTGCTGCTGGGCGCGATCGAGGAGTGCGATACGCTCAGCCTCGCCATGCTCGACGATGTGATCGCCGAAATGGCGGCGGATCAGAACCGCGGCGCGCGCGGCGCGAGCGATCTGCGCTCCGCACCCGCCGCTGCGCCGCAGCCTGCCGCTCCGGTCGCGCAGGGCAGCCTGCCCGCGACCGAAGTCGCCGCGCTGCTGGCCGAACGCGACGCGCGCACTGCCGAGCTTGAAGCCGCGATCAGCGAATTGCAGGCCGCCGGGATGGGCCAGGGTGCAGACGGCGAAGCGCTTTCGCCCGAGGAAGCCCGCATCGCCGAAGCCCGCTTTGCCACCGCGCTCGAACGGATCGAAGCGCGGCTCGAAGAGCAGGAGCAATCCTTCCGCCATGTGCTCACCATGCTGATTGAATGGCTTGAGGAAGACCCGTCGCGCGAGGCGGCGTAACGCCATGAATGCCCCTTTCCAGCCGCTCTCGGAAAGCCTTGCAACCGGCGCCAGTCATGGCGCTGCGCAGGGCATCGTGAATGGCCTGTCGGTCGATGTCGAAGACTGGTTCCAGGTCGGCGCCTTCGAGAACGTCATCGCGCGCGGTGAGTGGGACAGCATCAAGACCCGCGTGGAGGACAATGTCTACCGCGTGATCGATCTGTTCGCTGAGGCCGATGTCAGCGCGACCTTCTTCACGCTGGGCTGGGTGGCCAAGCGGCACCCCAACATGATCCGCCGCATCGCCGACGCAGGCCATGAACTCGCCAGCCACGGCTATGATCATGCGCGGGTGTTCACCATGGACCGTGCTGGCTTTGCCGAAGACATCCGCAAGGCACGCACCATCATTGAGGATTGTTCGGGCGTGGCAGTCACAGGCTACCGCGCGCCGAGCTTCTCGATCGATCACCGCACGCCCTGGGCCTTCGCCGAACTGGCCGAGCAGGGCTATGCCTATTCTTCCAGCGTCGCTCCGGTGGCCCATGACCATTATGGCTGGCCCGAAGCGCCGCGTTTTGCCTTCAAGCCATTGCCGTGGTCGCCGATGATAGAGCTTCCGGTGACGACAGCGATGCTGGGCGGACGGCGCGTTGCGGCGGGCGGCGGCGGGTTCTTCCGGGTGCTGCCTTACGCCTTTTCGCGCTGGGCGATCCGGCAGGTCAACCGCTCCGATGGCCGCCCAGCGGTGTTCTATTTCCACCCGTGGGAGGTCGATCCCGATCAGCCGCGGGTTGCACATGCGCCGCTGCGTTCGCGCTTCCGGCACTATACGGGCCTCGGCAAGATGGCTGGCAAGCTGCGCGAGTTGGTCCACGATTTTCGCTGGGGCCGGATGGATCTGGTTGCCCACCGCGAGGCGGCGCGGGCCGAGGATCTCTTTCTGTCAGCCCCTGACGCTGCGACGGCGGATATCGCGGCATGAACGCGCCGGTGAAAGCCGGAACGAGTGTGCGCGCTGTTGATTTCCGCGATGCACAGGATGTGCGCCGGATCGACGGCTTCCTTGCCGAAGCGGGGGCGAGTTTGTTCCACCGACCGGCATGGCTGCAAGCAGTTGAAGCTGGAAGTGGCCAGCGCGCTTGCGGGCTTGTCGCCGAACGGCTTGGCCTCGTGACAGGCTGGCTGCCGCTCACCGAAGTGCGCTCGGCCCTGTTCGGCAAGGCGCTGGTATCGAGCGGGTTCGGCGTTGGCGGCGGGATCATCGCGACAAGCCCCGAAGCTGCGGGCGCGCTTGCGGCTGCGGCGCAGGATCACGCGGTGCGCGGCGGCTTTGCCGGGATTGAAGTGCGGGGCGGGGCGATCCCGGATGGCTGGGACAGCTGGTCGGACAAGCATTGCGGTTTCGAACGCGTGCTTGCGGCGGATGACGAGGCAGAATTGCTCGCTATCCCGCGCAAAGCCCGCGCTGAAGTGCGCAAGGGGCTGGGATTTGGCCACCGTGTCACAGTGGGCCGGAGCGCTGCTGATCTGGCCGCGCATTACGCCTGCTACAGCGAAAGCGTCCGCAACCTCGGCACTCCCGTGTTTCCGAAGCGCCTGTTCGCGGCGATGCTGGAAGTGTTTCCGACCAGCAGCGACATCCTCACCGTGTGGCAGGGCGAAAACCCGCTCGCGAGCGTGCTCAGCTTCTACCACGATGGCGCAGTGCTACCGTTCTGGGGCGGCGGCGTCTTCGCTGCCCGGGCCGCGCGCGCCAACGAGGTGATGTATTACGAGCTGATGCTCCACGCACGTCGGCAGGGCATGACACGGTTCGATTTCGGCCGCTCCAAGACTGGCAGCGGCCCGTTTGCCTTCAAGAAGAACTGGGGCTTTGATCCGGTGCCGCTGACCTATGGCGCGTGGACCGCGCCCGGCCAGCCGCCCCGCAATATCGACCCGACCGATGCCAGCTACTCCCGCAAGATCGAGCTGTGGAAGAAGTTGCCGCTGCCCATCGCCAACACACTGGGGCCGTGGATCGCGCGCGGGCTCGCGTGATGGGCGAGTTCCTGTTCCTCGCCCACCGGGTGCCGTTTCCTCCCGACCGAGGTGACCGCATCCGCTCGCACCACTTGTTGAAGGCGTTGGCGCGGCTTGCTCCGGTGCATGTGGGGTGCTTTGCCGATGGGGCGGGTGAGGGTGAGATGGCGCTCGCCGCCATGGCCGCCACCCATTGCATCGCGCCGCGCACCAAGCCGCTACCGCTCGCCGGGGTTGAGGCGGTGCTGTCAGGCAAGCCGGTGAGCCTGACCGCCTTCCATTCCCGCAAGCTGGAACGCTGGGTCCGCGAAACCATCGCGGCGCGCGATATTGCGGCCATTGTCGTGTTCTCCGGCCAGATGGGTCAATATGTCCCGGCGGATTTCAAAGGCCGCGTCGTAATCGATCTGTGCGACGTCGATAGCGCCAAGTTTGCAAGCTACGCCGCTGCCGGTGAGCGGGTGTGGCTCAACGCCCGCGAGGCGCGGTTGCTGGCGGCGGAGGAAGAACGGCTTGGCCGCCGCGCCGATGCGACCATCCTGATTTCCGAGGCAGAGGCCGCGCTCTATCGCAGCCGGTTGACGGCACCGGGCAAGGTCAATGTGCAGGTGATCGGCAACGGGATCGACGCTGCGTTCTTCGACCCTGCCACCGTTACCCCGCACCCGGTAATCGCGGACCTGCCGGGGCCGCATTTCGTCTTCACCGGCCAGATGGACTACCGCCCCAACGAACAGGCCGCGCTGTGGGTGATCGAGGCGCTGATGCCGACACTGCGCGCGCGGTTTCCGCAGGCGATGTTTCATGTTGTGGGGCGCAACCCCACGGGCAAGCTCATGGCCCATCACGGCACCCCCGGCGTGCAGGTATCGGGCGAGGTCCCCGACGTGCGCCCCTTCATCGCTGCCGCCGATGCCGTCCTCGCCCCGCTGCTGATCGCGCGCGGAGTGCAGAACAAGGTGCTCGAAGCGATGGCGATGGCCAAGCCCGTGGTGCTGACGCCCGATGCGGCAACCGGCATTGCCGCCACCGACGGCGAGGATTGGCTGGTGTGTCCGCCCGATCCCGCCGCCATGTGTTCCCGGATCGAGGCCTTGCTGGGTGATCCAGCGGGGTCCGTCCGGATTGGCGCGGCAGCGCGGCGCTTCGTGCTCGATCATCATGGGTGGGAGGCGATGCTGGCACCGCTCGCCGGATTGATCGGCATGGAGGGCGAGGGCCAGCGCCATGCCGCCTGAGACCGCCACCTTCACCCCACCGACCGCCTCTGCCAGCCTTCCGGTTGCATGGCGCGGCCCGCTTGGCGCGCTGGCTCTAACGGCGGCGGTGCTGATCGCGGTGACGGCGCAGAGCTGGGGCGCGATGCTGCACCAGTGGTGGAATATCGACACATACAACCACTTGCTGCTCGTCCCTTTCATCACCGCCTGGTTGGTGGCGTTGAAGGAGAAGGAAATGGCCGCGCTCACGCCGCAGCCGTTCTGGCCGGGTCTGGTAGGCGTCGTTGCCGCTCTGGGACTTTGGTGGGTTGGCGAGACACGCGGCATCAACCTTGTCGCGCAAGCCGGTGCGGTGGCAGCCTTGCAGGCGGCGATCGTCACTGTGCTGGGCCTGCGGGTCAGCCTGCTGCTCGCCTTGCCGCTCGCCTTTGCCAGCTTCCTCGTGCCATTCGGTGACGAGATCATCCCGCCGCTGCAAACCGTGACCGCCGAAATCGCCATCGCGCTCACCCATGTGAGCGGGGTGCCCGCGCGGATCGAGGGTATCCATATCCACACGCCCGCCGGCCTGTTTATCGTCGCCGAGGCGTGCTCCGGGGTCAAATTCCTGATCGCGATGGTGACGCTCGCCGTGCTGGTGTCCTTCACCCGCTTTGAGCGCTGGAGCCGCCGCGCGGCTTTCCTCGCCGCCTGCATCATCGTGCCAATTCTGGCGAACGGCGTCCGGGCCTGGGCGACGATCTATGTCGCGCAATTTATCGGGGCTGAGCAGGCGACCGGCTTCGACCACATCGTCTATGGCTGGATTTTCTTCGCCATCGTGCTCGCTGCGCTGCTCGGCGGGGCATGGCGGTTCTTCGAGCGGGAGCCCGAAGCCTATGGTTGGCCCGCCACGACAATTGCCAACTGGCCCCTGATTGCCCGCGCCGAGACCCTGCGCTTTGCGCCCACCAGCGCTGCGCTCGCGATCATTGCCCTGGCGGCGATTGCCGCGCTGGCTGCGCTGCTCTAGGCGGCAAGACCATGTGCGGGATTGCCGGGATCTTTCATGCTGAGACGCCCAAGCCGGTTGACCCGTCGCGGGTCGAGCGGATGTGCGACGCGCTGGCTCATCGCGGGCCGGACGGGGCAGGGGTGTGGACCGACCAAGGCGTGGGCCTCGGCCATCGCCGCCTGTCGATCATCGACCTCGCCGGTTCTCCCCAGCCGATGCACACGCCCGATGGCCGCGCGGTGATCGTCTTCAACGGCGAGATCTACAATTTCCGCGAACTGCGCCGGGAGCTGGAGCAGGCCGGTTTCACCTTCCGCACCTCAGGCGATACCGAGGTGATCCTCGCCGCGTGGCAGCGCTGGGGGGTGGATTGCCTCAAACGGCTCGACGGGATGTTCGCCTTCGCGCTGTTCGACCGTGACAAGCGCCAGCTGTTTCTCGCCCGCGACCGGTTCGGGGTGAAGCCGCTGTTCTACGCGCCGCTTTCGGATGGCAGCATCGCCTTTGCCTCGGAACTGAAGGGCCTGCTCGCCCATCCGCAACTGCGTCGCCGGATCAATCCGCAGGCGATCGAGGCCTATATGACCTGGGGCTATGTCCCCGATACGCATTCGATTCTGGCGGGCGTCGAGAAGCTGCCTGCGGGACACTTCTGGCTGCTGGAGCAGGGCCGTGCGCCGGGCCGTCCGCAACGCTGGTGGGACATCGACTTCACCCAGCGCGAACGTGGAAGTGAAGCGGATCTCTCCGCGCAGTTGGTGCACCTGCTGCGCGAAGGTGTGCGCTCGCGCATGGTGGCCGATGTGCCGCTTGGCGCGTTTCTTTCGGGCGGGGTGGATTCCTCCGGCGTGGTCGCGCTGATGAGCGAGGCGTCGAGCCAGCCGGTGCAGACCTGCTCGATCGGCTTCGATGTCGCCGCCTATGACGAGACAAGCTACGCTCGGCAGGTTGCCGCCAAGTTCGGCGCAGACCATGCCGAGCGGATCGTCGCGACCGATGATTTCTCCGCCATCGACCAGCTGGCGGCGATGTTCGACGAGCCCTTCGCCGATGCCTCGGCGCTGCCCACTTGGCGCGTCTGCCAACTGGCGCGCGAGCGGGTGACCGTGGCGCTCTCGGGCGACGGGGCGGACGAGGCGTTCGGCGGATACCGGCGTCAGGTGTTCCATCACCACGAGGAACGCGCGCGCTCGATCCTGCCCGCTGGCCTGCGCGCGCCGCTATTCGGCACTCTGGGCCGGGCGTGGCCCAAGGCCGACTGGGCGCCGCGTCCCCTACGCGCCAAGGCGACCTTGCTGGCGCTCGCGGAGAGCGGTGAGGAAGGTTACGCGCGCGGGCTTTCCGTGACGCTCCCCGATGCGCGCCGCGCGCTCTATTCGGACAGCTTCACCGCCAGCCTCGAAGGCTTCCGTGGCGAGGATGAATTGATCGCCCTGATGCGCGCCGCGCCGGGTCGCTCGGGCCTCGATCGTGCGCAATATGCGGACCTCATGTTCTGGATGCCCGGCGACATCCTCACCAAGGTCGACCGCACCAGCATGGCGGTGAGCCTCGAAGCGCGCGAGCCGCTGCTTGATCACCGCCTTGTCGAGTTCGCCGCAAGGCTGCCCGAAGGGATGCGGGTCAAGGGCAGCACCGGCAAATACCTGCTCAAGAAGTCGCTCGAACGCTATCTGCCGCACGACATTCTCTACCGGCCCAAGCAGGGCTTCGTCACCCCGATTGCCGAATGGCTGAGGGGGCCGCTGGCGGGCGCGGCGCGGGGGATCGGGGTGAGCGGCGGGCTGGCGCAGACCGGGTTCTTCGACCCGCAAGCGATCAGCGCCATGGCCGAAGCCCATATCGCCGGACGCGTCGACCATTCGCGCACGCTGTGGCAATTGCTGATGCTGGAAAAGTCGCTGACGCAATTGGGGGTGAGCGGTTAGTCCTCGACCCCGTGGCCCAAGGCCATGTAATCGGCGCTCTGCATCTCATTGAGCCGGCTCACCGTCCGTTCGAACTCAAACGCCCCGTCGCCTGCCTGATACAGCGCTTCGGGCTCGGCCGCGGCGGTGACAAACAGTTTCACGCGGTGTTCGTAGAGCGCGTCGATCAGCTTGGTGAAGCGGATCGCCTCGTTGCGGTTCTCCGGCCCCATGCGCGGGATGCCGACCAGGATTACCGTGTGAAAGCTGCGCGCGATCGCGAGATAATCCGCCGCACCGCGGTTCTCCCCGCACAGCTTCTTGAAGCTGAACACGCCGACGCCCTTGAGGCTTTTGGGCACGTGCAGCGTCCGCCCGCCGCCCAGATCGAGCGTGCCGCTGGGTACATGGGCAGCGTCTTCGGGTTCGAAGTCGGTGAGACGGAAGAACGCCTCACGCACCTGTGCTGTCGCTTTATCACCAATCGGTGCGTGCCAGGTCTTGAGGTCGCCGATCCGGTCGAGCCGGTAATCGGTCGGGCCGTTGAGCGACAAGACGTCCATCTCGCGTTCGACCAGATCGATGAAGGGCAGGAACAGCGAGCGGTTGAGCCCATCCTTGTAGAGATCGCGCGGCGGGCGGTTGCTGGTGGTGACGATCACCGTGCCCGCCTCCATCAACGCGGTGAAGAACCGCCCCATGATTGCCGCATCGGCGGTGTTGTTCACCACCATTTCGTCAAACGCGAGGCAGCGCACTTCTTCGGACAGGCGCGTTGCGACCGCGATGAGAGGGTCTTTCAACTGCGCCTTGCGCGCCTCGGCGATGCGGCGGTCGACTTCGAGCATGAAGGCGTGGAAATGAACCCGGCGCTTGGCCGGAATGGCGAGGGTCTGGACGAACAGATCCATCAGCATTGACTTGCCGCGTCCCACGCCGCCCCAGATGTACAGGCCGCGCGGGGGCGTGGGTTTCTTGCCGAACAGCTTGCCCAGCAGCCCGCTCGCTGGCGCCTCGGCCTCCAGCGCGGTCTGAAGCGCGGCCAGCTTTTCCGCCGCTGCGCGCTGATCCGGGTCTGCGCGCAGCTCACCGCTGGCGATCAGCGCGTCGTAGCGGGCCAGCAGCCCGCTCACGCGCGTGAGCGCATCTTGCGCACGATGCCCGAATAGCTGGCGATGATATCTTCGCTTCCGTCATCGCGGGGCTGGGTCGCAAAGCCGCGCAGGAACAGCATCCGCCCGGTTTCCCGCACGATCTCGCTGACGGCGTCAAGCGGACGCGCGGGATCGCCAGCGCCCACGAATTGCGTCGAAAGTTCAACCGTGACCGAAGGTCCGGCCTCACCACTGCCGTTGATGTGCATCGCGGCGAACAGGGCAATGTCGATCAACCCCAGCGTCACCGCGCCGTGGATGTTGTCACCAAGATTGGTGTGGCGGCGCTCGGGAAACATCCGCAGGCGACATTTGTCGCCTTCCTTGCGCACCCGCATGTCGCCGAGCACAGCGGTATTGAACCGCGTCCTGTCGACCAGATTCCAGCTGTGCCAGCCAGCCTCACCACCGCATTCCTCGGGGGCGAGGGGGTGGTGATCGAACGGCGCGTTGATGGGTTCGCTGGTCGCCATGTCTACGCGCCTGTCCGGTCAGTCTGCGAGGATCAGATCGCGCGTTCGGCCATCATCTTCTTGGTTTCAGCGATCGCTTTGGCGGGGCTGAGACCCTTGGGGCACACATTAGCGCAGTTCATGATCGTGTGGCAGCGATAGAGGCGGAACGGATCTTCCAGATCATCCAGCCGCTCACCGGTCATCTCGTCGCGGCTGTCCGCCAGCCAGCGATAGGCTTGCAGCAGGATCGCCGGACCGAGGAACTTGTCAGAATTCCACCAATAGCTCGGGCACGAGGTCGAGCAGCAGGCACACAGAATGCACTCATAGAGGCCATCGAGCTGCTCGCGCTGCTCAGGCGATTGCAGCCGCTCCTTGCCGCTCGGCGTCGGGGTGACGGTTTGGAGCCACGGGCGGATCGACGCATATTGCGCGTAGAAGTGCGTGAAGTCCGGCACCAGATCCTTGATCACGTCCATGTGCGGCAGCGGCGTGATGCGGATCTCGCCCTTGAGGTCCTCGATCGCGGTGGTGCAGGCGAGGCCGTTCTTTCCGTTCATGTTCATCGAACACGACCCGCAGATGCCTTCGCGGCACGAGCGGCGGAAGGTCAGGGTGGGGTCGATCTCGTTCTTGATCTTGAACAGGGCGTCGAGCACCATCGGGCCGCATTCGTCGAGATTGATCTCGAACTTGTCGTAGCGCGGGTTCTGGCCGGAGTCGGGATCGTAGCGATAGACCTTGAACGCCTTCACGCGCCCGCCCGATGCCTTGTGCACCTTGCCCGCGGCATTGATCTTGGAATTCTTGGGGAGAGTGAAGGTCGCCATGAACTGATCCCGTTTCGATTTGCACCCTATCTAACGCCATTGTCCCCCGGCGCAAGCGGGCGGTGTTGCGCGCTTTCGCACACCAGTTGAAAGCGCCTCACCTGCCGGAACCATGCGCCCGGCCAATCGCTTTGGTCCACAATGGCAAGTGCAATCCAATCATCGGAAAATGGCGCGCGATGGCCGCGGGTCGCGGCGGTCTTCGGGGCGAGCGGCGGGATCGGGCGCGCGCTATGCGATGCGCTGGCAACGGGCGGGACGGAGGTAATTCATGCCGGATCGCGCGCCGGGCAGGGCCCTGATGGCGCGGGCATCCTTCCGTTCGCCTTCGATCTCAAGGACGAGGCCAGCATCGCTGCGGCGGCCGAAGTGATGCGCGCTGATCCGCCCGAGTTGGTGATCGCAGCAACCGGCGTGCTGACGCTGGCCGATGGCACGGGGCCGGAGCGGACCTACAAGCGCCTCGATCCCGCCGCGATGGCCGAGGTTCTGGCATTGAACACCATCGGCCCGGCGCTGATCGCCAAGCATATGCTGGGGATCATGCCGCGCGGGCGGGCCTTCACTTTTGCGGCGCTTTCGGCGCGGGTCGGGTCGATCTCGGACAACCGGCTCGGCGGATGGCATTCCTACCGGGCGAGCAAGGCGGCGCTCAATATGCTGCTGCGGAACTTCGCGCTGGAGATGGCGCGGACCCACCCCGAAAGCGTGATTGTCGGCCTGCATCCGGGTACGGTCGACAGCGGGCTGTCCCAGCCGTTCCAGTCGGGCCTTGCGGAGGGTCAGCTGACCACGCCGCAAGATGCGGCGGCCAATTTGCTGCGGGTACTTGCCGACCTGACGCCGGAGCAATCGGGCCGAGTGTTCGATTTCCGCGGGGATGAAGTCCCGGCCTGAGCACAAAGCACAGCTTTCCTTGCGCGCGCATCGGGCTACACCCGAGACGGAGCGGGAAGGGGAGCGTCGGATGGGGATCACCAGCTGGTACGAAGCGAACGTGATGCCGCGCCTCATTACGTGCGCCTGTTCGCAAGGGCAGGTGATGAAGCGCCGCTCTGCGGTCGTGCCGCTGGCGCGCGGAGACGTGTTCGAGCTGGGCTGCGGCGGCGGGATCAATCACGAATTTTACGATCCCAAGGCGATCACCTCCTATGCGGGGATCGATCCGCATGAGGGCTTGCTCGACGGCGCGCGGGCAGCGGCGCGGGCGAAGGGCTGGGCGGCCGATCTTCGGCAAGGATGGGGCGAGGCGATCCCCTTCGATGACGCGAGCTTCGACTGCGTGGTGTGCACCTTTACGCTCTGCTCGGTGAACGATCCGGCGCAGGTGATGCGCGAGCTGCGCCGCGTTCTGCGTCCCGGCGGGCAAGCGCTGTTCCTCGAACATGGCCGTGCGCCCGACAATGACGTGCGCCGCTGGCAGGAGCGGATCGAGCCGGTCTGGAAGCGCCTCGCAGGCGGCTGTCACCTGACGCGGCCGATTGCGGGCGCGCTTGCAGGCGCAGGCTTTGCGGTCGAGACTTTGGGGGAAGGCTACACGCCCAAGACTCCGCGCTTTGCCGGGTGGATGGAGTGGGGCATCGCCCGCAAACCGCAATAGCAAAGGGCGGGAGAGGTTGCCCGCTCCCGCCCCATGAATGCTTGGACTTATCGGCGAGCGCTTACTCGCCGAAGGTGCGCTGCCACCAACCGCGGCGCGGCTTGGCCTCACCATCGGGTTCGGCATCCGCCTTGGGTGCAGGGGCCGGAGCCGCTTCTACCACTGCCGGTTCGGTTGCTTCAGCGGTTTCGGCCGGTTCGGCATCGGCCACCTTGGCCTTGCGCGGCGCGCGCTTGCGCTTGGGCTTTTCAGCCGGGGCTTCGGCAGGCGCTTCTGCGGCGGCATCGGCCGCTTCGGCAGCGATTTCCGGTGCGAGCTCGGCCGCCACTTCGGTAACCGGGACCGCTTCCTTCTTCTTGCGGGGTGCACGGACGCGCTTGGGCTTTTCTGCCGGAGCGGCTTCAGCCACTTCGGCTTCGGGCACATCGGCAGCAACCTCAGCGTCGACCGGCGCGGCCTCTACCTCGGCTGCGGCGGCGGGCTCACCGCCATCCTGCGCTTCGCTGCCATCGCTGTCAGCATCACCATCGGAGCCGCCTTCGCTGCCTTCGTAGGTGCCGTCACGACGCTTGCGCCCACGACCACCGCGGCGGCGGCGCTTCTTGGGCCGGCCTTCGCTGTCGGTCGCGCCGTCATTGCCGCTATCGTCGCTGCCATCGGCGGTGCGGGCTTCGCCATTGTCGTCGCTATCGCCATCAGCGCCATCTTCGGAGCTTTCACCCTCGGCGCCTTCGCCTTCATCGCCGCGATTGCGGTTGCGACCACCACGGCGGCGGCGGCGCTTCTTCTTGTTGCGGCCGCCTTCGTCATCATTGTCCGCGCGTTCGCGGCGCGGTTGACGGGGCTCACGCTCTTCCACCTCGTCCTCGGCGAAGTCTTCCTCCTCCTCGGGCAGATCATCTTCCGGCTCGTCATCGACGATCGGTTCGAACTTGGGCGCAAAGGCCGGGCGGGGGCCGGAGCTGGAGACGGCCATCTTGGCGCCTTCATCTTCGCCTTCGGGCACCACAGCGACATTGACGCCGTACCGCTGTTCGATCTCGACCAGATCGGCGCGCTTTTCGTTGAGCAGGTAGATCGCCGCTTCGGTGCTGGCGGCAAGCCGGATCAGCGTGCCCTTGCCGCGCGCCGCTTCGTCTTCGATCAGGCGCAGCGCCGAGAGGCCAGCCGATGATGCGGTGCGGACCAGACCCGTGCCGTCGCAATGCGGGCAGGGGCGGGTGGTCGCTTCGAGCACACCGGTGCGCAGGCGCTGGCGGCTCATTTCCATCAGCCCGAAGCTGGAGATACGGCCGACCTGAATGCGGGCGCGATCATTCTTGAGCGCGTCCTTCATCGCCTTTTCGACCTTACGGACGTTGGAGGGGTACTCCATGTCGATAAAGTCGATCACAACCAGACCCGCCATGTCGCGCAGGCGCAGCTGGCGGGCGATTTCCTTGGCCGCTTCAAGGTTGGTGTGAAGCGCCGTCGCTTCGATCCCGTGTTCCTTGGTCGAGCGGCCGGAGTTGATGTCGATCGAGACCAGCGCCTCGGTCGGGTTGATGATCAGGTAACCGCCCGATTTGAGCTGCACCATCGGATCATACATTGCGCGCAGCTGATCTTCGGCGCCATAGCGCTGGAACAGCGGCACCGGATCGGAATAGGCCTTCACCCGCCGGGCATGGCTGGGCATAAGCATCTTCATGAAGGCCTTGGCCGACTTGTAGCCGTCCTCGCCCTCGACGACGACTTCCTCGATTTCCTTGTTGTAGATGTCGCGGATCGCCCGCTTGATGAGGTCGCTGTCCGAATGGATCAATGCGGGCGCGACTGAGGCGAGGGTGTTCTCGCGAATCTCGTCCCACACGCGGGCGAGGTAATCGAAGTCACGCTTAATCTCGGGCTTGGTGCGGCTCATGCCGGCGGTGCGCACGATCAGGCCCATCGACTTGGGCAGCTTGAGATCGGAAACCATGTCCTTCAAGCGCTTGCGATCGCTGGTCGAGCTGATCTTGCGGCTGATCCCGCCGCCGCTGGAGCTGTTGGGCATCAGCACGGTGTAACGCCCGGCAAGGCTGAGATAGGTGGTCAGCGCCGCGCCCTTGTTGCCGCGCTCTTCCTTGACGACCTGAACCAGCAGCACCTGGCGGCGCTGGATCACGTCCTGAATCTTGTAGCGGCGACGCAGCGCCATGCGCTTGGCGCGCACTTCGTCGACCTGCTTGGCGCGGCTGCGGCCCTTGGCGTTGTCGCCACCCTTGCCGCCCTGGCGGCGACGGCCCCGGCGACCACGACCGCGGTCCTGATCCGAGCCATCGGCGTTCTCTTCGCCGTTCTGGTCTTCGTCGCCATTATCGGCGTCTTCGTCCGAACCGTCTTCGTCGTGCGAATTGTCGTCAGATGCGCCGCCTTCGAAGGTGGCGACATCATCCTTGTCGGAGGTGTCGACTTCCTCGACGCCGTTTTCGGCAAAGTCTTCGGCGAGAGATTCGCCGCTTTCTTCCTCGGCATCATATTCTTCGCCGGGGGAGATGCCTTCATCTTCCTCTTCAGCGCGCAGACGCTCTTCTTCTTCTGCCGCTTCAGCCTCTTCAGCCAGCAGCGCGTCGCGATCAGCCTTGGGAATCTGATAGTAGTCGGGGTGGATTTCGCTGAAAGCGAGGAAGCCGTGGCGATTGCCGCCGAAGTCGACGAAAGCCGCCTGTAGCGATGGTTCGACCCGGGTTACCTTGGCGAGATAGATATTGCCTTTGATCTGCTTGTGTTCGGCAGATTCGAAATCGAATTCCTCAATCCGGTTGCCCTGCAGAACCGCCACCCGTGTTTCTTCCGGGTGGCGCGCATCGATAAGCATGCGCGTTGCCATTGAATAATCTCCATGCGCCCGGCCTTGCCCGCAATGGGGCATCAAGGGGGCGCGCATTATGTGGTGAACCGGCCTGCGTGATAGCTGTGCCGGAAGGGGAAATCGCGCTTTGGCCGCCAGCGGCGCTCAGTGCGAAGCTCGTGTCTGCAATGTGGAACGTGCGGCCGAGCGCCGCATCTTGACCCGCGAGGGCACGCACGCGCTGTTTGCGCATTGTGCTCATCGATCGGGAAAAACGTTCTGTCACTACATCAACCTGTACTGGGCCGGGTGCGAGAAATGGTGATGCCCCGGCGCAAGAGGATCGCAGGTGGAGCGCAAAGTGCGCCGTGATGCAACCTCTCTGGCAATACCGCTAGCACTGTGGGGCAAACCCCGCAACTCTATTGCGCTGGCAGGCGGCGAGACCGTAAGCACCTTACCACCATGAGTTTTCGCACTCTTCTGCTGATCGTATTTCTGGCACCGATTGCCGTGCTTGGCGGGGCGAGCCTGCTGGGTCTGATGATCCCGGTACCCGAATGGGACCGCGATTATGTGCTGCTGTTTGCGCTCGAAGGTGAGGGCGCGGACATCGATTTGCCGCCGGTTCAGGGCCCCGACGATCCCTCGCGTCCGCTGGTGGTGATCGACGCCGGGCATGGCGGACGCGATCCGGGCGCAATCGGCACCGATCCCGAGGGGCGCAAAGTCAGCGAAAAGGACATCACCCTCGCCATCGCGCTCGCGCTGCGGGACGAATTGCTGAAGCAAGGCGGGATCCGGGTCGCGCTGACCCGCGCGGATGACCGCATCGTGCCGCTGCCTTATCGGCCAGAGATCGCCCGCTTGCTTGAGGCGGATCTGTTTATCTCGGTCCACGCCGATTCCGCCGGAGAGCGCGACGATGTCAGCGGGGCCAGCATCTACACTTTGTCCGATGAAGCAACGAGCGAGGCGGCGGCGCGTTTTGCAGCCCGCGAAAACGATGCCGACCGATTAAATGGTATCACGATTGACGGGCAAAGCGCGGCTGTCAGCACGATCCTGGTCGAACTGTCACAGCAGCGCACCCAGGAAGACGCGCTCGAATTTGCCGGCCTTGTTCTGCGCGAAGGTGAGCGCAAACTGGCGTTCGTCCCGCAGCCGAGGCGTGCCGCGGGGCTCGCGGTGCTGCGCGCGCCTGATGTGCCCTCGGTCCTGTTCGAAAGCGGCTTTGTGACCAACCTCACGGATCGTGCGCGGCTGACCACGGCTGAGGGGCGGGCCGAATATGCCGCCGTGCTGGCGCGCGCGGTCCGGGTCTATTTCGCGCGGCGCAGCGATCCTGTGGCAGACAGCGAATAGGATGGGAAATCGGCTAGCCTTGGCCAATCCCCGCGTGCTAGTTGCCGCGCGTCCATGACTGAGCCGACCGCCTCACCTGTTGCCGAACCCGGCGCGCCCTCGACCTGGGCTTACCTGCGCTACCGCGTGAATCGCGATCTCGGCGGCGCGTTGGCGTGGTTCCGTGAGCGTTGGCAGCAGAGCTTCTGGTTTAAGCTGGTCGCAGGCGCCTTCGGCGTGTTCCTCGCGCTGTGGATCGCGGTGTTTGTATGGCTGGCAAGCGACTTGCCCGAAGCCGAAGCGCTGCTGACCTATGAGACGCCGCTCCCCACGGTGGTGCGTGGCTATGACGGCGAGATCGTCCATACCTATGCGCGTGAGCGGCGGGTGCAGCTCCAATATGCCGACTTCCCGCAAAAGCTGATCGAATCCTACCTCGCCGCCGAGGACAAGACCTTCTTCAGCCACGGCGGGGTCGATTTCTTCGGCACGGCCAATGCTGTGTTCGATTATGCCACCAAGTTCGGCTCAGGCGAGCGCGCGGTCGGCGGGTCGACCATCACCCAGCAGGTCGCCAAGAACCTGCTGCTGGGCGACGAATATTCGGTCACGCGCAAGCTCAAGGAAATGATCCTCGCCGGACGCATCGAACAGGTGCTGACCAAGCAGGAGATCCTCGAACTCTACCTCAACGAAATCCCGCTCGGTCGGCGCAGCTTTGGCGTGCAGGCGGCATCGCGTGCCTATTTCGACAAGGATGTCGACGCGCTTGAACTGCACGAGATGGCCTTCCTTGCGATCCTGCCCAAGGCACCCGAACGCTATGGCCGCAAAGGTCAGGAAGAGGCCGCGCTGGAACGGCGCAATTTCGTGCTCGGCCAGATGGAAGAGAACGGCTTCATCACCGGCTCGCAGCGCCGGGCTGCTGCGGCGCAGCCCCTGGGCCTCGTCACCCAGCGGCGTGAGCGGAGCGTGGATGCCGGCTACTTCCTCGAAGAGGTCCGCCGCGAACTGATCACGCGGTTTGGAGAAACGGCGGAGACCGGGCCGAACTCGGTCTATGCAGGCGGGCTGTGGGTGCGCACTTCGCTTGATCCGCAGATGCAGACCGCCGCCCGCGATGCGCTGCGCGAAGGCTTGCTGCGCTATCATGGCGGGCGCGCCTGGGCGGGGCCGATTGCGACACTCGATGTCAGCGCGGGCAATTGGGCAAGCCAGCTGCAAAGCTCGCCGCTCGGGATCAGTTACAAGGACTGGCGCGTTGGCGTTGTCACCAGCCGCAGCGGGCAATCGGCGCGGATCGGCTTCGCCGATGGCAAGGAAGCGCCGCTTGGCAATCTGCCCAACGCGCTGAAGGCCGGTGATGTGATCGCGGCCAGCCCGTCGGGCAATGGCTGGAACGTGCGCACAATCCCTGAAGCGCAGGGCGCGCTGGTGGTTGAGAGCGCACAGACCGGACGGGTGCTGGCAATGCAGGGCGGTTTCGATCACCGCCTGTCAGACTTCAACCGCGCCACGCAGGCGATGCGTCAGCCGGGTTCGACCATCAAGCCTTTCGTCTATGCCGCCGGGCTCGATACCGGCATGACCCCGTCGACCCAGGTCGATAACAACCGCTTCTGCTATTATCAGGGCGCCAATCTCGGCGAGAAATGCATTCGCGGCTCGGGCAGCGGTGGGCAACACCCGATGCGCTTCGGGCTTGAGCAATCGCAGAACATCATGACCGTGCAGATCGGCATGACGGCGGGCATGAACAATGTCGTCAAGGGCATCGAGAAGCTCGGCATCGGCAAGTTCCCCGCCTATCCCTCGACCGCACTGGGCGCGGGCGAGACGACGCTGGTCAAGATGGTCGCTGCTTACAGCGCGCTCGCCAATCATGGGCGGCTCAATCCGCCGACCGTGATCGACTATGTGCAGGACCGCCGCGGCAAGGTGCTGTGGCGCGCCGACAACCGTGATTGCCGCGGCTGCAATATGGCGAAATGGGATGGCAAGCCGATGCCGCGCTTCGGCGTGCGCGGCGCGCAGGCGATGGACGCGCGCACCGCGTTTCAGGTGATGCACATGCTGCGCGGCGCGGTCAGCCGTGGGACCGCGACGGTGCTCAATCCGCTCAACCTTCCGCTGTTCGGCAAGACCGGCACCACCACCGGCCCCAAGGACGTGTGGTTCATCGGCGGCACGCAGCAGATGATCGCAGGCGCCTATATCGGTTTCGACCAACCGCGGAATATGGGCGGCTATGCCTTTGGCGGCACGATTGCCGCGCCGATCATCAAGAGCCTCATCGAGAAGACCAAGCCTAAGTGGTCTGACCTTCCTGCCGTTGCGCCTGCGGGCGTGCGGATGGTGCGGGTCGACCGCCGCTCGGGCAAGCGTGTGTTCGATGGCTGGCCAACCGATGACCCGCGCTCCGCGATCATCTGGGAAGCCTTCAAGCCCGACACTGAGCCAGAGCGATACACCCGGCAGGACGCGATCGCGGCCAAGCGCAACGAAATCCTCGCGCTGATCCGCGCCGGGCGGCAGAACGCCGAAAGCGCGGTGGTCGACGAGCCAGCACCCGATGCGGTCGAATTCATCGATGAAGGCGGGGTCGACTGACCTCCCGTGGAACCGGTCGCGGGGCTGGCGGGTTAGTGTGCCATGACCAGCACCCGCAACCGCTTCACCCCCTTCGCCGCACTCGCCCTGATCGGGCTCGCCGCGATGACCGTCACCTCCGCTTCGGCTGAACTGCCCAAGGGCGCCAAGGCCCCCGGCTTTGCCACCCGCGCCGCGCTGGCAGGCTCGGAGTTCGGTTTCACCCTCAGCGCCGCCTTGGCCAAGGGGCCGGTGGTGCTCTATTTCTACCCCAAGGCCTTCACCAGCGGCTGCACGCTGGAAGCCAATGCCTTTGCCGCCGCCATGCCGCAGTTCAAGGCGGCCGGTGCGAGCGTCATCGGGATGTCGAACGACGATATCGAAACCCTTAAGCGCTTCAGCCGTGAAGAATGCCGCGATGCTTTTCCGGTCGGCGTTGCCTCGGCCAAGATCATGGCGGCCTATGATGTGGCGGGCAGTGGTTCGGGCTATGCCAGCCGCACATCTTATGTGATCGCGCGCGACGGCAGCATCGTTGCCGTGCATTCCGCCGCCGACTATCGCGGCCATGTCGAAAAGACCTTGGCGGCGGTGCGCGCGCTCAAGAAGTAGGGCCCCGGGGAGCGGCGCAGCCGCTTTACAATCGCGCGCGCAGCGCTAAGCGGGGCCGACTTTTTTAGAGCATCACTGAAGGATAGACGATGCGGGCCGAAGGCCAGGCTTACATCAACCGGATCGAAGCGGCGCTGGCGCTGGTGCGCCTGTCGCTCGATTGGGATCGCGCGCTGCGGAGGCTCGACGAGTTGAACGCGCGGGTGCAGGACCCGAACCTGTGGGACAATCCCAAGCAGGCGCAGGCGATCAGCCGCGAGCAGAAGTCGCTGGAAACGGCGGTGAACACCGTGAACGAAATCGCCGCGGAAATGGCGGACGCGATCGAGTTCATCGAAATGGGCGAGGCCGAGGGCGAAGACACCATCGTCGAGGATGGTCTCAAGACGCTCGCCGCGCTCGCCGACCGGGCGGATGCCGACAAGGTGCAGGCGCTGCTTTCGGGCGAGGCGGACGGCAATGACACCTATCTCGAAATCCACGCCGGGGCCGGCGGGACCGAGAGCCAGGACTGGGCCGAAATGCTGTTCCGCATGTATGGCCGCTGGGCCGAACGGCGCGGCTTCAAGGTCGACACGGTCGAATATCAGGCAGGCGAACAGGCCGGGATCAAGTCGGCGACCCTGCTGATCAAGGGCGATGGCGCCTATGGCTATGCCAAGACCGAGAGCGGTGTTCACCGCCTGGTCCGCATCAGCCCCTATGATAGCAGCGCCCGCCGCCACACCAGCTTTTCGAGCGTGTGGGTCTATCCGGTGATCGACGATTCCTTCGAGATCGACATCAACCCGGCCGACCTCAAGATCGACACCTACCGCGCGTCGGGCGCAGGCGGGCAGCACGTCAACACCACCGACTCCGCGGTACGTATCACCCACCAGCCCTCCGGCATCGTGGTCGCCAGCCAGCAGGATCGTAGCCAGCACAAGAACCGCGAAATCGCGATGAACATGCTCAAGGCACGGCTTTACGAGGCAGAGATGCGCGCGCGCGAGGAAGCCGCCAGCGCCGAACACTCGGCCAAGAGCGACATTGGCTGGGGCCACCAGATCCGTTCCTACGTCTTGCAGCCCTATCAGATGGTCAAGGACCTGCGCACCGGCGTTGTTTCGACCGCCCCTGACGCTGTGCTCGATGGCGCAATCGATCCCTTTATTTCCGCTGCGCTTGCCCAGCGGGTGACGGGTGAAAAGGTCGACATCGAGGACGTGGAGTAAGCCCGATGCGGCGCGGTGCGGTCTGGTCTGGTTTGGGAGTGGGCGCAGCGCTGCTGCTGGCCGGGTGCGACGGCATTGCGCCGGTCACCGGCGATCCGGCCGCAGGCGAAGTGAGTTTCCCCAGGCCCGATCGCCCGGTCGCCAAGGTCGTCTCCAACCAGTTCTCCAACGAGGACGCGCGTGACGAGCGTAACGAGGCGCAGGTCGTCATGGACCTGGCCGACCTTCGTTCCGGCATGACCGTTGCCGATATCGGCGCGGGTGAGGGCTATTACACCGTGCGCCTGGCCGAACGGGTCGGCGTGGACGGGCGCGTGCTGGCGCAGGACATCAGCCGCGAAGCGCTCGACCGGCTCGGCCGACGAGTGGAGCGCGAGCGGCTCGAGAACATCTCGATCAAGTTCGGTGATGCCGATAATCCGCAGCTTCCGCCTGACAGTTTCGACCGGATCTTCATGGTCCACATGTACCATGAAGTGACCGATCCCTACGCCTTCCTGTGGAACATGTGGCCCGCGCTGAACGCTGGCGGGCAGATTGTGGTCGTGGAAAGCGACAGCCCGGTCGGCCGCCACGGCCTGCCGCACACGCTCTTGTTCTGCGAGTTCGAAGCGGTCGGCTATGTGCTGGTCGAATATATTGAACGCCCTGATATCAAGGGGTATTTCGCACGCTTTCAGCGCGGCACCGATCGCACCGCGCCTGATGCGATCAAGGTCTGCGAGGCCGGCTGAGAGCGCTAACCCATGAGGTTGCGAGGCGCGCCCGCCCCGACTATGGCAAGATTACGTAAGAAAGCGCGGGTTTCGCGCAAAGGGGATTTTCATTGTTCAAGGGATTGAGCCCGATCGTTTATGGCGGTCGTGAAGTCTGGCCGCTGGTTGAAGGCGGCAAGGGTGTATCGGCAACCAATCATGCGAGTTCCGGCGCTTGGGCCGCTGCTGGCGGGATCGGCACGGTCAGTGCGGTCAATGCTGACAGCTATGACAATGACGGTAATCCCATCCCGCAGGTCTATCATGGCCGCACCCGTGAAGAACGGCATCAGGAGCTGATCCGCTACGCCATTGACGGCGCCACCACGCAGGTCAAACAGGCCTATGAACTCGCCAACGGCAAGGGCGCGATCAACATCAACGTGCTGTGGGAAATGGGCGGGGCGCAGGCCGTGCTCGAAGGCGTGCTGGAAAACACCCGCGGCATGGTGACCGGCGTCACCTGCGGGGCGGGGATGCCTTACAAGCTGGCTGAAATCGCGGCGCGCTTTAACGTCTGCTATCTGCCGATCGTGAGCTCGGGCCGCGCCTTCCGCGCGCTGTGGAAGCGGTCCTATCACAAGGTCCCCGATCTGATGGCGGCAGTGGTCTATGAAGACCCGTGGCTGGCGGGCGGGCACAATGGCCTCTCCAACGCTGAGGACCCAACCAAGCCCGAAGACCCCTATCCGCGCGTCAAGGTGCTGCGCGACATGATGCGCGCCGAAGGTGTCAGCGATGACGTGCCGATCGTGATGGCGGGCGGGGTCTGGTACCTGCGCGAATGGAACGACTGGATCGACAATCCCGAGCTGGGCAGGATCGCCTTCCAGTTCGGCACGCGGCCGCTGCTCACGCAGGAGAGCCCGATCCCCCAGATCTGGAAGGATCTGCTGCGCACGGTGGAGCCGGGCGATGTGCTGCTCCACAAGTTCTCGCCCACCGGCTTCTATTCGAGCGCGGTGAAGACCCCGTTCCTCTATGACCTGATGCACCGTTCAGAGCGTCAGGTGCCCTATTTCAAGCGCGGCGCGGAAGAAGGCACCGTGCAGCTCGGCGAAGACGGCAAGGCGCGCAGCTTCTGGGTCAAGCCGGAAGACAAGGCCAAGGCCGAAATGTGGATGCGCGCCGGGCATACCGAGCCCCTCAAGACTCCGGACGACACGATCGTGTTCGTCACCCCCGAAGCGCGCGACACCATCCGCAAGGACCAACAGGATTGCATGGGCTGTTTGTCGCATTGCGGTTTTTCGAGCTGGAAGGACCACGACGACTTCACCACCGGGCGTCTGGCCGACCCGCGCAGCTTCTGCATCCAGAAGACCTTGCAGGACATTGCCCATGGCGATGATCCCGACAACAACCTCGCCTTCGCAGGCCACGCGGCTTACCGGTTCAAGACCGATCCGTTCTTCTCCAACGGCTACACCCCGAGCGTAGGCGAGTTGGTCGAGCGGATTTTGACGGGGGATTGACCCTTCGGCGCGGTGTTGGCGGCGATCAGCCCCACACCAGCGCCGTCAGCACCTGATCGGGTGGGCGGTGGCCGTCGGCCCACATGCGGATGTTGGCGATCACCTTGTGACCCGAATCCTCGCGGCCCTCCGCCGTGGCGCTGCCGATGTGGGGGAGGGTCATGACGTTGGGGTGCGCGATCAGGCGCGGATCGACATGAGGCTCGTCTGGGTACACGTCCAGACCTGCGCCTGCCAGATGCCCGGATTCCAGCGCCGCAATCAACGCCTCCTGATCGATCAATTCGCCGCGCGCGGTGTTGATGATGCTGCTGCCCGGTTTCATCAGCGCGATCCGGCGTGCGTCGATCAGGTGGCGGGTGTCCTCGGTCAGCGGGCAGTGCAGGGTGAGGATGTCAGCCTCGGCCATCAGAGTATCGACATCGCCGACGTAGCGTGCGCCGAGCATCCGTTCCAATGCTTCGGGCAGGGGCTTGCGGTTGTAATAGGCGATCTCCAGCCCGAAGGCGCGGGCGCGGTGAGCCACCGCTTGGCCGATGCGGCCCATGCCGATGATGCCGAGCACCTTGCCTGCCAGCTTACGCCCGAGCAAGCCTGACGGCGCCCAGCCGGTCCACTTGCCACTCCGCACCAGGCCGGTGCCTTCGCGGATCCTGCGCGGCACGCCGATGATCCCGGCCATGGCGATATCGGCGGTGTCGTCGGTGAAGACGCCGGGGGTGTTGGTGACGAGGATCTTGCGCGCGGCGGCGGCAGGCAGGTCGATATGTTCGGTGCCAGCGCCGAAATTGGCGATCAGGCCCAGCCGCTCGCCAGCACCCGCGATCAGATCGGCGTCGATCCGGTCGGTCACGGTCGGCACCAGCACATCGCAATCCTGCATTGCCTTGGCCAGTTGCTCGCGCGTGAGCGGCACATCGCTCTCATTCAGCACCACATCGAACAGCTCGCGCATCCGCGCTTCGACCTCCGGCATCAGGTGGCGGGTGACGATCACGCGCGGGGCATTGGCGAGCGGACGGGTGGGGCGCTGGGTCATGGCTGACGGGCTAATGCCACAGGGCCTTTGCGGTCAAGGCGCGGATGCACACGCACTGCTTGAATCCGCAGGGGCTAAGGCGCTATCGCTTCAGGAATGCAGGGATTCCGTTTCATCTCGACGCTCAGCTTTGTGCTGATGCTGGCCGCCACCTTCGTGATCGCGCCGCTCAGCGCGCAGGACCGGACGCTGCCCTATTGGGCGAGCCTGCGGTACGAGAAGGTCAATATGCGCGTGGGGCCGAGCGCGGAATATCCCGTCACCTGGGTCTATCTGCGGCAGGGCCTGCCGGTGAAGGTGGTGCGGGTGCGCGAAGGCTGGCGCTTGGTCGAGGACCATGAAGGCACGCAGGGCTGGGTGGCTTCGAGCCAGCTCGATCCAGCGCGGGGTGGGTTGGTGATTGGAGCGGGGCTCGCCGAGGTGCGGGCTGAGCCCAGCACTGCGGCAGCCGTGAAGTGGCGGGCCGAGCCGGGCGTGGTGACCAAGCTCAAGACGTGCCGCTCAGGCTGGTGCGAAGTCGATATTGCCGGGCGCAAGGGCTGGGTCAGCGCCGCGCGCCTGTGGGGCTCCGACACGCTGCCGGGTGACGAATAACGCCGCCCGGCGCGCGCACATCAGATCAGTTCGACCGCGACGGCTGTCGCTTCCCCGCCGCCGATGCACAGCGAGGCGACACCGCGTGTCTTGCCCTGCTGCTTCAGCGCATTGAGCAACGTGACGATGATCCGCGTTCCGCTCGCCCCGATCGGGTGACCGAGCGCGGTGCCGCCGCCGTTGACGTTGATCTTGTCGTGCGGAATGCCGAGGTCACGCATCGCGAACATCGCGACACAGGCGAAAGCCTCGTTCACTTCAAACAGATCGACATCGTCCACGCCCCAGCCCGCGCGGGCGAGCACCTTCTGGATCGCCGGGATCGGCGCGGTGGTGAACTGCGCGGGGGCTTGGGCGTGTGAGGCAATCGCGACAACGCGGGCGACCGGCGTAAGGCCCTTGGCCTCGGCGATGCTGGCGCGGGTGAGGACCACGGCGGCGGCGCCGTCCGAAATCGAGCTGGAGGTCGCGGCGGTGATCGTCCCGTCCTTGGCGAAGGCGGGCTTCAGCTGCGGGATCTTGTCGGGGCGGCCCTTGCCGGGGGCTTCGTCATGCTCGACCACGACATCGCCGGCGCGGGTCGAGACCGTGACGGCCACCACTTCGTCTGCAAAGGCGCCGCTGGCAATCGCGCGATTGGCGCGGGCGAGCGATTCGATCGAATAGGCGTCCATGTCCTCGCGGGTCATCTGGTAGGCGTTGGCGGTGTCCTGCGCGAAGGTGCCCATGGCACGGCCCGGCTCGTAAGCGTCTTCGAGGCCATCGAGGAACATGTGGTCATAGGCGGTGTCATGGCCCAGCCGCGCGCCCGAGCGGTGCTTCTTGAGGAGGTAGGGCGCATTGGTCATGCTCTCCATCCCGCCTGCGACCACCACGTCGACGGTTCCGCTGGCCAGTGCCTCGCTGCCCATGATCACGGTTTGCATACCGCTGCCGCAGACCTTGTTCACCGTGGTCGCCTCGACCGAGAGCGGCAAGCCCGCCTTGATCGCCGCCTGACGCGCCGGGGCCTGACCGAGCCCAGCGGGCAGCACGCAGCCCATATAGGCGCGGTCAATATCCTCGCCCGCCACGCCCGCGCGCTCGACCGCAGCCTTGACCGCGATCGCCCCGAGATCAGTCGCCGACACTTCGGACAGCGCGCCCTGCATCGCACCCATCGGGGTGCGGGCGTAAGAGAGGATCACGATCGGGTCGGCGGGGGAGAGCTGGGTCATGGCAAAGTCCTTGCGTGACATAGGGGGGTGTTCCGGGGCGGATGTAATGCTGCAATGCGTCAAACGCAATCGCGGCCCGGATCGAAGCGCCTTGCCTTGACCTCGCCTTTGGGCGAGAACGCGTCGCAAATGAAAACGCATCTATGTCTCACGGGAGAATGACATGGCCGATGATCGCCGCGATGAACTCGAAGCCCTGCTTGCGCGCCAGCGCGCCGCCTTCACCGCCTCGCGCCCCGAGCCGTTGTCGCAGCGCAAAGACCGCATCCGCCGCGCGATCGCGTTGGTCAAGGACCACGGCGAGGCGTTCGCCAAGGCGATGAGCGCCGATTTCGGCAATCGTTCCTACGCGCAGTCGATGCTGACCGACATTGCCGCCACGGTTGGCGCGGGCAATCATGCGCTCAAGCACATGGACGCCTGGGCCAAGCCTGAGAAGCGCAAGGTGCAGTTCCCGCTCGGTCTGCTGGGGGCCAAGGCCGAGGTGCGTTACGAACCCAAGGGCGTGATCGGCATTCTCTCGCCGTGGAACTTCCCGGTGCAGCTGGCTTTCGGCCCGCTGATGCAGGTGCTGGCTGCGGGCAACCGGGCGATGATCAAGCCGTCCGAATTCACCGAGCGCACCAGCGAGCTGATGGCTGAGCTGACGGCTGAGTATTTCGCGCCCGAGGAAGTCGCGGTCGTGACGGGCAGCCCGGAAGTGGCCGCCGCATTCTCCTCGCTGCCCTTCGACCACCTGGTCTTCACCGGATCGACCGCCACCGGCCGCCGCGTGATGCAGGCCGCCGCAGCGAATCTGGTGCCCGTGACGCTTGAACTCGGCGGCAAGTCGCCCGTCATCATGGGCCGCAGCGCCGACTTCGCCAAGGCGGGTGAGCGGATCGCGCTCGGCAAGATGATGAATGCTGGCCAGATCTGCCTCGCGCCCGATTATCTGATGGTGCCCGAAGACAAGCAGGACGAGGCCGTCGCGGGTGTCGTCGGTGCCGCCAGCGCGATGTATCCCACGCTGCTCGACAACGACGATTATGCCTCGATCGTATCCGACCGCCATTTTGAACGGTTGCAGGGCCTCGTGTCCGACGCGAAAGACAAGGGCGCCGAGGTGATCGAGGTCAACCCGGCGGGCGAGGACTTCGCCAACTCCAACCAGCGCAAGATGCCGCTCACCATCCTCAAGAACGTGAACGACGGCATGGCTGCGATGCAGGAGGAAATCTTTGGCCCGGTTCTGCCGGTGATGACCTACAAGGCGGTCGATCAGGCGGTGGATTACATCAACGAGCATGACCGCCCGCTCGGCCTCTATTACTTCGGTGAGGACAAGGGCGAGCAGGAGCGGGTGCTGACCCGCACGATCTCGGGCGGGGTGACCACCAATGACGTGGTGTTCCACGTCTCTATGGAAGACCTGCCGTTCGGCGGGGTCGGTCCGTCGGGGATGGGGAGCTATCACGCGATCGAGGGCTTCCGCGAATTCAGCCACGCCCGCGCGGTCTATCACCAGCCCAAGATCGACATCGCCAAGCTCGCCGGGATGAAGCCGCCCTATGGCAAGGCGACGGAGAAGGCTGCGGCGAACATGATGAAATGAAGGCGCTCGCCGCCGCGCTGGCTGTGCTTCTGGCCCAGATCCCGGCGGTCCCGCTCGGCGCTGAGGAGCCGCCGGCGTGGCGCGCTGTCGATGCCGCGACAGGCACGATCGCAGACGTCGCCGGGCTGGAACAGTTGGCGCGCGACTTTCCGGACAGCGCCAATGTGCGGCTGCGGTTGTTCAATGCGCAGCTTGCGGCGGGAGATGGCGCGGGGGCGCTTGTCAGCCTCGCCTGGCTCAAGGCGCGCGGGCATGTGTTCGGGGCAAGGGCGCAGGCGCAGATTCCCGAACTGATCGGTCCGGCCCATGCCGAAGCGGCGCGCGCACTGCTGTTGCCATCACCCGGGGTGATCGCTGCAAGCACTATCTTCGACACGATGCAGGCCGAAGCCGGCTTGATCGAGAGCGTGTTTGTCGCGCCAAACGGCGTTGAAGCGTTGGCAACTTCGGTTTCCCGTCGGTCCGTTTATGTTCGCGGACCCGGCGACACGTGGGAGGAGACCGTAATCCCGCGCGCTTATGCCCTCTCCGGCATTGTCGCTGCCCCCGATGGGCAAGCGGGCTGGATCGCATCGGGCAATATCGACGGTTTGCCCGCTGAACCGGAAATGTTCTCCGGCTTGATCGGGTTGACCGATGAACCCGGCGCGTTTCGCTTTGTCCCTGCTCCGGCAGGGGTGGCGGTATCGGACCTTGCGGTTGGGGTGGACGGCACGGTTTACGCCAGCGATCCGCAAGGCGGCGGTGTCTATCGCGCGCGCGACGATGCACCTGCGCTTGAGACGCTCATTGCCCCCGGCACCTTCCGCTCGCCCCAAGGGCTGGCGGCCAGCGCGGATGGCGCGCGGCTCTATGTCAGCGATTACCGCTATGGGTTGGCGATGGTCGATCTTGCCAGCGGCGCAGTGCGGCGGATTTCCAGCGATGTTCCGACGGCGCTCGACGGGGTGGATGGCTTGTGGCTGCATGGTCGCGAGCTGATTGCCGTGCAGAATGGCACGAGCCCGATGCGGATCAGCGCTTTCGCTCTGTCGGAGGACGGCACTCGGATCATCGGGCACCGCATCCTGGAACAAGCGCACCCGGAATGGACCGAGCCCCTGGGCGGCAGCATCGCCAAAGGAACGCTCTACTATATCGCCACCGGCCAGTGGGACCGTTACGAGCAAGGGCGCCTGCGCGACGGCATGGCCGCCATCCCCAACGTGATCCGCCGGTTGCCGCTCGCCCCGCGCTGAACGACCTGCCGCAACCTTTGTTCGATTTCCTGCAACATACCTGAGGGGTTTTCCGCGAGTCGCAGGCTTGCGCCCCGCGTGCGACAGGCTTAGGGCGACGAACGGGATTAACAGCTTGGACATCGTCGTGGTCGACCTCAGCCAGTATCTACCGATACTGTTATTCGTGCTCGTGGCTTTCGGGCTCTCGATCCTGTTTGTGGTCGCGCCCATGGCGGTGTCGCGCCTCACGGGCACGCACAATCCCGATGCCGAAAAGCTCTCCGAGTATGAATGCGGCTTCCCCGCGTTCGAGGATGCGCGCAGCCAGTTCGACGTGCGCTTCTATCTGGTCGCGATCAGCTTCATCGTCTTCGACCTTGAAGCCGCCTTCCTGTTCCCCTGGGCTGTCAGCCTGGGTGAGACGGGCTGGGTTGGCTGGGGCGGCATGATGGTGTTCCTGTTCATCCTCGCGGTAGGCCTCGCTTATGAATGGAAGAAAGGGGCGTTGGACTGGGAATGAATACCATCGTTACTCCTCCCCAAGGATTGCCCGACATTTCTGCGCTGACAACCGCCGCTGGCGGTGACGTGCGGCAGCCTGATGCGTCCTATTTCACCGCGCTTCAGACCGAAGTGAATGACAAGGGCTTCCTCGTCACATCGACCGAGGACCTGTTCCAGTGGGCGCGCACCGGCAGCCTGTGGTGGATGACCTTCGGGCTTGCCTGCTGCGCGGTCGAGATGATCCACGTGAACATGCCGCGTTATGACATGGAGCGCTTCGGCGCTGCCCCGCGCGCGTCCCCGCGCCAGTCAGACGTGATGATCGTCGCGGGTACTCTGTGCAACAAGATGGCCCCGGCGCTGCGCAAGGTTTACGACCAGATGTCGGACCCCAAATATGTGATCAGCATGGGCAGCTGCGCCAATGGCGGCGGCTATTACCATTATTCCTACAGCGTCGTGCGCGGCTGTGACCGGATCGTCCCGGTCGACATCTATGTGCCCGGCTGCCCGCCCACTGCCGAGGCGCTGCTCTACGGCGTAATGCAGTTGCAGCGGAAGATCCGCCGCGTCGGCACGATCGAGAGGTAAGGGCGCATGGCCGTTCTCCATTCCGCCCCCAGATACGCCTCGAATGAAGGCGTGATTGACGCTATCAGCGAAAGCATCAGCGTCTGGCTGTTGGGCGCTACCGAAGCGCATGGCGAAGTCAGTTTCCGCGTGAAGCGTGACGACATCGCCCGCGTGCTTGAGACGCTGCGTGATGATCACGCCTACCAGCAGCTGATGGAGATCGCGGGCGTCGATTATCCGGACCGGGCCGAACGCTTCGAAGTCGTCTACATGCTCCAGAGCCTGACCAAGAACCACCGCGTGATGGTCAAGTGCTCGGCGAGCGAGGATACGCCGGTGCCGACCGTCACCACGCTGTGGCCCAATGCCGGCTGGCTGGAACGCGAAGTGTTCGACATGTACGGCGTCACCTTTGCTGGTAACCCGGACCTGCGCCGGATCCTCACCGATTATGGCTTTGAAGGCCACCCGTTCCGCAAGGACTTCCCGATGACGGGTTACACCGAACTGCGCTATTCCGAGGAAGAGAAGCGCGTGGTGTATGAACCCGTCGAACTCGCGCAGGAAATGCGCAGCTTTGACTTCCTCAGCCCGTGGGAAGGCGCTGATTACGAGCTGCCTGGCGATGAAAAATCGCGCGGCGCGCCGACGGTGACCGAGCCCAAGACGACCGAAAAGCCCGCCGACACCGGCGCAGGGGCCAAGGCCAACGAAGCCGCGGCCAAGCCCTCTGCCCCCGAGCAAAAGGGTAGCGGCACGCCCGCCCCCGGTGCGCCAGATGCCACCTCGAAGGAGGGTGGACGATGACCATGCAACGCGAAGACTCGCTCACCACCACGGGCGAAGTCATCTCCAACTACACGATCAACTTCGGCCCCCAGCACCCGGCCGCGCACGGCGTGCTGCGGATGGTGATGGAGCTGGACGGCGAAGTGATCGAGCGGATCGATCCGCATATCGGCCTGCTTCACCGCGGCACCGAAAAGCTGATCGAGCACAAGACCTATCTGCAAGCGCTGCCGTACTTCGACCGGCTCGATTACTGCTCGCCGCTGGCGATGGAGCACTCCTACGTGCTCGCCATCGAAAAGCTGCTGAACCTCGAGGTGCCGATCCGCGCGCAATATCTGCGCGTGCTGTTCGCCGAGCTGACTCGCATCTGCAACCACATGCTCAACATGGGCGCGCACATCCTCGATGTCGGCGCGTTTACGCCGAACCTGTGGATCATGGACCTGCGCGAAGATTGCCTCAACTTCTTCGAGCGGGCGAGCGGCGCGCGGATGCATTCCGCCTATTTCCGCCCCGGCGGCGTCCATCAGGACGTGCCGGAGAAGCTGCTGGTGGATATCGGCGACTGGCTCGACAATCGCTTCTTCCAGCTGTTCGAGGACGCGATGAGCCTCGTCATGGACAACCGCATCTTCAAGCAGCGCAACGTCGATATCGCGGTCGTCAGCCGCGAGGACGCAATTGCCTGGGGCTTCAGCGGACCGATGATCCGCGCGGCGGGCATTCCGTGGGATCTGCGCAAGAGCCAGCCCTATGATGTCTATGACCGCATGGAGTTCGACATTCCGGTCGGCACCAATTCGGACTGCTACGACCGCTTCATGGTGCGCGTGAAGGAAGTCTACGAGAGCGCCAAGATCATCCGCCAGTGCCTGCGCGATATGCCGCAGGGGCCGATTGCTAGCACCGACGGCAAGGTTTCTCCGCCCAAGCGCGGCGAGATGAAGCAGTCGATGGAAAGCCTGATTCACCACTTCAAGCTCTACACAGAAGGCTTCCACGTGCCCGCGGGCGAGGTTTACGTCGCGACCGAGAGCCCCAAGGGCGAATTCGGCGTCTATCTCGTCAGCGACGGCACCAACAAGCCCTACCGCTGCAAGATCCGCCCCACGGCGTTCAGCCACCTTCAGGCGATGGACTTCATGTCCAAGGGCCACATGTTGCCTGATGCTACCGCCATTCTCGGCGCGATCGACGTGGTGTTCGGGGAGTGTGACCGGTGAGCAAACTCGCCATCGCCGAGCAGATGATCGCGCATTACAACGCGCAGGATGCTGACGCCTATGTGGCGCTGATGACCGATGATGCCTGCGAGGCAGGGTACCGCGGGGCTGTGATCCGTGATGGCAAGGAAGGCACGCGCGCGGGCCTCAAGGCCATGTTCGCCGAGTTTCCGGAGAACCGCGCCGAGATCATCACTGGCTATGAACTGGGCGAATATGCGGTGCTGCATGAGCGGGTCTACCGTTCGTCGGCCGCTGAGCCGTTCGAAGTCATGTCCGTCTATTCCTTTGAGGGCGACAAGTGCTCTCGCGTGGAGTTCATCCGCTAATGGCTGACCGTACCCCCGCACCCGATACCCCCGAACTGCGCGCCCGTTGGAGCGCCTTCGCGTGGACGCCGGAGAACAAGAAAACCGCCGATTGGCACATCGCCAAGTATCCCGAGGGGCGTCAACGCTCGGCGGTGATGCCGCTGCTCGATCTCGCCCAGCGGCAGGTCGGCGCGGAGACCGATACGCAGGGCTGGCTGCCGCTGCCGGTGATCGAATATGTCGCGGCCTATCTCGGGATGCCGGTGATCCGCGTGCTCGAAGTCGCCAGCTTCTACTTCATGTATAACTTGAAGCCCGTCGGCAAATTCCACGTGCAGGTGTGCGGCACCACGCCCTGCATGCTGCGCGGGAGCGACGACATCATGGCCGCCTGCAAGAAGCGCGGGATGGTGAAGGGCGGGATCTCGGCGGATGGCCTCTGGACCCTCACCGAGGTCGAATGCATGGGCAATTGCGCGACCGCGCCGATGGTCCAGATCAACGACGACAATTACGAGGACCTGACGCCCGAACGCCTCGACGCGGTGCTTGATGCGCTTGCCGCGGGCGAGACGCCCAAGGCGGGCACGCAGGAGCCGGGCCGTCACACCTCCGAGCCTTCGGGCGGGCCGACCACGCTGAAGGACATGGTCAGCGCCAATCACGACTATCGGAGCGAGTGGTGACCGCAGTCGTCTCCATCTTCGGCGCGCTGCTGCTGGCCTTCATCGCCTACAAGGTGCTGATGGGTTTGGTGCGCGTGGGTGTGATTCTGCTCATCATCGCAGTCCTCGCGGGCCTGTGGCAGTCGGGAGCGATCGGATGAACCCGGTGACGCTTCTGCTCGCCATCCTCGGCCTCGGCGGTTTCGCGCTCGGCGCGATATTGACCGTGACGGGGCCGCTCGAGATGGGCGTGATCGTGATGGGTCTGGGCCTTGTGTTTCAAGTGATTTCGCTGGTGCGCATCAAGCGCGCCAAACAAAGGGATGGCAGCAATGCTGGCGGATAAGGACCGCATCTTCACCAACGTCTATGGCTTCCAGGACTGGGGCCTGAAGGCAGCCCAGGCGCGGGGCGATTGGGACGATACCAAGGCGCTGCTCGCGCGCGGGCCTGAGGCGATCATTGAGGAAATGAAGGCATCCGGCTTGCGCGGTCGGGGCGGGGCGGGCTTCCCGACTGGGCTCAAGTGGTCCTTCATGCCCAAGGAATCGCGCGATGGACGCCCGAGCTTCCTCGTCATCAACGCCGACGAATCCGAGCCCGGCTCCTGCAAGGACCGCGAGATCCTGCGCCATGATCCGCACAAGCTGGTCGAAGGCGCGTTGGTCGCAGGCTTCGCCATGCGTGCGCGGGCGGCCTATATTTACGTGCGCGGCGAATACATTCGTGAGGCCGAAGTGCTGCAGGCGGCGATCCATCAGGCTTACGAAGCTGGATTGATCGGCAAGAACGCCTGCGGTTCGGGCTACGATTTCGACGTCTTCATGCACCGCGGTGCGGGCGCCTACATCTGCGGCGAAGAAACCGCGATGATCGAGAGCCTCGAAGGCAAGAAGGGCCAGCCGCGCCTCAAGCCCCCGTTCCCGGCGGGCGCGGGCCTCTATGGCTGCCCGACCACGGTCAACAACGTCGAAAGCATCGCGGTCGCGCCGACGATCCTGCGGCGCGGGGCCTCGTGGTTCTCGTCCTTCGGACGCGAGAACAACAAGGGCACCAAGCTGTTCCAGATTTCTGGCCACGTGGAAAAGCCCTGCGTGGTCGAGGAAGCGATGAGCATCCCCTTCGAGGAGCTAATCGAGAAGCACTGCGGCGGCATTCGCGGCGGGTGGGACAATCTGCTGGCGGTGATCCCCGGCGGTTCGTCCGTGCCGCTGGTCCCGGCTGCGCAAATCCGCCACGCGCCGATGGACTTTGATGGGCTGAAGGAATTGGGCTCAGGCCTTGGCACCGCGGCGGTCATCGTCATGGACAAGTCCACCGACATCGTCCGCGCGATCAGCCGCCTCAGCTACTTCTACAAGCACGAAAGCTGCGGCCAGTGCACCCCCTGCCGCGAAGGCACGGGCTGGATGTGGCGCATGATGGAGCGCCTGCGCACCGGCGATGCGGCGATCGAGGAAATCGACATGCTGCAGGAAGTCACCAAGCAGGTCGAAGGCCACACCATCTGCGCGCTGGGCGACGCCGCCGCGTGGCCGATCCAGGGCCTCATCCGCCATTTCCGCCCCGAGCTTGAGCGGCGAATCAACGAGCATAATGCGCAATTCCAAGAGGCAGCCGAGTAATGCCTAAAGTCACCGTAGACGGTCAGGAAATCGAGGTCCCGGCGGGCGCGACTGTGCTGCAGGCGTGCGAGCTGGCGGGCAAAGAAATTCCGCGCTTCTGTTATCATGAGCGCCTCTCCATCGCGGGCAATTGCCGCATGTGCCTTGTTGAGGTGAAGCCCGGGCCGCCCAAGCCGCAGGCCTCCTGCGCGCTGCCGGCAGCAGAGGGCCAGGAAATCCGCACCGACAGCCCGATGGTCAAGAAGGCCCGCGAGGGGGTGATGGAGTTCCTGCTCATCAACCACCCGCTCGATTGCCCGATCTGCGATCAGGGCGGCGAGTGCGATCTTCAGGATCAGGCCGTTGCCTATGGCCGCGGCGGCTCTCGCTACCACGAGAACAAGCGCGCGGTGACCGAGAAGTACATGGGCCCGCTGATCAAGACGATCATGACCCGCTGCATCCACTGCACCCGCTGCGTGCGCTTCTCCGAAGAGATCGCGGGCGTGGACGAAATCGGCGCGCTCTATCGCGGCGAGGACATGCAGATCACGACCTATCTGGAACAGGCGGCGGCGCACGAGCTTTCGGCGAACGTGATCGACCTGTGCCCGGTGGGCGCGCTGACCTCGCGGCCCTATGCCTTCGAGGCGCGGCCGTGGGAGCTCAAGAAGACGCTCAGCATCGACGTCTCGGACGCGGTTGGCGCGAACATCACGCTCCATTCCAAGGGCCGCGAAGTCATGCGCGCGCTCCCGCGCGTCAATGACGACGTCAACGAGGAGTGGCTGTCGGACAAGGGCCGTTATCAGGTCGATGGCTTGACCAAGCGTCGCTTGGACCGCGTGTGGGTGCGCCGTGAAGGCAAGCTCCAGCCTGCTGAGTGGACCGAGGCTTTCGGGATGATCGCGGGCGCTCTGGAGGGCGACAAAGCTAGCATTGCGGCGGTGGCGGGCGATTTGCTCGATGCCGAGACGATGTTTGCCGCCAAGGCGCTCGTCAATGCCTGCGGATCGCAGCTCACCGAAGCGCGCCAGACCGGCATGACCTATGACGTGTCGAACCTTGCGGCGGTGAATTTCAACTCGACCTTCGCGGGGATCGAGACCGCCGACGCGATCCTGATCGTCGGCAGCAATGTCCGCTGGGAAGCGGCACTGCTCAACGTCCGCCTGCGCAAGGCGGTGAAGGCGGGGGCAAAGGTCTACATCATCGGCCCCGAATGGGACCCGACCTATCCTGCGACTTTCCTCGGTTCCGACCTCAAGCTGCTGAACCGCATCCCCAAGGAATTGGGTGACGTCATGAAGTCGGCGAATCGTCCGGCAGTGATCCTCGGCGCGGCGGCGCTGGCGAAGGGCGCGCTTCCGGCGGGCCTGAAGCTGATCGACAAGTTCAACCTCGTGCGTGACGATTGGAACGGTTTCAATGTCCTCCACATTTCGGCCGCGCGGATGGCGTCGCTGATGCTCGGCTTCACGCTGCCGGGCGGGATGGGCGATATCGCGCAAGCTGCGCCAAAGGTGCTGCTCAGCCTCGGCGCGGACGAGATGGACTACGCGCCCTACGCGAACAGCCTCAAGGTCTATATCGGCCACCACGGCGACAAGGGCGCGCATCACGCCGACATCATCTTGCCGGGTGCGTCCTATGCCGAGAAGGACGGAACTTACGTGAACGCCGAAGGCCGGGTGCAGTTCGCCGAGAAGGCGGTCTTCGCCCCCGGCGACGCGCGTGAGGATTGGACGATCCTGCGCGCACTTGCTGACGCGGTGGGCGTCACCGTCGGCTTTGACAGCTTTGCCGCATTGCAGGCCAAGATGATCGCTGCAGTGCCCGCCTTGGTAGAAGAGGGCCTCGCCGATTATGGCGCGCTTCCCAAGGCCGACAGCGGCGCGAAGTTCGAAGGCGAGCTTGCAGGCTACCCGATCAAGGACTTCTACCTCACCAACGCAATCGCCCGCGCAAGCGAGGTGATGCAGCGCTGCTCGGACGAGCTGCTCCACGGGGCGGACGTGAAGGAGGCTGCGGAATGACCGCCTTCTTCCAATCCCTCGGCCTCAGCTACGAATGGGCCTGGACCGCCGCGACCCTGACCGGGATCATCGTGATCTCGCTGCTCGTCATGTTCAGCGTCGCCATGGTGATCTATGTCGACCGCAAGGTGCTGGGCGCGATCATGATGCGGCGGGGGCCGAATGTGGTCGGGCCATTCGGTTTGCTGCAATCTTTCGCGGATGGCCTCAAGGTCTTCCTCCAAGAAACCATCATCCCGAGCGCCGCGAACAAGGGCATCTTCCTGCTCGCGCCGATCATCACTTTCACCGTCGCGCTGGCAGCCTGGGCGGTCATCCCGTTCTCGGCGGGCGTGGTGCTGGCGGATATCAATGTGGGTCTGCTCTACATCCTCGCGATCTCCTCGATGGGGGTTTACGGCGTGGTGATGAGCGGGTGGGCGTCGAACTCAAAATACCCGTTCTTCTCGGCGATGCGCGCTTCGGCGCAGATGATCTCCTACGAAGTCTCGATCGGATTCGTGCTGGTGTGCGTGGTGCTGTTTGCTGGCACCTTCAACATGAGCGGGATCGTCAACGCGCAGCAGGGCTTCGGGCTCGGGCTGATCAACGCCTATGCGATCCACCCGCTGCTCTTCCCGATGTGGGTGGTGTTCTTCATCTCGGCGCTGGCCGAAACCGCGCGAGCGCCGTTTGACCTCACCGAGGCCGAGAGCGAACTCGTTGCGGGCTACCAGACCGAATATTCCTCGATGAGCTTCGCTCTCTTCTGGCTTGGCGAGTATGCGAACATCCTCTTGATGTGCTCGCTCAACACGCTGCTGTTCTGGGGCGGGTGGCTGCCGCCTCTCGACATTCCGGTGCTTTACATGGTGCCGGGGATCATCTGGTTCCTGCTCAAGACGTTCGTGTTCTTCTTCATGTTCAGCTGGATCTGGGCCACCGTGCCGCGCTACCGCTACGACCAGCTGATGCGGCTCGGGTGGAAGGTGTTCCTGCCGATGAGCCTCGTGTTCGTCGCAGTCACCAGTGGGTACCTGATGGCGACGGGGCATTTTGATCGCTCGATAGCGCCGACTGCGCCTGCGACCTCCACCGAAATCGTCCAAACCACCCCTGCGCAGCCTGTCGCTGTGAGAGGCCAGTCATGACCACCGTCTCCCACCTCATCAAGAGCTTCACCCTCTGGGAATTCCTCAAGGCGCACGCCTTGACGCTGAAGTATTTCTTCAAGCCCAAGGTGACGATCAACTACCCGTTCGAGAAAGCCCCGCTTTCGCCCCGCTTCCGCGGTGAGCACGCTTTGCGGCGCTATCCGAACGGCGAGGAACGCTGCATCGCGTGCAAGCTGTGCGAGGCCGTGTGTCCCGCGCAGGCGATCACCATCGAGAGCGAACCGCGTGAAGACGGCAGCCGCCGCACCACGCGATACGACATCGACATGACGAAGTGCATCTATTGCGGCTTCTGCCAGGAAGCCTGTCCGGTCGATGCCATCGTCGAGGGACCGAATTTCGAATACGCCACCGAAACCCGCGAGGAGCTGCTTTACGACAAGGCCAAGCTGCTTGCGAATGGTGACAAGTGGGAACGGGCCATCGCGGCCAACCTTGAAGCCGACGCACCCTACCGCTAGGGCGCGCCGGACGAGGGAATTGGGGTCAACGTAAATGCCGCCCCGGCACCGAGGGATCGGAACCGGGACGGAACTTGGACTAGGGATCACATTGCCGCTTTCTGGGCTCGGGCGCATTGCCGGGGCTGCGGATCGGCGGAGTAACGTCATGATACAGGCCATCGCCTTCTATTTCTTCGCGACCATTGTTGTCGCCAGCGCCGTGATGGTCGTCATGGCGCGCAATCCTGTGCATTCGGTCCTGTGGCTGATCATGGCGTTCTTCAACGCCGCCGGGCTGATGGTGCTGGTGGGCGCGGAGTTCATCGCGATGCTGTTGGTGATCGTTTATGTCGGTGCAGTCGCGGTGCTGTTCCTGTTCG
This sequence comes from Porphyrobacter sp. SLTP, assembly GCF_009905735.1. GTDB lineage: Bacteria > Pseudomonadota > Alphaproteobacteria > Sphingomonadales > Sphingomonadaceae > Erythrobacter. The sequence goes on from NZ_JAAALE010000009.1 coordinate 64,646, forward strand.
TGGTCATGATGCTCGACATCGATTTTGCCGCGATGCGCGCAGGGCTCAGTCGCAATGCGCCGCTGGGCCTGCTTATCGCAGCCGTGCTGCTCGCCGAACTGCTGCTGGCCGTGGGCGCTTACAATGCGGGCGGGCTGAGCCTTGGCACGCCTGACGGGTCTGCGGTGCAGGCCGCTGACACGTCGAACATCGAGGCGCTCGGCGCGCTGCTCTATGGCCGCTACATCGTATTGTTCGAGATCGCAGGGATCATCCTGCTGGTCGCGATGATCGGCGCGATTGTGCTGACCTTCCAGCCGCCCAAGCCCGGCGCGCGCGCGCGGCAGGACGTGGGCAAGCAGATCCGTCGCCGTCCAGAGGACGCAACCGTCATGAAGAACCCGGAGATCGGGCAAGGGGTCGAACTGTGATCGGCATCGAACATTATCTCACCGTCGGCGCGATCCTGTTCGTGCTCGGCGTGCTGGGGATTTTCCTCAACCGCAAGAACGTGATCGTCATCCTGATGGCGGTCGAGCTGATCCTGCTGAGTGTGAACCTCAACCTCGTGGCCTTCAGCGCCTTCATGCAGGATCTGGTGGGTCAGGTCTTCGCAATGCTGGTGCTGACCGTGGCAGCGGCCGAGGCGGCGATCGGGCTGGCGATCCTGGTGATCTATTTCCGCACCCGCGGTTCGATCGCGGTTGACGATATCAACCGGATGAAGGGGTAAGACGCCCGTGCATCCCATCCTCATCATTGTTTTCGCGCCGTTGGTTGCTGCCCTGATCGCAGGGCTGGGCAACCGGATGCTCGGCAATGTGGCGGCCAAGTCCGTCACCACCGGCGCGCTGCTGCTATCCGCGGGCCTGAGCTGGCCGATCTTCCTCGGCTTTATCGGCGGGACCGAAAGCGCGGAGGTCGTTCAGGTTCTGAAGTGGGTCGAAAGCGGCACGCTGAGCTTCGACTGGGCGCTGCGGGTCGATACGCTGACCGCGATCATGCTGGTCGTGATCAACACCGTGTCGGCGCTCGTGCACCTCTATTCATGGGGGTATATGGAGGAAGACCCGGATCAGCCGCGCTTCTTCGCCTACCTCTCGCTGTTCACCTTCGCGATGCTGATGCTGGTGACGGCCGATAACCTCGTCCAGATGTTCTTTGGCTGGGAAGGGGTGGGCCTTGCGTCCTACCTGCTGATCGGTTTCTGGTTCAAAAAGCCGAGTGCGGGCGCAGCGGCGATCAAGGCCTTCGTGGTCAACCGCGTGGGTGACCTCGGCTTCATGCTCGGCATCTTCGGCACCTATCTGGTGTTCCAGACCACCTCGATCCCCGAAATTCTGGCGGCGGCTCCGGGCATGAGCGGTTCGACGATCACCTTCGTCGGGATGCGGCTCTACACCATGGATATCCTGTGCATCCTGCTGTTCATCGGCGCGATGGGCAAGAGCGCGCAGCTGGGCCTGCACACCTGGCTGCCGGACGCGATGGAAGGCCCGACCCCGGTGTCCGCGCTGATCCACGCCGCGACCATGGTGACGGCGGGCGTGTTCATGCTGTGCCGCCTCTCGCCGATGTTCGAGACGGCACCGACCGCACTCACCATCGTCACCATCGTCGGCGCTGCGACCTGCTTCTTTGCTGCCACGATCGGCACGACGCAGTGGGACATCAAGCGGGTGATCGCCTATTCGACCTGCTCGCAGCTGGGCTACATGTTCTTTGCCGCGGGCGTCGGCGCTTATGGCGCGGCGATGTTCCACCTTTTCACCCACGCCTTCTTCAAGGCGCTGCTGTTCTTGGGTGCGGGCTCTGTGATCCACGCGATGCACCACGAGCAGGACATGCGGTACTACGGCGGGTTGCGTAAAGTGATCCCGTTCACCTTCTATGCGATGCTGGCAGGCACGTTGGCGATCACGGGGCTGGGTGTCTATCACCTCGGTGTCGGCTTCGCGGGCTTCTGGTCGAAGGACGCGATCCTCGAAGTTGCCTATGCGCGCCACAATGGCGCAGGGCAGTTCGCCTTCTGGGCCGGTGCCATCGCTGCGCTGCTGACCAGCTTCTATTCCTGGCGCCTGATGTTCCTGACCTTCTGGGGCAAGCCGCGCTGGATCGAGAGCGAGCATATCCAGCACTCGGTGCACAAGACCCCTGCCGAAGCGGGTGAGGACACCACGGGTGGCTATCATCCGCATGAAAGCCCGATCACGATGCTGATCCCGCTCGGCCTGCTGACCATTGGCGCGATTGCCGCAGGGCAGGTGTTTGCGCCCAGCTTCCTCGACAGCGCGGCCTTCTGGAACGGCTCGATTTTCTACAACGAAGACCTGATCCACGCGATGCACGCCGTGCCCTACTGGGTGAAGTATACGGCGCTGATCGTCATGCTGATCGGCTTTGCAGGTGCCTATGTGGCCTACATCGCCAAGCCTGACATCCCGGCGAAGTTCGTCGCGACCTTTGGCGCGCTGCATAACTTCGTCTACCGCAAGTGGTACTTCGACGAGCTGTACGATGCGATCTTCGTGAAGCCTGCCTTCGCGCTGGGCCGCGCTTTCTGGAAGCTCGGCGATATCGGCACGATCGACCGCTTCGGCCCCAACGGCATCGCCTGGGCGGTCGAGCGTTCGTCGGTCGCCGCGAAGTCGATCCAGTCGGGCTACGTCTACACCTACGCGTTGATCATGCTGCTCGGGCTGGTCGCCGCTGTCACCTTTGTTCTGCTTTAGGAGCGCGCTTCGTAATGGAAGGCCTTCCCATCCTGTCGCTGATGATGCTCGCGCCGCTGGCGGGTGCTGCGGCGTGCCTGTTTGCGGGCGCGACTGCGGCCCGCTGGATCGCGCTCGGCGCGACGCTTGTCACCTTCGTGCTCGGCGTCGTGCTGTGGTCGAATTACCAGATCGGCGGCCCGCAGTGGCAGTTCACCGAGCGGGCTGAGCTTTTCGCAGGCTTCAGCTATGCACTCGGGATCGACGGGATTGCGCTGATGCTGATCATGCTCAGCGTCTTCCTGATGCCGGTCTGCATTCTGGCAAGCTGGGAATCGGTGCAAAAGCGCGTCGGCGAATACATGGCGGCCTTCCTGTTCATGGAAGTGCTGATGATCGGCACTTTCGCGGCGCAGGACCTCTTCCTGTTCTACGTCTTCTTCGAGGCGGGCCTGATCCCGATGTACCTGATCATCGGGGTGTGGGGCGGGGACAACCGCATTTACGCGAGCTACAAGTTCTTCCTCTACACGCTGTTCGGATCAGTGCTGATGCTGATCGCGATGTTCTGGATGGTGGCCGAAGCGGGCACCTCCGACATCCCGACGCTGATGCAGTACAGCTTCCCGACCAGCGCGCAGACGTGGCTCTGGCTGGCCTTCTTCGCCAGCTTTGCGGTGAAGGTGCCGATGTGGCCGCTCCACACCTGGCTGCCCGATGCCCACGTGCAGGCGCCGACCGCAGGTTCGGTCATCCTTGCCGGCGTGCTGCTGAAGCTGGGCGGATACGGCTTCATCCGCTTCAGCCTGCCGATGTTCCCCGAGGCATCGGCGCAGTTCGCTTGGCTGGTGTTCGCCCTGTCGATGATCGCGGTGGTCTATACCTCGCTGGTTGCGCTGGTGCAGACCGACATGAAGAAGCTGATCGCCTATTCCTCGGTCGCGCACATGGCGATTGTCACGGTCGGACTGTTCGCCTTCAACGTGCAGGGGCTGGAGGGCGCGATGATCGTCATGCTCTCACACGGCCTCGTATCGGGCGCGCTGTTCCTGTGCGTGGGTGTGATCTATGACCGCCTGCACACCCGCGAGATTGCGCGTTACGGCGGGCTGGCGATCAACATGCCCTATTACGCGCTGTTCTTCCTGCTGTTCACCATGGCGAGCATCGGCCTGCCGGGCACCAGCGGTTTCGTCGGCGAGTTCCTCTCGCTGGCGGGCATCTACCAGACCTCGAGCCTCGTGGCGCTGATCTGCACCACCGGCATCATTCTGGGTGCGGCTTACATGCTTTACCTCTATCGCCGCGTCGCATTTGGCGGACAGGTGAATGCAGACGCCGCCGCGATGCGCGACATTTCGGCGCGCGAGTGGGTCATGATGGCCCCGATTGCGGCGGCGGTGATGTGGATGGGCGTCTATCCCGAAAGCTTCCTTGCGCCGATGCGCGCCGACATCGCCGTCCTCGATGCACGGCTTGCGGCGGCGGCCCCGGCGGGTGATGCGAAGCTGGCCCCCGGCGCCCCGCGCGCGGCGGCTGCCAATGCGATGCCACATCATGAGGGCTCCGAGACTTCGAGCGCCAAGGAGGGCGCGCACTGATGGAATTCGCTGCTTCTTTCGCGCTTGTGATGCCCGAGCTGGTGCTGATTGCAGCCGGGCTCACGCTGCTGCTGGTCGCAGCCTGGGGCGGAGACAAGGCCGCGCGCCTGATCGCCATCGCTGCCGTTGCTGCATTTTTCGCGGCCGGGTTCCTGCTCGTGCCGGGGCTGCATTTCGGGGTCGATGGCCCCGCCACGCTGGCGTTCGGCGGGTTGATCAAAGTCGATAGCTTCGCGCTGTTTGCCAAGGCGCTGATCTACCTCGCCGCCATCGGTGCGCTGATGATCGCGCCGGCGTTCTTCGATGGCCCCTCGGCGGGCACCGAGCGCGGGATGCGCGCGGAATACCCGGTGCTGATCCTGTTCGCAGCCGTCGGCATGAGCATCATGGTCTCGGCCAATGATTTCATGAGCCTGTACCTCGGGCTCGAGCTCAACAGTCTGTCAGCCTATGTGCTCGCCGCGATCCTGCGGCGCGATCCGCGGTCGGGCGAAGCGGGCCTCAAGTATTTCGTGCTGGGGGCGCTTGCCTCGGGCATCCTGCTTTACGGGATGAGCCTGCTTTACGGGTTCACCGGCGGCACGTCCTTCACCGCTGTCCGTGCAGGCCTGACGGGCGAGATGGGTTACGGCGCGCTGTTCGGGGTGATCTTCGTGCTCTCCGGCCTTGCGTTCAAGATCTCTGCCGTGCCGTTCCACATGTGGACGCCCGACGTCTACGAAGGCGCGCCGACGCCGGTTACCGCCTTCTTTGCCACGGCACCCAAGGTTGCCGCCGTCGCGCTCACCGCGCGGGTGGTGTTCGAAGTGTTCGGCGGGCAAGTCGCCGCGTGGCAGCAGATCGTGATGTTCATGGCGCTCGCCTCGATCATCTTCGGCGCATTGGGAGCGATCGGGCAGGAGAACCTGAAGCGGTTGCTCGCCTATTCCTCGATCAACAATATCGGCTTCATCCTGCTCGGCCTCGCCGTAGCCAATGCCGACGGGGCGAGCGCCATGCTCGTTTACCTGTTCATCTATGTCGCCATGAGCCTTGGCAGCTTTGTCGCGCTGCTGATGCTGCGCGGCGAGGATGGCGCGCTGTTCGAAACCTTTGCCGACATCCGCGGGCTTTCCGTGACCCAGCCTGCGATTGCGTGGGCGCTGCTCCTGTTCATGTTCAGCCTCGCGGGCATTCCGCCGCTGCTCGGCTTCTACAGCAAGTTCGTGGTGTTCCAGGCGACCATTGAGGCCGGGCTGGTGGCATTCGGCGCGATCGCCATCGCGGCGAGTGTGATCGGCGCGTTCTACTACATCAAGTTCGTCAAGGTGATGTTCTTCGATGAACCCGCAGGCGTGGCCACTGGCAAGAGCGGTGCGGCGCATTGGGTGCTGCTGGGGCTGACGGCATTGATCGTCTCGCCCTTGGGCTATCTGTTGACCCCGTCGCTGACCGATCTGGCTGACAAGGCTGCGGCCTCGCTGTTCCTTACGGTTTGATCGCCTTCGCCGAACAGACCGGCTCGACCAACGCCGACCTCGCCGCAGCCTTGCGTGCGGGTGAGGGCTGGGCCGAGGGGCGCTGGCTGGTCGCCCGCCGCCAGACCGCGGGACGCGGGCGGCAAGGGCGCGAATGGTTTGACGGCGCGGGCAATTTCATGGGCTCCACCGTAGTGATGCTGGCGGAGGGCGGTCCGCCGCCTGCCAGCCTCAGCTTCGTCGCGGCGCTGGCCGTTAGTGACGCGGCTGCTGCCGCATTGCCCGACGATACTGCGCTGGCGCTCAAATGGCCCAATGATGTCCTGCTGGATGGCGGCAAGCTGTCCGGCATCCTCTTGGAGATGGTGCGCGGGCACATTGTCGTCGGGATCGGGGTGAACCTCGCCCGTGCGCCTGACCTGCCTGACCGCAAGACCGCCGCACTCGCGGATGTGATCCCGCCGCCGCCGCTGGAAGATTTCGCGGCCAGCCTCGCCGCCGCCTTCGATCGCAGGCTGGAAAGTTGGCGCACCTACGGCCTTGGCGCGACACTCCACGCCTTCCTCAGCCGCTCCATCCATGCGCAGGGATCTCCCGTAACTGTCCACGATACCGATGGCTCAGTGCTGTCGGGCTCCTTTGCTGGCCTTGAGGAAAGCGACGGCGCTTTGCGGCTACGCTTGGCGGATGGCAGCGAACGTGTCATTCGCGCAGGCGACATTTCGTAAGTTAAGGACTGCCAGAGATGCTGCTCGCCGCCGATGTCGGGAACACCAATGTCGTCTTCGCCCTGTTCACCTATGGGGAGGACGGCACGCACCACATTCGTGCACGCTGGCGCATCGCCACCGACCCGCGCCGGACGGGCGATGAATATGCGGTGTGGCTGCTCCAACTGCTGAAGATCGAGGGGTTCGAACGCTCGGACATCACCCAGATCATCGTCGCCTCGGTCGTCCCGCGCGCCGACCACAACCTCACCGTATTGTGCGAAAAGTATTTCGGCATCACGCCGCTGTTCGCCGGGCAGGGAACAGCGCGTTGGCGCTTTGAGATCGATGTCGACCAACCCTCGTCGCTCGGCGCTGACCGCGCACTCAACATTCTTGCCGCGCACCACAAATATGGCGGCGACCTTATCATCGTCGACTTCGGCACCGCCACCAAGTTCGAAGCGGTCGATTTCACCGGCGCCTACAAGGGCGGCTCGATCGCGCCTGGGATCAACCTGTCATTGGACGCGCTGGTCGGCAAGACCGCCAAGCTGCCGCGCATCGCGATCCGCGCGCCGTCCACCCGCAGCGTCATTGGCCGCAACACCGAAGACCAGATGCTGATCGGCGTCTTCTGGGGCTATGTCGCGATGATGGAGGGCATGGTCGCCAAGATGAAGGCCGAGATCGGCCGCCCCGCAAAGGTTGTAGCCACCGGCGGGCTCGCCATATTGTTCGACGACGCCACCGAAATTTTCGACCACGTTGATGCCGACCTTACACTGGACGGCCTCGCCATACTTGCCAGGCAGGCAGAAGCCGCCTGATCCTCTCTCACAGAACCGGAAACACATTGAAGAAAGATTTTACCCCCGAAGACGAACTCCTGTTTCTCGCGCTTGGCGGGTCCGGAGAGATTGGCATGAACGTCAATCTCTACGGCTGTCAGGGCAAGTGGATCATGGTCGATCTCGGCATGACCTTTTCGGGCAATGAATATCCCGGCGTCGAGCTGGTCTTCGCCGATCTCGATTTTATCGAGGAGCGCCGCAAGGACCTGATCGGTATCGTTCTCACCCACGCGCACGAGGATCATATCGGCGCGGTGCCCTATTTCGCTGGCGAGCTGGGCGTGCCGCTCTATGCCACGCCGTTCACGGCCGATCTGGTGGCGCGCAAGCTGGAAGAAGCGGGGCTGCTCGGCAAGGTCGAGATTATCATCATCGAGGAAGATCGCGGTGAGATCGAGCTTGGCCCCTTCACCATCACCTACCTCCCGCTGGCGCACTCGATTGCCGAGGGCAACGCGCTGCTGATCGACACGCCGCATGGGCGCATCTTTCACACCGGCGACTGGAAGCTTGATGACGATCCGATCATCGGCGAGCCGACCACCGAGGAAGAACTGCGCGAAATCGGTGAGGAAGGCGTGCTCGCGCTGGTGTGCGATTCGACCAATGTGTTCAATCCCAACCCCTCCGGCTCGGAAGGCGCGGTCCATAGTGCGCTGATGGAGGAAGTCGCGCGCCACAAGGGCAAGCGCGTCGTCGTGACCACCTTCGCCAGCAATGTTGCCCGCCTGCAAACCCTTGGCGAAGTCGCGATTGAGACGGGGCGGAAGCTGTGTGTTGCCGGCCGCTCGCTCGACCGGATTATTGAGGTGGCGCAGGACAATGGCTATCTTGAGGACTTCCCGACCCCGATCAGCTTCGAGACGGCGATGGGCCTCCCGCGCGGCGAGGTGCTGATCATCGCCACCGGTGGGCAGGGCGAGCCCCGCGCCGCGTTAGGCCGGATGGCGGACATGAACCATCCGATTGAGCTGGTCGCCGGTGATGTCGTCCTGTTTTCCTCACGCCAGATCCCCGGCAACGAAATCCCGATTGGCAAGATCCAGAACCAGCTCGCCGCGCGCGGAATCCAGATGGTGACCGACCGTCAGGCGCTGATCCACGTCTCGGGCCACCCGGGGCGGCCGGAGCTGGAAGCGCTCTACAGCTGGCTGAAGCCCGAAATCCTCGTGCCGGTCCACGGTGAAATCCGCCACATGGCCGAGCAGGCGCGGGTCGGCAAGGCTGCGGGTATCCCGCATCAGGTGGTGCAGAAGAACGGCGATCTGGTCCGCCTCGCCCCCGGCAAGCCGGGCAAACTCGCCGAAGTGCGTGCCGGGCGTCTGGTTCTGGATGGCGATATCATCACCGCGGCTGACGGCGATGCCATCACCATGCGCCGCCGCATTTCGGGTGATGGTGTGCTGATCGTGGTGCTGGCGCGCGGGGCAAAGCCGGTGATCGAGGCGATCGGCTTGCCGCTCGACGAGGATTTGCCCGACTTCCTTGAGGAAGCTGCGGGCGATGTGCTGACCGCGATCAATCGCCTCAAGGGCAAGGACGCGCGCGATATGGCCGTGATCCGAGAGGCTGCGCGCCTTGCGGCGCGCCGTGCGGCGCAGCGCTGGTCGGGTAAGAAGCCGCAGGTGCGGGTAGTGATGCCGGGGGCGGCGGCCTGATGCAGATCACCTCGATTGCGGCGATCTACTTCCTGTTCTTCGTGATGAGCGGCTTCATGATGCTGCCGTTCGGCGTGAAAACGGCGGACGAGGCGGGGATCGAAAAGGTGCCGGGGCAGGCAGACAGCGCGCCGGTCAACTTCCAGCCGGGCAAGGTCGCCGCGCGCGCATCCATAGTGGCGGCGGTGGCGACCGCGTTATTCGTCGCCAACTATACCTATGGGTGGATCACTGCGGCCGATATCGACTTTCTGCCCAAGCCGCCCTCGGCAGCCGACTAAGTCCGGAACCGCTGGATCGCCTGGGCCAGCGCCACGTAGAGCTTGCCCATGTCCGAACCCAGCATCGTCACGCTCAGGACGTGACCATCGCGGGTCGAGAGGGTCTGGCGCAGCATCGCTTCGAAGTCGTGGATGTAGCGGCTGACATTGGCTTTGAACGTGTCGTCGGCGCTGTAGAGCGCCGCGATATCCTTGGCAGTGCCATTGTCGATCAGCCGCACGGCGCGGCGGGTGAAGATGCCCCGGTCACCCTTGAGATAGGCTTCCCACGCCGTGTCGGCCACTTCGTCAGCCAAGGCTCCGGTGATGTCAATCGCGGCTGAATTGAGGCTGTCGGTGATCAGCGCCATGCGCCGGGCGAAGTCGTTATTGACCTGCTCCTCTGCAAGTTCACGGGCGTGCATCACCCGCTGTTCGAGATTGCCGGTGAGCTCGTTCACCTTCACCAACTGATCGCGCAGCTGGATCGCCGCCTCGCGCCCCACTCCCGAGGCATGAGCGGCTGACTGTTCAAGCTTGCCGAGCGTCGCAGCGGCCTCATTGCGCAGCGCGCGTTCGAGCACCTCAACCGCTTCGCCGCCGAGATTGTTCGCCAAGGCCAGCATCTTCTCGCGCGCGCCTTCATCAAGGGTGGCGAAGGCGCGGGTGATCGCGGTTTCCAGCGCCGAAAGCGATGCGCGCAGGCTGTCCTGCGTCTCGACCGCCAGCGTGCCGCTTTCCTCGGCCAGCCGCGCGAACCCGCCGCGCAGACCCTGCAACCGGGCGAGGGCGTCTTCTGTTTCTTCGGCCAGATGGGACTTGAACCCGGCAATTGCCGTTTCCGCCGTCTCGATCTCCGCGCGGGTGCGCAGCAGATAGTCCGACAGGTCGCTGCCCGCCTGCGTGCTGCGCAGCATCAGCGCCTCGACCTTGTCGGCCCGCGCTTCGACCCCTTCCAGAGCGATGTTGGCCCCGTTGATCGCGGTGTTGAGGTCTTCGCGGCACGTGCGAGCGCCGGATTGCAAAATCTCCAGCAAGCGCACGCTGCTATCGGTCAATTGCATCAAATGCGCTTCGGTAGCAGAGATCACAGCGCGCTTCTCGCCAAGCTGTTGGGCCAGCGTGTCAAGGCCCGCACCAAGGCTTTCGCGGGCAGCTACGCTTGTCTGGTCGATCTCGGCCAAGACCCGTCCGAGTTCTGCGACCCGCTCGGTCATCGCTTCACCCTGGACGACCAGCTTTTCGATCTCGGCGACCTGCGCCTCGCGCCGCTGGGCGAGCGCATCGTCGAGCGCCGCCAGCCGCTGGGCCAACACTTCGCTTGCCTGCGCTTCATGGGTTTCAAAGGCCGCCTGCCGCTGTTCGATCAGCTCGTCGAACTGGCGGTTGCGTGTCGCCAGCTGCTCATCGAACTGCACCGCTTCCTCACGGAGCTTGGCGATCCGCTCGTTCGCAACGGTGGCAGAATTGCGGTCGAGCTGGTCGACCAGATTGAGTTTCTCCACCAGCGTCTCGTGCAGCGCGGCAATCGCGGCGGCATAGCTGGCGCGCGCGGTCTCTCCCGCTTCGCGCAGCCGATTGGCGAGCGCTTCGCTTTGGCTTGCGATGGCCTGCGCCCGCTCGCCATGTGCCGCCAGCGCTTCTTCCTCAAGCGCCGCGATGCGGGTGCGATAGGCCTCAGCCTCTGTCTGCAAGGCCGCAAAGCGCTTCGTGACAATCGCTTCGATCCGGGTCAGCTGGGCCTCATACTGGCCGAGCGTATCGCCGACTTGCGCGGTCAGGCGTGTGACCTGCGCCTCACTTTCGGCCCCGGCGAAACCGAGCCGGTCAAACCCGCCGGTGAGCCGCGCCAACTGATCTTCGGCGACGCGGCCCGCGCCGCCAATCTGATTGGCGACATCGCGCGCGGCATTGGCAATCACGGGCAGATCGTCGCGCAGCCGGTTCATGTTGCCCAGCGCGGTTTCGCTGGTGGTGCCAATCGCCTCGACCTGTGCGCCATTGGTGGTGATCAGCGCCTGCAATTCGCCGGCATGGGTGGACAAGCGTTCCGCCGCGATTCGGCCAAGCGCCTCAAGATCGCGGGCTTCGGCGGCCAGAAATTCACGCGCCAGGCTCAATTCGCGGTTCACGAACTTCAGCCGCGCTTCGAGAGCGGCGCCCTCGCGGTTCATCAGCGCGGCGGTTGCGGCAAAGCGTCGGCCTTCAGCATGTGAGGAGCGCATCGCGAGCAGCCACACGATACCCACCAAGGCAACCGGCACAGCCCATTCGACGATCCAGCCAGCCCACTGCGCAGGCAAGGCCCCGCCACGAATGTCAGCCAGGTGAGCCGAGACGAAAAACCCGCTCCATCCCGCAATCACCAGCACCGCAAGGCTTGGCGCGAGCCAGCCGGATCGGGCGGGGGAGACCGCTACCTCATCATCCTCGGCCCAGGTTTCGGACAGATCGAGCATAGCGTCGAATGCCCCATCCTGCCCATCGGCTTCTGCAAAAGCCATGTCGTCTGCGCCGTCATCGCCGCTCTTGCGCCCCAACGCGCGCATCTGGTGCCGTCCTGCCATAAGCCACCTCATACCACAGCCGGAATCGGGATAAACCCCGCATTAACCCAATTCGGCCTATGTGCCTGTCATGGCTTTCAATCACGGTGCTCTTGATGCGACCCTTGCGGCAGCGGCCGGCGACGATGCCGCCTTGCTGCGTGAGCTGCGCGCGGCTTTCCTCGAAAGTGCGGCCAAGCAGCTCGATCTGCTCAAGCGCGCGCGCTGTGATGGCAATTGGCATGTCGCAGCGATGCGGCTGAAGGGCCTTGCTGCCAGCTTTCACGCCGAAGACCTGCTCCAGGCCGCTGAAATCGCGCTCCACGCCGCGCCGGGCGAGCCGATGGCAATCCGCGAGATTGAGGCTGTGCTCGCACGCTTCAACCGCGCGCAGAATCGCAACATCCGCTTCTGATTCGCCGCGCCGTGCGCTGCGTCGGGGCAAACCGCGCAGTGCCGCTTGAACCTCCGCTCTGAAACCGCCAATCCTTGGTCGCCTGCTGGCGGATCGAGGGAAGGGGGTTTGGAATGCGCATCGGCCTCATCGCAGCACTCCGGCGCAGCGCGGATGGTGGACTGCGCGCGGAACTCTCACTCGCCGGGCGCAGCGTTCTGGCCTGGCAGGCGGATCTGCTGCAATCCCTGGGCGCCGAGCGGGTGCTGTGCCTGACCGAGACCAACACTGACGAAGTGCTGCAATTGCAGCACCGGATCGAGGCAGACGGGGCAGCGTTTCATGCATTGCCAAACTTCGCCGCTCTGCCTGCATTGGTGCGGGCAGAGGATGATCTCATCATCCTGCGCGATGGTCTGGTGCCCGATCCAGCGGTCGTGCAGGCAGTGCTCGGGGGAGACGTGGGGCTCCAGAGGGTGATCGCAGCGATCCCGGCGGATCACGCGCTCGCCGCCGCTTACCCCGATGATTTCGAGCGGATTGATGCCGCGCGCCACTGGGCGGGCGTGCTGGTGATGCGCGGCGCGCCGGTGCAGCAATTGGCGGATTTTCCGGATGATGCCGACGCCGTCTCACTGTTGCTGCGGCTCGCCTTGCAGGCAGGAACCCTGTGCCGCGATCTCGCCGCGCGCGAGCTGGTGCCGGAACGCTGGCTGCTGGCCGATGGCACAGCCACGGTTGCCGAGGCCGAGCAGGCACTGATCGCCGATGCCGCCGCGCCGACGGATTGGCGCGCACCGCTTGCGACGCTGGCGGCAATGCTGGTGCGCGCCTTGGCTCCGAGGGGCCTTGAACAGGGCGGGCTTGCGGCAGGCGGGCTGGCTTTGGCGCTGCTGCTGATCGGCGTGATGTTTGCAGCTTTCGGTCCGGCGGCCGTGGGGCTGGCGCTGGCGGGGCTGGGGGCCTTCGCCGCGAGGGTCGCGATTGACTATACCGCGCTGGCCGCAAGGCTCAGGCGGGCGGGCGATCCCGGGCGCGGGCCAGCCGTGCTGGCGGCGGCGGTGGACGGGCTGGCGGCGCTCACGGCATGGTTTGCGCTGTCGCCCTGGCCCGAATGGCAACCGCTCGCGGTTCTGGGGCCTGTGGTGGTCGGTCTCGCCCGCCTCACCGCGCGCCAGTCCGAGGCAATGTTGGCTGTCCCTGCTGCTGACCGAGCGAGCCTGTTGCTGATGCTGGCGCTTGCCGCCGCCTTTGGCGTTTTGCCAGAAGGATTGGCCTGTCTCGCCTTGGGGCTACTCCTCGCTTTGCTGCTGCGTCCTGACCGGGTTTGATCTAACGCCGTCTTAACTATGTGGGCGCTATGGCCTGCAAGGATGGGCGAAAAGACGATGGACCTGGCCGCCGACGCTGATGTCGAGGCGATCCTCACGGATGAACTCGCGCGGGAAGCCCGCGCGCTGGCGGCGGTCGTCCCCGTTCTGCGCCATCTCTTGAGCAGCGAGGCTGAAGCGCTGGTGAGCGAGGCGATCCTCGCCCGCGTGAGGGGCATGATCTTCGATCTCGCCGCACAATTGCTGGCCGCATTGTCGGGCCGCGATCCGGTCACCCGCGCGCATGCCTCCGCCGATCCAGCCGCGCTCGATCGGCTTGCTGCGACCCTGATGGCGGACGAGGCATTGCTCGGCTTCTGCCATGCGCTCGCGGCCGAGGGGCTGATTGCCGAACGCTTGCACCAACGCCACGCAATCGATCCGGTGTTGAGCCCGCTCTTGCAGGAGCTAATCGCCTCCGAAGACCCCGCCATCGCCAGCCTTGCGATGAGCACGCTCGCGGCGCAATCGCGGTTCGTCCAAGGCCAGCGCCGGATGGAACTGCCGCTGGGCGAATTGCCCGCCGAACTGTTCCACCGCCTGATCGGCAGGGCTCAGACCGAAGCACAGGAAACCGCGGCGCTGGGGCGGTTGCAGGCAGGCTATGACGAGGCGACTGGGCGGCTCGGCCTGCTGGCGAGACTGGTCGCAGCGATGCGGCGCGGGGCGATGGCGGCGCTGGCGCTGGATCATGCCGGGCTGGCGCTGTTCGCCAGTGCGCTGTCGATCACCACACGCCAACAGCGCGGAGACGCGGTGCTCGCCTGCCACGACGGGCAGGGATTGCGGCTCGCCTTGATGCTGCGGGCGGGCGAACTGTCACCTGCTGCGATCGAGCGTCAGCTGCTGCTGGTCGAGCCATCGGGCCGCTTGCCGCGCGGCTTTGGCGGGGTTTCGGCCGACCGCGCGGGCGTGCTGCTGGGCGGCGGCGCGCTGTGATGAACACCATAGACCGCACGGACGGCCTGTTGGGCGCCTATGGCCTCACCGATGCGCGGGACCGGCTGCTGAGCGCCGATGCGCCGCTCGCGGAATTGCAGGAGCGGTGCGGCGGCGATCTGCCCGGCACCCTGGCGATCCCTGAGCTTCTGGCGCTGGTGCAGCAGGCACGGCGCATGGGACTCAGGATCGCACGGGCCTTCAGCGCCTTTGACGGGGATGCCGAGATTTCCGGTTTCGCCCGCATCCACCCCTTGAGCGATGATGATGGCGGCGGGTGCGAAGTACTGGTCGAGAACTGGCAGCGCAGCCCGCTGACGCCGCCCAGTGCCCGCGAATTCGCCGAGACAATCGACGCGATTGACCGTGCCACTGCCGAGGTCAGCGCTCGGCTCGATGCCCGCCAGCGCCTCCAGGTGCTCAGCGCCCGCGCGCCCGATGCCGCCGCGCTTCAGGTCGCCGCTCTGGCCGCGCCCGGTATAGTGTGGAGCGAGTTGGTCGAATTGATCGGCATCGCCCACCAACAGCCGTTGCACTGGCGATTGCTCGACGGGGCGACCTGCCGGTTTGCCGGATCGCAGCGCCACTGGCGCGTGCGGCTGATCCCGCTGGGGACGGATGTGCAGAACCCGGCGGGATTCGAATTGCTGCTGATCGCCGAGGAGCCGCTCACTGCACCGACCGAGCCCGATCCGGCTGAGGACGGCGCACCCGAAACGTCGCCCACGCGGCTTGTCGGCACTGCGCTCACCCCGGTGTTGCGCCAGCCGGTCGCCCGCATCATCGCCAATGCCGAGACGATCCGCGCGCGGCTCGCCGGGCCCTTGCGGGACGAATACAGCGAATATGCCGGCACCATCGCCAGCGCCGGGCAGCACCTTTCCGCGATGCTGGACGATCTCGCCGATCTCGAAGTGGTCGAGACCCCCGGCTTTGCCACGGCGAAGGAGCCGGTCGATCTGGCGGATGCGGCCATGCGGGCCGCCGGGATACTCGGCGTGCGCGCGCGCAACCGCGACACCGTGCTGGTGACCGAGGGGGTCCATGCCGAGGCAGTCGCCACAGCCGAGTTCCGGCGGGTGCTCCAGATCCTCATCAACCTGATCGGCAATGCCATCGCCTATTCGCCCGCAGCGAGCACGGTCACGATCACGGCGCATGGGGTGAGCGAGGGCAGGGTGGCTGTCACCGTTGCCGACGAAGGCCCGGGGGTCACGCCCGAACAGGCCGAGCGCATCTTCGATAAGGGCGAACGTCTGGGCCGCGATAGTGACGGCGGGCGAGATCGAGGGTCAGGCCTCGGCCTCTATATCTCGCGCCGACTGGCCGAGGCGATGGAAGGCAGTTTGACGGTGGAGAGCGCACCGGGCGGCGGAGCGCTGTTCCGGCTCGAACTGCCGCGCGACTGAAACGCCGCGCTGTATTCGCACGCTTATGATTTGCCTTGCCGGTATGTGATGAGTGCAAGCAATGCCGCCCCGGCGGCGATCACCGCAAAACCCCGCACAACCCACTCGCCCTGACCCAGCATGAAGCTGTCCGCGGGCCAAGCCAGCAGCCCGGCACCTTGCAAGGCCCAGATGATGCCCATCGCGATCAGGAATATGCCTGCCGCGCGGAGCATCATCATGGGTTTGTTAGGGCCTTAGCGCTGGTCGAGCGAGATGTAGTCGCGCTCGGTCGGGCCGGTGTAGAGCTGGCGCGGACGCCCGATTTTCTGGCCGGGATCGCTGATCATTTCGTTCCACTGCGCCACCCAGCCCACGGTGCGGGCCAGCGCGAAGAGCGCGGTGAACATGGTGGTCGGGAAGCCGATCGCCGAGAGGATGATGCCCGAATAGAAATCGACGTTCGGGAACAGCTTCTTCTCGATGAAGTAGGGATCGTTCAGCGCGATCTCTTCGAGCCGCAGTGCGGTTTCGAACAGCGGGTCGGTGACCTTCAGCGCCTCGAACACCTCACGCACGGTCTTCTGCATCACCGTCGCGCGCGGGTCGTAGTTCTTGTACACGCGGTGGCCGAAGCCCATCAGGCGGAACGGATCGTTCTTGTCCTTCGCGCGCTCGATATAGTGCGGGATCTTGTCGGGCGTGCCGATTTCCTTGAGCATGTTGAGCGCGGCTTCATTCGCGCCGCCGTGCGCCGGGCCCCACAGACAGGCGATGCCCGCCGCGATGCAGGCGAACGGGTTGGCGCCCGACGAACCGGCGAGCCGCACGGTCGAGGTCGAAGCGTTCTGTTCGTGATCGGCGTGAAGGATGAAGATGCGGTCAAGCGCACGCTCCACCACTGGGTTCACCACATAGGGCTCGGCCGGAACGCCGAAGGTCATGCGCAGGAAGTTGCCGGTGTAGCTCAGCGAATTGTCAGGATAGACGAAGGGCTGGCCGACCGAATACTTGTACGCCATCGCCGCAATCGTTGGCATCTTGGCGATCAAGCGGTGCGAGCTGATCGTCCGGTGCGTGGGATCGGAGATGTCGGTGCTGTCGTGATAGAACGCCGACAGCGCGCCAACCACGCCGCACATAATCGCCATCGGGTGCGCATCGCGGCGGAACCCGCGGTAGAAGGTCATCAGCTGCTCGTGCAGCATGGTGTGGCGGGTGATGGTGTAGCTGAAATCGTCGAGCTCGACCTTGCTCGGCAACTCGCCATTGAGCAGCAGGTAGCTGACTTCCATGAAGCTGGAATGTTCGGCCAGCTGGCCGATCGGGTAGCCGCGGTGCAGCAGCACGCCTTCATCGCCATCGATATAGGTCAGCGCGCTTTCGCAGCTGGCGGTCGAGGTGAAGCCCGGATCGAAGGTGAACGCCCCGGTTTGGGCGTAGAGCTTGCGGATGTCGATCACATCCGGCCCGGTGCTGCCTTCGAGCACGGAATAGTCGAAGGTATTGCCCCCGAGTTCGAGTTTCGCCAGCTTGTCTGCCACGATGTTTCTCCTGTCCAAGTTTTCTGCCCCCGCAGCGGCGCGGCTACGCAGCCTGTGCGTCGAGCCGAGCGAGAGCTTCGTCCCGGCCCAAGAGGACCAGTACGTCAAAGATACCGGGTGAGGTGGTCGTCCCGGTCAGCGCCGCGCGCATCGGCTGCGCCAGCTTGCCAAGTCCCAATCCCTGCTCCTCGGCGAGCGCCTTCGTAGTGGCTTCGAGCGCCTCGCTTGTCCAGTCGTTTTGCGCAGCCAGATGGTCGTGAATTGTGCGCAGGATCGCGGGCGCATCGCCTTCCAGCAGGGCAGCGGCCTTCTCGGTCATGGCGAGCGGACGCTTTGCGAACAGAAACGCTGCGCCGTCAACTACTTCATTGAGGTTCTTCGCGCGCACTTTAAGGACCGGCATTGCGCGGGCGAGCAGGTCTTCGTCGGCCGTCTCGCCAATGCGCGCCGCTACCAGCGCGGCAAGGCGGGCATCCTCGGCCTCGCGCAGGTAATGGCCGTTCAGGTTTTCGAGCTTCTTCATGTCGAAGCGCGACGGGCTCTTGCCGACGCCGGCCAGATCGAACAGTTCGACGGCCTCATCGCGCGTGATTTCCTCGCGGTCGCCATGGCCCCAGCCCAAACGCAGCAGGTAATTGAAAAGCGCTTCGGGCAGTATGCCGAATTCGTCACGATAGGCCTCAACGCCCAGTGCACCGTGGCGTTTGGAGAGCTTGGCCCCGTCCGAGCCATGGATCAGCGGGATATGGGCATAGACCGGATCGGGCCAGTTGCCCTCGATAGCGTTCATCGCACGATTGATCGGCAACTGGCGGAACGCGTTGTTGAGGTGATCGTCACCGCGGATAACGTGAGTCACGCCCATGTCGTGATCATCGACCACCACCGCGAGCATATAGGTCGGCGTCCCGTCCGCGCGCAGGATGATGTAATCGTCGATTTCCTCGTTCCTGACCGTCACAGCACCCTGCACCTGATCGTGAATGGTGACTTCACCCTCGGTCGGGGTCTTGAGGCGGATGGTGAAAGGCGCGCCTTCCGGGGCCTCGGCAGGATCGCGGTCGCGCCAACGCCCGTCATAGCGCAGTGGTTGCTTGTTCATGCGCTGGTCGTTGCGCATCGCTTCAAGCTCTTCGGGGGTGGCAAAGCACCTGTAAGCGTGGCCTGCGTTGAGCAGTTGCCACGCGACCTCGGCATGGCGCTCGGCCCGGTCGGACTGGAACACCGGCGGCGCATCGTAATCGAGCCCGAGCCAATCGAGCCCGTCGATGATCGCATCAATCGCCGCCTGCGTGGAACGCTTGGCGTCGGTATCCTCGATCCGCAGCAGCGTGCGACCACCGTGGTGGCGGGCATACAGCCAGTTGAACAGCGCGGTACGCGCGCCGCCGATATGCAGGAACCCGGTGGGCGAGGGCGCGAAGCGGGTCACGACTTCGCCTGGCGCGCTTGCGAGGGGGGTGCTGCTTTCGCTTGCCATTGGCTTCGACTTCCTGTTCAATTTGAACGGCTTGGGCGCCTTCCGGGCCTGTCGGGGGACAAGCCGATGCGCGATGTGCCGATCATTCCGATGGGAGAGGACCCGGGTGGCCTGATTAGCCCCGGAGAACCGACGCCGCGCCCTTGGCAAACCCTACGGCGATTGTCCAGCACCCGAGGTCTCGGCGGGCGGATGCTCGACGGGGCGGAACGCTTTCTGGGAGAGGCCGGCTTCGACCGTGCGCCGTGGCTGGCGGTGGTGTTCGCGCTCGGGATTATCACATGGTTCGTGCTCCCCGAGGCGTCGCACTGGATCGCAGCCATGGCTTTGGGAGCCGCGCTCGTGCTGGCGACACTGGCGGTGTGGCCGATGGGGAGTATCGCGGACGAAACCCGCGCCAACCTGCGTCTCGCTCTGATCCTGTGCGGGCTGGTGTTTGCGGGCGGGATTGCGACGGTGTGGGCCCGCTCGGCGATTGTCGGGGCGACGCCGATTGCTGGGCCGGTTGTCGCACTGCTGCAAGGCCGCGTGCTGGCGCGCGAGGACCAGCCTGCGGATGAGAGGTTGCGGCTGACGCTGGCGGTGCGGCTGCCGGCGGAGGGCACCGAGAGCGCAACGGCGCGGAAGGTCAGGGTCAACGTGCCCTTGGCGGCGCTGGGCGAGCGGGGCGCGCCTGCGGGCCTTGCCGAAGGGGCAATGGTACGATTGCGCGCCAGGCTTATGCCCCCGGCGAGCCCGATGCTACCCGGCAGTTACGACTTTGCGCGGGCGGCGTGGTTCAAGGGGCTGGCGGCCACGGGAACCATGGTCGGCCCCCTGACGCTCGTTCGGCCTGCCCCCGAAGACACGGGTATTGCCAGCGTGCAGCGTTGGCTTTCGGCCTATATGCGCGGCCGGGTCGAAGGGTCGCCGGGAGCGATTGCGGCAGCCTTTGCCAGCGGTGACCGTGGCGGGATCGCCGAGGCGGACGAGGTGGCGATGCGCGATTCGGGCCTCACTCACCTGCTCTCCATCAGCGGGCTGCATGTGAGCGCGGTTATCGCGGCGGCCTATTTCGCCGCGCTGCGCTTGCTGGCGCTGTGGCCCGCGCTGGCCTTGCGGGTGCGGCTGCCGGTGGTGGCAGCCGGGATCGGGGCGCTGGCGGGGATCGGATATACACTGCTGACCGGTGCCGAAGTGCCGACGGTCCGCAGCTGCATTGCGGCGCTGCTGGTGCTCGGCGCGCTGGCGCTGGGGCGGGATGCGCTCTCGCTCAGGATGGTGGCGGTGGCAGCGGGCTTCGTGCTCCTGCTCTGGCCCGAGAGCGCGATCGGTCCGAGCTTCCAGATGAGCTTTGCCGCGGTGCTGGCGATCATCGCCCTGTCGAACAGCGCGCCGGTCCGCGCCTTTCTCGCCCCGCGCGAGGAGCCGTGGTTGGCGCGCACCGGACGGCAGGTGGTGATGCTGTTTGTGACCGGGGTGGTGATCGAACTCGCACTCATGCCGATCGTGCTGTTCCATTTTCACCGAGCCGGAATGTATGGCGCGGTAGCCAATGTCATCGCGATACCCTTGGTTACATTTGTATCCATGCCGCTGATTGCGCTGGGTTTGTTCCTCGATCTGGTGGGGCTGGGTGGCCCGGTGTGGTGGTTGGTCGAACGCTCGCTCTCGCTGCTGCTGGCCATTGCCCATGTCACGGCTGGGCAGGCGGGGGCGGTGACGCTGATGCCGCAGATCAGCGGTTTCGTGGTCGGTCTGTTTGCAGCGGGTGGGCTATGGCTTGCGCTCTGGCGCGGGCCGGTGCGGCTCGCGGGGCTGGTGCCAGTAACGGTGGCGAGCGTGATGGTGGCGCTCACCCCGATCCCCGATCTCTTGGTGGCAGGTGACGGGCAGCAGGTGGGCATCACTGTCCCCGGTCCTGATGGATCGCGGCAGCTGCTGTCTCTGCGCGATAGCCGCTCGTCCTACACTCGCGATAATCTGATGGAGATTGCCGGCGTCGCGGCCGAGCCTGTGCCGCTGACGGATTGGGACGGGGCGCATTGTTCTTCGGCGTTCTGCACGCTGATCCTGAACCGCGGCGGGCGGGATTGGGTTCTCCTGCTCGGGCGGGGGCGCGAGCAGGTCGAGGAACGCGCCTTGGCTGCAGCCTGCGCCGAGGCGGATGTGATTGTATCAGAGCGGTTTCTCCCCCGCTCCTGTCGCCCGCGCTGGCTCAAGGCGGATCGGCGCTATCTGCGCCAAAGTGGCGGACTGTCTATCGATCTTGCCAGCCAGACGATCACCACGGTCTCAGCGGGGCAGGGATCGCATGGCTGGTGGCGGATCGAGGACAATCGCCCCCGCCGCGCTCTGCCGGCAACCGCGATAAGTCCAGACACAAAGGGGTCTAATCTGGGCCAAGCACAGCATGGCGGGGGTTTAGACGCAGCAAGGCCGCCTCAAGGGGTTCCCTGACGCGGCCTCACATTTCTCTACGCGTTTGCAATCAAAGACTATTCACTAGCCAAAGCACGCTTGGCATCCGCCAGTCGCGTCAGCGCATCAGTGATAGCGCCGCAGCAACCCTGCCAGCTTGCCCTGCACTTCAACTTCGTCGGGGCGGTAGAATTGCGGATCATAAGCCGCATTGGCCGGATCGAGCCGCACCTGACTGCCCTCGCGCCGCAGGTACTTGAGCGTCGCTTCCTCGCCGCGCACCAGCGCGACCACGATCTCGCCGTCACGGGCGGTGTTTGTCCGCCGCACCAGCGCGAAGTCGCCATCAAAGATCCCGGCCTCGACCATCGAATCCCCTGACACTTCGAGCGCATAGTGCTCACCCGGCCCAAGCAGTGCAGCCGGTACCGGCAAGGTGGTCTGGCCTTCCAGCGCCTCGATCGGGGCACCAGCCGCGATCCGGCCATGCAACGGCAGCTCGATCACATCATTCGCGGCGATCGCTTCGGCAACGCGCGGGGCGGGCGGAACCATTGGCACCACGTTGTCACCCGCAGACGCAGCGGCGCGGGCCGGGGTGGCATCTTCAGGCTGACGGATCACTTCCAGCGCGCGTGCCCGGTTAGGCAGGCGGCGCAGGAAGCCGCGTTCTTCCAGAGCGGAAATCAGCCGGTGCACGCCCGACTTGCTCTTCAGATCGAGCGCTTCCTTCATTTCCTCGAAACTTGGCGAGATCCCGGTCTCCTCCAGCCGCTGCTGAATGAAACGGATCAACTCGTGCTGCTTGGCCGTCAGCATGGATCAAATCTCCCTTGGTCGCATTCACGCCCAGCCCATCGGCCAGGCGCCAGTCCCACTTGTGCTCCAAGAGGCACCCGCGCCGGTCAGCGCGTGGTGCGTTGCATGCACGTTCGATCCGCCATTAAGGTGAACGAACAAGGAACAATTAGGCAACTCAATGGGAGGTGTCAAGCGCGCCTTGCGCCAAACCCGCGCATTTCAGCCATTTTGGAGCTTGAACACCGGAACAGGCTCGCCCGCCTGAAGGGCTGGCGAATGCGCCGGGCGGTCAATCAGGCAATCGGCCTCGGCCAAGGCAGACAGCGCGGAGGAATCCTGCGATCCGGCCAGCCGCACACTGTCGCCCTCGCGCACCGCGCGCAGAAATTCGCGCCGGGGCCCGATGGCGGGCAGGTCTTCGCCTGCACGCAAGGTCTCGGGGCGGGGCAGGGGATCGGGATCACCCTGGCTCGCGCGGATCAGCGGCAAGGCGAACAGCAGCGCGGTGACGAAGCTGGAGACCGGATTGCCCGGCAGGCCCAGCACCACCTGCGAACCGCGCGTGGCGACCAGCAGCGGTTTGCCCGGCTTGATCGCGATCTTCCAGAAGGCGATCTGCGCGCCCCAATCGGTCAGCGCGGGTTTGATGAGGTCATGATCGCCGACCGACGCGCCGCCCGAGGTGATGAGGATGTCGGCCGCTTCGGCCCGTGCCAGGGCTGCGGCGAGCGCGGCGCGATCATCGGGGACGGGACCGATGCGAGTCACCTCGCAGCCCAAGGGCGCGATCAGGGCGGCAATCATTGCGCCGTTGCTGGCAGGGATCTGGTGGGGGAGGCACTGGGCCGGGTCGCTCGCGAGTTCGTCCCCGCTGTCCATCACCGCAACGCGAATGGGGCGGGTGACGGTGACCTGCCCATGCCCGGCGGCGAGCGCCAGTGCCATGCGGCCCGCGGTGATGCGCGTGCCGCGCGTCAGAAGCAGGTCGCCGCTGCGAAAATCGAACCCGGCCATGCGGATATGGCGACCGGGCGGGGGCATTTCGGTGGCGGTGATAGTGCTCTCGGCGCGCACGGCATCTTCCTGAAGCAGCACCCGGTCCGCGCCTTCGGGCACGATCGCCCCGGTCGAGATCCGCACGCATTCGCCTGGGATAAGCGTGCCGGGGAAGGGCGCACCGGCACGGCTTTCGCCGACCAGGGTCCACGGCCCTTCGCCGGGGCTGAGTGCATAGCCGTCCATTGCCGACAGGTCGGCCGCAGGCTGGGTGCGGGCCGCGCGGATATCCTCGGCAATGATGCGGCCGAGCGCCGCTTCGGTCGGGATTGATTGCAGCGGCAGCAGCGGGGCCAGCGCCAGCAGACGGGCCTGCGCTTGTTCGAGGCCCAGCAGCTCGCTCAAAGGGGTGCGTTCCAGTCACCCGACTTGCCACCGGACTTGGCGATCAGGCGGATGTCGGAGATGACCATGCCCTTGTCGATCGCCTTGGCCATGTCATAGATTGTGAGGAGTGCGACAGAAACCGCTGTCATCGCTTCCATTTCGACGCCGGTTCGACCAGTCAGCGAGGCGGTGGCCGTCGCACGGATAGCGCCGTCTTCATAGGCGAAATCCACGCTCACCGCTTCCAGCCCGAGCGGGTGGCACAGCGGGATCAGCTCACCGGTGCGTTTGGCCGCCATGATCCCGGCGATGCGCGCCGTGCCGAGCACGTCACCCTTGGGCGCGTTGCCGTGGCGGATGGCTTCGAGAACCTCGGCCGACATCATGATCCGTCCCGACGCGACCGCGCGGCGCTGTGTCTGCGGCTTGCCGCCCACATCGACCATATGCGCCGCGCCGTCGCTGTCGAGGTGGGTGAGCTTGCTCATGCGTGCGCTTGTGGCCCGAGCAGCGCGGCGGTGGCACTCGCAATATCGTCAGCGCGCATCAGGCTTTCGCCGACGAGGAAAGTGCGCACGCCTGCCGCTTCGAGCCGCTGGCAATCCGCATGGGTGTTGATCCCGCTCTCGCCCACCAGCAACGTGCCTTCCGGCGCGAGCGGGGCGAGGCGTTCGGTGACGGCAAGGCTGGTGGTGAAGGTCTTGAGATCGCGGTTGTTGACCCCGATCAGGCGCGATTTGAGCACGCCCGCGGCGCGCTCCATCTCGGCCTCGTCATGGACTTCGACCAGCACGTCCATACCGTGATCGCGCGCGGCGGCTTCGATTTCGGCCATCACACTGTCCTCCAGCGCGGCGACGATGATCAGGATCGCATCGGCCCCAATGGCGCGCGCTTCGAGGCATTGCCACGGGTCGACCATGAAGTCCTTGCGCAGCACGGGCAGCTTGCAGGCGGCGCGGGCAGCGATGAGGTAATCCTCGTGCCCCTGAAAATAAGGCGCGTCGGTCAGGATCGAGAGGCACGCTGCGCCGCCCGCTTCATAGGCGGCTGCGTGCGCGGCAGGGTGGAAATCCGCGCGGATCAGCCCTTTGGAGGGGCTTGCCTTCTTAATCTCGGCAATCAGGGCGTAGCCTGAGGCGGCACGGGCGCGCAGGGCCGCTTCGAACCCGCGTGGTGCAGATTGCAGCCGGGCGGCTTCTGCCAGCTGCGCGTCGCTCACCGCGTGCTGACGCGCGGCGACTTCCTCGCGCTTGGTGGCGCAGATTTCTTCGAGCTTGTTCACCTAAAAAACTACCGTTCGTGCTGAGCCTGTCGAAGCACCGTCTTTCTTCGAGCGGCAGATAAGAGGAAGTACGGCCCTTCGACAAGCTCAGGGCGAACGTGTGGGGTTACTTTGCCATTTCGATCCAGCGTTCGAGCAGCCCCATCGCCGCGCCCGAATCCAGTGCCTCGCCTGCCATTGCGGCGCGTTCCGTCCAGTTGCTGCCGCGTCCCGCGACCGTCAGCGCACCGGCCGCGTTGAGCAGCACCGCATCGCGATAGGGGCCGGGGGTGCCCATCAGCAGCGCCTTCAAGGCGGCGGCGTTATGCGTCGCATCATCGCCGCGGATCGCTTCGATCGGGGCGTGGGGCAGTCCGGCGATGCTCGCGTCGAGGCGCTCCATCGTGAAGGCGTTGCCGGTGACCACCGCCACCTCGTTACCGCCCGCGAGGCTCAATTCGTCGAGCCCTTCGTCGCCCGAGACGATCAGCGACTTGCCGGTGCCAAGCCGCGCCATCGCACCGGCATAGATCGGGACATAGGCGGGCCGCGCAATGCCGATCAGCTGGCTGGTCACCTTCGCTGGGTTCGACAGCGGGCCCATCAGATTGAAGATCGTGCGCTTGCCGATTTTCAGGCGGATGGGCTGGATGCGCGCCATCGCAGGGTGATGGTTCTTCGCAAACAGGAAGCAGATGCCGATTTCGGCGAGGGTGCGTTCCGCCGTCCGCCCGGCGGCGTCCATGTCGAGGCCGAGCGCTTCCAGCGTATCCGCCGCGCCCGCTTTCGACGATGCCGCACGGTTACCGTGCTTGGCGACCGGCACGCCGCAGGCGGCGACCACCAAGCTGACGGCGGTCGAGACGTTCAAGGTGTGGTGCCCGTCGCCCCCTGTGCCGCAGACGTCGATCGCATCATCGGGGGCGGTGATCGGGATCAGCCGTGCCCTCAGCGCCCGCGCTGCGCCTGCGATTTCGTCCGCCGTCTCCCCGCGCGCAGAAAGGGCGACGAGGAAGGCTTCGATCTCGCTTTCGGACGGTGCGCCATCGAGCAGTACGCCAAAGGCCGCTTCGGCTTCGGCCTCGCTCAGCGGTGCGGCGACATCGGGGAGGGCGTTCATGCCGTTAGCCTTGAAGGCATTGCCGGCTTCAGGCCGCAGAGACGCACGAAGTTGGCCAGCAGCGCGTGGCCATGTTCGGTGGCGATGCTTTCCGGGTGGAACTGTACCGAGTGGATCGGGAGGCTTTCGTGGCGGAAGCCCATTACGCTGGGGTGATCCGCGCCGGGCGTTTCCGCGTGAGCATTGGCGACCAACTCGGCGGGCTCATTCACCACCTCAAGGCTGTGATAGCGCGTGGCGATGAAGGGCGAGGGCAACCCGGCAAACACGCCCGTCCCGTCATGCGTCACCGGCGAGGTCTTGCCATGCATCAACCCGCCGCGTTGCACGGTCCCGCCAAAATGCTGCCCGATCGCTTGATGGCCGAGGCACACACCCATCAAAGGCTTGCCCGCATCGGCACAGGCCGCGACCAGATCGAGGCTGATTCCGGCCTCGTTGGGCGTGCAGGGGCCGGGCGAAATCAGGAACCCGGCGGCATTGGTGCGCAAGGCATCTGCCGCACTCATCGCGTCGTTGCGTTCCACGCGCACCTCGGCCCCCAGCTCCATCAGGTAATGGACGAGGTTGAAGGTGAAGCTGTCGTAATTGTCGATGACGAGAATCATTCTGCGGCTGCCTTCTCGCGTTTGGTCACCACGATTATGGGCCCGACCCGGCCCTTGTCTTGCCGCCCCTTCGCCGGGTCCCACAGGCTCGACACCTGCCCGTCGAGGTAGAGCGCGGTCGATACCTTCAGCTCATCGCGGAAGAAGCGCGCCAATTGCCCGAAGCTGATCGGCGCGTCGGAGATCACGAAGTGCGCTTTGCCCGCCGCGTCGACGCCTACGCCGTTGCGGATCGCCTTTGACGGGCCGTCGTCCTGAATTTCCGGGTGGAGCTTGCCGTCGATCAGCAGCAGTGGGCCGGATTGCGTGCCGAAGTCCGGCCGGTCGCCGACGGTCTCGAAGAAGGTGTTGCTTCCCAGCACGCGCCATGTGGTGCCGGTGCCGAAGAACACCCCGTTGGGCTTCATGTAGAAATTGCCGTCACCCTCGGCGCGGTTGAGTTCGCCGAGACGCTCGCCGTTCTGGACGTAGTAGCCGATCGGCTTGAGGTCATCGCCATACATTCCGCCATTGACGGCAAAGGCGATACGCTTGGGATCGACGCTCCCCGCAAAGGCGGAGAGCGAACCAAAGGGTTGCTTGTCCGCGCCGAGGTTCGCCATGGTGATCGCGTGCGTGGCGGGATCGGCAATGCAATGGGTGAGCGCGACGGTCTCAAAGGTCACGCTGCGGCAGGCCGAAGGCCCGGCATTCTCACTCGGCGTGGGGGAGGGCGAGCTGCCTTGTGTGACCGGCGACCCATCAAGGTTGACGGTCACCACGGCATCACCCGCCGGCGCCTCGGAACAGGCGGAGAGGGCGAAGATCAGACCGGCGGCGAGGAGGGCTGCGCGCGTCATTGGCCATACCCCGGTTCGCCAGCGACCCGCACAGCCTCACGCGCAGCGGCGATGAGCGCGCCCGATTTGGCGCGGCATTCGGCGAGTTCGTAATCGGGGTCGCTGTCGGCAACGATCCCTGCGCCCGCCTGCACATGCATTACCCCGTCCTTCACCACGGCGGTCCGCAGCACGATGCAGCTATCGAGACTGCCATCCGGGGCGAAATAACCTACGCCGCCCGCATAGGCGCCGCGAGTCTCGGGTTCGAGTTCGGCGATGATTTCGCAGGCGCGGATCTTGGGTGCGCCCGAGACTGTGCCTGCCGGGAAGCCTGCAAACAGCGCGTCGAGCGCGTCCTTGTCAGGCGCGAGATTGCCAATGACATTGCTGACGATGTGCATGACGTGACTGTAGCGCTCGATCGTGAAGCTGTCGGTGACCTCTACCGTCCCCGCCGCTGCGACCCGTCCGACATCATTGCGCCCGAGATCGAGCAGCATCAGATGCTCGGCCCGTTCCTTGGGATCGGCGAGCAGGCTGGCCTCGTTGGCGAGGTCGTCTTCGCGCGTGACGCCGCGGGGGCGCGTTCCGGCGATGGGGCGGATTGTGACTTCGTTCGCGCCCTTGTCGTTGGGGCGGACCCTGACGAGGATCTCCGGGCTCGACCCCACGAGTGCAAAGCCCGGCAGGTCGAGGAAATAGAGGAACGGGGAAGGGTTCACCCGTCGCAGCGCGCGGTAGAGCGCCAGTGGAGGCAGGGTAAAGGGGCAGGTGAAGCGCTGGGCCAGAACCACTTGGAAGATATCGCCTGCCAGAATGTAGTCCTTGGCGCGTAGGGCCATCGCCTTGTAATCGTCGGGCGCGATGACGGGGGCGAGATCGGGCAGGCTGCCGGGCACCGCATCGGCGGAGGCCGCAGGCATGGCCTGACCAAGCTGGCTGAGGGTCGCGTCGATCCGCTCGCCAGCGCGCTCTACGGCGGCGGCGGGATCGCTTGCCGCCCAGATCGGCGCGATGGCGAACAACGCGTTGGTCAGGCCGTCGAACACCAGAATGACCGTGGGCCGCACAAACAGCATGTCGGGCAGGTCGAGCGGGCTGTCGGCCGCGCGGGGCAGGGTCTCGACCAGCCCGATCGTCTCGTAACCGAGATAGCCGACGAGACAGGCCAGCGCAGGTGGCAGGCCTTCAGGCATCGGGTCGATACGGCAGGTGGCTGCAAGCGCGCGCAGTTCCCCAAGCGCGTCGCCGCGGCAGCGCGTGAAGGCATCGCGGTCAATGCGCCAGTCAGGATTGATCTCGGCCGCGTTGCCTTTGGCGCGGAACACCAGATCAGGGTCGAGCCCGAGCAGGCTGTAACGCCCGCGCACTTCGCCGCCTTCGACCGATTCGAGCAGGAAATCACCGCGCCCCGGCACGATAAGCCGCCGCGCTGCGCCGACCGGCGTGTCGCTGTCAGCGATGATCCGTCGCCACACCAGCGCCGCGCGGCCCTCGGCCAGCATGGCTGCGGCTGCGGCGGCGTTTTCGGGCAGGCCTGCGGCAGCGCCGGAGAGGGGTGCAGTCACGAAGCCAGCCCGCCAGTCGCTTACTGTTCGCCCGAGAGCCGCTTGCGCACCGCCGCGATGGCGGTCTCGTTGCGGGTCACGCCCAGCGACTTGCGCATGGCGGCCGCCGCCTGCGCGCGGTATTCATCGCTCAGCGCTGCGCCAAGCTGCTGACGGGTCTGGGCGACGAGATTGGGTTCCTGGTCGAGCGGCAGAGTGCTGATGTCCTCAAGCGCGACGACATACCAGCCGAGTCCGCGCGGACCTTCGAGCGATTTGACCGTGCCTTCGGCCATGCTGAACAGCAGCACAAGCGGCGGCGCAATTCGCTGACGCTGGCTGGCGAGCAGTTCGCGGCGTTCCAGATTGATCTGTTCACGCTCGAAACCCGGCTTGTTTTCGGCGGCCATCGCAGCAGCCAGCGGCGTTCCGGCACGAACCTTGGCCATGATCCGGTCAGCCGCCTGCTTGGCGAGGACCGCACCCTGACTGCGCTTCCAGCCGGCGATTGCGCCTTCGCGCACTTCGGCGAGCGGCGCGGCGCGGGCTTCATCGACGCGGGCGACTTCGAAGATCACGAATTGCTCGGCTTCAACCTGCGCGAGCTGCGGCTCGCTTTCTTCCATCTGGAAGGCCGTGCTGAGCAGCGGGGCGAGCTGCGGCACGATCTGCACCTGCGGCTGTCCGAAGGCGCGCCCATCGGCCAGCAGTGCTGGTGTGGTCTCGACTGTCAGGCCATAGGCCTTGGCAACTTCGGCGAGAGCCGTACCGCCGTCGATTTCGGCTTCGATTTCGGAAGTGAGGTCGGCGATTGCGGCGGCCCGCTTTTCGGTGGTGAGCTGTTCGGTCAATTCAGGCGTGGCCTGCGCCAAGGTGCGAGCCGGCGCGCGCTCAATCTTGTCGACCCGCGCGACATACCAGCCGAGCGTGCCCTGGGCCGGATCAACGACGCCGCCTTCGCTCGCCTTGAAGGCGGCCTGGGCAAACGCAAAGCTGGTGGCACTCGCCATGGCTTCGCGGGTGCGCGCCGGGGAGCGTGAGGCGGTGAAGTTCGCTTCGCGCGCAACGGTCTCGAGCGAGGCGCCCGCGCGGATGCGGGCGGCGAGCGCCTTGGCGGCGTCTTCGGTGGGCACGACGAAGCTCGAGACGATGCGGCTCTCGGAGGCTTGATACTTGGTGGCATCACGCTTGAACCGCTCGGCGATTTCGGCCGGGGTGGGCGCTGCGTTGACCTTGAGCGTGTCGGTGCCGAACACCGCGAAACGCAGCGTGCGTCGCTCTGGCCGGACGAACTGGGCGCGGTTGTCATTATACCAGGCAGTGAGCTGGCTCTCGGACGGGTTCCCGGCGGGAGCGAAGGCTGCGCTCGGGATGAGAGCGATCTCGCCCTTGCGCTTTTCCAGCACCAGCGCGGCATATTGGCGCGCGACCTTTTCAGGGAGTTGCGGCGCTGCCACTGCCGTGCGCAGCAACTGCTGCTCGATAAGGTCAATCGCGAGGTCGCGGCGGAAGGTCGCGTCGGTCAGTCCGCGCTGGCCGATCGCGGCAAGATAGGCCTGCTGATCGAACTGCCCGGTGAGGCCCTGAAACGCCTGAATCTGCAAAATCTCGCTGTTCACCAGGTTTTCGCCGGCGCGCAGGCCATAGTCCTTGCCATATTGGCCCACGGCAAAGCGGTCGATCATCTGCTTGACCACTTCGTCAAGTGAGCCTTCGGCGATGAATTCGGGCATGGTCAGCGTCGGGTTGCGCTGGCGAACCTGCGCCAGCGCGTTGTTCGCCGATACGGTCAGATCGGAAATCGGAATCGCTTCGCCGCCCACCACAGCCATGCGGTCGGTATTGGTCACGCCGCCAAAATTCGTGTTGCCAAGGTCAGAAGCAACGAAGGCCAGCGCCATCAGACCAAGGAAGGCAAGAAAGATCGGCAGCCCGATCTTCGACTGGAAAAAGCGGCGGAAAAACGAAAACATGGCGTAATTGACCCATCCGAGGCTGGCTGATGGCAGGACGCAAGCGCCCTTTTCGCACACCGCGATCACTCGCGTTGCCCGGGCGCTTTAGAGGCCCTGCGACCACACGGCAACAGGTGGCTGCGCGTTTTGACTAGTCCGGCTTCCTCGGCTAGCGGACGCGGGCCCCGGGCACTACAGCGAGCACAGAATCATAACCCGCTCAGGGCTATCCCTCTCAATTATATAAAGTGCAGGACAAGTCATGACCCGCCGACCCTATATCGTCGGAAACTGGAAGATGCACGGCACCCGCGCGATGCTGTCCGAAGCGCGTGCGATCGACCGTGCGGCTCAGCGTCACATGAAGGTGGAGGTGGCGCTCGCGCCGCCTTACACCCTCATCCATCCGATCCACCGCGAAGCCGAACAGATCGGCGTTGGCGCGCAGGACTGCCACCATGAAGATGGCGGCGCGCATACCGGCGATATCTCGGCGGCGATGATTGCCGATGCGGGCGCGAAGTTCGTGATCCTCGGCCATTCCGAACGCCGCACCGGACATAATGAAAGCGATGCCCGCGTGCGTGCCAAGGCCGAAGCCGCGTTGGCGGCGGGCCTGCGGATCATCATGTGCTGCGGCGAAAGTGCGGAAACCCGCGAATCGGGCAAGGCGGTCGCCTTCGTGAAGAAGCAGCTCAAGGCCTCGCTCCCGCCAGCCGACCAATTGCCCTCCGACATCGGCGACAAGCTGACGGTCGCCTATGAGCCGATCTGGGCGATCGGCACCGGCAATGCCGCCACCACCGATGATATCGCCGAGATGCATGGCGCGATCCGCGCGCTCTTGATTGAGCTGTTCGGCGAGGAGCATGGACGCGATGTGCGCATTATCTATGGCGGCTCGGTCAAGCCTGAGAATGCGGCTGCGATCTTCGCTGTCCCCGATGTCGGCGGCGCCTTGGTCGGCGGAGCGAGCCTGACGGCGGACAGCTTCATGGGCATCGCCCTTGCTGCAAGCGAGCCGTTCGAGAACTAGGCGGCCATGCCGTGACGGACGACAAGGCGCTGCGGGCTTGCCGCGCAGGCCTTGCGCCCCTACATGGCGCGCAAGCAATGCAACCGGGCGGGCAATCGCCCTCGGCCACGAGAATCGTTCATGTCTCTGTTCATCTTCCTCACCGTGATTCAGGCCCTCGTGGCCGCCGCACTGGTCGGCGTCGTGCTGATGCAGCGCTCCGAAGGCGGCGGTCTCGGCATCGGCTCCAGCCCCGGCGGGGCGTTCGGTGCGCGCGGTGCGGCGGATTTCCTCACACGGTCGACCAAGTGGCTGGCGGTGGCCTTCGTGACGCTCTCGATCGTTCTGGCCGCTCTCGCCGTGCGTGAAAGTCGCGTCGGCGGGGTGACGAGCACGCTCGACCGCAATGCACCCGGCGCCGCGGCTCCGGCAGTGCCTGACCTTTTGGCCGACCCCGCTCCGGCGCCTGCTCAGGCCCCGAACGAAGCGGCGCCTGCGCCCGCTGCACCGGCTCCTGCGGCTCCGGCCGGCCAGTAATCGCCCGCATGGGGCGGCGCGCTGCTGCCCCGCGGCCATAAAATCTACGTGACTGTGGATGGCGCGCATCCTGTGCGGCGCAATTCGCTTGCCCCGAATCCCTCCTGTTGCTTAAGGCCCAAATCCCATGGCGCGGTACATTTTCATCACCGGCGGCGTGGTCTCCTCGCTCGGCAAAGGTCTCATGGCAGCCTCACTGGCTGCTCTTCTCCAGGCGCGTGGCTTCAAGGTCCGCATCCGCAAGTTTGATCCCTATCTCAACGTCGATCCGGGCACGATGAGCCCGTATCAGCACGGCGAGGTCTATGTGACCGATGACGGGGCCGAGACCGATCTCGACCTCGGGCATTACGAGCGCTTCACAGGGGTCTCCGCGCGGCAAAGCGACAACATCACCTCGGGTCGGGTTTACCGCGACATTATCGCGCGTGAACGGCGCGGGGACTATCTTGGCGCGACGGTGCAAGTGATCCCGCACGTCACCGACGAGATCAAGGCCTTCGCGCTCGCCGATCAGGACGATCACGATTTCATCCTGTGCGAGATTGGCGGCACGGTGGGCGACATCGAATCGCTGCCGTTCATGGAAGCGATCCGCCAGCTCAGGAACGAGCTGGAACCCCTCCAGACCCTTTCGGTCCACGTTACGCTGGTGCCCTATATCAAGGCCGCGGGCGAGCTGAAGACCAAGCCGACCCAGCACTCGGTGCGCGAGCTTGCCAGCCTCGGTATCAAGCCCGACATTCTGCTTTGCCGCGCCGAGCACCCGATCCCGGAAAGCGACCGCCGCAAGATCGCGCAGTTCTGCAACGTGCGCACCGAAGCGGTGATTCAGGCCTTGGATGCGCCTTCGATCTATGCGGTGCCGCAGCAATATCACGCCGAAGGTCTCGACGCCGAAGTGCTCCGCGCGTTCGGTATCACAGATGCGCCCGCACCCGATCTTTCGGCGTGGGAGGATGTGACCGACCGCCAGTTCAACCCGGAAGGCGAAGTGACGATTGCTGTGGTCGGCAAATATGTCGGCCTGCAGGACGCCTACAAGAGCCTCAACGAGGCGCTGGTGCATGGTGGCCTCGCCAACCGGGTCAAGGTCAACATTCGCTGGATCGACGCCGAAATCTTCGAAGGCGACGACGATTCGCAGATCATCGCCGCATTGGAACCGATGCACGGGATTCTCGTCCCCGGCGGCTTTGGTGAGCGCGGGAGCGAAGGCAAGATTGCCAGCGTTCGCTTCGCGCGGGAACGCAACGTGCCGTTCTTTGGCATCTGCCTCGGCATGCAGATGGCCTGCATTGAAGGCGCGCGCGCGGCCGGCTTTGCCGATGCCTCGTCGACCGAGTTTGGTCCGACGGATAGCCCGGTGGTCGGCATCATCACCGAGTGGATGAGCAAGGAAGGCCTCCAGAGCCGTGCCGAAGGCGGCGATCTGGGCGGCACGATGCGTTTGGGCGCCTACCCGGCCAAACTCAGCCCCAACAGCCACACCTCGCAGATCTATGGCGGGGCGGAGGTCATCTCCGAACGCCACCGCCATCGTTATGAGGTGAATAGCGCCTTCATCGAGCCGCTCGAGAAGCAGGGCCTGATCTTTGCCGGTATGTCGCCGGACGGGTTGCTGCCTGAAATCGTCGAGCGGCCCGATCATCCGTGGTTCGTGGGCGTGCAATTCCACCCGGAATTGAAATCGCGGCCATTTGATCCGCACCCCCTGTTTGCCGGGTTCATTGCGGCGGCGCTGGAACAGTCGCGACTCGTCTAAGCGCTCGTCCTGTCACTTTTCATAGCGCTCGAGTTGGTCTGCGCGGCCGTCGTTCGGCCGGCTCCTGAGGGAACTCAATCGGCGTTTAGCAAGGCTTTGCAATCCTTTGTTTCACAAGCGGGACTTGCGATTTCCCTTCCTTACAAGGTTTGCAGATAAGCCTTGCGCGTTGTTGCCTTTCCGCATTAGACGGGGGCCAGATTTAACTATTTTCTAGGGACAATTGCGCTGAGTCTATCGGATTGCTGTTGTACAAACACACAGTGATTCGATCCGGCTTTTGCGGGTCTTTATGAAACAGGCTTGTCTGGTCTTGTCCGTCTTCTGCGACCCGGACGGATAGGTTCAGACGAGGCGGCGCAAGTCGCGGGGGCGGATCGCAAGACCCGCCCCCTTTCAATTTCATGATCGGATTGAACCGGCGTGCCTCAGGCAGCGCTGGCGGTGTCGTCGCCTTCGTTGGTCGGGACGGCGGTGAGCGTCGTGGTGCCGCCGATCGCGATTTTGCGAGGCTTCATCGCATCGGGCACTTCGCGCACCAGGTCGATGATCAGCAGGCCATCGGCCAGATCAGCACGCTCGACGCGGACGAAATCAGCCAGCTCGAACCGGCGTTCAAAGCCGCGGTTGGCGATACCGACATGGATCAGCTCTGAACCATCCTCAGCCTCTTCGCGCTTGCGACCCTGCACGACCAGCAGGTTCTGCTGGGCGGTGATGTCGATATCATGCGGGCGGAAACCGGCCACAGCGAGGGTAATGCGGTAATTGTCCTCGCCCCGGCGCGAGATGTTGAAGGGGGGATAATTGTCGCCCGCATTCAGGCGTGCCTGATTTTCGAGCAGGTCGAACAGACGATCAAAGCCCACGGTCGAGCGGCGGTACGGGGTGAAATCAAAACGGGACATAGTTGCAAATCCTCTTGGTTGAGCAATTTGGCTCGGATGCGGGCCTGCCGGATGCAGCACCCGCCTTGTCGCCGTGGCCGTTTCCCAAGACTGGCGAAACGCGGCGACACCGCCTATCTGGTTTATCAACCCGCGCTTTCAAGAGCATTTGGCAAGAGGGACCTATGGCCAGCCCACAGATCGATATCTACACCAAGTTTGCCTGCCCCTTCTGCGTACGCGCCAAGCGACTGCTGACGCAAAAAGGCGCCGAATTCACCGAGCATGACATCACCATGGGTGGAGCACGACGCGACGAGATGCTCGCCCGCGCGCCCAACGCGATGACGGTGCCGCAAATCTTTATCGGCGATGTGCATGTTGGCGGGTCGGACGATCTCGCCGCGCTGGAAGCTGCGGGCAAGCTCGACGCGTTGCTGGCGGGCTGATGCCGAAGATTGCGGTCTTGCAGATGTGTTCGGGGATCGACCCGGGCCGTAATTTCGATTGCATCCGCGATGCCGCCTATGCCGCGCGTGAAGGCGGGGCGGAGATACTCTTTACGCCGGAAATGTCGCTACTGCTCGACCGCAACCGTGCGCGCGCGGCAGAGCATATCGTCCCGCAGGACGAATCGCCTTATGTGCCCCTATTGGCCGATCTGGCAGGCGAGATGGGCCTGACTATTGCGCTTGGTTCCATGGCCGTGGCGGTGCCGGGCGGCAAGAACGCCAACCGTTCAATGCTCTTCGCTCCCGCCGCCGCGCAGCCGATGACCTACGACAAGATCCATATGTTCGATGTCGAACTGGCGACGGGCGAGACCTGGCGGGAAAGCAATGCCTATGAACCGGGTCGCGCGGTGGTGAGCGTCGAAGATACGCCCGTCGGGCGGCTTGGTCTGGCAGTCTGCTACGATCTGCGTTTCCCTGCCTTGTTTGGCGAGCTTGGCAACCGGCGCTGCGATGCGATTGCCGTGCCAGCCGCCTTCACCAAACCCACCGGGGCTGCCCATTGGCACGTGATGCTGCGCGCCCGCGCGATCGAGGCGAGCGCCTTCGTGATTGCCGCCGCACAGGTCGGGAGCCATGAAGACGGGCGCGAGACCTACGGCCATAGCCTCGTCGTCGATCCGTGGGGTGAGGTGCTGCTCGATATGGGCGGGGATGCGCCCGGCTTGGCATTCTGCGACATCGACCTGGCCCGCATCGCCGAAGTGCGCGCGCAGGTGCCCGCTCTTGCCAACCGCCGTGAAATCGCCACATCCTGACTTGCAATGATCGTTTTCGACCTCTCCTGCCATGAAGGCCACCGCTTCGAGGGCTGGTTTGCCTCCTCGACCGATTACGCGGATCAGCAAGCGCGCGGGTTGCTCGCGTGTCCGTTCTGCGGCTCGGCCGAGGTGAGCAAGGCCCCGATGGCCCCCGCCGTGCCGGCCAAGGGCAACGCCCGGCAGGAAGTTCTGCCGCCAGAGGCACCGCGGCAGGTCGCCAACACGCCGATGCCGCCCGAGGTGCAAAAGGCGCTCACCGCATTGGCCAAGGCGCAGGCAGCTGCACTCAAGAACAGCACATGGGTCGGCGACAAGTTCGCCGAGGAAACCCGGAAGATGCATTATGGCGAGCGTGACGAAGCTCCGATCCACGGGCAGGCAAGCCTCGCCGAGGCCAAGGCGCTGATCGAGGAGGGCGTGCGGGTTGCCCCACTGCCGTTCCCCGTGGCGCCGCCCGAAAAGTTGAATTGAAACGCGCGACTGCTATGAAGCGCCTCGGGACCCCGTAGCTCAGCCGGATAGAGCATCAGATTCCTAATCTGGGGGCCGCGCGTTCGAATCGCGCCGGGGTCACCACTATGCTTGCAGGCGCTGCCAGCGCCGCTCGGCGTAAAGGGCCAACCCCAGCACCCCACTCGACATGGCAAGCATCAGTGCGCAGGTGCCGGCCCAACCGCCAAAATCATACACCGCCGTGCCAAGCGCGCTGCCGATCGCGCCGCCGACAAACATCGTAACGATATAGGACGTGGTCAGCCGCGTGCGGATGTCCGGGGCGAGGGTGAACAGGGTCATCCGCCCGGTCACATCAATGGTCGGCCCGACCATGTTGACCACGAGCAGTGGCACGAGCACGCCCCAGATGCTGAAGCCGAGCGGATAGAACAGCGCGATGCCGAAAATCTGCACCGCAGCTGCCGTCAGCCGGGCTTTGCGTGGGCCAACCTTATCCGCCCAGCGCCCCAGCCGTGGCGTGGTGAACACGCTGATCGCCGCAACGCCTGCCAGATAGCCGACATCATCCGTGCCGTAGCCCATGGTGGGGCTGGTGAGGTGCAGCGCGAGCGCGAGCCAGCTGGCGGTGAAGATCGCAAAGTTCAGGCCCTGGATCGCGGCAGAGATCCGCATGTCGGGATGCTTGGCCGCCAGCGTGAAGACCGAAGCAATCAGCGTGCCGTAACGCGCCTGCGATTGTTTGGGTGCGGCAGGCTCGCTGCGCATGGCGATGGGCAGAAAGGCGGTCACGGCCGCCATCAAGCCGAACGCACCGACATAGACCGTGTGCCAGTCGGCGTGCTCGGCGATGATCCCCGCGCCGACCCGTGCGACCAGAATGCCGAAGATCACCGCTGCGGTGAGTTGCGCGGTAACCTGTCCCAACCGCTCAAGCGCAACGCGTTTGGAGGCGAAGGCGGGGATCAGATAGGGAGCGATGGTGACGAAACCGAGCAGGGTGGAGGCGGCGGTGAACAGCACCAGATCCCCCGCCAGCACCATGCCGCCAAGGCATACAGTCTGCGCGGCGACGAACACCATGCACAGCCGCCGGTTCGAATAGAAGTCGCCCAGCGGCAGCAGCAGGAGGATCCCCAGCGCAAGTGCCAGCTGGTTGAGCGCCGGGACAAGCCCGATCTCCGCCTCGCCGACGCCAAATGCGCGGGCGACTTCGCCGATGATCGGGTGGATGTAATAGGCGTTCGCCGTCACCACCGCGATGGTGAGCGCCAGCGCCCGTTCCTGCGTGCGGGTGAGGTAGGCAGGCACGGAGGTGGACTGGATCAAGCGAGGAAGCCTGCCTGCCGCGCCATGTCGATCACGCCTTGAGCCAGCTCTGCCGGACGGTCTTCCTGACTGAAGTGGCCGCATTTCGATAGCATCGCATGGGGTTGGCCCTCGGCCCCCTTGATGCGTTTGGCGAGCTGCGGCCCTGCCAGACCGAGCACCGGGTCATCCTCTCCGAACAGAGTCAGGAACGGCTTGTCGAAGGCGGCAAGGCCCTCCCACGCAGCGACGTTTTCGGCGACACCGGGCTTGTCATCCTCGACCGGCACCAATTGCGGGAAGGCGCGCGCACCGGCCTTGCTGGGTTCATCGGGGAAGGGGGCATCGTAGGCGGCAATCTCGGCAGCGCTGAGTTCGCTCTGGCAGCCGCGATCCATGATCCCGCCGATCCTGAAATCGGGCGAGGACTTG
Organism: Porphyrobacter sp. SLTP; assembly: GCF_009905735.1. GTDB lineage: Bacteria > Pseudomonadota > Alphaproteobacteria > Sphingomonadales > Sphingomonadaceae > Erythrobacter. Next base: position 103,106 of record NZ_JAAALE010000009.1, read on the forward strand.
GCAAAGGCGCGCCACGCGAGAAACCCCGGTGAAGCTTTGCCGCCGCCTGTCGGCAGGAAGGTGTTGCTGGCGACGACAAAGGCAAAGCGCTCCGGCTCCTGCCCGACGATGCGCAGGCCCAGAAGCCCGCCCCAGTCCTGACAGAACAGCCCGGCGACTTCCGGCACCACGGCATCGCGCCACTGCTTCAGCCAATCGACATGGCGGGCATAGGTGTAGAAGGTCTGATCATCCGGCTTGTCGCTCTTGCCGAAGCCGATGAGGTCAGGGGCCAGGCAGCGAAAGCCCGCCTCCACGAGCAGCGGGATCATCTTACGATAGAGATAGCTCCAGCTCGGCTCGCCATGAAACAGGATCAGGGGAGGGGCGTCCTTTGGCCCTTCATCGAGATAATGCATCTGCCCTGACTGCCCTTCGCCAAGGTCGATGGTCAGCCAGTTTTCGGCAAACGGGTAATAGGGCAAAGCAGCAAAACGCGCCGGGTCGTGAGCGATGATTTTCATGGCCGTTCCTTCCATCACCATGGTGAGTAGCAGATCGAAACGGGATTGCCATGCCCGCCATCTTGCACAAAAGCACCCAAATTGATGAGGTGGACTTGGCCGCAGGGAGCGGGCAAGCCACCCGCCGATTGCAGGAGAGAAGGCTTGTCGATGTATCGCCACGAACCCGATGAAATCGCCGAAATCCGGCACGCAGTGCGCAGCCTGTGCGATGGTTTTCCGGGGGACTATTGGCGCGCCAAGGATGCGGTTCGGGAATACCCGGCGGAATTCGTCGACGCGCTGACCAAGGCGGGCTTCCTCGCCGCGCTCATCCCTGTCGAACACGGTGGCAGCGGCCTCAGCCTGGAGGCGGCCTGCGTGATCATGGAGGAGATTCAGGCGTCCGGTTGCAACGGCTCCAGCGCCCATGCGCAAATGTACATCATGAACACGCTGCTGCGGTACGGCTCCGAAGCGCAGAAGGCGGCCTATCTCCCCCGTATCGCCAGCGGCGAATTGCGCTTGCAGGCGTTTGGCGTCAGCGAGCCAACCAGTGGCACCGATACCCTCAGCCTGAAGACCCGCGCAGTCCGCAATGGCGACGAGTATATCATCACCGGTCAGAAGATCTGGACCAGCCGCGCCGAGCACTCCGACCTCATGCTGCTGCTCGCTCGCACCACCCCGCGCGAGGAAGTGGCGAGCAAGACCGAAGGGCTTTCGATCTTCCTCGTCGATATGCAGGCCGCGCTGGCGGGCGGCATGACGGTCAAGCCGATCCGTACGATGATGAACCACTCGTCCTGCGAGGTGTTCTTCGACGACCTGCGCATCCCGGCCTCCGCGCTGGTGGGCGAGGAGGGGAAAGGCTTCCGTTACATCCTCTCCGGCATGAATGCCGAACGCATCCTGATCGCCGCCGAGTGTATCGGCGATGCCAAGTGGTTTATCGAGAAGGCGACGGGTTATGCCAAGGACCGCTCGGTCTTTGCCCGACCCATCGGGCAGAATCAGGGCGTGCAGTTCCCGATCGCGCGCTGCTACGCGCAGATGCGCGCTGCAGAGTTGATGGTGTACCACGCAGCGCGGGTTTACGACGAGGGCGGCAATCCGGGCGAGGAGGCCAATATGGCCAAGCTCCTGGCATCCGAGGCCAGCTGGGCGGCGGCGGACATGTGCGTGCAGACCTTCGGCGGCTTCGGGTTCGCCGAAGAATACGATGTCGAGCGCAAATTCCGCGAGGCGCGACTCTACACCGTGGCGCCAATCTCGACCAACCTCATCCTCTCCTACCTTGCCGAACACGTGCTGGGGTTGCCGCGAAGCTACTGAAACCGGCAATCCCCAAGGAATTGCCCGCAATGTGTCCCATTGTGTCGCATTGTTCTTGCAGAGGGCGGTCAGATATGATTCTGTTCGATTTAACGGACGAGGGATCATTCGCGGCAATGCGTAAATCAGGATCTGAAAACAGGCTGAAGCGGTTTGGCGCCCTTGGTGCCTTGCTGCTCCTGACGGGCGTGGCTGTGGCCGGTCCGACGGGCCTGCTCGCCTGGAGCGTGAACGCTGCCGCGCTGGAAGCGCGCGAGACCGAAATCGCCCAGCTGACGGCCAAGCGCGATGCACTGCGCAACCGGGTGATGCTCCTCGATCCTGAAGCCGCTGATCCCGATCTCGCCAGTGAACTGGTTCGCGATCAGCTTGGCGTGATGCGCGAAGATGAGGTCGTAATCACGCTCGAAGACTGACGTCGGGCTATCGGCTCCGCTCACCTGATTTCGTATGCGTGAGCGGTTACCGTTACGGCTTGGCGTTGCGCGGGCCTTATCTCCCTGCCTATAGAACCATGATGCGCTTCTCCTCCCCATGAGTGCGCCAGAGAGAGGGATACTTGTCTTGGCCAAACAGCCTGCAAAGAAGTCCGCAACCGCTGCGGACGACGCCGATTTCATGCTCCACTCCTTGCAAGCCGCCTTCGAGGCCAAGAAGCGTTATGACGCTTCGCCGGAAGAGATGCTGGAGTTCTACCGCCAGATGCTGCTGATCCGCCGCTTTGAGGAAAAGGCTGGCCAGCTTTACGGCCTCGGCCTGATCGGCGGCTTCTGCCACCTCTATATCGGCCAGGAAGCCGTGGCGATCGGCCTGCAAAGCGTGCTCGACAACGAACGGGACAGCGTGATCACAGGCTACCGCGATCATGGCCACATGCTTGCCTACGGGATCGATCCCAAGGTGATCATGGCGGAATTGACGGGCCGCGAAGCCGGGATTTCCAAGGGCAAGGGCGGCTCGATGCACATGTTCAGCACCGAGCACAAATTCTACGGCGGCCACGGAATCGTCGGCGCGCAGGTCGCGCTGGGCGGGGGCTTGGCGCTGGCGCATCAATACAACGATGATGGCGGGTTGTGTCTGGCCTATTTCGGCGACGGCGCGGCCAACCAGGGGCAGGTCTACGAGACCTTCAACATGGCGGCGCTTTGGAAGCTGCCGATCGTGTTTGTAGTCGAGGACAACCAATACGCGATGGGCACGGCCAGCTCGCGCTCGTCGGCCGAAACCCGGTTCCACCGCCGCGGCACTGCGTTCCGTATTCCGGGGATGGAAGTGAACGGCATGGACGTGCTCGAAGTGCGCGCTGCGGCCGAAGTCGCTTTCGCCCATGTCCGCGCCGGCAAGGGCCCGGTGCTGATGGAGTGCAACACCTATCGCTATCGCGGGCATTCGATGTCCGACCCGGCCAAGTACCGCACCCGCGAGGAAGTGCAGGAACAGCGTGACCACCACGATCCGATCGAGGGGCTGAAGAAGACCCTGATCGAAGCAGGCAAGACCGAGGACGATTTGAAAGCGATCGACAAGGCGATCCGCGCCGAGGTGGCATCCGCCGCCGACTTTGCGGAAACCTCGCCCGAGCCGGGTGCAGCCGAACTCTACACCGATGTTCTGGTGGAGGCCTATTGAGCCATGGCGATTGAACTGAAGATGCCGGCGCTGTCGCCGACGATGGAGCAGGGCACGCTCGCGAAGTGGCTCAAGCAGGAGGGTGATCGGATCGAACCGGGCGATATTCTTGCCGAGATCGAGACCGACAAGGCGACGATGGAATTCGAAGCCATCGATGAGGGCGTGCTGGAGAAGATTCTGGTCGCCGCCGGGACGGAAGATGTCGCGGTTGGCGCGGTGATCGCCCTGATCGCGGGGGAAGGGGAGGAGCCGTCTGCGGCGCCCGCACCTGCTCCGGCGAAGGCAGAAGCGCCTGCACCTGAACCCGCTTGCGCTCCGGCCCCCAAGGCGGCAGCCCCCGCGCGCGCGCCTGCGGCTGCCGATCCCGCCATCCCTGCCGGCACCAGCCTCACCAGCACCACCGTACGCGAAGCGCTGCGCGATGCCATGGCCGAGGAAATGCGCCGCGACCCGCGGGTGTTTGTGATGGGCGAGGAAGTTGCCGAATATCAGGGCGCCTACAAGGTCACTCAGGGCTTGTTGGCGGAGTTCGGCCCCAAGCGCGTGATCGATACGCCGATCACCGAATATGGCTTTGCCGGGATCGGCACCGGCGCGGCGATGGGCGGCTTGCGCCCCATCGTCGAGTTCATGACCTTCAACTTCGCTATGCAGGCGATCGACCACATCATCAACTCGGCCGCCAAGACCAACTACATGTCGGGCGGGCAGATGCGCTGCCCGATCGTGTTCCGCGGCCCCAATGGTGCGGCCTCCCGCGTGGGCGCGCAGCACAGCCAGAACTACGGCCCGTGGTACGCCAGCGTCCCCGGCCTGATTGTCATCGCGCCCTATGATGCTGCCGATGCCAAGGGGCTGATGAAGGCCGCGATCCGCTGCGAAGATCCGGTCGTCTTCCTCGAAAACGAACTTGTCTATGGCCGCAGCTTCGATGTGCCCGATGTCGAGGACTATGTCCTGCCGATCGGCAAGGCGCGCATCATGCGCGAAGGCAAGGACGTGACCATCGTCAGCTATTCGATCGGCGTCGGCATGGCGCTCGAAGCAGCAGCGACGCTGGCGGACGAGGGATTCGATGCCGAAGTGATCGACCTGCGCACCCTGCGCCCGCTCGACAAACAGACCGTCCTCGAAAGCCTCGCCAAGACCAACCGGCTGATCGTGGCCGAAGAAGGTTGGCCGACCTGCTCGATCGCCAGCGAAGTCATCAGCATCTGCATGGAAGAGGGCTTCGACCACCTGGATGCGCCGGTGCTGCGGGTCTGCAACGAAGACGTGCCGCTGCCCTATGCCGCCAATCTCGAAAAGCTCGCGCTGATCGATCCGGCTCGCATCGCGGCTGCTGCGCGCAAGGTCTGCTACAAGTAAAGCCGACGGCGCAAACCGCCCGGCCTGGGTCAGGTCGGGCGGGCTGCGGAAAAGACGTTGCAACGCGCCACCGGGCCACCGGCGTACAGCCGGGTCAGGTCGCGGTTGTCGCGGACATTGAAGGCGGCCGTGTAGACGATGCGGCGGTTCTCAAACACGGTGATCGGCGTGATCGGCTCATAATCGAACGCCACTTCCACAAACATCACGGCGGTGCCTTGTGATGCCGTGATATAGCGCCCGGGCACACCCATTCCAGGAAAGCTGGTTCCGGTTGCGCCGTTGCCTTCAACGCCGTAGCTGGAGGTATGCTGGACCGCCCCGCGGCACCGTTGCCAGGCAATCCACTGACCGCCCGATGCATTGCGCTGCAAGCTGGAAATGATGACCCGTGCGTTGTCATAGAAGTCTAGGTTCTGGCCGAGCTTTTCCGCACCGATCAGCGTTTCGGCGATGTCACGCTCGAACACTTTACGCGCTGTCAGCACGTCCTGTTCACCGACGCGCGAGGCGTTGTCCGCGACCTGCATCGCGATCTGGCTGATCTGCATATGCGTGATTACCAGATAGGCCGTATCGGTGCCGAGCATCCCCATGCCAAGCACAAGTGGCGCGGCAAAGGCGAACTCGATCAGCGCAAGGCCGGATGTGTCAAGCGAAAGCCGCCGGGCGAGGCTTCGCACGCGGCTCCGCAGCGGTTTCCTCGTGGTGCTGGTCATGTGCAATTCCCCGGAGTGGTGACGCGGTCATTCTGCTCGTCGAACGGCTGATTGCGCAGCACGGTCGATGCCTCAATGGTCACGGTGTCCGACAGGCCAGCCATGGAGTACATCGGGAACAGACGGGGGTAGGTAACGGTAGCCGTGTAGAGCACGACATCGCGTGCACCCCCGATACCGTCCCTGCCGCGATCTTCATCCCAGCCGCCATTCTCGTTGGCATCGATGTAAGGTTCGTTGTTGTTGCAGATGCCGTCGTTGTTCAGGTCGGTGAATTCCTCCGGCTCGCTAACGTCGGCGAATTCGAAGAATGACAGCTTTTCAAGATCGATCGTGGCATCAGACGGCATAACCGTCCTGATCTGATCCGTAACCCGCTGATCAATATTGACTTGCTGGCTATTGGCATTCTCCAGCGTAAGGTCGCGGCCCGCCTTCTGCATGGCGCCGTGCAACACCGAACTCGAGTATTGCGTATGCGCCATGTCGAACAGGCCCATGATCATCAGGAGCAGAACCGGTGCGACGATCGCGAACTCGATGAGGGTCGTACCACCCCGGTCGGCATGCAGCCGGCGGAGCACCGCGACTGTGCGTGACAACCGGCCGATCACGAGGTCAACCTCAGCGCGGCGATCTTCTGCGCGATTTCCTGGAACCGGGCGTTCAGGGTCACGGAGTCGCTGGCCTGGAAGGCACGGCCGGGCGATGCGCAGTCGATCAGATTCTGGGTCAGCGCGGTCCCGAAGGCCACCACCCAGACGGTGATGTTCTCCTGCTGGGCAGCACGACAGATGGCTTGCAGACGGGCTGCACGCCGGGTCGCTTCGCGGTTCGCATCGGCGTTACCCGTGACACGGCGATCCCACCATTCGATCCCCTGGGTCGAATAGTTCTCGATGCCGGTGACAAGAATACCGTCCGTCATGAACACGATGTGACGGGCAATCGCGTCGCCGTTCGGCGCGGTGGTGTTTTCCGAAGCGAACATGCCACGCGGCGAAATGAAGCGTGCGCCCCACACCATGCCAATGTCGTGATAGGTGTTGCCGTTGGCAGCCAGACCATTGACGTAGGTTTGCAGATCAGTGCGGTTGATTTCGGCCAGCTTGCGCGCTGCCGCGGGGCAGACCCAGCCAGGGCGGTCCTGAGTGGTCGACAGTCCGGCGGCGATCCGGTCGGAATCGCTCACCGGGTTCGTAGTCCGATTGCCGCTGCCGTCGCGGCGTTCATAGGCCGCAGTATTGAGCGCCGGCTTCCACTTCTGCGATTCGTTTGCTGGCACCAGATTGATGTTGAGATCGTGGGCTGCGGGAACAATGGGGCTGTAATTGCCCGTGGTGTCCATCCACACCGGCTCCTCAATGCAGCCGGTCCAGGTCTGGGTGGTCATTGCACCATTGGTGCCGACCGGGATCTGGAGCGTGTTGTTGGCATAGATCGACGAAAGGTTGACCGACTCCCAGCCAGCGGGGCTGCGAGGCGGGTTGTTCACATTGCACGGATTGGCCGTCCCCGGCGTAACCTCGCAATAGATCCACTCGCGGAACTGCGGAATCACGTCAGCGGCGGTCGCAAGACGCGTCTTGCGCACCCGGCCGCGACAACCGGCGCGATTGTTGGAGTTGCCGCCATCCCACTGGTTAAGCACGATCTGCGGCGTCGCAAAGACCTGCCAGCTTTGGGTCTGGCCACTGACCGTTACGTTGCGGGTGCCCGGCAGCGTGTTCCTGCAGAAATTGGTCGCGGTCGTTCCGTTTGAGCCATCGGTACGGAAGCGATAATCGTCAGTATTGGTGGAGTTGAATCGCGACGTGTTTCGCGGCAACCATTCGTCCTGATCTGAAATCAGGATCGTCTCGCCCACCTGATCCACATCCGGGTGTGCGGAATTGGGGAACGGGGCGGGATTGTACCGCGCGACGCGCGTTTCATAGTTGTGCGTGTCAGCCATGTAGGCGCGGGGGATCGAGAAACCGACATTGACCTGCTGCGAATAGGGCACAAATCCATAACGCACTTGCGCGCTGGATGAGGTTGCCGCTTCCACCGTGTCGTAGAAGTTCATCACAGCCGTGCGAAGCGCGACGATCTTCGAGCTGGAGTTCGAGTTGCACTGGGTGCCGTTGGGACATTCCGACATGGAGCCCGTAACGTCGAGCACGAACATGATGTCGGAGTTGGAGATGTTGATTTCGGCCGTGCAGCTGACCTCGATGTTGAACTCACCGTAACCGAAGGCGTCCATGATCGTCGCCGGCAAGGTTGCGCTGGCATTGCCGATTACGACCCCGTCGCCGTCGGTGGTATAATCGCGGGTCCGGTTTTCGGTGCCGAAGATGCCGTCGTTGAAGTTCTGATCAAAGAAATTGAGCCCAATCGTGCGATGCGCTGATGTGAATGTGTCATTCGTCATCGCGCGCCGCGCGGCGAGGGCGCCTGCGTCGCACGCGGCCTGCATCCGCGCAGCGGCCATGTAATAGCGGCTCGCGTCGACACCGCCGCCCACCATCGCCATGATCGGAACCAGCGCAGCGGCTGAAATCACGAGGGTGTTTGCGGTCTTGTCGCGCGCCAGTTTGCGCATAAACGACATCTTGGCCTGCTTTTCTCGCCCCATCACTTAGCTGCCCTTCCCCTGATGCCCGCACGGAACTACCGCGGACAATTCAGATGCAGCCTTCGCCCTTAAGCGGTTCTGGTAAGCGGAGTGCGAAAGGACATGGTTAGCAAAGTCCTAACGGCCTGCTCGCAGGTTCCCGAAATGGTGGCGTCCCGGGCCGGGACAGTTTGCTTGCCAAGCGTGCGAATGCTTGGCTACGCGCTGGAAGCGTGACGAACGAGACACCCGAACCCCTATCGCCCGAAGCTGATCTGGCCCTTGCATGGAGCAGCCCAAAGGTTCGCGGGCCGTTAAGCATAGCTCTTCAGCTTGATCGGCGGCTGGCGCGGATCGTGATGCGCACCAGCGAACCGATGCTGGGTCAGATGCGGCTGGCGTGGTGGCGTGACGCTCTTGCCAAACCTGTGGCGGGGCGCCCGCGCGGTGATCTGGTGCTCGATGGCATTGGGCTGCATTGGGCCGGGCGCGAAAGGTCTTTGGCCGAGATGGTCGATGGCTGGGAGGTCCTGCTGAGCGCCGAGCGCTTGGGGCCGGGCGAAGCCGAAGCCTTCGGCAGAGCGCGCGGAGCGTTCTTTGCAGCCTTGGCTCCTGATAGCTCTCCAGCGGTGGCCACGCGTCTGGCGGCGGTAGGATCACGTTGGGCGCTGGCCGATGCTGCGGCTGCCGTCTCGGACGAAGAAGAGCGGGCCGCATTCGTCACTGCTGGCCTTGCGAAAGCGCAGGACGGCACGGCCACACGCCTTCCGCGGGGCCTTCGCGGTCTTGGCGTGCTCGATGTCTTGGCGACGCGAGCGCTTCAGCGTGGTGGACGGCCCTTGATGGAGGGGAGGGGCGCCGCACTTGCGGCACTCAGGGGCGCTATCTTTCTGAACTAATTGGGTATATTTACGTGAGGGTGTTCAGCAAAAGGGGGCAGACCTTTGCGACAAACCGTGTTGGGAGGCTTAGGGGCCTTGGCCCTTGTCGGGATTGGAATGTTCTGGTGGCAGGGCCGCGCCGCGGTTGAACAGAGCGCGCCGCCGCCGCCCCTAGCCACACCGGCGCCTGATCCCGAGGCGCTCCCAAATGCCGATCCCGGCAACATGTCCGGCCCGTCACCGCCCGAGATGAGTGATCTCAGCCGTGAGGAGCAGCGCTTCTTCCGCTATGATCGCAACCGTGATCGACTGATCACCCGCAACGAAATGCTCAGCACCCGGACAGAGGGATTCCGCGCGCTCGACAAGGATGGCAACAATCTGCTGACCTTTGAAGAATGGGCGGTGTCCACGGTCATGAGGTTCGAGAAGGCCGATGGCGATGGCGATGAGCGCCTGACCCCGCGCGAATTCGCGGCGACTGCGCCAAAGCCGGTGGCGAAGAAGCCCGCCTGCAAGTGCTGACCGCCTATGCCGCGATAGTCTCGCGGGTTTCGCTGATCCAGCCGGCAAGGTCAGCCTTGGCGCGGGCGGTATAGGCTTCTTTGCGGACCTTCTTGCCGATCTCGTGAAGCGGTGGGAACAGCCCGAAATTGACGTTCATGGGCTGGAAGGTCTCGGCCTCGGCATCGCCGGTGATGTGGCTCAGCAGCGCACCCAGCGCGGTGGTGGCAGGCAGGGGACGCCATTCGCGACCGGCAAGCTCAGCGGCGGTCATCATGCCGGCCACAAGGCCGATGGCCGCGCTTTCGACGTAGCCCTCGCAGCCCGTCACCTGCCCGGCAAAGCGGATATGCGGCGCAGCGCGCAACCGCAGCTGGCGGTCGAGCACTTCGGGCGAATTGAGGAAGGTGTTGCGGTGTAGACCCCCGAGCCGGGCGAATTCGGCATTCTCCAGCCCCGGAATGGTGCGGAACAGTTCGATCTGCGCGGCATATTTCAGCTTGGTCTGGAATCCGACCATGTTCCATAGCGTGCCGAGCTTGTTGTCCTGGCGGAGCTGCACCACGGCATAGGGCCAGCGGCCTTGCGGGAACTCGGGGGTGGTATCGAAGGGATTGTCCAGCCCCACGCCCTTCATCGGGCCATAGCGCAGCGTTTCCCAGCCGCGCTCGGCCATCACTTCGATCGGCATACAGCCATCGAAATAAGGCGTGTCCTTTTCCCACTGCTTGAACTCGGACTTTTCGCCTTCCATCAGCCCACGGTGGAAGGCGCGGTATTGCTCCTCGTTCATCGGGCAATTGATGTAATCGCCGCCCTCGTTGGAGGCATCCGTGCGCTTGTTCCAGCGCGACTGAATCCAGCACTTCGACATGTCGATGCTGTCGCGGTGGATGATCGGCGCGATGGCATCGAAGAAGGCGAGCCGTTCCGCGCCCGTGGCGCGCACGATGCTTCCTGCGAGTGCTTCAGCCGTCAGCGGCCCGGTGGCGATTATGGTGAGGCCTGCTTCGGGAAGTGCATCGACCCGTTCGCGCACGATGGTGACATTAGGGTGGCTTGAGAGCGCCTTTTCAACTTCGGCCGAGAAGACATCGCGGTCCACCGCCATTGCACTGCCCGCAGGTACGCGTGCGACGTGGCCGGCGCGCATCACCAAGCTGTCGAGCTGGCGCATTTCGTGATGCAGCAACCCGACGGCATTCTTGGTGTCGTCGTCCGAGCGAAACGAGTTGGAGCACACCAGTTCAGCCAATCCCTCGGTCTGGTGCGCCGGGGTCATCTCCCCGCTGCCGCGCATCTCCGACAGGCGCACTTTCACCCCGCGCTGGGCGAGCTGCCAAGCCGCCTCGCTCCCCGCGAGGCCGCCGCCAATGATGTGCACATCGTGATTTGTCGGGTTTCCGGTCATGGCAGGGCAGGTAATTGCGTGATAGCTCCGCGGCAAGCCCCAAGGGGGTGCGGCACATCCGGCAAGGGAAGGGCGGACATGGCAAAGCAGGCGCTGATCGAACAAAGGCCGTGGCTGCTGGCAAGCATCACAGCCGCGACCGCGTACTATTTTCTGAGCGACAATCCGGTGTTCGAGGGCACCTGGGGCTTGCTCGCCAAGGGGGCTTCGGTCGGGCTATTGGCGCTCTATGTGCTGTTGCGCCTGCCGCATGGCCGCCGAGGGCTGGATGGCGCGCTGGTCGTCGCAATGCTGATGCTGGGGGCGGCGGGCGATGTCGCGATCGAGCTGGATTTCTTGATCGGCGGCGCGTTCTTTGCAGCCGCGCATTGTTTCTCGGTAGCGCTTTATCTGCGCAACTTGCACAAGCGTCCTTCGCCAACCCAGAAAATGACGGGCGCTGCCCTGCTGATCGGTACCCCGCTCATCAGCTATCTGCTGAGCGGGCAAGGCCAGATTGCGCTTTACGCGAGCTTCCTCGGCGCGATGGCTTCGGCGGCGTGGATGAGCCACTATCCGCGTTACCGCGTCGGAACCGGGGCGGTGCTGTTCGTGCTGAGCGACTGGCTGATCTTTTCGAGCATGGGCACGTTCGATCTGACACCGCTGCCCGATCTGCTAATTTGGCCGCTGTACTACGCCGGGCAGGTCATGATCGCGACCGGCATCGTGCAGTGCTTGCGGGGCGAACAACCCGTCAGGTGACGGGCGGCTCGCCCGCATCAGGCGCGGCATTCATTTCGGCGGCAATGGCTTCCTCGGCCGGGTTTTCCGGGTCGGTCGTTTCGTCGATCAGCGCCGCCCCGACGATGTGTTCGCCCTTGGCCACGTCGAAGATGCGAATGCCCGAAGACCCGCGCCCGGAAATCGAGAAGCCCTTGAGGCTCTCGAACCCGCCTTCGATCATGTGCCGAAGATCGATACCGAGGCGGATGAGCTTGGCCTGATCGGTCACCAGCATCAGCTGTGATCCGTGCTTGACCGGGAAGCTGGCAACGACTGGGCCGTTGCGGTCCGGGTTGCTTTCAGGCGTGCCAATGTTGGTAATGCCCTGACCCCCACGCGAGGTGGTGCGGTATTCGTAAGCAGAGGAGATCTTGCCATAGCCATTGGCGGTGATGGTGAGAATGAACTCCTCCGCCTCGGCCATCGCGGCGACCTGGGCGGCGGGGAGGGTAGGGACAGCGTCGTTGTTCTTCCACGCGGCGGCGCGCAGATAGGCCTCGCGCGTTTCCATGTCGGCAGTGAGCGGATCGAGCACCGCCATGCTGACGACCTTGCCGCCCTTCTTGAGGCTCATCCCACGCACACCGATGCCGGTGCGGCTCTTGGTTTCGCGCGCATCGGTGGCCGAGAAGCGGATCGCCTTGCCGGTATCGCTGGCAAGGAAGATCTGCTGGTCTTCCGTCAGCAATTGCACGCCGATCAGCCGGTCGCCGGAGCCTTCGACAAAGCCCATCGCATATTTGCCCGCGGTGGGGATATTGGCGAAGGCGTCCATCGAGTTGCGGCGGACCATGCCCTGCTCGGTCGCGAAGACGATGTTGAGGTTATCCCACGAAGCCTCATCTTCTGGCAGCGGGAGCACGTTGGTGACGCGCTCATCGTCACCCAGGGGAAGCAGGTTGACCATCGGGCGGCCCTTGGTCTGCGGTCCGCCTTCGGGCAGCTTCCACACCTTCATCCGATACACCCGGCCGGTGTTGGTGAAGAACAGCACGGGGTTGTGGGTCGAGGTGACGAAGAGCTCGACCACCGCGTCCTCGTCCTTGGTCGCCATGCCCGAACGGCCTTTGCCGCCGCGCGCTTGCGCCCGGAAGGTGTCGAGCGGTGTGCGCTTGATGTACCCGCCGTGGGTGACAGTGACGACCATCTCCTCGCGCTCGATCAGGTCCTCGTCTTCGAGGCCATCCCAGGCGGGGGCGATTTCGGACAGGCGCGGGGTGGCGTAGGTCGCTCGGATCTCAACCAGTTCCTCACGCATCAGGGCGTAGAGCTTCACCCGGTCAGCGAGGATCGAGAGATATTCCTCGATCGCGACCGATAGCCCCTGCAACTCGCCGCCGATTTCGTCGCGGCCGAGCGCGGTCAAGCGGTGGAGGCGCAGTTCGAGGATCGCCTTCACCTGCCGCTCGGACAGGCGATAGGTTCCGCCTTCCTGATCCGCGGAAGGCTCGATGGCTTCGACCAGCTGGATATACTGCGCAATATCGCCGATCGGCCATTCCTTGGCGAGCAGCCGCCGCCGTGCTTCGGCTGGGTTAGGGGCGCTGCGGATCATCGCCACCACCTCGTCGAGGTTGGAGACCGCCACCACCAGGCCGAGCAAGATATGCGCCCGCTCCCGCGCCTTGGCGAGTTCGAACTTGGTGCGCCGGGTGATCACTTCCTCACGGAAGGTGATGAAAGCGGCAATGAAATCGCGCAGGCGCAGCGTTTCCGGGCGTCCGCCGCGGATCGCCAGCATATTTGCCGGGAACGAGGACTGCGCCGGGGTGTGCCGCCAAATTTGATTGAGCACCACATCGGGGGTGGCATCGCGCTTAAGGTCGATCACCACGCGCACGCCTTCGCGCGAGCTTTCGTCGCGGATGTCGGAAATGCCTTCGATCCGCTTTTCCTTGGCGGCATCGGCGATCTTCTCGACCAGCGCGTTCTTGCCGACCTGATAGGGGATCGAGGTGAAGACGATGCTTTCGCGGCCTTCGCTCTTGGCACCGCGCGTGCTTTCGATCTCGTGTCGGCAGCGCATCAGGATCGAACCGCGCCCGGTGGTGTAAGCCTGCCGCGCGCCGTGGGTGCCGAGGATCAGCGGTGCAGTCGGGAAGTCGGGTCCCGGGATGTATTCGATCAGCTCTTCCGATGTGATCGCCGGATTGTCCATATAGGCAAAACAGGCGTCGATCACTTCACCCAGGTTATGCGGCGGCACGTTGGTCGCCATGCCGACCGCGATCCCGCCCGCGCCGTTCACCAGCAGGTTGGGGAAGCGTGCCGGCAGCACTGTCGGCTCCTTGCGGCTGCCGTCGTAGTTGTCGGTGAAGTCGACCGTATCCTTGTCGAGATCGTCGAGAAGCGAGTTCGCCACCCGCGCCAAGCGCGCCTCGGTGTAACGCATCGACGCTGGCGGATCGGGGTCCATCGAGCCGAAGTTGCCCTGACCATCGATGAGCGGCACGCGCATCGACCACGGTTGCGTCATGCGGGCGAGGGCGTCGTAAATCGCGCTGTCGCCATGCGGGTGATAGTTACCCATCACGTCGCCGACGATCTTGGCGCTCTTGCGGTAGGGCTTGCCCGCGACAAAGCCGCCTTCCTGGCTGGCGAACAGAATACGGCGGTGCACCGGCTTCAACCCGTCCCGCACATCGGGCAGTGCGCGGGCAACGATCACGCTCATCGCGTAATCGAGATAGCTCGACTTCATCTCATCGACGATGTCGATGCGTTCAAAGCCGCCCATCGGTGCAGGTGCGGGGGAATCGATAATGTCGCTGTCGTCGCTCAAGGTCTGGGCCGTTTCTAATTGTGTTCTGGTGCCGCTGCGGCAGTTCGGGCCTTAATAGGGCCGAGGGTCACTCTCTATCTAGGCATGTGCCGGGGCTTTCGCCACCTTAGGCCCGGAACACACCAAGAACGTGACGCATTTTTCCACATTTGCGGGGCTGATCACCCAAGCGTGCGCTTCTAGGGCATTCAAAGCTCGTTCAGCACGGCATGCCTAGCAGGAATTGCAAATCCCGTGCGAGCCGTCCAAAGGCTCACCCGGAATTCGGGCAGCGTACGGGCCACGTCTGGCACGCCGCTGCACTACTTGTGGAGGATGCAGTGACCAATTTGTCTTCGCCCCGTCGCCCCGCCAGCTTGGCGCGCCAGCTTGCTCTGGCCGTGGCGCTCGCCAGCGGCACCGCTGTGCTCGCCGTTCCGGGTTTCACCGACGCAGCGCACGCCCAGAAGAAGAAAAAGAAGGACGAGCAGGCCCAGGCAGCCGCGCCGGTTTATGCCAAGGAATTCGTGGCCGCTTATACCCCGGTTGAAACTGCGTTGAAGGACCCGGCCGCCAATGTGGCTGCTCTGAAGCCGCAGATCGAGGCCATCGCGAATATGGCGGCGTCGCCGGACGAGAAGCTTGCGGCGGGTGGTATGCTGTTCAACGCCGGGATCACCGGCAAGGACATGACGCTCCAGCTGCGCGGTGCCGAGCTGATGCTCGGAAGCGGTAAGGTCAAACCCGAAGATACCGGCCGCTTCGCCTTCGTCGCGTCGCAGCTTGCCACGGCGCAAAACCAGTTCGCTAAGGCCGAAACCTATCTTCAGCAGGCGATCGACCTCAACTACAGCGGGCCGAACCTCAGCACTTATGATGTGCGGATGAACATGGCGGAGCTCTACTTCTCGCAAGAGCGTTTTGCCGAAGGCGTGGCCTACATCAGCCAGCTGATCGCTGCCCGCAAGGCCGAAGGCCAGCCGGTCAATCCCAACTGGTATCGCCGCGGGGTTCAGATCGCCTACAACAATGAGCTTGTGCCGCAGATCTATGACTTCGTGCAGGGCTGGGTGATCGACGTTCCAACCCAGGAAAACTGGCGCGATGCGGTGAACCTGACGCGTAATCTCAATGATTATGACGGCCCGGTGCTGCTCGACCTGCTGCGTCTCGGCAAGCGGGTGGGGACGCTCAAGGAAAAGAACGACTACGTCTTCTACATTGAGGCTGCCGATACGCGCCGCCTGCCGATGGAAGTGAAGTCGGTTATCGATGAAGCCAATGCCACTGGTGCGATCCCCAAGGGGAGCGATCCGTGGGTGGATGAGCAGCTCGCCACAGCAAACAGCCTGATCGCCGAGGACCGGGCCGCTCTGCCCGCGCTTGAGCGTGATGCAAACGCGCCCGCTGCGAAGCTGCGCACCGTGCTGGCGGCAGGTGACACCTTCCTCAGCTACGGGGAGTACGCCAAGGCGGCTAGCTTCTACGAACGCAGCCTGACCATGCCCGAGGTTGATCGCAATCTCGCGCTGACCCGACTGGGCATTGCCCAGATCGGCGCTGGCAATATCGATGCGGCGCGTGAGACGCTGTCGAAGGTCGATGGTCCGCGCTCGCCGATCGCAAAGTTGTGGAGCGCCTATGCCTCGCAGTCGGCTGCTCCGGCGGCGCCCGCCGTGGCCGCCGCTGGGAGCTGATCGCACCGCGCGATTGCACTATTTCAAGGTAGCGCCGGGCGGTCTGACCGTCCGGCGCTCTTTTTTGGCAGGGGCTATGGTGCAAAATGCAACCAGCGCCGTGCTTGCGGGAGCGGCCCTCCGCGCCTAAATGGCGAGTTATGAACGACCTCGCCAGCACGCCGCAGCCTGCCACACCCGCTGAGCGGCCTGCCCGCCAGCGCAAGCCCGACTGGATCCGCGTGCGCGCGCCCGTAAGCGAGGGCTACAACGAAACGCGCAAACTGATGCGCGAGCTGAACCTTCACACCGTTTGCGAGGAAGCCGCCTGCCCGAACATTGGCGAATGTTGGACCAAGAAGCACGCCACCGTGATGATCCTCGGTGATGTTTGCACGCGGGCCTGCGCCTTCTGCAACGTCAAGACCGGGATGCCCAAGGCGGTCGATCCGTTCGAGCCCGAAAATACCGCCATTGCTGCGGCCAAGATGGGCCTCGAACACATCGTCATCACTAGCGTCGACCGGGACGATTTACCCGATGGCGGAGCCTCGCAATTCGTCAAGGTGATTGAGGCGCTGCGCCGCAACACGCCTAACACCACGATCGAGATTCTCACACCCGACTTCCGCGGCAAGATGCGCCGCGCGGTGGAGATGATCTGCGAGGCGGGGCCGGATGTTTACAACCACAACCTCGAAACCGTACCTCGGCTTTACCCGACGATCCGTCCCGGCGCACGCTACTATGCCTCGCTGCGCCTGCTGGAGGAGGTCAAAGCGCACAATCCGCTGATCTTCACCAAGTCGGGCATCATGCTCGGGCTGGGCGAGCAACGGCTCGAAGTCCATCAGGTGATGGACGATATGCGCTCGGCTGAGGTCGATTTCATCACCATGGGCCAATATCTCCAGCCCACGCCCAAGCACGCGGCGGTTGAGGAATTCGTCACGCCCAAGGCGTTTTCGGCCTACGGGGCGATTGCGCGGGCCAAGGGCTTCTTGCAGGTCGCGGCCACCCCGCTGACCCGTTCAAGCTATCACGCCGGGGATGATTTCGCGAAGATGCGGGCGGCGCGTGAAGAAAAGCTTGCCCGCGCTGGAGCCAAGGCCAAGGCCTGATGCCCGGCATCCGCGAAACCCGCCGCCTGCCTTACAGCGCCGAGCAGATGTTTGATCTGGTCGCCGATGTCGGTCGCTATGGTGAATTCCTGCCCTGGGTGATCGCCACCCGCGTGCGCTCCAACACTGAAACCGAGATGGTCGCAGACATGGTGGTGGGCTTCAAGGCGATCCGCGAAAGCTTCACGTCACGCGTCAAGAAAGTCCGGCCGCTGGAAATCGATGTCCATTATCTCGATGGCCCGCTGAGCGATCTCGACAATGTCTGGACCTTTCGCGCGGTGGATGACCATAGCTGTGAGATCGACTTCCTCGTCGACTTCACCTTCAAGAACCGCCTGTTTGAAAAGATCGCCGGGCAGTATTTCGACAAAGCCTTCCGCAAGATGGTCGAGGCCTTCGAAGCGCGTGCGGCGCAGCTCTATGGCAAGAGCAATTCAAGCGCGCAAAGCGTCGCCTGACGGCGGATTTCGGCGCGGCCATCCGGGCCTTCACCGCCGTCGAAGAACTTGAGCTCACCTTCGGGCTCTCCGGTCGCATTGCGCACAAGCCGGGCAAAGACGACCGTGCCGACCGGCTTTTGCGGCGTGCCGCCACCTGGCCCTGCTACCCCGCTGATTGCCACCGCCACATCGGCGTTTGACCGGTCGAGAGCGCCTTTGGCCATCGCCCAAGCGCAGGCAATCGAGACTGCGCCGAAGGTCTCGATGATGTCGCGGGCGACACCCAGCATCTCCATCTTGGCTTCGTTCGAATAGGTCACATAGCCGCGTTCGAGCACTGCCGAAGACCCGGCAATCTCGGTGATCGCCGCGGCCACCAGTCCGCCGGTGCAGCTTTCGGCCGTGACAACCTTGCGCCCGGATGCGGCGTTTTCGCTCACGACGCGGGCGGCAAGGGCGGCAATATCGTCAGGTAGCAGGGAGAGGGGCATGGCAGGCTTACTTGCGTGCCGTGCCGGTGGTGGCCGAAGCCGCCCCGCAGACCGGCGGATTTTTGAGGTCGGTCAGTTCGGCGATGAACGCGACGATCCCGCCGACATTCTCGACCGGCATCGGGCTGAAGAGTTCAAGCCCGCGTTCGATCTTGCCGCAGGTATCGCCCTTGATTTCTGCCGCGATCATCTGCCCGACCAACGCATCGACGAAGGGACGCAAGGCTTCTTCGGGCATCGAGCCGAGCATCGCGCCCATCTGGTCTTGCGATCCGCCTTCGCCGCCATTCTCCTTGTCCATGAAGGTCTTGAGGAAGCGGAAGGCACCGGGCCATGCCTTGTCCTGGCCGCTGCGGAACTGGCTGATATAGGTCTCGCCCCCGGTCGCCATGAAGCCATCGCGTGAGAGGCGGTTGGCGCAGGCGGTCTGCGCCGCGTCAAAGGCGATCGGCATGACATAGACCACCGCGTCCGACAAATCGGCCGGGGCAACACAGGCCTGCTGCTGGGCAAGCGCAGCTTGGGACGTGGCAAGCGCGGTCAAGGCGAGGGCAGGGGCGATCAAGCGGGTGGGCAGGCGGTGCTTCATGACGTGAGTCCTTCCGATGCTAGCATGACACAAACGATGGCCTGCGCAGCGATCCCTTCGCCGCGGCCGGTGAAACCGAGTTTTTCGGTGGTGGTGGCCTTGATGCTGACCGCGTTTTCACTGAGTCCCATCAGGCGCGCGACTTCGGCGCGCATGGCGGGGCGGTGCGGGCCGATCTTCGGCTCTTCGCAGATCAGGGTGAGGTCGATATTGGCGA
Source organism: Porphyrobacter sp. SLTP (assembly GCF_009905735.1). Taxonomy (GTDB): domain Bacteria; phylum Pseudomonadota; class Alphaproteobacteria; order Sphingomonadales; family Sphingomonadaceae; genus Erythrobacter. Next base: position 122,103 of record NZ_JAAALE010000009.1, read on the forward strand.
TGGCATAACCTGCCGCGCGGGCGAGGCCAACGGCATGCTGGAGAAACTGCCCCGATCGCGCGCCGCGCCATTGCGGGTCGCTCGGCGGGAAATGCGTGCCGATATCGCCTTCGCCCACCGCGCCAAGCACCGCGTCGGTGATCGCATGGAGCGCGACATCCGCATCGGAGTGTCCGGCGAGCCCCTTGTCATGCGGGATCTGCACGCCGCCCAGCCACAATTCCTCGCGCGGCTCTAGACGGTGGACGTCGAAGCCTTGGCCGATACGGAATGCAGGGGCAGTCATGGGGGTGGCAAAGTCCTCGGCAAAAGTGATTTTCTTGAGGCGCTCATCGCCTTGGACGAGGGCAACTGAACCATTGCTGGCCATCAGCACCTGCGCGTCGTCGCCTGCATCGGTGACGCCGTGCCACGCGCGGTGAGCGGCCAGAATTGCGTCGAAGCGGAACGCCTGCGGGGTTTGCACGCGGCGCAGGGCTTCCCGCTCAGCCTTGCCGCTCATCACACCGCCATTGTCGACCGCGAGGCTGTCGACCACGGGTAGCACCGGGATCGCGCCGGGATGCTCGCCCAAGGCCGTCAGCAGCCGCTCGATCACAGCGCGCGGCAAATCGGGGCGGGCGGCATCGTGGATGAGCACGCTCTGGGGCGCGGCCACGGCAAGCGCTTCCAAACCGCAGCGCACAGAATCCTGCCGCGTCGCGCCGCCGGTGATGAAGGTTACCTCTGAGATCCCCGCCAGCGCCGCCTCGGCATGATCCTGCGCATCGGCCGCAATCACCACCACTAATGGATCAGCTCCAGCAGCCTTCAGCGCCTCGACCGAATGGCGGATCAGCGGCTTGCCGCGCCATGTGCGGAACTGTTTCGGGGTGTCGCCGCCCACGCGCAAACCCTTGCCAGCAGCCACGACAATCGCGGCAAATGGGGGGAGGGGAGCGGCGCTGACCATCGGGGGGTTCGCTTAGGGTCTGGACGCGCTTTCGGCAATCCACTATGCGCCTGCCCATTATTTAGGCAACGCTCCCGCACATGACCATGCTTCCCCCTCCGCCGGCCCTGAAGCCGATTGCCATCGGCCCGGTCACGGTTGCCGAGCCGGTCGTGCTCGCGCCGATGACGGGCGTCACCGACATGCCGTTTCGCACGCTGGTCCGGCGCTACGGCTCAGGCCTCAACGTCACCGAAATGGTGGCGAGCGAGGCCGCAATCCGCGAGACCCGCGTCAGCACGCAAAAGACCGCGTGGGACCGGATCGAAGAGCCAGTTTCCATGCAATTGGTCGGCTGCGATCCCGCCAGCATGGCCGAGGCGGCGAAGATCCAGGAAGGCAATGGCGCGGCGATTATCGACATCAATTTCGGCTGCCCTGTCCGCAAGGTTGTCGGTCAGCTGGCTGGCTCCGCGCTTATGCGCGAAGTGCCGCTCGCGGTCCGGCTGATGGAGGCCACGGTCAAGGCGGTGAAGGTGCCCGTGACCGTCAAGATGCGGATGGGCTGGGACCACAACAGTCTCAACGCGCCCGAGCTTGCCCGCATGGCCGAGGATATCGGCGTGCAGATGATCACTGTCCACGGCCGCACCCGCAATCAGATGTACAAGGGGAGCGCCGACTGGGCGTTCATCCGTCAGGTCAAGGACGCGGTGAAGGTCCCCGTGATCGTGAATGGCGACATCTGCTCGATCGAAGACGCTGCCAAAGCGCTCAAACAATCGGGTGCGGACGGGCTGATGATCGGACGCGGCGCCTATGGCAAGCCGTGGCTGCTGGGTCAGGTGATGCATTGGTGGCGCACGGGAGAGGCTCTGGCTGCTCCCGGCATTGACGAACAATATGCCTTGGTCGTTGAGCACTATAATCGGATGCTCGATCACTATGGCCGCGACACCGGGGTCAAGATGGCCCGCAAGCATCTGGGCTGGTATACCAAGGGCCTCCACGGCTCGGCCGAATTCCGCAACATGGCCAATTTCATCGACGATGCCGATCAGGTGCTCGGCGAGATCGAGCGGTTCTACGCGCCCTTCCTGATGCAGAAGGCCGCCTGATAATGGCGACCAGCCCGATCGAGCCGCAGGGCGATGGCCGTCCCGATGCCCGCGCGCAGCTATCGGGTCTGATCTTTGCGGTCATCCTGATCGATGGCGAGGGCCGTATCGCTGAGGTCAATCATGCCGCTGAAGATCTGCTCGGCACCAGCGCCAGCCGTCTGGTCGGCACGCTGCTGACTGACCGGATTGGGCCGCTTGATCCTCGGGTTGAAGCGCGGCTGATCGCCAGTGACGAAGCGCTGGTGGCGCGCGATCTGGCGATTGCGGTGGGCGAGGTGCAAATCCGCATCAACCTCACCGCTTCGCCGCTGGGGGGCTTTGCAGGATGGCGGGTCGTGACCCTGTCGCAGATCGGCCATGACGAGGCTGCGGGCACCGTGGGCGGCGAAGCGCTGCTGGGGGCCCCGGCCGTTCTGGCACACGAGATCAAGAACCCGCTCGCCGCAATCCGCGGCGCGGCGCAGCTGGCGGCCCGCAAGCTGCCGCACGCCGACAAGAAGCTCGCCCGGATGATCACTGACGAGGTTGACCGGATCGCGCGGCTGATCGACCGGATGCAGCAGCTTGGCAGTACGCGCACGGGTCCGGTCGACGCCTGCAACCCGCACGAAGCGATCCGCGCCGCCATCGCTACCATGCGCGCGGCCGGATCGACCTTGGGCGAGATCGAAATTCGCGAGGAATTTGACCCTTCGCTCCCCCCGGTGCTCGCCAATCGCGATGCGCTCGAGCAGGTGCTGATCAACCTCATCTCCAATGCCCGCGATGCGGCGCTTGGACCGCGCGGAGCAGGGGCTGAGAGCGTGGTGATCGTGCAGACGCGCTTCGTCAGCGGGCTCGCCTTCAGCGCGATCCGTAACGGTCGTGCGGTGCCCCTGCCGATCGAAATCACCATCAGCGACAATGGCCCCGGCATCGACCCCACCTTGCAAGGCCATGTGTTTGAGCCGTTTGTCTCGTCCAAGCCGTCCGGACAGGGCCTCGGCCTCTCGCTGGTGCGCAAGCTGGTGCGCGATATGAACGGCAATGTCAGCCATGACCGCGATCCGCGCGCCGGGCTCACCCATTTCCGCCTGCATCTGCCGCAGGCCTAGGACACGCCCGGCTTATGCCTGCAACTCTATCCGATCCGATCCTGCTCGTGGAGGATGATGCCGCGATTGCCACGGTGATCATCGCCGCGCTGGAGGACGAGGGCTTTGCCATCGCCCATTGCAGCAGCATCGCAGCGCGTGACAAGCAGCTGGCCGGGCGGCGGTTCGCGGTGATGCTGACCGATGTGATCCTGGAAGACGGGGACGGGTTGGCGAGCCTTTCGGCTGTGCGTGACCGCGCGCCGGACATGCCGGTGATCGTCCTCTCGGCGCAGAACACGCTCGATACCGCCGTACGCGCGAGTGAGAGCGACGCCTTCGAGTATTTCCCCAAGCCTTTCGATCTCGACGAACTGGTCCATGCCGTGCGTCAGGCCGCCGGTGCTCGCGCGCCTGCGGCTGATGAACCCGGCAATGCGCTGGCGGGCGGTGAGGGCGAGAAGATGCCGCTGGTCGGGCGTAGTCCCGCGATGCAGGGTGTCTACCGGATGATCACGCGCGTGCTGCGCAATGATCTCACCGTGCTGGTCACCGGCGAAAGCGGCACCGGCAAGGAGCTGGTGGCCGAAGCGATCCACGAACTCGGCAATCGTCGCACCGGGCCGTTCGTCGCGGTCAACACTGCGGCAATTCCCGCCGACCTCGTCGAAAGCGAGCTCTTCGGCCACGAAAAGGGTGCGTTCACCGGCGCGATTGCGCAGGCCATCGGCAAGTTCGAACAGGCCAATGGCGGCACGCTGTTTCTCGACGAGATCGGCGACATGCCCGCCGAAGCCCAGACCCGGCTGCTGCGCGCACTGCAATCGGGCCGCATCCGGCGCGTCGGCGGGCGGCAGGAAATCGCGGTCAATGTTCGCATCATCGCCGCCACCAACCGCGATCTTACCCCCATGATCGCGGGGGGCACCTTCCGCGAGGACCTGTTCTACCGCCTCAATGTGGTGCCGATTGTGCTGCCACCCTTGCGCGAACGGCGTGAGGATATTGCTGCCTTGGTGCAACACTTCCTGGTGCTGGCTGCCGAAGACGGCCTGCCGCGCCGCGTTCTGACACCCGACGCGATCGAGCGCCTCGAGCAGCGCACCTGGCGCGGCAATGTCCGTGAACTGCGCAATGTGGTGTATCGTCTGGCGCTGATGGCGCGTGAGGAGCGGATCGACGCTGACAGCGTGAATGACATTATCGGGCCCGAGAACACGCCCGCGATCCTGCCGCAGGCAGACGGGCAGGGCGGCTTCGGCGCGGCACTCGCCGGATGGCTTACGGCGGAAAACCCTCCGCCTGGCGCCCTGTATCACCGCGCTCTGGCGGCCTTTGAAAAACCTTTGATCGAATATGCGCTCGGGCGGACCGGCGGAAATCAATTGCGTGCGGCGCAGTTGCTCGGCATCAATCGCAACACGCTGCGCAAGCGGATTGGTGAGCTTGGGCTGGAGCCAGAGCGCTTCACCACATCATAACGCCGCTGCCGCAGGGCGGATTGTCGGATTGCCCTTGCATTTCTGCCACACCATTGTTGTAAAGCGGCAACGATGGAGCCTTCCCAAACCCGCGCACTGAATATCATCCCCCGGCAACCGCCGCGGTGGTGGCGGCGATTTATGATTGCCGCGCGGCGGGCGAACATCTTTCTGTGGCTCGAAGGCATCGCGGTAGCCGCGTTTCTGGCGGCGGTCGTGGCCACGTGGTCGGCCTATAGTCGTTCGGGCGCAGGTGATGATCTGCTGCCGACGATGAAGGTCTCGCTGCTGCTCATGGCGACGCTGGTGCCTGCGATGGCGCTGCTGGTGCTGATTGGTCGCCGCGTGGCGCTTCGCCGCGCTGCGGGAAGCACGGCACGGTTGCATGTGCGGCTCGTGTTCTTCTTCTCGATGGTCGCCGCCTTGCCGACGTTGCTCGTCGCTGGCTTCGCGGCATTCCTGTTCCAGACCGGTGTCGACTTCTGGTTCTCCGACGAATCGCGCGGGCTTATGGAGAACGCCAATGCGCTGGCGCAGAACTACTACGACGCGAACCAGCGCGACGTTGAACAGAACACCGTCATCATGGCCTCCGACATGCGCGATACGCTGGCGCGGGTGCCGATCACCGACCCGGACTTTCCGGACTTTTACCTCTATCAGGCGCAGGGGCGCGAAATCTCCGAAAGCGCGATTTTGCAGCGGATGCCTGATAACTCGTTTCGCACCGCCTTCGCGTTCAATCTGTCGCAGGACACCGACCACCTGAAATTCAGCCGCAATGCCCTGCCGCAGCTGGATAGCGGCGACATCGCGGTGGTGATCGGCAGCCCTAACCGGATCGAGGCACTGGCTCCCATCGATGCACAGTCCGGCGTCTATCTCTACAACGCCCGCACCACCGAGGAGACGATGTTCAACTCGTGGTCCAAGGCGCAGTCGATCGTCACCGCCTATGACCGCCTGACCGGCAGCGCGCGGATGCTCCAGCTGCAATTCAATGTCGCGCTGGTGGCGGTCAGCCTGCTGTTGGTGGGGCTTGCCATCTGGTTTGCGCTGCGGTTCGCCGACCGGCAGGTCGAGCCGCTGACCGCACTGGTGGGTGCGGCGCGTAAAGTGGGGCAAGGCAATTTTGCGCTCCGGCTCGACGGGCGCACCGGGCCGGACGAGATCGGGCTGCTAAACCGCGCCTTCAACCGGATGACAGGGCAGCTGGAAAAGCAGACGCAGGCGCTGGTTAGCGCCAACCGCCAAATTGATGACCGGCGTGCCTTTACCGAAGCTGTGCTCGAATCCGTGACTGCCGGCGTGGTCTCAGTCGACGCGGAATCGCGGGTAACGCTGATGAATTCATCCGCGCAGAACCTGCTGGCGCCTCAGGGTGACGGCAATGGCGGCGTCAGCATGATCGGCCAGTCGCTCGAAGTGCTCTCGCCAGAGCTTTGCCGCGTGATCGCCGATGGCAAGGAGCGTGCGATCATCACCCACGCCAAGGGAACCGAGTTGCTGACCCTTGCGGTAAAGGTCGCGCCGGGAACCAGCGGCCATGTGATCACCTTTGAGGATATCACGCGCCAACTACTCGACCAGCGGCAGGCGGCGTGGTCGGATGTCGCGCGCCGGATCGCGCATGAGATCAAGAACCCCCTGACCCCGATCCAACTGGCGACCGAGCGGTTGAAGCGCCGCTACCGCACGCAGGTGAGTGACGAGGATCGCGATCTGTTTGACGAGCTGACCAGCACGATCGTTCGGCAGGTGGGAGGCCTCAGAAAGATGGTCGATGAATTCTCTTCCTTCGCGCGCCTGCCCAAGCCGGTGTTCCGCGATGAGGATGCGCTCGATCTGGTCCGGCAGGCAGTTTTCCTGCACGAAGTCGCCCATTCCGGCATCGCCTTCAGCGTCGCATCATCGGAGCTCATTAACCGCGAAGTGCGCTGCGACCGGCACCAGTTTGGCCAGGCCATGACCAACGTGCTCAAGAACGCGGTCGAAGCGGTCGAGGCGCGCGCAATCGAAGCCAAGGGTGCTTTTGCTGGCGAAATTGCCGTCACGATGCGTGACGCAGGCGAGGCAATTGTCGTCACGATTGAGGACAACGGCATCGGCCTTCCGGCGGACCGCGAGCGTATCACCGAACCCTACGTGACCACGCGCGAGAAGGGCACCGGCCTCGGGCTCGCCATCGTCAACAAGATCGTGGACGAGCATGGCGGGGATATGAGCTTTGCCAGCGCGCCAAGCGGCGGCACCCGTGTTTCCTTGCGCTTTGCGCGCAATCCCAACCCAATTGAAGGCGGCCCCCTGTGATCCTGCCTTCGCTTCACCATGACCTCACAGCCAAAGGACCCTTCCCATGGCGCTAGAAATCCTGATCGTCGACGATGAACGAGACATCCGCGAGCTGGTGGCTGGCGTGCTCGGCGACGAAGGCTATGCCTGCCGCACCGCAGCTGACAGCACCGAAGCGCTCGCCGCGATAGACGAGCGTCGGCCGTCCCTGGTGCTGCTCGACGTGTGGCTCCACGGCAGTCAGATGGACGGGCTCGAACTGCTTGATGCGATCAAGGCGCGCGAGCCCAATCTGCCAGTGATCATCTTCTCGGGCCACGGCAATATCGACACGGCCGTCGCCGCGGTCGGGCGCGGGGCGATGGATTTCATCGAAAAGCCGTTCGAGGCCGAGCGCCTCCTCCTGCTGGTCGAACGCGCGACTGAGACCGAGCGGTTGCGGCGCGAAAACTCGCGCCTGCGCGAAGGCAGCTGGGGCAGCGCCGAATTCACCGGAAATTCGCCCTCGATCAATGCCGTACGCGCAACGCTCAAGCGCGTGGCGAGCACGGGCAGTCGGGTGTTGATCTCGGGCCCTGCGGGCGCGGGCAAGGAGGTCGCCGCACGCCTGCTGCATGCGTGGAGCGCGCGGGCGAACGGCGCTTTCGTGCTGGTAAATTCGGCTCGCATCACACCCGAACGCTTCGAACAGGAGCTGTTCGGCGAAGAAGCCAATGGCAAGCAAGTCCGTCCCGGGCTGCTCGAACTGGCTGATGGCGGCACGCTGTATCTCGATGAGATCGCTGATATGCCCCTGTCCACCCAGGCGCGGATCCTGCGTGTGCTGACGGACCAGAGCTTCGTGCGCGTCGGTGGTACGCGCCAGATCGGGGTGGATGTCCGCGTGGTCTCGTCCACCACGCGTGACCTGACCGTCGAAATGGCGGAAAAGCGCTTCCGCGAGGACCTGTTCTACCGGCTTAATGTGGTCCCGGTGGTGCTGCCGGCTCTGTCCCAGCGGCGCGAGGATATTCCGGCGCTCGCCGAACATTTCTTCACCCGCTATTCCAACGATCAGGGCCTCGTTCCGCCGGAGATTTCTTCCGAGGCGATGGCGGCGCTCCAGGCCTATGACTGGCCGGGAAATGTGCGCCAGCTGCGCAATGTGGTCGAACGCACGATCATCATGACCCCCCGCGAGAAGCTCGGCACGGTGGAGCCCGACATGCTGCCCCCGGAAATTATCGGCGGACAGATCGGGCTTGCGAGCGATAGCTTGTCGGCGATCATGGGTGTGCCGCTGCGCGAGGCGCGGGTCAGTTTCGAGCGGGAATACCTCGCGATCCAGATCCGGCGATTCTCCGGCAACATTTCCAAGACCGCGAGCTTCATCGGCATGGAACGCTCGGCCTTGCACCGCAAGCTGAAGCTACTTGGCATGGCCGACCGGCGCGATGACGACGATTAGGGTCAGATGATCCCGTCATAATTTTGACGAAAATCAGTCCTTGTCCCGCGGCGGTCCAATCGCCATTATGGATTGCGTAAGGTGCCGCGCCTCGTTTTTTGCGGTGACCTGCTACCTGCGGACCGAAAATCGGCCGCCAAGAACAAAGGAGCCACGACAATGCCCAACGGGCGAACGCTCTCCCCCCGTCCGGTTGCACGTGCTGCCGCATCCAGTGAACCGCGTAACAGCGACGCCGGCAGCCCCCCTCAACGTCAGAGTGGCAACCTCCAGGACGCTTTCCTCAACCTCCTGCGCAAGAACAAGATTCCCGTCACCATGTTTCTGGTGAAGGGCGTCAAGCTGCAAGGGATCGTCACGTGGTTTGACAATTTCTCGATCCTGCTGCGCCGCGATGGCCAGTCGCAGCTGGTCTATAAGCACGCGATCAGCACGATCATGCCTGGCCAGTCGCTTGATCCGGCGCAATTCGGTAGCCAATCGGGCAGCCGCAAGCAGAAGCTACTTCAGGACGTGTTCCTGAGCCGCGTTGCCGACGCGAACGTTCAGGTCACCATGTTCCTGGTCAATGGTGTGATGCTGCAAGGGCGGATCGCGGCCTATGACCTGTTCTGCATGCTGCTGGAACGCGACGGCGCGGTGCAGCTGGCATACAAGCACGCGGTTTCGACCATCCAGCCCGCCAGCCCTGTCGACTTGAGTGTCGATGACGAGGATGGCGACGATTTCGGGGCAGACGACTGAGCTTCGATAGCGATCTCCAAGACGAAGTAACCCGCGGTGCGCGGGCTCTGGTGCTGTGCCCGGATATCCGGGCGCTGCGCTACGACCTTGATTCTGCCGAGCGCTTGGCCGAAGCCGAGGGCCTGGCGCTGGCGATCGGGGTGGTGATCGCGCATTCGGCGATCCTGCCCGTGCGGCAGATGCAGCCCAACACGCTGTTCGGATCGGGTCAGGTCGAGAATATTGGCATCTGGTGCGAGCAACACGAGGCCGAGCTGGTGATCGTCGATGGCGCGCTGACTCCGATCCAGCAGCGCAATCTGGAAGACAAGCTGAAGCGCAAGGTGATCGACCGCACCGGCTTGATCCTCGAAATCTTCGGCGAGCGCGCGGCGACTGCCGAAGGGCGCTTGCAGGTCGAGCTGGCGCATCTCGATTACCAGCAGAGCCGACTTGTGCGCAGCTGGACCCACCTTGAGCGCCAGCGCGGCGGCTTCGGCTTCCTCGGCGGACCCGGCGAAACCCAGATCGAGGCGGACCGCCGGATGATCCGCGCGCGGATGGCGCGGCTTCGGCGCGAGCTTGATCAGGTGAGAAAGACCCGCACGCTCCACCGTGACCGCCGGGGCAGGGCGCCTTGGCCGGTGGTGGCGCTGGTGGGCTATACCAATGCCGGGAAATCGACCTTATTCAACCGCTTGACCGGCGCCGAGGTGATGGCCGAGGATTTGCTGTTCGCGACGCTCGATCCGACGATGCGGGCGATCAGCTTGCCGGGTGTCGAAAAGGCGATCCTGTCGGACACGGTGGGCTTCATCTCTGACCTTCCGACCCAGCTCGTCGCCGCCTTTCGCGCTACTTTGGAAGAGGTCACCGCCGCCGATGTCATCTGCCACGTGCGCGACATGGCGAATCCCAGCCACGCGGCGCAGAAAAAGCAGGTGCTGGATGTGCTGGCCGACCTCGATGTCGTCGATGCCGAGACGGGCACCAGCACCATTCCGATCCTTGAAGTCTGGAACAAGGCTGACCTGCTGGACGCTGAAAGCCTTGCAGAATTGCGGGAGGCGGCCGAAGGGCAGGGGGCCGTGATCCTTTCCGCAGTGACGGGGCAGGGGGTCGATCTGCTCGAGGCTGAATTGACCCGGATGCTGACCGGCACCGCGCGTGAGGTCAGCTTCATCCTTCCGGCCACCGATGGGCGGCGAATTGCCTGGCTGCACGCTCATGGCGACGTGTTGACCGAAGATGAGGTCGAAGACAGCGATGAGGGGCCCATGCGCAGACTGACCGTGCGGCTCAATCCCAAGGAACTGGGACAGTTTGCCGCGCTTTCCTAAGCGCTTATTCGCCCTGCTTGACCCGCTGCCACAGCTCCTCTTGGGCTTCGAGTGACAGCGACGGGAAGTCCGAACCGGCCAGTGCTTCCATACCTCTGAAGCGACGTTCGAACTTGGCGTTGGCTGCGCGCAGGGCGTCTTCGGCGCTGATGCCGTGAGCGCGGACGAAATTGACTGCTGCAAACAGCAGATCGCCGGCTTCCTCGACCTTCTGTTCGTCTGAGGAAGCGGTCTTGAGCTCCTCGATTTCCTCGGCAATCTTGCCTTCGGAACCTGATGGATCGGGCCAGTCAAACCCGGTGCGAGCGGCGCGTTTCTGAAGCTTCTCGGCGCGCATCAAGGCAGGGAGCGCCAGCGCTACGCCGTCCAGAGCGCTCGCAACGCCCTTGGCTTCGCGTTCCTTGGCCTTGAGGTCTTCCCAGCGGGCTTCGTCCATTGTGCCGCCGGCGCTGGCGAAGATGTGCGGGTGGCGTGCTTCCATCTTGGTGCTGATGGCGTTCGCGACATCGGTGAAATCAAAGTGACCAGCTTCTTCGGCCATGCGGGCGTGGAACACGACCTGAAGCAGCAGGTCGCCGAGTTCGTCGCGCAGGTCTGCCATGTCATTGCGGGCGATAGCGTCAGCGACCTCATAGGCTTCCTCGATTGTATAAGGCGCGATGCTGGCGAAGTCCTGCGTGAGGTCCCATTCGCAGCCGCGCACCGGATCGCGCAACCGGGCCATGATGGCGAGGAGGCGTTCGATAGGGGACTGGTTCGGGGTCTCGGTCATGCCGGTCCTCAAGTTTGATAATATATATTATGTAAAATCTAGAGCGCGGCGCTGGTGGTTCCGCGGATCACCATGAACCACTCCACAATCAGATAGAGGCCGCCGAAGATCACCACCCAGGCCAATGCCATCTTGATCATCTGGCTCCATGCCAACCGGCGCGACGCCAAGGACACGCAGCAAAGGACCAGCCATCCGAGGCTTGTGACGATTGGCAGGATCAAATCCGGGTTCACGCCACTATCTCCAAGCCATCATAGCCGACCGTCACGAAGTCCGGCACTTCGTCGCACAGCGTCCGATAATCCATGCTCTTGTCGAGATGGCTCAGCACCACGCGACCTGCGCGGCATTGTTCACCGAGTTCGATCGACATTGCCAGATGTGCATGGGTCGGATGCGGTTCACGGCGCAGGCAGTCGCTCACTAGGATGTCGACCTTGTAGAACAGATCAATCATTTCATCAGAAATGGAACTGAAATCCGTAGCATAGCCGATACTCTTGCCATCAGCTTCAAAGCGGTATGCGGTGGTTTCGCCGGGGCCATGCGCCATCTGGCACCAGTCCACGCCAAACCCGGCAATCATCCGCAGCCGATCAAGTGTGTCGAGCGTGCAGATCGTCGGATAGCCATCCTGACCGGCAAACACATAACCGAACCGCTGGCGCAGCCGACGCACTGTCTCCGTCTCGGCAAAGCCCGGGATCGGTCCGCCGCGTCCATATCGCAGCACCCGCAGGTCATCGATGCCGTGACAATGATCGGCGTGATCATGGGTCCAGAACACCGCGTCGATATGCCCGATCTGATTGGCAAGCAGTTGCGCACGACAATCGGATGATGTGTCAACGAGTAGCCGACGACCTTCATCGCTCTCGACCAGGATCGAGACCCGCGTTCGGCGGTTGCGCGGCTCATCGGGGTCACAGTCACCCCAATCGCCGGTGCCGTCCGGCCCGCCCAGCCGCGGTACCCCGGTCGAGGTACCAGAGCCAAGCATGACCAGCTTCACGGGCGCGCCTTGCTGAAAAGGTTGAAGAAATTGGCGGTGGTCTGCGCTGTCAGATGTTCCACATCCGTTCCGCGAATGCCGGCGACGAAGGCCGCCGTATCGGCGACATAGGCCGGTTCACACACCCTGCCCCGATGCGGCACCGGCGCGAGGAACGGGCTGTCGGTTTCGACCAGCAAGCGGTCATCAGGAATGATCACAGCAACGGCCTGCAAGTCCTTGGCATTCTTGAAGGTTACGATCCCCGAGAGCGAGATCGTCAGCCCCAGCGCCAACACCTTTTCGGCGAAATCGGCCGAGGCTGTGAAGCAGTGGATCAAGGCCGGGAAGGCCCCCTTCCCCATCTCATCGGCGAGGATTGCGTGGGTATGTTCCTCGGCATCGCGGGTGTGGATGATGATCGGCAACTGCGTTTCGCGGGCGACATCAATATGCATACGAAACAGTGACTTCTGCGCGTCTCTGTCAGACTTGTCGTAATAGTAGTCGAGCCCGGTTTCCCCGATCGCGATGACTTTGGGGTGGCGGGTCGCCTCCAGCAACGCGGCGCGGCCCAGGTCCTGATGCGCGTCAGCCTCATGCGGGTGGATGCCGACGCTGGCGAAAACATCCGGCTCGCGCGCGGCGGTGGCGACCACCTGATCCCATTCGGATTGGCGGGTGGAAATGTTGAGAAAGGCGCCAACACCGGCCGCCCGGGCGCGCGCCAGCACTGCGGTCTGTTCCTCCACCAAACCTTTGTATTCGAGGTGGCAGTGGCTATCGACCAGCATCAGGCAGCCTCGTCCGGCAGTTCAAGCCGGGGGAACAGCGGTGCCGGCGCGATGATCCGGTGATCGCTTTCCGCCAGAGGCGAATACCAGTGGCTGCGGATGCCGTCGAGATTGCGCAGATCGCCCGGAATGCCCAGCGTATCCAGCAGTTTGGCGCTGCTTGCCGGGATCACCGGACTGATCGCAACGGCCAACTGCGCAATGCAGATATAGAGGGTGGCGAGCACCGTCTCCATCCGTTCGGGATCGGCCTTGCGCAGGGTCCAGGGTGCCTGGGCATCGATATAGGCGTTGCAGGCGAACACCGCCTGGAGCCATGCCTCGACCCCTTGCTGGAGCGCAAGATTTTCAAAGGCTTCGGGAATATCCTTGGCAATCGCCTGATCGACGGCTTCAAACAGCGCCGTATCGGCCTCCTGATGACCGCGGATCGCGGGGAGATAGCCGTCGAGGTTCTTGGCGATAAAGCCGAGCGTGCGCTGGGCGAGATTGCCGAAAGCATTGCCAAGCTCGCCATTGGCGCGCTGCACGATCGCCTCGGGTGAATAGGAACCGTCCTGACCGAAGGCGACTTCGCGCATCAGGAAGTAGCGCAAGGCGTCGACACCGAACCTTTCGGCCAGTTCCACCGGATCGGTCACATTGCCGAGCGACTTTGATTCCTTCTGCCCGCGATTGAGCAGGAAGCCGTGACCAAATACGTGCTTGGGCAGCGGCAGATTGGCGCTCATCAGGAAGGCCGGCCAGTAGATCGTGTGGAAGCGCACGATGTCCTTGCCGATCAGGTGCAGGCTGGCGGGCCAGAAGTCGCCCATGTCATCGGGATAGCCGAGGCCCGTCAGATAATTGGTGAGGGCATCGACCCACACATACATCACATGGCCCTCGGACCCGGGCACCTTCACGCCCCAGTCGAACGAGGTGCGGCTGACCGAAAGATCGCGCAGGCCCTGTTCGACAAAGGCGATCATCTCGTTGCGGCGGCTTGCCGGTTCGAGGAAGCCCGGGGTCTTCAGCAGCGCAAGCAGCTGGTCCTGATACTTAGAGAGCCGGAAGAACCAGCTTTCCTCGACCGTCCATTCGACCGGCGTGCCTTGGGGCGAGAGCTTCTCACCCCCCTCACCTTCCACCAGCTCGCTCGCGTCGTAATAGGCTTCGTCGCGGACCGAGTACCAGCCTTCGTAGCGATCAAGATAGAGGTCGCCCGACGCTTCCATCGCTTGCCAGATGGCCTGGCTGGCGCGGTGATGATCGGGCTCACTTGTGCGGATGAAGCGGTCATAGGACACATCAAGCGCATCGCACATGCTGCGGAAATAGCCCGACATTTCATCGGCGAGATCGGCCGGCGTACGGCCCTGCTCCTCGGCCTTGCGGGCCATCTTCAAGCCATGTTCGTCCGTGCCGGTCTGAAACCGGACACGGCGGCCTTGCAAGCGCTGGAAGCGGGCGATCACGTCGGCAGCGATCGCCTCGTAGGCGTGACCGATATGGGGCTTCCCGTTGGGGTAGCTGATCGCGGTGGTGATGTAGAAAGGGGACGTGTCAGCCATGGGCCGGTTCGCTAGCGGGGGCGGCGGCGACAAGCAAGCTGCCGATCTCGAAGGGGATCATCCCGGCATCGAAATTGGCGGTTGGCGCTTCGGCTGCGAGGCTGACCAAGGCTGTGTGGGTATTGATCAGGCGTGCGCGGGCGTCCGGGTTGTCAGAAGCGCGGGCGGCGCGGGCGACCAGCGACTGCGCGAGGTCGAGCACAGCCTGCACCCGCTCGCGATCGGCGCGCGGGCCGATCAGGCGGGCCAGCTCGCCGCGCCCAGTGACGCCATTATCGCCGTGCGCCAGCAGTGCGGTGATGACCTTGGCAACCGGAGCGAGGTTCTGTTCGGCAAAGCGCAGCGCTGCGCCATAGGAACCTTCAGCCGCAGCAATAGCCTGCGGGTCGGGCGGCAGGCCTTCGCTTGCGAGCAGCGCCGCCAGCTCGCTGTCGGTGAGCACCGGGAAGCGCAAGGTGCGGCAGCGCGAGCGGATCGTCGGCAGCAGCCGCGCCGGACGATGGGTGACGAGCAGGAAGAAGGTGCCAACCGGCGGTTCCTCAAGGCTCTTGAGCAATGCGTTGGCGGCCGACTTTTCCATGTCGTCGGCCGGATCAATGATGATCGCGCGACGGCTTCCCAGTGTCGGCCGCGTGATCAGGCGGCGCTGCATCGCCCGGATTTGCTTGATGCGGATCGAGCGCGCGAGGTCGAAGGGCTTGCCCTCGGCTTGGGCTTTCTCGCCCTTGTCGTCCTTCGGGCCGTAGGTGAGGGTGATGATGTCGGGATGCTCGCCCTGCGGCTGCGGGACGCCGGGCTGCGCAACCAACGCGCGCGCGGCAGCCATGGCGAAGTCGCGCTTGCCGAGACCCGCTTTGCCCGCAAGCAGCCAGCCGTGGTGCATCCGCTCTCCCGAGAGCGCGTCGCGCCATTGACGCCAGGCTTCGGCATGGTTGGGCCAGTCGGTCATGCGAGCAGGTCGCCGATTGCGGCAAGGATGCGGGCGTGAATGTCTTTCTTCTGGCCGAGCGCGTCGATGCGTGCAAAGCTCTGCGGGTCGGCCTCAGCCAGCGTACGAAAGGCGGCGGCGACGGCGCGGTGGTATGCGGCGGAGCGGCCTTCGATTGCGTCCGACGCCTCTCCGCGCGACGCGATCCGCCCTGCCAAGGCGGCTTCATCGCCCTCGAGCAGGATGACCCGGTCAGGCCGCAAACCGTCACTGCCAAAGGCATGGAGCGCGGTGATCGCCGCATCGCCGAGGCCCCCGGCCCCGCCCTGATAAGCGCGGCTCGAATCGACGAAGCGGTCACAGATGACCCACTCGCCGCGCATAAGCGCGGGGCGGATCAAATGCGCCACATGGTCCGCGCGGGCGGCGGCAAACAACAAGGCTTCTGCCTGCGCGGGCCAGCCTTCCCCCGGCGGTGCCAAGAGCAGATTGCGGATCGCTTCGGCCCCCGGTGTCCCGCCCGGTTCGCGGGTGACGACGACCGTAAGGCCTCGCGCCCGCAACGCCTCGGCGAGTAAGCGGGCCTGGGTGGATTTCCCCGCCCCCTCCCCGCCTTCAAAGGCGATGAACCGGCCGCGCGGAGGGCTCATGAAAACACCGCTGCAATGGCATTGATCACACGGTCAATCGGGCCAGCTGTCCCCACCGCCTCGGCAGCGTAAAGCGGGATGCGGGCCGGTGCGACGCCGGGGGCGGAGACCTCCATCACGGCGACTTCCTGATTGGCTGCAATCGGTGCGCGCAGCGGGCCCTCGTAACGGATCGTGGCGGTAAGCTCGCCGTCACTTCCGCGTGGCAGATTGATCGCAACGGGCCCCGCAGCTTTGAGGGCGACCCCGCGCGCATCGCCATCCTGCACCCGCGCCGTGCCGACCACGGCGCCCGGCGCAAACAGTTGGCGCCGTTCGAAGGCGGAAAAGCCCCACTCGACATAGGACCGTGCAATCTTTGCTCGCAGCCGCCCGTTCTCCACTCCAGCAAGCACCAGCACCAGCCGCTGCCCATCGCGCCGCGCTGTGCCGAGGTAGGAGAAACCCGCTTCGTTGGTGAACCCGGTCTTGATCCCATCCGCCCCCGGTACGCGCCCGATCATGGGATCATGATTGACCTGCGCAATGCCTTTGTAATCAAAGCCCGCGCGGCCGATGTAATAGCCGAACTTGTCCGGGTGCCGCGTGATCAGCGCCCGCGCCAGCCGCGCCAGATCATTGGCGGTGGTGAAGGTCCGCCCCTCATCCGGCCAGCCGTTAGGGCTCGCGAAATAGCTCCCCGTCATCCCTAGCCCCAGCGCGGTCTGGTTCATCTGCGTCGTCCACGCGGCGACCGATCCCGCCTGCCCTTCGGCCAGCACGGCCGCCCCGTCATTGGCCGAGACGTTGGCGATACCCAGCAGCAGGTCATCCACCCGCACCCGCTCCCCCCGGTCGAGGAACATGGTCGAACCTTTGCGCCGCCACTCGCTTGCGACAACCGGGCTCATCATGAACACCTGTGACGGATCGAGGCGCCCGGCTGCGATCAACTCGAAGGCGAGATACAGCGTCATGACCTTGGTGACTGACGCGGGCATGAAACGCGCATCGGGATTGCGGGCATGGAGCACCTGCCCGCTGCCCAGATCGACCAAGAGCGCCACCGGCGCTTCTGTGGCGGTTGGAACCGCAGGCAGGACGGGCCCCGGATCAGGCACCAGCGCGCGCAGAGGCGGCGCAAAGGTGACGGCAAACAGGGCAAGCAGGGACAGCGGCAGGCGCAAGGATTTCGGGGGCATCACCGTCTCGCCTATACCCGCCCCCTCACCGCTTGGCGAGGCGTGGGGCGCGTCAGTTCACGATTTCGTCAGCCAGCAATCCGACGCTCAGGGCATAATAGCTTGAACAGTTATACTCGAGGATCGCGCGGTAATTGCCGGTCAGCAGCCAGGCAGGCGTTCCGGGGCCGTCGGGCTGGAAAAATGCGGTCATCACATCGTCGCCGAGGCCACCTTGCGCGATCACGCCCTGCGCGCGCCATTCAGCCACGGTCATCCAGCGGCTGAGGCGTTCATGCACGCGCGGGCAGACGGGCGAGACGAGCCGGGTGCGATAAGCTGAGGCATCGAAGCCGGCCGGCACCGACGCACGAGCACCCCAAGGCTGACCAGGCCGCCATCCGGCATCGCGGAAGTAATTCGCGATCGAGGCAAAGGTATCGGCGCGGTTCGCGAAGATATCCGCGCGCCCGTCTCCGTCGCCATCGGTGGCTAGCCGCAGATAGACGCTAGGGAGGAACTGCGGATTACCAAACGCTCCGGCATAGGAGCCCACCAGCTGCGAGCGGTCATAGCCCTTGTCGGCGACCTTCATCAGCGCGATAAACTCGCCCGCAAACAGTTCGCGCCGCCGCCCCTCCCATGCTAGCGTGGCGAGGCTGCGGGCGAGATCGAAGTTGCCCTTGACCTGACCATAGCTGGTCTCATGCCCGAAGATCGCGACGATGATCGGCCCCGGCACACCATATTGCGCTTCGATCCGGCCGAGCAAATCGCGGTGCTGACGGTAAACCGCACGGCCGCCGCCGATGCGCGCCGAATCGACATGGGTCGCGATATAGCCCGACATAGGGGGATAGCCGCGCGTGGTGGCACTGCCGGGCTGATTGTTATCGAGCCGGATGACCGTCGGATTGGGCGTCAACCCCGCCGTCATCCGCGCCACCGTATCCTCCCGCACGCCCTCTCCCAGCGCACGGGCCTTCAGCAATTCAAGATAGGCATCGAACGGAATCCCGTCCGCACTGACCTGCGCGCTCGCCGGGGCGGACGCAGGCGGGGCACCGAGAATCGCACACGCTGTAAGGGTCAGCGCCGCGGCGGAGAGAAGCCGGGGAATCATGGCTACAGGGATGTCATACCTTGGATGAATTCCCAACAACCTGATTGGCGAAGTTGCGGTTGCTCCCCCGTTGGGCGGCAAAGCAGCCTGCAATCAAGACGACCTGCCATGCTGAACCGCGACAATTGGGCCACAAGGCAGGTGACAATCGCGATCTTCGGCGCTAGCCGCTTCGCACAGAGGACAGGTGGCCGAGTGGTTTAAGGCAGCGGTCTTGAAAACCGCCGTAGGTGCAAGCCTACCGTGGGTTCGAATCCCACCCTGTCCGCCAATTTGCGCTGCATTTCAGTGCAACACGCGGTCACTTCCTTGCTTGATCGTGGGCGTAGCCATCCAATCCGGCCAATCTGTCCCGCGCCATTCCGCGGCGACATAGACCCGCTGAAGGATCGACAACCATTGGCGCATCAAGTCGCCATTGAAACCTATCCGCGCACTTTGGCCGGTCGGACTGTAGAAGATCACCACGGTTCCGGAGGGCGGCATTTGCAAATCGATTTTGCTGACGAGCCACTCATGCTCCGGCTCAGTCGCCGTGACGGGCGCTGAAGGCTCCTGCCGGGCAACCGCCTTCTGATGTGAGACGCCGGCGACGATGTCGGCGTACACAGGATCGTCATGACGGGGCTTAATGACATTTATCAGTGCGGGGATCAGGCGATTGGTCATCCGCTGGGTCAGCCAGATACGCGCGGTTTCTCCGTCTCGCACTGCCGCATTGATCGAGATGCGATCCTGTTCCTCCGAATAAAGGACAGTGATTCTTTGAAGGTCCAGCATGGCCGAATGATTATCACGTTGTGATGCGGGGAGGCACCCCCTTGCGGCGGTCTGCCTTGACGCGTTGGACTACAAGGCCCCGACCGGAAACGCCGCCGCCGAAACAGCCGCTTGGATTGCTGAACGCTCCGCGGGCGAAAGGTCGGGATGCCACAGGTCGAAGATGAGGATCACGCGCAGCCGGTCGGTCTCGTTCTTGGCCTCGTGCTCGATGGTGTCGTCGAACACCCAGGACTGACCCTCGACAAAATCGCGGGTTTCCGCGCCGACGCGGAACCAGCAGCGATGGGGCACGATCAGCGGGAGGTGGCACAGCAGGCGGAAATTGGCGACACCAACATGCGGCGGAATGTGGGTGTGCGGGGCGAGCAGCGAGAACATCGCATTGGCCCCGCATCCCGGGATGACGGGTTGATCCATCCGCGTCAGAAACGCCATCGTTTCGGGGCAATGGGCGGCATTGGCGGCGACATTGGTCCCGCGCTCGATCAGGTGGATCGCGGTCCAATCTCGGTTGTGGTTCAACTCGCGCCATTGCGCCAGCGGCTCGCTGTCGTGGTATTTGACGTAAGGCACGAGGCTCGCGTCCGGCGCATTGGCAACCCGGTCCATCTCGGCACGGATCGTGGCGGTGAGGCTCTCGAGTTCGTCCGCCCAGGGGAAGCCCGCGCGGTCGTGGAATTCGGCCTCCCGCAGACCGGGGTAGGCGAAATGGGTTGCCTCGGAATGATAGGTGCGCGTGGTCCGCGCGATGTTGGTGGCAAAGCGTTCGGCCCGGCGGCGCTCAGTGGGGGTGAGATCGGCACCGCTCGCCTCAACCGCTGCGCCGAGCCGGCGCTGCATCGAATGTTGATGCTCGGCCCAGAGCGCTTCGGCGCGCATGATCGTCTGCACCAGCATCGGCGGCAGCGGATGCGGGCGCGGCTGTGCGAGCGCGCGGCCATAGGCTTCGCCCGCTTCGGGGTGTCCGGCGGAATCGAGCAGGTGCGCCCGCATCAGCAGATTGACGAAATCGAGCGGCGATAGCGCCAGCGCGCGGTCGATCGCCTCGATTGCCAACAGCGGCGCGCCGGCCATCTTCCGCACTGTGGCGAGACGCTGCCAGAACGGCATCACCGGCGGATCGAAACGCGCGGCTTCTTCCAGGATATTGCGCGCCTGCACGAGGCTACCCGCCGCCAAGGCACGGTCTGCAGCGGTCAGGCGCTGGGCAAGGTCGGGCTCGGCGAGGGTCATGATGCCGAAATGATATAGATTAGGATTTAGCGCAAGTCGCCTCAGCTGACGCACGGTTCAGCGCGACAGGATATTGCGTCTGACCGCCCGATACATGCGCCTAGGTGTATGCAGTGACCAGCCAAACCTTGCAGGGCAGCATCACGCCCTCGCCCGCGCGGTGATGGCGGGCAAACATCGCGGCAAGATCAGCCCGCGCCGAATCGCGCACGCCTGCGCCCTGCTCGGCGAGCACCCGGCCGACGGCCATCGAGGCGAGGACAAAGTCGGTCGCCTCGTCAGGCGTTGCGCCGGGCCCGCCGACGGGTTGCAGTCCGGCATAGGGGGCGACGTCCATGCCGGAGAAGCCTGCGCCGGTGAGGACGTCCTCAAGATAGCCGAGATCCTCAAAGGCGAAGGGGCCAGGGGCGCGGGGGACGGC